>CALXYM010000038.1 GCA_944392965.1 uncultured Spirochaetaceae bacterium | reverse complement strand
TGGAATCTCCGTGAAGAGCAGTCAGAAGAGATCGTAACCGCAGCAGGAGTTGAGGTAATCGAGCTTTCTGCAGAAGAACTTGCAAGATTCCAGGAGAAGATGGCTCCACTCTATGCTACATACGGTGCAGGATATGAGGACGTAATCGCTTCTATTCAGAACGATTATTGATTTCAGTTTCTAACTATCGTCAGAGGGGGGGAGATGAATTCTCCCCGTCTGAGATAAAAAGGGGGAAACCTTGTCTAGTTTTTCTTTTTCAAACTGGCTTGTTAAGAACAAAATAGTTTTCAACAGAGCCAACTGTACAAGCGCATGGGGCTGGATTAAGGAAATCTTACTTTTCGTCAACCATATCTGCCACAGGATTATTTTGACAATCGCTCAGATTTCACTTGTCATCATGCTTATCACAGTATTCATGAACGTGGTTTTAAGATACTGTTTCAATTCAGGAATAACATGGGCGGAAGAAGTTCCACGTCTCTTAGTCACGCTCTTCACATTCCTTGCATGTGCCATCGGATGCCGTGACCACATGCACATCTCGGTTGGCATCGTCTATAACCGCTTTAAAGAAGGTGGAAAGGTCCGTAAGGTTCTTGATGTCCTTTCGGATATCGCAGTCCTTCTTTGTGGAATCGCACTTTTTTATTATGGAATCATGTATATCGTAAGATTGCGCCCGGGAACACTGCCTATGACAGGCTGGCCCACATGGCTGCAGTACATTCCAGCTCCTATCGCGGGATTCCTTATAACTTTTGATCAGATCCTTTTCCTCCTTCATATAGTCGATCCCAAGGATCTTCTTTACAGTGAGGCGGAAGTTGATTATGCGAAACTTGTAAAAGAGAATGAGGCTGAGGCTGCAGCCAATGGAGGTGCAAAATGATTACCAATGTAACTGCGGCAGTCGTCCTCATTGCCGGTTTCATCGGCTTGATGCTTTTAAGAATTCCAGTAACCTTCTCGATGCTCATCGCATCATTCGCATCTGCGCTCTTTGTGCCGGGGACGAACCCGACGACGATGATCCGTATGATGCTTGACGGTGTCAACAACTTCACGATGCTCGCTATCCCGTTCTTCATCGTAATGGGAGAGATAATGGCCGTGGGTGAGATATCAGATAAGATAGTAGATCTTGCAAATCTCGTCGTGGGACGTTTCCGCGGAGGGCTTGCATATGTGAACTGTCTTGACTCCATGTTCTTCGGAGGAATCTCCGGCTCTGCTGTAGCAGACGTATCCTCTCTCGGATCAGTAGTAATCCCGATGATGGAGAAGCAGGGGTATGACAGGGAGTTCGCAGTAGGACTAACTGTAACGACCGCATGTCAGGGAGTACTCATCCCGCCATCACACAACATGGTCATCTACGCGCTTGCAGCAGGTGGCGGAGTATCAATCGGAGACCTCTTTGTTGCGGGATTCGCACCTGGAATCGCACTTGGACTTTCCTTCATGCTTCTCTGTTTCTTCCTTGGTAAGAGATATAATTTCCCGAAAGGAAGCAAGATGTTCACAGAGGACAGTGCAAGATGGCTCAAATTCTCTAGGCACTCTGGAGACAAGTCCTTCTCTATTCATAGGGTACCGACAAGCTGGGCGAAGATTCAGACGCCGCTTTTCGACATTGAGCTTGGAAAGTGCATCCAGGTCATCTGGAACGCCATCCTCCCGATGATGACGCTGGTTATCATCATGGTGGGAACGGGAATGGGAGTGTTCACTGCGACAGAGAGCTCAGCTGTTGCATGTTTCTACACGTTCATCCTCACGTATTTCATCTTCCGCACCGCGAAGCTGAAGGACTTTGGAAACGTGCTTAAGAACTCTCTTAAGACGCTGGCGGTCGTATTGACGCTCATCGCAACGGCGAAGGCGTTCGCATACATGATGACGCTCTTGAGGATACCGACGGCGGTGACGAACGGCTTGATAGGGATCTCGGACAATCCAGTGATCATCCTGCTGATAATCAACCTGCTACTGATGGTGCTCGGATGCTTCATGGACATGGCGCCGCTGATCATCATCATGACGCCGATACTGCTTCCAGTAGTGGAGTCGATAGGAATGAGCAGAATCCATTTCGGAATCATGCTGATCTTCAACCTTGCGATCGGACTCTGCACGCCACCGGTAGGAAGTGCGCTTTTCGTAGGATGTGCTGTAGGAAAGACCAATCTCGAAAGTACGTCAAAGAAGATGCTTCCGCTCTTCCTTTGTATGGTCGTCGTATTGTTGGTAGTCACATATCTGCCGATGTATGCACATATCCCACTATTTGGATATTAAATTTCCTGAGGGCTGGTTTTCCAGCCCTTATTTAGTCTTTAATAGGAGCACTCCGAAATCTTTTAAGACGAGATTCTCCTTTTCTTCAAATTCTATTTCGATGGTGATTATATCACCAGATTTGACATTGAAATAACGGGGCCTCATGTATTCCTGGTATCCTTCAAATCTCCTGTTTACCATTCCGTTTATGTTCAATGTTATCGCATTTATCGGTTCAAAAGACGGCTCTCCTATGAAGAAGAACGCCGCTATCCTGTCATAGCCTTTGGGTATGACATAATATCCGATGCTTTTTTCCACCAGCATATCAGATGTCTTATCAACCGATGTATGTTCAAATGTTGGAAATGGATGGAAAGCGGTCTCATATTCCCCCTCTGCATTCTCTATGAAGGATGTCCTCTCTTTTCTCATCGTTGTTACAAGCAGGTTTCTTTCCTCATCACTCAGACTCTTCAGCCCATCCTTCCTCTTCATCTCCCTCTTTTTTCTCTCTTTTTCAAGACGATTTCTCTCTCTTTTCTCTGATGTCTTTTTCATAGCGATGAAGATTGCGATAACGATCAACAGGATTATTATAAGTATCAATTCCCTAAGCACCTTTTCTTCTCCATGTATAATATAACAGGAGGAGTGCGGAAAGTGAGCATCCCCATTATGTTTTTTATTTGTCCGAAGCTGTCAATAAAAAGGTTTAGGCAAGAGAAACCAAATCGTAAGGACATGAATAAGCTTTAG
>CALXYM010000037.1 GCA_944392965.1 uncultured Spirochaetaceae bacterium | reverse complement strand
GCTCAGGAAAACCTGCTCAAGTCTTACGTTAGCTCCACCGGAGTACATATGCGTCCCACATACGTGCAGAGATTTTCTTGCCCTGCAAGCAGCTAATTGAAGTATACCTTACGATTCATCTCCATTCTATAGAAATATGGAGTATTCTCGATATTTTTTGATAAAAGGCCATCCCCTTATCCTGCTCATCTTTTTGCGATCAGATGATTACTTATCCTGTTGCCTATGATCTGGATGAGTTCAACCATTACGAGAATCACAACGACAGCAGCAACCATATAAGAGGGATTGAATCTCTGATAGCCATAACGTATCGCGAGATCACCAAGACCTCCCCCGCCAAGGGCTCCTGCCATGGCTGAATATCCGATGAGGTTTATTATCGTAAGCGTCACACCTGATACCAGCGATGGCATGGCCTCTGGGATCATGACCTTGAGTATGATCTGTGTATTGGTGGAACCCATTGCCCGTGCAGCCTGGATAACACCAGGATCAATCTCTTTCAAGGCAGATTCGACGATTCTTGCGACGAAAGGAGCAGCTGCAATGGAAAGGGGTACGATCGTGGCAGCCGTACCGATAGCCGTTCCGAGAATCAGACGGGATAGAGGCATCAACAGTATTATAAGAATTATGAAAGGAAAACTTCTGAGAATATTAACGATTCTTGAAAGAATCGTATTCACAACACCCATAGGTCTTAAACCTCCATGTTCCTCAGAATCCGTAATCTGCAGGATTATTCCGAGAGGAAGTCCGATAAGGACCGAAAACACTGTTGAAAAGAATACCATTATGAGAGTCTCGATCGTAGACGAGAACACTATATCGAACATCCTGCTCATTTTTCCTCCTCCACTATAATCCCTTTGCTCATCAGACTTGCCACCGCCTTGTCCTGAGCTTCCTTATTTGGCCCGATATCACAGACGATGATACCAATTTCCTC
This sequence comes from uncultured Spirochaetaceae bacterium, assembly GCA_944392965.1. Taxonomy (GTDB): domain Bacteria; phylum Spirochaetota; class Spirochaetia; order Sphaerochaetales; family Sphaerochaetaceae; genus Ornithospirochaeta. The sequence continues at coordinate 2,818 of CALXYM010000037.1, read as the reverse complement.
CCCGTTCACATTCTGAACTCCTGCGGCCCGGATATTGAAAATAGCCCCTGTCTCATTTGAAACAGTCGAAATGATTGGAGCATCTGTCTTACTTCCTCTGAAACGAAGGGTATAGCGTCCTCCATCCTGAGACCATCTGACAACAGAATCATGCACACTTGTTATATTGGAAAGAAAATCTTTTGTGGTAGCGCTCTCCGGTTTTGCAAATACATCCGCAACCCTCCCCTCTTCAACTATCCTTCCCGAGTCAAGAACCGCCACATAATCGCAGGAATCCCTTACGACCTCCATCTGATGGGTGATCATCACAACAGTAAGGTTCATCTTTTTCTGGATCTCTTTTATAAGAGCAAGAATGGCTCTCGTAGTCTGTGGGTCCAAGGCACTGGTAGCCTCATCACAGAAAAGGATATCTGGACTCACGGCCAATGCCCTTGCAATCGCAACTCTCTGCTTCTGTCCTCCTGAGAGCGTGGAGATGGGCGCATTCCCCCTTCCGGAGAGCCCTACAAGCTCAAGCAATTCATCAGTCCTCTTTTTTATTGCACTCTTATCCATCCCACATATCTCCATAGGATAAGCGATGTTTTCCGCGGCGTTACGGGAGGAGAAAAGATTGAAATTCTGGAAGATCATACCGATTCTTCTCCTGGCTAGAATAAGTTCCTTCTTATCCAGATTATCCACTCTTTTTTCATCGTAATAGACCTCTCCCTCATCGGGACGTTCCAACATCGAGATCAGGCGGACAAGAGTACTCTTTCCGGCCCCCGATCTTCCAATGATCCCAAATACGGTATTGGATGGTATATGTAAAGACACATCATCGACTGCATGAAGCGAGCCGTAATTCCTTCTAAGATGCTTTAACCTGATTTCCATAACGTTAATCTTATCAAATGAAGGATTTCTTTTGAATTAGTTAAGAGTATGAAAGAGTTATAGAAATAAAAAAATCTGGCGACTACCTACTCTCCCACGGACAAGCCGCAGTACCATCGGCGTATGGGCGTTTCACTTACGTGTTCGGGATGGGAACGTGTGTTTCAACCCAGCTATGGTCACCAGACTACTTGATTATGCATATTTACGATTTCTTTTGCAAGAGGTTAAACAAAATCTTCTCTCATTGGGGTGAAAATATCTATAAGAACCCCTTCTTCAAGACAGACAGCTCCATGCTCAATATTGCTCTGCTTATATACGGCATCCCCCGCCTTGACTACATTCTTCCTTCCACCGACGGTGAATTCAAATACACCGCTCACAATATAGCTTATCTGCTCATGTGGATGATGATGCATAGCGCCTACTGCTCCTTTTTCAAAATGCATCTCACATACCATGAGATTCTTACTGTAAGAGAGAACCTTACGAGTAACACCATCAGAAGGATGAGTCTCCTCAACATCCTCCGAAAAACAGAAATTCTTGATTTCTTCCATTCCTTTCCTCCTGAACCTTATTTTTACCATACTTTACTCCATTTCTCCATCATTTGTTATCAAAACGGACAAAAGATAAAATTTTCTCACACAGGAAATAAAAAGGATGTTATTCTATATACCCCTAACAGTTTCCAACAGAAATCACCTTTGAAAAGGATGGGTAAAGAAGTTGGAACTCTATTATTTAAACAAAGAAGAGAACGTATCGGATGTCGCACTGCTTTATGCAGTATTCAAGATTGAACCCATATTCATGAAATGCGGTATGGATTTATCAACAATCACTGATGATTCCATTGTGGTAATGATGCCGGATTATGATAACTACAACAGATGCAGGAAAGAGCTTTCAGAGAGGAACATCTATGTTATAAGTTTTGTCAGAGACAACCTCTCATCTCCAATCTGTATCAACCGTACCCTGATAATCTCTGAAAAGATCGGATTCTCAAGCCTGTTTAATGCCATCAAAATATTAGGAATAAAAGATCAGAACAGGAAAAAACAGAAAAAGCAATCAGGTTTTTACTGGGGGAATACGAAGGCTATGCAGGAAGTCAAAGAGCTTGCAGATAAGGCAAAGGGCAATAATGTGAGTGTACATATAAATGGGGAAACAGGTTCAGGAAAAACGATGCTCGCATCCTACATTGCAGAAGAGAAGAAACTGATCCGATTGAACTGTTCCTGTCTGGATTCTTCTCTTGCGATGGATAGTTTATTTGGACATATCAAAGGTGCTTTTACTGGTGCTGATTCAGACAGAGAGGGACTTTGCAGACAAGCTGATGGAAATATCCTTTTCCTAGATGAATTACAGGATCTTCCATACGCGGTACAATCGATACTTTTAAAAGTCCTTGAAAATGGTACCATGAGGCCTCTAGGTTCCGATAAGGAGGTAAAAGTCAGTTTTAAGTTGATAACAGCCTCCAGCTTAACCACGGAAGAGCTTGAAAGAAAGATAAGAAAAGATCTGCTTTCTCGTATAGGAATTATAACTCTCACCCTTCCTCCTTTAAGAGAAAGAAAGGAGGACATCCCAATATTGATAAAGAAAAGGATTACTGAGCTTACGAAAAGAAGTAAAAAATATAAACTGCCGGATTTAAACCCTTGGATAAACCATTCATGGCAGGGCAATATTAGGGAACTGTATTCAAAACTCGAATATACCTTCACTGTAGGGAAAACTCCTAAGGAAATGGGAGAAGAGAAAATAGAAGAAGTCAAAGAAACAGTAATGAAACTTCCAAGCCTCAAAGAACTAAAAATGAGAACGCTGTAAAGGCAAAAAAAAAGGCTCTTCTTCTGAAGAGCAATGAAATAAAAAAAGAAGACCTGGCAGCTACCTACTCTCCCACGGA
>CALXYM010000036.1 GCA_944392965.1 uncultured Spirochaetaceae bacterium | reverse complement strand
CATGAGAAGATAGCCAACACCAGGAAGGACGGCATCCACAAGATGACGAAGAAGATAGTCTGCGACAGCCAAGCGGACGTCATAGTCATCGAGGATTTGAACGTTTCCGGGATGGTGAAGAACCATAAGCTCTCGAAGCACATACAGGATGCGTCATTCTTTGAGATAAGGAGGCAGCTTGAATACAAGAGCCTCTTTTATGGGAAAACACTTATGACAGCGGACAGGTTCTTCGCATCGTCGAGAACCTGCCATATATGTGGCTGGCATAATGCGGAGCTGACACTCAGTGACAGGGAGTGGGAGTGCAAGGTATGCCATACCAGACAGGATCGGGACAGGAACGCTGCTCTCAATCTTGAATCCTTTGGCCTGAAGGCCTTAGCCGGGGACGCCGGCGAAGTTAAGCCTCCGGAGATACTCTCTGTGGACGGACGTGCAGCAATGCACCTAAGAAGCATGGCATCAGTGAACGAGGAAAAAGCCCATGGATAACTCCAAGGAAGCCTTCAGGCTTGCCTGAATGGTACCGTCACCAGTTCAGGGATCTTGTTAATTCCCGTGGTGGAGACTGTACGATAGTCTACCTTCCAGATGTGGGGATAAATGGAAACTCGCATTTCATGTTCCAGGAGCTGAATAACATGGAGATCGCGGATCTCATTCAATCCTGGCTGGAAGAGAGGGGTTTGAATTAAGAGGATGACGTGTCGTGTTATGCGGCACGTTTTTTATCATTGGAATTAAGAGGATCTTCCTAAATGAAGATAATACGAAAAGCATAGCCAAGATAATCGAAGCCACTGTTGACTGTGACAAGCATGAAAAGAGAGGGAGAAAAACTATTTTCTCTCGTATTATGAATGTTAAGGAGAAAGGTAAACTATCCCTTTCAGATAGAATGACTATAGATTATGCCGTACTTCACAATAACTATTATGTCTGACTACTTCTATTGACGGTTGCGTAGGCCTCTCCCTGACTGAGAAGCATGACACAGTATTGGTTCATGCTGACTCCTTCTTCCCGAGAACGCTCCATAAGCCGTCTGTGAAGAGACTTAGGCATGCGGAGTTTAAACTCTCCACTGTAGTCTTTCAACCTGTCTGGTTCTGGAATCGGATCTCCATCCTCTATAGCAGATGAAATCCATGTCTTTTTTGCGTCCTCAAGACTCTCCAAGGCATCAGAAATGGATATACCCGTTGTTATACAACCCTTCAGTTCTGGGATGAAGGCCGCATAACCTTCTTCATCCGAATCCTTCACTATCTCAATCCTGTAGGGAAGAGACATGTAATAATCAAGATCTTTAATCATAACTCCTCCTCTTCAATGGCGTCTCTAACGAGTTCAATATATACTCTCAAAATTGGCTTATGACGAGGAATGACAATCTTCCTATCGCCTTTTTTGAATATGTAATGGCTGCTTCCTCCCTTTGGCTGTCTTTCCTCATAACCATAGCTTAGCAGTATTTTCTCTAATTCCTCGAATCTTAAATCAGGAGAAAGAGTTTTCAGCTTAGCTATCAGCTTTTCCCATTTAGACATCGCTTCTCCATATAATACTATATAATGACATCGTATATGATGTCAAATTTTAATGTCGGAATAAATGAAAACTCACATTTCATGTTCCAGGAGCTGAAAAACATGAAGATCGTGGATCACATTCAATCCTGGCTGGATGAGAGAGGCTTGAATTAAGATAATAGCGTGTCGTGTTAGGCGGCACGTTTTTATAAATAAAAATTTATAGTACTTGAAATTAATATTTAATCTCCCATCATGTATATTGTCAGCGGCGCCGCTCTCATAGGAGAGCTGTATGAGATACTTTAATTTAAGAGACGGAATACCTCTATCAGAAGAGGTTAAGAGAATGGGAATTGACATCCTAGGGGAGGTTCCATATCCCCTGACTAGAGAGAGGTTTGACTTTGCAGAAAGATGTATTCCCATCTATGAGATGTATTATCCTGAGATAGTCGAGGAGATGTTGGTTTTTGCAAGGGATATGAAGATCAAGGAGGATACGGTATTTGCGATCTTCCTATCGATGTATGCACTCGTTCCGAGTGTGAAATGCTCATCTGTGGCACTGAGGGATGAGGATAACGTGTTCCTTGGACGCAATAGTGATTTCTTCACCAGCATGAGGGAATATAACGGTCATTTTGAATTTGATGGCTTACATGGAAACAGCACGTCCCTTTTCGAACTTGAGGATGGCAGGAACGATAAAGGGCTTGCAATAGCTTTTACTTCCGTATTCCCTCATGATCCGAGACCAGGATTCACATCAGGACTTCTTCTGCGTTTTCTTTTGGAGAAAGCGGAGGATGTGGATGGCGCATTATCGCTTTTAGCATCTGTTCCGATCGCCTCTAGCCAGACTTACGTGTTAGCTGATAAGAAAGGAACCATTGCCCTTGTCGAGTCCTCTTCTGAACACATTGAGAGTGTGAGATATGATGAGGGAATACATTTCCTCACTGCGACAAATAGATTCAAACTAAAAGGGATGGAGCCTTACAGTATAGCAGTCGATGATGACTGGAATGCTGCAAGACGGGAAAGGGATATGGAGAACCTCCTGTCATCAGTAAATGGAAAGTGGACGATCGATGATCTTACCAGGACGCTGAGAATAGCTGCCAGATATGATGGCTTCTCTGGTCATGATACCGTATGGTCCATCATGGAGGATATGAGGAACGGTAGGAGCTACCTTGCAGATGGAAATCCGAATATAAGTCCGTACTTCCTCTTATAATCTTCTCTGCATGTCGGTAAAAGGATACCGGCATGCAGCTTAGTCGGATCTGGTAGAGGAGAAGCGCCTTACCATCGCCGTCAGTATCCCGTGATCTGTGTTCCTTCCTGTCACGTAGAACTCGACGGTTGCCTCCTTATCTGAGATCGGTATCTTAACCTTACCCTCAAGATTCTCTCCTGCCAGATTTGATGCAAATGAGGGAAGGCTCGATTTTCTCACCAGCTCGTTGAACGCGGTATTGTCATCCTGGATGAAGAATTTCGAGTGAGGCATCATCTTCTCCGGCAGATCCCTCCAGAATCCTATATGCTCGAGAAGGAGCATGTTCTCCCCATCAAGATCCTTGAATGAGAGGGTTGAACGTGATGCGAGAGGATGATCGGAGGGTAATATGAATGACAGCCGCTCTTCTCCGAGAAATACAGTGGAGAAACCCGGAAGTCTTACGGCATCCGTCGTTATTATGAAGCGGTAGGTGCCGTTTCTCAGCCCGCTTACAAGTCCCGACCTGTCCTTCATCTCCCCTGCGATAGTCTTATCATAATAGGTGGATGATAGCATGGAGAGAACCGTCCAGAGTGGAGCAGGGGCCTCTGAGCCTACAAGGATAGTCTTTAGACTCCTGTCATAGGATCTTACACTCTCTTTCGCCTTTTCAACGCTTTCTACGATAGCCCTTGCATACTCGACTGCTTTTTTCCCCGTATCATTCAGTTCTATGCTGTTGCTGGTGCGGTTGAAGATTGGTACTCCGAACTCCTCTTCAAGCAGTCTCATGGAGCGGGACATCGCAGGCTGAGATACCCCCACAGCCTCTGACGCTTTCGATATAGTACCATGATCTGCGAATGCCACAAGCTCCTCAAGTTGATAAAGTTCCAGCATTTTTCCACCTCCTAGCTATAACTTTATGTTATACCACTATTAAGAATTTGTCCTGTACTATTTGGCTTTTTACATATTATTGTTTAAGCGGAGGAGAAAAGAAATGGATACAGTAACATTAAATAACGGTGTTGTAATGCCTCTGGAGGGGTTCGGGGTATTCCAGGTTCCAGACGGGGAGGTATGCGAGAAGGCCGTCTCCGATGCAATTGCATCCGGTTACAGGCTCATAGATACTGCAGCCGCTTATATGAATGAGGAAGCGGTGGAAAGAGCTATCAAGAAGTCCGGTGTGAACAGGGCCGACCTTTTTATCACGACGAAACTATGGGTCCAGGATGCCTCTTATGAAGGAGCTAAGAAGGCTTTTGACAGATCCCTTGAGAATCTTGGACTTGACTATCTTGACCTCTATCTTATCCATCAGCCCATGGGTGACTATTATGGAGCATACAGGGCGATGGAGGAGCTGTATAAGCAAGGACGTGTCAGGGCAATCGGTGAAAAGAACCCTTCAAGTTGGACTAAAAACCAAATTGGAGGGTTTGTTCATGAAGTTAAGGGAAGAGGACCTTAAA
>CALXYM010000035.1 GCA_944392965.1 uncultured Spirochaetaceae bacterium | reverse complement strand
CCCCAATTCCCAAGACGAGTTGGCCAGGCTCCCCTACCGCATGACATGGGAGGACGCTTTCCGGGCGTATCTGCTCCGGCTGAATGAGAAAAAGCCTGTGATATTCTGTGGGGATCTAAACGTGGCCCATAAGGAAATCGATATAAAAAATCCAAAGAGCAATGAGAGAAATGCTGGATTCACGAAAGAGGAAAGAGATGATTTCTCCTCCCTCCTATCATATGGATATATTGATACTTTCAGATATTTCCATCCAGAAGAAAGGGATGCATATACCTGGTGGTCTTACATGTTCAAAGCGAGAGAGAAGAATACGGGATGGAGAATAGATTATTTTGTCGCTTCTGAGAATATGAAGGATCATCTTATTGATTCAAAAATTCTCAACAATATTTTAGGAAGCGATCATTGTCCCATTGAACTTGAATTAAATTTCAATTACTGATTTCTTATCAACAAAAAAAGCATATGATTTTTCCAAGAAGAAACAAAAAGAGAAAATCATATGCTTATAAAAAATTATTCTTTATATTTAAAGAAGTTAATGCTATAAGTTGACTTTTATTTCGTTGCGTTTTATTTTAATTTTTTTTAATATGCAAAACCCATTATAATTAATATAAATCATTAATTAAGCCATCAAGAAAATCTGATGTGTTTTTTAGTTGGGATTATTGCGAGACAAGGGAAACTGTTAGGGCACTATTTCTGGTACTGGGTATCGCTATCCTCAGGGATTCACAATCCTGACTAAGGAGGGCAGACATATTCTTCTCTAGGGCCTAAAAATGAGGACGGGTAATATTTGCCCGTCCTTTCATCTTAAAGAAGGTAAGAAGGAATCTCACCTCGCTGCTGGAAGATCTTTCTTTTCTGTGTGTCGAGGATCTTCTTGCAAAGCCTGATTGAAGAAGGTGTTACTTCAACAAGCTCATCATCTTTTATAAACTGTATTGCCTGTTCCAGAGTCGGCTTAACTACCGGGGTCAGTGTCACAGCTTCATCCTTTCCTGCGGCACGTAGATTGGTAAGCTTCTTCGTCCTAGTAGGATTGAGGAGAAGATCTCCATCACGGTTTCTCTCACCAACGATTTCACCTTCATAAACCTCATCACCAGGAACAATGAAGAACCTACCCCTGTCCTCAAGTTCCCATATTCCATATGCAACAGCCGTTCCGGTCCTATCTGCAATGAGAGAACCAGAGTAACGATCAGGGAAATCACCCTTGTATTTCTCGTATCCTTTTAGATAGCTGTTCATTATTCCAAGACCTCTGGTATCGGTGAGGAACTCATCCCTGTATCCGATAAGACCACGGGAAGGAATCTCAAGCCTCATCTTGACTCTGCCACCTGCCGTGTACGTGATATCATTGACCTTTCCCTTTCTCCGTCCAAGTTTTTCCATCACCGTTCCTGAATATTCCTCTGGACAGTCGATATAGAGGACCTCAATGGGTTCTGTCTTATTACCATCGCTATCCGTATGGAAGATGATCTTCGGCCGTCCTACACAGAGTTCATATCCCTCTCTTCTCATCTGCTCTACGATGATAGCCATCTGAAATTCACCTCGGCCTTTCACAGTAAATGTATCATCTGCATTCTTCTCAATTCGGATAGATACATTCCTCAGAGCCTCTCTTTCTAGACGCTCCCAAATCTTAGCTCCTGTAACAGCCTTACCGTCACGACCTGCAAATGGTGAGATGTTTTTTGAAAAAAGCATGGATACCGTCGGCTCATCAACAGTAATACGTTCCAGGGCTTTTATCTCCTCCTTTGTACAGATAGTATCACCTATCGATACATCGTTCACACCGGAGAGTACTATGATATCCCCTGCCTCTACATGTGTAGTTTCTTTCATCTGAGGTCCGGAATAGACTTGCAGCCTCGTAACCCTGAGAGGCTCCGTCCTGTCTTCTTTGACACAGATCAGGCTGTCATTTGTACTAGCGCTTCCATTAACGACTTTTCCTATTGCAAGACGTCCGAGAAAATCGGAATAAGAGAGATCCGATACAAGCATCTGGAATGGCTCGTCCTCATCATAAGAAGGTGCAGGAATATACTTTAAAATAGCATCTAGAAGAGGACGGAGATTATCTTTGATATCATCAAGACTCTCTCCACAAACACCATCCCTGCCGTTTGCATAGAATACAGGAACATCTAAGATGCTCTCATCATCACTAAGCTCGAGAAGAAGATCATAAACCTCGTTGAGTACCTCCTGAGGACGTGCATCTGCTCTGTCAATCTTATTGATTACGACTATTGGAGTCAGTTTCCTGCCAAGAGCCTTTTCCAAGACAAACCTTGTCTGAGGAAGAGGTCCCTCCGCCGCATCACAGAGAAGGACAACGCCATCAACCATCGAAAGTCCCCTTTCTACCTCTCCGCCGAAATCAGCATGTCCCGGAGTATCTATGATGTTAATCTTCACACCTTTCCAGGTAATAGCGCAGTTCTTAGCACTTATCGTGATACCCTTCTCCCTCTCCAGGTCTCCACTATCCATGATTCTCTCACCGTCAACAGCTTTTCCAACAAGGCCACTCTGCTTGAAAAGGGCATCTACAAGAGTCGTCTTACCATGGTCTACATGCGCGATGATAGCAATATTCCTAATATTCTCATTACTCTTAATCATACCAAGGGAATAAAATACCACAAAAGTAAGTTAATTTAAAGTATTATTTGAAATTATATAAATAATAAAAAAAGACATGGCTTTAGAAGTTAGCATGTCCTGAGATGATAGATGCAAAAATCACTGCATCCTGATATTGAGCGTTCCTGCAGGAAGATCCTCGACAGTTGTCGTCGGAACAGGGTTTATCAGCTTCACTGCTGTCGCAGTAACTACGCTCTTTACCTGATAATCCTCAACCTCAATCGTATAAGATGGGAATACGATGAAGGAGGCATCAATTTCCCTTGCATTCTCAATCATGTCATGTATGGCATTTGAAAGGGAAATGAAATACGAATCGTCTGTGGCGAACTCATCACTCTCGTAATACATCCTGCTCACTTCAGCGACTTCTAGAGAACCATATGCATGCGTATTTCCTCTTTCCGGATGATTGATATCAACACTACCTTCGCCTCTGACTGTTCCAAGAACCTCAAAACTTCCACTCTGCAGATCTTCGATGGTTGTGACAGGGACATCTCTCATTGGATACATTCCAAGTCTGCCCTCCACATCGGAGGAAGCACATGATGAAACAAGGAAAACAACTAAAACAGCCAATATCAATATGGATAGTTTTTTCATAAGATTCACCTATCCTTTACTGCATAGAGATATTCAAAGTCCCAGCAGCGGCAGGCTCACTCTGCTCAGAGGGGGCATTAATGAGTTTCACGGCAGTTGCAGACACAACTGATACCACACGATCTCCGACAAGATCAATGGTATAAGAAGGGAATGTCACGAAAGATGCATCCATCTCCCTCGCCTGCTTTATCATCTCGTTAACAGCATTGGAAAGAGAGATATAATACGGATCATCAACAACGAATGTGTTGATATCAAAATACATCCTGTCCGCATCAAGGAGCTCCAAAGATCCATATCCATGCGTATCTCCGTTGGAAGGATCATCGACATCAACACTGCCCTCACCACTGACGGTACCGAGGATCTCAAAACTTCCACTCTGTAAATCCTCTATACTTCCTACAGGAATATTCCTCATCGGATACATTCCGATTCTTCCTATCTCCTCGGTAGAAGAGCATGAGGAAATGAGGAAAATCATCAAAACAACACAAAGAAATCCAAAAACTTTTTTCATATATCACTACTCCTATTTTTCAGAAAGAATAACCTACGCTTATATATGGTGTTACAAGGGGATAATCCAGGCCAAGTCGTTCATTGTCGTAAAGATAGCCTATACTGGCCTTGCATCCAAAAGAGAACGAAACAATCCAGTCATATACGAGGCCAAAATCCGCATATACACCAGAGAACACATTTCCTGCCTCTATTCCACAATTCTCATAAACAAAGAGAGACTCAAGAAGCTTTTGTCTGAATGACGCACCAAAACCAAAACTGTATGTGTATAAAAGCTGAGAATATCGATACCCGTCATCGATTGATGTTGATGCGTAATCGAAACGCCCCTGTAAACCAATAGTATGGAAATCTGAATCTCCATTACCATGTGCAGAACCATGGCTCTGCTGATTTGGCCTATATCTTCTCGGCTCATAAGTTCTTACTCTCGAAATAGGAACGGAGGCTCCACCTGAGGCATCAGCATTCTCTGCCTCTCCCCAGAGATATCCAGTGTAAGTAACACCAAAGCCATTACCAACAAATGGACCACTGTTGAAAGATGTAGTAAGTCCATAATAAGTCATGACATACTGATTTGCATTTTTTGCGAAAAGAAACACGCAAGGCAGAATCAGAAGTAAAAATAATAGCTAAAAGAATAGTTTTAATGAAAAAAAGCAAAAAAAAAGGCTCTTCTTCTGAAGAGCAATGAAATAAAAAAAGAAGACCTGGCAGCTACCTACTCTCCCACGGA
>CALXYM010000034.1 GCA_944392965.1 uncultured Spirochaetaceae bacterium | reverse complement strand
GATAGATAATTTCAAAAAATACATGGAATTAATCTTGAATGGGCATTTGCTGCATAGTTATTATGCCAGAATTCAGGCAGAATTTGGTCAGAATCTGGTCAGAATTCCAACAAAATCGACCCTTCGAAAATGAAATAAGTCCTTGCTGTGCAAGGACTTATTCGAATTCGTGAGAGACGGGGCTCGAACCCAAGAGTCTCTAATAAGTCTAATTTACTCCACTACAAATATTTATATAGCACGTTGTAAAATAGATTTCAAGCCCGTGAAATGGGTTTTCAGCCCTGTGCAAGACAGTTGCATTTTCAATTGGTCAGCCCTGAGTCGCCAACTTTTCCCCCGTCTCCGTCGTTGTATGACAAGGATAAATCATTACAATTCTTGCATTTGTGTTTCATCCGTATGCAATACCGTTTCCCCGTCACCTGTCAGTGGCTCAAAACGTGATTTTCCGTGTTGAAACATGACCTCTTGAGAACCGTGCTCTAAGGTATGCTGATAAGGTGTGAATTCAATGGTTTTCTGCGCATTGAAGTTGCATTTTGTGCAATTTTCCACTACGTGTTTCAGGTTATGCATTGGTATTTCTTTAGAAACTAAAACAGATCGCCGCTTCCGGCCCCGTCTACACTTTGAAATGTAATTTCTTGAATAGCAATAATTTCATTTTGGCGATTTTGTAGATTTAGAGCTTTTTTTTTTAGATGCTACACTAATCAGGGGCGGAGAGCTCATAATTTGAGCTGATGATGGGAGCACATTGTTTGTCGCCTCTCTCTAATTCTAAGCTGTTTCATCTGCTTATGAAAAAGTTGATTTTCTCAAAGTGCTACTTTGATATTTTTTAAAAATTCTAAAGTATAACTTTGATTTTCATGATTTCTCTGTTAGACTCATTGATGAGGAGTCATGAATGAACAACTACATTAAGAGAATTGCGGAAATAGACAAGAAACTTGAGAAGAAATCACTCTTCCTTTTCGGCCCAAGGCAGACTGGAAAGTCCTCTTATATCAAAAAACAGCTTGCAGAGCCAAGGCTTTCCTGGACACTCTTGGACAATGAGCTTTACCGTGATCTCTCAATGCGTCCATCCCTTCTGAGAAACACTCTCAGGGCAAAGGGAATCAACGATGGTGTTGTCGTTCTCGATGAGATCCAGAGGCTTCCAGATCTTCTCAATGAAGTCCATATGCTCATAGAGGAAACTGATATCCACTTCCTCCTCACAGGATCAAGTGCGAGAAAGCTGAAGAAGAAGGGTGTGAATCTTCTTGGAGGCAGGGCTGGAAGACTCAACTTCCATTCCCTCGTATGGCCTGAAATCAAGGACTTCGATCCTTCTCTTGAGCATATATTCAGATCCGGTCTCCTTCCGGCAGCTTTCAGTGGTGATGATTTTGAAAGCCTTCTTTCAGATTATGTGGGGCTCTATGTGAAGGAGGAGATTGAGGCGGAGCGTGAAGTGAGGAATCTTCCTCCATTCTGGGAATTCCTGAGAATCGCTGCTACTGAAAGCGGAGAGATCACCAGCTATGAGAATGTTGCACGTGATGTCGGTATCAGCGGAGTAAGTGTCCGTGAATGGTACCGTATCCTCATCGATACACTGATTGGTTTTGAGGTTCCTCCATACAGGAAGACGAAGATCAGGAAACCGAATGCTTCAAGCAAGTTCTACCTTTTCGATGTTGGTGTCACAAGGAAACTTCAGGGGCTTTCAAGTATAGAGGAAGGGACTGCGGAGTTTGGAAGATACTTCGAGAATTACATTGCGATGGAAATCCGCAGCTTCCTCGATTACTCTGGCACGGATAATGAAGGACTCTCGTACTGGCATGCCCAGAGTGGACAGGAGGTCGATTTCATCATCAAAGACAAGATAGCAGTAGAGGTGAAAGCAACGAAGCGTATCTCTCCAAGAGATCTGAAAGGCCTGAAAGCTCTAATGGAAGAAGGACTGATGGAAAAGTACATCCTTGTATGTAGGGAAGAATATCCACAGCTCTTAGACAATGGAATCTTTATCTTTCCTTACAAGGACTTCCTTTCTGATCTCTGGAACGGGAAGATTGTCTGAAATAGTATTCCTCATATCAATGCGCTAGAAAAAGTGTGCAATCATAAGACAAAAGTGTGCAATGGGTTTGTGTCCTGAGAGCATGTTGTATGATTGTGTTCTGATAGAAGAAGATACACATTGATGCATGTTCCAGCATGAGTTTTTGTTGCTGCTTCTGTTTCATTGAAATAGTGATTCAGAAGTGTGCAATCATATTTCATGCGTTAATTACAACGTCTTGTCAGACAAAGAGATAGCTCCATACTATTGGTTTATGTAAGCCAACAAAACAATATCTGAAGGCTTACTGGTTCCTTTAGATATGGAGGTATTCATGACAACAATCGTGATGGCAAACCAGAAAGGTGGTGTGGGAAAGACCACAACTGCCATAGCTCTTGCTTCTGCACTCGTAAACAAAGGATACAGAGTCCTTGTCATCGATTCGGATCCGCAGGGAAACCTGACTGCAGCTCTTGGCATCAATCCGGACACTGTTCCTGGACTGATGGATATGCTTTGCGATGATGCAGTCATCAGCGATGTATTGATAAAGACGTTTGCCGGCGATTGTGTTCCATGTTCCATCCTCTTTGCTGATGCTGACAGGCGACTGACACAGCCTTATGCCTTCTCTCTTCTGGACTCGAAACTGGAAGAAGTGAAGGAAGACTATGATTTCTGCCTCATTGATGCTCCTCCATCGCTTGGCATCCTTTCTCTGAATGACTTCAACGCAGCTGATTATGTGATTGTCCCTGTGAATGCGTCGGCATTCTCTCTTCAGGGGCTTTCATCCCTGTTCGAGATAATCGAGATGGTTAATTCCAGGGGAAAGCACAGGATTGATATCCTCGGCATTCTGCTCACCAGATTCAATCCACGTACACGCCTCTCTCAGGAAGTCCTTGAAACACTCGACAAGATAGCGGCTTCAAAAGGGACGTCGGTTTTCAATACGAGAATAAGGCAGTCGGTGAAGGTCGAAGTGTCATAGGCAAAGCGGATCAGCCCATATTCCGATGATGTAAAGTCGAATGCGAGCCTGGACTATCTGGCCTTTGCAGATGAAGTCCTAAGTAGATTAGGAATTCTGTAATTAAGTACCTATATAGGTATGTAAATATTGAAATGAATATTTGAATAAACGAAGGAGTGAATAAATGAGTAAGAACAGGGGAAGCCTTCTTGATGCATTCTACAATGGCACATCTGATGGAAATAATCCGAGAGAGTATAGGGATATCAAAACGCATGAGGTGAAGAATGCGACATATTCTCTCAAGCTTGCGAACATACGCTACGTCGAACTAAGAGCCACACATTTTGAATCCAAGTCTGCCTTCATAAATCGCCTTATCGAGACTGACATGGCCACCCATCCAGATATAGTCGAGATGGCAAAACAGCTTGATAAGATGAAGAAAGAGTAATAATTGTCATATTTAGAATATTTTAATTTGACAATTTTATACTTGAGTGGTTATCCTTTATGTGGAGGCTAAGATGAGTAAACCAGAATATCGTGTATACAGATGTGATGCAGATGATGATTCTCCTGATACCAGGGTAACCATTGTTACTACAAAATCCCTTGAGGAGGCTCAGCGGATCTTTGAGAAGGAATCACAGTATGGACTTCTTGATACGAAATATGTCCTTGAAGTGTCTGCAAGAGGAAACACTGCTGAACTTGAATCCAAGACAATAGATGCGACAGTCAGAGAGAACGTCTGGGCATATGGAGTAAAGAAGACAGTAGACAAGGATGAAGAGAAGGCCAGGTTCCTTGATACGGTATGTACGCTTCATGATGCGGGATTCTCAGCAGGAGAGATTGCAGACATCACAGGAAAGACGCTTCGTGTCATCCAGTACAATCAGCAGAAGCTGAAAGCGGAAGGAAGGATAACTTCCCATGGCCCTGGACGGCTGAGTGACAACACAGTACGTGAGAAGAGGCCTGTCCTGATTCAGCTTTACACGGACAGTTATGACTATCTGATGGAAAAGTTCGGGAATGTCACGAATGTCGTGAATGATCTTGTCGATAAGTACAGAAAGGAACTTGAAGAGAGCGACAAAGGCTGATTGCTGATAGAAAAAGAGGAGGTGCGGATATGACAGGTGCAGAGTTTGCTTATCAGATTGATGATGATTATGAAATCGGGATTCCCCAGAAAAGGGCTTGTCAAGAATTCTGTGTAATTTAATTTTTCCTTCATAGCTTAACCCTGTCTCCGAAGACGATGGAGAACTGGTTAAGGGCAAGCCCCCAGTTCCTGATTGGCTGAGTCCATTTCTGGCTGGCCTTACCAATTGCAAGATACATGATTTTGTAGATTGAGTCATCATCAGGGAAGGCCGACCGGTTCTTCGTCACCTTCCGCAGCGAGTAGTTCAGGCTCTCGATGGCATTCGTGGTATAGATGACCCTGCGTATCTCTGTCGGGTACTGGAAGAACTCGTTCAGGTCATTCCAGTGGCTCTCCCAGGATCTGCGGATCATCGGGTACTTGGAATCCCAGGCTGCTCCGAAGTCATCGAGGGCGAGAAGAGCCTCATCCTCTGATGGAGCGCTGTATATCCTCTTCAGGTCCCTGCATACGGCCTTGAGGTCCTTGTAGCTCACATACTTCGTGCTGTTTCGAACCATGTGCACTATGCACAGCTGGATCCTTGTCTCCGGGAACACGGCCCTGACTGCGTCAGGGAAGCCTGTGAGCCCATCCATGCAGGCAATGAGTATGTCCTGCACTCCGCGATTCCTCAAATCAGTAAGGACGCTCATCCAGAACTTCGCTCCCTCATTGTCTGAAAGATAGAAGCCCAGCACATCCTTCTTCCCTTCCATCGTGATCGCAAGCGCGATGTAGAGCGCCTTGTTCACGCTCTTCCCGCTCTCCCTGCTGTTCACCCTCACCGCATCCAGATAGACGATTGGATACATGCTCTCAAGGGGCCTGGTGCGCCATGAGCGGACATCCTCATGCACCGCGTCCGTTGTAAGAGCCAGTTGAAAAAGGCATGAGAAAGCCAAGTAAAAAGGGAACGAAAAAGCCAACTTAAAAGGGAATGAAA
>CALXYM010000033.1 GCA_944392965.1 uncultured Spirochaetaceae bacterium | reverse complement strand
AAGCTTATTCATGTCCTTACGATTTGGTTTCTCTTGCCTAAACCTTTTTATTGACAGCTTCGGACAAATAAAAACAGGCCATATTCATTTGAAATATGTTGACGCTACAACGAAAGTCATCATTCATACTTTTATAATGGACATGAATTGTGAAATAAGAAAACTTACTGTTTTACCACATTTCCCAACGACAAAATATTCATCGAACAACAGGCTTGAAAAATAATGTTTTGTTGTATTCGGAATCAAGTTTATCATAAAAGAAGAGAAACATGTCTTTCCTAAATCCTGAAAGCATGAATATCAGTCGAAAAAAGGGGTTATTATGGCGGATATAGATTACTTCGAACTTTCCAAATCAACATTGGAGGAACTTGCGGAAAAAAACGACTCGAAGGCAATGCTTACCTTGGGAATCAATTATTACTATGGAGAATACGGCTCATCCGATATTGACATGGCCTGGGACTATTTGAGCAAAGCTTATTCAAAAGGAGAAGATAAAGCATCTGCGTTTCTGGGGGAAATGATATATTTCAGGCAGGTAGGAATCAAAGGCTTCGACTCCGATGAGCAATATAATAACAGAGCCTACGAATTATATAGGGAAGCGGCCGATCTGGATATGCTTGCAGGCTATAAAGGCTTATGCAAAATGATAATGAGGGATGACTATCCAGAACAAGATGGAGATGAAATCTTGGAAAAACTGGAAGTGATGAAAGACGAAGACGAGGAGTCGCTGTATATGTACGAGCTTATACAAAGTGACGATTATTCTCCTGACGACATCAATCCATCAAATGAATTCGGCATCGAAGAAGACGAAGAAGACGAAGAAGATGTTGAAGATGAATCAGATGATGGAATAATCCGTCGTTGGCTTTTGAGGGATGTTCCAGAGGAGGCGGAAACAGAGTTATCCATTTCATTGGACGATATTCTTGACACGCTGGACGAACCGATAGCTGACGACCTGGACGACAGCGAATTTGAATTCTACGAATGCTTCTACGGAGAGACGATCAGGGATCTTCTGCTGGATGTGATCAAAAGCGACGACGAGGCTGTGGAGATGCTGGTCGCTCTTTCGAAATACTACAGGTTCCAATCCGGCGAAGATATCCGTTATGCGGCATACTGGGCACATAAGGCGGTCATATTGGTGGAAAAAGGAATAGAAAGCGGCAAGATTGACAATTACGATCTCAGGCCTATGGCCTACGGGGAGTTGGGCAACGCATATTACTCCTATTCCTATGATCCGGATTTAGACTTTCCTAATGTCGAAAAGGCGGCAAAGTACTACGAGATCGCAGCGGAAACCGATTTCAGCTACAGCTACGACTACAACACCAACGGGGCAATAGCATTGGCATCGATGGCTGAATTATACAAAGCGATGGATATTGCCGACCTGGGCTGGAGCAACGGCATCAACCGCGCCTGGTGCGGACAGGTCCAATATTTCCGCGGATATGCCCAGACGGCCGCAAAATACTGGAATGACGCACTGGGAAAATCAGAAGGCTGGGGGGAATACTTCATGGGTAAGTATTATTATATGCGGGGCGATGATAGCAAGGCATTTCAGCTTTGGCGGGAAGGTGCGGCGGAAGGCTCCAAGGAATGCGAGCTGGAATTGGCAAACCGCATCCTTTCCGATCCCTCGACCTCTTGGCAGGAAATACAGAGACAATGGGAGATAATGGACAGAATGTACAGAAACGACGAGACTCCCGCAGTATATAAATATATCTACAAGTTCTATATGGATAAGAATTTCAAAATCGACATGTCAGAGGACGACAGGAGGCTTGTGGCCTATAGTGCCCTTGACAAAGGAATCAGGAGATTCTGTCCGTACTGCGCGAAAATAAACTATGACGAGCTTGACGATACGCACATAAAGCCTGCAATCGAGGCATGGGGCTATGACGGATATGAATTCTAGATAGTTCGGTAAATAAAAGAAAAGGCGGACAAATCCTATCAGGCCACGTATGCCGCCTTCAAGAACACTTTCTGCAATTTTCTTGTAGTTTGAGGTGATAGTGATGAAAGCCTCTTCAGGATAAGAAGGGTTGAGTATCTGGAGACTGCCTATAGGCAATGAATTCACCCTGTAGGTAGTTGAATCTTCATTGACTATCTTGCAGAAGTATCCCATTCCGATTTCCTCCTATGTTGAACTCTTCTCTGTCTCTAAAGAAGGTTTGAACCACTGTGGGTGGGAGATGTGTGCGAAGCGGGCTTTAGCTGCCTGTTCAGGAGTTATCTCTGGAGATTCTTCATCTACAACAGGGATGATTGCAGCTATTTCTTCAAGACGCTTTTTTTCATCTAATGAAGCATTTTTGTTTTCTTTGGTCATGCAAGATCCCCTATATAGAGGCGTTTTCCAAGGGCAGTGAGGACTTTCGTCACAGTCGATATGGAAGGTGAGTTTTCGCCTTTCTCTATACGTGCGATTGCTGACTGTGGAAGACCGCATAGCTCTCCCAGTTCCTTCTGCGTAAGATGTTTTTCTTTTCTGGCTTTTGTCAGTTCTGCCATCAGTTGAGCCTCAAGAGCAACTTCCTCCCTCTCTTCCTTTGTGAGGAGGCTGTTGATGTATTCAAGTGCATCATCTCCAACAGAACTTCCGTACTTCCTGATTGCGTCATTCATGCTTCATACCTCTCTTTGTAGTCTTTCAGCTCACGTTCGGCTTTCTCTATCTCCTCTTGCGGAGTCTTCTGCGTCTTCTTCATGAAGACATGAAGCAGCACGAACCCATCATCGACAAGGCTGGCGAAGAGAACCCTGTTTCTAAATGGCCTAAGTTCCCAGATCTCGCCTCTGAGATGCTTCATGTATGGCTCACCTCCAGCAAGACCTTCATTTGAAAGATACTCGATGTAGGACGAAACCTTTTTCAGGTTCACCCTTGCATCTTTGTTTGAAGAAGAGGAAAGCTTGTCGATGAAATCCTTCACAGGCTGCCTTCCCTTCCTGTCCTTGTAGAACACAATGCGATATGGCATCCATTTCTCCTAAAATATAACAAATTTCATATATTTCTGCAACACAAAATTTATTTTGAAATGACATGAGTTTTCCACATTCAACCTGTGCAAGCGAGGAGTTTTCAGCGTACCTTTAGAAGAAGGGATAGCGTACCTTTAGAAGAAAAATCCTCGCATAATGCGCGCGCGTGATAATAGTGAGTACTAGAAATAATAGTATCTCAGTAGTAGAGGCGATTAAGCTGTGGAAAACTCCTTTTCTCTGTCATTTCATCCCATTTGTGAACTCCTTTCCCTTTGTGCTCTGGATTTCATTTATCTGAGAAGCGATGTCTCGTTCTGCATCCAGATCCGTGTAGCGGGAGAGCATCTCCATTGAATGGTGCCCAGTAAGGGCCTTGATCTTCTCTGGGTGCATGTTGGATCTGATGCAATCGGTCGTGAACTTGTGTCTCCATGAATGGAAGGTGATGCCTCTTGCTTTCCTTTCCTTTTCTGAAATTCCTATTCTCTCAAGTGCGGTATAGAATGCGGCCCTGGCTCTCCCTTCATTCATCGGCTTTTTCCCGTCAAATGAGAAGATGAAGTCATTTTCATCATTTGGATGGCTCTGCCATGCGACATAGAGGACTCTGTAGATTTCCGGAGTTATAGGGATGATCCTTTCTTCTGAAGTCTTCGTGGTGCTTATTCCAAAAGCTCCGCTGTAGCTCTTCCTGACATATATCTTCGATGATGTGATGTCATTGATTGTGAGGGCCAGGAGTTCGCCCGCCCTCATGCCAGTTAGTCCTGCTACGAAGCTGTATGCGTAATAGACAATCTTGTCCTTCCACAGATCCTTGATCCTCTCTATATCGAAGAGCTTTGCGCACTCTTCATCCGTAAGCAGCATCTGTTTCTTCTTGTCCACTGTTCTAGCAAATGTCTTTTCCACGGGGTTGCTCTCTATGAGTTCTCTATTGACGGCTTCCTTCATCATGATGATGAAAACAGACCTGATATTGTTGATTGTCTTCGGTGCGAGGTTGTGCTTTTCTTTCAGCACATGCCAGAAGGAGTTGACCATATCGACACTGATTTCATTCAGTTTGCACTTTCCGAAATAGGGAATCAGATATGTCCGAGTCCACATCTCGCTGCTTTTCACATAGCTTTGCTTGATGCCTGGGTGTTTTTCTGTTCCAGCAGCTCTTCTGGCAAGAACATAAGGACAAGTATCCCATTTCCACCAGGGAGAGGCATATTCAGCAAATGTGGGGACATCTTCATTGCTTTCTACGATGTTGGTCTGGAGAAGTGTGTTCGAACTGTCGACCTTGATTACCAGATCCGTTTCAAAGACTTTTCTCAGAAGGGATTCATTGTTGAGGAGTCCTTCTACATAAATGCGGGCTTTTTCCTTTGAAGTGCATCCTGTGCTTTTTGCCCGTCTTGTACCGTCTGGAAGATAAACACGGAAATACCAGATCGGTTTGCCTTTGACAGCCTTGTCTGAATACAAAGTGTACTGCCTTCTGAATCTCATCTCGTTCTCCTATAAAAGTAATAGCGTAGTGGATAGAGTTCAGATAGTGCTTATTTTGTGCAATGCCGTTGCAAAAGTGTGCAACGGAAATCGCAATTGGTCAGCTTTTGGTCAGCTTTTGGTCAGCTTTTGGTCAGCTTTTGGTCAGCCTTCGCATAAAACAGACCCACAAATAAAAAAATAACTCTATACAGCGTATAGAGTTATCAGAGATTCGTGAGAGACGGGGCTCGAACCCCTCTTCACGTATATCGACAGGCCAGCGCGATAACCAACTTCGCAATTCCCCACAAGCATCAAAGTGTTTATCACAAAGGAAAAGTAATTGCAAGAGGGCTGAAATATGATTCAGAAAAAAGATGCATTGTTGCAATTTCAATTGTCAGCCGCAATGGTGCAACAAAGACAGGGCTCCAAAAATACTAAGTAACTATTTTCACCTGTCTTTATATGTTGCAGAATGTGGTAACACGATTGCAGATGAGCGAAACTGTGTTTAAAAACCAGTTGTCAGTCGATGAAACAGCTTTTTTTATGAGACTATGTCCTGAGTTTTAACACCAAGGACATGACCATAAGGGGGCACAAAGGTCGCTAGTATCAAACTGGGCAGCAGGAACATTCGCGGAAATGTTCTGCTGTTTTCTTATGCGAGAGCGGGCTTGGTATCTGCAGAGATGTCCACACCAAGGCTTGCCAGCTTCTTGATGTACATGTTTATCTTGCTTTCAGTATTGAACCTGTTGTAGTAGTCCTCTCCCAGATCCCGGAATGGGACGCGGTCCCTTATGATGTAATAGATCGCAATCAGCAAAGAGTGTGCGACTGCCATCTTCGCCCTGTTCTTTCCTCTTCTTATCATCAGCCTTGAGTACTGGGCCGCGAAGAAGGATCCCTTCGCCCTCGAGGCTCCCTGTGCGCACAGCACGAGCGTCGTCCGCAGCAGGGAATTCCCCCTGCGTGTCTTCCCGCTTCTCCTTTTTCCCGCACTCTCGTTGTTCCCAGGGCATACCCCTGCCCATGAGGCGAGATGCGCGGCAGTGGGGAATCTGGACATGTCGGTGCCTATCACGGAGAGGATCGTCTTTGCCGAGTTCTCCCCGACGCCGGGAATCTCCGTCAGGAGCTCCACAAGCTCCTGCATGTCAGCGGAGAGGTTGTCATCTATGATGGAATCTATCTCATCGATCCGCTTGTTGAGATACTCGATGTAAGAGCCAGTTGAAAAAGGCATGAGAAAGCCAAGTAAAAAGGGAACGAAAAAGCCAACTTAAAAGGGAATGAAA
>CALXYM010000032.1 GCA_944392965.1 uncultured Spirochaetaceae bacterium | reverse complement strand
TGGCATCAGTGAACGAGGAAAAAGCCCATGGATAACTCCAAGGAAGCCTTCAGGCTTGCCTGAATGGTACCGTCACCTTTGGTGTACTCATCTGCACCTCCGATATTCCTTAAATCCCCTCTGCTTCTTACAGCTTCCATGATCGGGTAGAGTATCATCATGGTCTTTGCACAGATTCCATATCCCTGCTCATTCACGGGACAGCCGTATGTGGATGTGTACTTGTCTCCAATCTCCTCTCCATTGCTGCAATAACCTATGGTATCCTCTCCCCTCAGAAAACCGGTAACCTCGATCTCGAATTCAAATTCCTCATCAAGCCATTCATTCATTCCATACCTCCTTGAGTGCAATACTCTATCCTTGTGTCTGTTAGGTATTCAAAAACTCTGCTGGTGTCATAATTACCGGATTTTTCACCCCGGACTCTAAGAAATCCTTATCGCCGGTCAGCAGCACATCGGCTTTCGCTTCAATGGCTGCCCTCAAAATAGGGCGGTCATTGATATCTCTTATTTGTATCTCGGACATATCTTCCTCTGCCGGGATGGGAACCAATTCCAGAGTAAGCAAAGCAACAGAAAGAAATTTGTCCAGTGCCGCCAGTCGGTTTGGGAATTTCTTATTGAATATCCGTTTCATTTCATTCACATTCTGTTCGCAAATCAAGCCGTGATTAGGGTAGGAGGCCGCTTTCACATACGCTTGATAAGGCGTTCCATTTGCACTCAATGCGGCAGAAATAAGAACATTGGTATCAATCAGAACTCTCATCCTTTTTCGTTCTCATTTCTCAATTCCTTGACGAGCGCCATAACATCATCTTCCGAGGTCAGACCGGTGCGTTCTGCTTCTCCGTCCATTTCCTGCTGAAGCATCTGCATAGCGTAAACAGCAGAATTGACAATGCGGACAGTGTTTCCCTCTACGATGAAAGTGACCCGATCTCCGTTTGACACACCGAGCACATCACGGACATCCTTTGGGATTGTGATTTGTCCTTTTGCCATGACTTTAGCATTGTCTACAAACGCGTTTGCTGACATGATTTTACACCTCCTTTCTGAAGTATGGAAAGTAGGGATTTCCCTACTTTTATTATACACAGGACGAGCGAAAAAACAACGGGAACTGGTAAAAATAAGGTCGGTAGGAACTGCAAAATTGTATCTTTTTTGTGAATTTGATTAAAATGTCCTTGTCAATTCGTTCCGGGAGAGATCATAAAATCCATTCTCATCCGTCTCATAGTTTGGATAGCACGATACGGGAGATATTCCATTCCGGAATTTGCCAGTATTATCGAATAGAAGGGGTATCTTCCCGCTCTGGATATCAAACCGAAGCTCCTTTATCTTCTCCGTCCCCTCTCTGCTATTGTCTACTCTTATAGTCACGCTTTTTAGATTATATGCCATATGCTCACTATAGCATGAGGAAGATGACATATACCTGTCATGTTTCTTCATAGATATTTTCCATTCTTCTCAGCTTTTCTCTCAATTTGTCTTTCAATGTCTCCGGTGCGAATTCGTCATATAAGCGGTATGCGACGGAAGGGGAGAATGTTGCTTTGAATTCTATCATCCTAACATTCATGTAATTCTCTTCATTCCCCTGACGTTCTGGAACTTCGTAATCATCGGGGTTGAAGTATTCTTCCAATACTTCCAGATTTATGATCCTGTTGATTTTAAATGTCCTGTAATCATTTCTCAGAAGGCAGTATGAGGCTATGTACCACGCCTGAGAGTGGAAAAGCAGTTTCAATGGGTACGCTTTTCTTTCTGTCACCTCTCCCGCTGCGCTGGGGTAGGTGAACTGGATCGCATTATGATTAAGTATAGCGTCTTTTATAAGATCGAATTTTTTCCGATCCTTCTTTGGATTGCTCCAACGGGAGAAATCGACTTCTATCCATGATGTATCATGAATCCTAAACAGTGGATCAAGCCGTGACAACATCCCTGTCCTGTTCTCTCCTGTCGGAAGCAGTGTCTTTAAGCCTAGAAGAAGCAGCTTTCTCTCCTCTTCCGTCAGGACGGTCTTATCTAAGACATAACCGTCGAGCAGGGCTATCCCACCACCTTTTCCCTGTTTCGTGTAGATCGGGATATTCGCCATCGATAGCGTTTCTACATCTCTTAATATCGTTCTTTTAGATACCCCAAAATGTCTTGATAGCTCTTCTGCCGTTACACTTTTTCTGTCTAGGAGGATGTACACCATCTCAAATAATCTTTCTATCTGCATTTTACGCTTTTAAAACAGATACAGCTGTTTCTCTTCCTTCTTATCTTCAAACTCCCTTAAATAGGAGAATATCTTCTCATTATCATTCATGATGGAATAGCGCTCTGTGTATTCATTGAAAAACTTCATCAGCCTTTTGTTTCTCGGGCTTACCACGTTATATCGATCCTTGTATATGCTTATGTATTCATCGGCAAGGCCGGGGAATATCTCATCCAGTTTAGTATAGAAATACTCCCTGTTCCCTTCTCTGAGTGTCAGTCCCATGCCAAAGCAGATTATCCCTTTTACACCTGCTTCACGGGAATAATCGAGAATCCCTTTCAGGTTCTCCTCCGTATCGTTTATGAAAGGAAGGATCGGCGTAAGCCATACGACAGTAGGTATCCCATTCTCCCTCAGTATGTTCAGGACTTCTGCTCTTCTTTTACTTGTGCATACATTGGGTTCAATCTTTTTACATAATGTTTCATCGTAGGTTGTAAGCGTCATCTGTACCACGCATTTCGTTCTGCTATTAATCTCCTTTAAGAGGTCGAGATCTCTTAGGATAAGATCTGATTTAGTGATGAGCGTGATACCGAATCCATATTTAAGTACCAATTCCAAAACTTTTCTCGTATTCCCTATCTCTTTCTCAAGAGGCATGTATGGATCCGACATCGAACCAGTGCCGATCATGCATTTCTTTCTTTTACTCCTGAGTGCCGTTTCAAGAAGTTCAAGTGCATTCTCCTTCACCTCTATGTCTTCAAAATCATGTTCCATGTGATAGCATTTGCTTCTGGAGTCACAGTATATGCAGCCATGCTGACAGCCTCGGTATATATTTATCCCATTATCTTTTGAGAGTATCCCTTTGACCATTACTTTATGCATTTATACCTCTTTCTTTTATAATAACCTGATAAAGATGACATATGAATGTCATGTTATCGATGAAAGATAAAAGTTTTTCTTGATTATATATTATATGTTATATAACATTAGTTGTGCATAGGAGATGGATCATGCCACCGAAACAAAAGACGGATAGGAAGGAGATAATAGAAACTGCATTCTCCATCGTTAGGAAAATGGGGATAGAGCATCTCAACGCCAGGGCCATCGCAGAGGGGATTGGAATATCCACACAGCCGATATTCTCAAACTTCAAAAACATGGAGGAGCTTAAAGACGAGGTAAGAACTCTTGCTTCAAAGGTATATTTTGACCGTTTGAAAAGGGAAGTGGAGGAAGGTAAATACCCTCCACTCAAGGCAAGAGGAATGGGGTATGTGAAATTCGCGATGGAGGATGGAAATCTTTTTAAATTCCTTTTCATGAACAAAAGAAGGGAAGGCAAGGCGTTTCCAACTGATGATATAACCGAGGAGATGAGGCTGATAGAATCATCTCTTTCTCTGAGAGGGGATGAGTCGAAGAGGATACATGCCCTTCTATGGTTCTCCGTACATGGAATTGCCTCTCTGATAGTCACTGAGAGTCTAAGTCTTACAGAGGATGAGATAAACACTGCTCTTACAGACATCTATGAAGGATTGAAGCTGAGGTTTGAAAATGAATGAGGTTTCAATCAAAGGAGAAAATAGAATTTGGAAACCATCCCTTCTTGATAATGCTTGTAGGGATATGGTGATCAGCTCATCCTGGCTTTATGAGGTGGAACTTGATGAGATAAGGATGAGAAAGGCCCTTTCTCTCCTGCTTGAAATCTATCCGATTCTGGGAGGAAGGTTTGTTGACGGCACTGTAATCTATCCATCTTTAGAGCTTCCTTTCTGTATAAGAAGGGAACGGGGTAGGATTTCAGATATCGATACATCTATTACACTTGATAAGAAATATGTCGCTCCCTTTGATGTCAAAGGAATGAGAAAAGGGGAGGGGCCGATGTTCTCCCTTTCAATGACGATTATGGAAGATGGCACGATCCTCTCGATAAGCGCTTCCCATCTTATAATGGATGGAAGGTGTTTCTATTCCATCGTCAGTACTTTGTTGTCACTTTACCGAGGAGAAGAGGTAAAAGAGAAGCTTCTCTTTGATGATAGTGTGATAAAGCACATCAGAATCCCCAAAGAAATAAAGTTTGAAGATTTTTATAAAATACCGAGATCCATTCTGTTTCCCATGTTGCGAAGGGCATTTAAGAAGTCTCAGCCTCCTGAGAGGATATTCATCAGTGAAGAGAAGATCAGAAAAATGAAGGAGGATATGGGGGTAAGCCGTACATCAATTCTTTCTGCAATGGTTTATGAATTGCTAGGGAGAAGAAAGTTAAGCATTGTCCAGACTGTGGACCATAGGGCAAGGGTGAAGGATATCCCCCTCTCTTATGGAGGAAATGCCTCATCTCCCGTTCCTCCAATAGGACTTGAGGCGGGACTTTCCGTTTCAAATGCCGCCAAGATCCTTGATGATGGAATAAAAAAACAGTTAACAAAAGACGAGATGTATTTCCCTTCCTATCTTTTTCTTCTTAAAAACAAGAGTCCCTATCTTCCCTTCTCATTGAAAGACCTATTGAAAAAGAATCCTGATACCATAGTTGTAAACAGTTTTCTCTCCTTCGATGTATATGGTGCATTCTCATGCGATGGGGTAGAGCCATACTACGTGTTCCCACCATCCCTTCCAGATCCTGTACGCTTATTCCCCGCTGCCAGAGGTGCTTATATCTTCATCGACCCATCCCTGTTATTGTAATCTGGATTGTTTCCTCCCTTTATTCTATAATGCGATTATCTTTTTGGAGATATCATATGGAACTTTGTATTGCTTCTGCTTCTTGCGAAGCCTGACGCGGACAAGCGCAAGGAGCGGTATTATTAATTAGTCCGCCAGGCTTTGCTTCAAGAATCTTATAGGAGCAAAGCAATGCAATACGAAAAGAAATTCAAATATTTTGTTCTATTATGGGGAACTCAGAGCTTATCGAAGCTCGGGTCTTCTTTAACACCGTTTGCACTGGTTCTCTGGTCATATTCCCTGACAGGATCGGCACTGGCTTCAGCAATGCTGACAGTCTCAACATATGTCCCGTATATCTTGTTGAGTCTTCCTGTGGGGGCTTTTACCGACAAGATGGATAAGAAGAGGCTCATGCTGATAGCAGACAGCGTTGCAGCGTTATGTACACTATCAGTTTTGGTACTTTACCTGAGAGGATCCTTGGAACTATGGCACATCTATCTTCTCAATGCGGTTACAGGGGCCATGCAGACCATACAGGAGCCATCTTCGGAGGTTGCCACGACCCTTATAACCCCTGAGGATCGATATCAGAAAGCAGGTGCGCTTAAAGCGTTCTCTTACTCACTCATAAATATGGCTTCTCCTGTGATTGCCACCGCATTATATTCCATTGGAGGTCTGAGTGCCGTGATATTGGTTGATCTCTCCACGTTCCTCTTGGCATTCCTCTCCCTTATCTTTTTTGTAAGGATTCCAAAGCAGGAAAAGGGGAAAGAGAAGATCTCAGTGTTTGCAAATCTCAAGGAGGGACTATTCTTCCTCTGGAAAAACAGGGGAGTCCTGGAAGTCATATTGTTCCTAGGTGCGATAAACTTCATCGCTTCCATATACAATGCAGCACTTCCTGCGATGGTGCTCTCTTTTGAGAGTGAGGAGATGCTCGCACTTATAAATTTCGTTGCAGGATTAGCGATGATATTATCAAGTATGTTATCAACATTTCTTCCTGCACCTAAGAGAAGGGTGAGTGTAATCACCACGTCCCTTTTCATCTCTATGAGTACCGAGAACTTTCTTCTCTCGTTCTTTCGCTGTCCTTATATCTGGGCCCTTGGCGCTTTCCTCGGATGGATGTGTATCCCGATAATGAATACGAATCTTGACGCGCTGATGAGGAGTTCAATCCCCTCTGAGATTCAGGGAAGGGTATATTCAGCGAGGAATATGCTTCAGTTCTTCACGATTCCTCTTGGTTATCTTGCAGGGGGTGTTCTTGTTGATAGCGTATTCGAGCCTTTTATGGCTTCGACGGATAACAGTCTTCTACTTTTTCTCTTCGGGGAAGAAAAGGGATCGGGAGCCGCGTTCCTTTTTGCCGTAATTGGTGTTCTTGGTGTCCTCGTGTGCCTGATATTCTCAAGGATGAAGGCGTTAAGAGAACTTGATTGAACCATTACAGGATAATGACATGATTAATAATTCTCAGTAGAAAATAGCTTATTTTACTGAGAATCATCTTGTTTTTCTCCGTATGCACGTAATAACATATGTACATGGGATATATTTATCAGAGTAATGATTGGCCTAATTTCTTTGTTGATGAGAAGAGGACAAAAGCTTTAAATGAGGAGGTTCTTGCACTAAAGAATTTCTTGGAAGGAATTCTAAGTGTTTTTGCAAATAGGAAGGATACTGAGATACATGCACTTTCATCCTCAATAAAATCCTCTTGGGCAATAGAGGGGATCAGTCTCTCTGATGACGATATCAGGTCATCAATCGTCAAACGTATTGGAAGGCTTGGAAAAGAGATACGGACAAAGGCCTATTATGATGGTCTGGTCAATGTTCTTTTTGACGCTGTAGAAAATCATTCTCCCCTTACTTTGGAAAGGATTCTCTCATGGCATGAGAAGATTATTGAGCGTGGTGTCCCTATAAAGAGAGGTCGATTGAGAGGCGGGGATGTATTCATCGTTTCTGGGGGATATAAGAACAGGGAAGTTATCTATGAAGCCCCTGCGAGTGAGCTTGTTCCTCCCATGATGAATGATTTCATAACATTTGTTAATGACAGTTCATATCCGACTGCAGTACTTTCTGCTGTAGCCCATTATTATTTTGTCGCCATCCATCCTTTTGAAGATGGGAATGGAAGAATGGCGAGACTCATAGGTGATTATATTCTTGCAAAAGATTCACTTGATCTTCCTGCTGTGTATGTCTCCTTTGAGATTAAGAAGAAACAGAAGGAGTATTACGAGATACTGAATAATACCTCTCTTGGATCTTTGGATATCACTCCATGGGTGGTATGGTATCTGAAAAGACTGGTGGATGCCTATGTCTCTGCTATAGATGACCTGCAGAGAACGTTCAAGGTGGAAAATTACTTTGAAAAAGTGAAAAACGCAGGGATGAATGAAAGACAGATACTGTTCTTGAATCGGGTTTTGAAGACAGACTGGGAAGGACCCCTCACTGCTAAAAAATACTCCATGATAACCAAATGCCATCCAGATACTGCGAACAGGGATTTGAAGAAACTCGTTGAAGCAGGACTTATAAGGAAAGAGATAGGAGGGAGTAAGAATACGCATTACTCTGTCCTGTTGGATTTTGAAAGTGCTTATCCTGTTCATGTAGAGAGAGTGATTCTGTAAAAGGTTGTATATAAATCCTAGGAAGAGAGGATGCGACTATCCATGTTTTACCTACAGTAGTTACATCCCCTCTGTGTTTCTTATGAGGAAATCTGGGAGATACATGTTTCTCAATCCATCCCGTGAGAAGTCATGGCGGTCCATTGACAATATAGATTTGGGGAAATTGTCCTTTACCATTTCCAAGGCATGGAATTCACGTTTCCTGGTATTTTCATCCATCAGCGTCGCCGTAACCTGTACATATATCTTCTCTCTTCCTTTTATTGCAACAAAGTCAATCTCCGAGCTGTCAGAACTGTTTTTTCCAACGCTGATCTTGTAGCCTCTTCTCTTCAATTCGAGGAACACCACATTCTCCAACAAGGAGCCGTAGTTTTCACTCATATTACCTTTTGTTAACGCTACAAGGCCTGTATCAACGGGATAGTACTTGTCTATCTGCCCAAATCTAGCTCCACCTTTCACAGTATGAAACTCTGCGTTGTAATATAGGAATGAACTCATGAGCGCGTCCATGTGTTTACTGATCAGATCATGATACATCTTGTATCCTGCGGACTTTATCCTGTGCTCCAGATTGTTCAAGGAAACCGGATAGCCGACAGAATCATTAAGAAATGCCACGAGCCTTTTGAGAATATCATTATTTGCATTTGAACCGATTTTCGGTCTGACATCATTGAACAGGATACTATCTGATATAGATTGGAGAATATTGATTTTCTGAGTTGAATCATCAAGCAGTGCGATTATCGGGAATCCGCCATAAAACAGGTATTCATCGAACAGCTTTTCGTAATCACTTGTCTCAGGATCTTTGAACTTCGCATATTCTGAGAAAGACAGGGGGAACAGCTCGATTTCTGTGTATCGACCAGTAAGGAGGGTCGCCAGTTCGCTGGAGAGCATTTTCGCATTTGATCCAGTGATTATCATCTCATATCGCCCTGTGCTGTAGTAGGCGTTAACAATATTCTCCCAGCCCTCCATCAACTGTACTTCATCAAGGAGCATGAAGCGGGTGTTCTCCGTTATTCCCGATTTTATTGCTTCCGCCATCGCATTGAGGCTCTTATCCAGGATGAAAGCAGGTCCATCAAAATTTATATAGAGTATAGAATCTTTTCCATATTGTTCTTCCAGCCAGTTTCTGTACATGAGCAGCAGGGAAGACTTTCCGCAGCGTCGTACACCTGTAATGACACGGATGATATCAGCACCTGTATATGCTTTAAGCCTTTCCATGTAAGAAGGACGTTCTATTATCGTATTCCTCATTAAGTATCCTCTTTATATATCTTATCAAAAAAGTTTATAATTGTTAACTAAAAATAATGGACTTCGCAATTTTTTTTAGAAGTATCTCTAACTTGTATTGACGATCTCTTTGGTATGGAACTATCTGTACCATGCGTTTCGATTATAGTGGTATAAGAAGTTTATATTTTACTATTATCTCATGCTCCTCCTATATTTTATTACAGCTTTAGGAGGAGTATATGAATTGTAAGAAGATAGCGTTTTCCATTCTTTTTTCAGTATTGTCTTTATCACTTTTCAGTGTCCCCATCACTCTTTCGGATCAGGGGGTATTCTCGCCGGAGGGGTCACCGTTCAGGCTGACGGGGTATTTGATCCTGTGAGAGGACAGTATGCGACCGAGGGACAGATGTTGCATGCCGATCATGCAAGCGTGTTATATCAGATTCCTGAAGACGATAACGGACATTCGATGGTTTTCCTGCATGGATATGGCCAGTCCCGTACCGGGTGGATGGGTACTCCAGATGGACGTGATGGACGGAATGATTATTTCCTCTACCATGGCTATAGTACATATCTTGTTGATCAGCCGAGAAGGGGAGACGCGGGACAGACTACGGTAGCTTCCCAGATATAAAATCTTCCGCAGATAACCCCTTATGCTCGCATAGTGGCAGAATGCGGATTTTTTTCAGATTTTGAAATGAAAGCTCAAATTCATGCTATGTTACTTACATGCAGAAGGCGTACCGTTACAGGCTTTATCCTACAGACGAACAGGGACAGCAGATGACAAGGATCATCGGCTG
>CALXYM010000031.1 GCA_944392965.1 uncultured Spirochaetaceae bacterium | reverse complement strand
TTGGTTCGGAATAGTGTAGTGCTGGCGGTCTATCTATTGTTTTCGGTTGCTTGCTTCTTTACCGTACATGAGCATTTCTTCATGCAATATCACCAATGTACAGTCTCTTGCCCAATACAGAGAGAACTTTTGTGACCGTTGCAATGGAGGGGGAATTTTCTCCCTTCTCAATCCTGGCGATTGCCGATTGAGGCAATCCGCAGAGTTCCCCGAGCTGTTTCTGGGTCATCTTCTTCTCTTTGCGTGCCGCTGTCAGCTCCTTCATGAGCTGGACTTCAAGCGCAATTTCAGCTTTCTCATCCTTCGTGAGGAAACTGTTGACATAAGCAAGTGCATCGTCACCGACAGGGCTCTGATTTTTTCTGATTTCTTCACTCATCTCTCAGTCTCTCCTTGTAATCCTTCAGTTCATGTTCGGCCTTTTCAATTTCCTCCTGCGGTGTCTTCTGCGTTTTCTTCAGAAAGACATGCAGAAGTATGAAAGTGTCATCAACCAAAGCAGCGAAGAGGATCCTGTTTCTCAGAGGTCTGAGTTCCCAGATCTCTCCTCTCAGGTGCTTCATGTAAGGCTCTCCACCAGCAAGGCCGACTTCAGCAAGATAGTTGATGTATGAAGCGACCTTCTTGTAGTTGATGCGTGCATCCTTGCCTGACTGGGAGAGGAGTCCGTCGATGAAGTCTTTGACTGGCTGCCTTCCTTTCCTGTCCTTGTAGAACACTATGCGCTTTGGCATCTGCTCCTCCTAAAATATAACAAATTTCATATATTCTGGCAATCAAAATCTTTCTTGGAGATGGTCAGGAGTTTTCCACATCATGCCTGTGAAAACGAGGAGTTTTCAGCGTACCTTTGGAAGAAAGGATAGCGTACCTTTAGAAGACAAACGGCGTACCTTTGGAAGATATTAGCGTACCTTTAGAAGAAAAATCCTCGCATAATGCGCGCGCGTGATAATAGCAAGCACTAGTAATAATAGTACTCTCAGTAGTAGAGGCGGCAAAGATGTGGAAAACTCGTTCTGACTGTCATTTCATCCCATTTGTGAACTCCTTTCCCTTAGAGCTCTGGAGCTCATTGATCTGAGAGGCGATGTCACGTTCTGCATTGAGATCCGTGTACCTGGAGAGCATCTCCATTGAGTGGTGTCCGGTAAGCGCCATGATCTTCTCCGGATGCATGTTCGACCTGACGCAATCCGTTGTGAATTTATGTCTCCAGGAATGGAATGTGATTCCACGCCTCTGTCTTTCTGCTTCCGAGATGCCGATTTTCTCCATAGCCTTGTAGAACGCAGCTCTCGCTCTGCCTTCATTCATCGGTTTCTTGCCGTCAAAGGAGAAGATGAAATCATTCTCGTCATTTGGATGGCTTTGCCAGGCGGCGTAGAGATAGCGGTAGATTTCGGCTGTGATAGGAACGACTCTTTCCTCTGAAGTCTTTGTTGTACTCATTCCGTAAGACTCGTTGTAGCTTCGCTTGACGATGATCTTGTTGGGGTACACTTCGTTGATTGTCAGGGCAAGCAGCTCTCCAGCCCTCAAGCCTGTAAGCCCGGCTACAAAGCTGTAGACGTAATAGACGATCCTGTCATTCCAGAGATCCTTGATTCTCTCGATATCAAAGAGCCTTGCACATTCGTCATCAGTGAGTAGTTCCTTTTTCTTCTTGTCAACTGTTCTTGCGATTGTCATTTCCACTGGATTCCTTTCTATGAGTCCTTTTGAGACTGCTTCCTTCATCATGATGATGAAAACGGATCTGATGTTGTTAATCGACTTCGGAGCGAGACCATGTTTGTCTTTCAGAACTTGCCAGAAGGAGTTGATCATATCGACGTTGATTTCAGAGAGCTTGTACTTGCCGAAATAGGGAATGAGATACTTCCTAGTCCAGAGTTCGTTGCAGGTCACATAGCTCTTCTTGATTCCAGGGTGTGACTCTGTTCCAGCAGCTCTTCTGGCGAGGACATATGGACATGTATCCCAATGCCACCAAGGAGAGGCAAACTCCTTGAATGTAGGAGTGTCAGAATTGGATGCTGCGGTATTGGACTGGAGTAAATTCGAACTATCTATCCTGATCACCAGGTCGGATTCAAAGACCTTACGAAGAAGATTCTCATTGTTGAGCAGTTCCTCAACATAAACCCGGGCTTTTTCCTTTGAGGTACAACCTGTGCTTTTGGCTCTTCTCTTGCCGTCTGGAAGATAGACACGAAAATACCAGATCGGTTTGCCTTTGACAGTCTTGTCTGAATACAAAGTGTACTGTCGTCTGAATCTCATCTCACACTCCTATAAATGTAATAGCGTCGTAGATGGAGTTGAGATAGTCCTTATTTTGAGCAATGACGTTACATTAGTGTGCAACGCCGGACTCAATTGGTCAGCTTTTGGTCAGCTTTTGGTCAGCCGAGACCAAAATGAGACCCATCAGAAATGAAATAAGTCCTTGCAGTGCAAGGACTTATTCGAATTCGTGAGAGACGGGGCTCGAACCCGCGATCTCCGGCGTGACAGGCCAGCGCGATAACCAGCTTCGCTACTCCCACAAGCAAGAAGAAGATAACAAAAATCAGAAGGATATGTCAATGGATTTTCTAAAAAATTTTTCACTAAAATTCATATTTTTTATAAATATATATAATATATAAAGATAAATATAAAAATTCTGAATCTCTTAAATATCAAAGTACTCCATCGCTACTTTTATAGCATCCTCCCAGAATCTCCATTCATGTTTCATCCCATCTTCTTCCATGAATCTGATAGGAACATTTCTTTCTTCACATTCGGCTTTGAATTGTTTATATTCCTCGTAGTAAAGGGAATCTTTTGTTCCACACGCGAAGAAGAGGTTAGGGAGTATTCCTTCATTATGCATTTTAAATAGTTTCTCTCGATAGTTGTTCTTTCTTTCGTACGCTTCTTTTCCACCTGCGTTCCTTATCCTGTTTTCTAGTCTTGTCGCTGATATGCTGTCCCTTCTTGACCTGTACTTCTCATCCCAGTCTGGTTTGCTAAAATCTTCAGGAACATAGGAGAGGATGGCTGCAGAAGAAAAGAGTTCTGGGTAGTCGAGAATGTACGAGAGGGCTCCTCGTCCTCCCATAGAAAGACCAGCGATATAATTGTCCTCCCTTTTTTCAGATGCGGGAAACCAGTTATGTATTATAGGCATGAGTTCCTTTACAAGATGAGACTCCATGTCGTATCCAAGGGAGAATGAAGGCCAGGAGGTATAATCCGAATTCAATGCGCTTGGAAGTACACAGATCAGATCATGTTCTGCGGCATAAAGTTCTATTCTTGTCTTCCTTATCCAGTCACTCCAGTCTCCATATGTACCATGTAAGAGCCATAGTACCTTATACTTCTTTTCCTTTTTATAGAACTTCTCAGATGAAACATACTGAGGTCTTTCTGGAAGGATTATTCCAACTGTCGTATTTGAATAAAGGTATTCGCTTTCAAAATTGAATTGTATTAAAGACATCTTATTCTCCTGTCTCCGGTATTTTACCATGAAAGGGGGCGTGTTTCATCTTTTTCCTTTATTCTGTTAGACTATTGCATATGAATGATAAAGATCTGGAGAAGAAGATAAAAGCGGAGATGGACAGGGAGGTTGAAGAGAGGGGGTATTCTGCTCCCGTTGATCTGCTCATGGCATTGGGTTATCTGGATAAAGGTGCTTATGAGGATTGGAGAAAGGGTAGGCTCTCCAGCCTTGAGAAGGCGATAAAACTCGGGCCACAGAAACTTCTCAGGCTCCTGGCTGTGATGAGTGCACATGCAAAAAAAGAGGGTTATAAACCAAAGAGAGAGGATTATGTGCGCCAGGAATCTTCAGTCCCTCTCAAGTTCTCCCTCTCTGGCAATTCCGTTATAGAAGGGCAGTTCTCTACTCATTACGTGGATAAATACTGGAGAGAGGAAAAGTAGTGAAAGAAAAGAGTAATATCCTATGATTTTATAAATATTGGTATACAAGTTTTATATCTTTGGTGCTATTTAAAGGAATTATCTTGATAAATTTAAATACTTGTATGTAAGTTTTTATTGTCTATTTGTAAAAACCATGCAAGAATTTAGTAAATTAGGAGGAGATGATGAAGAAATATCATGGGATAATTCCTGCTTTTTATGCCTGCTATGATGAGAAGGGTGAGATAAACCCCGGTACTGTAAGGGATTTTGCATCCTATCTTGTGGAAAAAGGTGTTCAGGGTCTTTATGTCGGAGGATCTTCCGGAGAGTGCATATACCATAGCGTTGAGGAGCGTAAGATGGTTCTTGAAAATGTCATGGCCGTCGCCAGAGGGAAGATCAGGATTATCGCTCACGTGGCGTGCAACAATACGAAGGACAGCATGAGTCTTGCATCCCATGCAGAGAGCCTCGGAGTTGATGCGATCGCATCCATTCCCCCCATCTATTTCCATCTTCCAGAACCTGCAATAGCAAAATACTGGAACGACATCTCCTCTGCAGCACCGAATACGGATTTCGTTATCTATAACATACCTCAACTTGCCGGTGTTTCTCTTACGATACCCCTTTTTAAAGAGATGCTGAAAAATCCACGGGTTGTAGCGGTAAAGAACTCTTCAATGCCCACGCAGGACATACAGATGTTCAAGATGTATGGAGGAAAGGATTTCACGGTATTCAATGGGCCGGATGAGCAGTTTGTCTCGGGCCGTGTGATCGGAGCAGATGGAGGCATCGGAGGAACATATGCCGCTCTGGTTAACCTCTTTCTGAAGATGGATGATGCGGTTGAAAAAAATCAGATTGAACTTGCCAGGGATATACAGAATGCCGTCGATGCCATCATATATAAGATGTGTGAGGCAAAAGGTAATCTTTATGCCGTTCTGAAAGAGGTCATAAGAAGAAGGACCGGACTTTATCTTGGCTCGGTCAGAGCACCTCTTTATCCTTTGGTTCCATCTGATGAGGAGATCATAATGGAAACCATCTCGATGATCGATGATGCGGAGAATACCTTCTTATGATTTTCGACAGGATA
This sequence comes from uncultured Spirochaetaceae bacterium, assembly GCA_944392965.1. Taxonomy (GTDB): domain Bacteria; phylum Spirochaetota; class Spirochaetia; order Sphaerochaetales; family Sphaerochaetaceae; genus Ornithospirochaeta. The sequence goes on along the minus strand of CALXYM010000031.1, from coordinate 5,010 downwards.
GAGAACCTTCAGAAATACATTTCCCTTCATCCCGTGATTGAAACTGTTTGTGAGATGATGTCATCACATCCGTTTCACACACTGAAGGATTCATCTTATGAGACAGGGAGAGATGATCTGTGGTACAGCATAAGCACTTACCAGACTACAAGGGAGGATAAGGCGTACGAATACCATAAGAAGAATGCGGATCTTCAGGTGATGGTAAAGGGCTGTGAACGCTGCGATTATTCGCTTTTGCAGACAGATCTCTCAATTGATGAGTTTGAAAAAGGCGATATCGCATTTGCTGATGCGGATAGTAGCGGAACCGTATTCCTTAACGAGGGGAGTTTTGTCATATTTTTGCCCGGAGAGCTTCATAGGCCCGGGCTGGCGATTGATGAAGAGGAGGAGGTGAGGAAGGCCGTATTCAAATTAAAGTTCGACTGAGCGTATTGCCTGTTATCTTGCCTCACCTCTTTTTGTTAGGTAAACTGTCTAGAGTGATATGAATAATAAACATGCAGCTTTGATCGATTCCATTGTTGACTCCTTAATCTCCCACATAATAAGAGGGGAGTATCCTGTGGGGGCTAAATTGTCAGAGAACAAGGTCTCTGAGGAATTCAACTGTTCCAGGACTCCGGTAAGGGAGGCTTTCAAGAGGCTTGAGATTTATAATATCGTTGAGATAATCCCTCATTCAGGAACTTATGTAAGAGAGTTAAGTGATAAGGAGAACAAGGAAATGACAGAGATAAGGGCGGCCCTTGAATCTCTTGCATTCCGCCTCGCATGTGAAAGAGGGGCTGATACGATGGTTCTGCGGACAATACAGGAGCAGATGGAGACGATACTTTCAGCAAAGGAGATAGATTTCACATCCTATGGAAAGGCGCATATTCTATTTCATCGCCATCTTGTGGAACTTTCGGGCAATACCCTTCTGATAAACACTTACAATAATCTTAATCTCAGTGTTGCACGGAAGCTTCTATATGCGAAGATGAACCCCGAGGAGATAAAACTTACCAACAAGGAACATGGCAAGATAATAGAATACCTTGAGGCTGGAAATGTGGAAGAAGGGGAGCGCTTTATGTATGACCATCTGTGGCTTAAGCGCAACAGACTTCTGGAGAAGTGATATCCTCGATTGAAAATCTTGTATACTACAATCATGGATTGTATTTGCTTTTCTATTATTCTGTTTGAATACATAATACCTGAATAAATTCAAATAAATTAAAGAAATTCTGAGTATTTTACAAAAAAATACACTTAAGATAAATTTTTGTTGACAAATCATGAAAACCAAAACTAGTATACAAGTATATAGTCTCATGGAGGTTGAGGCTAAATATGGAACAAAAGGAGAAAAACCATGAGAAAACTTTTCCTCTTCGTTACATGTATTCTTTTAGCATGTACTTTACTTTTCGCAGGAGGAAGCAGTGAGTCTTCCAATGACGGCAGAACCGAGATCACATTATGGGCGTTTCCTACACTTGGAAACAGTGGTGATGTCGAGCGTGAGATAATCGCAGCTTTTGAAGAGGCGAATCCCGATATCAAGGTCAATTTCGAGACTATAGATTTCACAAGTGGTCCTAACAGGATCACTGCAGCCATCGAAGGTGGTGCAGCTCCCGATATCGTACTGGATGCCCCGGGAAGGATAATAGAGTGGGGAAAGAACGGTATTCTCGCACCTCTTGATGATCTGTTCACTGATGAGTATAAGGCAGACATAAGTGAAGGACTGCTTAATTCCTGCACCGATGGTGAGCACTATTACATGTATCCCCTCTCATCCGCTCCTTTCTGGATGTCAATAAACAAGGAGATGTGGGAAGATGCCGGTGCTTGGCAGTATGTTAACACGGAAGGGGACAGGTGCTGGACGACAGAGGATTTCTACAACGCGATGGTAGCCCTCGGTAATGCGGGATATATCGGAGTCAACGTGTATTGTGGAGGTCAAGGTGGGGATCAGGGCACGAGAGCCCTTGTAAATAACCTCTTCTCCGGTCATATCTATGAGGATGGCAAATGGGTTGCAAACACCCCCGAGACCGTTGACGCACTTGAGATGCTCCTTGAGCTTTACAACACAGGTGCTATCGATTTCGGACGTTCCATGGTCGCAGCCGATGAACTTCAGCTCTATCAGTTCCAGCAGATCGCATCAACAATCTGTTGGGGAACGTCTAATGCCGTGAATTATGCGACGGATGCATTCACACAGTTCTCCGTCCCATTCCCTTCCGATGATGGTGTTCCTGAGCTTGAGTATCTTGCAAACGGCTTCTGCGTATTCGATAACGGCGATGCGGCAAAGATAGAGGCGAGCAAGAAGCTTATCCAGTTCTTCTGCGATGATCCTGTATACGGGCCTAAGGCCGTCGTTGCCTCTGCGGCTTTCCCGGCTCATGAGAGCTTCGGAAACCTTTATGAGGGTAATGATGAGTATGCGCTTCTCGCATCCTGGACAAAATACTACGGGCCATATTACAACACCGAGGACAACTTCTCACAGATGAGGACTCAGTGGTGGAATCTTCTGCAGTACATCTCCACAGGGGATAAGAGCATAGAGCAGGCAGTAGTTGATTTCGATAATCTTTCAAACGCGACAAATTGATATAGTTAATTGAGTAATCCCTTCTCTTCTTCTTGAGGGGAAGGGATTTTTTTCACCCTTGGATGGTGCTTATGAGAAATAAAGATTCTAAAGAAGTGGTCATGAATAAGAACGGGGTAAGCCATGCTATACAGAGGAATATTGACAAGGTAAGCTACATATTCCTTACCCCGATGATATGTTTCTTTATCATATTCGTTCTTGCCCCCATGGTGATGGGGATATTCACAAGTTTCTTCCGCTATACGATGAGGGACTTTTCTTTCTCGTTCCTCTCTAACTATACGAGGATGTTTGCAGATCCCGTATTCCGACGCAGTCTGTGGAATACCGTCGTCATAGTTGTTACTTCCGTTCCTCTTGTCACGATATTCTCCCTATGGGCGGCATCTGCCATATATGAGAGAAACAGGAGTACCACAAGTTTCTTCCGCGGTGTATTCTACCTTCCCGTCGTCATGGGTACCGTTCCAGTTGTTGTCGTCTGGAAATGGCTTTTCAATCCATATTTCGGCCTTCTGAACTATGTTTTGAAAGCTATTGGAGTGATGGCTCCAAACGTCCGTTTTGACTGGCTTGGCGAGCAGAGTACCGCAATATGGTGCATTCTTGCAATCCTTTTCACCACTTCAATCGGCCAGCCGATCGTCCTTTATGTTGCAGCTCTTGGAAATGTCGATAAGGGGATAGAAGAGGCTGCGGAAGTCGATGGTGCATCAAGGCTGAGGACTTTCTGGCAGATAAAATGGCCCTCGATAATGCCCACAACGCTTTACATAGTCGTCATCACGACGATAAACAGCTTCCAGTGCTTTGCTCTCATCCAGCTTCTTACAAGTGGCGGACCCTCTTATTCGACTAGTACCGTCATGTACTACCTGTATGAACAGGCATTTACTTATTACAACTACGGCTATGCCAATGCGATGGGTGTGATACTCGCAGTCATAATAGCATTCTTCTCTGCAATCCAGTTCCGTGTGATGAGAAGTGAGGAGGCATGATATGGAAAAAACGAAATTGAAAAATAATGGAAATATGCTTTACAGGATATTCTCAATGGTGATCCTAGTCATCCTCGCCATTCTTTTCATTTTCCCGATCTACTGGATAATAACGGGATCATTCAAGACAGTTCCTCAGGCAATTCCTCCTGAGTGGTTTCCCTCCGAGTTCACGGGGATGCACTATGAGAAACTTTTCAGACAACCTGCATGGCGATGGCTTTTTAATTCGGTGGCGATGGCAGTCCTTTCAATGGCACTTGTTCTAATCGCATCGAGCATGGCAGGCTATGTCCTTGCGAAAAAACGCTTTACAGGAAGGAAGATAATATTTTCCCTTTTAATCTGTGCGATGGCGTTGCCGAAACAGGTAGTGCTTGTTCCACTTGTGAGGATAATGAATTTCATAGGGCTTTATGATTCTCTATGGGCTGTAATCCTTCCGACCGTGGGATGGCCATTTGGTACGTTCTTGATGAAGCAGTTCAGCGAGACCATACCTACTGAGCTTCTGGAAGCTGCGAAAATCGATGGGGCTAACGAGGCCATGATATTCACCAATGTCGTGTGTCCCGTTATAAAACCTGCATTCGGAGCACTTGCAATCTTCACGTTCATAAACACTTGGAATGATTATTTCCTTCAGCTTGTCATGCTCGCAAGCAGAAGAAACCTTTCAATCTCTCTTGGAATCGCAACTCTTCAGGCTGAGATGTCTACCGACTATGGCCTGATAATGGCTGGAGCTACTCTTGGGGCTCTTCCTATAGTCATAATATTCCTTGCTTTCCAGAAGTATTTTACCAACGGCATAACAATGGGAGCAGTGAAAGGCTGATGGGTAGGCGGTGTAAGCCGCCTATCATTCTTTTCTGATCAGGTTGCTCACATACTCCATCTTTCCGGAGAGAACCGCATCATAGAAATCCTCTTTTGCGTTTATCATAGAATCGGCAAGAAGACTCCATCCCTCTATAGGGTGGAGATGAATTGCCTAACGTAATTGAATATGGTAAAATAAATTATGGATGAATCGGCACGCATCGAGAAGAACAGCAGTATCAAGAAAAGCATCAGGGAAACCCGTGCCCGTCACGCTTCGATGCGTCCTGTTGTCATTGAAATGAAGCTGGATTTGAAATGCCTGAACAAGACAGAACAGGAAAAGCTCTGGCACTACTTCACCCAGTGCCGCTGGCTGTGTAATTACCTCATTTCACTTTCAGGTGATGATTTCAAAACATTCAATACGAAAACAAGAGACATCACATCCCTGGATAAGGAAGGTAATCCTGTTGATCGCCAGCTTACAATGCCTGCCAAGTTCATCCAGGCGGTATATTCATCCATCAAGCAGGATATGACATCCCTTGCCGCAAA
>CALXYM010000030.1 GCA_944392965.1 uncultured Spirochaetaceae bacterium | reverse complement strand
ATGCTCCTCTTGCGATAAAGGAAAGTGGTATAAGCTGTGTCATCGCCTCTTCCTTTGCTCGCATCTTCTACAGGAATTCCATAAATATAGGACTTCCAATCCTTGAATGTGAGGAAGCAAGCAGGGAGATAAATGCGGGTGATGAGGTGAGAGTTGACTTCACGAGCGGTAAGATAAGTGACATGACTACGGGAAAGGAGTATCAGGCTGAGCCGTTTCCTCCTTTCATGCAGGATCTTATCAACGCAGGTGGTCTTGCCGCGTATATGAAGGAGAACTATTGATGAAGAAGCATATAGCAGTGATCCCCGGAGACGGGATTGGACCGGATATCATAGCAGAGGCGGTGAATGTACTTGAACGCGTGGCAACCCTTTATGGCCACGAGTTCTCATTTGAATATCTTCTCGCAGGAGGTGCTTCCATTGATGAGTATGGTGTTCCTCTCACTGATGAGACACTTGAAAAAGCCAGGAGTGCTGACAGCGTGCTCCTAGGTGCCGTCGGAGGTCCTAAATGGGATGGTATGGAAGGAAAGCTACGCCCTGAGAAAGCTCTTTTGGCATTGAGAAGCGGACTCGGACTTTTCTGTAATCTCCGTCCTGCCCTGATGTATAAGGCTCTTAAAGACGCCTCTCCATTGAAAAGCGAGATAATAGGGGATGGAATAGATGTGATGATCGTCAGAGAGCTCACAGGTGGAATCTATTTTGGAGAAAAGACCCTTGCTGTGGATTCATCCTGGGCATCTGATCTGATGAAATATTCCGTCGAGGAGATTGAACGTATTGCAAGAAAGGCGTTCGATGCAGCAAGAAAGAGAAGATGCAAGGTCACAAGTGTGGACAAGGCCAACGTTCTTGAGACTTCTCGGCTCTGGAGAAAGGTTGTAAGTGAGGTTGCAAAGGACTACCCGGATGTTGAATTGAATCACATGTATGTTGATAACGCTGCGATGCAGCTTGTCAGGAACCCTGGGCAGTTTGATGTCATCGTTACGGAGAACATGTTCGGCGATATCCTCTCAGATGAGGCGAGTATGATAACAGGAAGTATCGGAATGCTCTCCTCTGCATCCCTTGGAAATGGAAAGAGCGGGATGTATGAGCCCATACATGGCTCAGCTCCCGACATTGCAGGAAAGGATATTGCAAACCCTATAGCTACGATACTCTCTGCTGCGTCAATGCTTCGTTATAGCTTTGATCTCGACAGGGAGGCGAAGGCCGTCGAAGATGCAGTCGAGGCCGTGATTGATGAAGGCTGGCGCACTTTTGATATCGCAAGCAAGGATGAACGCACTGTAGGAACGAAGGAGATGGGTGCTCTTATCAGGGAGAGGATAAAATGAGAAGTGATATGATGAAGAAGGGGGATGAGAAAGCCCCACATAGATCATTGATGAAGGCTCTTGGCTGGACGGACAGGGAGATAGACATGCCGATTGTCGGTATCGTCTCAGGATTCAATGAGATTATTCCAGGACATAAGGAACTTAATAGGATAGTGGAGGCTGTAAAGGCTGGGGTCAGGGAAGCGGGCGGCAATCCCGTATCATTCCCAGTCATCGGCGTTTGCGATGGTATCGCGATGGGACACACGGGTATGAAGTATTCCCTCTGTTCCCGTGAGCTTATAAGGGACAGTATCGAGGTCATGGCGACGGCTCATCCTTTTGATGCCCTTGTGTTCGTTCCAAACTGCGACAAGATCGTTCCTGGGATGCTGATGGCAGCTGGGCGGCTTAACCTTCCATCCATCTTCGTCTCAGGAGGTCCGATGCTCGCAGGACATGTCAGGGGCGGAGATAAGCGGGGCATGAGCCTTAGCAGCATGTTTGAAGCCGTAGGAAGGAAGAAAGCAGGCAAGATGGATGATGAGGAGTTCCTTGCCTGGGAGAATTCGGCTTGTCCAACCTGTGGTTCCTGTTCTGGTATGTATACTGCGAACAGCATGAACTGTCTTTCCGAGGCTATAGGGATGGCCCTTCCTGGAAACGGTACGATTCCCGCCGTCTACGCTGCTCGTGAACGTCTTGCAAAAGAGGCTGGCTATAAGATCATGGAACTGCTTGAGAAGGATATCCGACCACGGGACATCCTGACCCCTGAGGCTTTCGAGAATGCCCTTAAAGTTGACATGGCCCTCGGTTGCAGTACTAATACGATGCTCCATATCCCTGCGATCGCGCATGAGGTCGGTATAGAGATCAATATCTTCGATGCGAATAAATACAGCGCAGAGGTTCCTAATCTCTGTCATCTTGCTCCAGCAGGTCCGCATCACATGGAGGATCTTGAGCTTGCAGGAGGAGTAATGGCTGTAATGCATGAGCTTGATAGGAAGAACCTTCTTCATAGGAATCTGATCACTGTGACGGGAAAGAGCATCGGAGAGAGTTTTGCCTGTGCGAGGAACTATGACACCTCGGTCATCAGGGAAATTGATAATCCGTATTCCTCAACCGGTGGTCTTGCAGTCCTTTCCGGAACATTAGCTCCGGATGGTGCTGTTGTAAAGAGGAGCGCTGTTGCTCCAGAGATGATGAGGCATAGCGGCCCTGCACGTGTCTTTAACAGTGAGGAAGAGGCCATTGCCGCAATTTATGATGGAAAGATCAGGAGCGGGGATGTTGTAATCATCCGTTATGAAGGGCCCAAGGGTGGGCCGGGCATGAGAGAAATGCTCTCTCCGACATCCGCCATCGCCGGTATGGGCCTTGATAAGGAGGTTGCTCTTATAACGGATGGAAGATTCTCCGGTGCCACGAGAGGTGCTTCAATCGGACACTGTTCTCCTGAAGCTGCGGATGGTGGCCCGATTGCCCTTGTAGAGGAGGGGGATATGATTGAGATCAATATTGACGATCTTTCTTTGAACCTCCTTGTCGACGAGAATACTCTGGCAGAGAGAAGAAAGAAACTTAAGCTGAAAGAGTGTCCTGTAAAAAGTGGGTATTTATACAGATATTCCCTGCATGTATCATCTGCGGATAAGGGTGCAGTATTAAGGGAGGAGTAATGAAGCTGACTGGTGCGGAAGTAATAATCGAATGTCTTTTGGAAGAGGGGGTTGATACCGTATTTGGTTATCCCGGAGGACAGGTCATCCCCCTTTATGATGCCCTTTATAAGTATAAGGGGAAGATAAGGCATATTCTTACGGCGCATGAACAGGGTGCAAGTCATGCTGCCGACGGCTTTGCCCGCAGTACAGGAAAGGTTGGAGTATGTATCGCCACGAGCGGGCCGGGAGCTACGAATCTCGTAACTGGTCTTGCCACGGCCTATATGGACTCCTCTCCCGTCGTTGCGATAACGGGAAACGTGCCCCTTTCTCTGCTCGGACGTGATAGCTTCCAGGAGGTGGATATCACGGGAATCACTATGCCGATAACAAAGCATAACTATATCGTAAAAGACATAAATGACCTTGCTGATACCGTAAGGGAGGCATTCAGAATCGCCAAGGAGGGACGCCCCGGACCTGTCCTGATTGATGTTCCGAAGGATCTGCAGGTGGGAGAGGTTGAGTATGAGAGAAAAGAGCCTTTAAAGATCCTTCCACGTGTTGACCGTCTGGAGGAAAGCGATATCGATAAGGCTGTCGAAATGCTTAAAGCCTCAAAGCGTCCAATGTTCTATATCGGGGGAGGTGTGATAAGAAGCGATGCCTCCGCACTTTTGAATGAGCTTCTTGAGAAGGTTGATGCTCCCTGCTGCTCAACCCTCATGGGATTGGGAGCTGTTGGAGCTGATAATCCCCGTTTCACAGGAATGGTTGGAATGCACGGTACGAAACTGAGTAACATGAGCGTGAACAGGTGCGATCTGCTTGTGGTCGTGGGAGCCCGTTTCTCTGATAGGGTCATCTCGAACGGCAGTACATTTGCCAGACAGGCGAAGATATTACAGCTTGATGTCGATCCCGCGGAGATAAACAAGAATATCTATTCCCATCACCATGTAATCGGGGATGTCCATGTCATTCTTGAGAAGCTTGTCAAGAGAACCCCTGAGCTCAAACATGAGCAATGGATGAAGGAGGTTTCTGACAACAGGAGACGTTTCCCTCTAAGAATTACGACGGAGAGCAAGAGGAGTAGGGAGATCCTCGTTGCCCTTGAAGCCGTTCTTCCTGAGGATAATATAATAGCGACGGAAGTGGGGCAGCATCAGATGTGGGCAGCCCAGTATTTGAAAACCATAAGGCCGAGAAGATACCTAACCAGCGGGGGACTTGGTACCATGGGGTTCGGAACGGGAGCTGCTATAGGTGCTCAGGTATCCCATCCTGATGCGAGGGTTGTGAACATCGCTGGAGACGGATCGTTCAGAATGAATGTGAACGAGCTTGCTACAATAGCCCGTTACCGTCTTCCTGTCATAATACTCGTCATGAATAACCACTGCCTTGGAATGGTTCGTCAGTGGCAGACCCTCTTTTATGACAAGCACTATTCGGAGACAACGCTTGATACTCCGATCGACTGGGTGAAGCTTGCTGCCGCATATGGTGTGAAGGGAATGCGTCTTGGTTCGGATGATGATCCGAAGGCCATCCTCAAGGCCGCCATAGAGCTGGGGGAGGCCGTAGTCGTCGACTGTGAGATTCCAACGGATGACAAGGTTTTCCCGATGGTAGCCCCAGGTGCTTCAATAAATGATATGATGGGGTTCATTGATATGGATAATTGATTGAAAGGGGTGTGCGATTGCACGCCCTTTTCTCTTATGCTAATATATTGCCACTATGGACGCATTGAACATGATCCTCACGGATGTAAGTGAGGTAATAAAAGAGAAGAACAGGGCCATAGTCGCCATAGATGGAAAGAGCGGTACGGGAAAAAGCCATCTTGCCAGATTGATTGAGGCATGTGCACCTGTCAGTATAATCCATATGGATGATTTTTTTCTTCCTGGGGAAAAGAGAACTGAGGAACGCTATGCAAGAGCGGGGGGAAATGTCGATTCTGAACGATTCATGAGTGATGTCATCATCCCGATCAAAACAGGCATGCCGTTTTCCTATCATCCATTTGACTGTTCAACGATGAGCCTCAGCAGGAAAATCGTAGAAGTTGATAAACCATTTATTCTCGTGGAAGGTGTATACAGCCTCCTTCCAGAATTCAGGGAAATTTATGATCTTGGCTATGTTCTTACAGCTTCATATTCATCTCGCATGGATCGTATAAGGGCAAGGAGCGGGGAAGAGAAACTTGATATGTTTCTCAAGAAGTGGATACCTCTTGAAGACAGGTATTTCGATGCTTTTGATTTTTCTCCTTACCCGGAGATGGAAAACGGTTAGAAAAGGGGGCTTCTCCTCTCTACCAGTACCGTGTCCAGCCATACACCGAACTTATCTCTTGCTGATTTCCTCCTTTCTCCGATTATTCTGAAACCGGCTTTCTCATGAAGAGAAATCGATGCGATGTTCTTCTTGAATATGCATCCATAAAGAGTCCAGATTCCCATCTTCTCACTTTCCTCAATCAGATGTTCAATCAGGGCTTTTCCGACACCTCTTCCTCGGGCTTTTTTTGCAACATAGATGGATTCTTCGAGATAGCCATCATAGGCAGGGGCTCCATATACCCTGCTTACCGCGATCCATCCCAGGACGTGTCCATCTTCCTCATATACGAACCTCAGGTAGGGTAGATGTGCGTTATTGAATGCCGGCCATGGCGGAAGGGTGACAGTGAAAGTACTCTCTCCCTCTTCTATAGCTTCTTTGTAGATGCTTAAAACTGAGACGCTGTCGTCTTCTCTCATATCTCGTATCATTTTGTACTCTCGATTTACAACTTCTGGCGTGAGTTGAACGGTTTCACGATCGGTTTTGACAATGATACCGTCATCTTTGATACGTTTTCAAGAAGTTCCATTCTGTAATAGCCCTGAAGAGGATCTGACGCGACCACAGCCACTCCGTAGTTTTCAAGCAGTACCGCATTTGCTGTCATCAGTTCCTCTGCCACCCTGCCTGTGAATATGGCAGATCCTGCTAGAGCGTATGTGCTTTTCCTTATTTCTCCGAGTTCCATCCATGACTGCACGAAGAGATCGGTCTTGGGCAGAAGGTTTGTTGCAGAGAGGAGGGTTGCATATGGAGGAGTCCCGAATATGATTACCCTCGCATCCCCTCTCCTGCTGTATGTAAGGGCATGGAACATGTAATTAATGTTCGGTCTTCCATTTCCTTCAAAATAAGAACCGTCAGCGACATTCAATATGATGAGATCTTCCGCTTTAAGTGTAAATGGATTGAACGTGTCGGGAGTGATTGCGAAATAGTCTCCTTTACGTATTGACAGACACCCACCAGAGAGTGGTGATATCAGGCCTCTGCTGGATAGAAGGGGGACTATCCTGATCAGCTCCTCTTTTTCCTCGGTTGACAGCATGGTCTGAATATAGCATTTATTTTCATATTATAAAATAAGTAAATCCGGAAATAATGAAATTTTGTAGTGTTCTATTATGTCGTTTTTTGAGAATAAGACGACATAATTTACAGTAACCTTCATTTCAATGTTATACTTATAATAAGGTTGTTTTTTACCTGAATCTAAAAAAGGAGGAAGAAGTGAAAAAACTACTGTTGATTATTATGTGTTGCGCATTATCATTATCGACTTTATCTGCTGTAGCTGATTGTACAAGCTGTACATGGGAGAACCAGGATGGATCCCTACATTTTCTGGGACGCACTTACGATTATTTTGGAACGCTGGAAGCGAACCGCATAAGCATAGTTCCCGTGGGCTATGACTATGCCCTGAATCCGGAGGGTACGGAGAGGGCTGAAGTCAAATACGGCTTCGTCGCACAGTCCATGCTTGGACTCTCTTCACCCATCATCATCGATGGTATGAACGAGAAGGGGCTGATGGCATGTCTTCTAAACTACCCCGGTTATGCCGTTTACAATACGAACGACAAGGAAGGCGCGATCGATATTCATCCATCGTTCTTCCTTGGTTACATACTAGGGAACTGTGCATCGGTAGAGGAGGCTGCAAAAGCCATTGAGAACATCAATTTGACCGATGAGCTCATCTTCGGAGAAAAGATGAGTGTACACTATATAATTTCTGATAGTACCGAAGAGGCCATGATCGTAGAACCGGACGAGGGTGGAATAAGCGTACATCGGAACACGATAGGAGTAATGGCCAATGCTCCCGGATACGATTGGCAGAAGACAAATCTCAGGAACTATGTGGCTGTTTCCAATCTCGATACTCCACCTGTTGAGATTCTTGGAGAGACTTTCAGTGCATTTGGTGTTGGAACCGGTGGTTCTTTCGGACTTCCTGGAGGATATTCTTCTCCAGCACGTTTTGCCCGTATGGCATTAACAAAACAGTTCGCACCAAAGGGGACAGATGAACTGGATTCTGTTACGAGGATGTACCATAACTTTGCAGTAGTGGATATCCCAGAGGGGCTTTTGAGAGAATCAAGTGACAATGACCACTATGAGCAGAGTCTTTGCATCACTGTGATGTGCTCAGAAAGTGGCAATTACTATTTCTCTCCATATACTGACAGAAGAATAAACTGCGTGAATGTACATAACGCGCTCAAGAGCGTTTCGGGAGAGGAGATCAGTTATATAGAGATTCCTTCAAAGCAGGATGTGAATTATATAATCTGAGAGAGACAGTCTGTCATGAAAACAGCCGGGAAACTGGCTGTTTTTTTTTGCTTCTTTCTACTTTTCATGATGTGCCTGGTTTTTCTTCCTCTTAGGAGGAGATTAGTCAGTTTTGTCACTTTGAGGGGCTGTCCTTTCACCTGACGGGTTAAGATACAAAATTTTGTTGACAACATAATTTTCATATCTTACCCTAATTAATACAGGTACATTAACGTTAATGTAGTAATAAAAGGAGATATCATGAAAAGAGCACAAATACCGGATTACAATAAAAAACTTGTTATTAAAGACAGGATCTTCACACCTGTGAACGGTGTGAGTCTCAATAATGGTATCTTTAAAAGGGTTTTTGAAAACAATATCTCGTTCTTGAAGCAGTTCCGTTTAGAGGACCTTTCCTATTGGTTTGATATCAAGTCGGGAAGGGTTGCGAAAGGCTCTCCATTCAGAGGTCATTTTGAGGATAACCTGAAGGGACAGACGGCTTTCCAGTTGCTCATGGGAGCAGGAAACGCTCTTCGCTGGACAGAGGACGTGGACTTGGAGAAGATGCTTAATGACGTGTTAGATGTCATCTCATCCAGCGCGGAAAGCGATGGATATTGTATGGCTGTTCCTAAAAGTGAGTTTCCCAGAAACGAATATCCTCATTATGTAAGAATATGGTTGACCTATGGGCTTATTGCTGCCTATCTTTCCGGAAATGACAGGGCTCTTGAGATATTAAAAGCTTGGCAGAATTGGTTCAATTCCTCAAGGGAACTGCCGATAATCAAGTATCTGGAACTCGCATACCAGGGGATAGTCGCTTCGACAGCGGCATATATGACACCGATAGGGACACAGAAGGATCTTGAAGTTGTCGAGAAATATTATGAGGAGGACTGGAGACTGGCACAATTCTCACGTCAGGAAAAGGATTGCGTTCAGAGGAGATTCCAGCCAGGAGAAGAACCCCATCCACATGGAAGTGAACTGGAGAGCCTTGAGGGGTATCTCGACATGTTTAGGGCCACAGGGGCATATTACTATCTTGATGCCGTGCTTGGTGCCGTGGAAATGTACAAGAGACATTGGCAACATGTTGGAGGTGGAATCGTAATGTGTGAATTCCTTAAGGCGACAGAGGATTGTAATACACTTGATCCTCGTCGTCCTTATAATGAATTGTGCTGTTCATCTTTCTGGCTTCATATATTCCAGCGTCTTCATAGACTGTTTCCTGAAAATGAGTCATATGTCTCGGAGATAGAACAGTCTCTTTATAACGTAGCTTTTGCCAATCAGGATGAGAATCGGAGTATCAGGTATTTTGCTGTTCTGGAAGGAACGAAAGTGAAGGGGCAGGTGAATAGCTGCTGCTCGGGAGTTGGCACGAGGATATTCGGCTCTCTTCCTGAGTATGTTTTCAGTATTTCTGAAACTGACGTCTATGTAGACCTTTTTGCTGCTGCGACCCTCTCATATGGCCGTACAAAAATCATGATGGAAACGGAAATGCCTTATTCTGGTAAGGTGAAGATAATAATACGGGATGTGGAAAAACCTTTTGATCTACATATCCGTATTCCTAACTGGGTTCCAAAAGCCTTCAAAATTGGTGATGTTGATGCCGTTCCAGGTACCTATACGGATATAAGAGTAACAAAAGATCAGGAACTGGATTTCTTCTTGGAAATGGAATTTGGTGTGCACTATTATTCGGGAGAGGCGAAAATACGGAATCGCAACAGGGTCTGCTACACTTATGGACCATTATTAATGGCCTTTGTCGGAACTGATGATTATCCATACACGGGAGCGATGGGAATCTCCCTTGAGGAGTTTAATCCTGATGATATAAATGATTTTGTCGAAAGTACGGATGAGCCATTGGTCTGGAAAATACGGGGAAAGAATGCATATCTAAAACCATATATGGATATAGCACAGGATGAAGGATTCGTTGTTTATCCTGTGTGTAAATAACAAAGGAGGATAGAATGAAAAAGTTTCTTTGCGTGTTGTGCATATTGCTATGCGCACTGTCGGGAGTATTTGCAAACGGAAGTTCTGAGACCTCTGCCGATAGCAGTCGCCCTGTAGTCAGAGTTTACTGCGGATGGGCCGAAACCCAGCTTCCTAATTGGAGAGCCCTCGTGGATGAGTACAATGCAAATCCAGACAATCCAATCACCATTCAGCTTGAGTTCTTTGGTTCGAGCGGATATTTCGATAGGTTGAATGCCGAGTTCTTAGCAGGGGATCCACCAGAGGTATTCCAGCTGACAAAGACGGTTTTCAATGAGTATGCTGCTGCGGGAAGGCTTTATGACCTTACTGATTACCTTGCAGAGAGAGGACTGAGCGAAACATTGAATAAAGGAGCTCAGGCATGGGCAGGCCCTCTCGTAAATGAGACTGGACATGTCTATGGATTCCCTGATTTTGCGAATACAAGCTGTATCTTCTATAACGTAAACATGTTCAAGGAACTGGGAATTGAGGAACCGACGGATATGGAAAGTCTCAGGGAGGCGGCAAGAATTCTCAATGAAAATGGAAAGAAGGCCATAGTAACAGGGGCAAGTGACTGGTGTGCAACAGATCTTTTTGCTAAAGTTCAGGCACAGATGGTCGGAACAGACATCCTTATTGATGCCTATATGGGTAATGCCCAGTATAATGATCCTGTTCTTGTAGAAGCTCTTACCGTTGTAGACAATATGGTTAAGGAGAATATCATCGATCCATCCAGTGCTGATTACAATGATGATGAGGCTATTGCGGAATTTGTCAGTGGAAATGCTGGAATGTATACTGCACATACTGCCATGACTGCGATGATCGACTCTCTTGCCGCCAGCATGCCGGGCTTTGAGTATAATATCATTAAAAACATTGATTTCGTAGAAGATCCTCTCATCAGTGTTCCTGTTACCTGGGGACAGATGTGGTGTGTTCCTGCAGATTGTGACAACGTTGAAGGTGCTTTGGAAGCCCTCACATTCCTGTTTGGAGAATACGTAGCCAATGACACGGTAGAGAAGGTTGGAAAGATCTACAACGTGGAAAGCTGGAATAAGAACCTTTCCCATCCTGCACTCAGGACGGCTGTGGATTATCAGATGCCATCTAGTGCCACGGCTGATTCCTTCTATCTCGTTGATATGGTATCTAGCAGGGTACTGGAGAACCTTAACAGGGGAATTCAGCAGATGATACAGGGTAGGCTGACACCTCAGCAAGTACTGGACAATGCTCAACAGACATGGGTAGATGAGCAGGCCCAGAGACAGTAAAAGACGGAATGTTTCCGGATCTGGTCCTTGAAGGGGCCAGATCTTTATTTTAGGAGGCAAAATGAAAAAAACTATCCAGGAACGCTATAAGTTGAAATGGTTCGAACTATTTCTGGCACCAGCTCTAATCCTTTATACCATTTTCTGGGCGGTTCCTATTCTATCGACATTGTCTTTCAGCTTTACCAACTGGTCCGGCATCACGCCGCTTTCCCAAGCAGATTTCGTAGGTTTGAAAAATTTCAAGCAGATGACGACGGATCCTATTTTCATACAAAGTCTGAAAAACAATTTCCAATATGGAATAGTGATGGTTCTTGTCGTTCCTCCATTGAGCTTCATGATAGCATACCTTCTTGATACTCATGTCCCTTTCAAAAAATTTTTCGGTGTGCTGGCATATATTCCCGCAATACTTCCATCGGTTGTCGTTATGTTGCTTTGGAGATGGATTCTAAATGCTCAGTATGGACTTGTGAACACTCTCCTCAGGGCTGCTGGCCTGGATAAATTTGCCATAGGCTGGCTATCGAATGTTGAGACTGCTTTATGGGCGGTTACTTTTGTTTCCATATGGAAAACAATACCTGTATATATGATATTGGCTCTTGCCGGATTACAGCAGATCCCAGTTGAATATAAGGAAGCCGCCATCATTGATGGTGCAAATGAATGGCAGAGAATAATTCATGTGATAATCCCTTCTATGCGTGGCGTATTCTATACCATTTTTACCCTTATCATAATAGACGTGTTCAGGGTTTTCGAATTGGTGTACATAATGACGGAAGGCGGGCCCGGATATTATTCGACAGAAATGTTACTCACATATATGTATAAGACAAGTTTCTCAAGCTACATGGCGGGATATGGATCCGCGATAGCGGCAACTACGATAATAATCGTTCTTTTTATCACAGCATTGAATATGAAATTGTCAGCGAAGTATGACGAGGAGTAACGGAATGAAGAGACTGATAGGTAGAATCCTGATTGCACTTTTTCTAATAATTTTAAGTATATTGACGTTGGGACCTCTTGTATGGACCGTGATGTCATCTTTCAAGACATCCGGAGAGCTGATGTTACAGCCATACTCCATACCTGCGAAACTACAATGGAAAAACTATGCAGATGCTTGGAGACTTGGAAATTTCAGTACTTATTTCATAAACAGTATCATAGTCACCTTTATCTCATTACTTCTGATGATATCCGTCTCGTCTCTGGCAGCTTTTGGCCTGAGTCATTATAAGACCAGATTCAATCATCCGACTCTGCTATATATCTTATTTGGACAGATGATCAGTGCGGCCATGGTCATTTTCCCATTGGTCATCATATTACAGAAAATGAATCTTACCGATTCTTATATTGGAATTTCCCTTGTCTATGCAGCTGGAGGTATACCTTTTTCCGTATTTGTACTTTCCAACTTCTTTAAAACGATTCCGCAAGGACTTTTTGAGGCTGCCCAGCTGGATGGATGCAGCGAGATAAAAAAATTCATATCAATAGCACTGCCTCTAATTAAAAGCGGACTGGCTACCGTATTCTTATATCAGTTCTTATGGGTATGGAATGAGTTCACCATAGGCTTCACGCTTATACGTTCATCTTCAATGCGTACTCTACCTGTCGGCTTATATACTGCGGTATTTGGCGTATTGCAGACCAACTACGTAGTAGCATTTGCAGGAACCGTGATGGTCAGCATCCCGACATTTATAATATATCTGGTATTTCAGAAGCATCTTGTGAAAGGAATGCTTGCAGGGTCAATAAAGGCTTGAATAAGAAAGGATTCTATGCAATGCCCATGGGGCTTCCGGGAAAATCCTGCCCTGTAATGAGAACAAGCGGCCCGGATGTTATTACTCTGATTGGCTACAGACAAATGACACGGTTTCTCCCTCCGCGATATCTGTATCAATTATGATATTCTCGATGTTTTTCATTCCATCTATCAAATTTATGAGCATTTCTACAGAAGTGATGGACATTTTCGCCTTGTATGTTGATATCGAACATAGACAGTAGGGAAGGGATAGACGGGATTGAATATGGTCGAAACCTATTATCGAGACATCCCCAGGAACGCTTTTACCTCTTTTTCTGAGGACTTTCCACGCGTTCCATGCAATCAGGTCACTAAAGGCAAAAATAGCCGTGTATCCATCCTGAGGTAATACTTTACTGCAATCCATTTCCGTTACCGGTACGAATATTATTCGGGATTCATCAAATTCTATTCCATAATCCTCAAGAGCGGCCCTGTAGCCTTCCAGCCTTTCTTTTGATGATGATATATGGGTGGGACCAGAAAGCATCAATATTTTTTTATGTCCATGTTTTATCAGATATTCTGTAGCCAGATAGCCACCTTTTTTGTCGTTGCAAATTGTATAATGGATATCTTTCATATCCGGGAAATATCTGCCGATGAGGACGAACGGTATTCCCGTCTTCTTCAGATAATGGATGTTCCTTGTCGTTTTCTGAACAGGACACAGGATTATTCCATCAACTCCATGCTCTATTGTGGATCTGATGGCACTCATCTCCTGTTCTTCATCCTCGTTTGTGTTTAGGAGAAAGACTGAATAGCCCTTTTTATTCGCTGTGGTTTCTATCTCTTTTGTTATGATTGCGAAATGCGGATTTGATATATCTCCGATAATGACCGCGATCGTTTTTGTATATCCCAGCCGCATTGATTTTGCAATCGAGTTCTGTACATATCCAAGTTCCTGTGCTGTTTTGAGAATCAGGTTTCGTGTTTCTTCTCCGATATCATCTATTCCCCGCAATGCGTGGGAAACGGTATTTATGCTATATCCGGTCTTGTTTGCTATGTCCTTTAATCTAACTTGTTTATGGAGTCCTTTCCTTTTTTCCATTTTTCCTCCTTCATTAGATGGGCATAACCTTTTCTTATAATAAATTATGTATCATAAAATACCAATTGAGAATCCCTAATTCATTTGAAATTCTATCGGGCAAAGAAAATTTTATCAAAAAATATCGAGAAGACACCATATCTCTATAGAATGGAGATGAATCGTAAGGTATACTTCAATTAGCTGC
>CALXYM010000029.1 GCA_944392965.1 uncultured Spirochaetaceae bacterium | reverse complement strand
AAGCGTCGGTGCCATTACAGAAGACAGTGTTAAAAAGTACATCGAAAACCAGAAGTCGAACATCGGAGGTACCGAATAATGGAATGCCCGACATGTGGCAGGGATATGGTCGAAGGAGCTGTCATATCGTCTAGCAGCATGCCCTTCAGCACAAATGTCATGTCCAAGCCTGACAGGAATGATGGATCTTGCCCTCTTGCTCTTGAGAACAAGGCGGAGGCATATGTCTGCCAATCCTGTGGACATGTATTTGCCGATTACAAGATCAGATGATCATTGCCGCCTTCATCCGGCAGGACAAGCCTGACCGGTTTTTTGGGCGGCTAACTTTATAAAGAATAATCCTCATAGATTCATTATATTTATGAACAGAAGCCTATAATAATCCGCGTATGCTCATGAGATGGAACCGCTGTTGAGAACAGGTTGTGCGTCCTTATTTCCACAAAGAACGACAAGAAGATTTGATACCATCTGGGCCTTCTTTTCATCATCGAGGTTAACGATTCCCCCCTCTTCAAGTTCTTTAAGGGCCATGTCGACCATGGATACCGCGCCTTCTACAATCTTACGGCGTGCTGCAATCACTGCAACTGCCTGCTGACGCTGGAGCATGGCCTGAGCAATCTCCTCAGAGTAGGAAAGCTGGTTGATCCTCACCTCCAGTATCTCCAATCCAGCATCCCTTACACTCTCCTGAAGTTCATTCTTCATCTTATTGGCTATCTCCTGACTTGAGCCACGGAGAGTAAGCTCATCGTCCTCATCATCCCCATCACTCATGCTGTCATAAGGATAGAGCCGCGCGACATTACGGATTATGCTGTCAGCCTGATTGGAAAGGAAATCCGGGTATCTATCAACGACGAATACTGCACGAGTGGGATCAGATACCTTCCAAATCACAACAGCCCCGACCATTATCGGATTTCCCATCTTATCATTGACCTTCTGGACGGCATTCACAAGACTCTGCACACGAAGGGAGACGCTGCGCTTGTTTTTCAATCCCTCATCCGTACCATTATTTGCAATACAAAATGGATTTACGAAGAAGAATCCCTCCTTCTTAAGGGTTCCATAGTATTTGCCAAAGAGTGTGAATACATATGCCTCATTGGGCCTGACGGCCTTAAGACCTAAAAAAAGGAAGGGAAGAACCGCAACCGCGATACAAAAAAGGACACAGGAGGTGACAAATAGAAAAGTATTATCATTTAAATACTCGTACGCGTAACACTCATAAGCAAAGAATGCTATTGCAAAAACCATGAGAGCTATGACCGCTATTAATACGGGGAAACCGCTTATCCCCCTGACCTCTTTCTCTTTTATATCCATAGGATTCCTCCGCATTCATGATAGCATATGGAGAAATCCTATGAAACAAGAATCACTTTATCGGAAAAACATTATTTCCTGTCTATGAATATCTGTATGTTATGATCGCTCTGAGGCCCATACACCTCGAAATACAAGTACTCAAGCCTATCTGTCGCCAAGATCTCAACAACTTTATCTTTCCCGTAATAATAGGAATCACTGGCAAATCCAAATCCCTTATCAAGAGCGGACATCGTATTCATACGAATCTCATCTTTTTTAAGATTACATTCCTTATCAGCACATTCAAACCAGATATTGAAATCAGAAAGAAGAGTTTCATCATCGGCGGAGAATATCACAGGTATGATTTTCTTCTCTCCCTGAGCAATAGAAAACTCATGTATGACACCTCCATTCTGTTCCGCTTTATCCAGAATCTCTTGTGTTATATGGAATCGTACAGGTGCAACGAAATCATTCTGATCAAGGTCACTCATGCTTATAAGCTCTATCGTGCCGTAATTATCCGAATCATGTACATCCTCGCTTAAATAGCAGTCGAAAATGAAATCCTCATCCACGGCGCCTACGTAAAGCAGTATGGAATCATCTGAATAATTAAGTGGGAAAAGATACGGCTTTCTGAGTCCAGTTTCTTTCATCCTGCCATTCGCGTTATTAAATACAATCACAAAGTTATTCCTTACATAACCTTTGGAGGGTGTTATGCGAATAACGTACTCCTCAGAAGGGGTAAGTTCTTTACTGCTTACACTGAATACGATATTCTCATCGTCTATCACGACAGGATCATTTAGTGGAATTTCTACCGGATTAACCAGCCTTAATTCCTTCGTATAGCTGTTGCGGGATTTTTTAATGAATATACTGTTATACAGTCCGACAAAAGTCTTATCGCTGAAATCAAGAACTGCGTAATTCTTAGGATCTCGAATAAAGATATCCTCCGGTCCTTCTATTACCCCGTAATCGGTTGAACATCCTCCGCTTCCAAGGAGGGTATCTATAATGACGACATTTGATAAATCCAGACCAGATTTCTCTAGCTCTTTCAGATCCAGGATATAGAACTCCTCCCTGAGCTTTCCTTGTTCACCATTTCGATAATAAGGAAGGAAGAAGTCCTTATCCTCCTCTATCTTCATATCACCGTAAATATTCCCGTCAATCCGATTAACATAATACCTGTCCCCTGATTTCAACCCCAAGAATGACGGAGAGAACGAGAACGTCCCGTCACCCTCTGGGAGGAAGAGATACGTATTCATATTGGTACGAGGTAAGGAGGTGCCGTAACTTCTGGCTGCGGCAGAAGAGTCCTCTACCAATACGGAATACAGAACCCCATCATCAAGACCAGAGAGAACGATATCCTCATCTGAGGGAACCTCCTGCCATGGTATGGAATCATTACCAGAGTCCGGAACATCGGGTGTACACCCAGGGAATATCATGCAGACAAGAAGCAAGGGAAAAAGTTTTTTACAAAGCACATTGTAAATACCTAACCTATTTATAATGCTATCCCCTCCCCGAGCAGTTTTGTCAACTGTTTTAATCTTCTATAGGACCATTAGGAACCAGTGCTTCAAAAGCAGTTCCCTTCACAGTCAGTACGACATCCGATGAGTATGGGATAAACGCCGCTTCACCCTTTTCCAGAACCATCGCGTGTCCTTTCTCCTCAAGCTCCGCACTGCCATCTGTCACTATGACAATTCCCGTTTCATGGGAAATACCATAACGTCCGGTATCGAGGCGAGCAAGAGTAAATGATGGCGTAGGAGTCCTCATCTGAATACGTCCAAGGGAATCTTTTATACCCTCTACCTTCTTCACATCCAGTGCATTGAACTCCATTATCCTTTTCAGCTCATCAAGATCTATCCTCTTCTTCGTAAGTCCACCACGGAGAACGTTGTCTGATGCGCTCATGAGCTCTACGCCATTGCCAAGGACATAGGCATGAAGAGTATCAGGTTTTAAGAACAACGCCTCCCCTTCATTAAGATGGACAATGTTCATGAAAAGAGGTGCCAGTGCCCCGATATCCCCCTCATACTCCTTCAAGCACTCAAGAGCTATCCCCTTGAGCGTTAAAAACGGTCCAGAAAAAGAGTTTTCCCTATCACCTTCAAGATTTTTCGCAAGCTCAGAAAGAACATCTGCTCTCTCCTCTCCTTCCAGCTCGTAGAGGCGGAAAAACATCTTCTCTATACTCTCTATCCGGGAATTGAAATACCTTTCATATGCAAGAGGAATGTATTTTCTGTAATTCGAATCAATCTCCTCCTCTTTTCTGAAACCGCACATTGCACTCACCGGAGTGAGGGCATAGATTATCTCAGCCTTTTCATTATCATCCTGATAATTATACTCTTTACCACTCTCTCTGAGCTTTCTCTCCCTCTTCCAGCCTTCCTCAGCCTGCCTCTTATTTGGATGACACTGAAGAGAGAGAGGTTTCTCTATCGCAAGAATCTTAAAAAGAAGGGGCAGCCCCTTAAAACTCGCAGCACACTCCTTTCCCAGAGCGCCTTCCAAATCTGAAGAAATGTAACTGCTCAGGCTCTCCCCGTTTTCCGTGACGGCATCACCTGAAGGATGTGTTCCCATCCAGTATTCGGCCTTAGGTCCGTTTTTCTCAACTCCAAGAAGGGAAGGAAGGAAATAATCATTTCCCCATGCGTAATCCTTTATCTTACCTTTGATCTTTACAGCTTTCATCACAACCTCACGTCTTGATTCTATCTTTTCCAAAAGCATCAAGCCAAGAGGTTTTGAAAGAATCCACGGTATTCTTCATTAAAGGAGTATTCAAATCGGAAAAGAGGACGTTCGATTTCAGCGTGAGGCTATCAGCTCCAGAGATGGAAGCGATTTCCGCCTGAATAGTGTCTTTGAAGGATGCGGCTAAGAGCATCTGGTCGGGGAAAGCGTTTTTCAGACTGGTTATTACCCCCGGATAGTCTATACCGTTCTCCTCAGCCCTGTTACAATACACGGAGACACATTTCGCACCCGCTTTATAAGCAAGCATTCCCTGAGAAAAGGAGAATACAGAAGCAGC
Organism: uncultured Spirochaetaceae bacterium; assembly: GCA_944392965.1. GTDB lineage: Bacteria > Spirochaetota > Spirochaetia > Sphaerochaetales > Sphaerochaetaceae > Ornithospirochaeta. The sequence continues at coordinate 9,958 of CALXYM010000029.1, read as the reverse complement.
TGTCACATTCACACCTTCCCCACTGAGACGGCTTATAGCGGCAAGACCTGCCTCCGTCACGGGTATCTTTATCCACACATCCTTTCCCAGTTCATCAAGAAGATAATAAGCATCCTCAAGAATTGCCTCATACGCCGTACCTACCGGCTGTACATGGAGTGTTCCACCATGATCTGAGACGAATTTACTTATCACCTTGAGAGCAAGAAGAGGAGAACCGTATTTATTTCGGCTTCCAGCGAGTATGCTGGGGTTCGTAGTCACTCCATCAAGGGTTATCAGACTGTAGACATCACGGATCTCATCTATGTCAGCGGAATCAAGAAAGAGTCGAAGCATAATATCCTCCTTTCTGATTATATCACGCTTATGCCAGACCTCTTCTTTTTTTAATGAGGAAATTTATGAAGTACATCATAACAACCATCAGGACAAGAAGGACGAGTACGAACACTATATATAAGGGATCGGGAAGAATGGACTCGAAGAATGACAGGGGATTCCCCTCTCCTCCTTTTCTGAGAAAGAAGAAATCTGTATTGAAAGCATTATTGAAGAAATAATCAAAAGCGAGAAAAAATGCGAAAGGGATGATCACCCTTGCACGGAAGAACTTATGCCAGTCGGGAATGAAACCTCCGGAAAGAAGGAGTATAGGATACATCAGTAGCAGAATATGAACGCTCCAAGAATGAAGGCTCATAAGTCCGAAATAAGGGAGACTGGTGATCCATGAAGGGAAGATAAGAGCACAGATCGCACCGGGGATACAGACAGCATAAAGATAGTTCTTTGCGGTCTCTGAATCACTGAACGCCTCATAAAGTATTATGAAGATGTTCACAGAACATAAATGAAGGGGCAATAACCCCCATTCCCACTGCCCTGTCAAAAGTGCATTTCCATCTTTAAGGATCTCATCTGCTATGAGCAGGAATGCTATGACCCTTTTAATGGTTATCCTGCTCTTCTCATCCACTCTTCTATAAACACGGGATACAGCGTAAATCAAGGCTGCGGTAAAAAGCAATGTCAGGATATGGGTAAGAGAGAAAAGCTCATGGCCATATCCCTCTGGAATATTCGTTTTCGTAGCTAGATACGGATTCATGCCATGAGGATAGCACTATAGACGTGTATGGTGAAGATACCCGTCATCTTCGCCCTTCAAAATGAGCCTAAAATACTGAGTTTCTATTTCAGCTTTTCAGAATTTCCCTAAAAGAAAAAAGCGGCCAGTTAAGAGCTGACCGCAATATTGTTTTCCTACCAGATTACATCAGATTATTCCCTCTAGGAATGAAAAATCCGATTTCTCCCTCAGTGATGACTCAGCCACGACCTTCCCCTTCTCATAATACGAGAGGCTCGGGGTCTCAGCACCTCCAAGAACCTTACGGATCTTATCGCTCTTGTAGCAGTCGATCACGGTAAGGTCAACACCCTTTTCCTTGCTGAAAAGCTCTAGACGGGTAAGGAGTGTCCTATCTTCATTCTCACTGGCATTATAGAAGTAGACGAGGGTCCTATCCTTGTTAAGAATGTCGTTCTCGATCACCTCAACCTCCGCGATATAACGCTCGGCCATATAACCGGCAACAGCACCGTCACCAACCGCTGTCGATACCTGTCTGAGAGCCTTGCTTCTGACATCTCCTGCGGCAAAGATTCCGACCTGGCTGGTCTCCATGTTCTCATTTGTAACGATGTAACCACGGCTGTCAAGCTCAAGTAGGTTCTCAAATATCTTCGTATTAGGAAGATAGCCAATGAAGAGGAAGCATCCATCCACATCGACAGGAATGATCTCCCCTGTCTTGAGGTTCTTGAGATTGACCCTTCTGAGAATCTCATCTCCTTCGTATGAGTCAACTCCCGTATTCCAGATGAAATGCATCTTCTCGTTCTTGAGAGCCTTCTCACGAGCAACCTCGTTGGCATCCATTATTCCTTCATCATGTACGACGGACACCCAGACCTCCGAGCAGAAACGAGTGAGGAACATTCCCTCTTCGATCGCAGCATCACCGCTTCCGATCACAAGAACCTTCTTTCCCGTATAACGGGCAGCGTCACAGGTTGCACAGAAGGAGATACCCTTATCACGGAAAGTCTCCTCATTCTCAGCTCCCGTCATTCTCGGTCTGCCTCCTGTGGAGACGATCACCGCTTTTGCTATGTAGTCGGTACGGAAGGTAGAGACCTTCCAAGCACTCCCTTCCTTCTCAACGCTCTTCACATCGGTCAGTTTGACATCGACACCGAACTTTCTGAACTGCTTGTCAAAGAGTTTCATGAGCTCCGTACCATCAATTCCCTCAGGGAACCCAGGATAGTTCTCAATCTCACTCGTATATGTGGCAAGCCCTCCGATTAGGGATTTCTCGATAAGGAGGGTCTTAAGCCTTGCACGGCCCGCATAGAGTGCCGAAGTCATACCTCCGGCACCACCTCCGATTACAACCACATCGTAGTTTTCTCTCTTCTTTTCCATTTAACCCCTCTTTCTCTGCTCCCACTTATCTGCAGCAATCCAGAGTCCAAGAAGGACCAAAAGCTGTACGATCAGGGCCGGAATATTTCCTCCGAGAATGGCAGGAAGATAGACTTTTGAGCCTGCAGTCATGAAAGATCCAGCAATGCGTGAAGTGATGGCGTTTCCGAATACGGAACCGAAAATGAAGAACACGAGTGCGATAAGGTTCTGCACATAGCCCTCTCCGATTCTTACGAACGTACCGGAGGCACATCCTCCTGCGAGAACAGCACCGATGCCGAAGATGAACGAACCAAGCATAAGGCTGAGGTTGATCGGATTACCTGGATATGTCGAAGGATCGGCAAGATCCACATGGGATGCCTGGAAACCGAAGAACATGATCGTGCAGAGTGCGAATGCGAGAATCACCGCCCTTGTGAGCTTCGTCTCGCCTGTGAGTGTCGGATCACGGTAGGCTGCGGTGAAGCAGAAACGGCTTCTCTGCATGACATAGCCAAGGGCAAGACCGATCACGATGAAATAAGGAGCTTTCGGGTATGTTGGAGCAACGACAGCTGCTACGATCAGGAAGAATACGATGAGAGCGACACCGAGTGCGATCTGGATTGTCCTGTTTCTTTTCCTCTGTTCTGCCGTAAGTCTCTTCCTCTGAGGTCTCTTATTAGAGGTCGGAGGCATGAAGAATCTCAAAAGTTTTCCACCGACGGTGGCACCAAGGAACACGAAGATCAGGAACACCCAGGCTGCTACAGAGAAACGCGGCAGCTGTGAAAAGAGGCCTCCGATGTTACACCCGCTAGCAAAACGGGCACCAAATCCCATTAAAAGACCTCCAAGAGCACCTGCTACGAACTGCTTCCAGTGCTTGATCTTCCTTATCTTCCACTCCGCAGCGAGAAGGCATGAGATGAGTGCACCGAAGAGAAGGCCAAAGTCGGTCATTGATGCGGTGTTGCCGAAGAACTTATAGCTATCGATATTCGCACCCCATACGGAAGCATCCACTCCGAAGAGCGAGAAGAACTGTGCTCCCCAGGTTGTAAGCGGTCCGCTTACTCCCCATGTGCTTCCGCTGAACATGAAAAGGGTGATTGCGAGGATGGAGATCATCACCGCACCCGCATAATATGACCATTCCTTCTTCAAAAGGCGTTCGTACAATGTTGGCTGAATTGTCTTGTTCTCTTCCATCGTCTAATCCTTAGCAGGTTTTCTCAATCACGACTTCCCACTCGCCCTCGCCGACTTCCTCGATCTCAACGTTATATCCCTGACCGCGGGCCCAGTCTGGAACGTTCTTCATCGCGCATGTATGGTCGATTCCAACGACAAGTACATCACCTACGGCCATATCCTTGATGGCGTTCTGAGTTTTTACCAGTGGTACAGGGCATGCCTCGCCCAGACAATCTAAATACTGTTCTGCCATAGTAATACCTCCATGTGGCAAATAAATAAAAGTTTATCTATATTTTATTAGCGGTAAAAAAGGCTAACAAGGGAGTATTATGTGACTTTTTGACAAAACTACAGAAGCTTCTTGATATCCTTTATATGAATGCGTCCCCTATCCATGGAAAGAACCCCATCTGCTCTCAGCCTGTTCAATATCTGTGAAATGTGGGAGCGCGCGATTGCAGTCTCTTTTGCCATCTCATCCTGCGTCTTATCTATGATTCCATCCTCCCCCTGTGCAGCTTTCTCCATCAGGTATTCCTTCAGGAAGTCCTCATCCTTTTTGAAAACCTTTCCAGAGAGCGTATATAGGACATCGGAGAAGCGGTCAGCAAAAAGACGGCGTGAGTACGTCGCGATATTCGGATATCTGGCTTCCAGCTCCATGTAGAGAGCAACAGGAATCTTTATTATCTGGGATGTCTTATCTGCGATTATCTTAATGCTGACGTGCGAGCGGTAAAGATGATTTGATGCCGCAAGTACGCATATATCGGCCTCGTTGAGGTAATAAAGCGTTATGCTCCTTCCCTCCGCTCTCTCCGACACGACACGCAAACGCCCTTCTTTTACTATGATTATGTTATCACAACCCAGGTTCTCGGTATTAAGCAACAACTCATCCTTCTCTATCTGCTGGGGATAGCTGTAAAATTCCACGCTCTTCTTATCTTCTGCACTGAGGAATGCAAAAGGTGGGAAATACTTGCAAATATCATCTATGAGCATGCTAATATTATAGCAGATGATAGATGAAAATGATGCCTCCTACCTCATTAAAAACGTAAAAGGACTGAAGGATTTGAATTCTGAGGAGATTGGATTACTTAAGAAGAACTGTTACAGGATGACACTGGAAAAAGGAACAGTGTTCAGCAAGCAGGGTCTGATCCTTGTAAAAGAAGGACAGCTGAGGACATATATCCACTCAGGGGATAGGATGTACCTGCTCTATCCTTTGATACAAGGAGATTTCGAGGCGCTTACAAGCCCGGCATTGCTCGCAAATGTCCGTCTTAACATAAGAATCCTCGCATTTAAAACAACCAAGATCCTTTTCCTTCCAGAGGAGGATGCCGTGAATCTTGAAAAGAATCACATCCCGTTCGAGAGGGATATAAGACTTCTTCTTGCGAAACGGCTTGAGACGATGCTTGAAAGATTGGATGAGATCTCATTCTCCTCTCTGGAAGAGAGGCTATGCACCTATCTGACAGCGTTGGGAGAGGATAATGTCCTGCATATGACCCATGAGGAGATCGCAAAGGATAACGGGACAGAGCGGGAAGTGGTCTCAAGATGCCTCAGGAAACTGGAGAAAAAGGGAATGATCAAATGCTCACGAGGAGAGATCCGAATTCTTCAGATACCAGGAAAGGGTCTGCTCTAAACCTTCTTCAAAAGAGATGGAAGGAGAGAAGGAAAGTTCCTTTCCCAACTTTTTCGTACAAAGAGAATATCTCCTGTCATGTCCGGGACGATCACTGACATAGCTTATGAGGTCCTCACTTTTTCCAGTCAAGGCTATCAGGCGTTTCACAAGATCGATGTTCCTTATCTCAAATCCGGAGGAGATGTTATATATCTCCCCTTCCCTGCCATTGAAAAGAATCTTCTCTACTGCCCGACTGTGATCATCAACATGAATCCATGACCTGATATTCTCACCTCTGGAATAGACGGGAAGGGTCTCGTTCCTCATAAGACGGGTTATCATGAGGGGAATGAGCTTCTCCACATTCTGGAACGGGCCATAGTTATTCACCGACCGGCTTATCGTGAAAGGAAGGGAGTATGTCCTGTGATAGGAAAGGATGAGAAGATCCGCGGCTGCCTTGCTTGCCGAATATGGATTACCCGGGCAGAGTGGACTGTCCTCCGTGAAAGAAGAAGTACTCTCAAGGGGGAGATCCCCGTACACCTCATCAGTAGATACCTGATGAAACCTCTTGATGCCGAACATTCTTGAGGCATCGAGAAGGACGCCAACCCCGATGATGTTACTCTCGAGAAATGGAGAGGAATCCTTTATGGAATTATCGACATGCGTCTGAGCCGCATAATTCACGACAATGTCAAACCTCTCCTTTTCAAAGAGGGAGAATACGAGGGCCCTGTCCGTGATATCCCCCTTGATGAAGGTAAAGCCATCTCTCCCAATTAAGGAAGAAAGACTTCTCATGTCGGAGGCGTATGTGAGCGCATCCAGACAGACGATCTCAACATCAGCGCGACTTTTACTTATATGGCGGATGAAAGAGGAACCCATGAAACCGGCGCCCCCAGTGACGAGCATCTTCATACCATGAATTATATACTATTTTCCAAGCGATGCGCGGACAAATGCATCAAAGAGTGGATGGCATCTGTTTGGCCGGCTCTTGAATTCGGGATGGAACTGCACACCGACGAAGAAACGGCATGAGGGGTTCTCCATCGCCTCGACGAGATTGCCACTGGGACTGAGGCCGGAGAATACCACGCCAGCACTCTCAAGCGTTTCTCTGAACGCGTTTGACACCTCGTATCTATGGCGGTGACGCTCACTGATCTCATCCTCTGAATAGATGGAATGAAGAAGTGTATCCTTCTTTATGTGGCATGGATATGCCCCCAGCCTCATCGTTCCACCCTTCTCCTCAAGGCTCTTCTGATCCTCCATCAGATCTATTACAGCATACGGATTCTCAGGAGTGAACTCACGGGAATTTGCACCTCCAAGATGAGCCATGTTCCTCGCCGCCTCTATTACCGCGATCTGCATTCCAAGACATATGCCGAGATAAGGGATATCTTTTTTTCTCGCATAATGTGCAGCGGCGATCATACCCTCTATTCCCCTCTCTCCAAATCCCCCGGGAACAAGAATGCCGTCAACTCCAGAAAGGAGAGCATCTGGGCCCACCTTCTCCACCTCTTCACTGTCAACCCATCTTATTTGAACCCTGACACCGTTCTTTATCCCGGCATGGTTAAGGGACTCTATGATAGATAGGTATGCGTCATGGAGAGCGGTATATTTTCCACAGATTGCAATCGTAACATCACCATCCGCGCTCCGCTGCTTCTCAACAAGAGCATTCCATTCAGAGAGGTCTATATTTTCAGCATCGAGGCCAAGGCGCCGTACGACGTAATCATCAAGTCCTCTCTCGTGAAGCATCAGAGGAACCTCATAGAGACTGCCAAGGCTCTGATTCTCTATGACAGCATCCCGTTCGGTGTTGCAGAATGCCGCGATCTTATCAAGTATTCCATCCTCAAGAGGCTCATCGGCACGTGCGATTATACAGTCTGGCATTATCCCCATTCCCTGCAATTCGTGAACGCTGTGCTGCGCGGGTTTCGTCTTATGTTCTCCTGAGCATTTCAGATAAGGGACAAGAACTACATGGATAAACATACAATTTTTCATTCCGACTTCGCTTCGAATCTGACGTACAGCTTCTAGAAATGGCTGTGATTCGATATCCCCTATCGTTCCTCCAATCTCGGTTATGACCACATCAGCGTTAGTAAGAGAGGCAAGATCATAGATGAACCTCTTAATCTCATTCGTCACATGAGGAATTATCTGGACCGTTCCACCAAGGAACTCCCCCCGTCTCTCCTTGTGAAGGACGTTCCAATAGACCTTCCCGCTTGTGAGATTCGAGAGCTTATTAAGATTCTCATCGATGAATCTCTCATAGTGGCCTAGATCAAGATCGGTCTCCGCGCCGTCATCGGTCACGAACACTTCTCCATGCTGGTAAGGACTCATGGTTCCAGGATCCACGTTCACATATGGATCAAGTTTCTGTGCCGCGACCTTTATCCCCCTCTGTTTCAATAACCTACCAAGGCTTGCTGCCGTGATTCCCTTTCCAAGTCCTGATACGACTCCTCCCGTGACAAAAATGTGCTTGCTCATTCGAGTACTCCCTATATAAAAGAGAAAAAGGCCCCACCTTGAAGAAGGTGAACGCCTTTGTTCCTTTCGTGAAAGTTATAACTGAGCACAAATGCTAAGTCAAGATGAATATTGTTTTTCAGAGGAAAAAGACTAACGAGCGACTAAAAGAGACAAACCGGGACAAGTATTAATAAAATCCTCTTTTTTTCAATATTTCATCCTCCACATGATGACATGGTCCGTTTTTTCAACTATGCTATCACACGATAAATCTGGACAAAGACGTCCTGCGCGGTGAAGAGATTACTCTCTCTTCAGTGCTCAGGGCGTCTTTTTTTATTTTCAGGAGGGATGTATGTGTACGGTATTCGCCTATGAAGGGGACATGCTCAGTGAGAGCGAGATCCGCTCTTATCTGAAGAGAACGGTCATGAGAGGACCGGATCAGATGAGGTCAATCACCCTCTCAAACGGCTATCATATCGCATTCCAGCGCCTTTCCATCATGGGGCTTGACGAGCGCGGTATGCAGCCATTTGAGAGAAATGGAAACTATGCGCTTACAAACGGGGAGATATATGGATTCAGGAAGATAAAGAGGAATCTGGAAAAAGAGGGATATACCTTCTCATCAGATTCCGACTGTGAAATCATCCTTCCTCTTTATGAGAAATACGGATGTGCCATGTTCGACATGCTTGATGCAGAATATGCGACCATAATCTATGATGAGAGTACAAAAAGCCTCATTGCCGCACGAGATCCGATCGGCATCAGACCGCTTTTCTACGGCTATGACGAGAAGGGAAGGATTGCATTCGCAAGTGAGGCAAGACTGCTCTCCGGGCTATGCGAAAAGATAATCCCATTTCCACCCGGATGCTATTACAAGGAAGGAAAATTCATACGTTACCGGGATATCGCAGAAGTGAGGGAATATCACAAGGAAGGTATTGATGAGATCACGGAGGGAATAAGAGAGCATCTTATCAAAGGTGTTGAGAAAAGACTGGACAGCGATGCTCCCATAGGATTCCTCCTATCAGGAGGGCTGGACAGTTCACTCGTATGCTCAATCGCATCGAGACTGATGAAAAGAAGGATAAGGACCTTCGCCATAGGTATGGAGAAGGATGCGATAGACCTCAAGTACGCGAAAGAGGTCGCGGAATATCTTGGAGCAGAACATACGGAGGTCTATATGACTAAGGAGGAGGTACTTTCCTATCTTGAGGAGGTAATAAGGATCCTCGCAACATACGACATCACCACGATAAGAGCAAGCATGGGGATGTACCTCCTTTGCAAGGCCATCCATGAGAAAAGTGATGTGCGCGTTCTTCTGACGGGAGAGGTCTCTGATGAGCTCTTCGGTTATAAATACACTGATTATGCCCCGACTGCAGAGGCCTTTCAGGAAGAAAGTCAGAAAAGAGTCCGGGAACTGTTCTATTATGACGTGTTGAGGGCCGACCGATGCATAGCGGACAACAGCATAGAAGCTCGCGTCCCGTTTGGAGATCTTGAATTTGTGAAATATGTAATGGCAATCCCACCCGAGATGAAGATGAACAAATATAATATGGGAAAATATCTTCTAAGAAAGGCTTTCAGTGAGGGAGACTATCTTCCCGAGAACATTCTATGGAGGGAGAAGGCAGCATTCAGCGATGCTGTCGGACACAGCATGGTAAACGATCTGAAGGAGTATGCGGAAAAACTTTATAAGGATAAGCCATGGAAGGAGATGTGCCTTGAATATCCACCCGAAGGACGTCCATTCACACCAGAAAGCCTCTTGTATAGGACGATATTCGAGAAATATTATCCAGGGCAGAGCCAGATGATCCCCACCTTCTGGATGCCTAACAAAGAATGGCAGGGTTGCGACGTCGATGATCCATCGGCAAGAGTACTTGCAAACTACGGAAACAGTGGAATCTAGGCTATCATATAAGTAAACCAAATACTTGTCTTTCAGTTTACATTCCAATTATAATCCTTATGCCATGGCAAAACTTGAGATAAGGAATTTGAGCAAGAAAATAGAGAGGAAGATCATCCTCTCAGACATCTCCCTCTCCATTGAGGAGGGGGAGACCGTTTTA
>CALXYM010000028.1 GCA_944392965.1 uncultured Spirochaetaceae bacterium | reverse complement strand
ATCACGGAGAAGAGCTCCGAAGACGCTACATGCCTGCTGGAGAGCGCAGTGTCCAGTTTGTCGGCAAGGCCATTGCAGCCAAGTTGCCTGAAGTTATCGATGAGTCCCTTTTCGCATCCGTTCAGCATCAGCGCACCTCCCTGCCATCGGCATGGGTGAGGAGGAACATTGTGCAGGGGGCGAGCTCAATACTCAGCAATAAGTGCAATCCTTCCTGCCCGCTCTCAAGATTCGCATAAGAAAAAGAAGGAACTGGTCCATCATGGCAAGACGGCTGTGGCAGTGGCCAACCATATGCTCAGGATAGGGCTTGCTCTCCTTCATCACCATGACATCTACTGCACCGCAAAGGAGGATGGCTGCGCCAAACTCAAAGCGAAGCTCGCTGGATATAAATTAAGCGCCCTTTCATCTTACCTACCACAGTAACTTAGAGCGCTTACATCTTAAGATCTTTTTCAAACCTTGTACTCCAAGGTTCATCTCTTCATGCCCTTTTGTCAATCGTTTTGACCTGGAATTGCTTTTTTCTCTTTCCTTCTTGACTTCCGGGCTCAAATAAAAACCTGACAGGCTTGTTACAGGCCGTTGACTTTGAGAATTATCCTCTATGAGGAGACACAGACGGAATATGTGATAGAGACAGTATCAATCTTCTTTGCCACCCTGTTGATTCTGCTTCTTATAAGACAGGTGGTAGAAAGAAGTAAAAAAGGATTCTAGGGCTAGTTTTCTACGTTTACTATTATAGGCTCGTTATGAATTTCATCTGGAGAGCTGAAATACCGGGAATTCTTTTTAGATATTTTCGTATTCCGAAATTTCAGATATTTTACAGTTTTCGTAGTACATGATGATATCTTCAGCGCCTTGCAAAACGGATGAGAAATGGCAGGGTAAAGGTGATTACAGAGATAAGAACGTGCAGGAAAAGATATCTTTTATTTACCTTATTCAGGGATTCTGGAATTGGCTTCAGGCAAGTAGAGGAGACCCATATCATAGAGTACAAAACATCATAGAGCTAGTTTTATTGTCGAATTTTTATAAAAATTGCTAGTAGTAGCGAAAATAGTAATATAATGTCAGTAGAGGTGACATATGGAAAATTACATACATCGCATCATAGGCATACAGAGCAGACTGAAGAATAAGTCGCTTTTCCTGTTTGGACCAAGGCAGACAGGAAAGAGCTCCCTGATAGGCAATCAGATTCAGGATGATATTAAACTTTCATGGTCTCTTCTCAATGCAAGGATAAGGAGAAGATGCCAGACTGATCCTGGCGTTCTCCGTGATGAGATAAAAACAAGAGGAATCAATGATGGACTTGTAATCATCGATGAGATACAGAAAGTTCCAGATCTTCTGGATGAGGTTCATCTTTTGATAGAGGAGACGGGCATCAGGTTTCTTCTCACAGGTTCAAGTGCTAGAAGATTAAAGGAGCAGGGGGTAAATCTCCTTGGAGGCAGGGCAGGAAAGATGAACCTCCATCCATTTGTATGGCCTGAGATCAGAGAGTTCAAGCCAACGCTGGATAGAATTCTGAAATATGGAATGCTTCCTTCTGTATTCCTTTCCGATAGTCCGGATGAGATACTTGATGATTACATTAATGTCTACCTTCAGGAAGAAATTGCGGGAGAGGGGCTTGTGAGACAACTTCCTAAGTTCGAGCGATTTCTTGAGGTTGCAGCTCTTACCAATGCAAAGGAGATTAACTACTCAAACATCGCAAGCGATGTGATGATGAGCAGGGGCTCAATAACCGAATGGTATGGTATTCTCTATGACACAATGATAGGGTTCTCTGTCCCTCCATATACGAAGACGAAGAAAAGAAAGGCCGTAGAGACAGAACGTTTCTATTATTTTGATGTTGGCTTGGTGCGCTTTCTTCTTTCTCTTAACGATATTGTCGATACACAAACTGAGTATGGCAAGTTGTTTGAGACATACATTGCTGAAGAGCTTACAGCATATCTAGACTACAACAGACGAAAGGAAAGACTTACATACTGGCGTACAAGACAATCCTCTTTTGAAGTGGACTTCGTGATTGGTGACGAAGTTGCCATTGAGACCAAGACGACAAAGCTCGTGAATGAAAGCAAAGATTTAAGAGGCCTCAGAGCGTTAAAAGAAGAAGGAATATTCAAGAAATACATCGTTGTCTCAAGGGATAATATCTCAAGAACGACAGAGGATGGAATCACACTACTTCCGTGGAACCTTTTCCTAGACTGGCTCTGGGATGGGAAGATTATCTGATTATTAATTGTATAGGCTGTCATTATGAAATCTTTATAGGGATTTAATCCAATAGATACGTAAAGCAGTGAGTAATGAAATAGATTCCTTATACAATGGTTTTCGAAGATTAATATAATTAGCAAGTTGTGGATGACTAACGAATCATTTGAAACTATATGATTAACAGGATTCCCATATCTCTTGCTTAGCAATGTGCCCAATAGGTAGATTTTTTTTGTATGGATGTTAAACCATTCTTCTCTTACGAACAGCAAATTGAAGAAGAAAAGTATATAGGGCTTTCATTTGATCGGATAGACAAGATTTAAATCTGTGAGTTAACTTTTTTCTTAGAACACTTTCATCTGTTGCAACATCGTGTTTTGTAGAAATAAGATTACTTCTATAAAGTTTTCTCAATTTAATATGCTTGTGTCCAATTTGATAGCCTCTAGCGTGTTATGTTTAAAAGCCTCATGCCGTCTATGTACGTAGATCATAGAAACTCTTTTTTTTATCCGCATTTTATATTTCTATACCATTTAATTTTGAATATGTGTGATGGGTAATTATAAAATCTTGGGATGAAGCCCCTTTGGAAATGAAACCCCTAATAATAAAAAAAGACTCCAGATTTGACTCTGAAGTCTTTTACGTGAGAGACGGGGCTCGAACCCCGACCCGTCAAAATAACCTCAAATCACTCTATAATAATAGCTTATATCATATTAGAAAATAATTATCAATATTGAGAAATGGCAATGCGCTCTTGTGCAAGACGATTGCATTTTCAATTGGTCAGCCCTAGAGAGGCAATATCATTTGCAGATCCATCTTCATCATTATGACTTGATTCATTGCAATTCATGCAGTTGTATTCCAATCATATGCAAATGAGTTTCGTTTGCAATTGTCAGGGTTCTGGAATACATCACTTGCCTATGAAACTTTCAATCCAGAAAGATATGCCAAAAGAGTCATTTCCCTATGGAAACAGCTCCTGTTAATGGGCAATTGGATTTCATACTGTGCACAACAACATCACATGCTTCAATTTATGCAATGAGTATTCTTTGCAATGAGCCTCAGAATGACATTCAAAATTTAGCACTCTCAAATTCCCAATTGCCAGTAAGACATGGCTAGTACTCCATGTTTACTTCATTTCCATGTTACGAGGCTACAGTGTTTTAGACTGCTACAAAAACCAAAGGTTTTACCGTAGTTATACAAGGCATGTTCCTATTTGTCTCTTGTTTTGAGTTTTTGTTATACAGATATCACTGGATTTGCTATTATGTAGTAGACAGGACTCCTCACACCTCTCACTTATGTGATGTGCCACAGTGGGAGACATTTTTTTTAAATCTAGCAAAAATCTGAAAAGAATTGTATATTATGTTTGAAAGCGCCCACCAAGGTTAAGGCTATGCCTCCTCAAATCGGTGGGCCAGTCGCTTTATTATGCCAGCAAAGATAACATTTGATAAACCTGCATTAACCATAGAACAGCAGATTGAGCTTCTTGAAAGCAGGGGGCTATGTGTAGAAGACAAGGATTTTGCATGCAAGGTATTATCCAATGTCAATTATTATCATCTTGAGGGTTATTGGTATTCTTTTTATGACAAAGAGAAGTCAGGTCATCAGTTCTATCCAAATGTGAGTTTTTCCCAGATTGTCAGATACTTTGAGTTTGATAATGATCTCAGGATGCTGTTGTTTGCTGCTATATCAAGAATAGAGCTCTCCTTCAGGACACGCTTCATATACGAACTTGCTACTGAATATGGAGCATTCCCACTCAAGAAAGAGAATTTTAATTTCAAAACGGAATCCTCCTGGACAAGATCCTATGAAAAGCTGTTGGAGGATATCAGCCATTCAAAAGAGGAATATATCATCCATTACCAGAAAACATATGAGGAGGAGATTCCGCCCATCTGGATTATGGGAGAGCTTATGACTTTCGGTGAGCTTTCAACATGGTATGATAAATTTTTCAGAAGCCCAATCAGGAAAAGGATTTCCCTTTTCTATGGTTTACAGCCAGAAGTCTTGACTTCATGGCTGCGCGTGCTGTCGTCTATAAGAAATATCTGTGCGCATCATGACAGACTTTGGAATAAGATTCTGCCGTTTGAGATGATGATTCCAAAACATATTGCGGATAGCAGATTCAATGGGCTGTTTGTTGTCCGTGATGACATCAACTTCAATTCAAGGCGCATTTTTAATCCATTGATTGCTATGCAATACTTTTTGAACCAAATTGGATTAGACAATGAAAACAGCCTTCTTTCAGATGTCTGTACCTTGATGCGGAAATATCATATTGAGAGTTATAGGCGTATGGGGATGCCATGTTCGCTTGAAACTCTGATTTCTCGAATCTCATAAAGACAAGTACATGTTTTTTAGAGATATAATTGATATAGAAAAGTTTCTAACAGTTTCTGCATCTGGTCGCCATTTTTCCTTATCTCTATGCTGCATGACACAGAGTCAAGATGCTTGAGGAAGGGAATACTGCTATAGCGGCAAAGAAGATTGTCTCGCTTCTTGGCTGCGATGTTTTTGAACTTGAATGTACCAAGTTACCCGTCTGACTATTATGGGTGCATAGAACAGGTAAAACAGAAGCTTCTGGCTTTATCATTTTCCTTGTTTTTTGGGGCATACTGTGCAAGAAGAGCTTTGCATTTCGATTCGTGCAAGGTTGTTTTAGCGGACTACAGATGATGCTGATTGATTTCTAAGTTGATAAAACCTTGTATTGCACTAAGGGTATTTTCAGAAAAAAAGGTAGTTTTTTCCACAGGCGAAAGTATATTATAAGTAGCTGGGAATCTAGTTAGGGGCTGGTTGAAAGACCCGGGTACCCCTCATAGGCGGGTGAGACACCCGCTCTTTCTTTTCACTTTTTCTTTTTAAGCTCAGGGATATCACTCTTATATTCCTGCTGGATCTGTTTTTCTACAGCCAGATCCATCTATGAAATTTCTGCATACAGTTCAGAGTGATGAAGGGAGCTTGACTTTTGCGGTTCATAGTATGAGACAAAAGCCCCTCCACGATGTTATGGGAAGCACCAGGGAGGGGGAAATAGCATAAGCTTATGCTTCTCTGATTGATTTGACTACGACCTCAGAGACATCGACATTGTCGTTCTGACTTACTGCATAAAGGACAGCACCAGCAATATCTTCTGGAAGAATAGCATTCTTTTCAGAGAATTCCTCGACTGCTGTCTTTGCAGGAGACGGCGCAACGGTGTTCAGGAGTTCTGTCTTCACAGCTCCAGGATATATCGTCGTTGTGCGGATATTGCTCCCTTCTCCTATGGCTTCCATCCTGAACGAATCAAGCATTGCCTTGACGAAGTGCTTTGTACCGCAGTAGACAGCGTTGCCAGGGACGGAGCGCAGCCCCGCACATGATGATGTGACGATTATATGTCCCTGCTTCTGGGCAATGAACTCAGGAAGGACTGCGGCCATTGAATTGAGGACTCCGCAGATATTGATGTCAATCATTCTCTTCCAGTCATCAGTCTTCAGCTCAGACATATTTCCCGCAGGCATGATGCCGGCATTTGCAAACAGGACATCAACCCTGCCGAAACGTTCTTTCGCAGTCCTTACAAGTTTCTTCATATCATCAGGTTCTGACACATCGGATACACAGTATGCAGCCCTGTCTTCACCAATCTGGCGTACAAGATCCCTGAGTCTATCTTCCCTTCTGGCGGAAAGAACGACCTTCGCGCCATTGAGCGCGAGAAGTCTTGCCGTCTCTTCACCGATACCAGAGGAAGCTCCCGTAATAATCACAACTTTGTTTTCAATATTCTTCATAGTTCATAATCCTTAAAAACTTCTAGTCTTTCACTCGTAAATGGTCAGATAAGATCCCTGTCGCTGAGCCATCCATAAATATGGTCGGCGATCTCCATGTTGTTCAGCTCCTGGAACATGAAGTGCGAGTTCCCCGTTATACCAACCTCTGGAAGATAAACGACAGTGCAGTCTCCGCCCATATCATTCACAAGATTCTGGAACGACATGGCCATATCGAGTTCTGCTCTCCAGAATCTTTCAGCAGGCAGATCGCTCTCTTCCGGGATGTAATCACCGAAATAGATTATGATCGGCTTCTCGATAAGCTTTGCGAAATCCTCATCGGACATCTGGAAACCGCCGATTGTGTGTAGTATCCGGTATCAACAGGTTCCGGCATATGGTCTTTAGGGAATGGGAATCCACCTGGTTCAATTGCGATTACAGCCTCAATATCATCTACGGATGCGGCTGCAATCCAGCCAGGAAATCCTCCCTGTGAGTGCGTTACGAGTATACCTTTACCGCTTCTGTCAAAGACAGAGGCAATCGAAGATGCAGTAACGTTGAAGTCAACGGATCCTGTGTTCGGCGTCATCTGCCTGAAGAACTGATCCAGTGAAGACTCATCCTGCGGGAACTGGGAACCTTCGTTGAATTCAGGCCATCTGCCCATGCGGAACTGCGTGAACCATGCCTGATCCATCGGAGTCGTATCTATCATGGCTGCGACAGAGCTTTGTCCGGCTTCACCCCTTCTTGGCTGATCGACGAGATACGTGCTATATCCCTTTGAGAGGAAATAGTCATTCCATCCATCTCTTCCATCAGGTGTCGTCATCCAGCCCATTCTGGACTGCCCTGATCCATGAAGAAATACCATTGCATGACCATTGCTGTTCTCAGGAATCTGGTACAGCACATTGGCGTGATCAGCATGATATGACTGGCCAGCCTCATCATACTGTCCATTAACAGGATCGAATGTACCATCGTTCTGGATGACTATCCCGCCTGCGGAGAACATTCCCTGGTCACTTAGAGAGAGTCCATCACTGAAAGCCAGTGATGATACCATTATCATTGCACATAGAAGAATCGATATCCTTTTCATTTTCTTCCTCCTTAAATACATTCTTTCAAGATTGTCAGGAGCTCTTCATGGGAGAGCTTTCTGCTGCTTCCTTCTACTATGATCGTGCTGTCAGCGATTGTTTTGTAATCCGTGTCTGCTGCTATGCCCATCTCCCTGAATGAAGATGGCAGTCCGATTTCCTTTATGAAGGCAGAGAGTGCGGAAATGAATGCTTCGGCCAGTTCTTCCCTGCTTTTGCCTTCGGGAGATATATCCCAGACATTGACAGCGAGATCCGCGAACTTTTCGACAGAAGATGAAAGCATATGGCGATAAAGCACAGGATGGATGACAGCAAGCCCCTCTCCATGATTGCAGTCTGTATATGCTCCGAGCTGGTGCTCCAGCATATGGGCCTGGAATGCGTTATCCTTTCCGAGGATGAGGATGCCATTCTCAGCCATTGCGGCAGCCCACATGAGCTCGCTTCTTGCTTTTACATCATCAGGATTGAGAAGGGTTGCCCTTATATTCCTGATTATGTTCCTCTGGCATGCCTTGTTGATATCATCGGTGAGATTATCTCCTTCAGGCAGCCCCATGAATGATTCCATGCAGTGGCTGAGAGAGTCGAAGGATCCGGATATGACCTGCCTCATCGGCATCGTCATTGTGTAGAGAGGATCAAGGATCGCAAAGCTGTATGGAGCTCCACGGAGAGATGATTTCATCTTTTTCTCTTCGTTGGTGATTACAGCACCGCTGTTCATCTCAGCGCCTGTCCCGAAAGCAGTAACTATCGCACCTGTCGGGATGAATGATGACGGCATCCGGCCTTCTTCATATTCCATCTTCCAGAGATCTTCATCTGTCATGGCCTGAGCCGAGATGACCTTGCAGCAGTCAATCACCGAGCCGCCGCCGAGGGCAAGAATGAAATCAATATGGTTCTTCTTTGCCAGCTCGGTACCTTCCTTGACCTTTCTGTATGTCGGATTGGGCATTATGCCGGAGAATTCCGTTATGTCCTTTCCCTCAGATTCAAGTATTGCCCTTACTTCCGCAAGGCTCCCGTTCTTCTTCACAGAACCGCCACCATAGGCAATCATTATGTTCCTGCCGGTTCCTTTCATTGCCTCCGCAAGATGTTTACTGACGGAATGCTCATCGAAATATACATTCACCGGCATCCTGAAAATAAATGAATTCATAAGTTGTCCTCCTATGTTGTCAGTCAGCTGTCCCAGCGCTTTTCAAGTGTTTTTGGAGGGCCACTGAAAACCACTGTGTCAAACGAGCTGATAGTTCTCTCGATTTCGATTAACTCATCTTCAGAAAGGAATATTTCTGAAGCATCTGCATTCTCCATCAGCCTTTCTCGGGTTCTTGAGCCTGGGATGGGGACGATGTAGTCCTTTTTGGAGAGCATCCAGGCAAGTGAAAGCTGAGCGGGCGTCACCCCTTTCTCTTTGGCTATATCCTCGATTGCATCCATGAACGCTTTATTGTGCCTCTGTCCTTCTTCCTGGTACTGAGGCATGAAGCTCCTGTAATCATCATCTGCAGAGAATCTCATCCCATCATATGCCCCGGAAAGCATTCCATTTGCCAAAGGACTGAATGCAACAAAACCGATATTCAGCTCTTCAAGAACCGGAAAGAGCTTTTCCTCCCATCGGGCCATAAGCGAGTACCTGTTCTCAATGCACGTGACGGGACAGACTGCATTGGCTCTTCTCAGGTTATCTTCATCTGTATTCGACAAGCCCCAATGAAGTATCTTCCCTTCTTTCATCAGATCAGATATGACTTGAGCGACATCCTCTATAGGAGTGATTGGATCCATCCTATGCTGGAAATACAGATCGATATAATCCGTATGGAGTCTCTTCAGGCTTCCTTCGACGGACTTCCGTATTGTCTGAGGCCGTGAATCATAGATCCGTTCGCCTTTGTCGGTTATCGTGATGCCGAATTTTGTCGCAATCTGTATCTGATGACGGTATGGAGACAGGGCTTTTCCTACCAGTTCTTCATTCCAGATCTTGTTCCCAGCATCATCAAAACCTGTATAGCGTTCTGCAGTATCGAAAAGCGTATATCCGAGAGCAACAGCTTCCTGGATTATCCTTATGGCCTTGCTCTCTTCCATAGGCTTCCCATAAGCATGGGTGAATCCCATGCATCCAAGCCCTATGGCACTGACTTCAAGATTTTTTCCTAAAACTCTTTTCCTCATATTAACCTCTGCATATGCGTCAGCATGACGCTCCTGCTTCAAATGCCTCCTGCATCGCAGGTGTCTTCCGCACATCTCCTGGAGCAACGCATCCGGGACCATAGATTTCACCCTTTATCCGAGCTTTTCGGAGGGCATATGTGCAGCCGCGCATGCTTTCCATGGTGCTGATGATCCCATCCTTCCCAGCAGCTGCAGTTGCTATGAAATAGAAATCCTTGCCAACAAGAGCGTTGTTTGCTGCGAACATCCTGTCTATGAGTGTCTTCAGCTGAGCGCACATGCAAGATTTGTAAACGGGAGTTGACAGTACGATCACATCTGCATTGATCATTGCATCAATGATTTCCGTCATATCATCATGCTGAGAACATCTTCCGCCGCTTTTCTGGCAGTAGCCGCAACCAAGACAGTAGTTGATTCCCTTTTCTCTGAGGCAGATCTTCTCAGCTGTGTTTTCTGTGCTTTCAGCTCCTCTTATGAACTGATCTGCAAGGATTTCTGAATTTCCACCCTTTCGGGGACTGGATACGATGACCAGGATCCGCTTACCCATATCATGCCTCCTTCAATCGTTGGAGATGACATGTTCAATCGAACCTATGAACATCCAATGCGGTTCCATCTTCTTGTAGAGACCATTCCTTATCTCATCAGGAACAGAATCGATGCTGAACTGGCCTGCATAAATCCTTCGGCAGATGAATGAAAGCTCGGCTTGTTCAAACGTCACTCCATGACCAATCTCAATTGGTGTAAGTTTTGTCATTGCCAGCTTGTTTCCATCCCGGCCTGAGTGTGTGCCGAGGGTTATCACATCGCTGTGGAACTCTTCTGGAAAGAAGCAGATGGTGAAATAATCCTTTTCCAGCATATAGGGGAATGTAAACCTGCTTGGATGTACATATACCGTGACGGCGGACCCCGGATGCCCCCAAATGTTTCCCATCATTCCCCATCCGATTGTCATCAAGCGGAAATCTGAGATATCTCCAGATGTGAGTACAGCATTCTGCTTATGGAACAAGTTGAATATGCTGTATTCCCTTGCTCTATAATCTGCTATCTCTTTCATACAAGCCCCCTGTCGGAAAGCCATTCTGCAAACTCTTCCCGCACTTCATCGTTTGCAGTCCTGGCATTTATCGTGAATCCGTCCATGACATCTGAGTCCGGGCATATATCCCGGATTGCCCGTACTATGTTTCCAAATCCGCTTCCGAGGTTTATCCCAAACGGAATGATTGTCTTGCCAGAGAAAGATGCGGAGGAAAGGAAAGAAGCGACAGGACGAGGCAGCGTTCCGCCCCATACAGGCGTACCTATGAAGACCACATCATACTCTTCGATGTCTTCAGGCAAGGTCGCCAGTTCAGGCAGAGCTTCGTCTCTTATCTCTTCAATCGCTCTGTCGTGCATGTCGTCATAGGCAGGTTCATACGGGTCTTCGACTGATATTGAAAATACATCTGCACCAAGCTCCTCTCTCAGGACATCTGCCATGACAGGTATATTTCCTTCTCTGTTGCTCGTCCTGCCAATGCTTGCGGATGCAATAGCATCAACACTCATTCCGCTCGTATCCCCGATATTTTCTGCATAGGCGAAATAGGCAACAAGTACATGTGTATCTGGATCTTCTGCAAGATTTGATAGCTGTATTGAAGATGACTCTGAATTCTGGTTATCACTAGATCCTAAGCAATAAGCAAATGAGATAAGCACGAAGCATAGTAGAGATGTTAATGTTATTCTTTTCATAACCAAGTTTTCCTTATATCTGAATAATCATGGTTTTCTTTCTTGTTGTACATTGCCGTTTTTTCATATTACTATAAATAAAACTCATGATATCGGAGGCAAATTATGATAGAGATGCATTTCTGGGAACAGCTTGCTGTACTTTCCCAGTGCAGGACAATGTCAGAAGCTGCTGAAAAGCTGAATCTGACGCAGCCCGCATTGAGCCGCTCGATGAAGAAACTTGAAGATCTCCTGGAAGTATCTCTGTTTGAAAGAGGATATAACAGAATCATGCTCAATGATTCCGGAAAGCTTGCAGCGGAATATGCTGCCCGTCTTCTGGATTATGAGAACGATATAATTGAAAAACTCCGAACCCAGGACAGGAACAGGAAGACAATCAGCATTGGGTCATGTGCTCCTGTTCCTCTCCGGGCGCTGGTTCCAAAGCTGATGGAAAGATTTCCTCAGAAATCAATATCATCAGAAATATTGGATGAGGAGCAGCTTCTTCCGAGTCTTAAAGCAGGGAAACTCCAGATTGTAATCCTTACAACCCCGGTGGAAGATGATGGTCTGGTCTGCCGGAAGCTTTTTGAAGAGAGAATGTCATTTGCAGTCAAGAAGTCGAATCCTCTTGCAGCAAAGAATAGTGTCTCATTCAAGGATATCAATGGGCAGACAATACTGCTTTATTCAGGAATAGGCTTCTGGTATGACCGGTGCATGAAAATGCTTCCTTCTTCCCGCTTTCTCCTTCAGGATGATTTCAATACATTCCGTGAGCTTGCAGATGCATCTGAGCTCCCGTTCTTCATGAGCAGCTGGCATCTTGGGAAAAGAAAACCTGACAGAGATAGAATCATACTGTCGATATCGGATCCAGAGTCAGCTGTAACATATTATTATGCGTATAAAAAAACCGGATATGATTATCTTGGGTAGAGGCTGACTGGTTTGTGTTTATTGCAGGATGGTGCGGAAAACATTCTGTGTTAGCATCGGGATGAAAAGGCCCAAAGGAAAATGGCTTCTTTCAACACTTTGCTTAGAAAGGTCCTCAATGTCAACAATGCCACGTTCAGCGAGCCGGAGTACGGCGTGGACGCCAAAGGGCAGGAGGTGCTGCGTGTGCAGGCAAGGCTCCACAAGAGGCACGAAGCCTCTTTTTTTGATTACCAATCGCCTCGATTAACTATTGATCTGACAAATCTGGGTACTGCACTGTGATAAATTCACAAAAAGAAAGATTGATTTTTTCTTGCTGGCAAAAGTATATTATAAATAGCTGGAAAACCAGTTAGGGGTTGGTCGAGTGACCTGGGCCCCCCTTGATAGCGGGTAAGACGCCCGCTCTTTTTTTGGGCTCTTTTTTCCTATAGGAGACCATTGTGAAGGAGTTAAGCATATTCGTTGATGAATCAGGAGACTTTGGCGATTATGCTGAACACTCTTCATACTACATCATCTCAATGGTGATACATGATCAGAACAATGATATCAGTAATGATATAGAAATCCTTGAGAGGCATTTTTCGGAAATTGGCTATCCGAATCATTGCCTTCATGCGGGGCCAATCATCCGTAACGAGACTCCATACCGACATGAAGGATTGGAGAACAGACAGAAGCTTCTCAGAGTTTTCATGGCATTTTTTCAGAAAGATAGAAGTCAGATGTTTTGCAGTATGTCTTGAGAAGAAATATGTGAATGACGCTGTTGAAGCCGTTGGAAAACTCTCAAAGGATATTTCCCTGTTCATTAGGGAGCATTACGAATTCTTTCAGAGCTTTGATATCGTTAAAATCTATTACGACAATGGACAGGTAGAGGTCAGTAAACTGCTCTCATCCGTCTTCCATACCTTATTGGATAATGTCGAATTCAGGAGAGTAAAACCACAGGATTATAGGTTATTTCAGGCCGCGGATTTTGTAGCTACCATGAAATTTCTCCAAATCAAGACTGAGAAGAATGAATTATCCAATGCAGAAGAGTATTTCTTCGGAAATAAAAAGGTAATCAGAAAGAAATACCTGAAGGTTTTGGAAGATAAGATTGAATCGCATTGATTTGTTAATCAACAAGCTTCCTGTTTTAGAGAAGTTTTCCACCAGTAATTCAGGATTATACGAAACCGCTGTGTGTGGCCATATACAAAATGTCCGAGGATCTGAGAAAGATTTTTCCTGATATAGAGGATATCAAGGAGCTGTTCTAATCCGATGCTTATTGATTACTGATGTATATAACCGTAGACTATGATCAGATGGTGGAACGATAGACGTTCCAGCCGCCGACCCCATTGAGTCGGCTTTTTATTATTATCAGAATAGTCGTTTGTTCCGATCATATGCAAATGAGTTTCGTTTGCAATTGTCAGGGCTCTGAAAGCAGCATCTATCGATGAAACACTGCAATTCACGAAGTCATAGAAAAGATGTCGTTTAGATAGAATACATCACTCGTTCATGAGCAACGGAGTTTCATACTGTGCAAAAAAAAGGAACTTGCATTTCAATCCGTGCAACGTGCATTCATTTTATGACCTTCCATATTCTTCTTTGTTTAAGCGAACTACAGAGACAGTAGACAATCAATAAGCAATTGATTATCATCAAATTAACAGGACTCCCCACACCTCTTGCTATGCAATGTGCCCCAGCGGGAGACATTTTTTATATGAACATCAAACCATTCTTTTCTTACGAGCAACAGATTGAAGAGCTACAACGAAAAGGTATCATTTTGAATCATGATGAATGCCTTGATTTTCTGAAAGATGTCAACTATTACAGGCTCTCTGCTTATCTTTTATCTTTTACCATACAAAGGCAAGGCGGCACGACTTGAATTCAATCAGATAAAGAAAATATATGAGTTTGACAGCAAGCTCAGATCAATGGTCATACCTGTCATAGAAAATGTTGAGATAAAGTTCAGGTCACGGCTGGCGTATCTGTTTTCGGAAAAATATGGGGCTGAAGGATATCTTGATTCTTTATGACACCAAGTAAAAAAGAATTTGGAGCATTCTTCGGTAACGGATCGGAATATATATTCGTTTCTGTACTTCTGACTGCAAGAAAATCCATGCTGAGCTCTGCAGTGAAAGCAGATGAAAGCGATACCACAAGGGTAAATAATAGGAGTAATTTTTTTTCATATGCTAAATCCCCACCGCAAAGCCAAGACGCTGTATGAATCTCACATTGCTTGAACATCTCGCGTCCGCCCCTCATGACGTAACCTAGGTTCTCGTACTTATAGCCGTCGCATGCGCCGCCCGGTATCGGATCCTTTTCCAGAATATGGATGTTTCCACCTTTCATCTGACCGTCGCGGACAAGGAAACATGCGGCAGAAAGCGCGGCTAGCCCGCTGCCGATGATATATGCTGACTTTCCGTCCACGCCCGCCGGTTTCTTCGGTCGTGCGAAAGCCTCGTAATTTCCACTTGAATAATACATTTAATCCTCCTGGGATAATCTTTCGATTACACGGAAGATAAGCAGGACGACGACGGGAAACAACGGTTTTGATCGCTCTGCATGAACAATACACTATATGCATAAGAACCGTTGGAAATATACAAATGATGAACATAAAAATTAAGATGTCCTTAGCTGAGAAGTAAAGTGATGCTAATCTTTTGGTGACGGCCAGAAGAGACTGAAGCAAGC
>CALXYM010000027.1 GCA_944392965.1 uncultured Spirochaetaceae bacterium | reverse complement strand
CAATCAGCCGTATGGATGGGGTGCCACAGGTAAACCGGCAACGGAGCCTATGGGCAAAACGCTCACGTCCAAGCCTTCAGCTTGTCCTGAAGGTCGTTGACCATTAGTATATGGTATTATTATCTCATGGCTGTTTACTTTGATGACTTCCTTGATGAAGAGGAAGATGAGGAGGACGAGGAGTGCTCCATTCTTATTGATCTTAAAAAGATCGTTGATGAGATGGAGGATGTTCAATCCATCTACAGGGATGAGGAAGATGAAGAAGGAGATCTCTCGTTCTGAAAAAAAGAATAAGAATTGCATAAATATGCACCTATTGAATATTGAAGTCCGATTATCTTTAGGCTATCATTTTCCCAAAACAATCTACTATGGAGGTGGGGAAAAATGAAAAAACTTATAGCTCTTTCCTTAATTCTGCTCCTCTCATTCTTCGCTTTTGCAAATGGAAGCCAGGAAGAGAGTGGAGACGACTCATATCTCATCGGGGTATCAAAGCTCATGAGTCACGCGGCTCTTGATGCAGTTGAAGAAGGCATGCAGGATTATCTTGCAACAACAGGCTTGAATATCAGATATGATTTCCAGAATGCAAACGGGGACATCTCAACGAGTGCCACGATCGCACAGCTTTTCAGGGATGAGGGTGTTGATGTCGCACTGGGAATCGCAACCCCCACGGCACAGGCACTTGCCAATATATTCACTGACGTTCCAGTCGTTTTCGCAGCGGTCACAGATCCCGTAGATGCGGGCCTTGTTGAAACTCTCGAGGGAAGCGAGAACACGAATGTCTGTGGAGTATCCGATCTGAGTCCTGTTGAGGCGCAGATAAAACTTCTGATGGATGTCACAGGAGCAAAGGTGATCGGTAACATCTACGCATCTGGAGAGGCGAATGGAGTTGCCCTGAGAAACATGGCAAAAGAGGCTGTCGAGAAATTAGGCGGCACGTTCGTTGATGCAGCTATAACAAATTCCTCCGAAGTGATGATGGCCGCGCAGTCCATCATTGACAGGGTTGATGCGATCTACATCGCGACCGATAATGCGGTAATCTCCGCTCTCTCGGCTGTCGATCAGGTATGTTCCCAGGCTGGGAAACCGCTTTTCAGTGCAGATCCAAGTGGAGTTGCTGGACTTGACTGTCTGATCGCATGGGGCTTTGACTACTATGCCATCGGAGAGGCCACGGGAAAGGCGATTGAACAGATCCTGACAGGTACTCCTTCTGGAAGCATCGGAACGGTAATGCTCACGGATCCTGCGGATTTTGAACTCTGGTTCAACCTGGACACGGCAGAGCAGCTGGGCATAGAAATTCCTCAGGAATACCTCGATATGGCTGCCGTTATCATACAAAATGGCGAAACTATCGTAAAATAACGTTTTTAACTCTTGATATAGGCCACTATTCTGTGGCCTATTATTTTTAACTGAGGTTTTAAATGATTGAAGGAATTTTCGTAGAAGGACTTATCTTCTCAATAATGGTCCTTGGCATCCTGATAAGCTACAGGATTCTTGACCTAGCGGATCTGACCTGTGATGGATCATATGCCACGGGAGCGGCAGTTGCTACAATGTGCATAGTGAACGGGCTGGGAATCACGACCGGTCTTGTTCTCGCGTTCCTAGTCGGAGTGTTATGTGGAATGGTGACGTCCGTAATACATACAAGACTCAGGATTCCCGGACTTCTGGCATCCATCCTTACGATGACGATGCTCTACTCCATAAACCTGCGTATTCTGGGCAACAGGGCAAACGTCCCCATCCAGAGAGGAATAAACACACTCTACCGGCTCTTTCCTAATACATTTCCGTTCCTATCCACGGCATTTGCAAGCCTTCTGGGAACACTCATAATAGTTTTAGCGATAAAAATAGTAATGGATCTCTTTTTCAGAACCGATCTGGGACTTGCAATCGGAGCATTAGGAGGAAACGAGCAGGTGGTCATAAGTCAGGGAATGAACCCTTCTGTACTCAAGCTCATCGGACTTGGATTCTCAAACGGACTGATCGCACTCTCTGGAGGGATGCTCGCACAGTATCAGGGATTTGCGGATGCGAACCTCGGACAGGGGATGGTCGTCCAAGGCCTTGCCGCGATAATGATAGGAGAGTTCCTTTTCTCCTCCAATAAGATATCCCTCATAACGCTCAGGGCGGTATTCGGCGCCATAATCTATAAGGCTCTCATGTTCTTTGGAAGAAGATACGGATACCTAATCGGCATAACACCAAACGACTTCAGACTTCTTACAGGAATACTTGTAATCATATCCCTTGCGGTTGCGAAGACTCGTAGTGCGGCAAGTGATGCAGGGGCTAAGAAAAAGGCTCTGCAGAAAGCACAGCAGAAGGGGGAAGAAAATGCTTAGTATCGAACATGTGACAAAGGTATTCTTTCCAGGAACGATAAACCAGAAAGTTGCCCTTGAGGATATTAATCTCAATGTGAGCGAAGGGGATGTCGTATGCGTGATCGGTTCCAACGGTTCGGGGAAATCCACACTCTTTAACATGATCGCAGGAACATTTCCTGTCACAAGCGGAACAATAAAGCTGAAAGAGAAGGACATCACTCATCAGAGTGAGCACAAAAGGGCCTTTGAGATCGGACGTATATTCCAAGATCCGACAAAGGGAACTAGTGCGAACATGTCCATCCAGGATAATCTCATCCTCGCATATAAGAAAGGCATGCGCGGCCTCAGATTCAGCCTTAATACGGAGAAGAAGGAACTGTTCAGGGAACTGCTTGCCCCCATTCATCTTGAGAACAGACTAGAAGACAACGTAGGACTATTGTCAGGTGGACAGAGACAGGCTCTGACACTTCTGATGGCTACCCTCTCCCACCCCTCATTGATGCTTTTAGATGAGCATACGGCAGCACTTGACCCTGTAAATGCCGCAACAGTCATGGACCTTACAAAACATTACATCGAAAAAGACAAGCTGACTGCAATGATGGTAACGCACAACATGCAGTTTGCTATCGACTACGGTAACAGGCTCATAATGATGGACGAAGGACATATAATCTTCGACATAAAAGGAGAGGATAAGAAGAAACTGACGGTTCCTTCCCTTGTCGAGATGTTCAAAGACATCAGAAAAAAAGAATTCGCCTCAGACGAGACACTACTAACAAAATGAGACAAAGGCCGGTTTTGAGGATTCACCTCATCTCCGGCCCTTTTCCTTTAATTCTTAAATTTCTTTGTATCTCCTCAACCTCATCTCAATCGATATGCTTTTAAAGATCTACGTAAGAAAGGTATTCGTAGACTACTGATTCTCCTGCACTTCTGCAGGCATCTTCGACGGTTTCTCCGAATGAAAGATATCCATTTTCACTCGAAGATGTAATTCCATTGATTCTAGCAGTGATTGTTGAATCCTCATCAAACGAAAGCCTGTCATCAACCGTGCAATCGAAATAGAGATTTGCGATTCCACCTCCAACCTCATAGGTATAGACATCGTCATAAACCATGAAAAGAACATATCGTATGAATGTATCCTCTTGGGAAAGTGCTTCATCAAGAGTACGGTAATCAGAAGCGGCATATGCTTCAATACCATATTCTTCCAGTTTGGAAACCATTGCTGTCTCAGTAGCTCTTTGAAGCATAAAGTTTTCCATTGGGCATACAACAAGTACTGGCCAGTTCATTATTTCTTCGACTCCATACAGCGTCGAATATGTCTGAGAAGAATAATATGGAGTATTATTGTAATATCCGTATTCGCTACCATAGCTGATATAATCGTCGGAATAAAACGACGAGCAGGATTCTAGAAGTAATGACACGATAATTATAATGACCAGAAATGATTTCTTTATTGATTTTCTCTCCTGTTAAAGAATAGCCGCATTAGATTCTGTATATCGTTCAATGATCTCTTCTGAATTGCTCGAACTATATAATAAGAGTAAGAAAGCTGTTGATTCATCAACTGGTAGAATTCCTAATGCAATCACAGCCGGGCCATCATCAGAAGGGGATGGTCGCCATATTGTCGAGAGCTTGCGATCCCCATAAAGAATTGATCTAATGAAGTTGTCTGAACCTTTCCATTCACTATCATTAGAGATCTCATCATATTCAGTATCAGGTTTTCCGTATGTTGTAGAGAGCTGTGTCTTGAGATTTTCATAGACTAGTCGGATCTGATATTCCTCATAGTAAGGCTGAGATATGGCTCTGATCTGGAATAATCCGTATTCATTGTCAATAAACACTACATATAGCATCAACAAAGGATGCGAATTGTTTGGTACTACAAGATAAGATGTGATAGTCCCTTGGGGTATGAACTCTTCAGTATATATTCCTGAAGATTTGAGCTCCTCCAACGACCATCCAAATTCCATTCCGAATGGTCCCGCAATCAATATGGCCGATATTATCATAAACAGAACGATAAGCAATGTTTTCTTCATGTCATGCTACCCTTGCATTATACTATCATGGCATCATCTCGTTGTGAAGGCAAGACATAAATCTAGATTACTACATGTCTCTTCCTTACAAGGTTGAGTTCATCAAGGATACGAATAAGTATGGATACGTCACCTTCATACGAAAAAAGAAAGAATGGATTCTACTGGAATATCTGTAGTCGATGTTCTCATGAACCTTGAAGATGCAAAAGAGCCATTTTTCATTAGCTCTTGAGAATGGTGATCTGATTCTCAGGCTTGAAATGAGAATTATTGTTCTGAATCCAAGCTCTTCATCCAAGGCTTTTAACAGCGGATTACGTTTCCCCAAAACATTCAGCATAAACCAATACTGTGCGATGTTGCCATACTGAAAATTTGTATTAAATATGAGGATGGATATATAGGATTAGATGTATTATGATCAGAGCAATATATAATCCCAGCATAATGATAATTTAAGCTTTGCATATGGATTCCATTCCCCTGACAACAGATAAGACGGATAAAATCAATACAAAGATACTATCTAATTCTCTAATATACTACATCTGTCCTAAATGGTCAGCTTCAACCTCCTTTTACTTGCTTTAATGCACAGGGCAGGACAAAAGTCCTGCTCTGTAATTAATTATTGAATGCTGCCGATTCTCAAAAAGTCATTTTTACGACAGGCATTAGTATAAGAGATTTTATCTGTCAAAACCGATATTGAACCGGATAGTGAAAGCATCCAGAGGATAATCACCCGCGGTATCACCGAACTCCTGCCAGTAATAAGCGGCATCGATCTTGATTGCCCACAGGTCTATTCCAGCACCTACCGTCCAATATCCCTGGTTGATACCACCTCGGACATCCAGGAAACTGAGAAGTCTTACTTCTGCTCCTACCCGCATATGATCCACGAAGGATCTTAAAGACATATCATCAGAGAAGAAGCCTATGACGTCAACCATATCAAAAGCGACAGTCGGAGCAAACCATCCATTCTCCCACTTCCATCCAAGTCCGAGATCCATTCTAGGATCGGTCTTGATAGTGAAATCAGCACTATCAGAGAACACATCGGAGACGATTCCCATCGGATCATCCATAAGTGAGTTGATACCCTCGTAAGTCTGCATCTTTATTCCAAGACCACCGAGAAGATTCCTACCTACCACACCAACTGAGAATCCGAGAGGAAGGTTCAAATTCACTCCTGCATTAAGAGGAATGTAATATCCGAAAGCGAGGGGGATACTGTTTAAAATCTCACCCATGGGATCTCCTCCGGACTCAGATGTACCGGAGAGCATGTCCAGAATACGCTCTGCTCCTATCAAACCGGTATAGCCAAGGACACTCACTCCTCCTGATAGACCGACATCAAGGGAAATGGATGGAGTTATGTCAAATCTGAGTCCAAGAGCGGCCAGGATATTGACGTTCAGCTCATCATAAAGATATGAATCAAGACCACCAACACCCTCACCGAATGTATGGATGGTATCTTTCACATGCATTCCAATGGCAAAACCGCCACCGCCGAGCGTGATGCCAGCCTCAACTTCCGCAATCTTTCCTCTCCCGCTTTTCAACATCGAAAGGAAATTCGTTCCCGCATTAACCATTGAATCCTGATTACCAGACTCTATTGCATCGAGTAAATCATCTATTATACTGCTCCCCGTCTCAGAATCCTTTTGGAAAAGCTCATAAGGATGGTACAACGTGACCTGTGCATATGGAAGGGAGATGAGAGTTCTACGTGCAAGCAGAGCAGGATTCATATAGAAGCTGTCGCTTCTTCCTCCAACTGCGATACCTGCACTTCCCATGCCAAGACTTCTTGCACTATGAGGATAGGAATCCACTAAAAGCGCTGAAAGACCATTGTCCGATGCCGGGGTCAGATCCTCTATGATGGTTGAGAAAGCCGATGATGCCAAAATCAGTAATGTAAATAATAAAACAAATATCTTCTTCATCATTCAGCCTCCTTAATTACTTGTACCTTCAAACCAATAAATAGCCTTTTTAATATACTCATGAAGATCATTGCCTCCGATCAGGTCTGAGATGCTCGAAAGGCTAACAACTTCAATCATTGCATCCATCGTCTCGAGGGAGGAGATGGTAGGACCATAATTCTTGTCATTTTTAAGAATACTGTTTACGACGTAATTTCCAAGATCCTTATCCGCTGTTGTATTCTTGTTTCTGGCAGCACTAACAACTGTTTCAACCAAAGACTCATATTCAGCAGGAACATTAAAATAATATGGTCCCTGAATACTTGAATCGGTAATCCATTTATTGTTGTCAACACACGTTACAATGAATTCCCAGATATTCTTAGGAAGATTCTCCGCACTTAAACCAACCTCTCCAAGCATTCCCTTAATTTCATTATCTTCTAGGAAGATCTGATAATACCTGTCAGCCTCGGAAAGAACTGACGCAACCACATATTTGAACAGGCCGTCAAAAGTAGTGAATGAGTCGAATGCACTTATCTGTTCAGAGGACATCTGGAAGGCACTTGCCATATTCACATATGCCTCGTATGTTCCCTTGTGAAGGGAAAGCGTGGAAACATTAGTTGCAAATCCATCCCCACTATTTCCAGCTACCGCGGAAAGGGAGGAATAAACACTTCTGATAGCCCTTACATATGCACTAAGATCATAACTCTCTATCTTAGATATGACGTCCTCGGTAGCGGCTTTTTTATTGGATCGAACCAAAGTCCTCGCCTGGGTCTCAGATTCTCCGGTAGCTGCATTCATGATGCTTGAGACAATGGCATTCAAATCAAGTTTGAACTCGCTTGCAGGACTGAGTGTTGAGGTGATGGTGGCAAGGGTATTCGCACTGCTTATAAGCTGTGTGACCTCTGTACCTTCCTTTATCGTTCCACTCTCGACATCGACACACGATGCGACAGATCCTGCGAATGACTCGATCAGCTGCAGCGTCACGACATCACCTTTTGTTACAGTCGCAGACTCTTCTGATATTTCAGTAAGACTATTACTGAGACTTGTAAGAGCATCAGAAACGGTAGAGAGAACAGTATTTGTACTGCCACTGCCTTCAATAGCAGAATCAATCTTATCCTTATATGTTGAAAGCACTGCATTCATTACTGTGGCTGTTCCTTTTGCAGCCTCTGCTACAGCAGAATCAGGAGTCTTACCCATCTCTGTCACAAGAACCTGGGTACTTGCCTCATTTCTCAGTGCTGATGCGATATCATCAACAGTGGACTCTCCTATCGAAGGAAGAACACTAGTCACAGATGAAAGAGATTCACTTAAGGAATCACTGATTGGGATCTCGATTTCATTGACTGTAATCGAGTTACTGCCACCGTCCGTTTTTATGGTAAAACGCTCCTTCGCATCTTCCGTAGACTCGACCGTCGCGCTCTCGACGGCATCATAAGCAGAACTCGTATCGGTGCCCATGATGTTTTTCCCCATCTTGCCCATGAAATCAATCATCCCATCACACGATGTAAGAGAGAACAGCATGATTGCTATTAATAATAGTGACACTATTTTTCTCATACTAACTCCATTCGTCTAGTAATATATACTATAAGACGCTGAATGTAAACAAAAGTTCACCGCTTCTCATTGAGTATCAAGGAATTACTCGATACCCGCTGATAAAAAGACATAAGCCTTATAACTGTTATGGATAATACATCAAAACAGACTTTCTTGTCTGGATTTCAATCGATTTTTTTAAAAGGTCTTAACAATTTTTTAATTACATTGTAATAAATCTTCCATGGCAAGAGTAAGAATAGAGAAGAAAGAGCTACTTTTTGACAACAGATACCTCGTTACTTTAATAATCCCTCTCTTAATAGAGACGCTTTTAAACGTCACCATCGGAATGATGGACACGATAATGGTTGCCTCTGATGGAGAGTCCGTCGTATCTGGTGTATCCCTTGTCGACAGTCTTGCGAACCTCTTCGTATTCGTATTCAGCGCATTTGCTACCGGCGGAGCGGTCGTCTGTTCACAGTATTTGGGAAGGAAAGACAATCAAAACGCCTCTGAGTCTGCGAAACAGCTCATCTACCTCTCCCTCGGATTTGCAATCGTGATAATGGTATTTCTTCTCATCTTCCGTGAGTCGATAGTCCGTTTCGTGTTCGGTTCCATAGAGGAAGATGTTCACAATGCCGCGATAATGTATCTTCTGCCAATTGCAATCTCCTTCCCCTTTTTAGCCGTTACAAACGGCTGTAACGCGATATGCAGGAGCATGGGGAAAAGCAGCATAACGATGACCGTGGCACTTGTGATGAACATCATAAACGTCAGTGGAAACGCCATCATGATCTATGGCATGGGCATGAGCAGTCTAGGAGCGGGGATAGCCTCCCTTCTATCGAGGATCACGGCATCGATAATAATGATCGTCGTAATCACACGCCCGAAACAGATAATAAGGGTACAGGGACTTGCAAAGGTGAAAATAAGACCTGATATGATTGCCCGTATAATGCGTATCGCCCTACCCTCTGGAATAGAGAATGGAATCTTCCATATCGGCAAGATACTCGTCGCATCAACCATCGCATCCTTCGGTACGGCATCAATCGCAGCAAACGCCGTATTCAACAGCCTTGGAACATTTGCGAACATCCCAGGGTCAGCCATAGGAATGGCAAGCGTCACCGTGGTGGGACAGTGCTGTGGTGCAGAGAGATTTGATCAGGCAAGATACTATGCAAGGAAGCTGCTTACCCTCACCTATGCGCTCATGGGAATAACCTGTTTGACAATGTATATCGCAACACCGGCATTGGCAGGTTTCTACAATCTCTCGGCAGAAGCCAATACCATGGCCGTATCCTATACAAGGCTTGACCTCTTACAGACAATGTTATTCTGGCCTCTTGCATTCACAATACCGAATTTCCTCAGAGCAGCAGGAGATGTGAAATACACCATGATAATCTCCATATGCTCGATGTGGCTCTTCCGCGTACTTTGTGCGAACGTGCTAGGCGTATGGCTTGGAATGGGTCTCTTGGGAGTATTCTGGGCGATGTTCATCGACTGGTATGCCCGTGGAGCCTGCTTCTGCTACCGCTGGATAAAGGGCAGATGGCAGGAGAAAAAGGTAATATAAAAGCCCCTTTGCGGGGCTCTCATCAAAGCTCCTCGGTTTTCTTCCAGAGCTTCTCCAGATTGTAGAATTCTCTGAGTTCAGCACTCATCAAATGGATTACGATATCCCCGCAGTCGATGAGTTCCCAGCCGTCATCACCAGGGCTCTTATGTCTATTCGAGACCTCCAAACCGAGCTCATTGATCAGACCCCAGATCTGATGTACGACACCTCGGAGATGGGCAATGGATGTGACCGTACCAACGACGAAGCAGTCGGTCCATGAACACCCAGGGGTAAGATCCATCACCACAACATCCCTTACCTTGTGATCTTCTAAGAACGCTTTAATCTTCTCAGCTTTCTCTTCTATCTCTTTTCTCATATTCACCTCATCACCTCTTCCGTCCACACTCGGACAAAGGATCTCACATCATCATAGGCCCTAATACCATACGAGAGAACCCGGCCCAGACTGTAAGAACCTAAACGCTCTGCCTTCATTATCGCAGAAAGGAGCGCTTCGTCATCAAATGCCCCGGAGAGTTTATTTATAGTATCCATAAAGTCTGTTTTCCTCAAGTCTTTTCCATAGCGGGCGAGGGCATCCAGAAGTTCCGCGGATCCCGTCTGGCTCAGAAGGAGATTTAAATGCTCCTTTCTCCTTTCATAGTCCTCATCACTTATAAGGACGGCATCGAGATCAAACAGGTCTTCTATCACGGCCTCTGAATCCATGCCACTTATCTCTTTCAGATAATCAAGGTCCTCTTTGCTAACATCTATCATGGCCAGTTTCCCGTTATCAGAGAGATAGACGGTCGCTTCCGACTGAGAGACAAGAGCGGAGAAATCACCATTTGAACAGGATGAAAGCAGCAGAAGCAGGGATAGAAGGAAAAGAGACCTGATTTTCAAAACGTACCCCCCTCTTTCAAATACTCATAAAGCTCATCGGTCACACGTGCATTTCTTATTCCATTTTTCTTGAAATACACGTTCTGCTCCTCGATTATATGACAGACCATGGCCTCCAGGGAAGGAAGGGAGAATATCCGCATTCTCTCATCTTCGTCAAGATGTTTTCTATTCGGCTCCGTGTAATCGGCTATGTATATGATGGCACCAAGAGGCCCCATATCCTTGGAACCAAGCGTATGATAGCGTACAGCATCGACATAACTTGAAGGAACGGGACCTATGTCATCCCTCATGTGGTAAGCTGCAATTGGAGCATGAAGAAGGTTACCATTCTCCCTCTCCTCAGGGAAGATGTCTATGGAGTATTTCTCAACCTCTCTCAGGGCCTCCTCCTTCGTTATATAACGATAAGCATCGTGGTAAAGCCCTGAAATAAGAGATGCGTTTCTGTCCTGAGAGAAGAGAGAAGCAAGAGTAGATGCCGTCTTAGCAACGGCAAGGGAATGAATGTATCTCTTCTCTGGAAGGCGTGATTTTATCCACGCCTCAAGCTCGGTATAACCCATTATCCTCGACATATTTCCTTACCCTCCCTGAGAGCATATCAAGATCTCCGGAACGGACATCCGTACTTGATGAGATGACCCTGTCATTATTGAAGAATACGACATCGGCATCCACGGGATGCTTGCTCTTCCCATCGCGGACGAAACAGAGGAAACGGACATGATCTTTCAGGAAATCATAATCGTACCACTTATCCAGATTGGAAAGGAGATCATCCCCTATTATGAAGTTTATCTTTCCATCTATTCCGTAAATGGGAAGAAAATGCCTGATGGTATCGCTGGTATATGAGATGCCTCCCCTCTCCTTCTCAACTTCGGAAATCACTATCTCAACATCATCGGAAGGGAAAAGTTCCCGGTAATCCTCGATGGCAAGTCTGAGAAGCCTGACACGCAGATCGAAATCCAGGCTCTCGGCGTTCCTCTTGAAATTAGAGATAAGTGCGGGAATCAGGATGATCCTCTGCATTGAAGCAAGGGAGTACGCATCGTGTATCAGATAGAGATGCCCTATATGTACTGGATTGAACGAGCCTCCCAGGAGCGCGCTCTCATTCCTCATCCCGGTATTCAGCATCCTTGTTCACTCTGGTTGTAAAGCCATCCCCCTCCTCTTTCTCTTCCTGTCCACGAGCTAGATAGATGAATGCCTGCTTCACAGGCTCCAACAGCTCATCCATGTATATGGAAAGAGGCAGAACGGTCATATCAGCATACTTGCTTCTTATCTCGCTAAAGCGTGAGGATGCATCCTCACCCTCATCCATCTTAGTAACGATTATCACAGAATCCTTCGCAGCAAGATCAGGAGAGAACTCTGCAAGCTCCCTTTTGAGGATATCAAAGGCGTCAAGATAACGCTCATCACTGACATCTATGAGATAGGCAAGTCCGTTGGTCCGAGAAATGTGCTTAAGGAACTTTATCCCCATTCCAAGCCCCGTGGAAGCCCCTTCCAGGATTCCAGGGATATCAGCAAAGACAATATCCTTATCATCATATCTCATGACACCAAGCTGTGGTATTTTCGTCGTAAAAGGATAACCTGCGACCTTACTGCGGGCATTGGTAAGCAGGTTAAGAAGGCTACTCTTTCCTGCGTTCGGGAAACCGACGAACCCGATATCAGCAATGATCTGGAGCTCTACCCCGATTCTCATGCTCACACCCTTCTCCCCAGGCTGTGCGAATTTGGGTGCCTGACGGACTGCAGTCCTGAAATGCCAGTTTCCAAGTCCCCCCTTCCCGCCTTTAAGGAAGACGAAGCGGTCAAGACCAGTAAGATCCTTGATAAGTTCACCCGTCTCAGCGTTACGAAGCACCGTTCCCGGAGGGACAGGAATCTCAATATCCTTACCGTTGCGGCCAAAGCATCTATCCCCCTGTCCGTTATGACCATTCTCCGCCTTATAGACACGAACGGCCTTGAGGTGCCCGAGGGTTCTGAGATTGTCTTTTACCACGAAAACAACATCGCCCCCTTTTCCGCCATCCCCTCCATCGGGGCCGCCTTTAGGGACGAATTTCTCACGGTGGAAGGAGACGCAGCCCGCGCCTCCGTTCCCACTTGAAACATCAATGTATGTCTCGTCTGAAAAGCCGAACATTATTACTCTACAACAGTCTCAACGATGTTGCAGTACTTCCTGTTCTTCCTCTCGGAGAACTGGACAGTTCCGCTTACAAGAGCAAAAAGGGTGTAGTCCTTTCCAAGTCCACAGTTTGAACCGGGATGGATCTTGGTTCCCCTCTGTCTTACAATGACCTCTCCGGCATTGACACGCTGTCCGCCGAATCTCTTAACGCCTAAGCGCTGCGCGTTTGAATCTCTTCCGTTCTTAGAGGATCCGCCACCTTTCTTATGTGCCATTTCTCTCCTCCTTAACCCTGTACCTTGGAGAATGTGATCTCCTGGTACTGTTCACGATGTCCCTGAGTCCTTCTGTAACCCTTTCTTCTGTGGAACTTGTAAACCTTTATCTTCTCACCCTTCTTCACCGCACCGACAGTCGCTACGACCTTCGCTCCCTCAACATAAGGAGTTCCGAACTTGGCAACATCTCCGTCAACTACGGCAAGAACCTTCTCTGTCTCGTACGTGGCACCCTCTTCGAGGTGAAGGAGATCAACGAGAACCGTCTTACCCTCTTCTGCCTTGTACTGCTTACCTAGAATTTCAACTAATGCGTACATTACTGGTTCCTTAAAATAAAATTTCCTTTACTCTTTTAACCTATTGTCAGCGAAATGTTAACAGAAGGGGAAAAAGAGATGGGTAAATTATATTTTTAGTTGATAAATCTACCTAACGTTTGGTAGATTTATAATCATGGTGATAACAGATAGAAATGAAATACTCATCAGGAGTGCTGAGATAATCAGCAGGGATGGTCTGGACAAATATTCAATGCAAAGTCTTGCTGATGAGCTTGGGATAAGAAAGGCAAGCATCTACCACTATTATAGAAGCAAGGATGAGATCATAGAGGCCATGCACACTTATTTTCATTCAGAACTACTGAAAAGAGGTTATAAGATCGAGTTGAAGAATGATGTGGAGAGCAATCTCACAAAGCTGGTTGAACATTGGCAGGGGCTCTTCTTCTCGAATGAGATGTATGACTATCTCAGATGCCTGCTGAACATGAGAGCTAATGATGAGAGGGCCTATGAGGAGTGGAGGAGCATCTCGCTCACGATTGAGGGCCAAAGTCAGGTAATCATTGAAAAAGGGACAAGGAGGGCTGAGATTATAAGCCCTCTCTTCTCATCTCTTCTTGAGCTGAATCTAGAGAGGGCCTTGCTGTCAGGGGAGAGCGAGGGACTTGAGCGTCTTGCCTCCACGTTCTCCTTCCTGCTCTTACATGGAAGTGAGGAAAGGAACCCCGATTAACGAGAATCCGTTCTTAAGCACGACAAGGACCATCCTTGCAAGAGCAAGCCTGCTTCTGACGAGCTCAGGAGTCTCGGCTTTTATGATCTGATTGTCGTGGTAATAGTGGCTGAACGTCTTTGCTACCGAATAGAGGTAAGCTGCAAC
Source organism: uncultured Spirochaetaceae bacterium (assembly GCA_944392965.1). Taxonomy (GTDB): domain Bacteria; phylum Spirochaetota; class Spirochaetia; order Sphaerochaetales; family Sphaerochaetaceae; genus Ornithospirochaeta. The sequence continues at coordinate 3,878 of CALXYM010000027.1, read as the reverse complement.
CACAGACGGATCATAGCTCTCTGCAGCTTTTTCCACCACATCAGGATAGTCTGAGATCAGCTTTATGAGCGTAAGCTCATCCTGATTGGTAAGGACTGAACCGTCGATGGAACCATCCGTAATCCCCTCTTCTTCCGCCTTTCTCAAAATGGATGAGATACGGGCTCCCATGTACTCAAGATAAGGTCCGGTATTTCCATTGAAGGAGATGCTCTTCTTTGGATCAAATATCATGTCCCTGCCCGGGGTCACCTCAAGAAGGTAGTAATTGAGAGCGGCAAGAGCAATGCTGTGTGCGGTCTTGTCGACATCATCGACAAGGGCTTCCCTGTTCTTGGAGATTATCTCCTCCTTCGCAAGTGCCTCGAGTTCAGAGAGAAGATCATCGGCATCAACCACAGTTCCCTCCCTGCTTTTCATCTTTCCCTCTGGAAGATTGACCATTCCATATGAGAGATGGTAAAGCTCATCAGCCCATGCATAACCGAGCTTTTTGAGGATATAAAAAAGGACCTTGAAATGATATGCCTGCTCAGATCCGACGACATAGATAAGAGAATCAAACGGATAGTCGTCATGACGCCTGATCGCGGTTCCTATGTCCTGTGTTATATAGATGGTCGTTCCATCCTTTCTTAAAAGCACTTTCTTATCAAGTCCGATCTCCGAAAGGTCTATCTGCACAGACCCATCGGCTTCCCTGTAGAATACCCCATCCTCCAGGCCTTTCAGGACCTCGCTTTTTCCATATTTGTATGTCTCACTCTCGTAATAGAACCGATCAAAGGAGATTCCCATGTTCCTGTAGCTCTCGAAAAGCCCGTCTAATGTCCATCCGTTCATCAGATTCCACAGTTCGATGACATCCTCCTTCCCATCCTCCCATTCCTTGAGCATGGCCTGAGCCTTCTTATCCGGATGCTCATTCCTCAGCTTCTCTGCAAGCTCCGTATTTCCCGCATCCTCGGCTTCCTTTATCTTCTCGTCCCACTCCTTTGCCCACTGCGCAAAACGAACATAGTAGCGGCCAACGAGATGATCTCCCTTCTCTCCTGTACTCTCAGGAGTCTCCCCGTTTCCATACTCCCTATAGGCAAGCATGCTCTTGCAGATATGGACGCCACGGTTGTTTATGAGGTTGACCTTCATCACTTCCGCTCCGTTAGCCTTGAGGATCTTTGAGACGCTCTCTCCGAGGCTGTCGTTCCTCATATGTCCCAGATGGAGGGGCTTGTTCGTATTGGGGCAGGAGAACTCAAGCATTATCTTCCTACCCTTGAGGCTCTCATTCGTACCATAGCGCTCTCCTTCCTCCATCACCTTCTCATAAAGGGATGAGAATATGTCCTGGACAGAGAGTTTCACATTGAAATACCCTCCGGCAAGAATTATCTCCCCTGCAGGGGAAGGGGATGATTCAACACTCTTTTTCAGCTCCTCTGCTATCGCCTGAGGCGCCTTATGTGCGATTTTCGAATACTGGAAAAGCGGGAACGCCACATCTCCGAGCTCGCTCTTAGGCGGTTCGGTCATGGTAAGCGGTGAGAGATCCTCAACATTCAGGATCTTTTTCAAATGAGACTCAAGTGTCTCCTTCCATTCATTCTTCAGTTCATTAAGCATAAGTGAAAATATAATTGGAAAAACTTTTCTCTTCAAGAGTTATGGAGGCTAACCTCCGCACTCGAAAGAGCCTCCCTGGAACCATCCTCATATTCGACGACGAGCCGAGCCCTCTCATCGATGTCCTTTGCAAGCGCCCTCCTCTTCTTTCCCATCCTGTTCACAGTTATCTCAGAACCGAGGATGAAACATCTTCTCTTATACTCAGAAAGGTAATCCTTCTTCTGATAGGCAATGACATTTGATACCGCTTTTCTCAAAATGGATAGCCTGTCAAAAGAGTGTCCGTACTCTTCTTTGAGTGTTGTTATGATTCCCCTTAAATCCTCTGGATAGTCGCAAAAGGAGGTGTTCACGTTTATCCCGATACCGATGATGGCTCCATCCAGACCACCAAGCTCAAGATCGACAATTCCCTCTGTGAGGATTCCTGTGAACTTCTTACCATTAATATATAAGTCATTCACCCATTTTATATCGACAGGATGACCTGTCTCCTCCTCAAGTGCAAGTGCAACAGCAAGGGCCGCATTGGTGGTGATGAGATCACCGTCCGAAAGCATTTCAGAGGGAAGATATATGGAGAAGTAAAGACCCCCATCGGGAGAGGAGAATGAACGGCCGAGCCTTCCCTTTCCCCCACCCTGAGTCCGGGTAACGACGCAGAAAGGCTCCTTGTTCGTGGCTGCTATCGCCTTGGCCTCATTGTTGCTGCTCCCTTTCAAGGAATCATAATAATATACCTTTATGACATCAGAGAGAGCTGAGATGACAAAATCCTTCATGAAAAGATCAAATGATGTGAGACTGTATCCCTTCCTCTCTGCAACCTTTACAGGATAGCCATCTTCCCTGAGAGATGCGACGGCCTTGCTTACCGCCATTCTTGAAACCCCAATATCTTTTGCCAGAGCCTCTCCAGAGATGGTCTTTCCATCCTGGGAAAGCAGTATTTCGAGAACCCTTTCCTTCGTCATGTATCCGATTATAGCAGATTGGAGTGTTGACAGCCATATCAAGATTGTGTAAACATAAATTCAGTTTCGAGGTTTACATGAGAAAATTATTAATACCCTTATTCGCTGCCCTACTTGCAGTGGGAGCGTATATCAGGATTCCAGTTCCACCAGTACCGATCACACTCCAAACTCTTTTTGTCGCGATAATGGCACTGACTCTTAACTGGAAAGAGAATCTCGTCACATGCGTAGTCTGGATATTCCTTGGGGCGATCGGACTCCCCATTTTCACCTCAGGAGGAGGAATCGCAGCACTTACAGGTCCAACTGCAGGTTATATCTGGACCATACCCGTTTCAGCTGTTATCGCATCCCTCATCAGGGGGAAAAAGGATAGCCGCATACTGGATATCATGCTCGTCATTCTTGTCAATTTGATCATATATATCGGAGGGACGGCATATCTTGCTATAAGCAGGCATTTAAGTGCAATGGATGCTATTGCTGCAGGAGTCCTGCCTTTCCTAGTAGGAGACGTGATAAAGATGGCAATTGCCGTGATAATCTCACCGCGGCTGAGGAAAGAGGTAAAAAGACTCAGTGATGATAATGACTGAAAAATCCCTTCAAGCTCGGGATTTTCTTTTTCATGTGGAAAATTTGGCTCCATACTGATATCTTATTTGCATGAACTACGATTGTGAAAAATTTATCGACAGCTATATAGAATCATTTAACAGGACGAGTAAGAGCCAGGATGAGAAACGGGGACTCGCTCTTCCAAAGATGGAGGACATCGAGACTCTGGAAGAGGAGCTGATGGCTCTCTTCTTTCCTGGATTAAGCGGCTCAGAGAGCAAGAGCAAGCTGATAAGCGTCGTGACATACCACATGGAAAGCGTCACAAGACTCCTTTATGATTCGGTGCTCCTTGCATTGAGCTATGAGGATAAGGGCTCTACCCCGGTAAGAGCCTTAGAGGACAAGAGTGCGGAGATCGTAGATGATCTTGCCTCCCATTTCAAGGATATAAGAGCACTTCTAAAACTAGATGCGGAAGCAGGTTTCAAAGGAGACCCTGCGGCCAAAAGCGTCCATGAGGTGATACTCTCCTATCCTTCGATACAGGCCCTCGCGGTACATAGGGTCGCACATCACCTCTATAAGCTAGGTGTCCCCCTTGTTCCAAGGATGATGAACGAGGTCATGCACCACTATACAGGAATAGACATTCATCCGGGAGCAGAGATAGGAGAAAGCTTCTTCATAGACCATGGAACGGGCGTTGTAATCGGA
>CALXYM010000026.1 GCA_944392965.1 uncultured Spirochaetaceae bacterium | reverse complement strand
GGAAATAACGTGAAACTCTATCAGGGGGTGACCCTCGGAGCGCTCTCGTTCCCGAAGAACGGATGTGGACTCCTTTTAAGAGGTGCAAAGAGACACCCTACGATAAAGGACAACGTCACGATCTACGCAAACGCCACGATACTCGGAGATGTTACAATAGGAGAAAATTCCACGATAGGATCCTCTGTCTGGATAAAAGAGGATATCCCCGCGAACTCAAGGGTCTTGATTGCAGATCCCGAGATAACGATTAAGCAGAAACTTCCTAGATAACGGATACTCTCAAAGGGGAGATGGAGCTGATTCTTCCTTTTAGAAGATCCCCTTCCCTAACTTTGGACGAGGTGACTATCTCAGCTTTGAGATAGTTGCCTGTGGTTCCGTAGAGCTTCCCGTTCCTCTCCTTTTCCACGATGATTTCGACATCCTTCCCTTCCTGACGAGAGATATAACGTCTGCTGTGGACTGCACTCAACGCCCTCAGTCTCTCTGCCCTCTCATCCCTGACTCTCTCTTCCACCCTGTCTTTCGCGCCCCAGAGCAGAGTTCCCTCCCTGGGAGAGTATGGAAACACATGAAACGCGGCAAACCCCATGCGCTCTAGGAAATCATATGTGAGCATGAACTCCTCCTCCCCCTCGCCAGGAAGGCCTGCGATGATGTCGCAAGCTATGAACGGATCATCCTTGTATTCACGCATTTTCGCTATTATGTATTCGATATGCTCTATCGTATACTTCCTTCCCACTCTCTTGAGAACCCTGTTACTCGCACTCTGTATCGGAAGGTGGAAATGGGGAAATATTCTCTCATCCCGGAGACACTCAAGCAGACGGTCATCCACATGATCGGCTTCAAGACTTGAGAAACGCAGCCTCATATCAGGACCAAGCTCATTCAAAAGATGCTCCGTAAGCTCTCCAAGACCTCCCTTATCATGGTTGTACATGGTGAGGTTGACACCTGTGAGCATTATCTCATGAAGCCCCTCGCTCTCTATTTTCTTCGCCCTTTTCACGACCTCATCGATATCCAGGGAGACTGAGGGACCACGGGCGATTGTAGTACGGCAGTAAGCGCAGGCGTTGTCACAGCCATCCTGGACCTTAAGATATGCCCTTGAATGATAGGAGAATGAAGATGCATCGAATATGAAAGGATCTGTCTTCTCATCCTTGAATGCGGAAACCGCCTCATTCAGATCCATGTACGAGTGCATGGCCGTCCTCAGATAATCAGGAAGTTTCAAAAGGCTTCCCTTCTCCTTCAGTCCATAGATATGCACATGTTCTCCAAGTTTTTCTATCTCCGCCCTATCAAGCTCGGCATAGCAGCCGGTGACAATCAAGACCTTGGCACTCTTCGAAAAGAGACGGATCATGCGACGTGCCTTCTGCTCTGCCTTTGATGTGACGGTACAGGTGTTTACAACCGCGATCGCTGCATCTTCCTCCCTCTCTGCCTTTTCAAATCCTGCCTTGAGGAAAGCTTCCATCAGGGCCTCACTCTCGCACTGGTTCAGACGGCAGCCCAAAGTGTAGACGAGAACCTTCACTCTTTATCCTCCTCTTCTGCAAGGCGGTTCAGGATCTTCTCTACGGCAACCTGCAGACTCAGCCTCATCTCTTTTGCATAAGGATTGAAACGCTGCAGATCATAAAAGAGCTGCAGAGGATCGTTACACGTCTGATCGACGATCGTCATCAGACTCTTATAACCACTGGTAGCGATCTCTGTAGGCTTCATCCCCATCTCATTAAGAACACGCCCTACGAAATGAGTAACCCCCTGACTGTATGCAGCCTCCATGTCATGTTTTCTCTCACTCATCTCAAGAACTTTGAGCCCAAGGGAGAGGAAATAATCCTTTATCCTCTCATAACGTTCATCCTTTCCGCTTATTGGGCACATCACAAGGGGCAGACCTGCTATCCCGTTTCTTCCACTATCAGGACCGAACATCGGGTGAGTGGCAATCTTATAAATATTTTCTGGAATGTCCGCCTTCATCCATTTTGCTGGATAGGTCTTCACAGAACAGGTGTCAAGGACGACGGTATCCTTATCAATACGTCCTCCCACTCTTTTCAAGACCTCCTCAAAGCTGGAGATGGACACACAGAAGAAAAGATAATCAGAGGAGAGAACCTCATCCTCACTTACAAGATCAACCCCTTCTGGCACCTCATGCAAACTTCTGGAATAGGCTATGACCCTTGCTCCTCCCTTTGCCAAAGAGGAGGCGAAAAACGATCCGAATCTTCCTAACCCGTATACTCCAATAACCATGGAAGCAATTTAACTAGATAAGGAAAGATTTATCAAGGAGGTAAGAATTTTTTACATCAAAAACCCTTTTCGCCTTTAAAAAAGGAGGAAAGGGTAATATAATTGACTTATCATTTTTAAAACAATATTTCATTTTTCCAAGGAGAGAATAGGAATGAGTGTATTTAGCGATAAGATGAAAGCACTCGCAAGAGATGCTAAAAAGACTCTGGTCCTTGCAGAAGGCCTTGAAGAGAGAACTGTAAGAGCTGCGAGAATCATCATGGATGAGAAGATCGCGAAAGAGGTCATCCTCGTCGGAGAGGAGAACAAGGTTAAGGAGAGAGCCGCTTCTCTCGGAGTAAGCCTTGAAGGCATCACAATTTCTGATCCGACGACAAGTCCACTGAAAAAAGAATTTGCAAACGAATACTATGAGCTGAGAAAACATAAGGGAATGACACCAGAGCAGGCAGAGACGGATATAGTCGACATGCTCAGATGGGGTGCCATGCTCGTTCATCTCGGCCATGCGGATGCGATGGTTGCAGGAGCGGAGAGTACTACTGCAAACGTACTTAGAGCCGCATTCAACATCATCAAATGTAAGCCAGGCATCAAGAGTGCATCCTCCTGTTTCGTAATGGCAACAGATAAGAAGGAATATGGTGCAAACGGATCATTCATCTTCGCAGACTGTGCTACAATTCCTAATCCTACGGCAGAGCAGCTTGCAGAAATCGCAGAGGCAAGTGCCGAAAGCTGTAAGACGTTCCTTGAAGTTGAACCTGTCGTAGCCCTCCTCTCATACTCTACGAAAGGAAGTGCAAAGGGTGATCTTGTACAGAAGGTCGTCGATGCGACTGCGATGATCAAGGCAAAGTGCCCAGAGCTCAAGGTTGATGGAGAGCTGCAGGCGGATGCAGCGATGGTTGACAAGGTTGCAAAGCAGAAGGCACCGGGATCGGATGTCGCAGGAAAGGCGAACGTACTCGTATTCCCCGATCTGCAGGCAGGAAACATCGGTTACAAGCTCGTACAGCGCCTTGCTGGAGCAGAGGCATATGGCCCGATCCTACAGGGATTCGCAAAGCCGATTTCAGACCTCAGCCGCGGATGCAGTGTGGAAGACATCGTTGTAACGGCATCCATCACGCTCGCACAGGCTTCAAAACTCTGATTCACCTGAACTTAATATGATCTCATGAGGCGGACGACATCTTCTAAGGAGAGGTTCTCCGCCCTTTCTTTTTCATCTATTCCAGCCTTTTCCAAGACATCTGCAATCTGAGTCTTATCAGCAAAGAGCCTGGATAGATTATTCTTTATGGTCTTCCTTCTTTGAGAAAAAAGCGTACGCAGAAGGGTGAAAAACTTCTCCCTCTCCCCCTTTTTGATCGTACAAAGACTCTTCTTCCTCATTACGACGACAGCTGAATCGACATTCGGTTCAGGATAGAATGCAGAGCGGGGAATCGTGAATGCCTGCAATATGTCATAATCCAGTTGTGATAGAAGGGAAAAAGAGGAATATTCCTTTCCTCCGCTTCTTGCCCCCATTCTCTCTACAACCTCCTTTTGCAACGTGAACACCATCCGCTCAGGAAGGAAGCCTCGTTCTATTATGTCTGCGATTATCACAGAACCGACATTGTAAGGAAGGTTTCCAACGATGAGATCTGGAACCGCCTCCTCCTCTTTAAGGGTCTTAAGGGCATCCCCTTCTATCAGGGAAAAGTTCTTCTCATCTCCAAACGCCTCTTCTCTTAAAATGGATGCAAAGCCATGGTCTATTTCAAATGCCTTTAAGACAGCTCCCTTTTCGAGCATTATTGAAGTGATCGAACCAAGCCCCGGCCCAATTTCAAAAACACTTCTCCCCTCGATATCCCCCATCTGGGAGACGATCCTTTCCCTTATGGAACGGGGAAGGAGGAAGTTCTGTCCGAACTTCTTATTCATCGCAAAACCCTTTTCTTCCAAAAGGGAGACAATATCTTTCTGCTTTTCGTAATTAAAATCCCACACGGCCTAAGCATATAGGCTAATCTGTTTATTTTCAAGAAAGGGACTTACAGCCTCTTTTCTCACAGTGCTTCGACATTCTTACATTTTTTTCCATGGAATGCTCACGATCTTGATCATCACTGGTATGAACACAATGACTAGCAACATGTAATAAGGTTTCAAATTATCATAAGTTACAGAAACTAAAGGAAAAGAGAGTGTCTTTTCTAAAAAGAGATAAAGGACTGAAAAGAGATGGGATGGAAGTGGAATGATAAGAGAAATGAATAATAATCCCATATATAGAGTCACGAGGAAGTTGACAAGTGGTGAGTATATTATCCCTGCGAAGGTGAATGATCCGAAAAGATGAAATGAGTATGGAATCGTGAATATCAGGCAGGAGATGCTTACGAATATGAAAGAGAGACGAACATGGAAAATGCGTTCTGAAAGAGTCTCGAGTCTGGAAGAGAGAAGAAACATCCCCGCAACGGATAAATAGGAGAATACCGCACCTGCTCTCATCAGGCTCTCAGGAAAGAAAGCCGCGTGCAAAAGGAAGGTAAGATAGAACACGTCCCCCTCTTCCGATGAGGGAAAGAGCGTGATGAGGATACGAAAGAGAAGAGCTCTTAAAAGGGATGCACGGAAACCGGAGAGAAAGGTGAAGAGGAATAGGAAAACAAGCAGGACGTACTCTCCCCTCTTTTTACCCATGAGAAAGGAAAGAGGGGGAAGAAGGAAAGATGCTATGAGGCTCAGATGCATTCCAGAAAGGGCGAATACATGACTCACCCCCTTCTGTCTGCCAAGCTCCGTAACAAGAGATTCCCCGTCATCCGTCATGGCAAGAAGTAACATCAGAGCCAGATTCCTCTCCTCCTCTTCTAATGCCGACAGTCTCTTGCGCAAAATGGCCTCTGCACCCTTTCTTAGATCGCGGAAAGGGGAAGTATTTACTGTTATCACACTCTCTGCGATAAAGAGGGAAGATGAAGTGAAAAGGCCTGTACATCTTAAACTGTCTCCTGCCCTCACTTCCTCCTTATTTGAATATACATAGACCTCTCCAGAGGCAGAAGCATATACCCCGTAGCCGTCATAAACATACCTTAATACGGCAGGAAAACCGTACATTCCACCTTTCTTTACAGCACCATCTTCTATCGCCTTAACGCCAATTGTAGTAACGTTTTCCTTTTCAATGGAGATATCGAGCGCGGTATGATCCAAGATCATGGAAATGGTGAGAAGGAGCGTCAGAGCAAGAAGAGATGCCTTTCTCGTCCTTGAGAAGAGAAAAAAAGGAAGGGCTAGGATGAGAGAAAAAGGCATTACTATCAACGAAGGACAAAAGAGCATGAGGTAATAGGCGGCTATCAAAAATACATAACACATACCTATTAAATTGAAAAACCCTCTTCCCTGTTATGGGAAAAGGGCAAAAACTTAAGAAATTTCTCATTAAAGAGCGTTCTTGAAGTCGTTTACAATCTGATCAAGACGATCTTCCAACGCTTTTCTTCCATCCTGACCTTCTGTAAGGAAGATATAATATTTGATCTTAGGCTCCGTCCCAGAAGGGCGTACGACAAGTTTTTCCCCACTTCTGAAACGGATGATTATCACATCGGCTTTCGGGAATCCCGTTCCCTCCCCCAGGAGGTCCTCGATGCTCTCGATGGTCCTGCCGACAAGGGTATCACCATCCTTCATCGATCTAAAACCTGCCATTATGGATGCCATCTTCTCCTTGCCTGCAGCTCCCTCATAGTCTCTGCTGAATACGACCTCTGTTGAATAACCGTAGGATGCATAGATAGCGTCAAGTCTCTGCTGTAGGCTTATTCCTTTAGAGGCGTAGTAGCACATCATCTCGACAGCGGCGACAGCAGAAGAGACTGCGTCCTTGTCGTGTACATCGTTCACGGTTAGGAATCCATAGCTTTCCTCACAGCCGAAGAGGAAGTATCTATCAGAAGAAGGATCATCATCTATCGCCTGCATCTGCTCTGCGATATATTTGAATCCCGTGAGAACATCCTTGCAGAGTGCTCCATTCTTCTCCGCGATCTTCTTCACGAGATCTGTGGTTACAAGGCTTTTTACGACAAGAGGGGTCTTTCCACATCTACCCTTTTCAAGGCTTGTTACAAGAAGATAATCGGCAAGAAGGGTCGCAATCTGGTTTCCCGTAAGAAGCTGGTATTCACTCTTTTCAGCATTTTTAGGAATGGCAATCCCTAGCCTATCAGCATCAGGATCGGTTCCCAGTACGATATCAGCCTTGATCTTCTTTCCAAGTTCTATCGCTTTGCTCATTGCCTCCGCGCTTTCAGGATTCGGGAGTTTCACAGTGGGGAAGTTTCCATCCGGCAGTTCCTGCTCCTTAACAACCTCTACATCTATTCCAAGATCCTTGAGCATTGTACGAAGGGGGATGTTTCCACTTCCATGAAGAGGAGTGTATGCAACCTTAACAGGGGTAGATTCAATGAGTTCAGGTCTTCTGAGAGATTTCTTAACCATGGCATAATAAGCCTCATCCACACTAGCAGGAACGGAAGAGAGAATCCCCTTTCTCCTGAGTTCCTCCTCTGATCCATCAAGGATATCCCCGGCACTGACAGCATTAGCCAGCTTTGCAATCTCTATGTCATGAGGAGGTGTCACCTGTCCTCCATCTGACCAGTATACCTTATACCCGTTATACTTGCTTGGGTTATGACTTGCTGTAACGACAATTCCTGCCGTCGTCTTCAAATACCTGACGGCAAAAGAGAGCATCGGTACCGGATGCAGGGTATCATAAAGGTACGTCCGCACCCCGTTAGCAGCAAGAACCAGGGCAGCAGAGGAAGCAAACTCAGCACTGAAATTCCTGCTGTCATATGCAATGACACAGGAAGGATTCTCGATTCTCTTAAGATAGTTCGCAAGCCCCTGTGTGACCTTACGTACCATATAGGAGTTTATCCTGTTAGTTCCACCTCCGATGACACCGCGCATTCCCGCCGTCCCGAATGCCAGGGAAGTATAGAAGCGGTCATAAAGATCATCCCACGAACCGGCTTTCATGGCACTCTCGACCTCAGACCGGAAGGCCTCATTCTTCTCGCTTGCGACATAGGCCTCGGCCTTCTTCAGCACCTCATTTCTCATCTTATCACTAATATCCATCTTTCCTCCCTTTTATCTGTCTCTGATATTACCCACAGTATAGCTTTAAAGACTTGTCCTACGCAAATAATAATTGAAAAAGTCTTTCTCTCAATTCTTCCACGCTCTCAGCGACATCCCCTATTCCACTCTCTTCTAGTTCATCTTTGGTCCTGAACCCATAGGAGACTATGACAGATGGGGCACCGATGTTCCTTGCACTCTCATAATCAACCTCGCTATCCCCTACGAAGATAGCCTCATCTCGGGCTATTCCAACGGTCTCAAGCACGGAAAGGGTGAGAGACGCATCAGGCTTGAGAGGCCTATTTTCCCTCTTGCCCTCTATGAAGGAAAATCTAACATCAGGATAGAACGCCTCGCAAAGAGGTCTGGCCACACGCTCATCCTTATTAGTGAGCACTCCAACCTCGATACCTTTTGAGGTAAGAGTTTCAAGAAGATCCTCCATCCCCGGATATTTCAAGGTATTATTCGTCGCATTATTCTCATAATGACGTCTCAGAAGGGCTAGCATCAGGGCAAACTCTCCCTCCTCCACTGGGAAATCGCTCTTTTCTCTGATCGCAGAACGCAGGGCGTTCGCAAAACCATGTCCGACATAACGGCGGACTTCCTCAGGCGTGCACAGCCTCATGTCATAGCAACGAAGAACATAGTTTATCGAATTCCTTATATCTTCGAGCGTATCAAGTATCGTACCATCCAGATCGAAAACAACAAGTCTGAATCTATTCATAGCAGTTGCAATTATAAGACTTTACATCTATGTTTTAAATATGAATTACAGGATCACGATAAAAGAAGGAAAGGAAAAACAGCTTCTACGCCACCATCCATGGGTATTCTCAGGAGCTGTGAAATCAGTTGAACCGAAATTTGAAATCGCCTCATGGGCGGATGTATATACAGAGAGCGGAATATTCATTGCGAAAGGCTGGTATGATGAAAAAAGCCACATAATCCTGCACCTTATCTCCTGGAGAGAGAAGGATGAGATGGGGGCCTCCTATGTGAAAAAGCTGGTAAGGGAAGCGATCATGAGAAGGAAGGACTTTTTCAGTGCGAGTGCGACGACGAACGCCTTCCGTCTCATCCATGGAGAGGCTGACTTCCTCCCAGGTTTCGCCGTTGATGTTTATGCTTCCACAGTAAGGATAATAATCTCATCACGCTTTGCGATGGCCTTCCTGCAAAGTGTCGTGGAGGAGATAGACGCCATCCTCCATCCCTCCCTCATAATAGCCTCCTCTGATGCGCAATATGCATCTACTGAGGGGCTTGGCGAGAGGACAAGATACTTCATTAAGGGAGAGGAGAAAAGAATCCCTGATGATAGGATAGAACCCGTGACGATCCTTGAAAACGGAATATACTATGAGATTCCAGGGACAAAAGGACAGAAATCGGGATTCTATGTCGATCAGAGGGATAATCGTGTAATCGCGGAAGAATATGCCGAAGGAAGGACCTGTCTAGATGTATGTTCTTATACTGGAGCGTTCACCCTCCATCTTCTCAAAGCAGGGGCAAAGAGTGTGAAGGCAATCGACAGCAGTGAGGGCGTGCTGAGACATCTTCTTTACCAGGTGCATCTTAATGAGACGAAGAAAACACTCAAAGAGGGATCAAGGGAGAAGGTTGAGATTCTCTCAGGAGACTGTTTCGAACTCCTAAGAAATGAAGAGAAGAATAAATACGACCTGATCATCCTGGATCCACCGAAACTTGCAAAGACAAAAGGTGCACTTGAGAATGCGATGAAGGCATACAAGGACCTCAACCGTGTCGCGATGGAAAAGATAAAGGCAGGAGGGATCATAATAACATTCTCCTGCTCAGGAGCCCTCAGCAGGGAGGATTTCAAAACGGTCATCTCCTGGAGTGCAAAGGATGCAGGCATCGAGTGCCAGATACTACGAACACTCAGTCAGGGGGAGGATCATCCGATACGTCTCTCATTTCCTGAGAGTGAATACCTGAAAGGATATGTGCTGAAGATCATCAAATGATCCTCAGTCCTTATCCTCCCCTTTCAGAACCTGCTGTTTTCTGGCAAGGTACTTCCTCTCCGAAGGACTCTTCTTCTTGTTGCCCCCGTTTACTCTCAGAAGAAGTTTGTTCTTCTTGTCACTCAAAAGATAGGAACCGACGAGAGAAACGAGGATACAGGCTATGAATAGGACAAGCCAGGCCCATGGCCCATCCATTCCAGGGATGTGAACGTTCATACCGAAGAAACCGGTGATGAATGTCGGAAACATCAGAGAAAGGGAGATTATAGTCAACCTCTTCATTATCACGTTCATGTTGTTTCCAATGACGGAGGCGAATGCGTCCATGGTTCCCGTGAGGATATCCGAATATATGTTCGCCATCTGGATGGCCTGCTTATTATCGGTGATGGCATCCTCTAGGAACTCCTCCTCATCCTCGCTGTTGAGTTTGAAGAACGGTGTTTTCTGTATCTTCTCAAGAAGCATCTCGTTTCCGGCAAGACTGGTAGTGAAATATACGAGGGACTTCTGAATCTGCAACAGCTGTATGAGCTCATAGTTCATAATTGATTTCTGAAGCTGTTCCTCAACGAGATCCTTCTGCCTGTTTATGTATTTCAGAAGTCTGATGTAAACAAGTGCTGAACGGCCGAGGATGGAGATCACAAGACCTTCTTTTGTATCAACAGGACAGGAACGGACCCTTCGCCGGGCAAGGTCCTCGATGACAACGCTGTCCTCTTTCGTTATCGTAACGACCTTATCCTGGAAGAGTACGATTCCAAGGGGGATACATGTTCTCACTAGAGGGTTATCCTCATCCTCTTCCTCACTTGGAAGACGGCAGATGATTATCGTATAGTCATCATCCTTCTCAATTCTGGCCTGCTCATCCTGGTCCATGATGTCAGCAAGCACCTCAGAGGGGATCAGATACTCCTCCGTGAGCACCGCGATATCATCACGGTCGATATTCCTCGCGTCAATCCACGTATAATTCTGTTTTTCTGATAAATCTGTTCTTTTTACAATCATTTCACACGCCCCACACCGCAGGACGCGTACAAGAAGTCAGCGTCCGACGGATAAGATAGAATAGTTCCTGCCTGGTAAAGGATAACTACCGTCGTCCATACAAAACTCCTAAGGAAAAGATAAGGCTCCCAAAAGCCATTAAGCATACTAACACGGATAAGAAAAAATGGAAAGGTAAGATAAAAAGATTTAACCACCTGTTCACCAGGAAGAAAAGGAGTATTCAAATAACCGTCTCGATTTTCTTTACGGATGAGCTCAGACCAGAAAAGATATGTTATATTCTTTCTGTTCAACCGTTTGTCCGGATGAATATAAGGATAGAAAGCATGCAGAATACGAAAGACGATGTGAAACGCCTTGAAGAGGAATTCAAGAACTGCCAGAAAATACTGACGGCTCTCGGGGATGAGACGAGACAACACCTCCTTTTGATAATGATGATGGAAGGAGAGTGTAATGGCAACCGAGTAATAGAGATAGCAAAACAGACTAACCTCTCCCGTCCTGCGGTTTCGCATCACATGCAGATTCTAAAGGATGCTGGTATAGTAAAGACGAGGAAGGAAGGGACATACGTCTATTACTATCTCGAACCGGAGACAACGAAGCTTGAAAGTCTCATACGCCTCTTCAAAGACGTAAAAACATTCATGGAAAACGTTCCCGACAGAAGCGGAGATGGTTTCTAATAATTAAGGAGAAATAATATGGATTTACAACAGGCGATAAGCGAGCGCCATTCAGTACGCTCCTACTCAGATAAACCGATTGAAGGAGATGTGAAGGAAGCTCTTCAATCCTTCATAGGGGAATGCAGGAGTGAAAGTGGATTGAACATACAGCTCACCCTCAATGAGGAGAAGGCCTTCGAGGGCTTCATGGCTCATTACGGGAAGTTCTCAGGGGTCAGAAACTACATCGCTCTTGCAGGAAAGAAAAGTAATGACCTGGCTGAGAAGTGCGGTTATTACGGCGAGAAGATCGTTCTTCAAGCACAGAGTCTTGGACTCAACACCTGCTGGGTTGCGATGACATACAGCAAGAAGAATGCCACGATAAATCTTGAGAAAGGAGAGAAGATATGCCTTGTAATAGCGATTGGCTATGGAAAGACAAATGGGGTATCTCATAAGGTGAAAGATAGAAAAGATGTTATGAGGTGTGAGACAACACCCCCAGAGTGGTTTCTGAAAGGGATAGACGCAGCCCTCCTTGCACCGACTGCGATGAACCAGCAGAAGTTCACCTTCTCCTTAAACGGGAAGAAGGTCTCAGCAAAGGCGGGAATAGGTTTTTACAGCAAGATAGATCTCGGAATAGTGAAGTACCACTTTGAAATAGGAGCAGGAAAAGAGAACTTCGAATGGGCTTAAGAGAATACAATAAGAATGAATACTACTAATATCTAAGAAATACTCAGATCTTCCATAAAAAAAGAAATAGATTAAGAAAATACTGCTTGGTTGGATTGAATACTGGAATCAGGGATATCTGAATCGATGTGCAATATATTAAAATATGGCTGCCTTCCAACAGCCATCATTATATGCTTATTCTCTTAATATGCGGAAAGACTCCACTATGGCGTCTATTCCAATCAGAATCATTACAAGCCCCACAAGCCAGCTCATGGAAATAAGTGAGGCTGCGGGGGAAACCATCAGGAGGAAACTCAAGATGATTCCTATGATATTAAGTACCAGTCCAAGGGTATAACGTCCATTGCTTAATACGGAACACATTACAGAAAGCACCACAAGACGGGAATCAGCTTACCTGCGATATATGCGATACCGATTGAGAGAAAGACGCAAAAGACCGATAGCGAATTCCATTTTTATTCCCCTATCTTTTTCTATTTAGAAATCATTAGAGATAAAGATAATAAATATAGACGGATTCGCCTGTAATTTTATATGAACTTTTCTTATTGTTTTCTTCCACAATAATTGAATATAATCCCTTCCTTTTCTGTTAACAGAATTTAAAAATCCTTGTGACTTCGTCGCCATTTTTTAACATTTATTACACCGAATTGAAAGGACTACGGGAGGGCAGAAAACTATGATTTAAGCAGAACTAAATATCGGAGGATATATGAAACTTAAAAGAGCAATCACAGTTCTCTCAGCTCTTCTTATCAGCGTCAGCCTCTTTGCTCAGGGCACGGTTGATACGAAAGAGGCGGTTCTCGAATACACGAGCGATGCAAGTCCGAAGTACATCTTCATGTTCATCGGAGATGGAATGTCATCACCTCAGACAAATGCCGCACAGGTGTTTGGAGGAACAAACGAACCGGGGAACATCGAATTAGAGAAACTCACATTCACGCAGTTTCCTGTCGTAGGACTGCAGTATACACAGGATTCAACATCATTCTGTCCAGATTCAGCAAGTACGGCGACAAGCCTTTCTTCCGGATACAAGACACACAGTGGAGTAATCGGAATGGGTGTTGACCGTGTGACTCCGGGAGTAACGATCGCAGAGAAACTCCGCGACCAGAAGGATTTCAAGATTGGAATCGTATCAACGGTAACACTCAACCATGCTACTCCTGCCGCATACTATGCACATGTTGCATCCAGAAACAACTACTATGACATCGGACTGCAGATGGCAGCAAGTGATTTCGACTACTTTGGTGGCGGCTCGCTTCTGAGTGCAGATGAGAAAGATAAGAGCCTCTATCAGGTGATGGAAGAGAACGGCTACACTGTTACAAACGACAGGGACACGATTTTAAGCCTCAATTCAAATTCCGGCAAGGTCTATGCGATCAGTCCAGTACTGCAGGATGATGGAGCGATGAAGTACGCAGTTGACGCGACAGATGACGAGCTCCAGCTAAAGGACTTCGTAAGAAAGGGAATCGACGTGCTCTATAACGAGACAGGATTCTTCATGATGGTCGAATCAGGAAAGATCGACTGGGCAGGACATGCTAACGATGCTGTTGCGAACATCCACGATACACTTGCATTCGATGAGGCAATTGAGGTCGCACTTGAGTTTGCCTTCAACCATCCGGATGAGACTCTCATCATCGTCACAGGTGACCATGAGACAGGTGGTATGACCATTGGTTATGCGGCAACAGGATACAACACGGCATTCTCAATCCTCGAGAACCAGAAGTGCTCCTATGTGGCATTTGACGAGATGGTCAACGCAGAATTCGCAGATGGATCCTTCACATTCGATGAGCTTATGGCTATGGTAAAAGATAATTTCGGACTCGTAGCTCCTGGTGAAGAGAGCAATGTAGAAGCCCTCGTTCTCGATGAGTATGAGTATGCAAGACTAGAGAAAGCATATGAGGACGCTCTCAGCGGAAACACGGACGGATATGAGGAAAGCTTGCTCTACGGAGGATACAATCCAATTTCCGTAACACTGACACACATCATCAACAACAAGGCGGGAATCGGCTGGACAAGCTATGCACATACCGGACTTCCAGTTCCTGTATACGCGTTCGGAGAGGGAGCAGAGCTCTTCTACGGTGCATATGACAACACGGAAGTTGCAAAACGTCTGATGGATCTTACCGACGTACAGTAAGTAAGGATGACTGTACCATCCTAGCGGGGCCTGGTCCCCGCTTTTTCTGATTAATTAGGAGTGTTAATTTTGATTTTTATAAACAGGAAAGATCTCATATTCACAATTGTTTTCCTACTTTTCAGTATTTTCCTGATACTCATTCCAACAGGATTTGAAAGGGACATCTATTATAACGCCGTCGGAGCGAAAGCCCTTGTATTATCGACGGATGACAGTACGGTGATACAGACCGGACTTTTCAGACAGGGAGAGCAGCGCTGTCATATCAGGATACTCTCTGGAGAACATAAAGGGTACGAGGGAGAGGCAATAAACCTCCTCTCAGGAAGCCTGAGAGATGATAAGATGTTCCGTCCGGGAGAGACGGCATGGACGCTTGTAGAGCGTGATGGGAACGGGGAAGTCATCTTCATCAATATGATAGATCACTACAGGCTTTCCAAAGAACTCATTCTGGCAGCGATACTTGTCATAGCACTCATAGCATTCTCCCGTCTCAGAGGTGTGAGAACGGTACTCTCCTTCGTTTTCGCATTCCTCCTTATCTGGAAAATTCTCATTCCCTTTACTCTGAAGGGATATAATCCGCTTTTAATAAGTTCCGCAGTTCTGATAGTAATGACGTTCTTCACCCTGCTTTTAATCTCCGGAGTAAATAAAAGGGCATTTTCCGCCATTCTCGGATCAATGAGTGCGATAATCATAACCGTCGGGCTATCAAGTCTTGCAACAGAATATCTGGGAATACACGGTTCTGTATTGGAACAGAGTGAGAGCCTTTTATACTCAGGTTTCATGGATCTCGATCTCACTTCCCTCTTTTCAGGCGTAGTAATCCTCTCTGCAGGAGGAGCCATAATGGACCTTGCAATAGATGTCGCAGCCTCAATGTGGGAAGTGAACGGACATGCTGAGAATATAAGCAAAAAGGAGCTTTTCAAATCAGGAATGGAGGTCGGCAGAGCCGGAGTTGGGACACAGTGCACAACCCTCCTTCTTGCTTACATGGGATCCTTTTTAACCGTCATGATGGTATATATGGCTCAAAGCACCCCGATACTAAACATCCTTACAAGCAAGAGTATCGCATCTGAGATACTACAGACTGTCATCGGAGCATTCTCCCTTATTCTTGTAACACCACTGACATGCCTTTTCGCATCATGGATCTATAAGAGGGAGAAAAGATAGATCATGGGGGAAGGTAGTCCTTCCCTCTTAAATACTGAATTTAATTCCGAAAGAGAACTGAACATCATCTTTTATATCTCTGACATCCCCTGTTTGCTTATGGTAATAAAGACTACCGACATAGGAAATGGAGGAAGAAAAGCTCAAATTCATCCATAATGGCAGTTCGGGGATAATATACTCCCCTGAAAGGGTTACTATCAGGATTTCCTGTATTTCATCTCCAGAAGGTGTAATTCCATCATAATTAGGTTTTCCCTCATTGTTTCCCTCATTATTATGGCTCTTAGCCATGTTCATCTCCCCTTTCAACATTCCGTCCACAGAAACCCCCAAAGAGAAGAGATCATGATAATCATAATCGATTCCAAGATGGAGAAGCATTACATCCCCTCCATATTTATAGCCGATGTAATATAGTTTAAGAGGATAATTAGCATCATAGGTGAAAGACCTCTGATACATGAGGAAATCCACACCGTCACGTCTGTATAACAATGGCGTGGTATAATCAAATTCAAGATTGAAAGAAAGGACTCCCGTATTATGCGGAGAAAGTAAGAATTCTAATCCTGCGAGAACGCCCCAGGCATTCCCTTGCGAGGAGTCCTCATTAGGAGCAACGGCCTGATCCAGTACGAACTGGGCATATAAGGTCAACCCTCTTATAGGTGCGACATTCATTTCCAAAGCGGCTATGGCATTGAACATCGAGCGGTTATTCAGATTATGAAATATGAAACCGGGATTCAAATAATGAAGACTGAGAGTTGGTGCCTGATACATAACATTCTCACTTATTGCAAAATCAAGCCAAGACAGGGGACGGAACTCCAGACGATGCGCCATGAGCATTCTTATTCCGTTCTCCTCCGTCTCATTACCATTTCCCCTCGTATCAAAAAAGAGATTCGTCCATTCATAAGAGAACTTATCAGTGAAGAACATCAGACGGAGCATATCATGATAGCCGACATGATCGTCGATGATAAAATTGCCCACACTGGAGTTTCCCCAGTTAATCCTATCCCGCCCGAAAAGGAGCGACCACTGTTTTCCTCCGAAGGATATGAATGCACGTTTAGGCCATTCGAACTCAAATTCTGATGACTTTAGTGGGATATTTAGAGAAAAAGAATCATAATACTGTTTCGATTCATCAACAACAGTAAATGCCGTACCCCCAAGAATCGCACCTATTCCATTAGGAAAATCAACATTTGTACTCGTAACAATCCCATCGGCAGAATAGCGCCCCATCGTATACATCAGGTCTGCATAAGTGTAGAAGAAAGACCCCACACTGAATTCAAGCCCAAGATAAAGGAATCGAGCTCTGTCATCATAACCGTAAGCCCAGTCATTCTCTCCTCTGAAACCAGAAGTGTTCGTATGAAAATACATCTCAGGATTAACAGTAAGATATGAGCCAAGACCAAAACTATCGGAGAACTGCCAACGGACAGTATCTTCAACATATTCAGAAGCTTTATCATAAAGGGTTAAGGAATAACCAGAGAGGGTATTTCGATCTATCCTGTTCAGAACCAACCTTGCCTCGGCATTACTGTAAGGCCTCGCACCCGACGGTTTGGCCACCCCTTCCAAGACATATAAATCATCAATAATATCATAGAACGGAGAAGTTAACGGAATGAAATAGGCATCTACGGCAAAGATGAATAAAGGTAAAAACAATATGATGAAAATCAATATGAAGCGTCTCATTCTTTCACCCCCTCATTAATAATATCCACTAATAATCTTCTTTCAAAAAAATTTGTTTGTACAGAAAAAACACACAAAACAATATTTCTAAGTTAAACTTTACTTGAAAAAGGATGGCTTATGAAAAACAAATTCAGAAAACTAATTACAGTATTAATATGCTTATTAGTTATTACCTCTCAGACCTTTTCTGCAATAACCGATGGAAATAGGCAGGAAATCGTATCGGTAGACAGTCCGATATACAGAGCTATGAAAACACTCTATATTTCAACAGGACTTGCCCTACCCTCAACAACAGGCCCTTGGACGATGGCAGAGATGGATATGATGCTTAGCCGTATAAATCCTGAAAACCTCATGGATGCGGAAATGGAGAGTTATAACTACTTAGTAGCTGAGATAAAGCATACTCCACGCTTTGAACCTGAAGTGGCAGAGGGAATTTTTGGGTTCTCAATCTCGGGAGATGTCGCGGCAGAAATGTATACCCACTCCAACCCAACCGTATTCAGCAACCCGGATGACTGGGGAATGGAGAAGCACATGGGAGACTATAATCTTCCCGCTCCTATGATAAGCGTACCGCTTGAAACATGGTTTGGAAACAATATCTATGGGTATTCTGATTTCTCCATCGGCATCAACAGATTATTAATTGATATGGAGGCTCAAAAGGATTCATATTTCCTGACAAATATCCTTATGGTTCCACCCAGTCAGCTCAATGACCTGAATTTCAACATACCATACAGGGCATTCGGTTCTATCGGAGGTTCATGGTGGAATATAGCAATAGGAAGGGACAAACTCAGATGGGGCCCAGGAGAATCAGGAAATCTCACAGTAGGCGATCAGATTCCATACCACAACAACCTGAGATTCACTGCATTCTCTAAGGTATTTAAATACACGTTCAGCATAAGTTCTTTTGTTCATCCAATGCATTACATAGCCAATTATGGAAAAGGAGGAACAACGGATGAACAAGAGAACCCTATAAAAGAATACTTCGATCCCGCATACGACCAATGGGATAAAAGAGATGGCCTGAACATGTTTATCGCACACCGTCTGGAATGGAGAATTCTAGATAAGGTCAACATGGCTCTTACAGAGTCCATAATGTATCAATCGGCAGAAAATCAGTTCGATCTTCTTACGCTCAGTCCTACAGCAATCTTCCACAACTTCTATATAAGAGATAATGCTAATTCTCTTTTGAGTTTTGAAGTGGATTATACATTCCTAAAGCACTGGAACGTATATGGGGAAGTAGTAATTGATGAGTTTAAACTTCCAGGAGAGTTCACAAATGACGGGCCTCCTTCTGCTTCAGGCTATATCCTTGGAGTGAAAACCGCCTATCCATTAGGAAAAGGAATGCTATATGGTTCTATTGAAGGAGCTTATACCGACCCATTCCTATACATTAGAGATAGTGGTGACTATTCTATGGATCATTATGGTATAAACTTCGTTGTTCCTACATCTGGATTCAAAAGTTCAGGAGATTCTTATTATGTTCTGGATTTCTTAGGTTATAGATATGGCAATGACAGCATAGTAGGAAACCTTAATCTCGGATACGAGGAGTATGGCAGATGGAATGTGGATTTCACTTTCACATACTGGGCAGATGGTGTCATGGATATGCACTCTAAATGGCATAGAACAACTCCTGGGGTAGATGACCCATCATCTCCAACATCGGGAAAAGAAGAAGGAAACTGGGATGAGAATTCCAACTGGGAATACAGGGATGCTGTCGCACATTGGTTAATATTCAACATTTCAGGAAGTTATACAATTATTGATAACCTTGATATTTATGCACAGTTCAGATTTGTTAACGTCATAAACTATGCGAACATCAGAGGAGAGTACGAGAATGACGTACAGTTCTCTCTTGGGATAAGCTATAGTTTCTGACAACCTTGAATAAGAAGGAGGCCAATAAAGCCTCCTTCCTTATTGTATATTTTTCAATTTCTATGGATGAAATCAGAAAAACTCTTCAATCCTCCTCAGGTTCTCCCCTATGGACCTTACCCATGAGGAAGAATGCGACAAGCATGAAAAGAAGACCATAAAGGAACAGTGCGGGATATCCCCATAGGTCTGTAGCCCCTCCTGCCAACGGCGGACTTATGATTGATGCCGCCTGAGAGAAGAAGTAATAAAGACCTGTATAGATCCCCATCGTCTTATAATCGGCCATCTGCCAGAGCATCGGGAAAGAGTTAGTAACAACCGTCACCCAGAAGATTCCAAAGAGGAAAAGTAGGATCCAGAAGGTTGCAAGGCGGATTCCATATGGAAGTCCAGTCAGGAAAACAGAATGTACAAATACGAGAAAAAGTACTATCACAAGTGCGATAAGAGCCCATCTTATCGTCTTTTTTCTTCCATGCTTATGAGCGAATTTTCCCGAAGGGACAGCGAATATGGCATATGCTATTCCAACCATTCCCGAAGAAAGGGCTGCAGTACCAGCACTCGTACCGAGTACATCGGTCGTATAAAGACCAACGAACGGAAGTATCCCCTGGTATGCTATGAACCAGCAAAGAAGGGAAAGAAGAATAAAAAGAGCACTCTTCTCCTTCTCTCCGATGACAGCTTTCAGACTTCTTAATATCGGCTCGCTGTTCTTCTCCTCCTTCTCTTCCTTACTTGCGACAGTACTCTTATTCTCTTTGACGAAGATGAAAAGAAGTATGACTGCAAGTATTATGAATACAGATGCAACCGGGAAAGCAAGAATCTTGTCAACTGTACCGATTCCAGGGATAGTCACAAACACATCCATAAGCCTTGCCAGGAGAACAGTTCCAAGGATCGTCGCAATTCCACCCATCGTATTGATTACACCGTTCGCCTCACTCCTGAGATCTCCGGGAACCATGTCCGGCATAAGTGCGACAACAGGTCCACGTACCGCCTGTTTCGAGATATTAAGAAGGAATATGGTTACGATAAGCAGTACCAGCCCCTCATATGCCGTAATTGGAACAAGGGCGAAGAAGATGGCGCTTATCGGAAGGAGCGTCACGATATAAGGCATTCTCCTACCTATCCTGGTACGAGTTCTATCTGAAACTGCACTGAACACGGGGATAAGGAAAATCGCAAGAAGATTATCAAGCGTCATCACAAGTCCTATGAGACTGTTCTGATCCAGATAATATCCAAGGAAAATAGGAACATAATTGTCATAGAGGGGATCCATGAGCCCCATAGTGAAAAAACCAAGTCCTATAAGGAAAGTCGTGAGCCAGTACCCTTTCAGGCTCTTTTTCTCTTTCTTTTCTTCCTCCATAATGCCTCCATGATTCTGAGTGTAGCATATACGCCTTGCCAAGAAGAAGGTAAAGTGCTAGAAAAATCTAGCAATGTCTATATCTAATCTTGAAGAACTTGGGAAAATACTTTCATTAAAAGAAGAGGAAAAGAATTGGACGGAAACAGGACCAAGCCTTTCCATGCTGATCTCTGACAACATCATCTCCCTTATAAATCCAGCAGATCCTGATGATCCTATAAGAAAGGAGTTCGTTCCTACAATGTATGAGAATATTGAGAGCAAGGAGAGTATTGATCCGCTGAAAGAGGTTGAGAACACGAAGAGCGCCCGGCTTATCCACAGATACAATAACAGAGCAGCACTGCTTGTGACATCCCGATGCTTCGCATATTGCAGACATTGTTTTAGAAGAAGATTCACCTCCGGTGATGACGGCAAGATAACAAGGGACGAACTTGAAAAGGCTGCAGAATACCTTAGAAGGCATAAGGAGATAAGAGAAGTACTCATCACCGGCGGTGACATGTTCACCTTAAGTGACATGGAACTCGATATCCTGCTGGGAAAACTAAAACAAGCGAGGGAGGATATCATATATCGTCTATGTACGAGGGCTTTTCTTGCGAATCCTGAAAGGTTCACGCCTTCCCTGATGGAGATAATAAAAAAGCACATGCATGGAGCACCATTTTTACTGATGTGCCAGTTCAACCATCCAAGAGAATTGAATGAAAAAGCCGTAAAAGCAGTGAGTGCGTTCATAGACATGGGTATCCCTGCATTCAATCAGGCTGTTCTCCTTGAAGGTGTCAACGATGATGTGGACACGTTGGAAGAACTCTCTTACAAGCTCCTGTACAACAGGATAAAACCCTATTACCTGTTCCAGGGTGATCTTGTTGATGGTACGGCCCATCTAAGATGCTCACTGAAAAAAGGACTGGAACTTGAGAAGGAACTCAGGAAAAGGGTCAGCGGTGTCGCAATGCCACAATATACGATGGATCTTCCAGAAGGGGGAGGAAAGGTGATCCTCACAGAAAACTATGTCATTGGCCTAACTGATGGTAAATGGCAAATAAAATCCCCCTTCCAAGGGAAGAGGGACTACCCAGAAAAATCAATCAATTAATTTACCAGGGAATCGAGAACTCTTCTTATCTCGGCTCTTCTCACGTCTTCCCTGTTCTGATTTGCAAGGGCATCGGTATTATCGAAGCTGAAAGCGGGACTAGGAATTATTCTTACCTGTTCAGTCTCTACAGCATCCACAATACTCTCCCCCTCTTCGATAAGAGATGTCTCAGCCGGAATGTTTTCTCCCGTCACGACAACATATTCATCAAGGCGATTAAGAACCTCTAATACGATGTTCTCAAGTGCCGTCAGGACATTCTCCTCGTAAGAGTCCAAATTATCGTAGCTCTTAGCTTCATCTCCAGCAAATGCACCTGCGATATCCGATGCAACATTGTAGATGACCTCATCATAGATCGTATCTCCATCATCTACAGTACTTGCACTGAGAAGATTCTCCGCAACATAGGCGCTGAGAGCTGTGCGTATCGCCTCTTCATTCTCAAGATAGTACTGGTCAACGACTTCCTTTACAACAGTGCTCAGGACATCCGCATTCTCATCAACATAGGCATTGATCCTCTCATCAATGAGATCGTTGGCATATGGAAGATTCTCATTCACATATGTGTTGATTCCATTCTCTACTGCTGTGTCGATATATCCGATGTTAGCATCGACATAGCCATTAATCCTTTCATCGATGATTGGATTGATCTGATCTATGTTTTCATTCACATACTCATTGATCCTTGTATCGATGAGATTGTTGGCATATGGTAGGTTCTCATCCACATATGTGTTGATTCCATTCTCGACTGCTGTGTCGATATATCCGATGTTAGCATCGACATAGCCATTAATCCTTTCATCGATGATCGGATTGATCTGGTCTATGTTCTCATTTACATATTCATTAATCCTCGTATCGATGAGATCGTTAGCGTATGGTAGGTTCTCATCCACATATGTGTTAATTCCATTCTCTACTGCTGTGTCGATATATCCGATGTTGGCATCGACATAGCCATTGATCCTTTCATCGACGATCGGATTGATCTGATCTATGTTCTCATTTACATATTCATCAATCCTCGTATCGATGAGATCGTTAGCGTATGGCAGGTTCTCATCTACATATGTGTTGATTCCGTTATTCACAGCTTCATCTATGTAAGAGATGTTCGCATCAACATAGCTGTTGATCCTATCGTCTACGAATTCTTCTGCTGCAGGGATATTGCTCTCCACGTAGCTGTTGATCCTCTCATCAATGAGGTTATTCGCATATGGAAGATTGCTGTTCACATATGCATCAATCCTTCTGTCAATTGCAGTAGTATCGGGATCCGTAATATAGACAGTGCTGTCATCAGTAAGGATGTTCTCAGTGATATAAGCATTGATTATGTCGCGAACAAGGTTCTCTGCATATGGAAGATTTGCATCAACATATCCATTGATTCTTCCATCAATGAGATCATTGGCATATGGAAGGTTCTCGTTCACGTATGATTCAATTCCACTATTCACAGCCTCATCTATGTAGGAGATATTTGCATCTACATAGCCGTTAATTCTCTCATCGATTATTGGATTGAGCTGATCTATGTTCTCATTCACATATTCATTAATCCTCGTATCGATAAGATCGTTGGCGTATGGTAGATTTTCATTTACATATGTGTTGATTCCGTCCTCGACTGCGATATCGATATAACTGATGTTCTCATTTACGAACTTGTTGATTCTCTCATCGATGATGGCGTTTGCATACGGAAGATTCTCATCCACATATGCGTTGATTCCGTTATTCACGGCCTCATCTATGTAGGAGATGTTTGCATC
>CALXYM010000025.1 GCA_944392965.1 uncultured Spirochaetaceae bacterium | reverse complement strand
TTTAAGGTCCTCTTCCCTTAACTTCATGAACAAACCCTCCAATTTGGTTTTTAGTCCAACTTGAAGGGTTCTTTTCAATTCCCCTGCTCTTATTTTTAGGACTACTTAGCTATCAGATTAGAAGATCTGCATAGGCTTTCAGGATTTCGTCCCCTTCACACCCTTTGAGAACCTTCTTAGCCAGAACCTTTCCTAACTGTACTCCCTCCTGATCAAAGGAATTCAGATTCCAAAGGAAGCCTTGGAACATGACCTTGTTCTCATAGTGAGCTAGGAGTGCTCCCAGTGCTTTTGGAGTGAGTTTCTCCCCGTAGATGAGGGATGAAGGTCTATTCCCGTCAAACTCCTTGTTAGGATTCTCATCATTCTTTCCAAGTGCGAATGCCACTATCTGAGCAGAAAGGTTCGCATTCAGCTTCGTCTGACTCATTGATCCATCTGTCTCGATATCCATGCCATACTGGCTGTTTCTAAAGCCGATAAACTGCAGTGGGACTATATCCGTTCCCTGATGTAAAAGCTGATAGAATGAGTGCTGCCCGTTTGTACCCGGCTCTCCGAATATCACGGGACCTGTTACATAGTCTATCTTCTCTCCGAACCTGTTCACGTGCTTGCCGTTCGATTCCATGTCCAGCTGCTGCAGGTGTGCCGGGAAACGGGAGAGTGCTTGAGAGTAGGGCAGGATTGCCGTAGCGGGGTAATCCATTACGTTTCTCAGATAGAATCCGATGAGTGCATCCATCAATGCCCCATTTTCTTTCGGGCATCCGTTCAGGGACAGTACGTCCTCCTCATGGGCACCTTCGAGAAGCTCTGCAAATATATCATAGCCATATGCGAGGGAGAGAACCACGCCACCGACGGCGCTTGTGGAAGAATACCTTCCTCCGATGTAGTCATCGATGAAGAATGATGAGAGGAGGCTGTCATCCTTTGCAAGGGGGCTGGTCTTGCTTGTAACTGCGACCATATGCTTACCGGGGATGAGTCCCTTTATCGGGGATTTCTTCAGCGTTTCAAGAACAAGGTCCCTGTTCGTAAGTGTTTCCTGTGTTGTCCCGCTCTTTGATACCAGAATAAAGAGCGTGGTTTCAAAATCAAGATGGCTTATGACTTCCGCCGCATCATCCGGGTCAACATTGGAAATGAATTCAGCATTCATCTTCCTCTCATATCCCTTTAATGCGAGATATAGGGCTCTTGGACCGAGATCTGACCCCCCGATTCCGATCTGGCATACGGTTTTAAACGGCTTACCCGTGCTTCCTTTTATCTTTCCTTCATGGACGGCGGTACTGAATTCTCTTATCTTTTCCAGCTCTCCCTTGTAGAAAGCCTCCTTGTCCTCTCCGTCGGCCTCGACTTTCACAGAGAGCACGTTTCCCCTTGTCAGGTGGTGGAGTACGAGTCTCTTTTCACCTGTGTTCATGACTGAACCTTTCAATATCTCCTTGTATTTATCTATGAGAGACATCTCGTCGGCGAGATCTTTGAGCTTTGCGATGGTCTCTTCTGATACCGGCATTGAGGCATAATTGTATGTAAGGCCACCTCCGAGTTTGATGTTCGCGCTTTTGATTCTCTCCTTTGAAAGAAGGTCTTTCACGCTTGCCTTTTTCGCATTTTTCAGGCTTTCAAAAGATTTTGTCCTGTCCAGGTTGATGTAATCCATTTTTCATTCCCCTTAATCCTTGATTTCTGGTATTCTCGTCTGGAAGCTTTCAAGAAGATCCTCCTTCGTCATTCCTTCTCTCAGGATGATGAATATGGTATCATCACCGGCGATGGAACCTAGGATCTCCGGGAGAGCTAGGACGTCAAGTGCGAAACAGACGCTGTTGGCATGTCCCGGTCTTGTCTTGATAACCCCGATATCACCAGAGAACTCAATGGATATGATACCACGCCTCACGTCCTGAATATAGCTTTTTTCACTTTCTGATACGAAATCATTTTCCGGGAGACTGTAATAATAACCCGACCAGCCATCGGAAATCTTTCCGACCTTGAGCATTTTGAGATCCCTTGAGAGGGTGGCCTGTGTGACGGTAAAGCCCTCTTTCTTCAGCATCTCAAGCAACGTGTCCTGATTATCTATACGGTTGTTTTTTATCAACTCTTTTATCACGGATAGTCTGTTATGTCTTTCGCGCATTCTTCCTCCAAAGTAAAAATGAATGCTAATTGAATATTTATGCAATATTAGCCAAATTAAATGGAATAATCAATATCCATGATATGCAACCCAGATATTATCTGAGGATGAAACAATTGTTTTATTTTTGGAAAGGAATTTATTTCTCTTTTATGATATAGTCAGAGGGGAGGAGTGTATATGACCGTTTTCTTCATCATTCTTGCAATTGTCATCGTAATCGCAATCTGGGCGGTAAGTGTCTATAACGGCTTGGTGAAAGCCAGGAACAGGGCAGAGGAGGCCGAGAGCGGAATAGATGTCCATCTCAATAAACGTTATGACCTTATTCCAAACCTTGTTGAGACGGTGAAAGGTTATGCAAAGCATGAGGAGGGGACTCTCAGCAAGGTCATAGAGGCGAGGAATGCATGTCTTTCTGCTCATGGCGTGGATGAGCGTGATAAGGCTGACAACATCCTCTCTGGAACACTTAGAAATCTCTTTGCGCTCGCAGAGAGTTATCCTGACCTGAAGGCCAATACGAATTTCATAGATTTGCAGAACAGTCTTAACCAGGTCGAAAGTGAGATCCTGAATGCACGCAAGTACTATAATGCTACGGCTCGCACTTTCAATGACAAGATGATGGTTTTTCCTGCGAATATAATCGCTGCTCCCATGGGGTTCAAGAAACTGAGCTATGTGGAAGTCGAAGATGCGAAGAAAGAGAATGTGAAGGTCCAGTTCTGATGAGAAGGAAGGTGGTTCTTGCCATTGTATTTATTTTTCTCTCCCTTCCGCTTTTTTCTGCGGAGACGTTCATCGTTGAGAACTACCACGTGGACGTGGTAGTATCAGATGACAGCAGCAGTACGTTCAACGAGTTTCTGGATCTGCGTTTCATAACCCCGAGCCATGGAATAATAAGAGATATCCAGTATAGGTTTAACCCATATCCTTTTATAAATCTGACTGCGGAGATTTCAAATATAAAGACGAATGTGGAGACTGTGTTAAGCTATAATGGGGATTACCTCTCCCTCCGTCTAGGAAATCCCGATGAGTACGTGTTTGGGCCCGTGAACTATCATATAATGTATGATTATCTTTTAGAGGACGATGGAAACAGGGAGTATGATGAGTGGTATGTGAACCTCCTTTCCCCTGCATGGGATACTGATGTCAACACGTTCTCTTTCTCTGTCACATTCCCTCATGAGGTGGATCCGGATCGTATTTTCATGACTTATGGGGAATATGGTTCAACATCGTCTCTTGACTTCGACATATCAAGTGACAGGCGCACTGTCTCAGGTGTGATTTATGGACTAGGACCGTACAGCGGCGTTACTCTGAGAGCTGAGTTCGATGAGGGATATTTCTCATCAAAGGTCCTGAAAAACGATTACGGTAATCTGTTCAATATCCTTTATGTGCTTCTCGCTGTCCTTGTCCTTGCCTTCATATATTATTCTTATTTCCGTCTTGGCAGGGATAAGGAGATAATAGCTCCCGTCCAGTTCAATCCCCCTGAGGGATTAAGCAGCCTGGATGTCGGTTATATCGTTGATAATACAGTCACTTTCGACAAGGATGTACTCTCAATGCTCTTCTATTTTGCTGATAAGGGATACATGAAGATAGAGGAGAGAGGGAAGGATGATTTTGAATTCATAAAACTCAGGGATATCGAAAAAGAGAGACCCAGTTATGAGAGGAAACTCTTTTCCCTTCTTTTCTCCACTTCCGATAAGGTCGACATGAAGGATCTTGCAAAGGGGAATTTCTGTCAGAATGTGAGTGAGAGGATAATCCCTGAGGTTGAGCGGTATTATGAGAAGAATCATCCGCTATATGAGATGAGGAGCGTTCGCAGATCATCCCTGATAAGAGCAATAGGAATAGGGGCGGTGATACTTTTCTCCGTTTTTGCCTCTATCTCGAACATGGGTGAGCTTACCTTATTCATCCTTTTTCCTTCCCTTATCGCATTTGCAGTTCTTGCCATGATCGGACACAGGTATTTCGCCAACAGTTCAATAAAGAATTCGATCATCATTCTGCAGATAATCTTCATCGCCGCACTCATGATCATCCTTTTCGGCGTTTCCGCGTATCTTCTATCCGCATCAAGCAGGAATCTTATCCTTGCAATCGTCCTTTCATTACTGCATACCGCAGTGGTATTCTCTTCCTCATTCTTCTCCTTTGCCGTGAACAAGAGAAGTGATTATGCCGATGAGATGCTTTCCTTGATTCTAGGATATAAGGAGTTCCTCGAGACTGTTGAGATGGATCAGCTGAGAAGGCTTATCGATGAGGATCCCGGGTTCTATTATCATAACCTGAGCTATGCGGTGGCACTCAATCTCGAAGAGGAGTACAGTAAGAAGTTCAAAGCCCTGAATTTCTCATCTCCCTCATGGTATACTGGGACGGATTATCTTGGTTCCTATCTTATCTGGCATGCGTTCTCAACCCGCTGGCGTCGGGGATATGAGAGGCAGAGGAATATCATAGCCCCACCACCTGTGAACGGACATAGAGGAGGATCAGGTACTCATAGCGGTTTTTCAGGCTTCTCTGGTGGCGGTTTTTCTGGTGGTGGAGGTAGAAGCTGGTGAATTCCAATCTTATTGCGACAATATACTCTTTTATCTATATTCTCCTTGTAATAGGGGTGGCATTCCTTCTATACCGTTTTACCCGGATAGGAAGCGAGGGGGTACGCAAGTTCATTCATATTCTCGTCTCAGGATGGGTTTTCATCCTCGTTGGAATGTATGACAGTCTTGCCTGGGCCGTTGTCGGGCCTGTATCCTTTATTGTGATAAATGCCCTCTTTGTTTATTCCGGATTTTCCAAATATCTTGGAATGGGCAATAGGAAGAGGGATAATGGCCTCATATATTATCCATTTTCCATACTCGTGCTCATAATCTGCAGGTATAACGGTCTTATTGATGACCGTATCGTCATCGCATCTGTTCTTATGATGGGCTTTGGTGACGGCCTTGCAGCCTTGATCGGCAGCAGGTTTGGAAAACACGGTTATTCATTCATAGGAGGGAAAAAAAGTGTTGAGGGTACTCTTACGATGTTCCTTGTTTCTCTTCTGATTCTTTTCATCCTGTATTCAGAGGGGCCTTGGTACATGGTACTGGCTGTGGCCTTGCTCTCTACGGTATTGGAGAATCTTACTCCCCTCGGCTTTGATAATATAACAGTTCCCCTGATAAGCGCTTTTGCATTAGGAGCTTTCAATGGCTTATATTGATTCTTATTTTTTTTCCATGCCCATATCCGTCCGGCTTCTGATCATCTTCATCCTGATGATGCTCATCGTCCTGTTTTCCATCAGGAAGAAGCAGCTTACAGGAAGCGGGCTTATCGCAGCGTTCATCGTAGGATCTGTGATCACATACATCGGAGGTCTTTCTGGCATCCTCATAATGCTTTTCTTCTTCTTATCTGCGGCCGTTATCGGGAAGATCATTCCCGATAACAGAAGGAAAATACAGAAGAAGGGTGCAAGAAGGGATGCGATGCAGGTACTTGCGAACAGCATCCCTGCATTGATCGGCTTGTTCCTGTTCCGTTTCACTGTGTATGACACACTCGGTCTTGTCATGTTCTCCACGGGAATCGCGGAGGCCGTTGCCGATACCTGGAGCGGGGAGATAGGAGCACTAAGCAAGAGTGATCCTGTTTCGATAATAACCTTCACAAAAGTTCCCAAAGGATTAAGTGGCGGGGTAAGCGCACTTGGTACCTTCTCCGGCCTCTTAGGTTCATTTCTCGTGGCACTTCTTTCTGTAGGGTGTTTCACGCTTCCTTTGCTCATGCTTCCCGTCATTACGATATCAGGAACCCTGGGTGCGCTCTTTGACTCCTTCCTCGGGGCAACGGTACAGGTGCATTACAGGAGGGATGATGGAAGTCTTACCGAGCATGAGGAGAGTGATGGAAAGAAGAATGAAAGGGCTCGTGGGATATCTTTTATAGATAATGATGTGGTCAACCTGCTTTCCGGCCTGTTCTCAGTTCTGATAGCATTTGTTTTATCGATGGTTATGGTGTGAGTTTCAAAAAAGTATTTATCTGTATCAGTATTGTCCTGCTGCTCTGCTCTTGTCTTCCTCCAGATTCCCAAAAGGAGGAAAATCTCTCGGGGGGATTAGATGTCCCTGAAGGAGTATTGCTGCTTGAAGAGGATGGAATCTACACGCTGCCGGAGAATGCCATGTACGCTCTTTTCCTATGCCTGCCTCATGAGGATCAGAATTACGGGTTCGATGGAAGCAATGAAACAGAGTTTTCCCCCTCCGATTTAGCAAAGGTCAGTCTCCGTTTTACTTCTCCCAGGATTAACGGAGCTGAATGCATTCATGACAGGCACTCAGATTCCCTTCCTCTCCTGATACCGAAAATTCCTGGAACATATGAAAATAATGGGAATCTGGGATACTCTGGTGATCACGTCTTTGAAATTGGAGATGTCTGGAAAGATGTATATTTGTACTATCCTGAGAGCCGTTTTGCAGACGTAAGATGCGTTTACATCACAGAAAACGTATATGTCATGATTGAGGAAAGCGTAGAATATGATGAGGAAGATCTGGACGATATCAAAGTGCTTGTAAATGATTTCGAGAAAGTCTATCCGAGGTTCAAGGAGATTTTCGGACCTTATTCAGATATTGACAAAAATGGGAAGCTTATAGCCGTTTTCGGACAATGGGATGAGACCGTGGTTGGTTATCAGTCTCCGGCAGATTTCTTTAATGATGAAGAGACGGATGGGATGTCAAATGAAGGTGATGTCATCTATCTTTCACTGAATGCTGTTCAGAGTTCTGATCCTTATTACAATGAATTAACCAGGATTGTAATGGTCCATGAACTTCAGCATCATGTGTTCGATGCCAACCGTTGTATCTATAGTCATCTTTTTGATTCCTCAATGTGGATAACAGAAGGCCTGTCCAGCCTTGCGGAGGCATACTCTGGTAGTGACGAAATATTCAAGAAACGGTTGCGTGATCTGGCTGCGTTTTTTATCGATGTTGATGGTGACAATTCCTTGATAGAGTGGAGATATGATGAGGAACAAATATATAATTATGCTCTTTCTGCCATGTTCTTCAATTATCTGAAAGCAAGATTCGGAGAAGAGATCATCCAGAAGATTTACACATGTCCATATAATGACTACAGGATGATTGAACATGCGACAGGGGAGGACTTCGGTACCCTTTTCTATGACTTCTGCATGATGGTTGTAACGACGGGGCGGGGACTGACGGATGATCCAAGATACGATGTCAAGGAGTTCTATGATGGTTCGTTAGGCTTCGATATGTCTGACATGCTTTCTAAACTTTATTTGCCTCTTCCTGACTATGATTTTAACATGAAACCGTACAGTTTAATTGTGTTCCCCCTCAACGGTGCAGGCGGCGAGATCTCTTTTGAGAGTGAAGGTACGCGCGTTTTAGGCATTATAGTCTAAACTTGCTTGCCGTTTTTTCCTTTTATATATATTTTAGATTTTAGAGTTAATTTTGGAGGCATAAACATATGGCAAAGCAGCTTCAATTCAACGAAGAGGCACGTAAGTCCCTCGTTGATGGTGTAGAAAAGATTTCAAAGGCCGTTATGACCACATTAGGCCCTAAGGGACGTCTGGTTCTTCTTGATAAGAAGTACGGTGCTCCTACCGTAACAAAGGACGGAGTATCGGTAGCAAGGGAGATTGAACTCGAGGATCCGTTCGAGAATATGGGTGCACAGCTTCTGAAGGAAGTTGCGACAAAGACCAACGATGTCGCTGGTGACGGAACGACAACAGCAACAGTTCTCGCCTGGTCAATCACCAAGGAGGGAATGAAGAGTGTTGCAGCAGGTGTTAACCCGATGGGTATCCGCCGTGGTATCGATATCGCAGTAAAGGATGCGGTTGAGGCAATCAAGAAGGAAGCAAAGATCATTCAGGATAAAGAGGAGATTGCTAGCGTTGCGTCAATCAGTGCTAACAACGACAGGGCAATCGGAGATGAGATTGCGAATGCGATGGACAAGGTCGGCAAGGACGGTGTCATTACCGTTGAGGAGTCAAAGACTATTGAGACCACTGTTGATTTCGTAGAGGGAATGCAGTTTGACAGAGGATATCTCTCTGCTTATTTCTGCAACAACAAGGATACTATGATCAGTGTCCTCGATAATCCTTATATCCTTATTTATGACAAGAAGATTTCAAATATGAAGGATCTTCTGCCAATTCTTGAGAAGGTAGTACAGACGAATAAGCCGCTTCTCATCATCGCAGAGGATGTTGATGGAGAGGCTCTTCCTACTCTCGTAGTCAATGCTGTTCGTGGCGCTCTCAACGTCGTTGCTGTAAAGGCTCCTGGCTTCGGTGACAGACGTAAGGCCATGCTTGAGGATATCGCAATTCTCACAGGTGGACAGGTTATTACGGAAGAGCTTGGATTCAAGCTTGAGAACGCTGATCTTTCAATGCTCGGACGTGCTAAGAGCGTAAAGGTCGAGAAGGAGAATACGACTATCATCAACGGTGCTGGTTCTGCCGAGGCGATCAAGGAGAGGATTGCTCAGATCAAGATGCAGATTGCTGATTGCACGAGCGATTATGACAGAGAAAAGCTTCAGGAGAGACTTGCAAAGCTCGCAGGTGGAGTTGCCGTCATCAACGTAGGAGCTGCGACTGAGGTTGAGCTCAAGGAGAAGAAGCACAGGGTAGAGGATGCTCTTTCTGCTACACGTGCTGCTATTGAGGAAGGTGTCATCCCTGGCGGTGGAGTTGCTCTTATTCAGGCTGTCAACACACTTGAGAAGAAGGATCTCTCATCTCTCGATGAGGAAGAGAAGGTCGGATACAGGATCGTCAAGAGAGCTCTTGAAGAGCCGATCAGACAGATTGCTGAGAATGCTGGTGTCGATGGATCTATCGTCGCAGACAGATGTAAGAGGGAAAAAGCAGGTATCGGATTCGATGCCAACAAGATGGTATGGTGCAACATGGTTGAGGCGGGAATCCTTGACCCTGTGAAGGTTACACGCTCTGCTCTGCAGAACGCTGCCAGTATCGCAGCTTTGATCCTTACCACTGAATGTGCGGTAACTGACATTCCATCAAAGGAGCCACCGATGCCACAGGGAAACCCTGGAATGGGCGGTATGATGTGATTTAAGCGTATAAGCGCTTTAACGGGCCAGTATTATCTGGCCCATTTTTATTGACTGTCAAAGCCTTTCATGTTAGCTTTTTACTAGTTTGATAAATTTGAGGTATTAAATGAACGCAATTTCTCTTATGGCGGCCGATGGAAGCAGTGGATCCATGGCTACCACGCTTATTACATTTGTACTTATTATCCTTATTTTCTATTTCCTTATCATCCGTCCTCAGAAGAAGAGAGATAAGGAAGCTAAGGCGATGATCGATGCCATGAAAAAAGGTGATAGGGTTGTCACGATCGGAGGAATTCACGGAACGATTGTTGCTGTCAGAGAGCAGACTGTTGTCGTCAAGGTAGATGATTCTTCCCGCATCGAGTTCTCAAAATCTGCCATTTCTTCCGTAACCAGCAAGGATAAGGTCGCAACTGCGGCTCAGGGTGCGAAGAAGGAAGAGAAGGCTGATAAGAAAGATGTTAAAGAGGCCGAAGGAAAGAAGGAAGCTCCAACTCTTGAGATGGTCGGACCCGAAAGTGATTATGCCAAGACTGAAGAGACGGAGAAGGAAGATAAATAAACATTTCATCTTTCTGAGTGAACTGGAGCGTCCTGCTCCAGTTTTTTTATCACTAATATTTGCATTTATTTGTCTAAAAGGGTAAAATTTTATCGATTAAACGGTATGAAAGTAATAAAAGCTGATGAAATGGGTCTGTGTTCAGGTGTGAAAAGAGCCTTCTCCTTGGTGGAGAAAGTCTATTATGAGAAGCAGGGGAAACCCCTCTTCATCTATGGAGATCTGGCTCATAACAAGTATGTGATAAAAAAAATCGCAGAAGGTGGTTTTATAACCATCTATAAGGCAGAGGATGCTCTTCCCGGTTCCGTTGTCATAATAAGGGCGCATGGAATAAGCGATACTGAACGTTCAATCCTTCAAGAAAAAGGGGTGGAGATAGTGGATGCGACATGTCCTCTTGTCCTGAAGAACCAGAACTGCATGCGTTCCAGTGAGCTGGATGTTATTCTTCTCGGAACGAAGGGACATAGTGAGACGGTTGCTGTGGAAGGGGCGAGCAGGCGGACCTATTTCGTCGTTCAGGATAAAGAGGATATCGACAGTATCCCAAATGATAGGAAATACCGTGTGATAGTCCAGACCACTTTTGACACCGCCCGGTATAATATGCTGATGGATGAGCTTGAGGCGAGGGGATACTCATATATCGTCTCGAATTCCATCTGCATGGCAAGTGAGAGGAGAAGGGATTCTATACATGCTCTGAAGGGACAGGTTCCATTCCTTCTTGTGGTAGGGGACAATATGAGTGCCAATTCCAAGGCTCTTGTCAGTGAGGCAGAGAGGATAGGTCTTGAGGCGGCCCTGATAGACGATGAGAACTCGATTGAAGAAGAGATGCTTAAGAAATTCAGCGTTGTCGGGGTAAGTGCGGGAAGCAGTGCTCCGGATGAGATAATAGAGAGAATTGTTAGGAGATTAGAAGAGCTATGAGTATTCCAATACCGACGATAAAAAGATTCCCTTCCTATCTCAGGATATTGAATCAGGCTAAGGAAGGAGGAAGAAAATATATAAGTGCGACAAGCCTTGCGAATGAGCTGGGGCTCAATCCCATTCAGGTGAGAAAGGATATTTCCTCCACCGGCATAGAGGGAAAGCCCAAGATCGGATTCGATATCGAGGAACTCACGCAGTATATAACCCATGTTCTTGGATGGGACAATACCAGTGACGCCCTCATCGTAGGGGCGGGAAACCTTGGCAGCGCCATCGCCCGCTATGATGGTTTCGCTTCCTACGGACTTAAGATCGTCGCTGTATTCGATAAGTCTGCGGAAAAGATAGGAACGACGATCGGCTCTTTCACTGTCAAGAGCATGGAGAGTCTTAACAGGTTCATAAATGAGAACAGGATCAGCATTGCGGTAATCACTGTTCCCGCATCCCAGGCACAGGCGGTATGTGATCTTCTGGTGAAATGTGGGATAAGAGGGATCTGGAATTTTGCTCCAAAAGATCTAAAGGTCCCTGAGAGCGTGGTTGTCCAGCGTACGGATCTTGCTACGAGCTTTGCAGTCCTCTCTGTGAAACTTGGAAAGAAATTAGCCGAAAGCGATGATTTAGACTCAGATGAGGATATGATTTAAGGGTAAATCGCAAGTATATATTCTATTTTTCACATATAATCCCTGTTTTAGGTTTTACATATGCTTATAAAACTATAAAACAGGGGTTAATTCTTTCCTCTTAAGCGTTTTATTGACTATTTCCTTCTCTTGAATTACCCTAAGTTTGAACAGAGGGAGATATTAAATGGCTGATAATACTGTCAAGGTTGAGCTTTGCATGGGTTCAAGCTGTTTTGCCAGAGGCAATAGCAGCATTCTGTCTGCTATTGAGAACTACATTAGTGAGAATGACCTCTCAGACCGGGTGGAGCTGGAAGGTCATCTGTGCCTTGGAAGGTGCAATTCAGGGCCTCATGTCGCTATCAACGGAAAGGAGTATTCCGCTCTGGATGAGGATTGCATCGTCGACTTGTTAAAGAAGGAGTTGGAGTAGATATGCAGTATCCGATTTACACAGAGGTCACT
The DNA here is from genome assembly GCA_944392965.1 of uncultured Spirochaetaceae bacterium. Classification (GTDB taxonomy): domain Bacteria; phylum Spirochaetota; class Spirochaetia; order Sphaerochaetales; family Sphaerochaetaceae; genus Ornithospirochaeta. The sequence continues at coordinate 11,279 of CALXYM010000025.1, read as the reverse complement.
AGTTGCAGGGATTGTTATAAATGCGTAAGAAGCTGTCCTACCAAGTCGATCCAGATAAAGGACGGGCATGCGATGATCATGAAGGACAGGTGCATATTCTGCGGTAAATGCGTCCATGTCTGTCCGAATAATGCCAAGAAGATCCGTGATGATGTTTCCCGTGTGAAACTGGCTCTTACAAGTGGAAAGAGGGCTATCTGCTCTCTTGCTCCATCATATTCCTCCGAGTTCCGTTTCCAGGAGGAGAAGCTGCTTTATGCTCTCAAGCTTCTTGGATTCAGTGATGTGAGTGAGACTGCAATCGGTGCTCATCTTGTGACTCAGGCCATTGATAAACATATAAGGAGGAACAACGGGGAATGCAATTGGATAGGAACAGCCTGTCCATCCGTCGTGGAGCTTGTTAAGAAATACTATCCTGACAGTCTCTCCCGTCTTGCCCCAATTCCATCTCCCTTACAGTGTCATAGTGCATATTTAAGGAAGCTGTACGGGGAGGATATAATCATCGTTTTCATCGGACCGTGTGCCGCGAAGAAGCATGAGGCAGACATGTATCCCGGGTACCCTGATTATGCGATTACTTTCGCAGAGCTTAAAAACTGGCTGAAAAGCGCTGATATAGATCTTGATACGCTGGAGGTGAAAGAACATGTAGATTTCATTCCAGCTAAGGCGGGAATGTCGAGCCTTTATCCTATCGAGGGAGGGCAGATAACCTCCAGTCAGATATGGGGAGGAGATCCGATCCATGCCAAGGCCGTAGCTCTTTCCGGAATGGATCAGGTGCTCTCCGCACTTGGAGATAAGCATGAGGCGACTGCATTCCTTGAACTTCTGGGCTGTGATGGCGGGTGCGTGAACGGCCCTGGAACGGAGAGGGATTATTCCATCGCTTTCAGGAAGAAGGCCTCCAGCGACTATGTTGAGAGGCGCCTTGAGGAGAAGAACCTTTTCAAAGGAGATGAGGAATTCACTGACTTGTTGCTTGATAAAGGATATTCGATTCTTGGAGGTACGCAGCCGAGCAGGGAAGATTCCTTCCAGAAGAAGCATAGCGAAGATGATATCAGGAGGGCTCTTGTCGAGCTTGGCAAGCTTTCGAAGGCTGATGAGCTTAACTGCGGTGGCTGTGGTTATTCTACTTGCAGGGAGATGGCGATTGCATATCTTGATGGCATGGCTGAGATCGAGATGTGTGTTACGAAGATGCGCAAGGAGGCTCAGAGCAAGGTCGATGTACTTTTGAGGACAATCCCGATGGGAGTCGTGATCGTAGACAGTGATTTGAAGATCGCTGACTGCAACATACAGTTCCTGGATCTCTTTGGCGACATGGAGGAGGGGTTCCTGGATCAGAGCATGCTGTCGATGGTCCGTGGCCTTCCTGTTGAGCGCTTTGTTCCTTTTGCCGACAAATTCAAGGATCAGTTCTATCTCTCTCATCCAGGACAATACAGAATGCACTATAAGGATAAGTTCATACGGGTGACGTTCTTCCTTGTAGAGAAGCAGAGGCTGCTTGGAGCGATGTTTGATGATATTACGAATCCGACGATAAAGAGGGAGACCGTTGTAAAGAAAGCAGAGACGGTTATTCAGAATTCTCTTGCCACCGTTCAGCAGATAGCGAGCCTTCTTGGGGAGAATGCAGCGGAGACTGAGATCATGCTTAATTCCCTTATTGATGCGTTCAGCGTGCATTCAAGCGGGGATGATAAGGATTTCACGATGGAGGATGACAGGGATATCACATGAACAATATCTTCATCGATGTCGATTACGCGCAGATCTATAAACATGGGCAGAAGATAGGGGGGGACGTGTTCCTCCTTTCCCGCAATCCGGAGAACAATCAGATAGTGGCAACGCTCTCTGATGGGCTTGGAAGCGGGGTAAAAGCCAACGTTCTTGCATCCCTTACCGCACATATGGCTCATAAGCTCTCCTTTTCCCAGATTGCGCTTGAGCACTCTGCCGAGATCATAATGGATACCCTTCCAGTGTGTAAGGAGAGGAAGATAAGCTATTCAACCTTCACGATTGCCGATATCAGGTACAAGGATGGAATGGAGAACATCGAAGTGAACCTCGTTGAGTATGACAATCCTGCCGCACTCCGCTTTTCAGGTACAAAGGAGTTGAAGTGGGATAGGACGAAGACCGAGCTCAAGAGGGAGGCTGCGTTCAAAAAGGAGACGATATCCTATTCATCCTTTGAGATGGAATATGGAGAACGTCTGATAATGTTCTCAGACGGTGTCACCCAGTCCGGTCTTGGAAAGAGCCTTCCTCTTGGATGGAGACTGGATGGGGTAAGAAAGTTCATAAAGGATGAGATATCAGCAAATCCGGATATCTCCTCCAGGGAGCTTAGTAGGGCAATTGTTCAGAAAGCCTGTGCCCTTGACGGTTTTTCCAGCAAGGATGATATCACGTGTGTCGTTGTCTATATAAGAAGGCCCCGCCGTACATTGATAGTCACAGGGCCTCCGTTTACGAAGGAAGCCGATGAGATACTCGGAGAGAAAATCAGGGCCTTCGATGGCAAGAAGATCGTATCTGGAGGAACGACTGCGCAGATAGTTGCCCGTCTGTTCAATAAGAAGCTGAAGGTGGATCTCTCCTGCTGGTCACCAGATGTTCCTCCGGCCTCAACGATGGAGGGAATAGATCTTGTCACGGAGGGTATGCTCACTTTGAGCAAGGTCGTATCAGCTTTGGAGAAGAAAGAGAATGTCGCGGACATGCCCAACGATCCATCAAAGAAGTTCGTGGAGATTCTTCTCGATTCTGACCAGATCCACATAATCGTCGGAACGAAGATAAACGAAGCGCATCAGGATCCGAATATTCCTTTCGAGATCGGTATCCGAAGGACGATAATCGCACGTCTGAGGAAAGCTCTCGAAGAGAACTATATTAAAGAGACTTCAGTAGAATACCTGTAGGAGGATAGTGTTTATGAAGAAGCCAAAGGTGAAAGTAAGAATCTGTCTTGGCACTGCGTGTTTTGTTCAGGGAGGAGCTGATCTGCTCCTTTACAATGATTTCCTTGATCCGGAGATCCTTGCGGACTGCGAGATCGAGGGCTGTTCATGCCTTGAACAGTGCAAGGTCGGTGGAGGACAGGCACCTTTCGTAGAGATCAATGGTAAGATTTATGATGGAGTGACACAGGATGTGTTCTGTCGTCTGCTTCAGGAGGCTGTTAAGGAATGATTGATCTGAACAACCAGTTTACCCAAATAAAGAGAAGGATAGACTCAGAGGTCGTCCGTCGTTTCTTCTCTGATACTCTTGTTCAGACTGCCGACAGGCTGCCTATTGAGATCATTCCTAAGGACAGGATCCCGTCACGCTGCTGTATCTACAAGGAGAGGGCACTCGTCCGTTACCGTGTGCTTACCCTCCTTGGCGTGGATCTGGACAACGATGACGATGAGTTCAAGCCTCTCGGCGAGTATGTTAAGGAGGTCCTTGAGAAGGATGAGCCCAGCCTTCCTCTCTTAACTACAATCAAAAGCGGCTGTTATGGCTGTCCAAAGGACCAGTACAGGATAAGCGATGCCTGTCGTGGCTGTTTTGCTCGTCCGTGCATGGCTAACTGCCCTAAGGATGCGATAGTATTCATAAATGGTCAGGCTCATATCCAGGATGACAGATGTATCAGATGCGGAAAGTGTATGGAGGTCTGTCCTTTCCATGCTGTAGTACACATCCCCGTTCCATGTGAAGAGGCATGCCCTGTAAATGCGATTCATAAGAATGAGCAGGGTGTTGTCGAAGTTGATCATGAGAAGTGTATCGGATGCGGAAAGTGTGTCCGCTCCTGTCCTTTTGGCGCGATCGTGGAGCGTAGTGAACTTCTGCATGTACTCAAGATGCTCAAGAAGAAGGATAAGGTCGTCGCTATGATTGCACCTGCAATTGAAGGCCAGTTCCCCGGAACGCTTGGCCAGATAAAGGCAGCACTGAAGAAGGCTGGATTCTCAGATGTCTTTGAAGTCGCCAAGGGTGCTGAGGTGACAAGCATCAGGGAAGGGGAGGAGCTTGTTGAGAAGATAGAGGCTAAAGAGGGGTATATGACTACCTCTTGCTGCTCAAGCTATATGGAACTGATTCCTAAGCATCTTCCGTTCCTCAAAGAGCGTTATAGTGATGCCTACTCTCCTATGGCTTATGCCGCGGAGCTCTGTAAGAAAGCCGATCCCGAATGTAAGACGGTATTCATCGGCCCTTGTCTTTCAAAAAGAGTTGAAGCTGCCAAGTATCGCGACATCATTGATGGGGTCATCACGTTTGCAGAACTTGCTGCCGTATTCATGGCTCTTGATATAGATGTCAGGGAGATGGAAGCAGAGAGCCTTGGGGATGATGCATCATTCCAGGACTGCAGGGAATACGCGGTTACCGGAGGTGTTGCATCCTGTGTCCTTTCTCGCCTAAAGGATCCGTCTTCCGTGAAGATCATGAGCATCGACGGTATCGACAAGAAAACGGTACGTCTGATGAACACATGGCAGAAGAAGGCTCCGGATGCGGATCTGGTTGAGGTCATGGTATGTCAGGGTGGATGTATCGCAGGACCGGGTACGATCGTAAAGCCACAGGTCGCCCTGCGTTTGAGGCAGGCGAATAAGGCTGCTTCTGCAAAGAAGGCCTGATGTGTTTGCTCCTGTAAAGAGAACAGGGAACTATGAGGGGGATGCCGAATCATTTCTTGAGGCGGCATCCTCTTATCTTGAAGAAGAGAGGGATGTCTATCATGAGTTTGCAGAGCTTGCGAACATCAGTGCCCTCATCTATTCTTTTCTCCCTGATTTAAACTGGGCAGGGTTTTACCTGTTCGATGGGCAGAAGCTCGTCGTCGGCCCTTTTCAGGGGGAACCTGCCTGTGTTGAGATAAGACTCGGCCGTGGCGTATGCGGTACTGCCGCAGAGAGACGGGAAACTTTGATCGTCCCTGATGTTTCTAAATTCCCATCCCATATCGCATGTTCTGGTAAAAGCAGGAGCGAGATCGTCGTCCCCATCCTTAAAAAAGATGGCACGCTTTATGGTGTCATTGATCTTGATAGTCCTCTTCTAAATAGATTTTCAGAATATGAGAAGGATCTTTTGGAGTCCTTGGCTGAACTTATTTCAAGATAGTCATTTTTTCTCTTTGTTTTTCAAATAGGTGATGTTATAAAAAGGTATGAGTACAAACACCTTGATTGAAATATGTCTTGAATCCGTGGAATCCGTGATTACTGCGGAAAAGGGCGGGGCCGACAGGGTCGAGCTCTGTTCCGATCTTTTTGAAGGGGGGCTGACACCCTCGGCAGGGATGTTCCTGCTTGCAAAAGAGATGACGAGTATTCCTATAAATGTCATGATCCGTCCACGTGGAGGGGATTTCTGTTATAGCGATATTGAGTTTGAGGTGATGAAGCGTGATGCCATATTTTTCAAGGAACACGGGGCCAATGCCCTTGTATTCGGTATCCTTACCCCTGATGGTGAGATAGATGAGGAGAGGACGAGAGAGCTCATTGAAATAGCCCGCCCTCTTCCTGTCACGTTTCACAGGGCTTTCGATATGACCAGGGATGCTTTCCGTTCTCTAGAGACCTTAATCCGCCTTGGTGTGGACAGGGTTCTTACAAGTGGTCTTGAGTCAAGTGTTCTTGAGGGATCCGATACTCTTGCAGAACTCGTAAAAAGGGCAGGAGAGAGGATTGTTGTAATGCCCGGATGTGGGATAAATGAGAGAAATTTTAAGAAGATAAAAGAACTTATAAAAGCAAAGGAATACCATGTGCACCCATCTAGCAGCTATCCGTCAAAGATGGTATTCCATCCTGGGCATATTCATATGGGAGGGCTTTTGAGACAGGAGGAATTCTCCCTTTCCAATACCAGCCTGGAACGTGTTAGGACGATCATCTCCTTGAAATAGCAGGAAGATGCCTCTTTCCTGTTCCTCTTGCAAAAAAACTTTTATCTGGTTATGCTTAAGTCAACAGCTATGACGAAGACGAGTAGGTTCTGATTCTCTCCTGAGAGAGCGTCCTTGGAAGGAAGACGCTTAGAGATAGGGATTCGAAAACCACTTCCGAGCTGCAGGGTGGAAAGGTGACAAGTATATCCTGCCGTAATCTTGCGTTAAGAGAGAATTGAGCGTCCTTTTCATCAGGAAAGGGAAGCAAGGTGGAACCGCGGGGCCTTTTGAGCTTCGTCCTTGCGTTTAGTGAGGATGAAACTTAAAAGGCTTTATTTTTTGGAGGATAAAATGGCTAACGAAGAGAAACTGGCAAAAATAAGGCATTCGATGGCGCATGTCATGGCAGAGGCGGTCCTAGAGATCTTCCCTGATGCCCAGATTGCGATCGGGCCATCAATCGAGAATGGATTCTACTATGATTTTGATCTTCCGCGTACCCTCACGGAGGCGGATCTAGAAGATATAACAGAGAGAATGAAGAAGATCATAAAGAGCGACAGGAAATTTACCCGTTCCGTCGTCTCTCGTGATGAGGCAAAGGAACTTTTCAAGAATCAGAAGTACAAGCTGGAGCTTATTGATGCGATTCCTGATGGGGAGGATGTGTCTCTTTATAATCAGGGGGCATTCACAGACCTGTGCCGAGGTCCGCATGTCGAGTCGACAAAGGAGCTCAATGCGGACGCATTCAAGCTTCTTTCTGTCGCCGGTGCTTACTGGAGAGGGGATGAGAAGAGGGAGATGCTGCAGAGAATCTATGGAACGGCATGGGAGAGTCCGAAGGATTTAAGACTCTATCTCGATCATCTTGCGGATATCGAGAAAAGAGACCACAGGAAGCTGGGAAAGGAGCTCGATTTGTTCTCCCTTCATGAGGAAGCTGGTCCCGGGCTTGTCTACTGGCATCCACGAGGTGCAAGAATCCGTCAGATTATCGAGGATTTCTGGAGAAAAGAGCACTATGAGAACGGTTATGAGATGGTATATACCCCCCATGTAGGAAAGTCATGGCTCTGGGAGACGAGTGGCCATCTCGGGTTCTATAAGGATTCAATGTATCCTCCGATGGAGATGGATAACATGGATTATTATACGAAGCCGATGAACTGTCCTTTCCACATCATGATCTATAAGAACAGTAAGAAGAGCTATCGCGATCTTCCCTGCCGCTGGGCAGAACTCGGTACTGTTTACCGCTATGAGAAGGCTGGAGCTCTTCATGGCTTGATGAGAGTACGTGGCTTTACTCAGGATGATGCACATCTTTTCGTCACACCGGATCAGATGGAGGATGAGATCATTGAAGTACTTCGTTTCTCACTTCATATGCTTCATAGCTTCGGTTTTAATGAGATTCACGCATATATATCGACAAAGCCGGAGAAGTCTGTTGGTGATAAGGAGAAGTGGGATGCCGCTACCGAGGCTCTGAAGAAAGCGGTTGAGAAGGAAGGACTCAAGTATGATATCGATGAGGGAGGCGGTGCGTTCTATGGTCCTAAGATCGATCTTAAGATCAAGGATGCCATCGGACGTGAGTGGCAGCTCTCAACCGTTCAGTTCGATTTCAATCTTCCTGAGCGTTTTGGTCTCACATTCGTTGATAAGGATGGAGTGGAGAAGCAGCCGTATATGATTCACAGAGCACTCCTTGGCTCCATCGAGAGGTTCTTCGGTGTGCTTGTGGAGCATTATGCGGGGGCTTTCCCTCCATGGCTTGCACCTGAACAGGTCATGCTCATTCCTGTTGCGGAAGTTGCGAATGATTATGCAATCGAGCTTGAGAAGAAGCTCAGAAAGGATGGAGTCAGGGTAAAAAGCGATCTTTCAAGCGACAGGATGAATGCCAAGATCCGTAAAGCTCAGCAGTTAAAGATTCCTTACATGCTGATTCTGGGGGAAAAGGAGATGGGAGCGAATACGGTCTCCGTACGTTACCGCAATGGCAAACAGGCATTCGGCCTGAGCTATGATGATTTCCTTTCTCAGCTGAGAGAGAAGGTCGATAGTAAGGAGCAGCTTTAATGGGCATTGATGCTCTGTTTGAATTTGACAGGAAGATAAGTCATATCCGTAACATTCTTGCACTTCTTGAGTGGGATATGGAGACGGAGATGCCCTCACAGGGGCTTGAAGAGAGAGGGGAGGAATCAGCTCTCCTCTCTTCTTTATATCATAAGGAGCTCTGTTCTCCAGCCTTGGCAGAGCTTGTTTCCTCAATAGATGAGACTACGCTCTCCTCTGATGTGGATAAGGCGCTTGTACGATGGTATAAGAAGGAGATAGCTCGTGAGACAAGACTTCCATCCACCCTTGTAGAGAGGAAAAGCCGGGTAACCTCACGCGCACATGCCTCATGGTTCGAAGCGAAGAGGAATAATGATTTTTCCTTCTTTAAAAATGATTTGAAGGAGATAATCGACATACTCAGGGAGGAGGCGGAGCTTATAGACTCAGAAAAGAGTAGATATGATGTCCTTCTTGATGATTATGAGAGTGGGCTCACGACACAGGATATAGATCCACTCTTCAATTCCCTTGAGGTAGAGATCCATAGGATCATGGATAAGACGGAGGAGAGATCTTCTTCCTTCGATGATGGTTTTCTGAGAAAAGGGTATGATCCTTCGTCTCTGGAGGGATTCTGCCGTCATGTCATGGAGAAGATGGGTTTTGATTTCTCCCGTGGCACTGTTGCCCGCTCAGCTCATCCGTTTACCACTACCATCGGGCCTGATGATGTACGGGTCACTAACAGGTTCACGGATAAGGGGCTTTTCGATCCCCTCGGTTCTATAATCCATGAGACGGGACATGCTCTTTATGAGATGCACTCTTCTCTGAATCCCCAAATAAGGGGCACGAGTCTCTCTGGAGGAACCTCGATGGGCTTCCATGAGAGCCAGTCAAGATTCTGGGAGAACTTTATCGGACGCAGTAGATCCTTCTGGGTTTATTATTATGATGATCTGAGAAAAATTGCCCCCTCGTTGAAAGGCATTGCTCTTGATGATTTTATCAAGGGAATAAACAAGAGCACTCCAAGTGCGATAAGAGTCAATGCCGATGAACTCACGTACTCATTGCATATCATCATGCGTTACAGACTTGAAAAGGATCTGATAGAAGGTGATCTGAGTGTTGATGATCTTCCTCAGGCATGGAATGAGGCAAGTCTTAACACCATACGATACAAAGTTAAAAATGACAGCGAGGGCTGCCTGCAGGATAATCACTGGGCAGGTGGACTGTTTGGCTATTTCCCTACCTATGCTCTTGGAAACATCTATGCCGCATCTCTTTATAAGACGCTGCTTTCCCACATTGGAGGAGAGAAAGTGCTTTTAGCATCCCTTGAAAAAGGTGAGTATTCAGCTATTGTCAATTTCCTTGACCGTAATATATGGTATAAGGGTGGAATTTATCCTCCTAAGGACATATTATTGGAAATAACTGGAAAGTCTTTGGAGATGGATTCCTATGTTGAATATCTTGAAAATAAATTCATCAGTCTTTTCGGTTAGAGGAGAAAAGTATGAACACGCCAAATAAACTTACAGTATTAAGACTATGCCTTGTGCCTGTCTTTTTCCTCTCATATTACCTGCCTTCATGGTTTGGGCCGTCTTTGAATGTTCTCAGTACGGTTTTGATGCTCATCTGCTATGTGACTGCAGAGCTTTCAGATCTGATCGATGGAAAGATCGCGAGAAAGTATAATCTGGTAACAGATCTGGGCAAGGTGATGGATCCGTTTGCTGATACCCTTTCTCATCTCACGTTCTTCGTCTGTTTCATGGATAAGGGGATCATGCCTGCATGGTGTTTCATAATAATAATGTGGAGAGAGTTCGCAATTCTCTTTTTGAGGATGCTCATGATGAAAGTCGGAAAGGCTATGCCTGCGAATATCTGGGGAAAGAGCAAGACATGTCTCTATGCGGCAACGAGTATTCTTTCGATTGTTTACATCGTGCTTGGGACCTTTATGGACATCTCCGCATTCGACGCCGTGTACCAGAGTATCTTGTATATCGCTTTCGCACTCTCTGCACTTGCATCTCTGATGAGTTTCATCACGTATTTGAGTTCGATATTCAAGAGCAGGGCGCTCTCAGGGCTGACTAGATGAGATTTTTCTCCGGTTTTTCTCACGAAGAGAAGGAGAGGATAAGGTACATCGTCAGTGATGTCGATGATACTATTACGAGTGATGGGGCATTGATTCCCGATGCCCTTGAAGCTCTGTATCAGATAAGAGAGAATGGATTAAAGACCATTCTGGTCACTGGCGGTTCTGCAGGCTGGGCAGATGGGTATATCAGGCAGTGGCCAGTTGAGGCCGTGATCTCCGAAAGCGGTGCAGTACTGTTGTATAAGGATAAAACCGGTTCTGTTACATATAGGACGAATCCCATAATAGAGAATGATCCTGATTTTCCAAAAAAGAGAGCCGCGTTGCTTTCTCAGAGTGCAGATTATGTTTTCTCCTCGGATCAATATGCTCGGCTTTTTGATGTCGCCTATGAGAGAAAAGCCCTTTCAGAGGAAAAAGAGAAACGGCTTTTTGAAATCATCGAATCACTTGGCGCCCATGCTCTGGTCAGTTCAATCCATGTGAATGTATTATTCAGTCCCATCAGTAAGAAAAAGGGGATAGATGCGTTTTTCCCTATATTGAAAGATGTTTTGAATTTCGATGGGAATATAAAGGATTTTTATTTATCCTCTCTTGCTCTGGGGGACAGTCTGAATGATGAGGCCATGTTTGAGGCCTTTTATTTATCCGTAGGGAACAAGAGAGTTGCAGATAGCTATGACACATTCTCCCATAGGCCTACATATGTGACCGGATTATATGGTGGAAAGTCTTTTTCCTCCGTTATCAATGATCTGCTTTCTTGAGTATATTGAATATTTCATTATCTTTTATGGAAATATAAGAATTTTACCAAAAAGAATAAAAATTTTTAAAAAATTTGTTGACAAATAACCTCTCTTTGGTGTAGGTTAATTGGGCACGCAAATGATGCGTTGCAAAATGATTTTTAACAGATATATCAGAGAAGGGAAGAGAGAAGGAAAGCTGAAGAGTTATCTTTAGCATCAGAAGCGTGGTGCTTCTGTCAATTCGAGATAAATAAAGAACAACAAAGGCAAGATTAAGAAGCCGATGTTCGTGAAGCGGGTGACAGGAGAGACTTAAGTTAAGAATAATGGCTCCGGGGAACCGGAGCTGGTTCGATGACGGAGAGTTTGATCCTGGCTCAGAACGAACGCTGGCGGCGCG
>CALXYM010000024.1 GCA_944392965.1 uncultured Spirochaetaceae bacterium | reverse complement strand
GCATACGGAAGATTCTCATCCACATATGCGTTGATTCCGTTATTCACGGCCTCATCTATGTAGGAGATGTTTGCATCAACGTAACGGTTGATTCTGCTGTCGATCAGGTCATTCGCGTATGAGAGGTTATTGTTTACATACGTGTTGATTCCGTCCTCGACTGCGGTATCGATATAACTGATGTTCTCGTTTACGAACTTGTTGATCCTCTCGTCGATGATGGCGTTTGCATACTGAAGATTCTCATCCACATATGCGTTGATTCCGTTATTCACGGCCTCATCTATGTAGGAGATGTTCGCGTCAACGTAACGGTTGATTCTGCTGTCGATCAGGTCATTCGCGTATGAGAGGTTATTATTCACATAATTGTTGATTTCCTCTCTGATCACGTTCCTATCAACACCTGAGGATGCCGTGACTGTGATATTGCTTACTGCGTTATCGATATAAGCGGTGTATTCTGCCTCCTTCTCGCTGATCGCCTGATCTACATAAGAGGCAATCTGGGACTGAACCTCACTATCACTCAGGATTATATCAAGAACGTTCTTTGAAATGGTTTCAGCGGTGGCGGGATCTTCAACAATTGAATCGATGTAGGTTGTGACATTGTTCTCGACCGAAGAGGATATGGTTGAGATGAACTCCTCATCACTTTCAACCCTGCTTACGACTTCACTGACCAGAGCTTCCTCGTCTGCCCTCGCACTTGTACTCGTCTCCAGAGGCTGGTTAACATTAACTAGCTGGGCATCCTGCCTCTCTCTTGCGTCATCTAACACCGAGCTGTCAAATTCAGGACGGACCTGCCATAAAAGTGCGAAAACGAAAATCGCAAGCACTACAGAGAAAGACAAAAGAACGTATCTTAATTTCTTACCCATAATTAACCTCTTGATAGAATAGTATCACAATATTCTTTGACTTGTCGATAAAGAGTTGGTTTATCTCCGTCATTTATAACTTTAACAATTTTACCGCCAAAAGTTTCAAAAATGGAAACAATATCTTCCTGATTACGCTCTCTTTTTTCAAAATCTTCTATTTTCGTACCGTTTCTTGCCTCTGCTCTCTTAGCCCTGATGGCAAAAGGGGCATCGACGAAAAGAATCTCATCAGATATAGAATCAAGGCCGAGCCGCTTTAAAATAGCAGCGTTTATAACGACATTCAGACCTTTCGCTTCCGCCTCTTTCGCTCTTCTCACGGTCTCTGAGACCATCCAGGGGTGGCTTATCGCCTCCAAGAGACGCAACTTGTCCTTATCAGAGAATACCAGCGGGCCGAGCTTCTTCCTGTCGACAGAACCGTTGGTCAGGATAGCATCCCCGAAGGTGGCGATCAAAGCCTCTCTATTCGCATCCAAAGCCTCATGACCGAGTCTATCCTCATCAATGACGTAGAATCCCAAGGATGAGAGGATTGAGGCAACCTCATCCTTTCCCGCACAGCTCTTTCCCGTTAACCCTATGACCATCAGTGCATATCTCCCCAGCATTTTCCGTGCTCAACGGAGGCTCTTACAGGGATAGATAGCTTAGTGGTATTCTCCATCACATCCTTAACGCTTTTTTCCACATCATCCATCTCACTTATCGGACACTCGAAGATCAGCTCATCATGTACTTGGAGAACAAGATACGACCTGTCCCTTTCTGACAAGGCTATCATCGCTTTTTTCATTATCTCACTTGCACTACCCTGTATCACTGTATTGACTGCCACACGTTCTGCGGCATTCTTCTCCGTCTTGTTCTTGCTGTTAATTCCCTGTATTATCCGCCTGTGCTTGAAAAGGGTCTCAACATATCCCTTCTCCTCAGCATCTTTCACTGTCCTCTCAACAAAGCTCTTTATACCGCTGTAACGCTCGAAATAGAGATTTATGAACTCCTGTGCATCTCGCCTGGGGATTGAGAGCTCATTTGAGAGTCTGAATGCGGACATTCCATACATTATTCCAAAATTGATCGTCTTCGCTATCTGCCTCTCCGAATGCGTAACATCCTCAACATCCTTGTTGAAGATCAGGCTGGCAGTATAACGGTGTACATCAATCCCGTTTATGAAGGCCTTTCGCAACTCCTCATCTCCTGTCATATGCGAGAGTACCACGAGTTCAATCTGAGAATAGTCGGCACTTACGAATATATTCCCCTTCGCAGGTACGAAGGCACTCCTTATAAGACGACCTTCATCCGTGCGTACAGGGATGTTCTGCAGATTAGGATTGCGGCTTGAAAGCCGTCCTGTTGCAGTTCCTGTCTGCAAGAAACTCGTATGTATCCGTCCATCAGGCCCTTTTAGAGTTGGAAGGACATCAATATAGGTGCTCTTCAGCTTGGAAAGCATCCTGTAATCGAGTATCTTTTCAACAATCTCTCCCCCGCCATTCTTTTTCAGCATCTCCAGGGTGGCACTGTCCGTAGAGTACCCCCGCTGCGTCTTTTTCCCCGCTTCAAGGCCGATCTCCTCAAAAAGCACTTTTGCAAGCTGCTGGGTGCTGTTAAGATTGAAAGGATGTTTTGCAAGCTCATAGATACGCTCCTCAAGAGCGCTTACACTGCTATCAGTCTCTTTTTTGAGCTCCACCATTTTCTCATCGGAAATCGATATACCTTTTTTCTCCATCGATGCAAGAATGCGGATAAGGGGAAGTTCAAGATTTCTGAACGTCTCAAGCATGTTATTTTCAATAAGGCGTTTCAGCAGTATGTAATAAAGCCTCAGCGTTATATCGGCATCCTCCGCAGAGTACCTCACCGCATCCTCCAATGAGATGGAATCGAAACTCTTACCTTTCTCAACCACTTCATCAAAGGCGAGCATCTCATAGGCGAGGAAACGCCTTGAGAGAGCTTCAAGATTGAACTGTGCCTGGTTTGACTCGACCATCCATGCGGCTACCATAGTATCAAATTCGATCACGCTTATATCACTTCCGAGATTCCAAAGGATCTTGAGGTCGTATTTTAGATTCTGTCCGACAAGACGGATCTTCCCTGATTTGAAATACTCATCGAACAACGCCTTCACCTCATCCTTTTTAAGATATTCCTTTCCTCCTGCCCGGAGTGGACAGTAATACGCTTTTTTCAAATCGTAGGAGAAGGAGAAACCCACGATCTCGGCATCCTCCTCGAATCCCGTAGTCTCGGTATCAAAGGCAAGGATGGCGTCATGAAAGGAGATACAGTCCTTGAATTTTCTTTCAACCTCCTTGATGTCGGTTATGCTCTCATAAGCTCCCTTTCCCTGATAGAACATCTCGTCAGAGCGGATTGAACTTTCAGCCTTGATCTCATCATTCTCCACCTCCATATCCTCAGGCCCATCCTTCTTCCCGAGTTTACGGATCAGGCTCTTTAGCGAGAATGCGGTGAAATCGGGACGGGCATTCTCCTTATTGACGTGCTCTATGCTCAGGCTTTCCATGTCGAAGGATTCATCCAGAGCATCAAAGGAGAGGGTTACGAGCTTTTTTGAGAGCTCCGCCATCTCCCTGCCCTCTGCAAGCTTCTTTCTCAGACTCGCAGATATCCTGTCTATGTTCCTGTAAATTCCATCGAGGCTGACATACTCCTCCAGAAGTTTCACAGCCCCTTTCTCCCCGATCCCCTTCACTCCAGGAACGTTGTCGGAAGCATCTCCGAGCAGAGCAAGATAATCTATTATCTGATTCGGATGCACAGAATAATGCTCATAGACCTCCTTTGCAGTGAAAAAAGAGTAGCTCGTCTCTCCCTTCTTTGGAGGTCTGAGTGCGAAAACCGATGCACATACTAGCTGCAGCAGGTCCTTATCACCAGTGACCATGACGGTCCTTACGCCATTTCCCCTAGCGACCTTTGAGAGACTTGCAATCACGTCATCTGCCTCATATCCAGGACGCGAGAGGGTTTTTATACCCATCTTCTCAAGCGTCTCTTTGATAAGGGGGACCTCAGCATGAAGGTCCTCAGGAGCCTTCATCCTGTTTGCCTTATATTCAGGATACATCCTATGTCTGAACGTAGGTTCCTTCTCATCCATGCAGACTGCAAGATAATCCATCTTGTACTGGGAGATAAGAGAAAGAAGAGTATTGAAAAAACCATAATAGGCGCTGATATTATTCCCGTTCCTATCAGTCAGCGGACGGGAGATGAAAGCGAAATAAGAGCGGTAGATGAGGGAGTAGCCATCTATGACATAGAGAGTCTTATCATAAGTGGGCATCTCCTCCGTCTTTTTTTCCATCTTTTCTGCTTTTATCTTCTCATCAATCAGCTCCATCTCAGCCCTTCTCTCTCTTTCAAGCCTATCCTGGTCAAGATCGCTTTCAGAAAACAAATCCTCCATTCATACCTCCAAACTCAGATTATCATAGCTGCTCAGGCAAAGAGGCGCATAACGCCTGTTTATGTCCTCATACGAAGTCTCATGATTTATATGTGTAAAATAGCAGAGGCGGCAACCGCTTTCCCTTGCGACATCGTAAGCTTCTTTGAATGTGAAATGTGTAGGATGTCTCCTCTCCCTGAGTGCTCCCAGGACAAGGACCTCAGTGCCACGGATTTCATCCATCGTCCTCTCGCTGATCTTGGACACATCCGTTATATATGTGAATTTACCGATTCTGTAACCGTAGATCTCCATCATGCCATGCATCACGGGAAGAGCCTTTATCTCCAATGATCCAATGCGGAATGACTCGTAAGGGGAAACATCATGACGCTCTAAGAGAGGAAGACCGTAATTATGCTTCTTAAGCTCCCTCAGTGCATCCTCTTCCTCCTTATCTACATGCATATGGGGCCAGTCATGAACGGAGAAAGCATAGCTGAATACATTTTCGATATGATCCATGGTATCACGGCTTCCATAAAGGGGAAGACTCCTTTCGTGAGTGAATACCCTCAGATCATCCAGCCCCATGATATGATCGGAATGGGAATGGGTGTAAAGAACAGCGTCGATCTTCTTAATTCCCGCCCTGATAGCAGAGAGGCGGAACTCGTAACCGGTGTCGATCACGATCACTGTATCCCCATCTTCTACCATGATTGATGAGCGATAGCGTTTATCGTGGTAATCACTGCTTTTACAGACGGGACAGGAACAGGCGATGACGGGAATGCCATGGCTAGTTCCAGTTCCTAGGAACGTGATTCTCAATTTTCTCCCTCCAGGAAAGAAGCTACATGCTTAATCTCATCCGAGCCCCCTCCATTCGCGAAATCAAAGAGGTTTCTATTGGAAAACACCTGAGAAATGTCTAATCCATTCTCATCAAGATAGGCCCCGATTGAATTGAACACGGCAACTGCTCCATCGCCTGTGAGGGTCTCTGAGAGACTGCCTATCTGGGTTGAGAGCATGTTGACGACAGATTCATCCGAAAGCTGTGCCCTGACCTCCTCACCGCTTTCGGTAAGGACAGCATCCTCACTCTCAGATGGTGTGACAGTCTCAGCTGTCACGCTCTCTATTTCAGATGAACTTTCTTCTGCACTCTTCTCCTCGGAAGGCATGAATGAGGACTGGAATGTCTCTACAGGGTTTTCCCTGCTTGACCTGTATGATATCCCGAAAAGATCCTCTGAGACCGAAGGAGCAAGGAAATAAAGGGCGAAGAAAATCACAGAAGTCACCAGTATTATGACTAAAGTGGATACTATTATTTTAAGTGTTTCATGCATGGCTATAATAATAAGACAAAAAAAGTTTTAGAAAAAGTAAAAAGAGGCATACCCTTTCGGACATGCCTCTTTACCCTGTTTTTAGAATAATGTGAGAAGGAAACCGAGGCTGAACGTACTCTTCTGGATATCGGGCATGAACTCCTTAGTGTTGAAGGTACCCTCTGCGGGGATCATCCAGTTGGCTGTTATCTCAAATGAGCTGATTGGGATGCCAACGCTCACCTTGTAGAGCATCCTTGAATTCGCCATTGCATCTGCAAAATCCTCTAAAGGTTGCCCAGGATCACCTATGGTCCAATTACCACCCCTGCTCACGATAGGAACAGAGATACCTGCACCAGCACCGAGCCGTACGGCATTGAACAGCTTGAACTGCACACCGAGTGTCGCCTGGGTATCGGCGGCGAAGAAATCATTTCCAAAAGAGAGTGCGGAAACTGCATCAAGCTGCAGGAAGAAGATGTTGAATCTCAATTCGGGTGCGAGATTGAAATTTTCAAGGGCGAAATAATCATCCTTGACATCATCTGTCAGATCCTGATAGTTAAGTCCGTATCCCACGTTCACACCAAGCTGCATTATATCCGCCATCAGAATAGACGGAACAAGCAGAACCATGACCGCTACTAAGATAATTCTTTTCTTCATAACCTACTCCTTGCCCCCACCGAAGAGGTAGGGAACAGTTATTTATTTTCCGAGGGTATCCAACTCCTCTAAAAACGCATCGACCGATGCATCACTAGGCATTCTCCAGTCACTTCTAGGGCTGAATGTCACGGTACCGACTTTCGGCCCATCTGGCAGGCAGCTGCGCTTGAACTGCTGTGAGAAAAAGCGTCTGATAAACGTCCTGAGCCACTTCAAGGTTACATCATCGGAGTAAATTCCTTTAAATGCGATTCTTGCAAGACGGTATATCTTACTCGGAGAGAACCCGAAGCGAACGAAATAATATAGGAAGAAATCATGAAGCTCATACGGGCCTACGATATCCTCCGTGACCTGGCTTATCTTCCCGTCCTTCGGCGGAATGAGCTCTGGAGAGACGGGAGTGGAAAGGATATCTTTAAGAACCTCGCTCTCCTTTCCTCCAAGGGATGCGACATATGATACTATGTGCCTCACAAGGGTCTTCGGAATAGATGCATTCACCGCGTAGTTACTCATATGATCCCCGTTGTAAGTGGCCCATCCAAGTGCAAGCTCTGATAAGTCCCCCGTTCCGACCACGAGAGCACTAAGCTGATTTGCCCTGTCCATGAGTACCTGGGTCCTCTCCCTCGCCTGAGCATTCTCATAGGTGACCGAGTAGTCATCCGGACTCTGCCCGATATCCTTGAAATGCTGCAATACGCTCTTCTTTATATCTATCTGTTCAAAAGAGACCCCAAGTGCCTCTGCCAGCATCTCCGCATTTCCCTTCGTCCTCTTCGTCGTACCAAAGCATGGCATCGTGATAGCAAGGACATCCTTTCTCGAGCGGGAAAGCATATCCATCGTCCTGACAGAGACAAGAAGAGCAAGCGTACTGTCCAGCCCTCCGGAAAGACCGACTACGAGTTTCTTCGCCTTTGTATGCTCTACCCTCTTTTTTAGCCCGAGGGCCTGCAGTGTCAGTATCTTCTCACAGCGGGATGAGAGTTTAAAGTCATCAGAGGGTACGAACGGATAGGGATCCACCCTCCTTGTAAGTACTGTCTCCTTTTCCTTGAAGGAGATTCCAACCGTGACATAGGAGGGATCATCCGTGGTCTGAAACGTGCTTGTTCTCCGCCTCTCACCGTTTAGTTTATCAACATCTATCTCACTTATTGTCAGCCTTCCCGTGGAGAAATTGCTCTCATTAAGAATAGTTCCGTTCTCTGCGATGATGTTTGAACCCGTGAACACCATGTCCGTCGTACTCTCCCCTTCTGCAGCATCTGCATAAACATAACCTGATATGAGTTTTGCAGACTGCATGGAGACTAGGTTCCTCCTATACTCCTCCTTTCCTATGACCTCATCACTGGCACTGAGATTCACAATCAGATTGGCTCCACGTAACGCATGGGAAACGGATGGAGGAAGAGAGACCCACAGATCCTCACATATCTCGGCGGCAACTACGAGATCGCGATACTGATGGAGGATCTTGTTGCCAAAAGGGATTGAAGAATCAATGAAAGATACATTTTCAGGGGAAGGAGAGAACCACCTGTTCTCCTGGAACTCCCCGTAGGACGGCAGGTATGTCTTGGCCGTATAACTGAGTATCCGCCCAGACTGTATCGCAGCTGCGGTATTATACAGCTTCCCATTATGAAAGAGAGGAAAACCGACGAAGGAGAGCGTGTCGTAGCCGTTCGTCAGGTAAGCAAACTCTTCAAGAGCCTCCTTCGCACGCTTTAAGAGTGTCTCCTGCAGAAAGAGATCCTGCGCTGTATACCCCGTGATGGACAGCTCTGGATAGACGAGAACGTTCACACCGAAAGAGGATGCGAGCTTGAAAAGCTCCAACATCTTCTCAATATTATAGGAGGGATCCCCCACTTTCAATACAGGACTGGCCGCACCGACCTTAATAAAACCGTTATGCATACGGTAAGTATATCCAATTATCATTAAAATTCCACTCTTTACTAAATAAAACCTACCGAAGAGGGACCACGCGTGTTATATTATTAGCCTAGGAGGAACGGATGGAAACGATATCCTTATCAGGAAACTGGCGCTTGATGCCTCTTGATGAGAAAGAATGCGCTGAATACACTTCCTATTTCTATGACAACGTTTTTCTCCCTTACAACAATTCAAACAGCATATATACGACCCTCTCCCTTGCGGTTCCCGTCGGGGAGCTGGGCAGACTGAGAAAGCTAGACTGGATAATAGAGAGGGAGTTTGATTTCACAAATGATGCCACCCAGCGCTCCGTGCTGCTCTCACACGGGGCAAAAGTGGTGGAAATAAACGGACAAAAGGCAGAATCGAATGAGATAACAGATCTTTTAAAAGATGGCAGCAATACAATAAGGCTTGTCGTCACCTCATCGTTTTCCAGTGAGGTTGAGATACTTAGAAGCCATGACGGCGTCGGATATTCTGCTCATCTAAGGGCGACGAAGAATGGAAAGAAGTGGCTTGTCACCACAGCCTTGGACTACCAGGCGTTCCGCAGACATGAGCGGAAGGTGACAGTAAGCCTCCTCGGCTTACAGAAAGAGGAGACTATCACCTTTGAAGAGGAGAGAAGAAGATACACGATCGAGCTGGAGATACCGGAGGAGAAGGCCGAACTCTGGTGCATCCACGGGGATGGGAAGCAGATAATGTACAATGCCCGCATCACGATCGGAGATGCACTTTTGGAGAGGAGGATCGCCTTCAGGACCATCGAGGAGAAGGACGGAGCACTGTATGTGAATGGAAGGGAGACCTTCGTAATGGGAGCCATCTGGCCGAATGAGGCGGTAAGTGACCAGAAGAGGTACGACGTGTTCCTGCAGGCTGCCGCATGGGCGAACATGAACAGCCTCTACATAGAAGAGGGACATGAATCCCATGCCTTTTATAACACCTGTGACCGACTTGGAATCATCGTTCTGCATAACGAGGTTGATGAGGATTTCACTTTTCATCCCTCCTATGTCGTCGGGGAGATAAAGGCTGACGTGTTCAAAGCTCAGGTAAGAGAGGACCAGGGTTATCTTGGCCTCTGCTTTGATGCCATAGACCTTGAAAGATGGACGCTTAAAACCAGGAGTGACAACTCAAACCATGGTGTCATCTATTCAAATCTCCTTTCCTCGGTAAGAGAGGATGGAACGCTCAGACCGAGCCACTATGCGGCACGCAGATTCTTCGCAGACCTCGTGCCTATAATGTTCATCGAGGATGACAGACTCATGATCTACGTCTCAAACGATGGAGAAAAGGATGAGAGAGTGGACCTATCAGTGAAGTTCATGACCTATTCAGGCCAAAAGAGGAACAAAAGGATGTACTCTGCAAATGTGCCATCCCACCAGGCTGTGAAGATACAGGAGATAGATCTGAGGACGACGGATAGAAAAGGTGAGTTCGTCTATATCAAGCTCAGAACGTTCGATATACACCGTGAACTTACCCTTCTTCTCGATGATATAAAGAGCTGTGCTTTTGAAAGGCCTCAGATTGAGACTAGGATAAGGAAAATCAACTCCAGAAGCTATTCAATACGACTCATGACGAATAAGCCTGCGTTCGCCGTACACCTCGTGATGGATGGGGTGAAAGGAAATTTCTCCGACAGCTTCTTCGAGGTGCGTCCTGCAAGTGAAAAGAGCGTGATATTCACCTCAGAAGAGGATCTCAGCGAGGAGGATGTCCAAAAGAAACTCAAGATATTCGATCTGGCAAGTGTCCTGTAAAAAGAAAGGGGGGAGGCAGAGACCTCCCCTTCTCTATCACTTTTTCTCAATGATACCGACACGCCCAAGAACGTCTTCCACATAATGGACGGGGGTTATTTTAAGATTCGTTCGCACCTCCTCAGCGACATCCTTAAGATCATCGACATTCTCATCTGGGATGAATACTTCCTTCACCCCTGCACGGAGAGCTGCCATCAATTTCTCAGGTAATCCTCCTATCGGCATGACCACGCCGCGAAGAGACACCTCTCCCGTCATGGCGTATTCAGGACTGACAGCCTTACCCGTCACCAAGGAAGAAAGCGCAGTAGTAAGCGTTATTCCAGCAGACGGTCCATCTTTCGGAACAGATCCTGCGGGAACATGGACATGGAGATCATTCTCCTTGAAGAGATCGGCTTTCTCAGGGAACATCGCCTTGACAAGGCTTATCGCTATCTGTACCGATTCCCTCATTACATCTCCAAGCTGACCCGTGATGATGACCTTTCCATCCCCTTTCGTAAAAAGCGTCTCAATAAAGAGGATATCCCCACCAGCCTGAGTCCAGGCCAGTCCTGTGACTATTCCCGGCCTCTTGGCCTCAAGCACATGATCATGTCTTATCGGAGAGGCATCAAAAAGCTCTCGGAGATTGTCCTTCGTCACTTCGACTTTCTTCTCCTCTCCGCTTACGATCTTGACAGCGGCTATCCTGCAAAGAGAGTCCAGCCTGTTCTTCAATGAACGAACACCCGCCTCCATCGTATAGTCCGAGATTATGGACTTTATCGCATCATCGCTTATGCTGATGTTCTTCTCACTTATTCCCGCCTTCTTCATCGCCTTCGGCAAAAGATGCCTCTTTGCAATCTCAAACTTCTCGGAAGCTGAATATCCGGGGAATGAGATCACCTCCATCCTATTAAGAAGGGGCTCGGGGATCGTGTCTGTCGTATTCGCGGTACACACGAAGAGGACATCAGAAAGATCATACGGTACATTCATATAGTGATCGGTAAACGTGGAGTTCTGTTCTGGATCAAGAACCTCCAAAAGAGCACTTGAAGGATCACCACCGTAATCCCTGACGAGTTTATCCACCTCATCAAGGACCATGACGGGATTCGATGTGCCGCTTCTTCTTATTCCATCCATGATACGGCCCGGCATCGCTCCTATATACGTCCTCCTGTGACCTCTTATCTCTGCCTCATCCCTGATACCTCCAAGGCTTACACGCACATAGCTCCTCTTGAGAGCCTTGGCAATGCTCTGCCCGATGCTCGTCTTACCCGTACCGGGGGCACCGACAAAAAGGAGAATGGATCCAGACTGCTTCTTATTCAGGGCCATCACCGCTATCTGCTGAATGATCCTCTCCTTAGTCTTCTTAAGCCCGAAATGATCCTCATCCAGCACCTTCTGAGCCACCTTGAGATCGATCTTCCCCATCCTCTCCTTCTTCCAGGAAAGTCCAGTGACAAAGTCAAGATAATCATAGAGCATACCGTACTCATGACCATCCTGCCCCTCCTGTTTCATACGGTTTAAAACCTTCTCAGCCTCGGAGCGTGCCGTATCGTTCATCCCAGATTCTGCTATCTTCTTCTCAAATTTCCTTACATCCGTGATGTTCTCCGGATGGAGCTTATCAAGCTCTTCCTGAAGGAAATTCATCTGACGTCTGATCGCCTGTTCCCGGTAAAGCTGCTCATTTGATTTCTCCTGGGCGCTCTTTGCCTCGCTGTTCACCTTATACAGTTCCAGGGATTCATAGAAGGCCTTTTCTATCATCTCGGTCCTCCTGCTTACCGAATCCTCTTCCAGAATCGCATACTTATCCTCACTTGGAATCTGAAGAAGGGTGGATGTGAACGTGACAAGCTCATTTATGTTCGTCCATCTCATGATCGTATTTCTAGAGCCGGGAAGCCATTCAGTGTCTTGGAACGTCTTCAAGAGAGCTGATCTCATCCTCTGGAATCTGTCATTAAGTTCACTTGCATCCATGTCCTCGATATCAGGACGGGCACGCATCTCCGCATTGAACGAATTACCGTTGACGGACACCGAATCAAGAGCTACACGACCTGTAGTACGGATCAAAGCCCAGTCATCCCCTATACTTTCAACTGAACCCCTTGTCGCAACAGGATAGATATCCTCAGCCGTCACCTCCCCCGCCTTTTTCTGGCTTTTGAGCATCATGAATATGACCTTGTCCCCGACACTTATCGCCTTGTCAGACCTGCTCTTGAGATACTCGAGCTGGAAATAACAGGAGACATCGGGAAGGGAAAGCATATTGTAATATGTTATGTAAATCATAAACCCACCTCCATTGGAGGGGAAGATATGTGTGCACTCGTAATACAGCAGGAAACCACAGTCTTCCCCCGCATTTCAAATAAAATACGGAGGTTTTTTGAAATCGCATAGTCTTATAGTGTTTTTTTATATCTTTTCGAGGATGAATACGCTCTCCTCATGGAACGATCCAGGATAAAAATCGAATATCTTCGCCATCCTCAGCTCATACCCTTTGAAGAGGGAGATATCCCTTGAGGCACTAACGCTGTCGCAGGAGACATAGATTATCCTCTCTGCATTCCAAGATGTGATCACAGGGATTATCGGAGGCGCAAGTCCTACCCTGGGAGGATCCACGATCACGGTATCGACCCTCTCCCTGACCTTCTTTGAGAAAAGAAGGGCATCGGAAGTGAAGGAAAGGGCATGGGGTGCATTCTTCTTTGAAAGGGATAGGCAGCGTGGGTTCTTCTCCACGGCATACACCTTTCTCTCATCTCCTTCAAAAAGGCGGGAGAACGTGCCGACTCCACTATAGAGATCCATGACGACATTTCCCACAGTGTTCTCCTTCACAAAGGACAGCATCGATGGCAGAAGTGTGAGATTTGATTGGAAGAAGCAGTACGGATTCACATGGTAGCCGAGGGCCGTTATCGTCCGATCGGTGAAGCTCACCTCCTCATCCCCATCCTGTACGGGAATCTCGACATACCCCGTCTTTCTATTCACACCCTCAAGTATCCTCTTTCTCTGAGCTTCCTTCAGGACAGGCTCCTTCTCTAAGAGGAGGGCGTTGATACGCCCTGTAAGAGAAGGACAGTGATCAAGGGGGAAAAGGATATTTGAGCCGCGGCGAAGAAATCCGATCTCCTTCCTCTTCATATCCACATGGAACCTGCACCGTGACCGATAGGAGGCAAAAGATGCGTACGAAGGAGGAAGAAACTCTGGAAGATGCTCAGTTTTCGCAATCCTTACAAGATTCTCCCTCACAATCTCCTCTTTCAGACTGGCAGACACCTTTTCTGAGACAGATAGAAAATCACAGCCACCGCATTCCCCGTAATAAGGACATGCGGGGGAGATCCTCAAAGGACTTTTCTCCAGTATGTCATAGTCCTCTGCAACAAGGACATTCGCCCTTCTCTCAATCCTTTTCGGCTCCACGAGCTCCCCCTCAAGGGCGCTTTTCACAAGGACCGTCCTGCCTTGCGCATCATGAGAGAGTCCGTAAGCTCCGCTTATGAGCCGCTCAATTCTTAAAGCCAAGTCTCAAGCTCCTTCACATAATCCTCTATCACGGTCAGACCTGAAAGCCAGAATGATCTGTCCTCGATATCACATCCGGCAAGAGATGCGACTGTCTTTGCATCATCTATTCCTGTGCGTCGCAGCAGTGCCCTGTATTCAGAAGGGAAATCCTTCACACTATCCTTTCTGGCAAAGAGAGCAAGTGCGAAAAGCTGTCCGAACGCATATGGATAGTTATAAAAGGAGAACGATTCGGAGTAATAATGGCTCTTCATAGCCCACATGTACTCATGCTTGTCCCTGACAGCATCCCCATACGTCCTCTCCTGAGCAGAGAGCATCAGAGCCGAGAAGTCGGCGGCACTGAGTTCACCATCCCTCCTACGCTCGAATACGGATGATTCGAAATAGAAACGAGAAAGTATGTCCAGGCAGGTCTGATTAGCAGAAGAAACAAACTGCTCGATAACGGGAAGGCGCTCATCCCTACTTAAGGTCTTCAGGACCTCCGTGAATACTATCGTCTCTCCGAATATGCTCGCAGTCTCCGCAAGTGTCATCGGATAATCAGAAAGAAGCATCGGCAGGTCCATGACCACGCTGTCATGATAGGCGTGCCCGAGCTCATGGGCCAGCGTAGATACCCCTTCATAAGTGTAATCGTAGTTCAAAAGAACACGTGACACGCCGGCCTTCTTGAACGAGGTATCATATGCGCCTCCCACCTTTCCCTTTCTCGGTTCGGCATCTATCCAGTTATTATCAAACGCACCCTCCACGAAGGCTCCCATCTCAGGAGAGAACGCGGAATAAGAGGATATTATGATATCCTTCGCTTCTGAGAAGGAGTACATCCTTCCATTCCTTCCCACCGGAGCAATCACATCATACCATGAGAGTTTATCAAGACCGAGAAGAGATGCTTTCACATTCAGATAACGTCTGAACATTGGTATTTTCTCTTCAATGGCGGAAATAAGCGCAGAAAGGGCCTTATCTGAGATGCGACTTAAGAAAAGGGAACGATCAAGAGGCATTCTCCAGCCCCGTCTCTCCTCAAGAAGAAGGGTCGTCCCTTTGACACCGTTGAGGCTGTAAGCGAGAGCCGTCTCATGCTCTTTGAGTATCGCCTTCTCCCTCAGATAGGCATCTTTTCTCACCTCCCTATCTGGATGGGAGGCAAGAGCTCTGAGCTCGATAAGAGTCTTACCGTCATCAGAGGCACTGCTCGTTATGGCCTCCTGCAACCTCTCCCAGGAAGATGCGCTGACTTTCAGAAACTGCGAGGCAAGGCGCTCTTCCGCATCGCTCATCTGATGCGTACTTAATGTGATTATTTCCGAAAGAAAGAGCTTATAATCCTCAAGATCCTCAGATGAGAACTCATCACTGCGTTTTGAAGCACTTCGTATGAATGCCTGGTATGCCTCCTCGTACGCGATTTCGGCATCCTCCGTCTCCCCTACCGCTTTTAAGTAGGTGCTGTTTGAGGTATCGGTAGAGAGAAGAGCACTTGAATAGGCACTCAGATTTGAGCACAGAGAGGCTGCGTCATTTAATAGGTCAATGAGTTTTTTGATGCTGAAATCCTCAAGGTTTTCCATTATCTCATCCCTGAGCTCATACACCTTCTTCAAATCAGCTTTGAACTCTCCTGATTCTGGAGAGGGGTATATCTCAGACAAATCCCAATGCGGCAAACGGTCCTTTTCCATCATTTACTCCTCGAGACCATTATCACGGGTTTCTCTAGCCCGACCAGGCTCTCTATATCCTCATCTTTGAAGTCCAGTCCCACCTTAGAAAGAGACTCCTTGATAGTCAGTAAAAGGGTCCGGACGGCATCCGAGAGCTCTGAGGATCTTCTGCGCTGCAGCAATGTGATGAACTGCTCAGTCTTATCCAGTTCCGTAAAAGGGGCATAAGGAATATCTATGCCATCATCCTTACTGTCCGAGACCGTAATTGAAAAAGCCCTGAACGCCTCCCCCTTATACACGCATTCGGCGATTATCGCCCTCTCCGGGGCATCCCCTAAGAGTGATTTTATCTTCTCATCAATCTCAACTTTAGTCATCATATGCAGGATTTTATATCAAAAGGATTGCATCTACAACTTAAAATAGGAGAAAAGCAGCTGAGGCTGGAGTATCAGAGCCTTACGATGCTATCAGCATCCAGGAGGATGGCATCATCCTCATCATGGCTTATGACGACAAGGGTCCTATTTCCAACCTCTGTTTTCAGCAACCCTGCCATGTTTTTCTTCGCATCATCATCAAGGCCCGTAAACGGCTCATCAAGAAGAAGTGCATCGTATTCCGTCAGCAGGGCCCTGACAAGCGCCAGCCTCCTCTTCATTCCTCCCGAGAGCGTCATCACACGACTTCTCTCCTCTCCACCAAGTCCTGCCTGGGAAAGTAATCTTTCAGCACGATCCTTATCATCGGAGACAAGAAGAAGATTGTTCATGACACTCAGATTCTCTATCAGACGATCCTCCTGAAAGAGTGCAGAGACCTTTCCTTCCACGGAAACGGATCCCTCTTCCGGTCTCTCCAAAGAGAGGATCAGATTGAAAAGCGTCGTCTTACCGATTCCTGATGCACCGGTCAGAAAAGTCGTCTTACCATCCTCTATATGGAGAGAAAAATGAGAGAACACTACCTTCTCTCCATATTTTTTTGTGATGTTAATGATATCCACTTACATAACCTCCATCCGTCTCAGCATCCTTTCAACGATGAAAAGGAGGAATTTTTCAAATACCTTGGCAAGGATTATTATGGTCAAAGTCCATGCGAATAGATCTGCGGTCGCAAGATAGAGTTTCGCCTCATAAAGTCTTTCTCCGATCGATCCGTCTGGAACGGCGATAACCTCTGCGGCGATCCCGCTTTTGAAGCATAAACCGAGTGCAATCGTTATACCGCTTTCAAAATATGATGCCATCTGAGGAAGATAGAGATAACGGAACCTTTTATAAGGACGGACCGAGTAGACGTTTGCCATCTCTAAAAGACGCCTGTCAACATTAACCATGCCCTCATAAAAGGATGTGTGCATCACAGGAAAAACCATCATGAAGGATATCACGACAGAGAGGTTCCTGCTCGAGATCCAGATGAGAACGAGAATCACGATCGATGCCACAGGGGTAGCCTTCATGATCATGACAGCAGGTTCAATCATATCTCTGAAAATCCTGTTTCTTGCACTCAGAAGTCCCGTCACTAGAGATATGGCGATAGCAAGTATCAGACCGAGGAATATGCGCTGCAGAGAAAAAAGAATCGAAAGCCAGAATGAAGATGTCCTCACCATCTCAAACAACCTGATTACGACACTGACAGGACTTACAAGGAGAACCCTTGAGTCTATGTATAACGCAAGGGCCTCCCATATTATAAGGTAAATTATGACCGGTATTATGAATCTGAGCTTAGATGAAGTAGTACTCTTCATCAGGAAGCGCGCCACCAACGCTCTTTGGATTCATGGAATAAAGGACACTCAGATAATTCGAAAGCGCCTCTTTCATATCCTCTCCCGATATGAATGTGATATTGCACCCAGGGAGGGCCTTGAGAGCCACCTTCTCCCCTATTATACCGTACTCCCCGACCAGAGCGGCTCCTTCCTCAAGATTACCGTTCACGTAGGAAACAGAATCCTCATAGCTTCTCAGGAACGTCCTTACAGCCTCCTCATTCTCCTCGATGAAATCACTTCTGGCGACGACGACACCCGTTATGAGCTCGGTTCCCATCACGTCCATCCACAGATCATTGAGATCGAGGGCGACCCTTATCTCAGGATCATTTAAAAGCGCGGATGTCAAAAATGGCTGTGGAAGCATGGCAAGCGCCCCGTCATTCGATTCCAAGGCGGCAACGCACTCAGCATGCTCACTCCTCCATTCAATGAATACATCCTTGCCTATTTCAAGCCCCGCACTGTCAAGGATGAAACGGAGCGCATACTCAGGGGTTGCTCCGTTACCGGATGCGTAGATCGTCTTACCCCTCAAATCCTCAACGGAGTGTACGCTGTCCCCTTTTTCTGCGATATAAAGTACGCCAAGGGTATTTATCGCAAGGACGCGGATGGCGCCATCGGTATTGTTATAAAGTACTGACGACACGTTCGCAGGGACTGCTGCGATATCCGTAGAACCGCGCACAAGGGCAGGGGTGACGGCATCTATGGCCCCTTCAATCTTGAATGTATAGCTATTGCCGTCGACACTTTCCCCCTCACTGTCCTTCATCAGCTTCACCATGCCCATCGCCGTAGGCCCACGGAGGGCCGTGACCGTGACATCGGCTGAGAAGAGATAGAGAGGAACAAGTGCCAACATGATTATAAGGCAGATTCTCTTAAACATCATAAAGCCTCCTGACCTATGAATAATACCAAAAAGAGGGAAAAATTTACATAAAGTCCACGAGAAAGCTGCAACCTTTTAAGAGAGGGAAACATTTCACAGATTTATACCGTATTCCTTTATCTTTGAGATCAGAGTCCTTCTTGAAATTCCCAGTTCCTCACTGGCCTTGGTCCTGTTTCCTTCCCATCTGTGAAGTGCGGCTACTATGGCATCTCTTTCAAGATCCCTGAGGCTCTTTGCATCAGAGAGCGTCCTTAAATCCTCCTTCTTCTCCATATCACGGGAAACACTGCTTCTGAGATCGAGATCCTTTACATCTATCGTCTCTGAATCGGAGAAGATCATGGCACGCTCTATTATGTTCTCAAGTTCCCTGACATTACCATAGAAGTTATGGTTCTTGAGCATCTCTACGGCCTCAGGGGTAAACCCCGTAATGCGGCTCGACATGTCCCTTGAAAGCTTCTTTATGATATATGCGGCAAGAAGGGGGATATCCTCCCTCCTCTCCCTGAGAGGTGGAATCTCGATCCTCACAACATTCAGCCTGTAAAAGAGATCTTCACGGAAAGAACCATCTTTCACCATCTCTTCAAGGTTCTTGTTCGTAGCCGCTACTATGCGTGCGTTTATTGGAATCGTCTCCGTTCCTCCGAGCCTCGTCATCTTCTTCTCCTGAAGGACACGGAGTATCTTAACCTGCAGAGAAAGCGGCATATCCCCAATCTCATCAAGAAAGAGGGTTCCACCAGAAGCAAGCTCGAACATTCCAATCTTTCTTGCGGATGCCCCGGTGAATGCCCCCTTCTCATAACCGAAGAGCTCGGACTCAAGGAGGTTCTCAGGCACACCACCGATGTTTATCGGGATGAAAGGACCATCTTTCACATTCGACTGTCCGTGTATCTCCCTCGCAACCACCTCCTTACCTGTTCCAGACTCCCCTGTGATGAGAACTGTCGCACTTGATGTCGCGGCACGGGCTATGATTCCCTTTATCCTGAGCATCTCCGCACTCTCTCCGATAAGACGGTCTAGACGCTTGCTCCCCTCGACGAGGTTCTTAAGATTGGAAGCCTCTACAAGGCTTTTGAGTTTTATCGTGAGCTCCTCAGGATCAAACGGTTTGACAACATAGTCATCAGCCCCCTCCTTGAGTGCGGATACAGCGTCACTGATATCCCCATGGGCGCTTATCATGATGCAGGGCATTCTGAATCCTTCCGCCCTCAGCCATCTTATGAGGGAAAGGCCATCCATTCCCGGCATTCTCAAATCAACCAGAAGGGCATCATATACGCTTTCACGGAGCATTCTCTGCGCAGAGAGCCCGTTTTCCGCGGTATCACAATCTATGCCATCCAGGTTTAAGAATCTTCTCATCAGCGTTCTGATGTTCTCTTCATCATCGCAGAGCAGAACCCTCATCTCTCATCCTCCTCTCTTAAAGTGACTATGACGCTAGTGCCACCCCCGTTTCTTCTTAAAAGCACAAGATCACCCCCTGCGGCCTTAACAAACTGCATCGAAATTGAAAGACCTATTCCAGAGCCATGTATCTTCGTGGTAAAGAACGGATCAAATATCTTTTTCTGATCTTTGGGATCGATACCGACTCCCCTGTCCTTCACTGCGATTTCAAGAACTCCCTTCTTGCTTCTCTTCACAGATACCCGGACATCGCTCTTCTCCCCTTCCCTGGTCGCTTCAAAAGCATTCTTTATTACGTTCTCGAACACGCTTCTGAACCTATCAGGATCAAAACGGGTATATGCGCTCTCCAAAGATCCCTCCTCATAGATGATATCATCTTTAAAAAGAGGAAAAAGCGCCTTTATGCTCTTCACGACATCGAGTGAGACCGGTTTTCCAAGGGGATTACGAAGGAAATCGGAGACCTTATCCGTCAGACCGATAAGCCTCTTCGTCTCATATTCCATCGTGTATATATCTTCCAGATTCTCCTTTGGTGCAGTCCGCTTCAAGAGTGCAAGCTGTATTGTTATCGCAGAGAGAGGATTCTTGATCTCATGTGTCAG
Organism: uncultured Spirochaetaceae bacterium; assembly: GCA_944392965.1. Classification (GTDB taxonomy): domain Bacteria; phylum Spirochaetota; class Spirochaetia; order Sphaerochaetales; family Sphaerochaetaceae; genus Ornithospirochaeta. Next base: position 5,364 of record CALXYM010000024.1, on the reverse strand, counting down.
AGTCCGAGCCGCCTGTCCTAAGCTCACAAGACTCTCCTGCCTCACAAGGAGTGCCTTATACTTCCTGTTCTGCCTGTATATGAAAAAGACTAGGATGTATATAAGCAGGGTGACTAATATAAGGATAGCAGAGATGATTCTCAGTCTTACGAGCTGTTGAGAATAAGAGGATGCATCAATAGAGAGATAGATGATGTTTGGATAGCTCAGACTTACCGTACTTATCGGCAGAAGAATGCTCTCACTTGTCGGAATGACCGCCTGGCTGGATGCCCTGACATACTCGAAGACATCCCTCCTCTCATCAAAGGATAACAGGGAGGATGTGACGCGGTTACTCTCCATCGAGGAAAAGAGGTTCACCGGCAGGCGGGGATAGACATCCCCCGCGGAGAAAAGGAGATTACCAGAGGCGGAATATATCCCGACTCCGTAGATATCATACTCATCCATTACAGTCTCAATCGGACGGTCACTGTCTCTAAGCGCCATCAGCACAGCATTGAATGCCCTCTCCGTGCTGTTCTCCATCTCAAGCTCCGCAAGGCTCACGAAAGAGAAGGAGAGAACAATCATCAACGCGATTACAGAGAGGAAGCAAATGGAAATCATGACCTCAACTAGGAGGCTGAACTTACTGCTCCTTCTTACCAGGAAGTCGAAAATCCGCCCTCCTCTTCTGTTTTTCTCCCTTTCCATCAGATCACTCGTAACTCAAAGACTCTATAGGATCAAGCGATGCCGCCTTGAGCGCGGGATACCAACCGAAGAACACACCGACAAGAGTACTGAAAGCAAGGGCAAAGAGTATCGCGGAATAACTAATAGAGATGTTCCAGCCTGCGTAATCGGCAGTGAAATAGCTCAGTGTCAATCCTATCACGATTCCGATGATACCACCGAAAATCGTAATTGTTATCGATTCCACGAGAAACTGTCCCTGAATCGTCCTCGGAGATGCTCCGAGAGCCTTCCTTATTCCAATTTCCCTCGTCCTTTCAACGACGGACACGAGCATGATGTTCATGATCCCAATTCCCCCTACAAGAAGAGAGATACCCGCTATACATGAAAGAAAGAGGGTGAAAGTGCTCATTATCTCATTACTCATCTCCACAAGCGTTGCAGGTGAATAGACGAGGTAATAATCATCATCACCAAGCATCTTGAAAAGGGATGCCTCGACATCATCTGCGACTGTCACGGCATTCGCATCATCGCTGACCATTATGGAATATGAGGACGGCATCGTTATATGCCTCAACCTCTGATTGTATGTATTATAAGGAATGAAACAGGCGTTGTCATAACTGTTGCCGAGCGTCTCGCTCCGTTCTGAAAGGACTCCGACGACAAGATACCGCTTCGACTGCTGACGGAATATCGAGATGTACTGTCCGACTGCAGATCCTGCGGGAAAAAGATCCTCAGCAAGAGAGGAACCGAGTACGACCACCTGCCTTCTGTTTATGTTGTCGAGGGCATTGAAGAACTCCCCGTCCTGAAGTTCAAGATTGTTCACATCGAAATATGAGGAGTATACCCCGTTGACAGTGCTTCTTATCGTCTCCTGTCCGTTTCTAAGATTCGCAGACATCGAAGCGGAAGGCAATACGCTATCTATTCCCGAGACATCCCTCATCAGAGTGTTTCCAAAAGTCTCATCGAATATCTGCAGCTCCCGTGCCGAACCCATCGGCATGACGGTTATCATATTGATGCCGCCTATCTCAAGGGATTCATTGATGCTGTCCGTGGCGCTTTGCCCCAGAGTCATGATCGCGACAACACTTGCCACCCCTATCATGATTCCAAGAAGGCTCAAAAGGGTCCTCATCTTATTTGCGGACATACTGAAAAGGGCAAGTTTAATATTCTCTTTCAACATCTTTATCTACTATCTTCCCATCTCTTATATATACCTGGGAGCGGCATTTCATCCCAAGAGTCCTATCATGTGTCACGAATACTATCGTACGTCCCTCCTCGTTCAGGTCCATGAAGAGGCTCATTATCTGATCTCCCGTCCTGGAATCCAGAGCTCCTGTCGGTTCATCGGCCAAAAGGATGGCAGGGTTGTTTACAAGGGCCCGGGCAATCGCGACTCTCTGTTTCTGTCCGCCCGAGAGCTCTGATGGACGATGACGCATCCTGTCTTTCAGTCCTACCTTCTCAAGAAGGTATTCAGCCCTCTCCTTCCTCTCTTTTCCGCTCATCCCGTTATGGGAATAAAGGAGGGGTGTCATAACATTATCCAGGGCATTCAGCTTCGGAAGGAGATTGAACTGCTGGAAGATAAAGCCGACCTTCCTGTTGCGAACATCGGCAAGTTCAGCCTCATCCATGGCATTTATTACCTCCCCGTCTATGGATACGAGCCCGCTTGTGGGACTGTCAAGACAGCCTATCATGTTCATGAGGGTACTCTTTCCACTCCCTGAGGGTCCCATTATTGCAGTAAAGGCTCCCCTTTTTATCGTCAGATTGATTCCATCAAGTGCTCTGACGACGAAATCACCGACAAGATAGAATTTTCTGAGGTCCATGATGCTTATGACATTCTCAACCATATCCTATCTCGGACCTCCTCCCATCATTCTCATCATGCTGCTCGTGCTGCTTCTTGTCTGGTATACGAGGACATCCCCCTCATGGATATTGCTTGAAAGGATCTGGACAAGATTCTCCCCAAGATACTGTACCTGTACCTGCACCGTCTCAGTATTTCCATCAGGAAGTTTCCTCTCCACCGTAGTGACACCTCCCCGACCAACGCTTACCGCAGCCTGCGGGACTATCAGCATTGAGACATCGCCCTCGACGTTTATTATACCCTCGAAGGAATAACCAGGAATGAGGGAGGATGGAGGGTTATCTATTGTAAGTTCCACATCAACCACGCCAATCCCACTATCAGAATAACGACCGAGCATTGGGATGTAGGAGACATACGCTTCTACCGTCTCTCCCGGCATGCTGTCAAACGTCAGATACGCCGTCATGCCTTCCTCGACGTACTGCATGTCTATCTCATCTATCTCCACGGTCGCTTTCAGCTTTGAGATATCGACCAGGGTCAGTACCGTGAGATCTCCCGCTTCGAAATAATCTCCCTGATCGACATCGACACTCGTTACAACCCCGTCGAAGTTCGCATAGATATTCGTATAGTCAAGGGTATTCACCGCCGCCTGTTCCTGTAGACGGAGAAGCTCCAGATCCCGTCTTGAACCTGAAAGCTCGGCCTCCTCTATCTGGTTCCTGATACTCTGTAAATTGGCCTGCTGCGTGGTACTATCTATAGAGGCGAGAAGCTGACCTTCCTCCACGTGGTCCCCCTCCTCAACATATACACCAGTAACCGTTCCTGTCGTCCTGAACTTTGCCTCCTGTATGTCATACGGTTCGATATACCCCGAGAGATCTATCATCATCTGATAGCTCTGCATGGTGACGGTAGTCTCCGCGTAGACGCTCTGGTTCATTGCCTCAGCCTCTCTTGCCCTGTCCCTCTGGTACTGGGTATACATCACATAAAGAGTCCCGACGATGAGGATGACAAGAATCCATGCGATGAACGTCTTGATCCTCTTTCTTCTCTTCCTTGCGGCATATGCAGCACGCAGTTTCCTCTCCTCAAGCTCTGAAAGGCTTTCAGGAACATCATTCTTCTTATCCTTATTTTCCATAACAATTCCCCATTAAAGTGAGTAAATCAGGATATCGTAATAAAGGGTCAGCCCCTCAAGATACGTCACCATCTTCTCATATTCCATCATATCGTATTCAAACTGCGCATCCTCGACATCGTCCTCTCTAGCAAGCCCATGCTCAAAATAATCCTTCTCTGAATTGAGGACAGCAAGAAGATACTCCTCCCTCTGTGAAAGATTTGCTAAAGTGAAGTTGTATTCCATTATCCTGTTCTGCAGCTGCATCCCCTCTATATTGTAGTCAGTCAGGGAATCGAGGTAATCATTGCGGGCGCTTATCGCGCTATTGCGAAGCCTCTCAAGCTCAAGACGATCGCTATCGCTCGTCGTATTATTGCTCCAAGCCCCGGATATCGTGAGGGAGGGGGTGAAATCCCAGTCAGTCGTACTTGAAAGTGCAAAGGATGCTCCGAATGACCAGTTTGAAAGGTTCAGTTTCGCTCCGACATCAGCGGATGCACTGTTTCGATAAGGCGTCCCTACCCCATCATAGGATGTACGGCTCTTCTCATTACGGTAGGTAACTCCCACACCGGCTGAAAGGGTAAGGGAAAGAGGATCCATAGCCCTCTCCTTCTCCTCTACAAGAAGGTTTGCGACATCGCTTTCCAGGCTGTATTCCATGACCTCGGAGTTCCCGTTTTCCATCACAGACAGGTTCAAAGAAGGAATCTCAAATGCATCGAGTCCGGACCACTCAAGGCCGGTAGATATCCTGAACTGATCCTCTGCTTTCGCATACTGATCCTTATAAGTATCCAGACTGCGCCTGTTCATATCCAGCTCAAGAAGGCTTCTCTGATAGTTCACGCTCGTCTCATCCACCTGCCGGAGAGAGAGCATGTTATCCAGATCCCTCTCCGCATTCTTTATGGTATGTTCAAGGTTCTTGATCTCCTTCTCGAGACTTAAAAGCGTCGACAGCTGAGAGATGACCGATTTGTTGAATGAATACTGAGCCTCTAAAAAGACGCGTTCCGTACTCAAGGAGGATATCGCGTTATTCAGGTCGCGGATTCTGTCATCATCGAAATAGTTGAAATCGAAGGTATGTCCCGCAGACAGATACGGATTTATATAAAAGGCTCCGTCATAACCTATCGTCATAGGAGAAGAGACAGAGAGAGTGGTATTGCCATCATCAGGGAGAGTCACGGAAGCAGAAAGACTGCTTATTGTAAGACTCTCAGATGAGAAATCCGAGCTTTTAAAAGGAGTCATCTCCACAGCTACATTCCACTGAGCCTCATCATCAAGACTGTTCTCCTCCAGGGAAAGGAGGTTGTTCTGATATGTAATCTCCGCATTTCTCATCGCGTAACTGACGTTATTTGCGGCTGTCAAAATCTCATTTATGGTCAATGCGTTCAATGGGAAAAAGACCGCTAAAGGCACCAGACCAAATAAAATCACTCTCTTTATATACATTTTCTTTTCACCATGGAAATTCTATCATAGGAGAAAAGAAAAAAAAACCGACATATAATATTTGCAAGTCAACGACCTTCAGGACAAGCCTGAGGCTTGGACGTGAGCGTCTTGCCCACAGACTCCGTTGCCGGTTTACCTGTGGCACTCCATCCATACGGCTGATTGACTGCAGCCTGCCCGGATTGCTCGACCCGGGTAATGTAGTTGTCGCGGATGTTGA
>CALXYM010000023.1 GCA_944392965.1 uncultured Spirochaetaceae bacterium | reverse complement strand
ATGTATTCTGCATCAAGATCTGCACCGTAGTTTAAGAGAACTTCAGCGAACTCCATTTCATTTCTATAGAGTACCCACGCAAGATAATTGCTCTTTCCAAGCTTTGCACCTTTTTCGAGAAGTGTTTCAGCAAATTCGTATTCCTCGTTGTAGATTGCATAATATAGAGGTGGATCGCCAATGTATTCTGCATCAAGATCTGCACCGTAGTTTAAGAGAACTTCAGCGAACTCCATTTCATTTCTATAGAGTACCCATGCAAGATAATTGTTCCTTCCAAGCTTTGCACCCTTTTTCAAGAAGTGTTTCAGCAAATTCGTATTCCTCGTTGTAGATTGCATAGTATAGAGGAGTCTCTCCAATATATGTTGCTTCAATATCCCCGCCTGCAACAATTAGAGCAGTTGCAAGTTCAGTATTCCGATCATAAAGTGCTTTTGCAATCGAATTATCTGCGAAAATGAGGGTGTTAGCTAATAGCAGAACTGTCAGGAAACAAATAATAAACCTACTTCTTTTCATTTTTTTCTCCTTTTGTTCCCCTTATTGCTTTACCTGTTCTGTTTTGCTTTCAACTTCTTTTTCTCCCTTCTATTGAATATTATATAGAATATTGAGAGCAGGACGGGTACCAAAGAGAGGATTAAATAGATTTTGCTTGCAGCGTTAAATGAATGATTTAACAGAAAAATGCCTATAGGGGAAAAGGCTGGGGTGGAAATTCAGTTTTGAATTAAGAATGCAGGTTTCTTCATTGATGTGATAGACTTATCATAAGGCAAAGTGTTACCTTATGGTAGACTGCATTTAGGAGATGACATATGAAAATATATAATACGATGTCCAGGTCCGTTGAACCTTTTAACAGCATTGAACAGGGAAAGGTTGGAATGTACTGCTGCGGACCGACTGTATATAATTACGCGCACATAGGGAATCTCAGAACCTATATATTTGAAGACATCCTGAAGAGGGTTTTAGAAAAGGATGGCTATAAGGTAAAGCATGTCATGAACATAACCGATGTCGGACATCTCACGGGAGATGGAGACGATGGAGAGGACAAAATGTCTAAGAGTGCGAAGGCCGAGGGCAAGAGCGTATGGGATATTGCAGCCTTCTACACGAAGGCCTTCATGGGGGACATCGAGAAGCTCAACATAGAAAAGGCGAATGTAATCTGCAAGGCTACCGACCATATAAATGATATGATCGCAGTGATCGAGGAGCTTGAAAGGAGAGGTCACACATACACAGCAGATGGCAATGTGTATTTCTCCATCGATACCATAGATGATTACGGAAAGCTAGCCCGTCTTAACCTTGATGAACTCAAGGAAGGAGCCAGGATTGAGGTAGACAGTGCGAAAAAGAATCCGAAGGATTTCGTGCTCTGGTTTACGAACAGCAAGTTCAAGGATCAGGCGATGACATGGCCAAGTCCCTGGGGCGTAGGCTATCCTGGATGGCACGTGGAGTGTACCGCCATGAGCATGAAATATCTTGGAAAGCATTTTGATATCCACTGCGGAGGAATCGATGCTATTCCAGTTCATCATACGAATGAGATCGCACAGAGCGAGGCGGCCACAGGTGAGAAGGACTGGGTACATTACTGGTGCCATGGAGAGTTCTTAATCAATGACAAGGGCAAGATGAGCAAGAGCAGCGGTGAATTCCTGACGCTCTCGACTCTCATTAATCATGGATACGATCCTCTTGATTACCGTTATCTCTGTCTCGGGGCTCATTATCGCAGCCAGCTCAAGTTCAGCTATGAGGCGCTTGATCATGCACGCAGCGCACGGATGTCCCTGATAGAGAAGGTGAAGGCTCTTAAAGCAGAGGCCAAGCCCTCCGAGAGTCTTTCAGACAAGGCTTTGGAGTACAAGAAAGAGTTCGATGAGGATCTCGATAACGACCTTCATACACCACAGGCCCTTGCTGTACTCTGGTCTCTTTTAAAGGACACGTCTATTTCCGCTGCGGAGAAACTGAATCTCATATATTACATGGATAGGGTGTTCGCACTCTCCTTGGACAAGGTTGAGGCGGAGACGGAAAGGGTAGGAAGCGATGAGGATCTCGCACTTCTTGAAGAGAGGAGTGAGGCCAAGAAGAATAAGAATTATGCACGGGCTGACGAGATAAGAAGAATCCTACTTGAGAGAGGTTATGTCGTAAAAGATACTCCCAAAGGCAGTTTCCTTGAGAAAACGGTGTAACCTTTAATTGAGGTCGTTGTTAGCATTATGAATATAAAAAGTACGGATCGTGAGGATTTTAAACTCATATACGACCAGAACTATGAGCTCTTGATGCAGGTCGTGATACATATCGTATACGACATTGATATCGCGGAGGATCTTACTCAGGAGGCTTTTGAGAGGTTCTATGTCAAGAATATGAGTTTTCCGAGCGAGGATGATGCCAGGTACTGGCTGCTGCGGGTTGCGAAGAACCTCGCCCTCAATTACGTGCGTCGTAATAAGAGGGAGGCTGAGATGGTAGAGAAGGTCAAGAAGATTCCAGCCTTTCACAAAGGTGGAAAAGAAGGGGCCGAGGAGAGCATCCGCAGTGAGCGCATTGAAGAGGTTCGCAGGGCAATAGAGTCCCTGCCCGAGCATCTTCGTCTTGCAATCCAGCTCAAGGAGTTTTCAGGCTTGGATTACAAGGCAATAGGAAGGGTTCTTGGTATATCGGAGACTAATGTCAAGGTCCGTATCCACAGGGCACGCAAGAAGCTCGAGGAGATCCTTGGCAAGGAGGCGAGAGATGTGTATTGACGATCAGATGCTTTCAGCTTATTTAGACGGTGCTCTCAAGGAGCCTTATTGCACTCAGGTGAAAGAGCACCTGGGGTACTGTCAGGCATGCAGAGAGCGTCTTAACGATTTCAAGACCCTTTCTGAGGATATAAGGGCTCTCAAGATCGATAGTGCCACTCTCGGCCGAAACAAGGGCAAGGTTTTCTCCCTTCTTGAAGAAAAGTATTTTCTCTCTGATAACAGGAAATCCTTTTTGAGAAAGAAGATAGAGATGTCCCTTCCAAGCCTCATAACGGCTGCGGCTGCTGTGATATTCATCTTCGTCGGGGGTTTCATGTTCTTCGGTTCAAGCCCTGCGCAGACAGAGCAGATTCTGCCATCATTCTCCGTCCATGCCGATTCCTCAAACGTGCAGTTCGTCTCCCAGAGGACGAGTAGTCTTGATCAGTACAGTCTTGAGGAGATACTGGAATACCTCGATTCAAAGGGATATGATGTCGATATATCTCTCAGAAGTACTGATATACCCGAGTAGGCTTTCTTATTGCCGAAGAGTACGTATTTTTGTATCTTTCTACATATGGAAAATAACGAGTATCTGAGTTGGGCTCAGAACACGATAATCAGGATTGGAACGGTTCTTGACCACAGAATCGGTGATATATATAACAATGAGTCCCTTATAATGACGAATGAAAGTCCGAAGGCAAACTGCTCTGTGAGGCTCTTTCAGGCGAAAGGGTATGATACGGGGCTGTCTTCCATCATGTTCCATGACCATGAGGGAGGCTTCTATCCTCTAGAGCTGAGACTTTCGGAGGTTTACAGTGAGATCGATTATGCATATCTCGATTCAAAGGGTGTGAATGCTATTCGCAGTTTTCTCAAAAGCGATGCTGATGCAAGTGAAGATATTAGCGCCGAGGTTCTTTCCCTGTTCAAGAATATCACGAAGGAGGCATCAAGGATGTTTTCTTCCAGTCCCACAGGGACTTTCGAACGTATTGCTTGGAAGTATAAGAGGGTAATGGAGAGCGGGATCTCCTATCCTTATCTTCCCGTGCTTGCCCGCCTTGATCTTTATAATTCTCTTCTTTCCATAGACAGTCGATTTGCCGGTAGCAACATAGAGGAGGCTATGCTCATAAGAAGAGAGGAGCATTATGCGGCACTTGAGGAGGAAGGGCACGAACGTCTTACCTTCTTCATCACAGAATGCGTTCTGGATGGTATCACGAGGGCTGCCGATCAGGTTCTTGAACTTAGAAGTGTGGGGGAGTATGCCGTGCTCTTCTTGTCGATGAAGATGGAGAAGGGAAGGGAGTATACTTTTGATGAGCTTGCACTCCTGTTCTCCCTCGATAAGGAGATGATGAAGAACCTTTTCATAATTCCGGCCCTTTCCAGTGACAGGGTCTCCATCGGTAATGGCAAGGGAGGGGAGGATACCATAACCCTTATAGGCTGAGCCTGTTCTCTTTTTTCCCTTACTCTGCTATTATTCTCCACGTATGTGGAGGGATTATGAAAGCAGTTGAATTAGCAAAATCATATAACCCTAAGGATTTCGAGGAGCGCATCTACGCCTCTTGGAAGGAAAAGGGTGAGTTTAAACCAAGAAAGGGTAAGGGAGAGCACTTTTCCATAGTCATGCCTCCACCGAATGTCACGGGCATCCTCCATATGGGACATGCCCTGAATAACAGCCTTCAGGATATCATCATCAGATATTACAGGATGACAGGTCGTCCGACTCTCTGGGTTCCCGGTACGGATCATGCGGGAATAGCTACGCAGAACGTCGTTGAGCGCCAGCTCAAGAAGGAAGGTCTGCGCCGTCAGGATCTCGGCAGAGAGAAATTCCTCGAGCGCACATGGCAGGTGAAAGAGAAGCACCATGACATCATCAAGAGCCAGCTGGAGAAGATGGGTTGCTCCTGTGACTGGGATCACGAGAGATTCACGATGGATGAGGGGCTAAGCCGTGCAGTGCGTGAAGCGTTCGTATCGCTTTATGAAAGGGGTCTCATCTATAAGGGCAAGTATCTCGTGAATTATTGTCCAAAATGTGGAACCGCCCTCTCCGATGATGAGGTCGAGCACGAGGCGGAGCCCGGTAAGCTCTATCATGTCAGATATCCATACAGTGATGGATCGGGGTATATCATCGTTGCGACCACACGTCCTGAGACGATGTTCGGAGATACTGCAGTGGCCGTACATCCTGATGATGAACGCTATAAGGACATCGTAGGAAAGAGCCTTGATCTTCCTCTTACAGGAAGAAAGATAAAGATAATCGCGGACGCGTTCGTCTCCCGTGAGTTCGGAACGGGAATGGTTAAGATAACCCCCGCCCATGATCCGAACGATTTCGAGTGCGGAAAGAGGAACAATCTGGAGACGATAAACGTTCTCAATCCTGATGGAACCCTTAATGAGAACTGCCCTGAGAAATACCGCAACCTCTCTGCCGTAGAGGCAAGACCTCTGGTTGTCGAGGATCTTGAGAAGGGTGGATACATAGAGAAGATTGAGGATCATGATCACGAGGTTGGGCATTGTTACCGCTGTCATACGATAGTCGAGCCGTATCTCTCTGATCAGTGGTTTGTAAGGATGAGAACACTTGCTGACAAAGCCATGGAGGCCCTCAAGAAGAGTGATATCGTATTCTATCCGAAGAGATGGGAGAACACATACTCACGCTGGCTTGAGAGCATCCGAGACTGGTGTATTTCCCGTCAGCTCTGGTGGGGGCATAGGATCCCCGTCTGGTATTGTAAGGACTGCGGGAAGGAGATAGTCTCTCGTGAGGATGTTACAGAGTGTCCACATTGCCATAGCCGCAATCTTGAGCAGGACAGTGATGTTCTCGATACATGGTTCTCCTCCTGGCTCTGGCCGTTCTCAACCCTCGGCTGGCCAGATAAGACAGAAGATCTTGCTTCTTTCTTCCCGACAAGCTGCCTTGTCAGTGCTTATGACATCATATTCTTCTGGATCTCCAGAATGATAATGAGCAGTGAGGAGTTTTTGGATGTAGCACCGTTTAAGGATATAGTCATCACTGGTCTTGTGCGAGACAAGCAGGGCAGGAAGATGAGTAAGAGCCTTGGAAACGGTGTTGATCCTCTTGAGATCATAGATATGTATGGAGCGGATGCGATGAAGTTCACGCTCTGTTACATGGCTGCACAGGGACAGGATGTCCTCATCGATAACGATTCCTTTAAGATGGGTTCCCGTTTTGCGAATAAGATATGGAATGCTACACGCTTCCTTCTCATGAATCTTGAAGGCAGGGAGCTGGTGAAGTTTGATGTCGACAGCCTCACAACGATGGACAAGTGGATCTACAGCCAACTCAACAGTGCAGCTCTTGAGATAAAGACGGCGATGGAGAGCTACAGGTTCAACGATGCTGCCTCCGCAGTCTATTCGTTCTTCTGGAACGATCTCTGTGATTGGTATATCGAGGCATCCAAGCATAAGCTGCTGCATGGCACGGACGATGAGAAGAACCTGCAGATCTCGATACTCATGGATATCCTTGAGAAGAGCATGAGACTCATGCATCCGTTCCTCTCTTTCATCACGGAAGAGATATATCAGAAACTTCCTAACCATGATGGGGATGTGATCGTACAGAGCTATCCGGAGTATGATGAGGCACTTTCATATCCAGATGAGGTCATGAAGGTCGAGGCTCTTAAGGATATTGTAAAGAGTGCACGAAGTCTGAGAAGCAATCTCCAGATAGCACCGGAGAAGAAGCTCAAGGTCGTGCTCAGGACATCTGACGGTTTTAAGGCGCTTGATCTTGTAAAAAGCGAGTGCACATTCGTCTCATCCCTCATTGGAGCATCATCCTTCATCGTGGATGAGAAAGGAAAAGAGGATACGGCAGGTGCCGTTCCTTCATCAGGTGCTGGTTATGAGTGCTTTTTCTATGTCAAGGACGCTATTGATGTGGAAGCGGAACTCAAGAAGCTCTCTTCAGATATCGAGAAAGCTGAGAAACTTCTCTCTTCTGCGGAAAAGAAACTTTCCAATCCTCAGTTTGTGAATAATGCCAAGGCTGAAGCGGTTGAGAAGGAGAAGAAGAAGAAGGCTGAGGCAGAGGAGATAATCCAGAAAAGTAGGGAGCATATCGAGCTTCTGAAGAGCATATGACAATAAGAAAGGCCGCGTTTATGCGGCCTATTTACTTAACTTTATTCTTCATCTGCAGAAGAATCAGTATCCTTAAGCTCTTTCCTTCTTTCCTTACACAGTTTTGAAATCTCTAACAGAGCTTTTTTTGCACGTGTGCGTGCGACCTTGATTCCTTTCTCTTCATATCTGGCATTCTCCGTAATATAGGTCTCCCAGTTCTGAGCAAGCTGTTCATGAATTGTCATACAACCACCATCCTTAGTTTATTTTCAATTAGTTTAAGGGCGGTCTATTACAAATGCAAGTGAAAAGTTTGATTATTCAAAAATATTGATTTTCTAAGAATCCGCACCGTTTTTTAACGGTTACGAATGCTCATATCCTATACGAATATGATACCGTGAAAGAAAGATCATTTTCATTTCTTCCTTTTTCATTTCCATAGTTGAAATACATGGCATCCTGTATGGTTGTCTTGATTTTCATATTCTTTGTTATTTCATATTCTCCACATAAAGAGAGTTTTAGCATGTGCGTAAGAGGTGATGAGCTATCCCCGTGCATATAGACAGTCATCACGTTATTCCTTCCGAATAGCCGATATTCTGCACTCAATTGTACCTTGTATATATTAGGTACCCAGTAGGAGATATCGGTATAGATGATTGTCTGATCTCCTCCGTTTGGGTATCCAATAGAATATAGGTCATAGACACCAGCTGCAGAACGCTGATTACGTATTGCAATCACGAAATCCAAGGGATAGGAGGATTCGTCTTTACCATCACGGAGATAGAAGTATGGGCTCATGTATGTTAATTCGACATTACTGCTTAAGAAACCATTTCCAATTCCATGACTTGTGTTTATTCCAAGCTGCAATCCGATGGCATTAGGCCTTTGTTCACTACCATCCGTATCTTCGAATGGAATATTGTAATCGTCTACGGCTATTGCCAGGTGTTGAGTGACACCCTTTACAAGAGTTGTGTCGAATTCAACTTGCAATATGGAATTGGAATTACCCGCAATATACATGTTGTGGAAGAACATCATGGGATTAAGGACCTGCAAATCCAAGAATCCCTCGTCATTCTGATACATGATACCTTCCGTGATTGCTAAGCGGCTTTTACCTTCTCTTATCGTCCAGTCAAAGCGATGCGCCATGAACATTTTTATACCGGTAAATGCATTTTCATTCTGATTGAAAATCAAATCTGTATCGTATTCGGTTCCATCCTCTGATGTGTTGATTTTCCCAGAGTCATCACTGGTGATGTATTGTGACGGATGTGGAAAAAACGATAAAAGGAAATTATATTTGAACGTCTCGGAAAAGAATGATATTGATAATGCATTGTGATAGGGGAGGGATTCATCGATTATGAAATTTCCCGTTTTTCCCGCACCATATTCAAATCTTTCTCTTCCTATTAAAATGCTGTACCAGCTGTCAGCAATACTCATATGAGCCCTATAAGGGAAATTCATTGAAAAGTCTTGAAAGCTGTGATTGCTGAAATCTGAAAAAGAAGCAAGGAAAGGAATATTGGACATCACATACCTTGATCCAGATGGAATACCTGTATGTACGGTATTTGTTATGGGAAATCGGAAAAGCAGGGAAACCCTATCTGCGAATGTGAGCGATAGATCCAGATCCAGGAAATGTGGTTTATCCCTGTCCCATGTTAGAAATTTATCGGTGTTATCATATTTGTATACGGCATTTACGAAATCACCATTAAAAAAATCAACTCTATCTTTGAAATCAAGGTTTGTATGGATGTACAACTCAGGCTGTAAAGAAAGTTCCTTATCGAAGGACACGGTCTTTTTCCCTTCTTCAGTTTTGACCATATTCCTCAAATCTTCATATAAACTCATTTCGATTTCAGTAAAGTCAGAAGTATCTATCCTGTTTAAATACATCTCCGCTTCTGCATAAGTATATGGTCTTGTCTTATTACTCTGTATTCCAATAGTACTCAATAAGGTGTCGAATTCCTCATAAAAAGGGGAATCAAGAGGGAGAAAACTGCTTTTAGATGGAATAGCAGCTAAATTGAAAGGCAATAGAATGAGAATGAACCAGATCAATAAACTCTTAAAAATTAAAAAATCTCTTCTGTTTTTCCTGTTATCCATTAACTCGTATTTTCCCCTTCAATTCAATCTCTAGTTGCTTGGAATGTTATATGATAAATGTTTCATAGTTGTTACTAAGAACTATTTACTTTTTACCAGACGACCTTTCCACTCAAAACCCTTACCAGATAATCCTACATATAAGCCATGAAGATACATTAACGAAATCTGTATGAGGGCTAAAGGACATGCTATCGATATTCTCTTCCTCCAATTGGTAGCTCGGCAACCTATATACCATGCCAGACAAAGTAATAGCCATCCAAAAAGAAGAACTAGAATAAAAGGATTAGGTCCTATGGTTGTAAAAAGCATCAAGGCAATAAGAGGGCAAAGTCCCCAGTGAAGAAGAATTAAAACTAAAGCAAGCAGAGGAATAAGCGTTGACACTTTTGGGGGAAATATGCCGGAAATGGATCTCTCTATTCCTTTGAATGCATCCTTTGTCGTATTATACATATAACATGTGACATAATCGCATACGGAGACGAAAGCATATCGTTTCTTCTTCCTTACAAAGAGCCTGACGATGCCTACGTCATCACATATGCTTCCTTTTATGTTCGCATATCCTCCTGTCTCTTTATATGCTTTTGCCCTCATCATGATGAATTGTCCGATAGCAAAACTTGCAGATGGAATAGGGAAGTGATATACGAGGAAATGTGGGATTAGGATAGCTGAGAACATCATCGCTGAGATGCTCACCATCCCCATGAATGTAGGACATATCTCGGTAGGAAAGCCAGAGATTATATCAAGATCATTCTTGGCAAGAATCGAATATGCGTAGGCAACACAATCAGCAGAATGGACAGTATCTGCATCTGTTGCAAGAATATATTCTCCTTTAACATGGTCTATAACCTGTAAAAGAGCATTCACCTTCCCGTTTTCATTTAATCTTTTTGTCGAATCCGTGTTATAGCAGTGTATCCTGGGATCCCTCTTTTCATACTCTCTGATTATTTTAAGAGTATTGTCCGAGCTCTGATCATTGATCACCAATATTTCTATATTCCTGTATGTCTGAACAATTAATGAATCAAGAAGTCTGCCGATATTCTTCTCTTCATCCCGTGCGGGAATTATTATGGATATCAGAGGTCCTGTCGTCTTATCAACAACAGCACCCAGTTTTTTGAAATGCTTGAGATTAAGTAATGTAGCTATAAGGGCATACACACCAATCAAGGCCATCAGAATTGAGAAAATGTAGAGATAGGTCTCCATCTACCTACGCCCCCGTGCATTGTCTTTTCTTATGTCATCGATAGCGTTATCGAATGTGTAAATTGAAACGGCCCTATCAAGATAATCATCACTTTCATCATACTCTCCGGCTTTTGAAAGTGCCATTGCCTTTGCAACAAGCATGGAGTAGTTGTCAAGTTTTGATATCCCTTGGGCATTTGCCTCTACATCGTTGATCAGCTTAAGAGCTTTTTTTGAAGAACCTCCTGCGATTGGCGGTGTGTAGAGCAGTCTGAATGCCTCTTGGATCGCAGAATAAAACTCTTCAGGATAGTCTTTATATAAGTTTTTCGTGAGCTTGCTGCTGTCCATCCCTGTTCCCATTTTTCCTGTAATGTAATATTCTGCGGCAACGAGATCCGCTTCCGCTGTACGCCGCTCAAGATCTGATGCCGTACCTGGAATGGAGGCATATGCTTCTCTTTCCTTCTCAAGATGTTTTAATGCCTCATCTTCCATGCCCATGTCGACGTAATAGCGGACCATATGGTATTCAACTCTGGACCTGTCCACATCGCTTATCTCTTTTGATGTATATACTTCATATGCGGCTTCTGCCTCTTTTGTACTTTTCCCATTCTTTACTATATCCATCAATGCAATGAAATCATTATCTTCGGTCATTGATTTGAATGAATCCGTATAAGCGAATACTGAGCAGATAAGCAATACGGAAAAAACTGTTGTTAGTAAAATTCGCTTCATATATCAGGTCCTTATAGTTATCTCTTATTACATATAATCAGAATAACATGAATCTGTTACTAATTTATTATCTTAATTTCACTCTCTTTTCTAAGGATGTATCCTTCTTTCAGAGGACAGGATGTCTCAAGTTCAAGGTAGTGTCCATGGTCGATCTTCTCAACCTCCTTTCCCTCGGCATTATACAGTTTGAAAGCTGAGTCAGAGAGTAGGGGGACATCGGGACCGATGAATTCGAGATTATCGTTTTCCCTTATCTGGTTCTTCACGTCAATGACATATCTGTTGTTTTCCTTTACCTCTTTCACAGTTCCAAGAAACATATATGCTCTTTCGTAACCGTATTCGGTAGAGCGGGATACGTCATTCGAATCATCTACCGCGTTTGAAGAGAAGAAGAATCCCGTCGTATACTGCCTGTGGGACACATCGAAGAGATCTTTCTTATAGAGATCCTTGTCCTTGTCGTCATCGATGGCCTTTCTGTATGCCCTCGTCACGACAGCCACATAGTAGACGCTCTTCATCCTTCCTTCTATCTTAAGACTGTCCAGTCCTGCATCCTTAAGCTCCTGGATATGGTCTATCATGCAGAGATCCTTTGATGAGAGGATTGCAGTATAGTCATCTCCCTGTTCTATGGGCATATACTGTCCTTTTCTCTCTTCTTCCTCGATAGCATACATCTTATAGTTCCAGCGGCAGGTATGAGAACAGTCTCCCTGGTTCGCACTTCTTCCTGTAAGGTATGCGGAGAGTATGCAGCGCCCGGAGTAGGCCATGCACATCGCACCATGTACAAAGCACTCAAGTTCCATCTCCGGAACCCTGTCCTTTATTCTTTTAATTGCATCAAGGCTTGCCTCGCGTCCGAGGATTATCCTTTTGAAACCCATCTTCTGATAGGCTTTGACGCTGTTGCTGTTTATGCAGGAGGCCTGTGTGGAGAGATGGAGAGCTTTCTCGGGCATGTATTTCTGGAAGAAATCCACTAGCCCGATATCTGAGATTATGAAAGCATCAAAAGGCCATGAGGCTATCTCATCCTTCATCGAATAGAGCTTTTCTATTTGATCTTCTTTAAAGAGGATGTTCATGGCACAGTAAAGTTTCTTCCCGCTTTCCTTCTTTATTCTCCTGACCTCATCAAGCTCACTTTCACTGAAGTTCCCTGCATTGGCCCTGAGAGAGAAGTTCTTCAGACCCATGTAACAGGCATCAGCTCCGTAATTTATGGCGGTTCTCAGTTTTTCGATATTTCCAGCAGGACTTAAAAGCTCAAGAGGCATCTCTCTTCATCTCCATCTTTCTTTCCTTTTCGATATACTCATTCAATTTCGCTTCCGCCTCTGCATGGCTTAAACGGACAGTCGTGTCGGAAGGGAATGCGATTTTAAGCACTTCCTCAATGGTGCTTACGGGGTGAAAGACCACATCTCCTTTGACTTCACTGTCGAGGAGATCTAAATCTCTCACGTTTTTTTCTGGAATTATTATCTCCTTTACATGGTTTCTTCTTGCCGCGAGAATCTTTTCCCTCAGTCCGCCGATCGGCATGACCTTTCCGGTTAAAGTGAGCTCTCCCGTCATCGCAAGATCCTCTTTTATCACAACACCCGTGATCATCGACCAAAGTGCACATGTCATCGTTATTCCCGCGCTCGGTCCATCCTTCGGAGTAGCCCCCTCCGGGATGTGCAGGTGTATGCTGTTCTTTCTGAACCATGCGGGATCCAGTCCCCTGAGATAACATTCGTGCTTTACAGTGGACAGTGCGATATTACATGATTCCTTCATGACATCTCCGAGCTTTCCCGTGAGCTTGAATTCCTCATGTCCAGGAACGGCTTCTGCTTCTATAAGAAGAACATCTCCTCCCAGGCTCGTCCAAGCCAGACCGACAGCTGTTCCTGGTACATCGGCCACAACCTTACTGCTCAGGTCGAATCTCGGCTGCCCGAGGTATTTCTCCACATCGCTCTTTTTTATGTCGAACGTGTCCTCATCTGCGGTTTTCTCTATGACTTTTAAACTGAGCTTCCTGAGAACCTTATCAAGGTCTTTCTCGTAGTTTCTCACTCCCGCTTCCCTAGAATATTCCTCTGCGATGGAAAGCAGTGCCTCATCGGTCATCTTTATATCATACTTTTCAAGTCCGTTCTTCTTTACAAGGCGGGGAAACAGGTACTTCTTCGCTATGTTCAGCTTCTCCTGAGGAGTATACCCAGGAACCTCGATTATCTCCATCCTGTCAAGAAGTGGCATTGGTATGGTATCGAGACTATTTGCAGTCACTATGAAGAGTATCCTTGAAAGGTCATATGGAAGATCGAGATAGAGGTCTGTAAAACGGCTGTTCTGCTCAGGATCAAGCACTTCAAGGAGTGCACTTGCAGGATCTCCTCTGTAATTGGAACCGATCTTGTCAATCTCATCTATCAGAAAGAGGGGATCGACTTCCTTCGTCTCGAGCATTCCGTGGATTATCTTCCCCGGTAGTGCTCCGATATAGGTTCTCCTATGTCCCTTGATCTCAGCCTCATCGCGCATTCCTCCGACGCTGAAACGGTAATACTTCCTTCCAAGAGCTTCCGCGATACTTCTTCCCACGCTTGTCTTTCCAACTCCCGGAGGGCCGACAAGGCAGATGATCGCACCCTTTGTATCTCCTGCTAGGGAGCGTGAGGCGAGGAATTCAAGAATCCTATCTTTCACATCCTTCATTCCATAGTGATCCCTATCCAGAACTTCCCTTACTTTTTCCACATTATACTTTGGCTTCTGGTTCTTCTTCGGGTAGGGCAGGGAGAGGATGGTATCAAGATATGTCCTTCCGATCATGTAGTCAGGACTCGTCTGCTCGCTCATTGCAAGTTTATTGAGTTCCTTCTCAATCGTCTCATGGTATTCCTTCGGAAGGCTGTTCTTGAGCTTCTCATACCTGTCTTGAAGTTCTTTCACATCTCCGTCTTTTGATACGGTCCTCGCATATGCCATCCCCGGACGTGCCATGTCCTTCTTATCATTTGTGATCTGGTCCAGTTCTTCCTGCAGTGCTGCTATCTGTTGCCTGAGGATCGCCTCCTGATTCCTCTTTTTCGCATTGTCATAAAGCTCGTTCCTTATCTGGTTCTGCATTATGATTATGCTCTTCTCATTCTCTAGATACGCAAGGAGCATCTCATATTTCTCTTTTACGCTCTCAGCTTCTAGTATCTGCTGCAAAAGCTCCTTAGGTGCTTTTATCGAGGATGAGACGAAGTTTGCAAGCGTCTCAGGATCTTTTATGTTTGCAAGATTCACATCTGTTGCGAATGCGAATATCGGGCTTTGAGGAAGAAGCTCAGAGAGAGTCTTCTTCAGCAACCTCATGTAAGGGGCGACAAAACGGGGATTTATCTCGATGTCATGCTTCTCCCTTACCTTCGCCTCCAGTATCTCCCCGTTCATCTCCACGCTCTCAATCACGAACGATGAGAGAGTTCCGACAAAGACATGAAGTGTTCCATTTGGCAGGCGTACAAACCTGTTTACCTTGCATAGCGTTCCTACTTGATATATCGCAGGGACATCTCCTTCATTCTGTCCTCCCTTTAAAAGGACGACTCCGAATGAGCTGTTGCTCTTTGCGAGCTGTTCTATTAAATGTATTTCCTCATCCCTTGAAATGACCAGCGTGGTCACTCCACCCGGGAAGAGTGGCCTTTCACTTACTGTAAGTAAGCTTATTGTAACTTGTGTTGTTTCTAACATCAAATATAAGGTAAGAGAATAGCCTGTCTTAGGCAAGAACTAAAGTGAAAATAAAAATGAGGAAGCTTGGATTGCCACAGCATTAGTTTTTTCTATTCCTGCATTTCTTTTTCTGTACTATTGGAGTATTCTGAAATATCATTGGAGCATGAAACCAGGTGCCAGAACAAATATCAGCGATATCATCCTTTATTCGAGCCGGATTTTCCTTGCTGTCAGGGAAGTCATACCTGTTATCTCCGAGCTGAGCAAGGGAATCAGCCTCATTGGGAATCTGCGTTCAGCCATAGACCTTTGTAGGAAGCATTATCATGGCAAGACGGCCAGGATGCTGAATGATGAGGTGATAGAATCAAAGCTGAGCGACGCGAGGATGCAGGCAGTCGCTGTCCTGCTGGAAAAGGCGATAGAAAAGAGCGTGGATGACCTGTGGTCCGATGTCAAAGAGATAAAAATCGATATCCTGGTTAAGTATATCAGGGAGCATCTTAACATGGATTGCCGTTTCACCCGGGGAAATAGGATGGAGATAGTCCGGGTAAAAACGGGGGAGGATGAAAAATACGGCAAGGATCTGGAAAGGCTGTGTGCTACCATCAATGATAATTTCTCCCAGATGTTCAGCACTATTACTGCAGAGAACGCCTCCACCGTGATCGAGATTGAGGATTTGAGAAGGGTTGATGAGGAGATTTCCCTGATGATCGAGTCCCTTTCAAAACGGCTTGATAGCCTTTACAGCCCCTTACGTTCTGAGCTTCCCTCCCTTCCCGAGAGATGTATCTACCGCTATAGCGTGCTCAGCGAGGTGGAAGACCTGTTCTGCTCAGGAGTAAGACTCTGCTTCTTACAAGGAGAGGGGGGATCTGGAAAGACAACCCTTGCCAGGCAGGTCTGTGACTATCTGGCAGGTAGGTACTCCGTCTCATGGATCACGGTGGACAATAACTCATTTGCAGGAGAGAAGAAGGCGTGGTATCACTCCTCTGTGGGAAGGGAATTCTCCATAGTGTTCGGTCGTCTTGCCTTTCCCACCTTTTCCCAGTTCGGTCGGGGTGGGATTTCCGATTTCGAGATAAGAGATGCGTTCTCCTCCTACATGAATAAGGGGCCCTCTCTTGTCGTCTTTGACATGAATACGGTTCCATTTACCAGAAACGATTATGATTTTCTTTTTACGACACAGGGAAAGCTGAGACCGTTTCCCCCTTCCTGGAGATTCCTGGTCCTTGTGCGCAATACTCCTGAGCATATCGGGGAAGGAGTGGTGATTGATTTCGATAAGAGGGATGGTTCTCTCTCTCATCTCCGTTCTGCCAGAATGAGCAGGGATGAGATCTATGAACAGCTGGCAAGTGAGATTAGATACTTCAATCCCGAATATTCATATTTTGATTACATGCTCTCTGATCTGGCCGATTATGCGGATGGAAATCCTCTTCTTGCCTCCCATATGGCAAATGAGATCAACTACTATTCACAGCAGACCGTACAGCCTATCACCACATTGAAGAAAAGGCTCTTTTCCCCATCCGGGTGGAACACAGATGATGTATTTGATAAGCTCATGAGCATCCTTGATTTCACGAGAGGGGATTCCCGATGGGGAGATGACATAACTGACTATCTTAAACTCTGTATCCTCCTTCCTACGGAACCGTTGGCGCATCCTCATCTCATTTTTGGAAGAAGCGGGCATGCAAAGGAACGTATGAGGATACTCATCAGCTCTGGGGTACTCAGGGAGACGAAAGCCGGCATCATATGTCATGATCAGGTGAAAAACGCCATATCCAACTATTTTTTCGGTACGTTCATAATATCATCCGATCCTAAGAAGAAGAGGCTGGGACTTGAGAATATGGAACTGATGAATTTCCTCATCTCCCTTTCTTCTCCTGGAAGATTTGAGAAGGAAAGCATCCTAGAGCGGCTCTCTGGAGAGATAACGGCACTTGAAGGGGCCGATCCTGAGATCAGGCGCCATAAGATTGAACCGCTGATAATCAACATGTTCATGCTCTCAGGGTTGCTTGGTAACAGTATCTATTTTGATCTGTTTTCTCATAATGGACAGGTGATGCACGAACCTTTCGAGGGGGATATACTTCCGCTTTTAGCTCTATTTGGAAAGGCAGTCTATATCCTCAAGGGTGGATTGCTCTCAAAAGACGTGATCCTGAATGTCTCCTCGTTCATTTCCCTCCTTCTTAAGGATGTTCCCTCCTCCGCTTCGTCTCAGATCCTGGATGAACAGAGCTCTTTCATGATAGCCCTTTCCCGGGGAGATACGTACGAGAGGGGATCAGAACTGAAGAAGAAGGCGCTTTCTTCGGCTTTGAAACGGATCAATACCGATCCTCGAGCAGCTCTTGATGCCTGTACGTATGCAACCAGCTATCTGTATTCAAGGGCGAATTCGGCAATCAACGGCTATGACGATTTCATGATGAAATTCTATGCCTATCTTGCTATTTCAGAAAGTGAGGATTTACCAGTATGTGCAAAGGGTGAATCAGAGGAGATATACGGGATATACAGGAAGATCGGGAAAGCCTTCGGCAAACTGCAGGAGAGGCGAGTTCCCATACTAAAATCGAGGATACTTGATAATTTCGCTGGCGGTCTCGGTGCATATGGATTTTTCCATCTTCAAAAGGATTTGAAGGAACAGAATTATGAACTGCTTAAATCAGGATTCCCTTCTGAAGTGGCAGAAGCGGTGGAAGTGATAGAGCAAAGTTACAGCCAGAATCCTGATGATGTGGACAGAAAGCCAGCGCTGAAGATCTGCAAGATGCTTGACTATGACAGCCGTGATGCATTGGCTTTTCGTCTGAACAACCTTGGTTACTCCATCCTTGATCTTGAATACTGGGATTGCGGTCCATCCTCAGAGAATCTGAAGGCTGAAGGTTGTCTCCTCTCTTCCCGATTGATTTTCAAGGGTATAATAAGCAATAACAGCTGTATCAATCTGAAAACGCTTTTCATCTATTATCTGCGTAACGCACTCTTCGAGAAAGACGAATCAAGACGCAGGGATTATCTTGCGGATGCCAATTCCTATTTCTTTTCCTTCCTGGATGCTTACAGCCGGTATGCCGGGATAAGACGGGACTGGGTGGAGACTGATATTGATACAGATGATGATATCGCCTTGGAAGCCCGTTCCCTGTTCCTGCAGAAAAGATTTCTTGAGAAAGGAATCTCTGAAGAGGAGCTGATCTTTGCAACAAGGGCATGGTGCAGTAAGGTAAAAAAGGGTGCGGCCCTCTTCCGGCATCTGAGGTTCCTTGAGCTGTGCGGCATCGATGTGGAGGAGAAATTCTCCATCTCGCCCAGTATTGAATCCTATTACCTCCTGCATGTGGATATTCCTTTCGAAAAGGATTTTATCCGAGAGTGCAGGCAGAATAGTCTTACCAGTAAATGGTGTTTAGACTCAGAGTCATACAGAAATGGCCTTGTTCGTATACATTCGAAGTATGTAAAGTCATAAGCACTGCCATGCAGGATTGATCTCTTCTTTGGATTCGAGTGACAGCATGTACAGGATAATGTACAATTTTCAAGGAGATTGGAGGCATTTCTTATGGCTGATGATGTAAAGAGCCGGTATGCAAAGCTGATGAGGGTCGCATCTCTTATTTCTGAAAGCGGAGAAAGAGGTTGTTCCATATATGAGATCATGAAGGCGATTGGAGCGAGAAACCGATCATCTGCTTTCAATGTGATAGACACTCTCGAGAGCATGGGATTTTCCCTTTATACGGATAAAAGCAGTGACAATCCCAGGATGACGGTTTATAAAATAGATCCTGATAGTGCCACCTCTTGGAAAAGAAGGATCATCTCGGATGTACTCTCCTCTGATGATGTCCGATTCCTGAATTTCATCTTTGAAACGGTCTCTTCAAATACGCCGTTGATGAAAATCTCAGGTAAGGATTTTCTAAAAAGGATGGGAAGGATTATCTCTCCTGACACGTCAAAGGAATCGTTTTCCCCGCAGATGAGGGAAAGTGGTTCTTATTATGATATCGGGCCGGAGTATTTCCAGACTCTCCTGCTGCTTTTAGAAGCTGCGGAGAAGAGGATCCGCTGTCATATACAGTATGAGAGCAGAAATAGTGAGACAACCGTTGAATATGACATATATCCTTTGAAAGTCATTGCCATCGAAGGATCTGTGTATGCTTTTATTCTAAATGCATACGGAGATTTCCAGTTACTTGCACTCCAGAGAATCAAGAGAATAACAAAAGGAATGAAAACTGAATATCCTATGCCTAAAGAATCTCTGGAAGAGAGGGAAGCAGATCCTTTCCCGTTCTATCAGACGGAAGAGAAGACGACTGTGCAAGTCAGGATTGACGGCTATCAGGCATGGTATGAGATTCAGAAAGCATGGCCCTCTGGAGTCAGTTTCTCTGAAAATGATGATGGCAGTTATACATTCACTATTACGACAAGGAGCATTTATGGTCTCTTAAAATGGATACTCTCAATGGGAGATTCTGCTACGATAATCAGTCCTGAATCTGTTAAGAATCGAATGCAGAAAATGTTGGAAGATATGCTTTCTTTGTACTGAAAACATATATTAGAGATAAGATGCTTCAGGATTATCATTGTTCTATCCATTTATGTACAAAAATTTATACAGATACTGCCTTATCCTGTCTAAGAATAAGGAGAAAAAGATGGAGAAGTATGAATTTGATAATATCAGTCTATATGCGAAAGGTGGTGGATATTGGGAACCTAATCGATGTCTTATAAAGAGAGATAACTCTTTAAGGCTGCGAACTTCATTGAAAGAGAGGAGGGTAGAAGTCTCATCTCTCGTGGATAGTGTGGTAAATATAGACGATCAGGAGAGTGTAGAACTTTACTTTTCTCTCTCTCCTGTGGCTTCTGTTCTCATCTATGATGCAGCGGGTAGGGAAGACGATAATACACCTTCATTCTTAATCACGAGAGGTGCTGATGTTGAGAGAAGTATTGGTTATCTGCACTCCTACAGGTGGATAATCCCTCCTGAGGATGGTCTTGTATATATGAAATATCATAGGGTCTCCGGGACCATGGCCTGTTTCATGATAGATTTGAGCTGCCTGAAAGAGGATGAGAAGTGTATTTTTAAAAAGGAGATGGAAGCAGAGAGTATTTTAAAATTTCTCGTAATCGATAATCCTGAGAACAAGAAAAACTGGATAGGATATAAATCACAGACCATCAGCAATGTTGAATTAAAAGAAGGGGATGATGTCGTTTTAAGTACATTCTCCTTCATCATGGGAGAAGTAAGGAAAGCAAAGGCCATGATAGATAAAGACTTCATCTCTTATCTTCTGGATCTGGCTACGGAAACAGAGACGCTGGAGGATATTGAAAGTCTTATAGAATCTGGTGGAGGAATTAATACGGTAAAAGAAGAGGTTTATGACAATGATTTTAAATTAAAGAGCCTTTTAGCGATAGCTTCAGAGAAGATGATGAGTGATGATATCCTTGAGTATCTTGTGAAAAACGGATTCTCCTTCACTGTAAAATCCAACGACGAAAACAGCTCATATGATCTTTCCGTTCTTGCTAATTGGCTTTATGATACCACAGAGTTCAGCAGGGTGTTCGCTGCTATTATGAGATCCGGTTATGAAAGCTCATTGGATGAACTATTTTCCGTAGTTGATACTTTTATTGATTTTGCCGGACATTTCGATCATATCATCAAACGAGATCCTACCATCAGGCATGATACGATGAGTGAGGAGTTCTGCCATGCATTGGATGATATAAGGTGCAGGGAGTTTACCGAGATGAGCCCATATCTACCCGATGAGCTGTTTGTTCATAGAAATCATGCGGGGGAGACTCTTTTGACGATAGCTTCCTACGAACTTGGTTCCATCAGATGCCTTCCTAATCTCTTCAAGATGATCCTAGATAGGACTTCTGATGTGAACTTCATTGATGTAGAGGGGCACACCGCCCTCGATCTGGCCTCCGATGGAAGTTTCCGCCTAATGCTCTTAGAAAGAAAAGGAGAGCATGGAATTACCAAGAAAACAAGAAGAAAAGGACCTGCGATAAAGGTGAATATGCCCTCTCTCCTTGATAGGGAGCTTTTTTCGATTATCAGCAATTATGATATATCCACAGATGATGAGAGTGAGATAGAGGGCATGCTAAATGCTGATAATAAGGGGAGACTATGTACTTCTGCCATTGACAAATATGGGATGACTGCGTTCATGAATCTCATGGAGCTGACTGATTACAATGAACACATATATGATCTCTTCCTCACCTTTGGATACGATGTGAACCAGAGGGGAGGATGTGATGAGAATGCCCTCTTCATAGCACTCTCTTCTCCTGATGATACTTTGAAAAAACTGGATTATCTTTTAAAAAACGGAGCTGATTATACACAGATCAACAGCGATGGCGAGAGTATTATAAATCAGGCTGCAAAGCTATTTCATATAAGAAAGGAGGAATGGGATCTGCTTACATCAAGGATAAAGGATGAAAGTATCTTCATCCAGAGAGATATATGGGGGAATACTCCTATAATGACTGCTTTTATTTTCATGAACATGGAGGCTATCAGGGCATTGATGGGGAATGGTTATGTTCCAAAGGAGGATCTTCCTTTCATAAGAGAGAGGGCTGCGACGATAAATTCTCCCATTCTGAGGAAAGAGCTGGATTCTCTTCTGAAAGCATATGATAATTAAAGACCATGGAAGGAGGGGGCGATGGAAGCAACTATTAGCAAGAAATATATCAACGAATTAAAGGATTATAGGTTTTCGATTCCTGATTATCAGAGGGGATACAGATGGACCAGGGATCAGATAACAAAACTCATTAATGATATCGATGGAATAAGTGGTGATGAGGGGTATTGTCTCATGCCTATAATCGTAAGGAAGAAAAGTAAGGATAAAGATGGGGAATATGAGGTGGTTGATGGTCAGCAAAGACTTACAACGATAGATATCCTCTTATCCGAAAATAAATTGTATGAAATAGGGCAAGATTCCGATTATAGTGCTTTAGATGAGGAGTTGAAGGCAGATGTGAGGAGAATAGTTGAAAGTGATAAATATTCTCAAAAGCTGAAAGCAATAAAGGATAAACTCCTGAATAACTGTTATTTCATATGGTATGAGATAGAAACGGAAGATGAAAAGGAAGCCATAGACACTTTCAACCGTGTGAACGCATGGAAGATCCCTCTTAAAGAGTCGGAACTCATAAAGGCTTACGTGCTTTCTGGATATGGTGAAGGCTTGGAAAGAAGGGAAGCCAGGGATGAATGGAATGCACTTGAACACATCATGGCTGATCCTTCTTTTTTCGATTTCTTCAATCTTGGTAACAATGATAGTGAAAGTAAATACGAATCCTGCCATATCGAACGACTTGTAGAGCTGTGGGCTCCTGAGAACTTGAATAAGACTAGGGTCTATCCGATTTTTGACCACATAATGGAAAAAACAATTGATGGCAAAAAACTTTTTAATGAGTTAAAAAAACTGGAAAGGGATATGTATAATCTCTATCACGATAGAAAATCCTATCATTTAGCCTCATATCTTCTATTAAAGAAAACTGGTCTGAGCGTAAAGGAAGTGATAGAAATTTATCAGAAAAATCCTTCTGCTGGTTTGCTTGAAAAAGTAAGAGAGTCCATAAATGATATGGAATCAGAAGAGGAGCTGAAAGAATATCTATCAAATCTTTCATATGGTTATCAGGACAAAGAAATCTATAACATCCTTACTCTTTTCAATATTCTTTCTGCTTTAAATGACAGTTCATCTCCATCTTTTTATCCAACAGTCCTTCATAAGAAGCAGAACTGGTCGCTTGAGCATATACATGCAAGGAATGAGAGAAGTTTGAGTAAGAATGAAATAAGAGAGTTGATCAAACTTCTGGACTGGAATAAGGAAGGAAAGGAGTATGCAGATAAAAAATTCAATGAACTTCTAGAAAATAAGGGTGAAGAACTACAGGAGACAGAACGTAATGCTTTTTATTTAAATATCATTTCCCCTTTACTTTCCGGGGCAAAGATTAAGAACAATAATGAGATTGATGAAGGAAGTTATGATAAAGACTGGTATGAATACAGCATAGGTAATCTTGCGCTTCTTCCTAAAGAGGAGAACTCTGCTCTCAACAACAGTACATACATCGAGAAAATCATAAAGATAAAGAATTTTGGGCTCTCCTCATATATTCCGAGATGTACGATGGATGTTTTTATGAAGAGATATTCAGAGGATAGAGAAAATAGACAGGTATGGATGAAGAAAGATGGTGATGATTACATGAAAAAAATCTGTTCTGTGATTTTCAATGAGCTGGGGAAGGAGTGCTAAGATGGGTGATAAGAAAGAGAAGAATCTATTGGAACTACGTAAGGTTTTAATTCCTGATTTTCAAAGGGATTACGCGCAAGGACGAAATACTGTGCAGAGCCTTGAGATAAGGGAGAATTTCATTTCTGATATACGCAAGGCCCTTGATGGTACGGGTATGAGGCTCGATTTTGTTTATGGAAAGAACGAGGATGGCTATTTTGTTCCATACGATGGACAACAGAGATTGACGACACTTTTTCTAGTTCATCTCTATCTGCTGAAAAAACTTGATCAGAAAGAAAACAGTAATCTCTGGAATAATCAGATTAAGCTGGAATACCAGACGAGCTGGGAATGTTCTGAGTTCATTAAGGACATATCAGATAAGAAGAACAAGCTCTTCTTCGGAGAAGGGGATAATCTGAAATTAAAACACCTTGAATCAGTTCCCTTCATAAACCCTTACGTCCTGAATGATGACGGGGTAAAGGGAATGCTCAGGACTCTCTCAACCATTGATGAGTGCTTGGGTGATTATAAGATAGATGAAAGCATAATAGAGAAACTGAAAAGGATAACCTTCTATGTCTATGACGAGATGGAAGGAGAGGGAATACAGTTTTATCTGAAAATGAATACGAGAGGACTTGCGCTTGCTCCGTTTGAGAATTTCAGATCAAAATATGCCGCTTATCTGAAAGAAAGAGGAAATAATGCGAATAAAGAGGTTAAAATCTCTAAAACTCTGACTAATAAATGTGAGAATTTCTTTTATAATAAGAGAGGGAAAAAGGATAAGGATGATAATTCTCAAATATTAAAAGAAATAAGCGAAAAACTCATGTCCTTGATAAAATCCTATTTTTCTGCTCTTTACTCTATTTCCGACAATCTCAAAGAAAGCAAGGAGATTACGGAAAAAGGATTTACCCCTTTCTCTTACTATTCAACCGTATTGGATGGCCTAGGGGTAGATACTGTTATGAAACCTTTTATCCGTTTCCTTAACTACTTAAGTAATGAAGAGAAAGATGGTGAGAATAATCTTACTTGTAATGATGATTTCTGGTTTTCAAAGAATTTAAAAGAGGTATTTGATAAAACAAAAGATAAAAGCAATGAACTGTTATTCATGATCAAATACTTTGAGCTTGATGAAAAGTTCAAGTATGAGAAATATTCCCGCTATATGCGCCTCATGATGAATCTTGAGGGGAACGGTGTATTACCAGGACAGAATAAAGTCCTTTTCAATTTACTGTTCAGTACAGATCTAACGGAAGAGAATCTGTTGAATGTTTTGAAAGACTACAATGAACAGAGGAAAAAAACAGTTCCTGATCAGGTGGATGAAGAGATAGAGAAACTTGGAAAGATAATAGAAGATGATTCTTTGGGGGAGAGAATTATCAATGCAGAAAAAACAGCCTTTGCAGACGGATGTATCTGTTTTCTTTTTTGTGGTGATAATGGATGGTCTAAATTTGAAACACGTTTGAAACATTTTGGAGAATTGTTTGCTGAATATGGAGTAAAAGAGACGGAGAAAGAATCGGTTGTTACTGCTTATATAAAACTTACACCATGGGATTGGTGTGAACAGTATTTCAATACCTCAAGAGATCATTGGAAAAAAACTATTTTCTCTGGAATCAGGGATAAAGACTATGGGGCTGAGTACGGAAAAATCATAGATGGTCTACTTTCCTGCGATGATATCACTAAAATTGAAATGCTTCCTGGTGAAACAGATCGAGCTACACAGATAAAAAAATCATTATTGGATAATAAATGGTTCATCCGGTGGATGCTATCCTCAGGAAAGAGGAATTATGGAATAGAATGGAAAGCGGATATCTATCACCAATGTCCTATCTTTCATGAATACAGGAAATCCGGATATATATATTGGGATGCATTTGGTTGGAAGAACAATAATGAGAATATTATTGAACGTAAGGAAATAAACAAGTTTTTCAAAGTGATGGCAAAACATGGAGTTAAGATAGATAAGGATTATTATGTGCTCATCAATGAAGAAGGAAAGGATGTGAATAAGGATATCTTATTTGATTCTTCTTCTAATCCCAGTACGTACAATATCATTGTTATTGTTTCTAACTGGTATTCATTTGGCAGTATAAAATTCTACTATCGTAATAAATGTTTCTATCTTTTGGCTCAGGGAATGATTCTGACTGATTGGAATGAAGATCCCTCCCCATACTGGAATGAACCATCAAGAAGCAGATGGATTTATAAGAATTGGGGTGGAACATTGCTGGAAGAAAAAGAACTGAAAGAAAAACTAGATATGCTTGTTGAGAAAGGAAATTAATTACCAGTTTGATTTTGAGGTCTCCAGAGCAGGGCTTTGTGTCCTGCTCATTTATTAACGCGGTATGTTATAAAGATTGCATTATTATGACAGTTTGATACTTTTCTGCGGTATTGTACATAAATTCATACACTTCTACCCATATCATCTAGATACACGCTTAAGGTTTAAATATTTCAATACGGGGGAATGATATGACACGAGAATTAGCAGAGATTTTTGCAGAAATGATAAATTCCGGGTGTGAGGATGAGGAAATCCTCAGGGACGCAATGAGGTGTTTTATCCAATTAGAGAGTCATCTTGAACTTATTCCAGTAATAGCCTCCCGGTTGCCAGATGCACAGTTCACAAGTGATTATTGGCGCAAATGTGGTGGTTTTAATCCGGTTCTCATGGCGGTGATGAACTGTTCGGGTATTGAGGTTTTCAGAGTTTTAAGGGATGTCGGTTATCCCATGTTCCCGATAATCGATTTATATGTATATCCAAATGCAGAAGAATTTATTGAGATCCTCGGTATGAATATGCCATCCTCTACCTCCCAAATTGAACTATATGGTCTGATGATACAGAAAGTTACAAAGCGAAGTCTTAGAAGAAGTGGTAATAGGGAGGAAATTCCATCCGGTGAATGTTTATAAAAGTTGCGCAAGAAAAACCTGGCAGGCTAGTCCTGCAGAATGAATGCGGCAGCAATCATTTCACTTTGTTGATTACAAATACCTGGCCACAATCCATACAGATATAAGCGTCCGCTTCCTTTTCCAGAATTAGGTTGGGGCACACATCATTCCTCTCAGGCTTGAATATGACATTCGTGCTGAATGGCATGCTCCCTGACGACATGACCGTCCCCCTGAGCATTTCTTTGCCGCATATTGGTCATTTCATCATTCGGTACATCCTATGTTCGACTTCTGGTTCTCAATG
>CALXYM010000022.1 GCA_944392965.1 uncultured Spirochaetaceae bacterium | reverse complement strand
GGCTACCTTCCTCCATTGATTTTCAGAGAGAAGATAGCCTAGTATAATTTTAAGTCCAGCTTTGTGGGTTCACTTCATCGGCGTATGCAACTTCTATCCTGAGAGGATTACCGATCTTGCTTTGCATGCGGATGTCATTCCCTCTGTCAATCAGATAGAGCTTCATCCGTTCTTCCAGCAGCAGAATGCCATAGAGAACATGAAGAACTTTGGAATCAGGGCTGAGGCATGGGGGCCGTTTGCGGAAGGAAAGCACGGTATCTTCACTCATCCTGTACTTACCGCCATTGGCGAGAAATACGGCAAGAGCGCGGCACAGGTTGCCCTCAGATGGAACGTTCAAAGAGGTGTTGTCGTAATTCCTAAATCCACTCATAAGGAGAGGATGGAACAGAATATCGACATATGGGACTTCTCTCTTTCATCTGAGGATATGAAGGAGATTGCGAAACTTGATCTTGGAAAGAGCGAGATTGTCGACCACT
This sequence comes from uncultured Spirochaetaceae bacterium, assembly GCA_944392965.1. Taxonomy (GTDB): domain Bacteria; phylum Spirochaetota; class Spirochaetia; order Sphaerochaetales; family Sphaerochaetaceae; genus Ornithospirochaeta. Next base: position 28,185 of record CALXYM010000022.1, on the reverse strand, counting down.
CTGATCCTGCTTTCGTAAAAATGGTCTCTGGTATGAAGATCCACAATTAAGTGTCGGAAAAGGGGAATGGCTGAAGGGAGAGGCTCAAATACCTTTCCCTTTTTTTTTTTTTTTTCTGGCATGTCACGTATCTAGGAGGTGAAAGACCTCTGCGGGAGTTGCAGTGCTTACCGTTAGCCGAACACCAAGTGTGTCCATCGCGAGGTGGAATCTGAAGGAAGATGCAGGCAAAGTCACGGGCTTATGCCGAGAGAGGCATCCATGGATGTAAAAAGCATAGGCTAAATAGGATGAAAGATACAGGACGGTACCGGGCTGCAATATCGCTTATGACAGCGTAGTAACAACGAACTGTGAGAAGTCAGCAGAGGCCATATTAGCCAAAGGAGAGCTGGTGAAGGCCCGAACCAGATGAATTTTCGAGTAAGGAGGAAGAGACCGCAGGAGTTATTCATATGCCGGAAGAAGGAAATCGATGAAAGAAGGGAGCCAAAGAGAACCCAATACGGAGCTAAGGAGGAGGATGCTCTTGCCTCATAACCTTGAAGTAGCAAGTAGGCAATGTGAAGCGAAACAAGTAGAAGGAAGGGAAGTGATTATTCTTGATCAGAAAAAAGTATCGAGGAGATCTTTAGGCTCTACGGTTTTCACGTCAAAGGATTTGAAGTCTTTGCTATTTCTGGTGACAATAGCATCGCAGCCGAATGAACGGGCACATGTAGCAAGCAGGCAATCTTCGAAATCAGGAGCTTTCAGGGAATATGCCTCCAATACGTTCTCACCCGTTACGGGGATGACCCTTGCAATGTCCAATACTGCGCCAAGCGCATCATATGATGCTTCTGTATCATGCAGGCTTCTTTGCAGTATGTAGAAGATGTCTGTGATGCTTGAGGCTGTCAGAAAACCATTTATTTCATGTTCCTCGCACAGCTTCAGGATGTTTTGTGAGTACTCATAAAACGGTGGCCGCTGGAGGAACACGTCAAGGAAGATATTTGTGTCAATGAGAATATTAAGTTTCCTCAAGTCTGGCCTCCCTGATCCATCGTCTGTCAGCATCTTCAGGAATTTTCCCTTTCAGTATCCCGTTCAGTTTATCGACGGCGCTTATGCGAGGGTTGCTCATCCTGGCGACAGTTTTCCCATTCTTCGTGATGAGTATGTCTTCCTTTTCTACCAGCTTTAAATAGTATCCAAAGTTCGATTTGAATTCTGTTGCTGCTACTTTCATGATTTCCTCCATTTGTATATTAACCATTTTTACGTAAAAAATAAAGGAAAATCGTCCAATTTATCTAAATTAGACAGGCAAATTTGACTATTTATGCGTATCCGCATCAGAAAGGAACATCTGGGAATGTGCAAGTCGAAGCGGAAGAAGATTGAGAAGTTCGAACAGAGCATAAGGGAGATAACGAAACACAACCGCGGAGTGTCTGCCGATTACCTGATTGCAGAACTAAACTCATGCCTGTGCGGGTGGAAACTACTACGAGAGAGGATACTTCAAGAGGTGGCTGTCTGAGAAGGCCAGCTGGATAAGGCGTAGGGTACGGCAGTACTTGTAGAAACTGTGGAAGAAGGCAGGTGCAAGAAAACAACATCTGATGGAGCTTGGAGTGCCTGAATAGTGGATAACAAAATATGACAAGGGACTTTCAAGCAACCGATACTGGCGGATGGCAGGATGTCTCGGAGGTGCCCTCACCAACAGCATCCTTCACGAAAAGCTCTCAGAATGTGAAAACCTTCTGAGAGCCTACCTATTCGATTTTTGATGGAATGGAGTTGTTCTGTGGCTGGTTTATCCGTATTTTTGTCTTAAGCCGTCTCAGGAGGTCAGATGTTCCCCGATTATAAGAACTGGATACCCAGAAGCGTGATAATACTGTTTTCCATCCTCTCCGGGATGAGTCTTGCAGCTTTTCTTATCTCTTCTTTTTTGCTGTTTTCCTCAAAAGGGAATATCTCTATCTTTATCACTTTAATTTTTTTTGTGATGTTCTTTTTCTCATTTTCATATCTTCTATGGAGCATAAGGTGCCGCCAGGTGTTCTCTTATGATGGAAAGGTAAAGCTTTCTAAGAAGATCATAGACTCTATTGCCTCCCGTGTGGAACTTTCCGATGGAATGAGTGTGTTGGATGTAGGATGTGGAAGTGGAGCCCTCTCCATTGCGATTGCAAAGAAAAATGACAAGGCAAGAGTTGTCGGTGTTGACAGATGGGATGGAGTGTATGCCTCCTTTTCAAAGGAACTCTGCATAAAGAATGCGAAAGCAGAGGGTGTGACGAACGTTGAATTCGTCCAAGGGGACGCAAAATGTCTTCCTTTTAAGGATGAATCCTTTGATGTCGTAGTAAGCAACTACGTATATCATAATATCCCCTCAAAAAACAGGCAGGACATAGTTCTTGAGACGCTGAGGTGTCTTAAGAAAGGTGGTGCGTTCGCCATTCATGACATAATGAGCAGCAATAAATATGGAGATACCGATGCCCTCATTTCCAGACTCAGATCCATGGGCTATGAGGATGTACGTATTCTTAACACTTCCAATGGGTTTTTCTTTTCAAGAAGAGATTCCATAATAACGCTGATGCTGAATGGTTCGAAACTCCTTATAGGGAGAAAATAAACCGCTGAAAATTGAAAAACTCGGAGATTTTTGGATTTTGAAAATTGAAATTCGCAGAGGTTTTCACGTTTTGAATTTTGAAATTCCCGGAGAAATCAGGAATTTCAACTTTGAAAAATGGGAATATCTGATATAATAAGGCTATGGCCGATTTAATTTTTAAGCGTAAAATCTACGAGGAAATGTCTCAATGGAAGAAGACTTTCAATGGACGGCGTGCCTTACTTATAAAAGGTGCCAGACGTGTAGGGAAATCAACTATCGTTGAAGAGTTTGCAAAAAAAGAATACAGGAGTTATATCCTGATAAATTTTGCAGAACAGGGGAAAGATGTAATCAGCCTGTTTGATGATCTTTCTGATATAGATTATATAATGCTTCGGCTCCAGTTGATTTTCCATACGGACTTATATGTAAGGGACTCCGTGATAATATTTGATGAGGTTCAACTTTGTCTAAAAGCAAGGCAGGCGATTAAACATCTTGTCCTTGATGGAAGATATGATTACATCGAGACAGGATCTTTACTTACATTACGGGAATCTGTAAAAGGTATGGTTATTCCGAGTGAAGAGAAGATCTTAGAAATGTATCCGATGGATTTTGAAGAGTTCTGCTGGGCTTTATCTGATACTACGACATTCGGACTTCTCCGCACAGTTCTTAAAAACTTAGAGGCTATCGGGCAGGCGGCATTCAGAAGACTGATAAGAACGTTTCGGTTATATATGCTAGTTGGAGGTATGCCCCAGTCTGTTGCGGAATATCTTTCAACTAATAACTTAAAAATAGTAGATGAAGTGAAGAGGGAGATAATCGACCTTTATGAGGCAGATTTTTATAAGTTTGACCCATCTGGAAGGGCTTCTCATATTTTCGATTCCATCCCAGGTAGTCTTTCAAAGAATACTAAGAGATTCAGCTTGAATGGTGTTTTACGGAATGGTACTTCTGAAAAGAAAGAGGAAATTTTAATGAGACTCATCGACTCATGTACTGTTAATATTGCTTATCATTGTAGTAATCCTGATCCCGGGATTGCTCTTTCTAAGGATATGGATACGTATAAGCTATTTATTGCGGATACTGGATTGTTTGTGACACTTGCCTTCAAAAATAGAAAGTTTACAGAAAATATAATCTATGAAAAACTTCTGGATGACAAACTCAGTTCAAATCTTGGTTATGTTTATGAAAACATGGTAGCTCAAATGCTGGTTGGCTCGGGAAATGATCTTTTTTATACAACTTTTCCAAAGCCTGATTCAGTGCACAAGTATGAAATAGATTTTCTTCTTTCAAGAAATGGCAAACTGTGTCCCATTGAAGTAAAATCTGGGCGGTCAACCGTTCATTCTTCACTAAACGCATTCATTGCTAAATATAAGAAGTTAACAGGATGTTCTTATTTAATTTATCCCAGGGATCTGAAAGCAGAAGATGGAATAATTTATTTGCCTGTTTTTATGACAGGGTTAATTTAAATTTAGTTTTTACTTTGCTTTGATGGTTTGGAGCTTGAAAAAAATCATGTTTGTGTTATATTTTCTAATGGATATACCCACCCGGGGTGGGGGTAGGTATATTGGAGGATGATATACATGAAGCACGAGCAGTATGATGTTACGGGGATGACCTGTGCCGCCTGTTCCTCCAGGGTTGAGAAGAGTGTGAAGAGCCTCTCTGGTGTGAACGGCGTTTCGGTTAACCTGTTAAAAAATAGCATGGTTGTCGATTATGATGATAATGCCCTTGGCAGTAAGGATATCATAGCGGCTGTCGTAAACGCAGGATATGGTGCAGCCGTACAAAGTGATGAGAAGGGGAAAGGCACTGCTAAGACCGGGGGTGCATCCGATGAGGCGAGAAAGGAGTATGAGAGCATGAAACGCCGTGTGATATGGTCGTTCGTGTTCACCATTCCTTTGTTCTACATTTCAATGGGGCACATGATGGGATGGCCTCTTCCTTCCATATTTCTGGGCACAGAGAATGCGATGATATATGCCTTGACGCTATTCTTGCTGCTCCTGCCTGTTATCATGATCAACTCAAAGTATTTTAAGAACGGTTTCAAAACCCTTTTCCATGGCTCTCCGAACATGGATTCCCTCATTGCACTTGGCTCTGGAGCATCCCTTGTTTATGGCATATATGCGCTTTATAAGATCTCATATGGCTTTGGACAAGGGGACATGGCGATGGTGAGCCAGTTCTCCCACGATCTCTACTTTGAAGGTGCTGGAACGATTCTCACCCTTATAACTCTCGGTAAGTTCTTTGAGGCACGGGCCAAGGGTCGTACAACGGACGCCATCAGCAAACTCCTTGACCTCGCACCTAAGACTGCGACGGTCTTAAGGGACGGAAACGAGAGCGTTGTTCCTGTAGAGGATGTGGTAAAAGGTGATATTTTGATAGTAAAAGCGGGAGAAAGCGTCCCCGTCGATGGGGTAATCATGGACGGACATGCATCCCTCGATGAGTCTGCGATAACGGGAGAGAGTATCCCTGTTGATAAGATGGCGGGGGACAAGGTCATCGGAGCCACGATAAACAAGAGTGGATACTTCAAAATGGAGGCCACGAAGGTCGGGGATGAGACTGCGCTTTCTCAGATCATCCGTCTTGTTGATGAAGCTACGAGTTCGAAGGCTCCTATCGCAAAGCTTGCGGACAAGGTCGCGGGAGTGTTCGTCCCAGTCGTAATAGCGGTCGCCATCATCTCTGCAATCGTATGGCTCATAGTAGGTGCGTCGTTCGAGTTCGCACTTACCATCGCAGTATCGGTTCTCGTCGTCTCCTGCCCCTGCGCTCTGGGGCTTGCGACCCCGACTGCCATAATGGTTGGTACAGGCAGAGGGGCAAGCAATGGAATACTTATTAAGAGTGCGGAGGCCCTGGAGACTGCACATTCTGTGAATACAGTCGTCCTGGATAAGACAGGAACGATAACAGAAGGAAGGCCGAGGGTGACGGATATTAAGAGCATGAATGGCAGCTCTCTTGATGAGCTTCTGACCCTTGCCGCTTCTCTTGAAAAACTCTCTGAACATCCGCTTTCAAAGGCGATAGTCGAAGAGGCGGAGGGAAAGGGAGTCTCGTATCTTCCCGTCTCCGATTTTGAGCAGGTTCCCGGTGGCGGAATAAAAGGTGTCATTGCAGGAGATGTCTCTATAGCGGGAAATCTCAGGATGATGAGGAACTACGATGTATCAACATCTGAAATCGAGAGCTTGCAGGATGAGATGGCAAGGGCTGGTAAAACTCCTCTCTTCTTTGCTCGGGGAGGGAATATCCTTGGCATGATAGCCGTTGCCGATACCGTGAAGCCGACCAGCAGGGAAGCCGTTGCCGAGCTCAAGGAGATGGGGCTCGAGATCGTGATGCTCACAGGCGATCATAAGATGACTGCTGAGGCCATCAGAAGGGAAGTCGGGGTCGACCGTGTCATTGCTGAAGTCCTTCCTGAGGATAAGGAGGAGGAGATCAGGAAGATACAGGCTGAAGGAAAAAGTGTTGCGATGGTCGGCGATGGTATCAATGATGCTCCAGCCCTTGCCAGGGCCGATGTCGGAATCGCTATCGGTGCGGGAACGGATGTTGCCATGGAATCTGCCGATATCGTGCTGATGAAGAACGATCTGCTTGATGTCGTAGGAGCAATCGAACTTAGCAAGGCTACGATAAAGAACATAAAGGAGAACCTTTTCTGGGCGTTCTTCTATAATATCATCTGTATTCCGGTCGCTGCAGGATGTTACTATGCAGCCTTCGGCCTCAAAATGAACCCTATGATAGCAGCCCTTGCAATGAGTTTCAGTTCAGTGTTCGTAGTAAGCAACGCCCTTCGTTTACGCTTTTTCAAACCCAAACATGGATCTGCTGTAAGGCGTATCGATACGGCTTCTCACGATATTGTTTCGGAGGATGAAGAGATTGAGAATGACAGTACGAAAAGTACTGATGGAGGAGATAAAATGAAAAAAGAGTTAAGTGTTGAAGGAATGATGTGCCAGAACTGCGTGAAGCATGTTAAGCACGCCTTGGAAGGGATCAGCGGAGTAAGTGAGGTCGACGTAAGTCTTGATGAGAAGAAGGCCTCTGTTGTTGTTGATTCTTCGGTAAGCGATGATGTGCTTAAGAACGCTGTCACGGATGCTGGATATGAGGTTACGGGGATAAAAGAGGTATGAAGGCTGACAAGGAGAAGATTGCCCGTTCCATAAAGATAGCACGTGGCCAGCTGGACGGGGTACTCAAGATGATCGATGAGGACCGTTACTGCGTAGATATCTCAAATCAGATTCTTGCGACCATTGCGATTCTGAAAAAGACAAATCAGGAGATCATGCATGCCCATATCAGGAGCTGCGTGAGGAAAGGTCTTAAAACGGATGAGCCGAATGAGAAGCTTGAAGAGGCTCTCAACCTTCTGGATAAGCTGATCCAGTAATCTCAAAAGGTCTTACTCTTTTTACAGGGTAAGGCCTTTCTCATCTGCATAGCTCTGCTATTTCCAGTATTATTCTCTCCGACTCCTCTTCCCTTTCTCTTTTCAGGCTGTGTCCGACCCCTTTTATAATCTGATATCTTATTCCTCTTTTCCCTGCGAAATCCTCTACGATGGAAGATGAGAGAAGCGCATCCTCATCTCCTATGACAAGTGCTATCACCGATGACTTATCATCTATGTATTCTAGCGTTTCTTTTACAGGTGTGAGATAAAGCTGCCTTACGCGTACTCCCATATCCCTGAGAAAATGTTCAAGAAATCCTGCGCATATGGTCCCCAGGCTTTTTGAGATGATCACAATGTCTTTTGCCTCTTTGTAGCGTATGTCCATTGTCTGGGCTATGAGCTGCCTCTCTGCTTCCCTCACTGCTTCTGCAATCGTCGCAATGGGTTTAAAGTCTATCATGGAGAAATCGATCTCCCTTATGAGATAGTCTTTCATCTCATACCTGTCAATCAACACTTGGAACAGCTTCTCTTTTGTTGAGAATCCCGTCCCCGGTATCGCTAGTAAAAGTTTGTCCATGAAAATAATTCTATACGGTGGTTCTCAATGGTGTAAAGGAAATCATGTCTATATGGGAACGTATAATATGTTGTTTTATATTAATAATATATTATATATTCCTTATTCGAATTGATAAAACTAATTCTATTAAGTGAAAATTTTTCCATATAGTGCTTGTAATGTCATAGACTCGGATATAACATGATAGAAAAGGATGTATATACATCTTTTATGGAGAAGATATGGATTACTCGGAAAGGAAGATTACGAAGATCGCACGCGCAGCATCATCTTTTGTCCTCATGCATATGAAGAATCAGGGGGTGGGACCGAGCGAGTTCGATTTTCTTCACGTGATAAGAAAAAATCCTGGAATCACGCAGGCAGGGATACGGGAGAAACTATCTCTTGACAAGGCGGCTGCCGCGAGACGGACGATGAGCCTTGAGAGGAAGGGATACCTCATAAGAGTAGATGATCCTGAGGACAGAAGATGTAAGAGGCTTTATGCCACGGATAAGGCTGAGGCGTTGAAGAATTCTAAAGCGCATCTTGAATCCGTGTTCTACTCATATCTTCTCTCGGCCCTCACTGCTGAGGAGCTTGAAGTGTTCCTTCCTCTCCTTGACCGGATTTATAAAAGGTCAAAGGAAGCCTCTCTTAATTCGTTTTCCTCTTTAAGTGTCTGATAAGAGGCGTATTTTATGTGGATTATCCTGGCTTTGTTATCTGCCTTGTTCGCGGGTATTACGGCGATTCTGGCGAAATGCGGTATGAAGGATGTTAATTCGACCCTCGCCACCGCACTGAGAACAATAGTCGTATTCATCTTCTCTTGGATCCTTGCATCCATTTCTACCCCTCTTTCTGCTATTGGAACATTATCGGGGAGAACATGGCTTTTCCTTGTCCTTTCCGGACTAGCCACGGGTGCATCCTGGCTCTGCTATTTCAAGGCGCTTCAGAAGGGGGATGTGAACAAGGTCGTACCGATTGACAAATCAAGTACGGTACTCTCCATGATACTGGCTTTTCTCATTCTCGGCGAACCGTTTTCCCTTATCTCCGGGATCTCTATCATCTTAATCGGAGGGGGAACCCTCATGATGATAGAAAAGAAAGAAACGGGGGGCAACGTCGAAGGGAGGAGTTATCTTGTATATGCTTTTCTCTCCGCGCTCTTTGCGGCCTTGACATCCATACTTGCGAAAATCGGAATAGAGGGAATTGATTCAAATCTTGGAACTGCGATAAGGACCTCTGTCGTACTCGTGATGTCATGGCTCATGGTAGGTTTCACTGGAAAGGGAAAGGAGATCAGGAGGATAGGGAGAAGGGAACTTCTCTTTATTGCCCTTTCCGGTCTTGCCACTGGTGCATCCTGGCTCTGTTATTTCAAGGCCCTGCAGATGGGACGTGCGAGCGTGGTCGTACCCATCGATAAGCTGAGTATTCTGATCTCAATAGCGTTTTCACGCATCGTGTTCAAAGAGAGGCTTTCCAGGCCCGGGGCTGCCGGACTTCTTTTGATCGTGATTGGAACGATGCTCCTGCTTCTTCCCTCCTGAAGGCTGGATAGGGTAGCTTTTCCCTCATTTTTACATCCCTGTTATTTTCCTATTAATCTTCTGTGAACTGATGGGAAATCACATTCCCTTCAGTTCTCTTGTCTGTAGAATGACCGTGGAGGAAATTAAAATGAAGAAAATACTGTTGTTCTGTCTGATCATTGTCTCATTTGCATCCCTGCCGGTTTTCGCATCGGATAAGGTTGCGTATGATATGACTGCAGAAGAATTCATCGCCGCAAACTGGCAGAAGGCTTTTGTCACGGGTAAGACTTCTTATCAGATCCAGGGTAGAATGGTAAGTCAGCCGACGGACGTATATAATCCACTCGAGCTCGTCTCCTACCATGTTGAGAATGACGGGGAGTCCGTAATCCTTACAGGAACGCTGGGTGAGGAGTGGGTTGCACCAGTTTCAAAGGTCGTGAGCACGTATACAAAGACTGATGGAAGCGCGCTTACTGCAGAGGATTTCACATCAAGTCTCGATACCCCTCTTACCCTTCAGACAATAGCTGAGATCGGTACGAACTATGCCTTACAGGTTCCTTCCGATGTCGTTGTCAGGGTCGATACCGCATGGGGTGATGTTCTATATACGAACGCATCCGATGCTCCTCATGGAGAGGGGGACTATCTTGTGTGTAACAATGTCGACGGTAATCCCAATCTCAGTGATGTATGGGTTGTCAACGGGGCCGTGTTCCCCAGCACCTACGACATGTCAAAGGCTGAGTGAGTATTCCCTTTTTGCCCCTTGATTTCAAGGGGTGTTTCTTTGCCTGATGGAAAGCTGGGTGTGGTCACCAGCTCTGCTGGTGTACAAGATTTTCCTAATTTTTTTCTTAAAATGCAGATACGATTAATGACCCCGTTTATTTTGAGTTCAGTTGTTTCCATATAACTTATGACATAAGATTGATTATTACTTAGGAAATGTCAGAAGTATTTATCTTCTCTCGGGATGGGATTTTATTTCCTATGGAAAAAATAATAAAAGAGTTATCAAAAGCGTAATTTTATATATTGCAAAGGAATAAAATGTTTAATTTAAAGTATGTAAGGGGGGGGGGCATTGTGTAAAGAACCATTGTTTTCTCATTTACTATTTGGATTTTACAGGGGACAATGAGATATACGGAAAAAACCTTATTCAAGAAAGGGGGGTCTGATGAAAAAAGGTTTCGTAGTGTTTTTACTGACACTTCTCATTTCAATGTCTGTTTTTGCATATCAACTGTCACCGCTGAGTGCGACCTATGATCCGACCGGTGCCGGGTCGGCGAGGGTGTATACGATCACGAATGACTCTGACAGCCCGATAGCAATTGAGATAAACGCTTATTCTAGGAACATAGATCTAGATGGAAACGAGTACACTGAGGATGCATCCGCATATTTCCAGATACAGCCGCAGAGGGTGATAATCGCACCACAGGCTTCTCAGCTTGTGCGCGTCCAGTACAGAGGACCTCAGACTGTGACGCGGGAGCTGCCGTTCAGGATAATCTCCGAGCAGATTCCAATTCCCCGAGGTGCCCAGGAAGAGGAGTCGGGACAGATGATCTCCTTCCTTTTCGTCTATTCCACTAGTGCCTATGTACGGCCGACAAGGGTCATTGAGCAGGTGAGTACAAGTGCTGAGGTAAATGAGGATGGAAAACTGGAGGTGAGGATTGAGAATACTGGAAGTGTCCACCAGATGCTCAATAGCCTGAGCGTGAGTGTCAATGGTGATGACGGCAGTAGCTATACCTTGACGGAGGAGGAGATTGGATCAATAAGCGGTCAGAATCTCCTGGCAGGTAGCACGCTGAGGATCGTGCTTGATGTGCCGGAAGCCCTTCAGGGAGCATCCGGCTTCGATGTGGAGGTAGGCTACGATTACTCGTATTCGGCCTGACCATCGATAGAATTGATATTCTGGGGTTGATATGGATAGAAGAAAGGTAGCACTCCTTATCGCTCTGTCCGTGCTGCTTATATTCCTTGCGATCGGAACGGCTGTCACGGCATGGGATGTACTTGGAGGAAGATATGAGGTTGCCGGGGACGGTGTGTCCCTTGTCATGCTTCTTGCCTTTCTGACGTATGCGGATGCTGAGCTTGTTCTTCTTCTGAGGGCGAAGTTCGAGGATGATCTGAAAAATTCAGAGGCACGTAAAGTTGTCCTTGTATATCTGATCATGTTCCTTCTCCTCGTCCTTATTGGAATACTCTATTTCGGCTCTGCCCAGGATAAGGAAAGCGAATCTCTGGGGGATGAGCACGCCATTTCTTCCATACCCCCTGAAGTGGAAGAAGAGGCTCTTCTCCCCCAGATTATCATATCAGGGGAGGAAGAGGAGGATACCTCTGCCGTAGTGGAAACAGTTACGGATACTGAGAAGGAAGAGGTGCCTGATATAGAAGCAGGAAGAGGGGAGACGATAGCCTCAATAGAGGATGATACGGAGGAAAGTGAAGAGAAATCCGAATATGAAGCTATCATAGATGAGGAGGCCCATTCTTCTGCCGAGGAGAGTGTGGCTGTGGAGGATGCTGCTTCTGAGGTGGAAGCAGTATCAGAAACAGAGGAGAAGGACTCCTCTCTTTCGGAAAGGGATGAGGATACTTTGAGAGAGGATATCGAAATGGAAGATGAGGTAAGGATTCCATCTAAGCCAGAGATTCTGTACCATATACCTCGGCTATATGAGGTAGTGCCTCCCTCTGTTCCAAGCATGAGTGTTGCCTCTGCAGAGCTCAGGGAGATACCTGTTCCTGCCATGCCACAGTTTGCAGATGCTCCTGAATCTTATCTGTATGAACCGTATGTGCCTCCAAGGTGGGAAGATGATGATTTCTGGTCGACTTTCTATGTCGCCGGAGAGAGTGATCTTGTTCTTATGGAAGGTATCTACTACTTTGATCTATATATTAATGAAAACTATACGGGGCAGATAACCTCGTATGTTGATTCTGATAACAATGTCAGCGTGCTTACGGATGAACTGCGTGAATACACTTCATCGCTGCTCACTGATGATGCACTGCTTAGGATCTTCAATTATAATGGAGAATACATTTCTCTGACGGAGCTTGAACTCAGAGGTGTTGGCTATCGCTGTGACACATCGACATATTCGATATACCTGACATTTGACAATATCGACATGCCCGTGCAGATAATAAGCATACGTGGCAGCAATTCCAGGTATGTATATCGTCCGATCGCAGGATCTGAGATCCTTGAGCCGGCGGCCTTCACGCTGAATACGCGGCACTCCCTCTCTGGTTCCGCAACCGTAACTCCTACCACGAGTTTCGTTCCATCCATTTATCTTGCATATTCTGCAAGCAACAGTTTCAGGCTGTATGACCTGTATGGAAACTTCTCCTTATATGCAACATATAATTCAGGAAGTTTCAATTTCAGGCTTGGCTCATATACCTTCTATTATGATTTCCCTGATCAGGCACTACGCCTCAGCTTTGGAAACATCTCAACCGATCTTCTCTCTCCATCAGGTACGAGTATTGGAGTCAGACTTGATAAATCTCTCTCTTATGCTTCTGAGAACTACAGGCAGAGGAGCTATATTGAGGAATTCCTCGTCATAGATAAGATCTCAGATGTTCAGATATTGAATGAGGGGAGGGAAATATTCAGAAGAACGCTGCAGCCTGGAAACTACAGGCTCCAGGATTTTATTCTCTACAGCGGTGCGAACAATATAGATATTATAGTCTCTCCATTGGACGGGTCAGAGCCAATGGTAAGAAACTTCAATGTAAACTATAACGCTTCCCTGATCACCCCTGGAGATTTCTATTATGGAGTCGCTCTTGCAACGGGCAGGAATCTTTCGAGCAGCAGGAGTGATATACCTCTTACACTGAGCATCCCTTATTTCAATGGCAGGTATCTTGAATACAATCCTCTGAATCTTGCTGCAAGTGCTTATGTCCAGGCTGGATTTGGTGAGGGACTCAGCTTCAGCGGTACTATTGCGGCGAACAACAGGCCGAATGCGGATGTGAGGTTCGTACCTTCCTTCAGGCTGAGCTCGGAGCTTACTCATGTGAACATCCTTGGAACCACAAGATATAATCTGAGCTTCTATGAGAACGCGGACTCAGACGGTTCTCTGACCGTTCCATACGTCTATGCACGCATCGGGCATCAGGTAAGTACCGGATTAAGGGGATTGAGCTCGGTCAATATCTCCCTCGGCTATACCAGTCCATCAGATTTTGCAAGGCGGCCAGACCGGCATTATCTTCAGGGATCTCTCAGCTTCTCAGGAAGCATATATGGGCTTGGCTGGAGTATTTCAGGATCAACGTCATTCTATACTGATAACATAGAACAGGCGACATATTCCCTTTCCTCCTCCCTTTCCTATGCACTGGGCAGGAATGTATTCCTCTCTGCAAGTATGGGATTGAGTGGAATCTATACGGGAGAGTCGAATGTCTATGGACAGATAAGTGCGAGCCTGAGGTTCGGCAGGACCAGTGCGAGTGCCACAGCCTCCACGAGTTCCTATTATTCTGCAAATGTCAGTTCCTCCTTCGGCAACCATTCCGTCTCAGCCCAGGTCAGGACGGCAGATCTTGCATCTCTTGATGACTACTCCATGCGTGCATCCTATTCCTATTCTGGAAATCTATTTAATTTCAATGCTTCCTATAACGCTTATGATGTGTTCAATAGGAGTAATCTTAACTTCAACCTCTCGACATCAAGTCTCTTTGCCGACGGGCTGTTTGTCATGGCCGGCTACGTTCCAAGTAATTTCCTTCTGATCAAGCAGGAAGGCGTGCTTAAAGGCAATGAGGTCACTGTCGGCAATATCGGATCATCCACATCCAGAGCTCTTACGACAAGTTTTGGAACTGCAATATATCCATCGGTATCATCAAGAGGGGAGAGCCTCTCGATATTCAGCGTCGATCCCGATTCCTTTGGAACGACGAGCACCTTCAACGTCTCTGTCCCCGCATCAAGGCGCACAGGGTATGTTATCAGGATAGACTCTGAGAGCAAATACTCTCTATCTTCTATAGTCCTGCTTCCCGATGGAACGACATGGAAGGATGGCTCATCACCGGTCTACAGCTATAGCGTGGCAGAGGATGGTTCTGTGACACTTGAGAATACCGAATATTACATCTTCACTGATCAGGATGGAAGATTCATTGCAAATGATCTCCTGCCGGGAGATTATGCTTTCGACGTTCCTTATGAAGGCTCATGGATCCTCTATATGTTCAGTGTAGGTGATAACAGGGAAGAGTATGGGAACATCATGATGTACGAACCTGATGGCATCTTCATCGAGAACAGTGCAGGAATCCTGCCTTCCCAGTATCTGTATTCTTCTAACATTAGACTTGTCGATTACATGACAGGGGATGAGTTCTGGGCTTTCCTTTATCCACCTGCATGGGAGGATGCTGTATGAAAAGATTAGTAGTAATCCTTCTTATGGTTCTGTCATTAATACCTCTATCTTCTGAAGCCATACGGAATACTCCGGGAGAATTTACGATCAGAGGTTATAAGCTCAATAGGACTGTTGGCCCTGTGATAGAAGTTGTTGATGCCCTTACAGGGAGTTTGCGTGATATTACTGATGATTATAACGAGATAGAGATCGATGGCTATTATAGCCTTGGAAGTGCTGCAAATACCACTGCTGAGAATGTCAGTGATATTGCATTCTCCTATCGTGTATACGGAAACAGCGAAGGGAGTTTTACAGTATCTGTCACGGTCGCTCCTTTTATAAACACCTCAGATAAAACGAAAGTCATAACAACGTCTTATTTCCTCTTAAATGAAACAGTTCGGTTCTTAGATTCCAATACGGAGACATCAGATGATGTGGCATCTTATACCGATGAAACTAGTGGAAATCTTAACCAAACAAATAATTTAACCATATCAGATGTAGCAACATCGACAACAGATAAAATCGTAAGGTCTCTTTCGAGTGGTACAGGAGTGCTTGTTGATAAGTTTTCAGTAAGCGATGGTAAGGATTTGCCGGCAGCATCGACAACAGATGTGTGGATAGCCCGTGGGGCGGTGGGTTTCGTAATTGATTCTGAATCATACGATGAGGCAGATGAAGGGGAGTATAAAGCCTCCATAACGGTGACTTTATCGGTGAATTAGGGAGGACAGAGTGATGAGGAAACTAATAATCTTCTTTTTAATATCGATTTTACCTGTCTCTCTTTTTGCCGAGAATAAAACAGCCGGGATTGAACTTCAAGGTGCTTATGGTGTGGCTTTGAATATGAACATAAATGCCATCGCCGCCCAGACTGAGAGTTTCCTTTCTGGAATGCCGTTTAACATCGAGGAGCAGTTCGTGCAGTACCAACCAAATTCCGATGGTCGTGCGATAGCTACATGGAACGTGCTTTCAAACAGCAAATTCAATATCTATATAAAAGCCGATAATATGGTTAATCCCACTGCGGAGGTCTATAACCCCAAAACAGCTTTGAGCTATATCCTTACGTTCTCCTACAATCTCTCTTACCCTGGTTCCAGTAGTGAATCCTCTTCCGGTTCTTTCTGGCTAACCTCTGGCTCTACCATGGCCTACGGGGCTACAAATTCGACAACTCAGATTTCTACGGAAGAATATGGAATAGAAGGAGCGAGTATACCATCAGATGCTGTTTTCTATAAGATAAATCTATTTAACAGTGAATCTGACTTCCCCGATTTTAACACAGGTTTCACCGGTTCTGTAGATGGGAGAATCTTCTTTAAATTCACAGAGCCTGCTTCAAATGCACTTACTAGCAGTCCGGGGGATTACCCTGTGGGAAATTATACCGCAAGCGTAACCTTCTTTGTGGAGGTACAATAATGAGAATGAAGAAAATATTGCTTTTACTGATTCTTAGTAGTTTGCTATCAATATCTTCTGACCCTATCAGAGACGATCCTGCAGGTCAATACTATTATAATTTCTCATTAATTCCTTATACGGGTGGCATTGGAGTTAACCTTGGAAGCGAGTATTATCCAAGGCACAATCCTTCTGGTGATATAACTTGGAAAAGATGGGATGGAAAAGATGCAAATGGTGTTGTTGGTGATGAAGGTATAGATTTTAATGGTGATGGTAAAAAAGATAACGAGGAAAGGAATTTTGACCTTGGAGCGGCTAATGGTCAGTATAGTAATTATTATACGGACTATCATATTATAGCTATTGGGGGGGCTTACAATATCCCGTATGGAGATGTTGTTGTTGACAGTTCTAGTGATGACTATGACGCTCGCAATAGTGAATTGCTTAAAAAGTTGGATTTTTCTGATAATACTGAAAATACAATCAATATTAGCCGGAATAGCATAACACTTACCGTTACCGCAGAGTGTAGTTCTAATTTCGAGTTTGTATCTCAAAGTAACCCAATCTACAGGAGACCCTTTGAAATAGAAATCATACCAAGAGTATCTTTAAATGGTTTTTCGAATCCTTCTACGGAATATATATACCCATTAGGAAATTCTTCTAATACAATGACGGTAGATATACCTGCGAACGTATCTGATGATTATAATAATAGACTTGAAATGATTGCTGCAGATATGGTCATAGTCCTTCCTTATGACTATTCCAAGTATGGAAGTGGAGGAGGATACTTTTCTGGAGGCTTAACATATAATAATGCTACATATGCTCTTGCTGATTTGAATGATTATACAGCTGTTGTCACGATGACTGTTACTCTCAGCTTTGATTATTCCTATAGGGTTAATGGCCAGTGGATAAATAAAACTTATTCAGATACAAGGGTAATGACTATTCCTTTTTCTGGTTATTATTCTTCTTCCGGTTCTGGTGATAAACTTGAAGAGTCAATAAGTTTATTTGTTAGTCCAACAAATTCCGCTGCTAATCTTGATTTAAGGGTACAAGGGCGATGGATTACTGTAGGAAATTTAACATTCATGTATATTGATAATAGCGTACCTGCTGTCGATAATTCAAATGCTGATATTGTTAGCATATTCCTTTCGTCTAGTCCATATCCAAATGTCCAAGGCAGTTCTGAATTTAGGATGATTCATGAAAATGCGACTAATGTAATTACCAATACAAATAGCTTAGGGTTCACAGCCCGTATTACTGGAACAGGGGCAGATTATAATGATATTTCCTTGGGATCCTCTGTAAGTAATACGGTAGAGTTTGATGGATTGGCATATACAGAAAACATCATGCACTATAATGCTAATGGGGACATAGCTGGGGATAAGGATGTCGTTAAAACATTATGTAATTATGGCTATGTAAGTAATGTTCCTGCTGAAAGGCATTTTCACACCTTTGAAGGTGAGGTTCAGATAATGTTTGATGAATCAGATATGTTACAAGCAGGGATATATCGTGGATATGTCTATGTCCATGCTGTAACGGAGGAGGAATACCCGGAATGAAGAAGTTCCTCTTTATACTGTTTTTGCTTTTAGTTTCTCTTTCGTTGTCTGCAGTTGGTAATGATCAGACTTTGATACTAGAGACGGTCGTTCCTGAGAACTATGGGATAAATGTTCCTGATCATGCCCTTCATCTGGATCAGTTTGTATTTGAGTTTGAAGGGGATAGGGGAATATCAGAATTGTTGACCGAATCACGGTTTTCCATCGGTAACTTTGAAAGTACGAGGATGCAGACCTTCACATTGCTTTTTTACGGCAATCTCAGTACTGATTACACGGTTCAGATAAGTGTTGATACAGAGGATGGTTTTGTACGTCAAAGCGGAAATAACGAGGCATCTATTCCCGTATCAGTCTTTTTTGAAGAAGCGGATGAAAAGCCAGAGGACATAACAGTCGTATGTGATGAGGAATATGCGAAAGCTTACGTTACGATTCCTCCTACAGGACCAAGAAGGGGTGTGGAGGTCGTGACACTAACCCTACTTTGGGAAGAGGTAAGGGATTTGCTTCCAGGTGAGTATGAGATGGCAGTCGATATTGAACTGCTGAGTAATAATTAGGAGGAGAAGGTGAGAAGGTTTTGTCTTTTAATGATAATCACAATAATAACCATTTCATCATTATTCCCTGATGATTATGAGGGGAAGGTCTCTCAAGATGGCTCGGCTATAGAAATAAGTGGCAATATTAGAACACTTCCTCATACAGCGACAATGACTGCAACCCTATCTTATGATGTCATAGGATCTTGGCTTGAAATAGGGTTCTCAAACATAACTGATATTGGAGAATACTATAGTTCAATTCCATCTGGTTCAGAGTTCTCTGGGAATATTTCATTAACAGATGGTGAGAATGGAGATGCTTTCGATGGCACAGCTGTCGGACCTAATAATCTCTACATATTTTATAAAGTATTGAACAGGGTCGATGTTTCTTCAATTGGAGTATCTATCTCGGCAGGGTTAACAGATACGGAGAGCGGAAAAACCATTCCATTTTCTGTTGCTCTGGATTTGGAAGGAGGAACACTTCATTATGATCTTTCTTCTTCCGGAATGACTTCTCAGACGATTTATAATTTTGAGAGTTCCTCTGACTCTAGTTACGATGTTGGCATCTACAAGGTCTCCATCAGTGCTGATTATGAATCACTTCAAGATGAATCTAATAGATATCCTGTAGGTGAATATACAGGATCTATAGAAATAAAAATTTTAGGGGTATAAAGATGAAGAAAATTGTTTTGTCTTTACTTATGGTAGTAGTCGTATTAACGGGTACGTTTGCAGCAGACGCAATATGGACAATTGATGGTAATGGTCCTATTTCAACTAATGGAACAACAGCAGCAAGTACACCTGTTAATCTGGATTTAACAAGTACTTTTCAGGCGGAAATTGGGTTTACCACCGATAGCATAGCTGATAGAGATCTGCAATTTTCTCTTTCATTAGCTGATGATTTTTCTTGTATTGATACAAGTACTGGAATAGTGCTCAATTATGACAAGGGAACAGGTATAGCATCTAATAATTCTGTTTATGCTACATGGCTGATTCAGTCTGGACAGAATATTAATGTATTTTTGGTTAGTGATGATTTGCTTAGAAATTCAAATAATGATGGTATCACATGGAAAGTGACAAATGCAGATCTCCCCGCGGTAACCTATATTGATTGCACTAATGGGAATGGAACAGGCTTGACTTCTAGCTCTGTAACTACTCCACCTAATAGTGGTGCATATGTTCATCCACATAGGCCAATGGCAGGAGGACAGACTTTTAGAAATTATGGAAGCGTTCGTTTGAATATTGAAACTGAGAATATCTGGGATAATCCATCTGGATATTATACCACAGATCTTTATTTTGTAATCTGCACAGTTTAAAGGATACTTTCACTGATGAAAAGGATAGCTTCTCTTCTCCTGATGCTTTTATTTGTTCTTCTTTCCTCCATTGCAGACCCTATTAGTTGGGATTCTGTAAATGGGGGAGAAAATGACACAACATCAGTAGATTTAATTATTGATACGAAGAAGAAACTTAGAGAACCTATTGTTGGTTTCACCTACGATAGTAAGGTTTCTTCTGTCGATACTTCGGTTACTTCTATTGGTGGAGAGGGAATAGAATTAACTCTTAACAGGACGACAGGGAGAGCATCAAATGCAAAGCCTGTGTATTTCTATTACCAGATAGTATCAGGGGAGAAGTTAACTATTTCATTACAAGGTCAGACTCCTTTAAAAGGAGATAGTTTGGGGAAGAGTGTTAATTGGTATGTTGATTGGAATGATAATAATAAAACCCGGGAGTTATCGATGACGGTGGAAAAGCCTGTTACGAACGGTATACATTTGCATGATCCCCAAAAAACCACAACAGATGATCCAAATGACAGTATCGGCTATAGCGATCTTGTCGGGGCGTATGGAACATATGAAGTCAAGATAACCACGGATAATGTATGGGAAAAGCCCGCAGACAGGTATTCTGCAAATCTATATGTTGTAATAACAGATGAAAGCGGAGGAGGGAATTAGAATGAAAAGGATTTTACTTGTTATTTGTATGATTTCTTTTATCCTTACCCCTTCTTTTGCATTAGTGGCTACTGGGAATTCTTGGTCTACTGGTACTGACGGTTACTTTACTGGAAATAGTACGGATAAGGAAGTCACTCTTTCAAAAGATGTGGGCTTAGTCCTTAACGGCTCAAAAGAAAGGGTTCGTGTCGGCTTTACCGATCATGATATTTCCCTGTCAGAAGGAGGGGAAGGAGCATTCACGGATTTTTCCACGATAGACAGAGTGAATCTGGAGGTTGATGTAGACCCACTTTCTTCTACTTATGGGAATGCTGTAGTTGATGAAGGGTTTTATATCTCCTATCAGTTCGTCTCTGATAATACGATTTCTCTATATCTGCATACAGAAGAGAAAATGAAGGGAAATAGAAATTCTGATGTTGAAATAGATTTCAGGGTCTATAGAGAGCAGTCTAGTGGTACAGATATTGTGTTTGTCGATACAAGGGAGGAGGAAGATAGTTATACGGGATATGGTAAATATAATTCGAATAACGATGTATACACCCATCCAAATGAACGCTATGCGTGGGGGGATGGGATAATGCTCCACGTAGAGGCCATACCGCCTGAAAATCCGGAGACGTCAAATAAGGGATTCCTGGATCTTCATGCGGATGAATTTAAGGCAACGTTAATTGCGACTTGTGTTGTCGAGAGTTGATGCCTATGAAAAAGTTGATATTTCTAATGATTTTATTAAGCATGGCAGTAAGTCTTACGGCAGCTCCTTGGGCTTCCCTGGATGAGGGAGAGGAGGAGGATAAGGCTGATTCTCCCATGCTTTTGGATTTAACGGCATCCGGGTCTTTTAACAGTGTCATTATCGGTTTTTCAGACAGGGCGGTTACAAGTTTCTCTGATTTTATCACCGACCTTGATTCGTATGATCTGGAATTAGGAGAGGATGGAATAGCTTATGGTAACGAGGTTTATGTGTTCTACCAGATACAGTCTGCACAGAATTTAGATATTACCCTTTATGCGCTATCTCCACTTCTTGATGATACGAATACCATGATTTACTTTGATGTCTCTGGAAGGTTTATCAATGATGACCAGTCCTTGTCCTTCATTGATGGCGTAACGGATGATGGGCTACGTGTTGATAACCCTTTGGGTTTCAGTTCTCCGATTGAAGGGGTATTCGTTTACCGCCATAGGCCGGAGGTCGGGAGTATCGGGGCTGTAGGAAGCTACCAACTGGATATAAAAACTGAGGATTACAGAGCGAAACCTATGGGAAAGTACACATCGCAGTTGGTCGTGAGGATTGATTCTGTATAGGAGGGAAGAATGAAAAGAATTGCGTTTTTAAGTCTGTTTCTGTTTGTTTCATCCCTCTTATTCTCTTCTGAGAGCATGGTTGGTTTCACTGGTGCGATACAAACGGGAGAAAAAGCGGAGGCTAACACTACGCTTGTTCTTGATACCTCTTCTCCGGAAGTGCAATACATTGAAGTTGGTTTTAGTGAGGAGGAGTTAAGGAATGGTGATTTCTCTTCTTCTCTGGTTAAGACAGATTTGACATTTCTTAGTTTAAATAATGATGGAAGAGCGTCTAATACGATTCCTATATACATCTATTACAGGATTCACTATATAGGGCCTGTGTCTATTAGCATAGAACCGGGGACTCTTCAAAATGAAAGACTTCCGGAACACATGATAAGTGTCGAAGTTAGTGGAGAGAGGGCAGATGATGGCACTGCTTTTTTCACAGGGGATGAGATGGAAGATGCTACTCTCTATCATCAGGATGGAATCGAATTCCCTGTTGCAGATTCCGTGTTGCTAGAAATAGAGACAGAGGATTTAAGGGATAAGCCAAGTGGTGTTTATAGGGGAGTTATTACTCTGAAAGTAGATACCGATGAAGGGGTAGAGGTCAAATAGGATGAAGAAAATATTACTGATATTTATGATAATCTTCACACTGTTTTCTGTATATGCAGTTGACTATGGAACGAGTATTACAATAGAGGACACTCTACCATCGGAGGGAATATCGGTCCAAGCCGGTCTGATATTTAACCCGAAAAATGTACAGCACTACGAATTTGGTTTTACCCAGGATACTTCGGTCTCTTTCACCACAGAGACGAATGCGGTCAGTACCCTTCCTTTAACTAGGGATGAAGAGAGGGAGGCTGCCGATAATACAAACATCATGATAGCCTCTGCATCCTTTTCCGTATATTGGAAGGTTATATCTGGCTATACGCTGCATTTTTATCTTGAATCGAATGGACCTTTTAGTGATGGCAATGAACCTTCAACAAATACGATAGAATATTCAGTTTTCGATACTGCAGATGATGTTATTCTTGGTGCGAACAGGACGGGGTATAGTGGTGAAAATGCGTATACGACAGAAACTCTTCTGGGTATGCATACTCCTGATTATGCAGATCAGAATTTCGTCTCCTCTGTCAGACAGCCGTTTGAAATTGTAACGGCAGAAGATATAACGAACAAGTTTATCAGTGACGGTAGTATAGTCTCTTATAGTACGAAATTTACTATCAGTGTGGAGGTGGTATGAAAAAACTTAGTCTTATTTTCATATTGTTTATTATATTTTTAGTACCACTCTTTGCTGTTGTCACTCCACCTCCTGATAGCATTCTCACCTTGGATTTCACGGCAGGTCTTATAGCGAATCTGGGATTTTCTTCTCGGTCCGTATCTTCCATGGTCTATCCAAGTGACAGCATTCTTTCTGCTCCTCTTGAATTTGAATTTAATTCCTCTACGGGGTATTTTGAGACAGATACGTTTTATGTATTCTGTCAGGTCTTTTCTCAAGACGTTAAAGTATCTTTAAAGGGGACTAAATTAACATATGGTTCATATTCCCTTGATTGGGTGAATACTACATCGGATATTGTTCTTTCCATAGATAATAATGGTACTTTCTCTTATAAGGATGTGGATGTAACCCCTGACACTATTCCAGATGTTAATTGCTATGAGTTGAAATTGCGTATTGATGAGATTCCGGAAGATATAAATTGGACTGGGGAATATTCAGGTTCTCTTACAATAACCATTACCAGTACTGGTGCAGGGGGAGAGACGACATGATGATAAAACGTATTTTGGCAATTTTTCTTCTGCTTTCCTGTCTCTTCGCTTTAGCTGCAGTAGATTTTAATCTTGTCCTTACTAAGGAAGGTGCTACGGAGATGGGATTCTATTCAGATGAAAAAGGCACTGTGCCTATAACAAGAATAGGGAATATGGTTTCTCAGGATGGTAGAGCCTCTGCCATGGGAACATTTTATGTTGGGTATTCGATTTCACATGATATTATGGATGTGGAGACTGATACATTCCGCATATTATTAACATTTTCCTCTTCAGGAAATATAGAGAACGGTGATGATTGGATGCTTGTACATGAGAATGGTCAGATCGGTTTAGTCTTTGATTATACTATTAATAATATACGAGAAGGGGAAGGAACGACAACATCTAGCGCCACGTTTGTACCTACAACAAGAGATGAGAAAGCACCTTTGGCTGGTGGCTTAAATGGAAATGACGTTGATATGGATCCTCGCCAGATAGAGATTTTCAATAGATTGGAAACGGATAGTATTCCTGTTTCAAATATTCATAAGGTGACAATTACTATTAATCCACCACAAACTACAGAAGATACAAATTCGGGGGGCTTCACGACAGGTCAGTATAGAGGATATGTGGTTTTGTCAATGGAGGCCGTAAGCTAGGGATGTAGAAGCTGAAATCCGTCACATATTCTTCTTTTGATTTAACAGATCTCAGACTTCCTCCATTTAGTTAAGTAGAACGGAAAACAAGGAGGAAGTCTTATGCTTGATTTGAGATTGCCCTTTTCTGTCACAGATGGAAAGATTTGCTATCATGCAGATAGAAGAAGTGAGGAGGAGAGGTGGCTGGATGATGTGAGCATGGAGGACGATCTCTTTTTCTCGGTTGTGATGGATGGTAACATGGCACTTGCAGAGCTCATGCTGCGTACATTCATCTCTTTCCGTGGAAAAATGAGCAGTGTGAGGACGCAGAGCACTTTCAACTGGAGGAAAAGAAAAGGTGTTAGATTCGACTGCCTCGCAAAAGATAGGGAAGGTAATCTTTACGACATCGAGATGCAGAAGAAGAGGGATGCCTCAGTTCTGGAGAGGATGTGGTATTACATTAGTCTTCTTACTAATAGCATGCTTGGAAAAGGAGAAGAGTACTCTCGCCTGAAAGGAAAGAATGCGGTGACGATATTTCTCCTTTCTTGGGATGTTTTCAAGAAGGGAAAACCAATTTATACTTTTAGTGTAAGAGGAGATAAGGATTTCTCTCCTTTAGGAGTTGGTGGACTATATGTATTCGTAAACCTTTCCTATGTGGGGGATGACGAAAAAGGAAGGGTGATACATGATATAAGATGTAAGATCCCGGAAGAGGCTTATCATGCGGAGTTTGAAGAAGCGTTAAGATATTGGAAAAGAGAAGAAGGGAGGAGCAGAATGCTGGATACGTTGGAGATGTTTCAGAAGAAGTGGAAGAAGGAAGGAATAGAGCAGGGGATAGAGCAAGGCAGGGTGCAAGGAATAGAACAAGGAAGAGAGCAAGGAATAGAACAAGGGATAGAAAGAAATAGGAGGGAGACTGTACGTATTCTTCTGAAGAACAGGAGGATGACTGCGGAGGAGATATCACAGGATTTCAACATTCCTCTGGAAGATGTTCTAGAGGTTGCTGGAAGGATGATGAATTGAACAGGTTCACAAAGGTCAGTGGTACTGGCCTTTTTTAATTAAAATGGAAAGGATTTATGCTATATTAAAGGTATGGAAAAGATGTTGAAATACTTAACGACGGATTCAAGATCCTTCAAGGATCTTATCGAGGGTGGATATCTCTATGTCGATAAGACTGGTTATTTCTATGAGATGTTGAAAAAGGGGAGCCCATCAAAGTACTGGTTCCTCTCCCGTCCTCGCAGGTTCGGGAAGAGTCTCACGATAGACACGCTTGCGAACATCTTTTCCGGGAACAAGGAGTTTTTCAAAGGTACCTACATTTATGACAGATATGATTTCGAATCCTATCCCGTCATAAGATTCAGCATGAACAATCTCAGGGCAGATAACTATGAAAACAATGTGAAGTTCCTGCTGCGTGATGTCTATGGTAAGGCGGAGAGCTTTGGTGTAGCAGAAAGGATAGATACCACGCTGGATGAGCCCTATTATTATTTCTCCGAACTGCTGAGGGGGGTGAGAGAGAAGACGGGTAAGCAGGCAGTGGTACTCATAGATGAGTACGACTATCCTTTAATGCAGGTGGCTCATCAGAAGAAGGAGTTTGATAGGATGAGGGATATGCTCTCATCGTTTTATGAGACGCTGAAGGTGGAGGAGGAGAGCTTACGCTTCTGCTTCATAACAGGGATAACGAGGTTTTCTCAGGTATCAATCTTCTCCAAGCTCAACAACCTTCTAGATATCTCGAACGATCCCGTGTACGCGTCCGTCTGCGGATACACGGATGAGGAATTGGATAAATACTTCACCCCTTACATGGAAAAATACTATGAGGAGAACGGAGTAGAAGGAAAGGATCGAGAGGATTTTAGGAGAAGGATAAAGGAGTACTACGACGGATACCGGTTCAGCATAAGGAACGAGGTGACGGTGTATAACCCCGTGTCGATAGGGAAGTTTTTCATAGGGGGATGCTCGTTCGAGAACTTCTGGATAAGTACGGGGGCACAGAGCATAGTCGACAGGATAATAACCGATCATCCTGAACTGTTCAGAGCAGGAACGGGATTCTCGATGTTTCCCGAGTCCATGAGCACGTTCCAGGTGGAAGACGTATTCTCCTCCACACCTGAGCGGGAGGCAGTATACTTCTACCTCGTACAGGCGGGCTATATGACGCTGAAAGGGGAAAGAAACGGTCAGTACCTGCTGGATTATCCCAATAAGGAGGTGAGGGATACGATGAACGCGAAGGTCCTCTCGACATACGGGCTCAGGGTAAGGAGTTCAAGCCTAATGCTTCTGAGGGAGTCTTTCTCGAGGGAGGATACTGAGAGCGTGATGTCGATATTCCATGACGCGTATGTGAACATCCCGTATGACATGTTCATGGAGAAGGAGAACAACTACCAGATAGCGTTCTACACGGCGCTGATGTTCCTCGGCTTTGATGAGGTAAGAGCAGAGGAGAGGACGAACATGGGGAGGATAGACATAGCCGTAAGGGTGAGAAAAGGGCTTGTGTACATAATAGAGCTGAAGCTCGATGAGAGCGGGGATAAGGCCCTGAGCCAGATAAAGGAGAAGAGGTATTACGAGAAGTACACGTCCGAAGGATGCAGGGTACACCTTTTAGGGATAAACTTCTCTTCAAAAGAGAGGAACATCTCAGACTGGAAGGAGGAGATCATCAATTAAGGAGGTAGATGGGGGATGCTGGATACGTTGGAGATGTTTCAAAAGAAGTGGAAAAATGAGGGAATTGAGCAAGGAATTGAACAAGGGATTGAGATGGGACGAGAACGAAACAAAAAAGAGACAGTCGGTATCCTGTTAAGGAACGGGAGGATGACGGCAGAGGAGATATCGCAGGATTTCAACATTCCTCTGGAAGAGGTTCTAGAGATTGCAGGAAAGATGATGAATTAAATTAGGTTCTAAAAGGTCAGTGGATGCTGGCCTTTCCTGATTAAAACGGAATGGATTTATGCTATATTAAGGATATGGGAAAGATGTTGAAATACTTAACGACGGATTCAAGATCATTCAAGGACCTTATCGAGGGGAAATATCTTTACGTTGATAAGACTGGATACATTTATGATATGTTGAAAAAGGGAAGTCCATCCAAGTACTGGTTCCTCTCCCGTCCGCGCAGGTTTGGAAAGAGTCTTCTCATCGATACGATGGAGAACATATTCAGGGGGAACAAGGAGCTGTTCAGGGACACCTACATCTACGATAGATATGATTTCGAATCCTATCCCGTCATAAGGCTCAACATGATATATGTCAATGAGCATGACAGGGAGCATGTCCGTTTCCAGATGTCGAATATGATAAGGAAGATAGGGGAGGAATATGGAGTCCTCAAGGGGTTTGATAACCCGATGTACTCCCCCTCAGATCTTTTCTCCGAACTGATAGATGCCGTCAGCAGGAAGGAAGGGAGACCAGTAGCCGTGCTGATAGACGAGTATGACTATCCGCTGATGGAGAACATACATAATGCGAGCTATGAGGAGATAAAAGGGGAGCTTGCCAACTTCTATAACATATTGAAGGCATCTGAGGAGAATATAAGATTTTGTTTCCTTACAGGAGTGACGAGGTTTCCACATGTATCAATCTTCTCCAAGCTCAACAATCTTCTTGATATCTCGAATGATCCTGTGTACGCGTCCGTCTGCGGATACACGGATGAGGAATTGGATCATTACTTTGCCCCGTACATGGAAAAGTACTATGAGGAGAATGGAGTAGAGGGAGAGGATCGAGAAGAGTTCAGGAGAAGGATAAAGGAGTACTACGACGGATACCGGTTCAGCATAAGGAACGAGGTGACGGTGTATAACCCCGTGTCGATAGGGAAGTTCTTCATAGGGGGATGCTCGTTCGAGAACTTCTGGATAAGTACGGGGGCACAGAGCATAGTTGACAGGATAATAACCAGCCATCCTGAACTGTTCAGAGCAGGAACGGGATTCTCGATGTTTCCCGAGTCCATGAGCACGTTTCAGGTGGAAGACGTATTCTCCTCCACACCTGAGCGGGAGGCAGTATACTCCTACCTCGTACAGGCGGGCTATATGACGCTGAAAGGGGAAAGAAACGGTCAGTACCTGCTGGATTATCCCAATAAGG
>CALXYM010000021.1 GCA_944392965.1 uncultured Spirochaetaceae bacterium | reverse complement strand
CGGTTTCCGCTTTGATAAGGCGCGTCATCTTGTCGTAGAGCAGCTCGGAGCCGCCGCAGGAAGTTTCGATTTCAAAGATTGTCCCGCCGATTTTATAGCAGACAGTTTCATGCAGGGGATTGCCCTTTTGAGGCAACAAATCTGTATGTTCTGCTTCTCGCTTCTTTTCCATTCCTTTCCCGTCCTTTCCTTGTTTTGAGTAGGGAGCAAGCACAGCAAATGAGTACCCATTTGCGATTTTTGGCTTGTTGGGAGTTTCCCAAACCCTTTTACTTTCTCTCACTCAATATCCCGTTTAAAAGGCGGCATTTGTTGCACTTTGCCCCTCACTATATACAACGCCGCACTTTCATTTTTGCCAAAGCGACGAAAGAGATTTTCAAAATAGAGCGAAACACATATGCAAATTGATATACTTCCGCAAATGTGCTATAATTACTTTAACAAATTGCATTTGTGAGGGCGGTTGCTATGAATATTATGACGACGAAACAGGCAGGCAAGCTATGGGGTGTTACGCCCCGGCGAGTATCTGAATTATGCCGGAATGGTCGAATAAAAGGTGCCTATAAAATTGGTACGTCATGGGTCATGCCTGCCAATACGGAAAAACCGAAAGACGAGAGAGTTACAAACGGAAATTGGATTGGATATAAGCGCAGAGATAAGGAGGGGCGAAAATGAAAATATCAAGAGTTCATATTGAGAATTATCGCAGTATTAAGTCGCTTGACTTTTCACCCAACAATTATTGCGCTTTAATTGGGGAAAACAATGCCGGTAAGAGTAATATACTAAAGGCTATTAACCTTGTTTTGGGTGAAACATGGCCTTCTGATCGCACATTTACAGAGGAAGATTTTAACGAATATAACACCGCCAATAACATTGTAATTCAAATTTTCTTTGATGAGGGCATTGAAGAATGGCGCAATAACTGTAAATGTGACATCTCTGGCTTTGAATTACGGGGGAAGGCATATAAAAGACAAGTTAAAACTAAACCTGCGGGAACACTCGTTGTTGATTTTGTTTGCATTGATAAGAACGGGAAAGTTTGTAAATATCCTGCTACCCCATATAAGCAAGGGGAGAGATATTCCGGACAATATTACGAATTGAAAGTAACAAAAGAGCTTCGCGAGAAAATACCGTTTATCTATGTTGACGTAATGCGTGATTATAATAGGCAAGACCCGAGTAATCGTTGGTCGATATTGCGCCGTCTTTTCAACGACATCAATACGAGTCTGTCGTCAGATAAAACAACTGTAACCGTTGATACGCCAGAGGGAAAAAAGAAGCTGACGAGGAAACAGGCATTTGAACTAAAAATTAAAGAAGCATATAGCTTTTTGCAAACAGAGCAGTTTCTTGAAATTGAAAACAAGATACGTGATAATTCATTAGAACAGATGGGGATTGATCCCGCAGAGGGAGATATAGCTATCCGTTTTGATACTTACGACTCAATGAATGTATTTAAGAACTTGCAGCTTTATGTCGATCAAATGGGAATAAGCACAACTGCTGACATGGTAGGTGCTGGATTACAAAGTGCGATTGTGATAGCAATATTCAGAACATATGAGGAAATTAAAAAAGAGGGTGCAATTTTTGCAATCGAAGAGCCGGAAGTTTATTTGCATCCACAAAAGCAAAGATATTTTAGTAATATCCTTTCCCGGCTGGGAGAGCAAAATCAAGTCTTTATAACAACACATTCCCCTACCTTTGTTCGTTTGTATGAGCCAGAAAATATTTGCATAATCCGAAGGAACAACACAAATGGAACAACAGCAAAACTTTGCAAAAAGGACGACATTATATCAGGTGAAAAACAAGCATTAAAACTTGAGAACTATTTTGACAACCAACGAAACGAAATGTTCTTTGCTAAAGGGGTTGTTTTGGTCGAGGGAGCAACAGAAAAATTTGCTTTTCCTTATGCAGGACGTTTGTTAGGTATCGACATTGACCGATACGGAATATCTGTTATTGAGTGCGGCGGTAAAGGTAACTTGATAACTTTCGCGAAAGTTGCATCGGCCTTTGAAATTCCTTATGTAGTTGTTGCAGATGATGATATAAAAGATGTGAGTACCATTACTGACCCAGAAAAGAGGAAAAAACTTGAAAAAGAAAATGATAATCATACGAAGAAAAACAAGGCATTAAAAGAATTTGTACCAACTGCACAACTATTTTGGATGGTGCCAAATATCGAAGCTGTTATGGGGATAAACGAAAATACCGATAACAAAATTAAGCAGGCTTTGGATTATTTAAAATACAAAAAAGATAAAGATGAGATTGCCGCAGAAATACAAAACCCATTAAAGGCAATCATGCGTATGCTTGGCAAATAGGATAAAGATCACCCCTGTAATTAACAGATGATGATTACTGAATGTAACATCTTTTTGCCTCTCTTTTTTGTGCAGGAAAAGAGAGGACTTGTCCTTTGTAGGTTGATAAAATGGAATAGGTAGAGGGGGAATGAATATGGATTGGATTGAACGACTTAACGAGGCAATTCGCTATATAGAAGAAAATCTAACAGGCGAAATCGAGTATGAAAAACTCGGACAAATTGCTTGTTGCTCTGCGTATCATTTTCAAAGAATGTTTACGTATATAGCCGGTATGCCCTTGTCCGAGTATATCCGTAAAAGGAAGATGTCGCTTGCGGCTGTTGACCTGCAAGGCAGCGACGCAAAAATCATTGATGTAGCTGCAAAATATGGGTATGCTTCGCCTACTGCGTTTAACAGGGCGTTTCAATCTGTTCATGGCGTAAATCCTTCGTCAGTAAAGAGCGAGGGTATCGTAATCAAATCATTTCCACCCATTACCATCAAAATCACCGTCAAAGGAGTGGAAGAAATGAATTATCGGATTGAAACCAAAGAGGCGTTTCGTATTATTGGAAAGTCATTCCCGTTAAGCAGAGAAATCGAACAGAACTTTTCAGAAGTACCGCAAATGTGGCAAGGTGCAGTTTTAGACGGCACCATTAAAAAAATCATCTCGCTGATGAATCGCGAGCCGCAGGGAGTTTTAGGTGTAAGTGCTTGCAGCGATGATGAAGAATGGAGATATTATATAGCGGTTTCCTCTTCTGCTGAAATTGACAATTCGTTGGAAGAATACACCATTCCAAGCTGTATGTGGGCAATTTTTCCGGGCGCGGGAACAGGAAAATCCATTCAAGAATTAGAAAAACGCATTGTAACAGAGTGGCTTCCAACTTCCGGTTATGAGTTTACCTATGGACCGGATGTTGAAGTTTACTTTAATCCCGACCCGCAAAATACTGTTTATGAGGTTTGGATACCTGTAAAGAAAAAGCAGGTGTAACCGTTTTGAATAAAAAGATTGATTTATCTATGGACGAAGATCAACGTCAAAATAATAAAGGAAAACATTGGCTATTATGCCCTATTTGCAAGAGCAAGACGCGGATAAGGTTGCGGGAAGACACGGTACTTGAACACTTCCCGTTGTTCTGTCCGAAGTGTAAACAGGAAACGCTAATTAGCGTAAAGCACATGAGAATATCCGTTATCCAAGAGCCGGACGCACAGACGCAGAGCCGATAACACGCAGATAAAAATGCGGTTATCGGCTCTGTTATTTTGTTTGGAGGTATCTATTATGTTGATTCTTATTTCTCATAACCTATGGTCAAAAAAAGCCTTTGCACTTATACGGGATTTTGCACCCATGAAGATGAATACACAAGTCATATAATTACCTTTTATAATTCCTACTTCCAACGCCCATGCGGTTTTATGCTGCATGGGCGTTTGCTGTTTTGACCCCTGCTTGAGAAGAAAGGGGGTGAAAAGTATGAGAAATAGTGAGCAGTACCGGGAGCATATCGAGCGCACTTTCAACGCCTTTTGTAAGATTGTGCTTTATCATGCGGCACTGGGCGTTTACAAGAAAATACGGAAAAAGCAGCAGTTTGAAGTGTCCCTTGACTATCTTCGTGAGTTTGATTTTGAGCCTGTTACTACAACAGACGAGTATTTCGTGAAATACGATGTGACTACCACTTTTACTGTTCGCGGGAAAACAGTTGTTGTGGAAAGTGAGCAGTTAGCAGCCGCGCTTATGAACTTACCGGAAAAGCGGCGGGAAGTCCTATTTTTGCGGTACTACCTCGGCTACAGCGACGCAGAAATTGGCAAGATATGTGGTATTAACCGAAGCACAATTTTCCGCAGACGGAAAAAAGCATTACACTTAATGCGAAAAGAAATGGAGGCGTTCGAGATTGAGGAATAGGAAATACAAATTGCTGCCCTATGAAATTATTATAAGAGCAGCAGCCGGAGAGCCGGAAGCAGTAAGCACAGTTATCCAGCACTACACCGGCTACATCAAATATTTGTCCTACTTTCAAGGGAGCATCAACGATGATATTCAAGACTACCTCAAAGCATACTTAATGGAAGCCTTACCCAAGTTCCGTTTTGACAGATGACAAGTAGCAAAGCCAGAAAAAGCCGTCAAGGATAAACCGCTTGCGCCCTTAAACATGGTATTTATTTTTCCTGTCAGCATGGATATTTAGACGGGCAAAAAGCCTATATTTATGCGGTTTACAGAGTGCCAAAGTGGAGCAGGTAATACAATATCCCTCAGAATTACAAAAATGCTGTTCTATCGTTCCACGCAGTAGTATAGGAAAAGCGAGCAAGAAGTCTTTGACCTCTTGCCCGCTTTCTGTTGCAACCTGTTTGCCAGCCGTTAAGTTAGTTTGTTTTCAATACTTCCTTATCGGTGGTTGGCTTTTCTTCCTACCCCCTTTTCCTTTGCTCGTCCAAGTGCAATAAGCCTTAACCTTTCATGATTCATCTCTTCATTAAGTTTCGTTATCTTGCCAATTTCCATAAAGCATTTCCTAGTAAATTAGATCTATGGAAATAGGTTACATTCCCTATGTACACTTACCTGTACACTTATTATTCATCATTTCGATTTCTATACCTAAAAAACACTCAAGGACATCTGTTTATAATAAACAGTGGCAACAATTATATGGAAGTAAATGAACATAAAAACTGAGATAAAACATTTCACTCATATTTATGTGCCATTCAGTTAAAACCGTACTATTAATCAAAAAAAGAATACAAATTACAATCTTATGATCGGCTAAGAGAATCGATTCCCGTTGAGAACAGAAATTACAGATGGTATAATGAATTAAATTACCAATCTGCTTGTGCAGAACAGGGAGGAAATCATGGTACTATATGCAGATCCTCCAAAAAACATGATTACCTGGCTTACAGGGGTGTTCTCAGCAGAGGTTAACATCATGAGAGAATTGAACGGGCTTTCTATCGAGAAAGCTTTCGGTTTTCTTTTCTCCAGTGAATATTTCTTTGAAGCCCTGAGAACAGAAACGGATGCTTGGAATATTCCTCCATATTGGGGATACGTCAGGATTTGCAAAGAACATGGGCTAGAACCGAAGCCCGCGCTGTTTGGCTATCCTTTCCCTTTTAAGGATAGGATACGTGCAATCACAGCCTATGTCCTCGATCAATACTGGAAGAGAGGTATTCGTCCGGACTTTCTTTATGAAAAACTCAGAACAAGCGAGATATTCCGTGACTATGCAATCGGACTTGAACCGGTGAATGAGAAAGCAAAATTATATTCCTTGGCTGCAGAGGCGTGTCTTGCTTCAATTCCAGAGAGCTCCTTCAAGTAAACATTAAAAATGCACTGCTAATCCAAGCTATGAAGAAGATGTGCAGAATGCGTAGTGTTGTCCGCTCTGCACATTACCAGACAGAAGGATTTCTCTAAGGGCATGAGTAGCAAAAGAATTCACATCTAACCAGCTCAGTGGAGAAAATGCACGAGGAATACCCAGACATGGGTTACAGAAGGGTCTGTGACAAGCACTTTTCTTAGGCGTCCTCATTCTTCAAGAAACCATTTCCAAGCTGGAAGAACTTCGATTTCAGTGTTTCCAGCACGTATCCTTCCACTTTCGTTGAAGGTGATAATGATGAATCTACTAACTCCAGGCATGAGCTTTCCTGCCTTTACCAAGGCATTCACCTCACGATCTCTTGAATCCCCTTCGAGGTTATATGATACCTGGATCAATGTCTGTTCTCCAGGAAGATAGAAATCGATATCCAGTCCGGTCTTCGCACTTTTTATAAAAGACACCGCCTCTTCAAGATTCACAGGATGACGTCTATAAAGCTCCACGGCAACGGCGTTCTCCAAAAGGACAGGGTCCTTATCCAGCAGAAAAAGGGAGAGAATTCCTGTATCCATGAAGTAATGCTTCCTTACCGATTCCTTTTCTGAAAATGGAGAGAACCAGTTGCGTATGGGAAAGACTAGGTAGGCATCCTCCATGTATGAAAGGTAATCGATTGCCGTCTGTGTATTCATGTTTACACCTATGCCCTTCAATGCGGAGGCAATCCTGTTATACGAGATCGTATCCTTCACGGACTCTGCCAACTTCTTAACCAAGAGACGGAGCGATACAGGATTCCGTATCCCCTGCCGTGTTATGATGTCCCCCTCAAGAACCTTCCGATAAACGGATGAAACGTATTCCCTTTTGCCTGCATGCCCGATGTTCTCTGGGAAACCGCCGAAATGAAGATAGCCATCAAGCGCTTTCACAATCCGGGCAGAGGAGGCAGTCATCAAGAGGTCATCCTCATCATGGGGGATTCCCTCCGCATTAAGATACTCCCGAAAGGAATATGGAAAAACGAGGGTAGATAGATACCGTCCACCCAAGGTACTCTCCATCTCCCTGCTTAGCATCCTTGCATTGTTCCCCGTCACGAATACATGCATTTTCAAATCTGCAAGACGACGGCAGAACTTCTCCCACAGTGGTACGTTCTGGATCTCATCGAAAAAGAACCACCCTTCCTTCTCCGTGAGTTCCGACTTGACGGCAAGGATGTCGTTGAAATCATCAGTCGTGAATCCATCCAGTCGCTCATCCTCGAAATTGATATATATGACCTGATGCCAGTCGATACCGTTCATCACAAGCCGTTGTACCAGCTGATACAGCATCGTGGTCTTCCCCGCCCGCCTTATGCCGACCAGTATGCGGTTGCACTTTTCATCCATATCCACTTCCCGTGGAATAATATGCATTCCCTTAATTGCCTCATGCTGTTCAAGTATGATCCTCTTCAGTACCGCATGATCCATCGTCATACCTCTTTAATAGTATTTATTTCAATCATAGGATAATAAAAATCCTAATTTTTATCAATCATAGAATAACAAAAGTAAAATAAGAAGACTAAATTCCATGTCATCATACAGATTATTATTCACATCATATATTCAAGCTGCCACGTACGTCCTAATCTCTCCCATCTTCCCTGAATACATGATATGCTTTCTCATAAGATGGAAAAGGTAGTATCTCTAAGTGATGAAGAGATCAGAAAAATAGCAATCTCATATGCTGACTATCCTTTCTCAGAAGGAGAAGAAAGCCCGTTTTATTTACTTGGATCCAGAGAGAAGGTCATAAACTATCTATCGTTAAATATAAGGATGATGGCCCAAAGCGGATGGGTCTACTCCTTAGGAGAGCATAGGGAGGTTTTCATAGCTTTCAATACGAAGAAAACGGCTCTTCCTCCTTTTCATGTCCTGATTCAGTACATCTGTTCTTCCATCAGGCTGATTGGATTGAGCGAAATGAAGAGATTCATCCGTCAGCTCAGCAGCACATCCTCATTATTCAGATCACATAAGAAATATAATGACTTCATCCATGTACAGATGCTTTCGGTGAAACCAGAATACCAAGGAAAGGGGTTCATGAGAAAAGCAATGGAAGAAGTATTCTCTCTGGCAGATGAAAAGAAAATCCCCTGCATTCTGGAATGAAGAAGGAGGGAGAGAGAAGGATTTCTCCGACCATGGCGTTCTATGAAATGGTCTACATACCTGAGAAATCATGATACGGGAAGGAATTATTTTGCTTGACAAAGATAAAAGATGCGTTGTCAGTAAAGAGGCTTGCCCTCCATAATCGGAGAACAAGCCAAATTTTCAAAGAAGGAAAAAAAGAATAACCCGTTTGTTACATTGTCCTCTATTCCACATCCTGTAAGGCTGCATAATCCTCCTCTCCGGTCCTCACTTTCACAACCTTAGTGACATTATAGACGAAGATTTTTCCATCTCCGATATGCCCTGTGTAGAATGCTTTCTTCGCCACATCTATGACGGATTCAACCGGAATCTTGCTGACGACGACCTCGACCTTGACCTTTGGAATGAGATTCACATCTATCTCCGTACCCCTGTACTTCTCTCCTGCTCCCTTTTGTATTCCGCATCCCATGACCTGGGTCATCGTGATGCCAGTCACACCAAGTTTATTGAGAGCTGTCTTTAACGCGTCAAACCGTGAAAGTCTGCATATGATGCTCACCTTATGCATCCCCGTATCATATACACCATCAACGATAGTCTTCTTCTCCGTGACCTTGACAGCCGCACTCACCTGGGCCGGGGATGCCTTCTCATAATCGTATTCACCAAGATCCGTGTTCTCATTCACTTCCATGTCAAGGCTTGTGATATCACTGATGGCAAAACCTGAGTATGCAGAAGCAAGCCCATGCTCATGGATGTCAAGACCATCGATTTCTACATTAGAAGGGACTCTTAGACCTACAGTCTTATCGATAATCTTGAAGATGATGAACATGGCTATAAGGACATAGGCCGCAACGGAGATAACTCCAAGAGCCTGTACGCCAAGTTGAGTAAAACCTCCCCCATAGAAGAGTCCAGGAGCAACGCCATCACCTCCGTTACTGAACAGACCTACGGCAAGAGTTCCTCATATGCCATTGACCATATGAACAGATACAGCACCAACAGGATCATCTATTTTCGCTATCTTATCGAAGAACTCAACAGAGAGAACGACAAGGAGACCAGATACTAATCCAATAAAGAACGCTCCTACAGGGGTGACACAGTCACATCCAGCGGTAATCGCTACAAGCCCTGCGAGAGCCGCATTGAACGTCATTGAGACATCAGGCTTACCGTAGCGGATCCATGTGAAGATCATAGCGACAACCGTTGCGACAGCGGCAGCCAGGTTCGTATTAAACATCACAAGGGATGCAAGGGTCATATCCTCATCTGTCGACATAGCAACGGTAGAACCTCCGTTGAAGCCGAACCAGCAGAACCACAGAATGAACACGCCAAGAGCCATTGCAGTCATGTTATGTCCAGGGATCGCCCTGACTTTTCCATTCTTATCATACTTTCCGATACGAGGTCCGAGCATGGCAGCTCCAAGACAAGCGATTAATCCTCCAACCATATGGACACAGGTGGATCCCGCTAAATCATGGAAATTCAAAGAGGAAAGCCAGCCACCACCCCAAATCCAATGTCCTGATATCGGATAGATGATCAGACTTATAACAGCGCTGTAAATACAGTAAGCTTTGAAATTTGTCCTTTCCGCCATTGAACCAGAGACGATCGTTGCCGCCGTAGCACAGAACACTGTCTGAAAGATTACATAACACCAGAGAGGAAGGATTCCAAAATCATAGGAACCTCTGATAAGAGGGTCAAAACCTCCAATCAAGGCGCCAGAACCTGCAAACATGATTCAAAATCCGATCAACCAGTAGCAAGGTACCCCGATACAGAAATCCATCATGTTCTTCATAAGAATGTTTCCTGTGTTTTCGCCCTTGTAAGCCCCGCCTCACAAAGGGCAAATCCCGCTTGCATGAAAAACACGAGAATAGCACTGACCAGTACCCAAATCACATCCGTTGCTGAATACATACACACTCCTCCCCAAGATAGTATTAGAAACAGAAATGGGGTGCTCCAGAGTCAGACAAGCTGGAGACACCCCATTGTGTTTCTAATGAGTTCATAATGGAAAAAAGAAAAGGCGCTTTGGAAAACTCCAAGCGCCATTGCTTTATGCTCTAGGGAATACTCTTTTCTATTTTCTATGTCAAGATGGATAACAAAAGATCCTCAGATTTTTACATCTCAGCTCTTACAACCGTTTCTCTCTGCTACAAAAGCATAATATCACGGATTCTGTCCTAAGAGTTCGGGAAGAAAGGATGTTCCGTTCTCTGGAGAAGCAACCCCAAGATAGTCACAGACGCTTGCTCCGACATCAGAAAGACTTCTCCTTTTTCCTAAATACCGCCCTTCAATACCTTTCTTATAGACTAAAAGAGGTACGCACTCCCTCGTATGCCTGCTATGTCCGATATCAGGATCATTACCATGGTCCGCCATCACGACGAGGATGTCATCATCTGTGAGAGAAGGAAGGAGTTCTGCAATCCGGGAATCCGCGATCTCCAATATGTGCTTATATTCCGCACTTGACTGACTGTGTCCGGCAAGATCCGTTTCTTGGATATTCGTACAGATAAAGCCACTTTTCATCCTGTCAAATTCCCTTTTTGTATGGTCAAAACACTCTGAAGTCGGGACTGAGGAGATTGAAAGACCTCCGTCATTTGCCACGATATCCGCAACCTTTCCGATGAGGGTACAGGAAAGACCGGCCTTCGTGATGATAGTCGGTGCCTGAACGTTCTTATCTACCCCGTATCCCAGGTGCAGACAATGATAATCCTTCTCATAAGACTTGGAAAGGGCTGACGCAATTCCGATGAACCTACCCTCTTTCACCTGCTCCGCAGCATATAGATCATCCATCGTGTTTCCTCTGCCGCCGAAAACGATCACCCTGCCGACCGTCACGACCTGCCTGACCAGATAAGCGATCTCAACCTCCTTTTCAAAGGGGATGAAATCAAGAGGAGCCGTGACATTATAGCACATCCCGAGATCCGCCTCGAGGTTATCAGCAACGGTGACATAGTCATCGACGACGATATAACGCAGATTCTCCCTCTCCTTTATTTCCGTCTTATGTCCGTGACTCTTCAAATGTTCATTTACAATATCCACCTTCTCCTGAAACGGGTGGACATCCGGCTTTTTAGGAAGGGTTCCCATGATCTCCTGATGGCCCATAAAAGTATCAGCACCGAAATGCATCAATTCACATTTGCCGTAATTGGCAGAAGGAGAGAACTTCATGTTCCTGCTCTCCTTTCCATATGCGTTCATCAGCCCTAGGCGTTCCAAAGAGGGAAGACGAAGGTCTGGAAAATCCTTCAATATGGAGCCAAGAGTATTGGCACTCTCATCGGATGGGCGTACGACTTTTGCGTCCTCCATGGCACCGATACCGAAACCATCTAAGACTATAACGATGAAACGTTTCATTTTCTCCTCCCTAAAGAATCATAAACCCCGGCAATCCTGGCATTGCCTCTCTTTAGCCCCTCTACAAGAACCAGATCGGAGCGGCTAACGAACATCTGAAACCGGAATGCCATGATCACGCTCTCCCCTACCTTCGCCTCCTTATTCAATCCGAAATGGTAGTCTATCGACTCATCGGAAGGTGGACTGACTTTATATTTTTCCATCGTATTATAAGAGCTTCCAACAAGGGCATTTCTCACATGGCCCCTTCTGTAGTGCCCTCCTCCATATGCATATGCCATTCTCTCAAAGTTATGGGAGACCTCGCTTAAATAGACGACGGCAGGCCTCTCCACCTGATTTCTTCTAGCATGCAAAGGTGTCGTTCCACTCAGTCCATGTCCAGGCTCTCCGCAGTTTCCCCCATGCTCGACCATTTTCCCAATAGTGGTCACGGAGGTGGTACTTGGAGTGTTGATGATCAGATCGCCATATCCTTTCTGTTCCAGCAGCCGTACTGCTTCCAAGACCGTATGAAGGTTGTTCGTAGGCATGATATCATCTTCTTTCTCGTCATAAAGATAGCACGGAAAAGAGGTTATGCCGTTTATTCTCAGATTTGTCAGCGACTCAAGTTTTCTGACCGTATCTTCCAGATGATCCATGGAAAATCCCGCAGTCTGCCCCGGATAGATCATGTCATCCGGAGAATACACCCTTATAAGGATGTCCTGTACCTTTCCCAAGGCCTTCGCACATTCATTTATCCTTCTTGCTTTTTCAAGTGAATATATGGTTATGTTTTCTACCCCATAGGAGACGACAGAGCCTATGAGAGCATCAGGAATCTGCACAAGATGTCCCACATTCCCAATTCTGAGATGGGACTCCATCATCCTCTCAGATTCCCTGAAATCCACGACCACAGCCCCATCATAGCCCATATTCTCAAGAATTCTTGCAAGATAGGGATTTCTCCCCACCTGTTTAAGCATGTAATAGAGGGTGAATGAGTGCTTCCTCGCCTCTTTTAAAATAGCTTCAGCGTTTTCTGTGAATGTATCGACATCAAGGATGAAGGAATCAGGAAGGATGAGGCCTTTCTGATGAGCAGAGACGGCATATTCTATTAACGGACTATTTCTCTCCATCGTCTTATCAAGAAACACTGAATACCCTCCTAACACATTCAGAAAGAATTCTTATCACGGTATCGGAACCGGAGCGCATAGGATTTATCCTTATCATCCTCTTCTCAAAGGAAGAATCATAATTCCTGAACGTACCGGAGAC
Source organism: uncultured Spirochaetaceae bacterium (assembly GCA_944392965.1). GTDB lineage: Bacteria > Spirochaetota > Spirochaetia > Sphaerochaetales > Sphaerochaetaceae > Ornithospirochaeta. The sequence continues at coordinate 16,448 of CALXYM010000021.1, read as the reverse complement.
TCGGTAGAACATCGGCACTATCTCATATTTCGACTCTGCACCAACGGGATTGGGAGCAGCTCCAAGCCTCTCTGCTTCGGTCAATACATTCTCCGCTATATCACTGTCAAATTCAACAAGCAGGACTTTTGACTGCGCATTAGCAAGGAAAGCAGTCTTAACATGAGGAACCTCTCCCTCATTAAGCCTTTTCACGCACTCCTCGTTCACCTGGGCCTGGATTGCAAGGGAGACAGGAGCATATACGAAACCGCGAAGAACATCCATGGCCTCATGTCCCTGAACCTGCATTCCTCCCGAATAGCTCTCCTTCTCAAGGATATCTATGTATTGCTGTTTACCGGTGATGACACCTATCCCTTCCGGTCCGAGCAGCTTGAAAGCGGAAAAACACGAGAGATCAGCACCTGATTCACACCCGATTTTTCTTACTTTGAAAGTCGCATAGTTGTCATCAGTGATGATCGGGATTGCACTGACGCTTTTAATCGTATTGATGACCTCTTTCATTGAGTACCTGTCCTCAGGCATCTGCCTCGTATGCTGTATCAGTGCGAGTTTTATATCCTTCTCCCGTCTCAAAACAGCTGTAACTTCTTCAAGCGTATTGAAATCGGCCTCAACTGTTCTCAGCCCCAGCATCTCCATCGAGTATTTCGTGGTGTTATAAATAGGAGCCTTATGCACGAGGACGGTATCCCCGGCTTTTGCTACAGAATGCAGCGCGAACCTGATAGCACCGCTTCCCGCACCACGCACAAGAAGAGCCGCTTCCTGGGAGAACATCTTGGCGATAACCTCTTCTACCTTCTTCGTCGTAACGGGCTTGTTCAAGCCCTTCACTACTCCCAGATCCCCCCGGCTAAGCATCTCATGTCCCTTAAATACCTGGGTTATTGTATCAACAATGCGGAATTGAAGATCTTTCGCCTCCTCAATACTCAAAGACTCCAAAGGATATGTTTTCAAAGCGTACCTCCAAGTATGCGAACAGGATTGTCGATGAGAAGTTTCCTGATATCCCCTTCTGAGAATCCGTTTTCCCTGAGGGATGGAACAAAAGAGGTAAAGAGATATGAGTAGCCAAGACCACCATTAACCTTCAAATGACTCTTTCTTGTAATATCCATTGATAACACAACCTGAGAGGAGTATCCCCTTGAGAATATCTCCTTCAAGGCATCCACGCGGAATGAATCGGGAGCATAATTGAGTTTTCCTATAGTATCAAATCCGATATTGACCCCGCGTGAGAGGACAGAAAGGATAACCTTCACGCTGTTTGAAAGATCCATATGCCCTATTATTATCTTCTCAGGATCAAGTCCTTCTGCAATGAGATAATCAGCCTGCTCCAGGCCAAGCGTACCGAGTGTAGTATGGGTGGTGATGACCTTACCAGTCCGCTTTGCTGCAAGAGAACATGCTTTAAAACATTTTTCCTCCATCGCAGTCATCTCATTCCGGCTTGTGCCGACTTCTCCGATTACACTGGCTTTGATTCCCGTATTCTCAATTCCCTCCTCTATCTCCCCTACCATCAGGTCAGAGAGGGCCTCAACACTCGATGTATATACGAAATCGGGGAGGAACGGTTCCTTATAAAAGCCGGTTGAGCAGAGAATGTTTATGCCGCTTTCTTCTGCGACGGTGCGGATGTATTCCACATCCCGGCCCATTCCAATATTCGTCACTTCCAGTATGTTCCCAACACCAAGGGCTTTCAATGCCTTGAACTCCTCGATAGTCTCTTTCTGACAGTCCAGACGGCAGTCAGGATCATTTTTCACCCCAGAAAGGTCAATTCTGACATGCTCATGCATCATCGTATATCCAGAATACAGCATACCACCTCCTTAGACGAAGGATGCTCAGGCCTCCTTAGAGTTAAAAGCAGGTCCTCATCATCTTTCCAACAAAACAACATTTCACAGGAAACATGATGAAGGGCATGGAGTTTTTCAACCCCATGCCATAATTCCTTAAACAAGATGGATAAGTAACAGGATGTTCAAAAGGATTCCGAATATGATACAGGCAACGGGTCCGATAGCCATATCAACGATCGGTTTCTTGCTCTTCTTGTTAAGTAAGAAGCATCCGATTACAAAGAGAGCTCCTATGCCTGAATAACCACAGGCTGCAGCTGCCATTGCCTCAGCAGCGACGACACCGCCTGCTAAAAGAGCGATCTCAAGAACCTTGTTCATTGATGTTCTAACATACTCACCCATGTCCTTAACACCTGGGAAGCGGTCCATCAGCTTTGCAAACAGGTTGATGAGCAGAACTTCAAGGACCATCACAAGAGCTCCGGCGATGAGTGCGAAGAACGGATGTCCATGCAGAAGCAGTCCGACTACGAATACGAATGTACAACCCGCAGCTCCGTAGACACCTGTTACGATGGCAGTCGTGAATACGAGAGGAACGAATCCGATGGCACGGGCAAATGCGGTAAGAGCTGCATTCGTATACTCATGCTGTCCGAGCAGTGCAAGGGATGCGGGATCACCAGCGATCATCTCAAGGCTTGTTCCCATCGCGATAAGACCACCGATGGCTGCGAGGAAGTACCAGTTCTTCCTGATTCTAGAGACGTTCGCCTCAAAGCCCTGGGTAAGATCCTGGTTCGTGGTCTCTGTTCCCTTCATGCGGGCTGCATAGATGATCATCATGATCATGCCACCGAGCATCGCCATACCTTCAGCATTCAATGTAACAGTACTTGTTCCGATTGCAAAAGAACCCCACTTCTTGAAAATGAAATAGACGAGGATCGTCACACATGCAGTGATCGCACCCTTTTTAAATCCATGCTGATATGCTACTCCAACAGCAGGGAATACTGCGAAAGCGACCGTCACATAATTAGAGACAGAACCAAGTTCATTCGTAAAGTTGTATGGCATCATCGCGAAAAGATCCACGACGACTTCCAGACCGACAAGAACGAGAAGTCCATATATCGCACCGATGACACCGGCTATTATCCAACCGTATTTGTTATCCGGGCAGAAAGATCCGATGATATCTGTCGTAAGAAGCAGACAGTGAATAAGAATAATGCTTGCAGCTATGGATGTAGGAATACCAAATCCCACGACAAGACCAAAGCTGATTGCAAAGCTCATCGCTGCTAATTCCTTACGGGATATCTCCTTATTAAAGTACTGCCCGACAATTGGTCTGAATCCGTCATTGAATACGGCAATTCCCTTGTTGGACAGAATGGCAGCCAGCCCTCCAATCAATGCGATGACAATGTACCTCATAAAGTACCTCCTTCTTTTTTATCGAGAATGTCAAGAAGTAGGGGAAGAACCTGGTCCTTATGCTGAGCAGTAAAACCGAAGGCAACTTTTCCACTTCTCACATCATCCTCGATCTCCTTTTCACTCGACACCCTCCCTGGCATCGAGATTGTTGCACATTTATTCCGGCCTAACAGGGCCAGAGCCATTGCAAGAGCACCGCCACCGCCCGTGTTACACGCGCCGACATAATAATCGTACTGCCCCTTCTTCATCGCCATTGTGGCATCAAGATCCCCTTTTATATCTACTACAGAGTCAGGGAACCGGGCTTTTACGATCTTCGCGATGTCCTCCTTATCTATCTGTCCTCCGACGACAATCCTCATATAAAAACCTCCTTTTATGAAATAAGATTGAGAATATGCACAAGCAGGAATTCCTGTTCGGTCTCGCTGAAAGGAATACGGCATCCTGCAAGCAGATCATCCCGCAATGAAAGGGCATCTGAGTATTTCTCCTCCTCTTTAAGACTCTCGATTATCTCACGGTCATATGCCTCTTCCTCCACCCCTTCAAACGCCCTCTCCCCTGCCATAGCAAAATGGGTGATGAACGTCTCAAGGGCTTCATCCGAATATCCCTTGTCTGAGACAAGGTCAATGACACGTCTTGTGCACTCGGCACATGCAGATCTGATGACGCCGTTATCTTCCAATATCTTGACTCTTGCAAACTGTTCTTCCTTCTGACTCAAAATCCGCTCCTTTTAATAGACCGCTTCTCTTCTTCCTTCAACGACATCCTCAATGATTGCAAGGATTTTCTCTTTTGGAAAATATCTTGTCAGAAGGTTCTCCAATGCAGAATCATCCTTATGGATCACGATGACGGCAGAAGTGAAATCATCCGTATAATCCATCTGTTCTATCTTTACTATCGACAGTTCATCCGTCAGATGATGTGCGCTGATCGCATCATAATTCCACACACCGGCATCGATCTCATGTGCCAATAAAGCCTTTACCGTCTGCTGCGTCTTCATAGGTACATACTCCACCGAATACCCCGCTGTAAGAAGTTCCGTGATGTGTTTCTGGTCAAGAGAAGAGGCATCATAGGAGACCCTCATCCCGTCCTCTATTCCATCCTGATCCTTCCTGAACACGAGGACATGGGAAGAAAGATAGCTCCCCTCTCCCAAGTCGATTGCTATTTTTATCATTTTTCCCTCTTCAATTGATTTGAGTGCGGCGTAACGGCTGGTAATTGCAAAGTGATATGTTCGATTCTCAACAAGACGGATCCTTCCCTCCGCACCCCTGGCGTATGCCATGTTGAAATTAAAAGAAGAGAGCTGCTCATAGCTTGCAGTGGCAAGACCTTCATATCGTGTGGAATATGGAAGAGGCATTATCCCCAGAAGTTCCTGTCTTATACAGCATTTCTGGAGCATCTTATAATCTATTTCCTCTATCAGGGAACCCTCATGTCCATGACGGGAAAGTTTTATCGCATTCATCGACTCCAGATAGTCGAATGCATTTTTCACCGTACCTTTACTCACTCCAAGTCTCTTACGGTAGACATCCATCGGAAACGCCTTGCCCCCGACGGAAAGGGAGAGCATATCAGATGCAATACTGTCAATTGTAAAGGCCAGTTTATGCATTATGAATCGCTCCGACATCGTATCTCCCTACAAAGTTCAAATATTTGAACAATGTTGTATAAAGTCTAAACTCCATTTTTTACAGCTGTCAAACAAAATATTCAGAGATATGGGAAAACTGCATGAAAAAATGGAAAAAACGAATTAGAGCAAAAGCTCTGCACGCCGATTTCAGGACAAATACATTTCCACACAAAGGATTCGATACACGAAAATCATTGTTAATAATCTCGAAATCCACTTATGCTGAATTACCTAGATTTTTCCAATCATGGAAAGATAGAAGATGCCGCTTCCCTCCTTATGATACATGAAGCGGCATGAATTATTATGGAAGAAGTCCGTTACAGTTTCCACTCACTGCTTTCCTTCTGCAGTTCCACCATGTGGGAAAAGATTCCCTTCTTTGCCATAAGATTGGAAGGAGTCCCCTGCTCCGCAACGCGACCACCTGAGAGGACGATTATCCTGTCGGCATTCTCAACAGTCCTCATCCTATGAGCAATTACAAGTACGGTCTTATTCCTGATCAGTCCTGACAGCGCTTTCTGTATCTCCGTCTCGTTCTCCGCATCCAGTGACGCGGTAGCCTCATCAAGGAGGATTATCGGGGCATTCTTGAGAAAGGCACGGGCTATTGAGATACGCTGTCTCTCTCCTCCTGAGAGCTCACATCCGTTCTCGCCGATCATCGTGTTCCATCCATTCTCAAGTTTTTCAACAAATGGCAGACATTGTGCCAGTTTTCCAGCTTCAATGACCTCTTCATCACTTGCTCCCCTTCTTCCAATCCTGATGTTCTCCATTATGGTATTATCAAAGAGCGTCACATCCTGGAATACGATGGAATACAGCGAAAGCAGTGCTTCCGGATCCGTATTCCCTATATCCATTCCTCCGACCGTAATCTCTCCTGATTGGATATCCCAGAAACGCGCGGCAAGCCTGGATACTGTCGTCTTACCACCCCCTGAAGGTCCGACAAGAGCTGTCACCTCCCCCTGTTTTGCAGTAAAGGAGACACCTGAGAGTACTTCCTCCTTGCCACCATAACCGAAATGGACATCCTTGAACTCGATATCATAACCATTGTTCGTTAAAGATCGGCAACCTTCCTGCAGAGGATGGAAGAGTATCTCATCCATGCGCTCTACATTCGTTCTCAAGGAAATGACTGCCGCAAGGTTCTGCAAGGAACTCTGAAGAGGATCATATATGCGTGAGACGATCAGGAGATAGAGGAAGAACGTCAGTACATCGATTTTTCCAGAAGCAAGGAGGATTGAACCGGTAAGAGCCACGGTACCGATGCCCATCTTGAGTATGAAAGATGCTGAAACGACAAAAACAGCCGTTCCCACCTCCGATATGATCGCCCTCCTCTCAACCCTGTCTATTTTCCTGAAAAGCCCCTCAAGATATAAATGTTCCGCATTGCAGCTCTTGAGATCCCTCATTGTTTCGATGCACTCCTGAATGCCATCTGCACTCTCCATCTTCGCATCCATCGATCGTTTTGAGAGCCCATGCTGGACATTTCTTGAGAGAATGACTATGAGAATCGCAACAGGGAGAGGCCAGAGTACGGCAAGTCCCATTCTTACGTCAAAGAAAAGTATTGAGATTGCGGCTATCGTAGTCGATATCATCGCCCCGACCAGTTCAGGAACCCAATGGGAAAGTCCTGTCTCAAGTGTCGCCGCATCCGACATTATCGTGCTTGTGATATCCGCAAGATCCTTCTTTCCAAAATAAGAAAGTGGAATCTTCCTCAGTTTCTCGGCTATGCTCACCCTCCTCACACCGCTTTCAATATATGTGGAGAAATATGTAGCCCTATACACCCAGCGATATGAGATCATTATAAGAAAAACAGAGGCTATACAGGCGGCAGCATACCATATGCCATGGCCTGTAAGTGTTCCTTGCAGAAGGTCGGTGACAAGGAAATAGAGGATGCTTACAGGTATAAAAAGCGATAGATTATGCACCGTGCAGGCTGCAAAGCCTTTGATCATATCCCTCGCACCCTTTTCTGACAAGGCAAAAGCTCTTTCAAGTCTCTCAATCATCACATCGCCTCCTTTCCTACTTTCCATTCCACTGAGGATCTGTAATCATTCCACATGCGGCTGAAAAGGCCGCCTCTTTCAACAAGTTCAGAAAAACCGCCCTCCTCTATGATCAGTCCATCCGAAAGGACGAATATCCTGTCCGCATTGGTTATCGAAGAAAGACGGTGCGCGATCATGATGACGGTACGGCCGGAGAGCATTGACGAGAATGCCTTCTGTACTTTCACTTCATTATCGGGATCGGCAAAGGCAGTGGCCTCGTCGAGGATTATCACAGGAGAGTCCTTGAGTATGGTCCGTGCGATGGCTATGCGCTGCGTCTCTCCGCCAGAAAGATAGATGCCTCCTGTGCCAAGAACAGTATCGATACCTTCGGGAAACTTTTCTATGATATCCATGCATTCAGCTTTTTCCAGGGCACTCATCACTTCATCATCGCTTGCATCAGGACGGGCAAGCCTGACATTCTCCCTGATAGTTCCTTTTATAAGGTGACTGTCCTGAAAGACGAAGGACACATACTGCATGAGCCTCTCTTTCGGTATGTCCCTGATATCCAACCCACCAATCCTGATTGTACCTATCTGAGGATCGAAGAATCTTGCAATAAGAGATGCAAGTGTCGTCTTTCCTCCTCCTGAAGGGCCTACAAAGGCGACAAGAGAACCTTTTCCTATATTCATTGAGATATCATGGACGGCATCCTTTTTTCCATCATAGCTGAAAGTGACATGTTCAAGCCTTATGGAGCTGTCAGAAGGAGAGATGCTGTTATAAGCATCACCTTGAGGCTTTTCATTCATGATCGTATCCACCCTCATCAGTGCATCGTTGACTATCATGGCCTCTTCACTTTTGAACATGATCTTTGTCAGCGTTATCGAGATCACAGGAGTAATGATCACATAGAAAAGGACATTGAGGATCATTTGAGAGGAGATACCGCCAGAGGCAAGAAGGAATGCTCCCGCAGTTATGAATGCGAAGGTGCTGTTTATCGCTCCTGTATAGACAATCATCGGCTTCATAAGCTCCTCGGTGTATGCAATGACCCACTTCTCATATCGTCCTATGGCTTCCTTGAAAAGCCTGAATGTGTGAATAGTCTGTCCGAAGGTCTTGACCACAGGAATTCCCCTGACATATTCAACCGCTTGATTCGACATGTCCGCAAGTGCATCCTGATACTGCTCCATCCTTTCCTGCATGCGCTTTCCCGTCATTCTCATCATGATCAGAAAACCAAGGGCCACGGGAAGAAGGGAGAGAAGCCCTAACCTCCAGTCAAACCATAGAAGCATCATGATGAGTGCGACAGGAGTTGCTATCGCTCCCGCCTTATCAGGGAGCTGGTGCGCAAGATACGTCTCGGTTGCGGCACTTGAATCATTGACGATCTTCCTGATCTTTCCACTTCCAAACTTCTCAATCGTACCGATGGGAAGCTTTACAATATGGGAAAGCATCTCCTTACGCATGTTCGCAGCTATTCTGAATGCCGCGACATGGGAACACATGAGAGCGGCTATATAGACAGCCATTGAGAAGATGGCAAGGACAACAGCATATATTCCATATTCCGTTATACCTTCATATCCTCCATCAAGAACGGAACGGATTATCAGCCAGATGCATATGAACGGCAAAAGAGCAAGCACAGCAGAGAGAGCCGACAATATCCAAGACAGATATGTCAGGATCCTGTACTTCCCAGCATATTGCATGAGACGATTAAGATCTGAGTTTCGTTTCATTATATCCTCCACAGGTTAGTTATAACTAACTAATAATGCAAAAAAAAGAGACTCTACAGCCTCATTCCGAAAAGTCGTTCCCATCCGGCCTTATAGAAGGCCTGAAGATCATGTATATAACGGAAAGCCTCATCGCGGGGGACAGAGTGTCTGACAATCTCAAAATACGACATGAAATATCCTGAAGTGATCATGTGCTCAAGAAGAGGATCTACATGCGGAACGTCAATTCCATTCTCCCTAAGCAGGCTCAGGAATACCTCGGTGGCTTCCTCCTCTATCTTCATCATCTCGTCGATCATGTTGCTGTATCGTGTTCCTTCAGAACACGTTAGAATCAATCGGAACTCCTCAATATGATCGTATATATATCCGGTGCACCATTCCACGCATTGAGCGGTAATACTTCCCATCCCGGCAATCTGCTCATCATACGGTAGGGCCGCGAACTCCTCATGTGCATTCCTGTAGGCATCCATCACGGCATCATAGGCCTTCTTTACGAGAGCATCGAAGATTTCCTCCTTACTGGCAAAATATCCATAGAGTGCTCCTGTAGTGACACCAGCAAGAGAAGCAATCCTTCTCATGGATGTCCCATTGAATCCCCGCTCAAGGAATTCCACCTTTGCCGTTTCAAGAATTATCTTCTCCGTCTCATTCATATATCAGTGTTATATAACATTGTTACAACAGAGTCAATACCACCCGGAAACACAAGAAAAACCTTCTGGGCCAGCATCCAGAAAATGAACGTTCTCATCGGATAAGAATGTAAAAAGCATCAAGCAGCAAGGAAAGTACATGAAGAAGAGAGAAAGCCTCTCCCATGTCCCTTCTTTTCTTCCCAAACAGTTTTTAAACCGCTCTTTGTCAGAGATGATGAAAAGTACGAAAAAGAGGAAGGCAGAGGCAAAGAAAACACTATCTGACAAGATTCTTTCAGCATCTTGTACGGCAATGGCTCTGAGAAGGGGAAAGAACAGCAGAGCAGAAAACCCCAGAGCTGAGGCATATCCATGGATCTTTGATGATACACTCATCAACTTATCATCAGGACCAGCAAGTTTGAAGATACCAGCCAGCACACCTGCTCCTAATGAAAAGAAGAAAAGAGACGAAAATGTCAGCAGTGCAAGGACAAAGGACTGCTTGAGAAGGATGAGGAGATAGGAGACGGCAGAACACGAGAGTATTATTCCAAGGATGACAAGCCACAAGCCATTCCAGTCAACAGCAAAGTTCGGAAAATCATCAACGGCTATCGCATACCGTCGAAATGGTCCCTTTACATCCAGGTATTTCCTTTTCACAGAATCCAAAAACCGCTTATCGATTATCACACCTTCAAGCACAATCCACTTTTTCTCAAAGAGAACCTCTATCCAGGTGTGGACAATCTCATCTGGTGCCATCAAGGCTATAATCCCTGAAACCGCTCCTCTCTGGAAGTCCTTTGAGCGAGTAAAGCCATGGAGACGGCAGGCTATGCCGAGTCCTCTGAGAAGGGCCATAAGGAGAGTGGACTTCGTATTGCACTGCCCTATTCCATCTCTCAGAACCTCAGAGGCTTTGAGAGTGTCTCATCTGTTGTAACCAAAGAGAATCTCATCCCTGACGAAATGATATGCAGCTCCTATGGCATCATATTCAGACAGATCTCTCCATCCTTTCTGGGAAATAAGTGACTGAAGTGAAGGCGAACTGTAATCGAGAAGCTCTGTTTCCCTTAGATATTCATCTCCTATATTCACCCCTTTTTGAAGTGGAAATCACACCATCCAGCTCCGTTTCCAAGAGTTCCATTGCGTTCAAACCTAATCTTTGGCCGCAGGCCGGAAAACGAAATGTCATCATTCTCACAGTAAACGGCACATAGCTCTGGGCATCCATACTTATTACACAGATCATGGTAAATGCAGCTGTGAAGATTGAAGTGAATCTCTTTTCCATCACACCGAATCCATTCAGTTTTCCATCCCTCTTTCGGGAAGTTTTTTTCCATGAACTTCCTGACACCTAGGCGGTAGATGGAATATGCAAACGGAAGTTTTACCATTTTTGCCATGGACTGTTTCTTTTTTTCCGCAGTCCTCCTCTCTTCTCTCCTGACATAATCAAGCGCCTTTGCCTTATCATACCCGGCAGATAGCAGTGCCTTGTAATATGCCATAGGAGGAAAGAGTTTCATCTGAAGATGATTTCTGATGGCCTCATTGCACTCATGATCCATCTCTGATTCCAATCTGGAATATACTAAGTCAGCTGCCCTGTAAATACTACGCCCTTCTTCATCCCCAAATATGGAAAGACAATCTGTCTCAAGAAATGAAAAAGGCGTCTCACTTATCCTCATCAGCATTCTCCCCTGCAATCCTGGCAAAGACATCAGCAGCATGCTTCTGCAGGACATCGGATTTCGTAACGGCAATTCCCCACTTCTCATCGCCAAGGACTATGAGCGTATCCCCAGCCTTGATGTCAAACGTATCCCGAGCCTCTTTCGGTATGATTATCTGTCCGCGCTCTCCTACCTTGACCGTTCCGAAAATATAATGTCCGCTAGGTATTTTCATACACCCTCCAATTCATACAAATACGTATAAACATGATAGTATGATAGTATGATAAATATGAAAAAATCAAGGACATCAATAGTAAGAGATAATTATTTCCCCAGTATAGAAGAGAGGTAGATCACCATATTCCTTTCCTTATCAAACAGGAAGGCAGTATACGATAAAAGCCACTCAAACTTCCTGTCATAAAGCAGAACCGACCGGATTTCTATCACTCGATGAATGCATGGCTGAGTATGTAGAACTCCTCCTGAGAGGGCTGGAACATCCTTTTTCTCCACTCAAGGGTATCATCATAAAGGAGAGCATCCTCCTGACTGACCGACATGACGGGACTCTCCTGATATCTCCACTTTCTACCGTCAAGCGCACCGGGAACAAGTTCCTTCACAAGCATCGCGGCAGGATACCTTCCTCCATCCACAGAGACGCCGTACCTATGACAGCTTCTAAATCCACTGCTGACATAGTTTGATGGGCTTCCAAAAATGACGATGGTATCGTAACCGAGACTGATTGCCTTCTCAAAGGAATGTTCCATCAGATACTTGCCATATCCCCTTCTCTGAAACTCCGGATGGATGCAGAGCGGGCCAAACGTGAGTATCGCCTTTCTCTCTCCATTCCCGTCGATAAGAAAAGCCTTCGTATACATGATACTTCCGATGATCCGGCCTTCATCCGTCTCCAGGACAAGATCAAGTTCAGGAATGAAATCCTCATGCTCTCTCATCAAATGTACCAGGTAATGCTCGACACAGCCAGGAATATAGATATTGTAGAAGGCATCTCGCACAAGAGCCTCCACTACTTTATAATCTCCTTTCATCTCGTTCCTTATCAGGACATTCTTCATAAGAGTCTCCATTTCAGACGGAGACAGATTACGGCAAGGAAAAGTAAATAGCAATCCTGAACGATAGCAAATAACAAAAGCATATAAACAGTATTTTTATATTGCCAAATTTCAATTATAAATCAAGAAATTTAATTCCTATATTGGAATTATATATTTAATATCTTTATGTTATTTACGTAAATAAATACCACCTCTTTTTCTCATGCTCCGTTTCCAATATAATTCATCCTGAACGGATAAGGAGGAGATGTGGGAAACACCTATTTGATTGTAATCGACATGCAGAACGATTTCGTCTCGGGCTCACTGGGTACGGAGGATGCCAGAAAGATAGCAGCGCGTGTGATCAGCAAAGTCAAGAACTTCAAAGGAAACGTCATCTTCACCCTCGATACGCACGGGGAGGACTATCTGGAGACACAAGAAGGAAAACTCCTTCCTGTGAGGCACTGCATCGAGGGCAGCGAAGGTTGGCATCTGATCAGGGAGCTGGATGAGGTGCAGAAGGAAAAGGGTTTTCCAGTTTATAGGAAGAATACGTTCGCATCCAGAAAACTTGCTGAAGATCTTTATGATATCAACAGCAAACATCCCATCAAGAGCATTGAGATCATCGGACTCTGTACGGACATATGTGTCGTATCTAATGCCCTCATGATAAAAGGATTCCTTCCTGAAGTTCCCATCAAAGTCGATTCCTCTTGCTGTGCCGGAGTGACAGCAGAAAGGCATGATGCGGCCCTTAAGACGATGGAGAGCTGCCAGATATCCGTGATACAGGAAGACTAAGAAGAGAAAACATAAAGAGAATGATCTGGGATCAAAATTTATTCTGGCAAAGCCGAAGGGAGATATAAACATATGAAAAGTGATGTCTATTACAGTGATTTAAGAACGGGATTCAATAATTCCCTTCTTGATAAGCTTACGCGTCTCATGGAAGCAGCAGGAATGGGAAACATCGATTTCAAGAACCACTATGCTGCAATAAAAATGCATTTCGGAGAACCAGGCAATCTCGCATTCCTCCGTCCGAACTGGGCAAAATGCGTTGCTGATGAGGTAAGAAAGCTGGGAGGAAAACCATTTCTAACAGACTGCAACACACTTTATGTCGGAGGAAGGAAGAATGCTCTTGACCATCTGGATAGTGCGAATCTCAACGGGTTCAATCCCATCTCAACAGGATGTCAGATCATCATCGCAGACGGCCTTAAGGGAACGGATGATGTAGATGTCCCCGTGAATGGAAAGTATGTCAAAAACGCACATATAGGACGGGCTGTGATGGATGCAGACGTGTTCATCTCCCTCAACCACTTCAAAGGACATGAGGCAACCGGTTTCGGAGGTGCACTCAAGAACATCGGAATGGGATGTGGATCAAGAGCGGGAAAGATGGACATGCACTCTCAGGGGAAACCCGTCGTGAATGAAGAAAAATGCATAGGATGCCATCGCTGCGAGAAGATCTGTGCACATGGTGCACCTACATTCTCTGATAGGAAATGCCACATAGACCTCAATAAATGCGTCGGATGCGGAAGGTGCATCGGAGTCTGTCCTGTAGACGCGATCAGTGAAGGTATAAGCAACAGTAACGAGATACTGAACTGCAGGATGATGGAATATGCGAAAGCGGTACTTATGGGAAGGCCGAATTTCCATATCTCAATCGCAATCGATATCTCCCCTAACTGCGACTGTCATGCGGAGAATGATCTTGCAATTACACCAAACATAGGGCTTTTCGCATCCTTTAATCCGGTTGCCCTCGATCAGGCTTGTGCAGATGCGGCAAATGCAATGCCTGCGGTAAGAGGAAGTGCTCTTTCAGAGGTAAAAGAACATACAGGAGACCATTTCCATGACGTCCATCCAGACACATCATGGAAACAGGGACTTGAATATGCCGAGTCCATAGGACTGGGAACAAGGGAATACAACCTCATCAAGGTAAAATAGAACCGTCGGCCACATCGGAAAGATGTGGCTATATTAATATTCACCTTATCACGAAAAACAAGGGAATTTCTGGAATACACTCTAGCCTACTTTCAGAGACCCAATTTTATCTATTTCTGAAAACAAGCAGCAAAAAACATATAATAAAGAAAAATAGCCTTATTTATATATAAAAAAACGTTTTTATTGGACATAGGCTAGAGTATAGGCTAGAGTATAGGCTAGAGTATAGGCTAGAGTATAGGCTAGAGTAATTACAACAATCGCTTATACAACGGCCTCTACAAAGAGGAGAGAATATGCCAATTCCTGTATCTATTGAAAAGTTGCTTTATGATCGTGTTGTAGAAGGAACTCGTATCGATTACAAAGCAGATTGGAATCCAGAACCGGTTGTTCACACAATATGTGCATTTGCTAATGACATAGACAACCAAGGAGGAGGATATATAATCCTTGGTATAGAAGATGAGAATGGTATGCCTAAATTTCCCATAAAGGGTCTAAATAAGGCTTCGATAGACAATATATTTAAAGACATCATCAATAAATGCAATCTTATTGAACCAAGATATATTCCAATCATAGAATCTCAAGTTTTCCAAGAGAAGGATATAATCATACTATGGGTTCCTGGTGGTGCAGAACGACCTTATCGGTGTCCAACAGCCTTTCCAAATGAAAAAAATCATAAATCAGATAAAGCCTATTACATAAGAAAAGGTTCAAGTACAATCAAGGCAAACATGGCAGAGGAACGAGAACTTTTCCAAAAATCTACAACTATCCCCTTTGATGATCGAATAAATTACGAAGCTCTCCCAGAAGATATTCAAAACAGCAGGATAGATGAATTTCTTCTTGCGGTAGACAGTAAGCTATATACCTCTTTCAAGGATGTCAGCCCAGAAATGAAACGCGAATCTTTATGCCTTGTCAGAGGACCAAAAGAGATGTTACACCCTGTAAATGTAGGCTTGATGTTTTTTAACGACAATCCAGAACGATTCTTCCCCTATTCCAGAATCGAAATCGTATATAAGCCTGATCCTACGGGAAAGAATATGCAAGAAAACATTTTTTCCGGTCCTCTGGATAGACAACTTACAAATGCGTTAAATCTAATACAATCAAGATTCATTATTGAGCAAATAGAAAAAAATCCAGATAAAGCAAAAGCTAAACGCTTTTATAATTATCCTTATGCCGCAATCGAAGAATCCCTGTCTAATGCGGTATACCATAAATCATACCAGATAAGGGAACCTATTACAGTTACAATTACGGATGAAACCATAGAAGTTACAAGTTTTCCAGGTCCAGATCGTTCTATTTCCGATGAAGACATAAAAAATTTCCATCTCGTCTCAAATACATATATGAACCGAAGAATTGGCGATTTCCTAAAAGAACTAAAACTCGCAGAAGGAAGGAATACAGGTATTCCGACTATCCTATATGCAATGAAAGACAATGGGTCTCCTATGCCGGTTATAAAAACAGATCAATATAGAACCTACTTTAAAATGATTCTTCCTATTCATAATGGCTTTAAAACAAAAGTAACAGAAAAGCCAAAGAAAAATCGACGTAAAAACGGATCAATAAAAATAGAGATATTGGATCTTCTTGCCAATAATGGCGCGATGTCCTCATCACAATTAGCTAATGCCCTAGGTTATAATAGTATTCCAGGATCATTGATTAAAGCAATTAAAGAACTGCTTTCAGAGGAGAAAATAGAGTATACAATTCCAGAACAACCAAACTCAAGCTACCAGCGTCTAAGAATAAAATGGATCGGTAAATAGATTGGTTTCTGGTATAAAAACGAGAAAAGAAGAAGGAGAAATGCCACATATAGAGAAATTTTGAATATAACCTGCTTTAATCATGTTTTCTCAACTATCACAATATTTATCCCGCCTGATAATCTCCTTCAAGACCTCAGAATGAGGTAAATAATCAAAAGGATATTTTCCTTGATTATCTTTCTCGTATAGAAGTTCTGAAGGCAATACCAGATATAAATCTTTGAATTCCGCTATAAATATTTCAAATAAGAAATCTCCATCTTCCTCAAAATCCTTGAAGTAATAATGAAACGCGTTCCTTCCTTCGTCATCTCTATTCCAGATAAGGCTTGGATAATACGATATGATATATTTCATCGTCTCAGTGTCATGGACGGAGTCAACGACCTTCAGGACAAGCCCAATGCCATTAAGTTAAGGATACATTAATCAGACATTTTAATATGCAGGACAGAAAGCAAGCTTCAATTTGTATT
>CALXYM010000020.1 GCA_944392965.1 uncultured Spirochaetaceae bacterium | reverse complement strand
TTCTCAGTAAAATCATATTAAACGGATAAGACTAATAATTACTTACTAATAAAGAAAATATTAATTTTGAAATTAAAAATATCATACTTATAATAAGCAAGAAAAATATTTTTGTTAATTTTTATCAAAAAAAATGAAAAAATTTTTATTGACAGCAGAATTATTGGTGATATGATTTTCATATGGGTGAAGTTCTAGATAGAGTAAAAGAGATTAAAAGGGAAATGACAAAGAAGGAGTGTGCGATCGCAGATTCGCTCTTAAAAGAACCCGAAGCTCTTATTACACGTTCTATCACAGAATATGCACTTTATATTTCTTCTTCTCCTGCAACTATCACAAGATTTTGTAAAAGGTTAGGTCTTTCAGGGTTTGCAGAGTTGAAAATATGTGTTGCGAATAATCTTTCAAGTTTAAACCTTGATATGGATCAGAAGGTAGGGAAAATAAATCTGGAAGAAGCTGATACCCATACGGATATTATAAAAGCAGTTTTGACTAACGCTATATCATCAATTAATCAGCTTGGGAAGATAATTTCAGAAAAAGAGCTTGATACCGTTACTTCCTATATACTGAAAGCAAGATATATTCTTCTTTCTGGTATTGGTGCAAGTTCGCTTGTTGCACTTGACTTGCATCAGAAACTTTCTAGGCTTGGTATTTTCTCTATCTATGAGTCTGATGTGGATTTGCAGAAGGTAAACCTTTCTTCCTTTGATTCAAGAGATCTTGTCATAGCATTCTCATATTCAGGAATGAAAGAGGAAGTCAAGAACATATGTAAACTTGCTAAGAGGAAGGGAGTTCCTGTGATTTCCATAACGAAACAGGGGAACAATCCTATTACACTCTTATCAGATGTTGCTTTACATGTCGTTCCTTCTGAGGCTCTGGTAAGGGAAGGGGCTACAGTATCACGACTTCAGATGCTTACAATAGTTGATTTGATTTTCCAATTCTTAATAAATAAGCAGCCAGATGTTTTCGATACTCTTATGGAGACTTGGAATAATGTTTCGGGCAGAGGAGATGAAAATGACAATATCTGATATAAGAATCTCTTCAACCGCGTATTTTAATCTTCATATCCTTGATGATTTCAGGTCAATACAGAGGCCGTTGGTTATTATCTGTCCTGGTGGTGGTTATTTCTTTTGTAATCCCAGAGAAGCTGAGCCTATAGCTGCGGCATTCAATCTGAAAGGCTTTAATACGGCTGTTTTATTCTATACCACGGAAGAGGGTTCTAGATACCCGAAACAGCTTCAGGAACTTGCATTCACTATCGATTGGTTAAGGCATAATGCAGAGAAGTATGGAATAATCGAGGATGAGATATATGTCTGTGGATTCAGCGCGGGTGGTCACCTAGCTGCAAGCTTGGGCGTGATGTTTAATAAAGAACGCCAGATTATGCATTTTGATTGCAGGCCAGATGCTATCATTCTCTGTTATGCGGTAACAGTGTCGGGAGAATTTGAAAACAAGAGAACTCTGGATAATATCTGCGGGGAGGATCAGAAACTTCGTTCTTGGAATAACCTACCAGAGAGGATTGATTCAGTTACACCACCTTGCTTTATCTGGCATACGGGGGAGGACAAGGCTGTTCCTGTTGAAAACGCGCTTCTCTTTGCTTCTGGATTAAGAAGAAATAATGTACCTTTTGAGTTACATGTATTCGAAAAGGGGCCACATGCATTGAGCCTTGCTGTAGAGAGTACAGCACAGAATGAGGATGAGATAAACAGGCATGCATCATCTTGGTTTGATTTATGTATTTCTTGGTTGAACAACAAAATGAGGTAATTTAATTTAGCTGTTAAAACAGAAAATTAAAAGGAGGATATTAATATGAAGAGAATCTTAGGAATACTTTTATTGGTAACAATAATAGCAATTCCATGTTTTGCTGGAGGATCTGCAGAATCAACTGCTCCAGAAAACAAAGATGAGGTCACTTTTGTCGTTTCGGGTAATCCGTTCAGATTCTATCATCTAGGTACAACGGGTGTAGGAGGGGATGATAATATCGTTCTTGCCAACATTTATGATAACCTTCTGTGTCTTGAGAATGATGGATCCTTATCAAATGCTCTTGCTGAGTCATATACTGTCAGCGAAGATGGAACACTCTATACATTCAAGCTCAGAGAGGGTGTGTATTTTACAAACGGCGTCGAAATGACTGCAGAAGATGTGAAGTTCTCCCTCGATAAAGGTGCCGTCGGCCCTCTTGGTGGTGCTTTGCTGATTAATTATAAAGAGTGTAGAATTATTGATAAGTATACAGTTGAAATCGAATTGTCCTCTCCTTATGCAGCATTCCCATACTGTCTTGCATCCCGCGTAGGCGGTATCTGCTGCAAATCCTATTGGGAAGAGGTTGGCGATGATGGATATCAGGATAATCCTGTCGGTACCGGTCCTTACATTCTCTCTGAATATGCAGCAAATGACTACATAACTCTCATTGCAAACGAAAATCACTGGAGAGGAGTACCTGCCATAAAGAAGGTTAATATCGAGCTTGTAGCAGATGTTAACACAATGATACTCGGACTCCAGAACGGAGATTATGATGTGATGGCAAATCCTTCTGTTGATATGATTGAGAGATTTGAAAAGGATCCCAACATCAGTACAGACATTACGGATTCAACAGGTCGTATAAGTCTCTATCTGCAAGCAAGATCCGGTATAACAGCGGATTTAAACTTCAGAAGAGCTGTTCAATATTCGATTAACAAGGAAGAGATAAACATTGCCGTAAATAATGGAAAAGGAACAATTCTCGATATAGACCTTTGTCCTATGTATTCCGGTTACCCCACAGAGGGAGTCCATGTGGTCCATCAGGATGTTGAAAAGGCAAAGGAATATCTTGCGGCTTCTGGATACAATGGAGAGCCTTTTGGAATCATGGTTCAGGCGGGAACTACACTTGAGACAGCTGCAAAGGTTATTCAGTCTCAGCTTATGGAGATCGGTATCAACTGCGAGATTGAAGCTGTTGATAACACCACGCTGAGGACAAGGGACAACTCTAGAGAGTTTGATGCTTATCTCTGTGATAACCTTTCTTCTCTTCCAGATGCGGATGCCATCTGCGGATTCTTCAAACCTTCAAGGTTCCCAGAGCCAGTACGTTATCCAAGAGCGGATGAGGTTTATGAACTGTCATTGAAAGGCTGTTCCAGTCCTGCAGGTGAAAGAGAGCAGTATTATACTGAGATTTGTAATATTACTACAGATGAGGCATATATCGTTCCTCTTTACAACGGAATGACATCAATTGCCTATAATTCAAATCTTGAAGGTGTCGGAGCTCACTGTCTGAACTATTATCTCTTCAGATACTGGAGCTGGAAATAAAATAGTCATTTAACTTGATTCTTTTGGGCTATCAATTGATTAATAAGCTATCAATTCAACCAGTTGATAGCCCATTTCTTACAGTTTTTCAAATAGGAATAATAGATGAACTGGTTAAAATATGCATTAAAAAGGCTACTGATGCTGATTCCTGTCATCATAGCAGTGACTTTTGTACTTTTTGTTATTCTTTCCTTCGCACCAGGTGATGTTGCAAGAATCATTTTGGGCGATGATGCAACGCAAGAACAAGTAGCTGCATTGCGGCATGAAATGGGATTGGATCAACCTCTCTTAGTCCGTTATGTAAACTACATGATAGATGTTTTGCATTTTGATTTTGGTACATCATGGATAAGTGGATATGATATATTGCCAGAGTTTGCAAGAAGGTTGCCTTATACACTTCTTGTAACCACATTATCTGTTCTTTTCGCAGTTGGGGTAGGAATTCCTCTTGGAATCGCTTCTGCAATAAAACAACATAGTCTTTTGGATTATGGAAGTACTTTCCTTGTAATGTTACTCGCTTCCATGCCCGCATTCTGGCTTGGGACACTTTGCCAGATTCTTTTCTGTCTCACATTGCGTTGGTTACCTGTCTCAGGTGTAGGAAGTTGGCAGCATTATATTCTTCCTTCTATAATCTTAGGTGCATCAACTCTTGCTACGATGATTAGGATGAGCAGGACAAGTATGCTTGATGTTATAAAAATGGACTATATACGTACAGCTAGGGCAAAAGGAGCCTCAGAGCAAAAGATTCTGTATCATCATGCCATGAGAAACAGCCTTATTCCTGTTGTTACTCAGATAGGAATCAGTTTTGCTGGAGGTATTGGAGGTGCAGTAGTTACTGAGAATATCTTCGCAATTCCAGGAATCGGAGCGATGCTTATTAATGCTGTAAAGGGAAGGGATGTTCCTGTCGTTATGGGAACCATTATCTTTGTAACTATAATCGTCGGAGTCATAAATCTTATTGTTGACTTGATTTGTGCGGTGGTTGACCCACGTATCGATTTTGCAGCCTAGGGGGGTATTGAGATGCTAAGGAAAAAGAAAAAGCCGCTTTCTGAATACAGTTCTTGGGAATTAGTTGGTTATAGGTTCAGGAAAAATAAACTTGCAATGCTTGGGGTATTCATGTTTATGTTCATCCTTTTAGTTACCCTGTTCGCACCTCTGTTTGTCCCTTATGAGAAAGTGATTGAACAGAATGTTGTTGATAAATTACAGGGGCCAAGCAGTAAATACATATTTGGTACCGATGAACTTGGACGTGATCTGTTTGCAAGGGTTCTTTATGGTGGTAGAGTTTCATTACTTTGTGGACTTGCTATTATTGGGATTGCTTTCGTTTTCGGTGCAATCATCGGAGGAATCGCGGGATTCGTCGGGGGAAAAGTTGATACGATATTGATGCGTATCGTGGATGCTTTGATGGCTGTTCCATCAGCACTTCTTGCAATGGCAATTATTACTGCTTTAGGTAATGGCGTGTGGAAACTCGTAATAGCATTGTCGATTGCACAGGTATCCCGTTTCGCTAGAACTGTAAGATCTTCAGTTCTCACTCTAAGAAATATGGAATACATTGAGGCCGCTAAATGCTATGGCTCCTCATCTTTCAGGACAATAATAAAGCATATCTTACCAAATGGAATAGGGCCGATCGTCGTAGCTGCAACACTGACGTTAGGTGCCGTTATCCTAAGTATTTCCTCTATGGGATATCTTGGATTAGGTGTTGCTTCTCCAACTCCAGAATGGGGCACGATCATTTCAGAGAATAAGGTCAATATCAGGTATTATCCGTATCTGGGTATTATTCCTGGATTATGCATCATGTTGACGGTAATGGCTGTTAACTTCATCGGCGATGGACTGAGAGACGCGTTCGATCCTAAATCAAAAAATTAGGAACAGGTGTTAGAAATGGAAAATAACTTATTGGAAGTTGAGAAACTTAACGTTGAATATATAACAGATGATGCAATTGTCTATGCATTGAATGATTTTTCTCTAAATGTTAAGCCTGGCGAGAAAATGGGGTTAGTAGGGGAAACTGGCGCAGGAAAAACTACTCTGGCGCTTTCCATTTTAAGATTATTGCCTCAGAAGGTAGGAAAGATAGTATCTGGGTCGATTAAATATGCAGGAGAGAACATATTAGAAAAGCCTGAGAGTTATATGCTTAGCTTGAGAGGTAGACGAATTTCAATGATATTTCAGGATCCGATGACAAGTCTTAATCCAGTTAAAACAGTTGGAGATCAGGTCCTTGAAGTTCTTGATTTGCATTTTCCACAATTATCAAAAGAAGAGAAGAATAAGAAAGTCGATGACATGTTTCAGATGGTAGGAATTCCCTGTTCGAGAAAAAATGAATATCCTCATCAATTTTCAGGGGGAATGAAACAGAGAATTGTTATTGCGATGGCTTTGATCGCGGAACCGGAACTACTTCTTGCAGATGAGCCGACAACGGCACTGGATGTGACCATTCAGGCACAGATTCTTGATCTGATGAAAGAGCTTAAGCAGAAGTTCAATTCAGCAGTTATTCTAATTACTCATGATTTAGGTGTTGTTGCGGAATTCTGTGATAGTGTTGCGGTCGTATATGGAGGTAGGGTTGTTGAACTGGGGAAAGTTGAGGACATCTTCCTAAGAGACAGGAAACATCCCTATACCAGTGGTCTGATAAACTGTATTCCTGATTTATCAAGTACGACACCCCGTCTGCATCCGATCCCGGGAAGAATGATAGATCCTAGGGTAAAAGTGGAGGGTTGCTGTTTTGCAAACCGTTGTCCTCATTGTATGGATATCTGCAAACGTAAGACGCCAGAAATGATTTATGAAAATGGGCATGGCATTGCTTGCCATTTGTTTTCAGAGCAGGAAGGTAAATAATGGCATTAGTAGAAGCAATAAATTTAAAAAAATATTTTAAGACACCCAAAGGACTTCTTCATGCTGTTGAAAATGTTAATTTCAAAATAGATGAAGGAAAAACACTCGGTGTTGTAGGTGAATCAGGTTGTGGAAAATCCACACTTGGAAGAACTGTTTTACGTCTGCATCAGGCGACGGATGGTCAAGTTTTGTTTAATGGAGAGGATATTTTCAAATATAAGCGAATGGAGATGCATAAGGTTCAGAGAAACATGCAGATGATATTCCAGGATCCTTATTCTTCCTTGGATCCGAGGATGTCTGTCCGTGCATTGATATCTGAACCTTTGGAGGTAGTTGGTTTCAGAACGAAGCTTACAAAGGCTGAAATGAAGGAGAAGGTCGATACCATAATGGAACTCTGTGGACTTCCTAAGGATCATGCAAATCTTTATCCTCATGAACTTGACGGCGGTCTCAGACAAAGAGTAGGGCTTGCCAGAGCTATGGTACTTGAACCGAAGTTCATCGTCTGCGATGAGCCTGTATCTGCTTTGGACGTTTCAATACAGGCTCAGATTCTGAATCTACTGATGGATCTACAGGATACGAAGAAGTTGAGTTATATGTTCATAACGCATGATCTTGCAGTTGTAAAGCATATTTCAGATGAGATTATGGTCATGTACATGGGACAGGTTATTGAGTATGCAAAAGCTGAAGATCTGTTCAAACATCCATTACATCCATACACGCAAGCACTTCTTAATGCTATTCCAACAATCGATCTCTCTAGACGAAATAGGGAGAAGATCACGATAAAAGGAGAAGTTACTTCTCCCATTAATCCTGATCCTGGATGCAGATTCTTCAAACGATGTCCATTTGCTTGTGAGGATTGTAAAAAAGAACCACGGCTTGTTGAGGTTGAGTCTGGACATCTTGTTACCTGTGTTGAAGGTAAAATTCTTTAGGAGGGACTGTTATGGCACATATCAGGTGTGATGTTCATTCTAATTGTCTTGAAATGAATACATCTATGACTGTAATTCTTCCAGAGAATATACCAGTGTCAGAAGCTTCTGTCATCTTCTTATTGCATGGGCTAGAAGATAATTCATCTGGGTGGTCTAGGTATACGTCCGTCGAACGTTATGCCAGAGAGCATGATCTCGTTCTTGTCATTCCTGAGGTCCAGCGGAGCTTTTATACGAACATGGAATCTGGTTTGAGATATTTTGATTACGTTCATGATGAAATTCCAGAAATCTGTCACCGGCTCTTCAACATATCCACAGAGAGGGAGAAAACATATGTGATGGGTCTCTCAATGGGAGGCTATGGAGTTTTGAAATGCTTATTTTCCACTCCTGATCGTTATGCTGGAGCTGCAGTCTTTTCCGCTGTAACGGATATAAAGAAAGAAGTTGAAAATGCAGGAATGTCCCAAAGGAGAGAATTCGACGCGATATTCGGAGATAGTATTCCTATAGAATCAGATGTATATGGGCTTTTAGAAGATCTTTCGCCTTCAGATATTCCACCTCTATATGTAGCATGTGGGGATAGAGATTCCAGATTATTTCATTCTGAGAAACTTTATGAAACGATGAAAGAGAAGAACATGAATGTGAAGTTTGAGACTTGGTCTGGGGATCATAACTGGATATTTTGGGATGAAGCTGTGAAAAAAGCTATTGATCTCTATTTCGGAAAGGAGGTCTAATATGGATTTCTTTGCCGGAATTGATGGCGGTGGGACGAAGACCACCTTATTATGTAGAGATGTTTCAGGAAATAAAATATTTTCTAAAGTTTTCGATGCTTTTAATTTCAACAGTATTGGTGAGGCAGCATTCAAAAACTTACTGTCAGATATTGCTGATATCTTGAACAATTTAGGACACTGTCTAAAACTTTGTATTGGAGCGGCCGGGATAAGTAATCAGAGAATGGTTTCATTGATTGATGAGATCTTTGAGATGAAAGGTATAAGAGCATATGAAGTTCTTGGAGATCATGAAATTGCGCTAGAAGGAGCTCTGGGAGGAAGATCTGGACTTGCTGTTATCGCAGGAACGGGATCGATCTGTTTTGGAAAAAAAGCGGACGGTTCCATTATTCGAGCGGGAGGCTGGGGGCATATCATTGGAGATGAAGGATCTGCATATGCTTTGGCTCGAGATGCTTTTAAAGCTATCGCCTCTGCATATGATGGCTATGGGGAGAAAACAGTTTTAGCTGATTTGCTAAAAGACAGGTTTTCTCTAAATAATCGATCTGAAATAATAGAATATGTTTATTCATCCAATAAGGCGGATATCGCTAAGATATCTATAATCGTTGATGTTGCAGTTGCTTTGAATGATAGGGTCGCGATAAAGATTATTGATAATAATGCAAATGCGTTAGCTAGGCAGATTTGTGCAGTTGCAGAAAATTTTGAAGATACTGTTTTAGATGTCGCATTATTAGGAGGCCTTCTTGCCAAGGACACTCCTTTAAGAAAGAGGCTTGTCGATGTCCTGGAAACATTAAACAGTAGGTTAAACTGTATAGCACCTGAGAATTCCGCTGCGGAAGGGGCTGTTATGCTAGCAAGAAAAAGATATGTGAAAGAGGAGGAGTAATTTTAATATGGAAATAGATTTAAAGGCAATGACAACAGAAACGAGAAATAAAAATACGATGAATCTTGATACCATGTCATCTCTTGAAATTGTCACAATAATGAATAAAGAAGATTCCAAGGTTCCCAAAGCTATAGAATCTCAGCTTCCAGCTATTGCCAGCGTTGTTGACAAGTGTGTCCTCTCTCTTTCTAGTGGAGGAAGAATTATTTACATGGGAGCGGGAACAAGTGGTCGTCTTGGTGTATTGGATGCTGCAGAATGTCCTCCCACGTTTGGCGTTCCTTCAACCATGGTCGTTGGTTTGATTGCAGGAGGGGAGAAGGCCTTTGTTAAAGCAATTGAAGGGGCGGAAGATGATTTTGATCTTGGCGAAAGTGATTTGAAAGGAATCTCTTTGGCTAAGACGGATATTGTAATAGGACTTGCTGCAAGCGGCAGAACACCTTATGTCATTGGCGGTTTACGTTATGCAAACAGTCTTGGATGCAATACGGTGTCTATTTCATGTAATAAAGATTCAGAAATAGGAAAAGTCGCGAAAACTAAGATAGAGATAATCGTAGGACCAGAAGTCCTTACCGGTTCTACAAGGTTAAAGGCTGGAACGGCACAGAAACTCGTTCTGAATATGATTTCAACTGCAAGTATGGTCGGGATAGGGAAATGTTATCAGAATTTGATGGTTGACGTGGTTCAGACAAACAAGAAACTGAATGTTCGCGCTCAGAATATCGTCATGGAGGTCACGGGTGTTTCTCGGGATGAAGCTATAACCCTTTTGGAGAGAGCTGATGGACATGTAAAGGTTGCGATAGTAATGCAGTTGACTGATGCGACTGAATCCGAAGCCATTGATAAACTAAAAAAAGCAGGAGGCTATGTTCATCGGGCGTTGAACTGCGACATATGAGAAAATTTACAAAATGGGTGAAACATGTTTCATCCATTTGTGGGGAGGTGTTCAATCCACTTATTCCTGCATTCATCATAGTAGGGATAGCCACTGGTATAGCTTCTTTGATGGCACAGATATCCGCTTCGAATGGGTATTCGGAAGTATCTAAATTCATTTATGCCTTATTACGCCTTTTAAATGATTCTTTCACGCCATTCATGTCTGCTTGGGTAGGCTATCTTTCATGCCAGTATTTTGGAGGGACTCCGATTTGTGGTGGTATAATCGGAATGATTACCTGTAGTTCTGGAATAGATGAGATTGCCTCTATTTTGAGTCTAGAGAAAATATTATATAGTGGAGCCGGCGGGATTATCGCAGCTTTTGTTGGAGCTTTCATCTTTGCAAAAACTGAAATATTGATAAGGCGTGTTTTCCCTGCTAGTTTAAGAAAGATATTTCCTCCATTGATATCGATGTCTGTTATCCTCGTGCCTTATATTATTTTTATTATTCCTTTAGCAGGAGTGGTTTCTCAAATTCTATGTTCACTCATTGACCTGTTAAGCAGTGGAAATACAATGTTCGTAAGAATCTTCACGGGCTTTTTCTGTGCATCTATTTTCCTTCCTGCGAATATTGCAGGCGTTCAGCATAGCATAATAGCTTTATATCCTATACAACTGGAAAAATATGGATATATAACGTTGTATCCTGTTTTCTCAATGGCGGGAGGGGCACAGGTAGGAGCAGGATTCGCTATCTGGATAGCTGCAAAAAGGAAAAAAGATTATGCTCTTGCCCAAGTGGCTATTTCCGCGACATTACCAGGTATGTTAGGAGTTGCCAGTCCACTTCTATATGGAGTTACCCTTCCTCATCCAAAAGCATTGTTAGCATCCTGCTTAGGTGCAGGAGTAGGAGGTGCTTTCATTATGTGTTCTGGGATAGCTTCTTCTGGCTGGGGAGCTTCTGGTTTGCTTGCTATTCCAATGATGGTGGGTATAGAGAAAACTGCATTGCAAGCCATGATTATATATGCTTTGGGATTGCTTCTCAGTGCCTGCACATCATTTTTATTATGTCTACAGATGATAAGAAAGGATATATAAGGCGGATAATCATATTATGTCTGATGCTTATGGATTTTCTACGGAAATTGATAATGTGATAGAAGAAGGAAGAATAATCAATACACATTGTCATATATCTACTGATGAACAGTTTGAAAATGCGGATTTGAATTTACTATTTGATAAAAGTTATCTGAATTGGGTTTCTGATATTCCTAGAGATTTTTCAAAATCAGAAGATATATGTCTTTTCGTCAAAAAGATGTGTACGAATAATTATTTTTACTATCTCGATAGGGCTGTTGAAAGGATCTATGGTATATCCCTTTCTAGTGGAAAATGGAAAGATCTGGATTTGAAGATTTCTTCAGCATATAAAGATAAGTCATATTTTCTTGATGAACTTAAATATACATGTGGATATCGCTTAGGATTGTTGGATAATTGTAGAAATCCCGGATTTGATAATAACCATTGTGATATATTTCGACCTGTTTTAAGAATTGATTCCTTATTCCTGAAAGGCGAGGATGACTATAACGATGTTTCTGCAGAGAGATTCGTTTCCTCATCTGCCTTAAATGATTTTAATCTGTATATGAAGGAAGTAGAGGCTTTTATCTCAGGAAAAATAGAGAGAAGAGAGGTGTATGCTATCAAGATTGCCTCTGCTTATGATTTCGCATTTGATTTTCCTGCAAGTGATGAGGATTCTGCAAAGAAATCATTTCAGGGAAAGATGCCGGATTCTTTTTTCCATTCGTACCTGTTTGATAAGGTTGCAACCATCTGTGCCCGCTATGATGTTCCATTGCAGATACATACTGGTATTGCTCCGACCTCAAATACTAGAGCTTGGTCGTTATTCAATATCATCAAATCCCATCCAGAGACAAAATTTGTAATCTTCCATGGTAGTTTCCCGTGGATAGATGATCCCGTTGCTATGCTGCATTTATTTAAAAATGTCTATGTAGATATTTGCTGGATGCCTCTAATATCGACCAGTTACACAATTGATTTTCTGAAAAAGATTCTGGAAGTAGGTAATTGCGACAGAATCTGTTGGGGATGCGATACAAGGATGTTTGAGGAAAGTTTTGCGGCAATACTTGCTTTAAAGGATGTATTACCACCTGCTATTTCTTTCTTCGTCGATGGTGGCAGGATATCAGCAGAAGAAGGAAGGGTGATAATCAGAAAAATCCTTTATGAGAATGCAGAAAGACTTTACAGGCTTTGATCTTGGATTTCTCATATTATCCCCCTCTTTGTTATTTTCACGATTATAAGCTATATTATGATTGATAGAAATTGGGAGGTGGATATGGATTACTTCAATGAGGAGTATGGGAACTACCAGAGTGACTATTATTCCGATAATGTGATAGTACTCTCAATCGACAAGAAGAGAACGGAGATAGGACCTGGACCAGAGGTGGGACTCACCTGGTCTGAGGATGTATATAATTATATGTTTGATAATATGGATTATAAAAGGATTGAGAAGTTCTTTGAGGACAGCTACAGTGCATCCTATGAGAACTATCTGGCATTGTTGATGGGAAGGCAGTTTACGCTATGACGATTTTAGGTATAGAAACCAGTTGTGATGAGTGTTCAGCAGCAGTTGTCGTCGATGCTGAAAAGGTTTTAAGCAATGTGATAGCAACCCAGATCGAGCTTCACAAACCCTATCAGGGAGTTGTTCCAGAGCTTGCCTCGAGACTTCATACGGAATGGATAGAGCAGGTTGTCGATGCAGCGATTTCTAAAGCGGGTATCACGAAAAATGATATAGATGCTGTTGCCTTTACGAACAGACCGGGCCTTCTTGGTTCCCTCCTAGTAGGCGTTAATTTTGCAAAATGCTTTGCTTCTACTCTTGGTGTTCCTTTTATAGGAATAGATCATATCAGGGCTCATCTCTACGCTTCTCAGATAGAGTCTCCTCTGGAATATCCCTATCTCGGAGTTCTTGTATCCGGAGGACATACCGTTATCTGTAAGGTCAATAGTTATGACAGCGTTGACGTTCTGGGAACAACGATTGATGATGCGATTGGAGAGGCTTTTGATAAAGTTGCCAAATTCTATGACCTAGGTTATCCAGGAGGGGTCGTGATTGACAGGCTCAGCCAGAATGGAGATGCCAATGCTTTCGCATTCCCCGGTCCTACGATGGACAGGGATAAACATCCTTATGATATGAGTTATTCGGGACTCAAGACTGCTGTCATAAATCAGAAGGACAGATTTCTTAATCCAGGGCACGAAGATACTAAGGAGAACATCGCAGCCTCTTTCCAGCGTCAGGCGGTGAACATCATAATGAAGAGAGTTCGTCTTGCTCTGAAAGATACTGGATTGACGAGAATCAGTGCAGGTGGTGGTGTTGCTGCGAACTCACTTTTAAGAAAGGAGCTCAAGGAGCTTGAGAAAGGTGGGTATACGGTGACATTCCCTTCTTTGAAGCTCTGTACCGATAATGGAGCTATGGTTGCAGGCCTTGCATATAACTACCTTATTGACGGTTTTAGAGACGATGTAAGGGTAAGCGCAAGTGCTAGAGTAAGTGCTTTCAAAAAATTTTAAAATAGCTATTGACAGGTTATCACTTTTTCTTTAGGATACCTGAGTGTCCTTGGGATGTAGTGTAATGGTAACACTGCAGATTCTGGTTCTGCCTTTGGGGGTTCGAATCCCTCCATCCCAGCTGATTGCGGTTCCTTCGTCTAATGGTTAGGACAGGAGATTCTCAGTCTCTAAATAGGGGTTCGATTCCCCTAGGAACTATAAGAGCTTCCTTAAATGGAGGCTTTTTTTATGTCTCAATATACAAATACTATTATTTCTGGTAGTATTTACGAGGCAAAAATAAAAATAGTAGGTGAGTAAATGATTACAGCATCGAATGTAAGTCTTTCTTATGGAACGCAGGTCCTTTTCAAGGATGTTAACATCAAGTTCACCCCGGGAAACTGCTATGGAATCATAGGGGCGAACGGTGCAGGAAAATCTACATTCCTGAAGATTCTTTCAGGAGAGATCGAACCTGATACGGGAGAGATCGTCATTACTCCCGGAGAGCGGCTTGCAACGCTCAGACAGGATCACTTCGCATTCAATGACTATCGTGTTCTCGACACTGTCATAATGGGCTATAAGAGGCTCTATGATGTAATGAAGGAGAGGGACGAGATATATTCAAAAGCGGAATTCACGGAAGAGGATGGCATCAAAGCAGCAGAGCTTGAGGGGGAATTCGCAGAACTTGGAGGCTGGGAGGCTGAAAGCGATGCTGGACAGATGCTTGACGGTCTTGGCATTCCTCAGAGCCTTCATGATAAGAAGATGGACGAGATTGAGGATAACCTCAAGGTCCGTGTCCTTCTTGCTCAGGCCCTTTTCGGAAATCCGGATATTCTCCTTCTTGATGAGCCTACGAACCACCTTGATCTCGAATCAATTCACTGGCTCGAGGATTACCTTGAGAATTTCAATAACACTGTCATAGTTGTGAGCCATGACAGGCACTTCTTGAATACCGTATGTACCCATATCTGTGATATCGATTTCGGAAAGATCCAGCTTTATGTAGGTAACTATGATTTCTGGTATATGTCCAGTCAGCTTGCTCTCAAGCAGATGAAGGATGAGAAGAAGAGAAGGGATGAGAAGATTGCGGAACTCAAGGAGTTCATCCAGCGATTCAGTTCGAACGTTGCGAAGGCAAAACAGGCTACAAGCAGGAAAAAGCTCATCGACAAGCTCACGATTGATGATATCAAGCCAAGCAGCAGAAGGTTTCCATATGTTGCATTCAAGCCTAATCGTGAGATAGGAAAGATGGCGCTTGAGATTAAGAATCTCTCTAAGACCATTGATGGCGAGAAGATCCTTGATAATCTCACGTTAACCATTAATCCAAGTGACAAGGTTGCATTCGTTGGACCTAACCATAACGCGAAAACGGTTCTCTTCCAGATTCTCTCTGGAGAGATGGAAGCCGACAGCGGAGAGTATAACTGGGGAGTTACAACAAGCCTCTCTTATTTTCCGAAAGATAACAGCAGGATGTTCAAGGACGATGAGAGTATTGCCGATTATCTGCAGCAGTTCAGCAAGGAGGATGATGACACATATGTCCGCTCATTCCTTGGAAGGATGCTTTTCTCCGGTGATGAGGCTCTCAAGAACTGCAAGGTACTCTCAGGTGGAGAGAGGGTCAGAGTAGTGCTGGCAAAGATGATGCTTGAAGGAGCGAACTGTCTGATCTTTGATGAGCCGACGAGCCATCTTGATCTTGAAGCGATACAGTCACTCAATAATGCTCTCATAGACTTCAAAGGTGTCATCCTTTTTAACAGCCATGACCATCAGTTTGTCTCATCCATTGCAAATAGGATAATCGAGTTCACTCCGGACGGAATAATCGACAGAATGACTGATTTTGAGAGCTATATCAATGATGATGGCGTGAAGGCTATCAGGGATAAGGCATATGCCGGACGGAAACAGGTGGTGGTACTTTAATGCTCCTTGCTGTGGATATTGGAAACACGAACATCGTTATTGCAATATATGATGGGAATGAGTTCAAAGAGACATTCCGCATATACAGCGATGAGAAGAAAACGAGCGATGAATACATGGTGATTCTTGAGACCCTCATAAGAGAAAGCGGGGTTGAGAGGGAGAGTATAGACAGAGCAATCGTCTCCTCAGTTGTTCCAAATCTTACACGAAGTATTGAGAAGATAATCAGGAGGCTTTTTTCCATAGAGCCTCTGATGGTCTCTCATGATGTTAAAACAGGACTTGTAAGGGAAAGCATCCCTGAGGAACTCGGTTCCGATCTCTTATGCAATCTTGCATATGCTCACCATCTTTATCCTGATAGTACTGTCATGACGGTTGATTTTGGTACTGCTCTTACATTCAGTACCGTCAATGAAAGGGGAGAGGTTCTGGGTGTCTCCATTGCTCCGGGGCTTGTGACAGCAGTAAATTCCCTCTTCTCAGGAACGGCACAGCTTCCCCAGGTGGAGCTGAAGATTCCCCCCTCGGTTCTGGGGCGAAACAGCATGGATTCCATTAGAAGCGGTATAATGATGGG
Organism: uncultured Spirochaetaceae bacterium; assembly: GCA_944392965.1. Lineage (GTDB taxonomy): Bacteria > Spirochaetota > Spirochaetia > Sphaerochaetales > Sphaerochaetaceae > Ornithospirochaeta. Next base: position 13,571 of record CALXYM010000020.1, on the reverse strand, counting down.
ATATGCAGGACTTGTCAATTCCATAATAGAGAGAACGGAAAGGGAACTTGGAGTGCCGATTAGAGTTCTTGCAACGGGAGGATTGAGCAAGGTCATAAGTCCCCTTATAAGGCGGTTTGATTCTGTAGATGGCTATCACACGTTAAAAGGTCTTGTCCTGATATCCTCTCTGAATAGCCAGTAAAGGTAAAATACCCGATTTAAGTTAAAAATTAAAAAACCTGGCGATAAACCAGGTTTCATTTATCTGTCGAGGGGCAGGCATCAGCTGTAATCCTCGATCACACCATCTGAATATACGAGATCATCATAGCCTTCTTCATTTTCCATTTCCAATGTGATATCCCCTGATCCGAGAGGAAGAGAGAGCGTGAAGAGGCTGTTTGATATTCCATGTCTCATTGCCTCCTGCTCATCAGAGAATGGAACACCTTCGCTTCTCGGGGCTCCAAGGGTCAGTACTATTCCCCTGAGCTTGTCCCATTCTGGATATGCGAAGAGTTCAATGTCTGTTATTCTTGCAGAAGATTCTGTAATCTCCACTTCCGCAAGATGTCCTGCCATCTCATCTTGCATGAGATATGTCATTATCCTCTCCGCATCCTCATCACTGGATGAGAACGATTTGACTTTCCCGTCCTCAAATTCAAATGACGCTGAATATATTGTTTTTCCAAAGAGCCGAAAGGGAAGAGGTACATTTACATGACCATTAGCACTCCTCATATCCACCGCCCTGAAATAGGAAGATGAAAATATGTGAGGGGAGAATCTTCTTTTATCCTTAGTTTCAAACAGCAGTGATTTGAATTCCGAGTTCTCCGCAAACTCGAAATAGAGGTCAGTCATGCCGTCCTCTGAGAATATGTGTGCCCTTCTTCCCTTGTGGTATGAGAGGTTCTTCTTGTCATAGGAATCCATCTCGACAGTATCTCTGAAACTTTGAAATCCCAAATCCCCGTTAAGTTCTAAGAAGTCTGTGATTATAGCGATGGTGTTTTTCTTCTCTCCATCTTCTGCAAGGCTTCTTGCCCATTCTTCTGATGGCATGGGAACCGTGATGAACGATACCTCTGGATCAGGAAGTATTATAGGGGAGGCAAGGTGGAAGAACTGCTGGGCTTCCCTTGCCGTATAGCTTTTCTCCTTGATGAATTCTGGTTCCTCATCTCTTCCCTGGAGGTATATGAATACAGTCGGATTCTTTTCTATCAGGTAATCGGAGAAAATCTCTATGGCCTCCTTTGCCCGTTTCTTTTCAATTATTACGAGATATGAGCCGTTTCCCGTTATCTCTTTCGCCTTTTCCGCGATGAGTCTTGCGAATGGCACATATTCCTCCTCCGTGTTTATGGAAAGTATGTCATTCTCATTCAGTTCTATTGCATGATGCAGTATATATGCAGCGTATAAATCATAAAAATAATCCATTTATCAGACCTTTCCTGTTTTTATTGAAGGTTGGCTCTTTCTACAGCCGTTACTCCAGGATGATTATACGTGTTCCTACGTTAAAATGGAACATACACTTTACCTTTCTGCCCATTTCTAGGAATATTAGACCATGCAGAAAGATTTAACGGAAGGACCAATACTTAAAAGCCTCGTGCTTTTCTCATTGCCGATGACGGCAGCAAATCTCCTTCAACAATGTTACAATTTAGCAGATACGATGATAGTCGGGCGGTACATTGGGGATGACGCCCTTGCCGCAGTTGGATCGGCATATACCCTCATGGTGTTCATAACCTCTATACTCCTTGGGCTTTCCCTTGGTTCGGGATCCTTGATCGCCTCGTATTTCGGCAAAGGGGATGGAAGGAAGATGCGTACTACGATAGCTTCCTCATTTATCACAATCTTCCTCCTTTCTCTCGTACTCATGGCATTCTGTATTCTAGCAATCAATTGGATAATCGATATCCTGAATACCCCTGAGGAGTTGAAATCCCTCATAAAGGAGTATCTTTTCTGGATATTCCTTGGGCTTATCGGTGTTTTTCTTACGAATTATTTCTCATGCCTTCTAAGGAGTGTCGGAGACAGTGTCACCCCTCTTGTTTTCCTGGCAATATCTGCAGTGATGAATATCTTTCTTGATCTCTATTTCATTCTCTCGTTGCACTGGGCAATAGCAGGTGCGGCAATAGCAACTATAATCAGCCAGTATTTCGCAGGTATAGGATTGCTGATTGTCACGGTAAGAAGGAACAGGAATCTAATTCCATCTTTTAAAGAGATAAGAAGATGGAGAGGAGAGCTGAAAAGTGTTCTGAATTATTCGTTTCTAACGTCCATGCAGCAGAGCGTGATGAACTTCGGTATCCTGATGGTCCAGGGACTTGTCAACAGTTTTGGCGTGAGCGTCATGGCTGCGTTCGCTGCAGGAGTGAAGATAGATTCATTCGCGTATCTACCTTCTCAGGATTTCGGAAATGCATACTCATTCTTTATTGCTCAGAATAGTGGAAAAGGATTAAGGGAGAGAATACGAAAAGGAACGAGAATGGCACTTGTTATCACCGTCGGTTTTTCGGTAATCATAAGTATCCTTGTTAACATATTTGCACCTTTCCTGATTGGCATATTCTTCTCCTCTCCAAGTCAGGAGATACTGGATATTGGAATATCCTATCTGAAGGTGGAGGGATCATTTTACGCCCTCATCGGTATTCTTTTCCTCCTTTACGGATATTTCAGAGCGGATGGAAGGCCTGCTATTTCCCTTGTTCTTACCGTGATTTCACTCGGGCTCAGGGTTCTGCTTTCCTATTCCTTTGCCCCTCTCATTGGATATTATGCCATTTGGGTATCAATTCCTATTGGATGGATGATAGCCGATATTACTGGATACATCCTGTACAAAAAGAAGAGAGAAATGCATATATAAACGTTGTTTTTCGTTTCATTGTGTTGACTAGAAAAGTTCCTTTTTCCTAATGTGTGAATAGCTTTTTCCTTAAACGGAGGGTGATGCCATGCTTACTGATTTAGAAATAGAATCACGTTCAGAGTTGAAGAACATAGATGAGATTGCAATGGAGCTTGATATCCCGTCAGAACTTGTCGAGCATTATGGGCGATATAAGGCTAAGATCGAATATACCCACCTTGAGAACAGGAGAAAAACAGGAAAACTTGTTCTTGTAACTGCAATAAATCCCACACCGGCGGGAGAAGGGAAGACGACGGTATCAATCGGACTTGCAGATGCCTTGAAACTGAAAGGGGAAAAGGTTGCACTTGCTTTAAGAGAGCCTTCCCTCGGACCCGTGTTCGGAGTAAAAGGTGGAGCTACTGGAGGCGGGTACTCTCAGATAGTTCCAATGGAGGATATAAACCTGCATTTCACAGGTGATTTCCCTGCGATAACATCTGCGAACAACCTGATTGCCGCACTCTTGGACAATTCAATACAGCAGGGTAATCCACTTGATATAGATCCAAGGAAGATAACATTCCGTCGCTGTATGGATATGAATGACAGACAGCTCAGATTTCTTATCTCTGGTCTTGGCGGGAAAAGCAATGGAATGCCAAGGGAAGAAGGTTTTGACATTACAAGCGCAAGCGAGATAATGGCGACCCTTTGTCTGTCTCTTAATCTTTCGGACTTGAGAAAAAGGGTAGCAAGGATAATCGTTGCACGTACCTATGATGATCGTCTTGTCACTGTAGAGGATTTGAAGTGTACAGGTGCAGTATGTGCACTCCTGCGTGATGCGTTGAAACCAAATCTCGTCCAGACCCTTGGCGGAACACCTGCATTCGTACATGGTGGTCCTTTTGCTAATATAGCCCATGGATGCAACAGCATCATAGCGACGAAAACGGCGCTCAAACTTGCCGATATCGTGGTAACGGAAGCCGGATTCGGTGCCGATCTGGGAGCTGAGAAGTTCATAGACATAAAATGCCGTCTTTCATCAATGATGCCGAGTGTGGTGGTGCTTGTTGCCTCAATAAGGGCTTTAAAGAGCCATGGTGGCGTGAAGAAAGGAGATCTAGGGAAGGAGAATGTTGATGCGTTAAAAAAGGGGCTAGCTAATTTGGCGCGTCATGTGAAGAACATCCGTGATATCTGGCACTTGAATGTCGTAGTTGCTATAAACGAGTTTACAAGTGATACCGATGAGGAGATAAAGGTTTTAAAAGAATACTGCTCTGATATCGGGGTCCCTGTTGCACTTACTCGTGTATGGGAAGAAGGCGGTAAGGGAGGGCTCGAACTTGCCGACTTGGTGTTAAGCGGTATCAGAAATGCGGACATGACGGTTGCCACCTATACCTATCCAGATAACATCTCTATAGCCGATAAGATTCGAGCTGTGGCTATTAAGATTTATGGTGCACGGTCAGTTATCTTCGCCTCTGGTGTGCTTAAACAGATAAGAAGAGCTGAAGAGGAGGGCTATGCCGGTTATCCGGTTTGCATAGCAAAGACCCAGTATTCGTTCTCTGATGATCCGAGGAAAATCGGAGCCCCTGAGGATTTCGATATAACGATAAGAGGGATAAAGGTCTCTGCAGGAGCTGGATTTATAGTCGCATATGCGGGAGAGATAATGACGATGCCCGGACTTCCAGAGACACCTGCCGCGTGTGGTATTGATATAACTGATGATGGAAGGATAACAGGACTATTCTAAGAATGTGAAAAATTTTTAAAAAATCTATTGACGCTTCCTTTTGAAATCTCGTATTATCTTCACCGTTAGCAATAACCAATGCGTCTGTTGTATAATGGCTATTACCTCAGCCTTCCAAGCTGAAGATGCGGGTTCGATTCCCGTCGGACGCTTCTTACTCCCTTTAAAGAGGGAGTTTTTTATTGTCGATACTTTTCTACCTGGATGATTTGTGGTAGAAGGAAGATAGATTAATGTAGGGAGGCCCGATTATGGGAGAGCGTGGAGAAGTCTTTTCATCAAGGTTGATCAAGGATGACAGGACATATTTTTTCAATGTAAAAGAAAATATCTATGGAGATCTTTATCTTAACATCGTAGAGAGCAGGCCTACGGATACAGAGGGAAGGTTTTTGCGACAGTCCATCCTCGTATATCAGGAAGATATGGGAGATTTCGTGAAGGAGATGCAGAAATCCCTGGATTACATTAGAAAGCATGGAACGAGGACGAATCCAAGGTTTGCGAGAAAAGATTCTAAAGAAGAAGAGGAGTGATTTCCTCTCCCTTTAAATGAAATGAAGTACGGGTTATGATATTTGACCCGTATTTTTTTATCATCGCTACATGCTCTTTTGTCGGATAACCCTTGTGTTTCGCATATCCATATCCGGGGAAAAGTCTATCTGCCAATTCCATTATCCGATCCCTCTCGTTCTTTGCAAGGATACTTGCTGCCATTATCTCAGGTACCTTCGCATCCCCCTTGACGACGGCCTTGACCATGATATCCACATCAGGACACTTATTTCCATCGACAAGGAGAAGATCCACTTTCACCTTTCTTCTGACTTTCAGATAGCTTAAGCGCATAGCCATCAGACTTGCGTTGAGTATGTTGATCTCATCTATGATCTCATTGCTTACGGCTGTGACGGAGTAGGCGATGGCTTTCTCCTTGATGAGATACTCTGCACTCTTTCTCTCGCTCTCTCCCATCTTCTTTGAGTCGTTGAGTATCTCGAATGGGAAATCAGGAGGTAGAACACAGCATGCGGCGACGACAGGGCCAGCGAGAGGCCCCCGTCCAGCCTCATCGCATCCTGCAATTATCCTGTTATCTTCTAGTTCCTCTTCATTAAAAAGCTCAGCTAGCATTTTTCTCTCTTTTTCTGTTATATTAATTCCTAGCTTTTCAATCAAGGAGAGATGCTTTGTTCCTAAAATGTCTGGATATATACGGCTTTAAATCTTTTGCCGACAAGACCCATATAGATTTTTCAGATGGTATCACGACGCTATTAGGCCCGAACGGATGCGGAAAGAGCAATATCGTCGACTCGATCAAATGGGTTCTTGGAGAACAGGGTACAAAGACTCTTAGGGCAAGCAAGATGGAGGATGTCATATTCAACGGAAACGACAAGAGAAAGCCGATGCCGTTTGCGGAGGTTTCCCTTACGATAGACAACTCCAATGGAAGGCTTAATCATCCCGCATCAGAAATTGAAATAAAGCGCAGGATATTCCGTTCTGGAGACACTGAGTATTACCTGAATAGAGAGAGGTGTAAGCTGAGGGAGATCAAGGAGCTCCTGATGGATACCGGTGTAGGAAAGAGTGCATACAGTGTTCTTGAGCAGGGTAAGATCGACCAGATAATAAGCATGAGTCCAGAGGACAGGCGATACATCTTTGAAGAGGCGGCGGGAATATCAAAATTCAAGCAGCAGTGCAAAGAAGCAAACAACAAGATCCTCAAGACTGAGGAGAATATCGCCATCGTTGAGACGACCGTAGCTCAGGTCAGGCGTACCTATAACAGAACAAAAGACCAGGCAGAGAAGGCAAGAAAATATAGGGAGCTGAACAAGCGCAGTTTTGAGCTTGAGGTCCAGTTGAGTGTCTGCAAGGTAAAGACTTTTCTGGCATTGAAGGAGTTCAGAAATCAGAGCATCGAGAAGCTGAAGAAGGAAGTTGAGGAGCTTTCTGGAAAACTGGAGGGTTTTGAGGCTGATCTGAACGCAGAGACTGAGGATTTCAGAGCGAAGAACGAGGAGATATCGAAATTAACCATCAAGAGTACAGAGCTTGCAGGGCAGATAAGCAACATCTCCTCCTTAATCGGTTATATCGAAGAGAGGATGGGCGAGCTCAGAATACAGGAACAGGTATATAGAGGAAAGGCAAACGAGATATCCGTTTCCTTGAAAGCCATAGAAGAGCAGTTTGAGAGTCTCGATGACAGGATTGAAGAGGCCGAGGAACGACTTGAGGAGGTCGAGGGTCAGATAGAGGCCGCAAACAAGATGATCACATCCTCTCAGGAGAAGATAGAGCGTAACAGCGAGGAGATAAGAAGAAGAGAAGAGGAGAACGAGCTTCTGAGTACAGAGCTTGAGAAACTTAGCGATGATTTGAAGGATGTAATCGAGAGACTCATAAACGAGGTGGATGAAAACACCAGCACTGAGTTCTCTGCTGAGAGAAGCCAGAGAGCAGAGAGTACCTTCTCTTCTTTGATTGAAGATCTAACTTCTTTCGTGAAGATCCGACTTGATTATCTGAAATCGCTCTCTGCCGAAAGTATTCCGAAGGCGAAGGAGGAATCAGATTATGAGAGGATATATAATGAACTCAAGAGGCTCAAAGATTCCTTCTCTGCCTACAAGGAATCCATCCCGCCCATCGTTGATGTCCTCCTATCTCCAGAGGGATTGATCTCAAAGAAAAGGGATATTGAGACCAGGGAGAAGGAAGCCCGTGCAAGAAGCGAGGAGAACAGGGTTTTCATCACGAACACCAGGGATCTGAATGATAAGCTCAGGGTTGATGTGGAGGCGATGAAAGATACCCTCAGCCAGTTCAATATCCAGAAAACCCAGATTTCCTCTGACATTGCGAATAACAAGGAGAAAAAAGGATCCATACTCCGTCAGATCGAGGAGAAGCGATATGAGATGGAGGATAATCTCAGCCAGGCTGAGAGTACTGGTGCGAAGATAGCGAAGGCAAACGATGATCTCAGGGCGAAGGATGAGGAGAAGAAAGCAGTTCAGGATGAGCTGAAAGAGGTAAATATCAGGGCAGGAAAGCTTTCTTCCACGGTCGCAGAACAGAGTGCGAAACTTCAGAAGATGCGTAATGAGAAGGATGATATGCTTGCCAAGATAGATCAGGATAAGCGGGATGTTGAAATGCATACGCTCTATATCTCCAATGCCGATGACCAGATTGGGGAAGTCTATTCCACCTTTCACACCACGTATAACAGAAACCTCAATGAATTCAAGGAATATTTCGATATGGAGCTTGAACAGACTCTCATAGAGAATGAGCTGAGAGAACTCAATAAGATGAAGGAGAGTGCGGGAAATATAAACTATCTTGCAGAGGATGAGTTCAATGATGCAAAAGCGAGCCTTGATTTCTATACAAAACAGCTTGATGATCTTTATAAGGCTAAAAATGATCTGGAGAAGGTCCTTACGGAGATAGAGAACACGAGTAAGGAGCTCTTTTTAAAGACTTACAGGGACATCTCAAGTAATTTCCAGACCATGTTCACCCGTCTTTTCGGAGGGGGAAGAGCTGAAGTCAGCTTGCAAAATGAGGAGGAGGTTCTCACAACAGGTATAGACATCTTCGCCCAGCCGCCTGGAAAGAAACTTACCAGCATGTCCCTTCTTTCAGGAGGAGAACGCAGTATGACCGCGGTCGCGCTTCTTTTTGCGACCTACAAGGTAAAACCGAGCCCGTTCTGTATTCTTGATGAGATAGATGCCGCACTGGATGACAGGAACATCGGGTTCTTTATCTCTGTTCTGGAGGATTTTGGAAAGGAGAGCCAGTTCATCATCATCACACACAACAAGCATACCGTAACCGCGGGAGAAAGCATGCTCGGTGTTACCCAGGAGGAGGCGGGAGTTTCTAAGACCGTAAGCTACAGGATCAAGTCGATAAAAGGAGAGCCTGTGATAATCGATGAGAATGAGCGGGAAGTAAAGGACTTTGATTAAGAACCCCTCATCGCTGAGGGGATCATACTCACTCTTCTCTCTTGTCCCATGCAAGGTTGCCATCCTTATCGGTATAGGTGTAGGCGATTGCATGGAATACCACGGGATCCTTATCCTTCCATCTTCTGTAAGCGGCGGAAACACCTGTGGCCATACCTCTGTTATTGTTGTAATCCTTTCCCTTATCAAGAAGGATTGAGCGGAGAGAGCCTAATGAGATCTGGATCTTCTTTGAATAGAGTGCTATCGCAAGTTCTCCAATGAAGTCATAGACATCCTCCTGAGTTTTTAAATCTTGTCCCATAAAATTAACTCCTTAAGTGCAGAATAACAGCCTTCGGGCAAAAATTACAGTTTTTATTCTCTGTTTCGGAATATTTTTCATAAGTTATCTATGCTTTGAAACGCGGAATCTTCTTGTTTATTTCTTGATATATTTCACGGAATCCTCCATGTTCAATATGGATCATATTTGAAACGTGCACATAAATAATTGATTTTATTGACAGCATAGCCTTTTTTTATGTATAAAATTAAACGTTGTCCTAATGGACCTGAAGGAAATTTATGTTTGATAGTATTTCAGATAAGATATCCTCTGCCCTGAGAACCATATCAGGCAAGGGAAGGATCAGTGAGAAGAACATCAGCGATGCCGTGGAGGAGATCAAGGAGGCTCTCCTTGATGCGGACGTAAACTTACGTGTTGTACGTCGTTTCGTCAATTCCACGATGGAAGAGGCTCTGGGTGAGAAGGTCCTCAAAGCAGTCGATCCCGGCCAGATGTTCACAAAGATCGTCTATGACAAGATGGTCGCTCTCCTTTCAAGTGAGAGTGGTAATGAACTCAATCTGAAAGGAAAGGATACTACCAGCATCATACTTATGATGGGCCTTCAGGGATCAGGAAAGACTACAGCTGCACATAAGCTTGCATATAAGCTCAAGAAGGAAGGGCGCAAGGTCATGCTTGTTGCTGCCGACCTCGTACGTCCTGCAGCCGTGACACAGCTTGAGATTCTGGCTCAGAAGATAGATGTTCCTCTTTTCAAGATTGAGGGAGAGAAGAATCCCGTTCGCGTCGCACGCGAGGCTGTGAGCAAGGCACGTCATGATCTGATTGATACAGTGATCATCGATACCTCTGGAAGAATGCACCTTGATGAGACTTTGATGAAGGAAATCAAGGACATCAGTGATGCTGTAAATCCGGATGAACGCCTTTTCGTCGCTGATGCGATGACCGGTCAGCAGGCTGTTGAGATTGCAAAGGAGTTCGAGGAGAAGGTGGGAATCACGGGTGTGATGCTTACCAAATTCGATTCCGATACCCGTGGCGGTGCCGCATTGAGCCTCAGAAGCGTGGTTGGAAAGCCGATCAAGTTCATAGGAACAGGAGAGAAGGCTGAGGATCTTGAGGTATTCCATCCAGAGCGTATTGCCTCCAGAATCCTTGGCATGGGTGATATCGTATCCCTTGTTGAGAAAGCCCAGGAGCAGTATGATCAGGCAGAGGCGGAGAAGCTTGCCAAGAAGATGGAGAAGAATACGTTCGATCTCCAGGATTATCTTGAGCAGCTTGAAAAGATGAACAAGATGGGCTCTGTCGATAAGCTCATTGAGATGATTCCCGGGGCTAAAGGGAATATCAGTGAAGATGATATCGATATGAAGGAGCTTGAGGTGGAGAAGGCGATAATCCGCTCTATGACGAAGTTTGAGAGATCAAATTACAGGATAATCGGACCAAGCAGAAGAAAGAGAATAGCCAGAGGTAGTGGTACGAGCGTTGCTGAGGTCAACCGTCTCCTCAAGAAGTTTGAGAAAAGCAAGCTTATGCTGAAAAAACTTGCTGGAAATAAGAAATACCAGGCCGCATTGCTTAAGCAGTTAGGCATGTGACCTTCATGTAGTATAAGGAGTAAACCGTGAGCACAACAATGAGACTCAAGAGATTCGGCTCAAAGAAGAGACCGTATTACAGAGTAGTAGTGATGGACAATAGAAGGGCCAGCACTAGCATTACAATCGATGAAGTTGGAACATACCAGCCTTTAAACGCATCAGAGCAGGTGAAGCTCGATGAGGCGAAGGTGAAGAGCTGGATTCAGAAGGGCGTTACCGTTTCCCCTACTGTCAAGAATCTTCTCAATTCCCAGGGTATAAATCTCAGCCGCAAAGAGGACTAATGTCCGAAGGAGGCTTTGATGGAGAAGGAACTTGTTGAATTCATGGTCAAGAGCCTTGTAGATCATCCTGAAGAGGTCAGTGTGAATGTTGTAGAGGGCGAGAAATCCGTCGTCCTCGAACTTCATGTCGCAAAGGATGATGTTGGCAAGGTAATTGGCAAGCAGGGACGTATCGCAAAGGCGATAAGGACCGTCTTGAGTGCAAGTGCGACTAAGGACGGCAGAAGAGCCAGCTTGGAGATTCTTGACTGATGGAAAAAAAGACTGTTCTTGCGACGGCGACTGTCGGCCGCGTCCATGGAGTCGATGGCTTTTTAAAAATCTATCCATTGAGTGGGGAGTATGATCATCTTCTTCATCTCGATGAAGCTTTTCTTGAGCTTCGTAGCAAGGAGAGGGTCAAGGTTACCGTCAAGGACACTAAGATGCATCAGGACGCTGTTCTGATGCGTTTTAATGAATATCCAGACCGGGAGAAGGCGAAAGTCCTTTCAGGATCTGTCATGTACATTGATCGCTCGAAATGCCCGCCTCTTGAGGAGGGGGAGTACTATATCGCAGATCTCTACGGTATGAGCGTAGTCTATCAGGGTAGGGAAGTTGGAGTGGTTGAAGACACTTCAGAGGGTGCACAGGCGCTTTTGCTCCATGTCAGAGGAAAGGATGGGAAGATACATATCGTTCCAAATATGAAACCTTTTGTAGGAAAAGTCGATGCCGATAAGGGAGAGGTCATCCTTGATATGGAGGACGTGCTTAATTGAAAATTACTGTTCTCACCCTTTTCCCTGAGATGATCGAGCCTTTTTTCACCTCCTCAATAATGAAACGTGCGGTAGAAAAGGGAATAGTTGAGTACGAGATAGTTAATTTCAGAGACTATTCAAGTGGGGCATATAACAAGGTTGACGACCTTCCATATGGTGGAGGGGCGGGAATGATATTGATGCCAGAACCCCTTGAAAAGGCAATTCTGGATAAAAGAGGGGAAAAGAGCAGGGTAATCTATCCCAGCCCTAGTGGTCCTCTGTATACACAGCAGAAGGCCGAGGAACTCAGTAGGGAGGAGGATCTTCTTTTCATCTGTGGTCACTATGAGGGGCTTGATGCCCGCATAATAGAGAAATACGTTGATGATGAGATTTCCATCGGGGATTATGTCCTTACAAGCGGGGAGACCTCGACAATCGTCATAATAGATGCGCTTTTCCGTCTTATCAAAGGTGTTATAAGCGAGGAAAGCCTTGAAGATGAGAGCTTCTCATCTTCCTTACTAGAATATAATCAATATACGAGGCCGCAAAGGTATTGCAATACTTTTGTCCCTAGTGTATTATTATCAGGCAATCATGCCGAAATCTGCTCATGGCGTGATTATAACAGGATTGCTAAGACGATGCGTAGCAGACCTGATATGCTTTCCAGGGCCTCTCTCAGCCTAGGAATGCGTAGAAAACTGATTAAAGTTATTGAAGAATTTGGGATTGAGGATTTGTAAAAATGGACATTATCAAGGCTATTGAAGCAAAGCAGATCAAAGAGAATGCGGAGAATTTCGCAGTAGGTGATACGGTAAAAGTTTTCTTCAAGATTGTTGAAGGAACTACTGAGAGAGTACAGGTATTTGAAGGCATTGTAATCGCGAAGAACAATTCTGGCGTCAGAAGGACCTTCACGGTTCGTAAGATAAGCTATGGTGTTGGTGTTGAGAGGATTTTCCCTCTTCACAGCCCTCGTATCGAGAGTGTTGAGGTTGTTAGAAGAGGAAAGGTCAGAAGGGCAAAGCTCTACTACCTCAGAGACAGAGTTGGAAAGGCTGCAAAGGTCAAAGAGCTTATCCAGAAGAAAAACGCTTAACATCGGAAGCCTGCATCATGCAGGCTTTTTTATTGCATTTTAGGTGTAAAAAAACTATTCTAAGCACATGAAGAAGAACTCCAAGCAGAAAAGAGATTTCAAATACCAGGGAAAAAAGGATAAGGATAAGAAGAAAAAGACTCAGGATGCCGATAAGTACCAGGGAATGAGTACTCTCAATCAGGTCGTTGGACTGCCGAAGAGCCATGCTTTCCATTCGTCCATTCCAGTAGCTCCAACAAAAACCGTGAAGGAACCTCTGCCGATCTGTCCGGATTGTAATGAAAGGATTCAGAGCATAGCGGAATCTTTCAGCCTTCCAGGGGGAGGATACATCCATTTTGATTGCATGCTTGCACGTCTTAAAGCGCAGGAGAACCTCTCTGATGGACAGAGCATAAGTTATGTAGGACGCGGTAATTTTGCTGTCGTTGAAAAAGGAGAAGATGGACGGTACACCATCGTCAGGACCATTCCTGTAGAGGATGAAAAGGCCTATCAGGGGATGAAGGAGTTTGTTGAGGGTCTTAAGATATGAAAAAGAGCATCGCATTTTTCCCCGGAACGTTTGATCCTCCGACACTTGGACATATAAACGTCATAGAGCGCAGTGCATCCATGTTTGAGAAACTATACGTAGTAGTTGCGCATAACATCAACAAGTCATGTCTTTTTACGCCAGAAGAGCGGGTGGAGATGATGAAGGAGTCGATAAAACATCTAGATAACGTTTTCGTTGAGAGCTACACGGGGCTGAGTGTGGATTTTGCGAAGGAACACGACTGCTCGGTGATGATAAGAGGCGTGAGAAGTGAGCATGATTTCTCATATGAGTTTGAGATTGCAATGACCAATAAACTGCTTTATCCAGATCT
>CALXYM010000019.1 GCA_944392965.1 uncultured Spirochaetaceae bacterium | reverse complement strand
AAGCTTATTCATGTCCTTACGATTTGGTTTCTCTTGCCTAAACCTTTTTATTGACAGCTTCGGACAAATAAAAACAGCGAAAAAAAATAAAATTAATCCTAAAAAATGAGCGAATTTATATGCGATTAATCCTATTTTATGAGCATATAACCAGTGTTTTTGGAATTACCTCCATCTTCGATTAGTATACCCTTATCAATAAGATCTTTTATATCCCTGAGTGCTGTGGAGTGGGAACATTTATTTATCTTCTCCCATTTCTTTGTCGTGAGCTTACTTTCAAAACCATCTTCTAACATGTTTATTATTTTCATCTGCCTTTCGTTTAATGGGTATGTTCTGATTGAATCCCAAAATTTTGTTTTCTCCAATGTGCTTTGAAGTTTTCTCTCCGATGTCCCCACAGCATTCTGGATCGCTTTTAAAAAGTACTCGATGAACCTTGTAATATCCATCGTATTCTTCTGTGTGTATTCCAGTACAGCATAATATTCTTTCCTGCTATTCATTATTTCTGATGATAGGCTGTAATATCTATGGGATGTGCCATCGGCCCTGGCAAGAAGCATCTCTGTTATCGTACGTGCTGTTCTTCCGTTACCATCTGCAAACGGATGTATTGTCACGAACCATACATGTGCTACAGCCGCTTTTATCAGAGGATTTACCTCATCATCCTCATTTATGAATTGTAAGAACTTGTCAATCTCCTCATCAATTCTGTCCGCAGGAGGTGCTTCATAATGAATTATTTCTTTTCCCATCTCTCCGGATACAACAAACATCGATCCCTGTCTCCAGTTTCCTGTGATGATTCTTCTTCCCTCACTCATTCCAGAAGGAAAAAGTTCCACATGCCAGCCGAACAGTCTTTCTTTTGTTAGTGGAGAATCACAGTTCGTGACAGCATCAAGAACTATATTTATAGCACCTTCTGCTGATCTATCAGAATGCTTTAATCCTGCATCTTCTACTCCTAGACGTGCAAGGAGGGATGAGCGCACGGAATCTCTATCCAATATGATATTCTCTATAGAACTAGAGGAGATAATCTCATCCTCAAGAGCCTCTGCAAATGTATGCTGTTGCAGAGAGTTGTCAAGAGAAGATACCTTTCCAAGAAAGAAAGCTATTTTTCTTGTAGTATCATAGATAAGAGGTAATAGCTTTTCCATATTCCATGTGAAATGAGGCCAATCCTTTCTCTGCCATATGTAGAACATCTGATTCATAGTCATACTATAGAATTGAATTAAGCAGGATTCAAGTCATTTTATGGCTTCAATCTCTCTATTCGATTCATAAAAAGAATTGAAAGTATCAAAAATAAAAAGAAAAATAGCAAGTCTCTGAGAATTAATAAAGTATTCAATCTATACAAATTGATATCGGAGATAAGAAAGCCCCCCGCCAAGAGCGAGGGGATAGGTACTTGTCCTGTATCTTCCGATTACCAAGAGAAGGATACGCTTGGAACAATATTGAGTCCGCTGAGATCGTAGTTGTAAGAATCAGCTGCTGCGTACTCAACACCGAGCTTGAATGTCATACCAGAGATTGTATAACCGATGTCTCCGCCAACGAAGAACTGATTAGCGAAATCTGTAACATCGTTAGCTCCGAAGTATACGTCGAGAAGCATGTTCTCTACTACGTTGAGGTTTGCTCCAACATAGAGGTAGTGTGCTGCCTTGAACGTGTATGCATATTCAACTGCGAGATCAACTACGTCAACACCACCATAAACGGTTGCTGCTACCTGATGCTTTTCAGCATTGATATCCATAACATATGCTGCAGATACTCCGAGATCGAAATCAAGTCCTGCAAGAGTTCCGATGTTTGCATCTACTGCAGCACCGAACTTACCTTTTGCTTCACCCTTCCATGCATAATCAACAGAAACCTCAAGTCCGCTGAGCGGAGTAACAAGAGCTGATGCGAGAATATCTGATGTTGTAACAATATTATCGTCATTTCCACCATTGAGACCAGGATCAACAGCGACCTGAGCCTGAACAAATCCACCATAACCAACACCGACCCATGCTACATAGCTGTTAGCTGCAGTTCTGATACGATCGAAACTGTTACCAGACTGGTTTGAATATGCTCTGAGAGTTGTATATCTGTCGTTACCGATCATTCCTGCATTGAGAGTCCAGTCCTCAAGACCGATGAGCTTTGCAAAGTCGATTGTAACGTTTCCACCCATGCTTCCAGAATCTCCGATTGTTGCACCCTGAGCATCACTACCAGTATCAACTGTTTCATCATCGGTATCAATGTTTGGATCATGGTCTACCGTTATTGATTCACTAGCTGTAAGTCCAGCTCTAAAACCAACAGACCAGATACCGTTGTCATCGGAAATAGTAAGATTAAGAGAGTTCGGGTTTGTATCATCGCCATCATCTCCATAGAAGAGCTGTGACCATTTATCAGCATCATAGTTGATCTGATAACCGATGGTGGAGCTTCCGGAGAAGTTGACTGCTGCGAATACAGTTGTACATGCTAGAAGTGCAACTGCGAGAATTGTAAGTATTTTTTTCATACTTCCTCGCCGAGAAAATATGCTTAAAACAATTGTTTTTCCATGTTTTTCCACTCCTAATGAAGATAAGAGTGCAGTAATTGAGTGTATGAAATCCTATCAAATAAGATATCTGGGACAGAATCACACTACAGAGGCGAAATATATGATCATGGATTAAAATAATCTATTTACAAATAGACTATCCTAAAATAGAATTACATTAGGAGCATCGGATATGTTTTTACAGAGAGAGAAAGAATTAAACGAACTCAAGAATTTTTTAGAATCAACAACAGCTACTGCAGCCATGATTTATGGAGTACGACAGATTGGAAAATCGTCGCTTATCTTGGAAGCTGTAAAAAACTCTCCTAATGTTCTCTATTTCGAATCCTTGGATTCTCCAATTGAGGAAAATATATTCCAGCTGACAAGAAAGGCTAGTAGACAGCTTGGATTACCTCTATTAAGCTCAGATGACATCATATCTTTTTTTGAGAACTTAAAACTCTTTAATAGATCTTTCATAGTTATCCTTGATGAATATCAATATTTAAAAAGGAACTTTGCAAAAGGTAATCTGGACTCCTATATGCAAAGTGTTATCGATTCTCTAAAGGGATCTGGTATAAAAATCATATTATCGGGTTCTTATGTTTTGGATATGAAAGAACTATTAGAAAAAGATAATCCCCTTTTCAATAGGTTCCAACTTATTCTTCATCTAAAAGAAATGGATTACTTCGATGCTTCTTCCTTCTATCCTGAACTTTCAGCAAGAGATAAGATTGCTTTTTATAGTGTGTTTGGAGGAAGTCCTAATGCGTTATCCTTAATTAATTCAAAAAAGAGTTTAAAAGAAAATATAAAGACATTAATTCTTGGAAACAATGCTCCATTGAAATTTTATATGGAGTACGTGTTATTCAGTGAATTAAGGAAAGCACAAGCTGCTAATGCTGTTCTTGATGTCATCAAAAACAGGAAATTGCGTTTTTCCGAGATATTTGACCAGCTGAAAGGAGTTGAAGAGAAGAATCTCAATAGGCAGTTGAACATCCTTTTGAATATCGATGTTATAGAAAAAGAGAAGCCTATAAATGCAAAAGATGACAAAAGAAAAACCTTTTATTCAATCAGCAGCAACCTTGTACGTTTTTATTATGCTTATGTATTTACCAATTCTGAAGAGATAAAACGGCTCGGTCCTGAGACTTTCTATAACAATTATATTGCACAAAGTATAAATACGTTTATAAGTTACAGGACTGAAAGTATTGCAAGATCCTATTTCAGTCGAAAAGCGCAAAAAGGATTGTTAGGAGATGTTCTTGATATAGGAACATATTGGTATGATGATAAAATAAGAAAAATGAATGGCGAATTTGATTGTGTAATAAAAAGAAAAGATTCCTATGATATTTATGAGGTTAAATATCTGGAATCAAAACTTTCAAACAAACAGATAAAAGAGGAAATAGAACAGATTAACAGAATAGAAGGAATCAATATTGGAAAAATTGGTTTTGTATCCATATCGGGATTTGAAAGTAAAATTGATGGTATTGAACAGCTCTCAGGAGAAGATTTATACGCGGAATTGTAAATCATTTGTATTCATATAAGTACGAATTAAATAATATTAACTGTTCAATGTCTGTAAATTATTGTTTTCTTATACAATTCATCAAAAAGCCCCTCGCCGAGAGCGAGGGGATAGGTACTTGTCTTGTATCTTTAGATTACCAAGAGAAGGATACGCTTGGAACAATGTTGAGTCCGCTGAGATCGTAGTTGTAAGAACCAGCTGCTGCGTACTCAACACCGAGTTTGAATGTCATACCAGAGATTGTATAACCGATGTCTCCTCCAACGAAGTACTGGTTAGCGAAATCTGTGACATCGTTAGCTCCGAAGTATACATCGAGAAGCATGTTCTCTACTACGTTGAGGTTTGCTCCAACATAGAGGTAGTGTGCTGCATCGAACGTGTATGCATATTCAACTGCGAGATCAACTACGTCAACGCCACCATAAACGGTTGCTGCTACCTGATGCTTTTCAGCATTGATATCCATAACATATGCTGCAGATACGCCGAGATCGAAATCAAGTCCTGCAAGAGTTGCAATGTTTGCATCTACTGCTGCACCGAACTTGCCGTCTGCTTCACCCTTCCATGCATAGTCAACAGAAACCTCAAGTCCGCTGAGCGGAGTAACAAGAGCTGATGCGAGAACATCTGATGTTGTTACGATATTGTCATCATTTCCACCATTGAGGCCTGGATCAACAGCTACCTGAGCCTGTACATATCCACCGTAACCAACACCGAGCCATGCTACATAGCTGTTACCTGCAGTTCTGATACGATCGAAGTTTTTACCAGACTGGTTTGAATATGCTCTGAGAGTTGTATATCTGTCGTTACCGATCATACCTGCATTGAGCGTCCAGTCCTCAAGACCGATGAGCTTTGCAAAGTCGATTGTAACGTTTCCACCCATGCTTCCTGTATCTCCAAGTGTAGCACCTTTGTTTGCACTGCTCTGGATACCAGCTCTGAATCCTACTGACCAGATACCATTGTCGTCAGAAATGCTAAGATTGAGAGTGTTTGGATCTGTATCATCGCCATCATCTCCATAGAAGAGCTGCTGCCACTGGTCATTGTCATAGTTGATCTGATAACCGATGGTGGAGCTTCCGGAGAAGTTGACTGCTGCGAATACAGTTGTACATGCTAGAAGTGCAACTGCGAGAATTGTAAGTATTTTTTTCATACTTCCTCGACGGGAAAATAGGGGAAGAATGGGTGATTTTTAATGGGAAAAAGAATGTGGATGAAGTATAAAGTGTAGAAAGTGTAATGTTTAAGTTAAATAAAATTTTTATTTTTTGTTTTTCCCTGTGTTTCAGAGGATCAAGCGAAATATACACAAAAATACTTCAGTTCCTAATATTTTTGGACTCTTTTATAGTGCTAATATCAAGAGAATTTGAATCTCACATAAATACTGAGAATCACTTAGAAACCTAATTAAATATAGAAGTCTCCAACACATTTCCAAGGTAGATAAGATGCTAATTGGTAAAAAGCAGTTATAGGAGTACTCATGAAAAAGAAAGCATCTATTTTCATTTTGTTGCTTGTCATGTCCTATTCTCTTTTTGCCATGGATAATCTGATCTCCCTTGATGAGGCGATTTCCATGGCATATGAGAACAATACGGACATGGAGGTGGCCAGATACGATTTAGGTATTGCTCTCAGAGATGCAAACATGGCATCGTCATATATCCTCGACATCGCCATCTCTGGAAGTGTAGGGCTCTCTGGAAGTGCGATAGACAGGACTTTCGGAACAGGCGTAGATGCCTCTGTCGGTATTTCCATGGATCTGGGAACGGATCTGATAATGAACAGTGCGGAGAAAAGCATTCAGAAAACGCTGGCTTATTTAACATATGCATCTACAGAACAGTCCCTGGAGGAGAGCATAACGACGAGCTATCTCGCACTCTCAAGAAGTAAGAAGGAGATTGAAAGTGCCTCTAACAATTTAGAAAGTGCCAGACGAAGCTATGAAATGCTGAAAGAGGCGTATGATGGCGGACTTGCATCATCTTTGGACATGGCTGAGGCCGATTCTGATGACGACGCTTACAACGATTTTAGGACTTATTCCTATGGCGTTCTTCCCTGGAGATGGTGCGGAGATGATGCAGCCGATTGCACTGACGTTCGTAGGTAGAATCCTCACGGGTGCGTTCCTCACGCTCCTCCTCTCACCTGTACTTTACTCACTTCTTAACACAAGAAGGGAGAAGAAGTACGATGATCCGGAGAGCCTTACCAATCAGCTGCTTGAGTATGATATGCGTAAGCTCAGGCATCTGGATGACCAGTTATAAAAGGGTGCTTTACGCCTAAGTGCGTTTTTAATCTTAATATTGTGGCCGCTTACCCAATCAACTCCTAATAACAGCAACTTTTCACCATAGGAAGGAAAGCGACCACTCTTATTCACTTATTATCTTCCTAATAAGAATATCAGCTAGAGTCTCTAGTGTCTGCTAATATCCTTTAGCTGATTTAATTTTTCATCTGCAAAACGTTACTAAATTGTTTATTTTCTGTTAATACACAAAAAATTCATAACTAAATCATCGAAACGACAAGCATAAAGGCTTACAAAAATCCTCATTTTAGCTACACAATTAGACAAGTCATTATTATTTTGACAAATGTGAAAAGTTGTTGATTGAAAAAGACATTGTTATTTATTAGGAGTGAGTTATGAGGAAAATCCTTCTTGTCCCCATTCTCCTATTAGTCCTATGCTTTTCTGCTTTCGCGGATGGCGGGGTTGTTACTTTGGATGAGGCAATTCAAAGTGCGATGGAGAATAATACGGATATGGAGATTGCGAAGCTTGAGCTTCAGCAGAACCTGAGAAGTGCCAGCAACGCATCGTCCTATATTCCAGATTTGTCGTTGACGGGTAATGCGACCATTGGTGGTAGTATCATAGATCAGTCTTGGCAAGGTACTGCAGGTTTCGACGTGGGTATTTCCATGAATCTCGGAACCAGTCTTATTGGTACGACCGCTGCACATAATGCTGCCAGGACGCTTGCCAATCTGAGCTATGCAAGTACGGTCTCAAGCGTTGAGCAGAGTGTTACAACCACATATTGGACACTTGTAAGCTCAAAAAAGAGCATGGAAAGTGCTCAGCGTAATCTTGAGGCGGCTGAGAGAGCACTTGGGAGTGTACAGGAAGGATATGATGCAGGACTGAGAACGAGTCTGGAACTGTCAAATGCGGAGCTTGATGTCCTTGATTACAGATATGCCCTAAAACAGCTTCAAGACGCATACGCCCTTAGTCAGGAGACGTTCAGGGTTCTTACTGGAATTGAGGGGGATTTTGATGTCACAGATTTTCCTGAAATCACATATCTAAACCTTCCATCAGCAGAAGAACTCTTCGCTCAGTATGGAGATAGTACTAATACGGTGAGGATGTTGAACGCCACTGTCACCTCTTCCGAGGCCGCTCTCACAAATGTTAAGGTGAATAACTATTATCCTAGCGTTTCTCTTTCTTTGAATTATGGCCTTGGAGGGGATGCATACCACAGATATTATACACAAACACCTGAAGGCCCTGAGCCATATCCAAACAGCATAAGTGATACAGCCTCTGCAACCGTATCATTTTCCATTCCTATCAGCTCATACATTCCAGGAAGCACAGGAAATAATGCTGTTAAGAATGCAGAGGACAGTGTTGCTATAAGTAAGATGCAGTTGATTGCAGGACGTGATAATCTTTTAAGCTCTATAAGAAGCAGTCTTCTTACCATTACACAGGATAGGGAGAACATAGAGATTGCGACAACAAGGCGTGATATTGCACAGCAGAGCTATAATCTTACAAAAGAGAGTTATGATGCAGGTCTTGTCTCTTTTACCTCATTACAGGATTCTGCAGATGCCCTGAGCTCTGCTGAACTTGCAGTGATCAACGCTGAGGGCTCTTACATTCAGAACCTATATACCCTTGCATTCACTTTGAACATTGATTATGAGGGTCTGATAACTCTTTATGCTGAGAAGTAATATTGGAGAATAAAATGGAAAAGAAGAAATCTAGTGGATTTGATAAGACTATTACGATAATACTTGTTTTGATTTGTGCTGCGTTAGCAGGTGCAACAATATATCAGATGTTCAGTTCTGATAACAGCGTAGAGAGGGCGACTGCTGTTGCAAGTGAGGCTACCTCTGTCAACGTCTCTGCTACTGCTGTAGCAAAAGGAGAGTTCATCCAGACGACGAGATTCCAGGGAGAGGTTACGACTGATGATGCCAATATAAGCGTGCTTCCTGAGACTGCGGGAACTCTCAACAGCGTTCAGGTCTCAAGGGGAGATACCGTCTTTGCAGGAGATGTCATTGCATATGTTGATCCATCAAGACCAGGTAGCCAGTATGAGCTGAGCCCAGTTACTGCGAAGGTCAGCGGAGTCGTTCTTTCCATTGATTCCACCGTTGGCTCTACTGTAAGTACGACAACTCCTATCATCACGGTCATGCCGGAAAAGACTCTTTATGTCGTGACTGAGATTCCTGAGCGTTATATCGCAACCCTTGAGTTGGGACTTGCAGGATCTGTATCCTCTGTAGCATATTCGGACAGGCAATATCCTGTTGCGATCAGCTACATGACTCCCATCGTGGATTCTACCAGTAGGACTGTCGATGTCAATCTCGCCTTCACAGGGGAGACAGATGGAATCCTGGAAGGCATGTATGTCTCCATCGATCTTGTGACAGAGAGGATCACGGATGCACTGATCGTTCCATCCACGGCAATCTCCTCTTATGGTGGAAGCTCCGTGGTGTACGTCGTGAAGGATGGCACGGCAGTAAGAACACCTGTTGAGACTGGTAGCAGCAACACCACTCAGACGGTCATCATTTCCGGTCTGAATGAGGGTGATGTGGTCGTGACAGCAGGTAACGTAACCGATGGTACTCCGGTATCCATCGTATAATGGAGGAGACAGGTAAATGACAGTATCGGAATTATCGGTTAGACGTCCGGTTCTTATGACGATGGTATATCTTCTCATCGCCGTAATAGCCATCGTCTTCCTTCCAAGACTTGATATAGCACTCTATCCTTCTGTCGAACTGCCAGTAGTTTCAGTCATCGTCGACTGTAATGATGCCGGCCCGGAAGAAGTCGAGTTACAGGTTGCGGAGGTCATAGAGGATGCCGTTGGTAACATAGAAAATCTGGATACCATGACATCCTTCAGCAGCGAAGGTTCGTGTTTCGTAGTCTTACAGTTCAATTATGGAACAGATCTCGATGAGGCAAGGGATGACGTTCAGAACGCGGTGTCTCCTATCTCAAGATTCCTTCCTGACTGGGCAGAGAGTCCTACGGTAATGACATTCGACGCTTCCAGTTCCTCATCCGTACTTCGTCTCATGCTCACGGGAAACATGACGGTCGATGAGCTTCAGACCATCGCAGATGAGACTGTCAGCCCGCTTATTGAGAGAATCGAGGGTGTAAGCCAGGTCGATTCCTTCGGAGGCAGCACGGTCGAATATGATATCCTGGCATCCTCTAACCGTATGCAGGCCCATGGTGTTACGCTTTCTCAGATAAGTGCAGCGGTTGCCGCGAGGAATATTCAGAGTACTACAGGTGAGATTACCCAGAACGGAATTGATTACCAGATAACGATTGATGGAAGATATCAGAGCATTGAGGATATTGAGAATACCCTTGTTGCCACTGTCGGTGGTTATCCTGTTCGTATACGTGATGTCGCTGATGTCGTAGAGACGACAGAAGAGGGTGGAAGGGAAAGCTATTATAACGGAGATCAGGTTGTTACGATGAGTGTTTCTAACGACTCGGACAGCAATGAGACGACGGTCGCTCAGGCCGTTATCGCGGCTCTTCCATCTATTCAGGCGGAACTCCCTGATGGGGTTACGATCTCAGTGCAGAGAGACTCTACTGAGATGATCACGCAGACGATGGATGCTGTTTACAGCTCTCTTGTTGAAGGTGTCATCCTTGCGGCCCTGATCATCTTCGTGTTCCTCAGAGGAATCAAGTCTACGATCATCATCTCCCTTTCTATGCCTATCTGTGTACTCATCACACTCATGATCATGAGTATCACGGGTATGAGTGTTAACAGTATGAGTATGAGTGGTCTTATTCTCGGAATAGGAATGATAGTGGACGCGTCCATCATCATACTTGAGAACACGTACTCTTTCCGCCAGCAGGGAGAGAAGAGTGCTGTTGCTGCAATCCTAGGTTCTCAGAACATGTTCCTCGCGATTGTCGCATCCACGCTTACAACGCTTTGTGTATTCGTGCCATTCATCATTTATAAGTATGAGCTTGGTATGATTGGTGTCATGATACAGGACCTCGTCATAACGGTATGTATCTCTCTTGCCTGTTCGCTTTTCGTATCCGTGACTCTTGTACCTGCGCTCTGTGGAAGTATTCTCAGAATTAACACCAGAACGCAGAAGCCATTGAAGAACAGGGTACTAAGACGCATTGACAACGCAATGGCAAGCGGGGAGGAGAAGATGAGGAACGGCTATGCGAAGGTCCTTGACTACTTCCTCTCTCATAGGCTCCTATTGATAGTCCTTCTTGTAACGCTTCTCGCATTCAGCCTGCAGCAGTTCTCAGGAATTGGTATAAGTCTTACTCCGGCTATGACAACAGATGATGAGGTAAGCCTTTCTCTTACTCTTGCCCCTGGTACGACGCAGGATGTCACGAGAGAGTATGTGTTTGATATGCAGCAGAGGATAATCGAGACCGTTCCAGAGGATGCATATGAGTCGATAACATTGCAGGTCGGTTCATCCAACACGGGAAGCATCACGATCGGACTGCCAGATATCGATCAGCAGGCATACTCTGCCACTGAGATTCAGAACATGATACGTCCTCTCACTACTGAGCGTCCTGAGGCCAACTGGCTGCTTTCAACGGGTAGAGGATTCTCCACTCCTATCGAGATCTCCATCCATAGTGAGGACGAGGATGCGGCCCTTCTGGTTTCGAATGATATCGTGAACATCCTTACCGAGCATGTACCTGAGGTTGTGGATATCGATACTGATCTGGAGGATGGTTCTCCGAAGATCGAGGTCACTGTCGATTATGATCTTGCTCGTGAGATGGGAGTTTCGGTATCTGATCTCTCTACAACACTTACTGCATCTCTCACAGGCTTGACCTCGACACAGATATCGACGTTCAGTAACGATACATCATATGACGTAGTTGTGAAACTTGACGATGCAGATGTAAGTCAGGTAAACAACCTTGCATCCGTAACGGTTCCAAGTACGACAAGGGGCAATGTTCGCCTTGAGACGTTCACGACATTCACTGAGGGAACAAGTCCAAGACGGATCATGAGAGAGGATAAGGTTAGGGTTAACCACGTCACTGCCAATCTTGCCGAAGGGTATTCGACAAGTGAGGTCCAGGCCCTCGTCGTTGAGGCTCTTGATGAGTATCTGGTACTTCCTGAGGGTGTTACGATTGAACAGACTGGAGAGATGAGTGATTTCAGCGAGTACGGGCCCTCTCTTATCATGATCGTCCTGCTAGCACTCTTCCTGGTATATGCTGTCATGGCAGCCCAGTTCGAGTCCCTCATCGATCCGTTAATCATCTTCGCAACGATCCCGTTGCTTCTGATCGGTGTTGTCTGGGTACATATCATCTATGGAGCTGATTTCACGCTCTTCTCGATCGTTGGAATAGTCGCACTCATAGGAGTCGTCGTAAACAACGGTATCGTACTCATCGACTGCATCAACCGTCTTGTAAGGCAGAAGGTCCCTGTAAGGGAGGCATGTCTGCAGGCGGCCAGGGGAAGGCTGAGGCCGATTCTGATGACGACGCTTACAACGATTTTAGGACTTATTCCTATGGCGTTCTTCCCTGGAGAAGGCTCTGAGCTCATGCAGCCGATTGCGCTGACGTTCGTAGGAGGAATCCTCACGGGTGCATTCCTCACACTCCTTTTGTCACCTGTGCTGTACTCACTTCTTAACACAAGAAGGGAGAAGAAGTATGATGATCCAGAGAGCCTTACTAATCAGCTCTTGGAATATGATATGCGTAAACTTAAGCATATCGATGATCAGTTATGATTCTTTTTCGGTCGTCTCCCCTTAAACTTTTTTCATAATCAACTTTTCACATAGGGGAGCGACCCCTTTATATCCTGCCCGTGGCCTTCCGGCTTCGGGCTTTTTCATTCTTTTTCACAGCCTTTTAGACTTCCTACGAACTTATAGCCGTAACCTCTGACGGTTTCTATCCACTTTTGCCCGATCTTCTTTAATCTCCATAATCTTTCTCGGAATAATTGTATGAAGCTGCATCTGATTACTTACAACATGGGAAAAAGAAAGTAATAAATGCATGAACAGGTGAAGGAGTATGGAAATCTTGATAGATCAAATGTGAAGATATTATCATATTATTCGTTGAAAATACCGTTTATAGGGCATTAATCCCTTTTTTTATCTTTTAGTATTCCTTTCTAGATATCGTTTTCCAAATTCTCTCTAGGTTTTCCCAGAAACTTATAGCCATAGCCTCTTACCGTCTCTATCCACTCATCCCCGATCTTCGCTCTTATGTTCTTGATGTGGGTGTCTATTATCCTGTCATAGATTCCGTTCGTGTTGAAACACAGCTGAAGCAGCTTTTCCCTGCTTAAAAGAATCCCAGGATTCTGGACGAGTACAGACAGTATTTTCCACTCGCTCGATGTGAGCTGAATCTCCTTCTCGTCAAGAGTGACTAGATGACGTTGCTTATCCAGTTCCATCTTCCTCTCATCATGGATCCATATCCTGATCTCTCTTGTCGGAAGTCTTGCTCCTTCAATCCTTTTAAATATTGCTTTAAGTCTGAGTATGAGTTCTTTCTGTGAATACGGTATCGTGATGTAGTCATCGCAGCCAAGTTCAAAACCTATTATCCTGTCACTCTCTCCTGTTCGTTTTGTGAGGATGATTATAGGGAAAAGATGGTGCTGTCTTATCTTCTTTATAAGAGAGAATCCGCTCCCGTCCTCATATTGTAAATCGATGATGATGGCATCTGGAGGACGTTTATGAATAGAATTACATATACCCTTTATGTTCTGAAATGTCTTTACCCTGTAATCTTCAAGTTCAAGATATCCTCTCAGTCTCTCAGATTCTGCCATACATTCATTCGCAATATATATCGTTTTCATTCGTCAGCCTTTAAAAACCCCTCGGGAAGACCGAGGGGAAAACATGAAAAAGTTCTATTATTCCTACTTAGAATGATACTGATACGCTAGGTACGATCCAGAAGCCGTTTCCACTGTAGTTGTAGGATGTGTATTCCGCATATTCAACTCCAAGACCGAGAGTGACGGAAGAGATGGTATAATATGCTTCTGCTCCCAGATAATATGTATCTGCGAATTCAACAACATCATTGGCTCCGAAGTATGCGTTGTAGGAGAATGCTCCGAGTGTACCTGAAACACCAAGCTGGAGGGCATTGCTCGAGTCTTCCGGCTTATTGTGATTTGCGTACTCGACATAGGCAGAAGCCTCATCAATTCCTCCATAGAGAACAGTGGCTACGATGTTGTACTCATCTTCAATCTGATAGCGTTCAGAAGCGGAGATGCCGAAGTTGGTACTCATTCCGAGCATGGATCCAAGATCAAGATCGAATGCGACGCCGATCGTATTCTCATTGTCTACACTATCTTCTACGACGTTAGGAATGTTTGAATTACTACTATCCTCAGTCTGGTAACCGTAGTCTACAGATACCTTAAATCCGGAAAGAGGCTGGATGAGAGCAGATACGAGGACCTGACTTGTAGGAACGTTGAAGATCAGATCACCTGTAAGACCATTCTGCCACTCACCAGGGGCCCATGTTCCCTGAACGGTGATGAGGTCATCATAGGCAAACTCAAGACCGAAGTGCCAGAGGTTGTCATCGGTTCTCACACGGTCGAAGTTGTTTCCTGCGATATTGTTGTATGCCCTGAGGGATGTTGCCCTGTCATATACGATTGTGAAGAAATCAATATCTACAGGAAGTGTTGTTCCCGCAGCAAGATCAATGAGTTTTGAGATGGAGAGGTTCAAATCTGCGGAAAGGGAACCGGCTGCATCAAACTCGGTCATTAGGCTTTCATCTGTTTCATCAACCTCAGTAGCTGCATTATCAGATGTAAGTTCTACACCTGTTCCAATCCCAACTATATTTGCAGACCATAATCCGTTCTCATCTGCGAAACCGAATGTGATGGTACTTTCATGAGTTCCTTCTCCATCGTCGCCATAGAGCCAGAGCTGCCAGTCATCTTTACTCTGATCGTACTGGACACCGAGGCCTGTCGTGAGTGATCCGCTGAACTCAACGGCGAAAACAGTTGAGCACGCAAATAACACAATCGTGAAAATTGCAAGTATCTTCTTCATACTTCCTCGACGGGAAAAATAAAGATAATTACTTACTACATAAATATAAATTTTCTAAGAGTGCTTAAAAGGGTTCAGAATATTCTTTAAATGCACTTTTTTATGTGTGGATTGTGTTAATTTCAGTTTCCTATTCCGATGGTTTTATGTTCCAATAATAAAGTTTGACACAATTATAACAAATTAATTTGATATTCAGACTTAGTTCTTTATGTGGCCATTGAGGTCTTTTGATTATAGACCTTCAATGACTTCTAGTAACCTGTTCAGATTCTCCTCACTAGTGGCCCATGATGTGCAGAACCGTACTGCCGTCCTTTCTTCGTCGATATCCGTCCATATTTCGAATACGAAATCCTTCTGCAGTCTTTCTATCTGGTTTTTCGTAAGGATCGGGAACTGCTGGTTTGTGTATGAACTTCCAAACATCTCTATCCCCTTCCTTTCAAAGGCATTCCTTATTCTCAATGCTTTCTCCACTGCGGCACTTGTTATCTTGAAGTATCTGTCATCTTCAAATAAGGACTCGAACTGGAGCCCAAGCATTCTTCCTTTCGCAAGAAGTGCCCCGTTCTGCTTAATCATGTATCTGAAATCTTTTTTCAGCTCATCCTTGATTATGACAAGCGCTTCTCCGAAAAGGGCTCCGCATTTAGTTCCTCCGATGTAGAACATATCGCAGAGGTTCGGTATGTCTTCGATTTTAATATCACATTTCTCACTTGCGAGGGCATATCCAAGGCGGGCTCCATCTATATATAGATATATGCCACATTCCCTTGTCACCCTGTATAGATCCTCAAGTTCTTTTCTTGAATATATCGTCCCACTCTCCGTAGGAAAGGAGATATACACCATCTTCGGTTGAACGGTATGCTCAGAGGTAGGGCTTTTATAATGCTCATCCACATATGCCTTTACCTGATCTGCACTTATTTTTCCATCAGTATTTTTTAAAGTGAGGACCTTGTGGCCTGTTGATTCTATGGCTCCGGTCTCATGTGTGGCTATGTGTCCCGTATCTGGGGACAGCACTCCTTGATATGGCCTGAGAGCAGCCTGAATGGCAATCCTGTTCGTCTCTGTCCCTCCCACGAGGAAGTGCACGTCAGCGTCTTTTTTATCTATTCTCGCTTTTATAAGCTCTTTTGCCCTTATAGAATGCCTGTCAAGGCCATAGCCTTCACTCTGCTCCAAATTATTTTCACAGAGCCTTCTTATTATGTCGGGATCTGCTCCCTCAGCATAGTCACACTGGAAATAAATCATGGAATTAACATACAACAGGATCCATTGTTTTGTATAGTTGACACAATGATTTGTTATAATTTTTTAATTGCTGGTTTAGGAGGATTAACAATCATGGCGCATCGTACGGAATTTTATCTATACAAGAGGAAGAAGCAGAAAAACTCTTACTGGTATGTATGTTATCTGGACAGGGACAGTGGAAAACAGATGACAGCAAAAAGCATTGATGTTCTGAAAGAGAGGCTGGGACTATGGGATTTCAGAAGTGTAACAAGGAGGGATGAGGCAGTAATCATTGCAAAGAAGGCTCTCGACAGTGGAATCATATTCTCAAACGAGAGTAATATGCTTTTCATCGATTACTGCCTGCATTTCTGGGACTGGGACAACAGTGAGTACATCAAGTTGAGAAATGCTGCAAAAGCAGGTTCTATTGGAAAGGAGTATGCTCATAACATGTCTTTTTTTCTGAAAAAACACGTAGAGAAGTATCTTCCGGAGAATCTTAAGCTGCATAGCGTGCAGACCAGGCATCTGGATAAGGTGATAACTTCTCTCAGGGAGGAGGCTAATCTTGCCAGCGGGACTGTACAGCTGATTGCCCTTTCCTTTACCCTTCCCCTGAAGGAGGCATATAGGAAGAACCTCATCGCAGAGAACCCCGCACTTAAGATGATGAAGGTGATACGGGTTGAGAAGGAGAGGGGATGTTTCACTTACGATGAGTGTCTAAGTATCCTGGATTATCTGAAGACGCATAAGGATAGCCTCTATTCATCATATTATCTTGCGATAACCCTTGCCATGGTCACAGGAATGAGAAGCGGGGAGGTGAGGGCTTTGAACATAAGGGATATCGAGAAGAGCCACTATGAGGGGCTCTGGAAGGTGAATATAGTCTGTTCAATTAGTCCTTATTCAGGACTCAAAGGAACAAAAGGGAAATATGACAGGGCGGCATTCATCCCTGAGAAGCTGAAAGATGAGCTGTTTGAAAATGCGGATTCAGATGGTATCGCTCTTCCCTCGAAATGGGGTGGTTACATCTCATCTCCGACGTTGAGAAACACTTTTTATGGAATTCTGGATGAGATAGGGATAGATGCGGAACAGAGGGAGGAACGCAATCTCACGTTCCACTCCCTCCGGCATTCCTTTTCTACACTCGGCAGGGATAAGAGCATATCCCAGGAGGACAGGATGGTTGTCCTCGGTCATAAGAGCAAGGAGGTTAACGATAGGTATACCCATATCTCCGAGGAGGCTCTTTACAGAGTCTCCACATTAACCAGTGAACTTTTCTCAAAATTATGAAGTGCAGAAAAAAGTGTAGAAATCAGTATTTTCTCCTGTCTCCGAATACGAGACATGCAGACTGTCTGTCCAGAAAGAGGGATGTGTCTATGCCTCTCTTTATTGCCGAACAAGGACTTAATGGTGTGATGTCGTCAAATACGCACATCGCGACAGCCTTCGCCTTCCTCTGGTCGGGGCATGAGACTATGATATGCCTGCTTGAGAGGATTTCATGTATGCTCATCGTTATGGCAGTCCTTGGTACCTCGTTTATGCTCTTGAACCAGCCCTCATTCGCCTGTTGTCTTCTCGATCTGTCCTCAAGATTCACCAATATATAAGGATCCCTCGTGTCGAAGTCCGCAGGAGGATCGTTGAATGCGAGATGTCCATTTTCCCCTATGCATATGAAAGCGACGTCGATGGGATGGTCCTTTACCGCGGCATTAAGCTCCTTCAGCGTCTCTTCAACCTTACTTTCATCCGAGGAGATTGCATGGAAGCTGTTCACTCCTGATATCAGATTGAGGAAGTTCTCGTAGAGGAACGTTGTCGATGATGCTTTATGTCCCTTTTCCAATCCTATGAACTCGTCAAGCAGGAACACGTTGACTTTCATCCAGTCGATTCTCGTCTCCATCGCAAGGTTCTTAAGCGTGGCTATCTGGCTTTTCCCCGTGACGAATGCGACATTGCATTCTCCTCTTTTTGCAATGGCTCTTCTTATTAGTCTTCCTCCCCGTGCAGCTGCCTGCTCTCCGAGTGCGTTCTTATCATCGCAAATGGTAATTAACATTGTTTTCTCCTCGATAATTGTTAATATAAAGTAAAAAAGAAAAAATGTGTTTACAAATAGGAAAACTAATACTAATATATTAGTATATTAGATGAAAAGGAGATATCATTATGCAGATGACATTACGCTGGTTTGGCGATAAGTTCGATTCCGTCAAACTTTGGCAGATTAGACAGATTCCTGGTGTGACAGGTGTAATCACGACACTTTATGACATCCCTGCAGGGGATGTATGGCCCATAGAGAGGATCAAGGCGTTACAGAAGGAAGTAGAGGATGCCGGACTTACGATTGCCGGAATAGAGAGTGTCAACATCCATGATGCCATCAAGATTGGAAACGCCGACAGGGATAAGTATATCGAGAATTACATTACCACGCTCGATAATCTTGGGCAGTGCGGTATCAAGCTCGTATGCTATAACTTCATGCCTGTATTCGACTGGACGAGAACAGATCTGGCCAAGAAGAGAGCTGATGGCTCCACTGTTCTTGCTTACGATCAGAAGGTTGTAGATTCAATCGATCCTCAGAAGTTCTTTGATCAGACAAATGATAACTCAAATGGTTTCGTGATGCCCGGCTGGGAACCAGAAAGATTAAGTAAGGTAAAGGAACTCTTTGCAGCATATAAAGATGTTGATGAAGAAAAACTTTTCAATAACCTTATATACTTCCTTAAGTCTATTCAACCTGTATGTGAGAAGTGGGGAATAAAGATGGCAATCCATCCTGATGATCCGGCATGGCCTGTGTTTGGACTGCCAAGAATCATCACCAGCAAAGAAAAGATTTTGAAGGTCATGAAGGCAGTTGACGCACCTTTCAATGGACTGACGTTCTGTGCAGGATCTTTTGGAAGCAATCCAGAGAACGATCTCCCGGGAATAATAAGAGCGCTTCCGGGAAGGGTTCATTTTGCTCACGTCAGAAACCTGCATCATTATGCCCCTGGTCTTTTTGAAGAGGCTGCCCACCTCTCTTCTGATGGTTCTTTCGACCTTTATGAGATCGTAAGAGCTCTTTATGAGACCGGTTTTGACGGACCTATCCGCCCTGACCATGGAAGGATGATCTGGGGAGAGGTCGCTATGCCGGGGTACGGGCTGTATGACAGGGCCCTCGGAGCCGAATACATCCTCGGACTCTGGGAAGCCATCGAAAAGAGTGAGAAAAGGCTTTGCAAGTAAGAAGAACGGCAGGTGGGGATGTCTATGACAGGATAAAGACGGACATTCTCACTTTATCGCGGAAACCAGGATCGGAGATAAGGATCAACGATATCGCGGAGGATATGGGCATCTCCCGTTCTCCCGTACGTGATGCACTGATGAGGCTTGCTGATGAGTCTCTTGTGGATATCATACCTCAGCGTGGATGCTGGGTGAGCCTCATAGATCTGGGCAGGGTCGAGGAAGAGAGGTTTCTCCGTCATAGTCTGGAGAAGAGTGTTATAGGTCTTTTCATCGATCTTGCGAAGGACTCTGATATAGCAAAACTCCTTTATTTCGTCTCTCTGCAGAAGGAGGCTTTGAAAGAAAATGATGGTATCTCGTTTTTCACCTATGACGATGAGATGCACCAGAGTATCTTCCAGAGTGCCGACAGGGGACGCATATGGCAGCTCATAGCGAGAGAAACAGGACACTATAGGAGAATGAGGATCCTGTCTTTCGATCAGCCGGGTGTGCTTGATATGAACATCAGGCAGCATGTCGAATTAATTGATGCCTTGAAAAGCAAGGATCTCTCCCGCGCTCTTGAGATCGAGGGAGAGCATTTATCCAAGATTTCTTTCGAGGCGAATGAGATTATCCATGATAATCCATCTTTCTTTAAGAAGGGATAGAAGATGAAACTTAATAACAAAGAGCTTGAGAATAAGGCACTATGGAGTGAGAAAGGGTATAAGACTCTCTCCTATGACCGTAATAAGATGATTGCTAATACTCATATCAATCCGATGTGGGTACATTTTGGAGCAGGTAATATATTCAGGATTTTTCCTGCAAAACTCTGTCAGCGTTTGCTTGAGAGTGGTCTCTCAGACAGGGGAATCATCGTTGGAGAGGGGTTTGATTATGAGATCATAAGCAAGGCCTACGCGCCGTTTGATAATCTCACGATGATGGTCACCTTGAAAGCAGATGGTACGATTGACAAGGAAGTCGTCGGATCGGTCGCGGAGGCATATCCGTTCGACTACTCTTATGCCGATGAGTGGAAGCGCTTTGAAGAGGTCTTTGAAAACCCGAGTCTGCAGATGGTCTCTTTCACGATCACGGAAAAGGGATATGCCCTGAAAAATCCAGCAGGTGAGTATTTCCCCTCATATGTAGAGGACTTCAAGGATGGCCCCGGAAAGGGCAGAATGCTTTTCTCCCGTCTGACGGAACTTCTCTTCAAGAGATATAAGAAGAACGCTGCCCCCCTTGCGCTTTGCAGTATGGACAACTGTTCCCATAACGGGGAAAAGGTTGAGAACGCCGTGAAAACCATCGCTTCTGAGTGGCTTAAGAACGGTTTTGTTGATGAGGGATTCATCAGCTATCTAAATACAAAAGTCTCTTATCCGTGGTCCATGATAGACAAGATCACCCCCCGCCCTGATAAGAGCGTTGCTCAGATGCTTGCCTCAGACGGTTTCGAGGATACAGATGTCATAGTCACGAACAGGAATACTTATACGGCTGCGTTCGTGAATGCTGAGGAATGTGAGTATCTCGTAATTGAGGATGATTTCCCGAATGGACGTCCTTGCCTGGAAAAGGCCGGGGTATATTTCACAGATCGTGATACTGTCAACAAGGTGGAGAAGATGAAGGTCTGCACATGTCTCAATCCTTTGCATACTGCTCTTGCCGTTTATGGATGTCTTTTGGGATATGACCTTATAAGCAGTGAGATGAAGGACAAGGAACTTCTTGCCCTTATCACTAGAATTGGATATGTGGAAGGACTTCCTGTTGTCGTAAATCCTGGAATCATCGATCCGAAAAAGTTTATCGATGAGGTTGTAAAGCTTCGCCTCCCGAACCCGTTCATGCCCGATACTCCTCAGCGTATCGCAACCGATACGAGTCAGAAGCTCTCCATCCGTTTCGGAGAGACCATTAAGGCTTATATCAGAGATGGCAGAA
Organism: uncultured Spirochaetaceae bacterium; assembly: GCA_944392965.1. Taxonomy (GTDB): domain Bacteria; phylum Spirochaetota; class Spirochaetia; order Sphaerochaetales; family Sphaerochaetaceae; genus Ornithospirochaeta. The sequence goes on along the minus strand of CALXYM010000019.1, from coordinate 17,396 downwards.
ATCTCGATGATCTTAAGGCGATTCCTCTTGTTTATGCGGGCTGGATGCGTTATGTCCTCGGTGTGGATGATTGCCTCAATGAGTTCACTCCTTCCCCCGATCCGCTGCTTGAATATGCTAAGGGAGAATTGTCCTCTGTCAAGATCGGGGCAACTGTGAGTGTTGATGATATCAAGGGGCTGCTTTCTAATGAGAGTATTTTCGGAGTAGACCTTATTAAGGTATCACTTGCGGACAGGGTCGTGAAAGCATTCAATGAACTGCTTGCAGGAAAGGGTGCTGTAAGGGCGACTCTTAAGAAATATCTTGATTGATTATTTTATTAACAGGCCAGTATTTATTCTGGCCTGTTAGTCTTTCCTCCTTTTTAGTTATAAATCCTAACTAAATTATTATCCAATTAAACTATTGCATAGTAGTCTTACATCCTTCTTGTTTTCAAAGAGAGGAGGCATGAATATCTTCTGACAGGGAGAATCTAATCTCAGATGAATCTGGCGACGGAGACATCAAAAATCTTGGAAAGTTCTTTCGCCGTCGCCTTACTTATTGATCTTCTTCCGTTCTCCATCCCAGAAACAGCCTGTTTTGATGTTCCGAGTCTTTCAGCAAGTTCCGCCTGAGTCATGCCTACGAGTTTGCGGTAGAATCTCAGATTACCACCCGGGGTCTCTCTCTTCTTAAAATCCTTAAAGAAGTCCAACTCGAAAGGATCGATAAGTTCATCTCCATCATCATTCTTTATCGATATGTTTTCTTTTCCAAACTCTTTTTCAACGAATCCAAGCACGGAAGCGGGGATGTCCCCTTCAATCCTAAATCTTCCGTTAATAAGGGGCTGACTCACGACTACCAACATAGTAAACCTCCACGACATACTCTCCATCTATACATTCCCAGCAGACTACCCAGTGATAACTTAAATGGCAATGATAGCGACCTTTTCCCAGTTTGCTGTAATTCTTGTATTTAGGCTGGACGGGACCGCTTTCTTTTAGATCCATGATAAGTCTTGATAGCGTGTCTTTATCGTATTGAGAAAGTTTCTCGATATTCTTCATACATCGCTTACGTATCTTTACTTCATACTGTACTTTTTTCATAGTAAACAATTTTTGATTACCTGTCAATGTCATATTATAGTTACCTCAGCGCCTTGGTATGTCTATATTGCTGTATGAGAACTTTTCTGTTGCATGCGTTAATAGTCTCAGGCACATTGCTCTTTAAAAATACTTTGTTGATCATAGTCCCTCCTCTTTTCAATGTTTTTATTTCTTAATCCCTAAAAGGTGGACTTGTGTTAAGTTTTCTATGGTTGAAAGGGGAGTTTCGTATATTTAACTGTTCTATTTCTGTTGCAAGTCCATCCTGTTGTGTTAAACTCATAGACGGCATGGAAGAGAATAATAAGAAACTGAAACTGTTTGCTCGTCCAAGCGAGTACGTCTATCTCATCGTCGGGGCCTTCGTAGCTGCGATCGGGGCTGCCGTGTTCTATACGCCCGGGCATATCACTGGTGGGGGTGCCACCGGTATTGGAACGATCTTCTACTTTGTTTTCCATATCGACCAGGGTCTTGTCATGATGGTCGTCAACATCATACTTTTTGTAATCGGGGTACATTTCTTCGGTATAAGGTATGGGATAAAAGCACTCATTGGTTCTACTTTGCTCTCAATCTTCGTATCCCTTATAGGTAGTATCACCAATTACGACGGCATTCTTGATTATACGGACAGGATGAACGTCCTAATGAGCGCGATCTTCGGTGGAGTCTGTATGGGAATCGGAATAGGCCTTGTCCTCAAAAGCGGCTGCAACACGGGAGGCACGGATATCGTGGCACAGGTCATATGCCATTTCACCCCTCTTTCATTTGGGTCCGTACAGTTTCTTTTCAATGGCATCATTGTCGCCTGTGGCGGTTTCGTGATGGGTCTGGAGGGTATGCTTTTCTCAATAATCGCCATGTATATCTCCTCCCAGGCGGTCAATTTCGTACTTCTCGGATTTGGAACGAATCTGGCTAAGGCTCTTTACGTGATCTCAGAGTACCATACTTCTGATATCGCACATCGTGTAATAAAAGAGCTTCATAGAAGTGGTACGATCCTGCATGGAACAGGAATATATACTGCTAAGAACAAGGAGGTCCTCTTCGTAATCGTTCCCAATCAGCAATTGCAGAGGATCACAAGGATAATAAATGAGGAGGACCCTAAGGCGTTCGTTCTCGTAACTCCGGCATATGAGGTGCTTGGAAACGGATTCGAATCCCTTAAAAAGGTCGCAGATAAGGAGAATTAGGAGGTCGTCATGGATGCATATCAGAGCATAATATCACGAAGGTCGATACGCAGTTTCAGTAAGGATGTACCTTCGAAGGAACTGGTGATGAAGGTTGTTGAGGCAGGACGTCGTGCTCCGAGTGGAATGAACACTCAGCTCTGGCATTTTACGGTAGTCCTCAGCAGGGAAAAGATCCGGGAGATAGGAAGGTTTGTCCTGGACTCTGATTCCTCCATCTGCTATGAGGCACCGGTATTCATCATGGTAAGCTCCAAAAAGGACAATCCCTATGCAGAGGAGGACACCTCCTGTGCCCTGACGAACATGATGCAGGCTGCACATGCACTAGGGCTTGGGTCTGTATGGATCAATGCGATAAACAAAAGGGACGAAAAGGCTTCTTCGATGACAGCTTTCTCCGTTCCATCTGGTTACAGGGTATACGGATGTCTTGCTCTCGGGTATGCGGAGGGTAGTGTAAAGGAACGTGATTTGAAACCTCTGAGTGAGACGGTGAGCTTCATAGAATAGTTATCGACCCCAGGCGGAATCGAACCGCCATCCCATCTTCCGGAGAGATGTGCACTATCCATTATGCTATGGGATCAACAAGGAAAGGAATACATTAAAAATGAAAGAATTTCTAGTCGTATCCTCTCCCTTGAGGAAAATAGTGTAATTTTTATATCATGTTTTTATGCAGAAAAGCCTGTTATCCTATATGAAACCTTATGGGAAAGAGTGTGTACTCGCACCTCTTTTCAAACTCTCGGAAGCGCTTTTGGAGCTTTTCGTCCCTCTTGTCGTAGCTTCGATAATAGATTACGGGATTTCTAACAACGATGTTCCCTACATATTGCGTATGTGCCTCTTGCTTGTTCTTCTGGCACTTCTTGGGCTCAGCGTATCTATTACCGCACAGTATTTCTCCGCTAAAGCGGCCTCTTTTTATTCCAGGGACGTGAAGGCTGCCTTATTCAGGAAGATTGAAAGCCTGAGCAAGGTCGATCTTGATAGGGTCGGAGAAGCGACGCTGATTACGAGGATGACAAGTGACATGAATCTTTTGCAGACAGGGGTTAACATGACGCTCCGCCTGCTCCTGAGAAGTCCGTTCGTCGTTTTCGGTGCTGCGATAATGGCTTTTACCGTGAACGTTCGGGCTGCTTTGATTTTTGCTGTCACGATTCCTCTCCTGACGCTTGCAATCGTCATATTCATGTGTATAAGCCTTCCCCGGTTCAAAGTGGTGCAGGCAAGGCTGGACAGGATCCTTTCCCGTACCAGAGAAAACCTTGTCGGGGTAAGGGTCATGAGGGCATTCGCACTTGAAGAGGCAGAGGAGGATGCTTTTAAGAAGGAAAATGAATCTCTTTATCTCATGCAGATTGCGGCATCCAAGATATCAGTTCTCACAAATCCCGTGACTAGCATGATAATAAACCTTTCCATCATCGCTTTACTTTATTTCGGGGCTATCAATGTGAATATCGGTTCCCTTTCCCAAGGGGAGCTCGTGGCTCTCGTCAATTACATGAATCAGATCCTCGTAGAGCTCGTGAAACTTGCAAACCTCATAATAACCATCACGAAAGCCATAAACAGCGGTAATAGGATAAGCGCCGTATTCCATCTCGAGAGTTCAATCACCTTCGGCAATCAGGAAGATGTTGCCCAGGCAGATGATGCCATAGTCTTCGACAATGTCTCCTTTTCCTATTCAGAGGGGGCTAAGAATGCTCTCAGCAACGTCTCTTTCAGCCTCAAAAAAGGTCAGACCCTTGGTATCATAGGTGGAACAGGAAGTGGGAAGAGTACCCTTGCTGCACTTCTTACCAGACTTTATGATGTTAAAAGTGGAGAGATAAGACTCTTTGGAAAGGACATCAGAACGTATAGTGAGAAGGCACTTTCAGAAACTGTATCCATGGCGCTGCAGAAGGCGAGGCTTTTCAAGGGCAGTATAAGGAGCAATCTCCTCTTTGTTAAGGAAGATGCGGATTCAGAGGATATAGATAATGCTCTGAAAGTAGCCCGGGCAAAGGAATTTGTTGATAAAAAGGGGCTGGATGCTCCTGTAGAAGCACTTGGAAAGAATTTTTCCGGAGGCCAGAGACAGAGGCTCTCCGTGGCTCGTGCAGTGCTAAAAGGGGCCAGGATAATCGTATTGGATGATTCCTCAAGTGCTCTGGATTATAAGACGGAGAGTGAGATGAGGAGAGAGCTTGGATCTCTTGATTCGACTCTTGTGATAATCTCGCAGAGGGCTTCTTCGATGCTTCATGCGGATAAGATAATCGTTCTGGATGACGGTCACATCGCCGCTGTCGGAAACCATGAGCAGCTGCTCGCATCATCCCCCCTCTATTCAGAGATCTACTATACGCAGTTTGAGAAGGAGGAGAGAAATGAATAAAGGTACGTTGAGAAGAATCGTCTCCCTCATTCTTGAGTATAAGTTCTCGTTCTTCCTGAGTCTCTTATTTGCGCTCATCTATACGATCTCAGGGCTCTTGATCCCCTTGCTGACGGGTAGGGCGGTAGACTTCATTGTTGCAAAAGGAAATGTGGATTTCACAGGTCTTTTCAGAATTCTGAGTCTGATTGCCTTCCTTGCTATTCTCTCCTTCATCTCATCCTATCTGATGGCACGGCTCAATAACAGGATCTCCTACCGGGTGAGCAGGAGGATGAGGGACCTCTCGTTCTCAAAGCTTTCCCGACTTCCGCTCTCTTATCTTGATTCTCATCCCTCCGGTGATACCCTTTCGAGGATAATAAACGATGTCGACAATCTCTCTGACGGGCTCATACTGGGATTCTCTCAGCTTTTCACGGGTATAATGACGATCCTTGGAACGCTCATAATGCTTTTCGGCCTTAATTACATACTCGCCCTCGTAGTCCTGCTTGTGACGCCGTTAAGTCTTTTCGTCGCATCTTTCATCTCTAACCGCACACAGAGGATGTATCGTGTCATGGCAGAAGACCGAAGCCGCCAGACTGAGTGCATAGATGAGATGGTGAGGATGGATGATGAGGTGAAGATCTATAATGGAAAGCGGAATGCAGAGGCTGTATTCGATAAGATCAACGAGGATTATGCTGCATCATCCTTCAAAGCGACATTCTTTTCTTCCATCACGAATCCCGCGACAAGGTTCGTAAATTCGATAGTCTATGCCTTGACAGCTCTTACAGGAGCTCTCCTTGCGATAAACGGGAGGATAAGCGTAGGTCTCATGACATCAGCATTGAGTTATGCGAACCAGTACACGAAGCCTTTCAATGAGATCACGGGGGTCATCGCGGAGTTCCAGAGTGCGATCGTCTCCGCTTTCCGCGTATTTGCACTTCTCGATGAGAAGGAGGAGTCGAGAATAGGGGAGGGTGAGATATCCTCATCAGAAGGAGACGTCTCGTTCGATGATGTTTCATTCTCATATGACAAGAGTCAGAAACTGATTGAAAACTTCTCATTCAATGCGAAAAGCGGGGAACATGTCGCCATAGTCGGTCCTACGGGTGCTGGTAAGACCACCATTATAAATCTTTTGATGCGGTTCTATGATGCTGATAAGGGAAGAATCCTTCTTGACGGAAGGGATATCACGACGATAGACCGCCAGAGTGTCAGAAAACTTTTTGGCATGGTCCTGCAGGATACGTATATCCGTAATGCGAGTGTAAAAGACAATATCCTCATGGGACGTTCATTTTCGGATGAGGATGTCAGAAAAGCCGCCCGGCTCAGTCATGCGGATGCTTTCATTGAACGCCTTCCAAATGGTTATGATACCATGCTCTCAGATGAATCATCATCTCTCAGCCAGGGAGAGAGGCAGCTTCTCTCCATTGCCCGGATCATGCTATCCCTTCCTCCCGTTCTCATCCTGGATGAGGCGACGAGCAGTATTGATACAAGAACCGAACTTTTAATACAGAACTCATTTGCCCGCCTGATGGAAGGCAGAACGACATTTTCTGTGGCACACAGGCTCTCAACTATTGAGAATGCCGATACCATCATAGTTCTCAAGGATGGATCTGTCGTAGAGATGGGCCGACATGAGGAACTTCTGGAGAAGAAGGGATTCTATTATGAGCTATATAGAAGTCAGTTTATATAAAGGATGGTTTTTATGAATCTTTTCATTTCAAAAGATATAGAGGATAAGGCGGGAGTAAAGGCTGCAAGAGCAGGATCGGAGAAGACGATTGATGAATGGAAGGCTGACGTGATAAGCGTTAACAGGCGTAAGGTCATCGTGTTCTTGAATGAGAAAACAGGACTTACCTTTTTCTGCTACAGACCCACAGAGAGGGATTTTAAGCACCTTGCGGATCTTTTCAAGGAGGTTCTGGGGGTGAATGCGGAGGCACTGAACATCCCGTTTGCGATTCCATCTTCGATCTCTGTCTATAAAGGGGAAAGTAAATCGGCATTTGAGAAGATAAAAGAACGCCTCCTCTCCTTTTCTGATCTTTTAACAGATGACGACAGATATCTTTCTTATATCTCTTATCTGATGAATTCCAAAAAAACGAGAGGTGAGAGTCCCATCATACGTTATTCCTCAGAGTGTTCTTTACCCCTTAAGGAGAGAGCGCTTCTTCTGAAAATAAAGAGCGATGGGAATGGAAAGGATCTGAGTCTCCTTATTCCCTCATATTTCACACTCGAAAGCCTGAAAGACTGCATAGATACAGTATTCTCCCTCTCAGAAGGCAAGCGTTATGATTTCACGTATTATGATCCCTCCTCAAGATACAGTGCATTGGAATACTATTACAGGCCCGAGCTTTTCAGGGCGATGGATGATGAGATGGATTCCTCTCTGAAAAGAAAGGAGTGCCTCTATGCCCTTGCAAGGAGCAGCATGCTCTCAACCCTCTGGAAAAAATATCCTGAGCTAGTTTACCGCCATGACTTCAATTTTCCTGAGAGGTTCTTCATATCTTTCGATTCTGCGATGGAGAATATTTCTATAAAAACTCCGATGGTGCTTTCCATCAAATGGGCTGATGAAGAAATCATGAACAAGGAGCTCAGGAGGATAACCTCTTAGCTCCTGTCAAGGCATTTGTAGCTGAGTACGGAGGAGCCTTTGCCCTCCTTCTTTACCTCGTAGCGTTCTGGATAATCTTTCAGGATGTCAGAGAGTTTCGAGTACCCGTATTGGTAGGGGTTGAACTCGGGGCGTATCCTCTTGATGTAGTTTCCGGCACTTGAGACGTTTACGAAATCATCATCATCCTGGTATTTCTCATATGCGATGTGTAAGAGGCTGTGAAGTTCCTCCATCTGCGGATCATCTTCATGACGGACCTCTTTCTCCTTCTTCTGCGGGCTCTTCTTCTTTTTCTTCTCCGCTTTTCCCTCTTCTCCGAGGTACTCAAGGTAGATGAACTGGTCACATGCATTGCAGAAAGCGCTTGGTGTTTTCTTCTCTCCAACACCGATAACAAATATTCCAGACTCCTTAAGCCTTACGGCAAGCGGGGTGAAATCACTGTCGGAGGATACGAGTACGAATGCGTCATACAGTCCGATATGTAACAGATCCATGGCATCTATCACCATCGCGATATCCGTCGTGTTCTTTCCCGCGACATAATCGAACTGCTGTTCGGCTTTTATTGCGAGATCCTTTATAACGTTCTCCCACTTCGCGAGTGCAGGCTTCTTAAAGTTTCCATATGCTTTTTTTACTATGATCCTACCGTATGCGGATACCTCAGTGAGAATGTCTTCAAGTTTCTGAAGCTGAGTGTTATCCGCATCGATGAGAACTGCCATTTTCTCAAATTCTTTCACTCTAGTTTTCCTTTCCTTTAATATAACACATCAGAAAAGGATTCCGATAGTGTGAACGAGAAGGGCTACGATGTAGGCGATCACACATTGTATTACGACGACCGCTATGCTCCATCTCCTTCCTAGCTCCCTTCTGACAGTGGCAATCGCGGCGACGCAGGGGGTATATAGGAGTGTGAAGATGAGGAAAGTGAATGCGGTGAGAGGAGAAAAGAGTGTTCGTATCGCATCACTCGATCCCATTAGGACAAGCAGTGTGCTGACGACGTTCTCCTTAGCTGTGAATCCCGTTACAAGTGCCGTGGATACCCTCCAGTCTCCGAGTCCGAGAGGACGGAATATCGGGCTGATTATGGAACCTAACGCAGCAAGGATGCTCTCTTGGCTGTCACTTACGAGGTTCAGCCGGATATCAAAACTCTGGAGGAACCATATTATTATCGAAGCAAAGAATATGATCGTGAACGCCCTTGTGATGAAGTCCTTCGTCTTTTCCCATATCAGCATTCCCACATTCCTCAGCGTAGGGAAGCGGTAGTTTGGAAGTTCCAGAACGAATGGAACAGGGCTGCCCTTGAATCCCGTCTTATTCAGTATGAGCGCAAAAACCACTCCTACCAGTATTCCAATTGCATAGAGTCCTATCATCACGAGCGCCCTGTGCCCTGCGAAGAAAGCGGCGGTGAAGAGCGCGTATATCGGAAGTTTTGCAGAACAGGATGCGAAAGGAGTGAGAAGTATCGTCATCTTCCTGTCTCTCTCCGATGAGAGCGTCCTTGTCGCCATTATCGCGGGGACAGAACAGCCGAAACCTATCAGCATGGGGACGAAACTTCTTCCTGAGAGTCCTATCTTCCTCAGTATCTTATCCATTACGAATGAGATACGTGCCATGTATCCCGTGTCCTCAAGAATGGAAAGGAAGAAGAACAGTACGACTATGATGGGAAGGAATGACAGGACGCTGCCGACTCCTACGAAGATACCATCTATTATGAGGGAATGCACGACCGGATTGAGTCCGAATGAGGTCAGCGCACCATCAACTGTAGCTGTGATCTTATCTATCAACAATGATAGGAGGTCTGAAAGAGCCGTCCCAAGAGGCCCGAATGTCAGGTAGAAGATCAATGCCATTATGATGATGAATGCAGGAATCGCTGTATATTTTCCAGTGAGGATCCTGTCTGCTTTTATGCTTCTCTCCCTTGCCTTGCTTTTCCCGCTTCTGATGACAACTTCTTCGCAGAGTTCTTCAATGAAAGAGAACCGAGAATCCGCAAGAGCCGCCTCCCTGTCGGTATTCGCCTCCTTCTCAAGCTGTACGAGGATATGTTCAAGCATCTCCTCCTCGTTCTTGTCGAGATTAAGCTGTGTCCTTATGAGTTCATCGTTCTCAACGAGTTTTGTCGCAGCGAATCTTATTGGTATCGCAGCGTTCTTGGCGTGATCCTCGATTAGGTGCATTATGGCATGTACCGTACGGTGCATCGCCGTCTCCTCATCTGTGCCCACGCTTTTACAGAAATCCACATGGCGAGGAGATTCTTTGAAACGTGCGACATGAACGGCGTGGCTTATAAGCTCATCGATTCCCTCTCCCTTCGCAGCGGAGATGGGAACGACGGGAACTCCGAGAAGTTCCTCCAGCCGGTTCACGTCTATGCTTCCCCCGTTCTCCCTCACCTCATCCATCATGTTAAGAGCGATTACGATGGGAGTATCGAGTTCTATCAGCTGCATCGTAAGGTAGAGATTCCTTTCGATGTTTGTCGCATCCACTATGTTTATTATCCCGTCTGGTTTTTCCTTCAGCAGGAAGTCCCTAGTTACAATCTCCTCACTTGAGAAAGGGGATAGGGAGTATATTCCCGGAAGATCCACCACACTTGCATTCTCTCCCTTTATTTCTCCTTCCTTCTTATCTACGGTGACACCAGGGAAGTTGCCGACATGCTGGTTTGACCCTGTCAGCTTGTTAAAGAGGGTCGTCTTACCGCTGTTCTGGTTACCTGCGAGGGCGAACGTGATCTCCTTCGTGTCTGGAATAAGAGGTTTCTCATTCGATTTATGCTCTCCTCTTTCTCCAATATGGGGATGATCAATTCTCTCCCTCCTCGTATCTTTTTTCCCCTCTTTCTTCTGAGGAGCAGGTGATCTTTCTGCTTCTATGAGGGCTGCATCCTCCTTTCTCAGCGTGAGCTCATATCCCCTTATATGCAGTTCTATGGGATCTCCCAGTGGAGCCGTTTTTATGAGAGTCACGACCGTGTTCGGCGTGAGTCCCATATCCAGGAAATGCCTTCTTCTCATGCGCTCTCCTCCCACTGAGAGGATTTTTGCGCTCTCTCCGATTTTCAATTCACTTAATTTCATATGTATCCATGTGGTAATATAGAACAACTGCTCTAAATTGTTAACACTTGGGAATGAAGATTATCAGTATCCTTAAATGCGTTTTTTTCTGATATACTGAATGAGATGGATTAAAAGGAGCAATATGGATAAGAGCAGGGAAATCGATTCTATTCTTTTTTCAGAACTCACTTTGGCTCTCGGCTGTACGGAGCCTGCATGCGCAGCCCTCTCGGGGGCCCGGCTTCGAGATGAGCTTGGCCTTCTTCCGAAAAAGGCGAGGGTGAGGGTGTCCAGGGACATGATGAAGAACGCGATGGGAGTCTCAATTCCGAACAGTAATCTCTCAGGAATCGCAGCAGCAGTCGCCCTTGGGATTGCAACGGGAGAGAGTAGTCGGGGCTTGAGTGTTCTCTCCGCCCTCGATGATGAGAAGAGAAGGGTAGCTTCTGAGATAGAGATAGATTTGAATCTCGTGGAGGGGGTACCATCCCTTTTTATCGAGGTTGAAGCGGAGGAAGGAGGGCACTCAGTATCTGTTGCCATCGAGAACGAACACGACAGGTTCTCAAGAATCATGAAGGATGGAAAGAGGATAGAGACGAACTCCTCCTTCTTCTCCGAATGTGATAAGAGCATTGAGAGCGATCTATTGGATAGTCTTACCTTAAGTGATGTCGTATCCTACGCAGAATCCCTGAGCCCTGAGGTGAAGGAGCTTCTGGAAAGGGCTTATAAGACGAATCTTGAGATAAGCTACGCGGGACTTGAAGAGGAATGGGGGATTGCAGTAGGACGGACGATGTTTCCCCTTGTAAAGAGGATAGAGAGCGTCGATGATGCCATGAGAAAGGCGGCCTCTCTCGCAGCCTCCGGAAGCGATGCCCGCATGTCCGGCTCATGCCGTCCTGTCATGATAAACAGCGGTAGCGGTAACCAGGGAATAACAGTAACCGTTCCTGTTGCCCTTGTCGCGGAATATCTGAAAAGCGGCAGGGAGAAGCTACTTTCTGCACTTGCCATAAGTGAGCTCTTAGGTCTTATGCTTACAAACAAGAAGGCACGTCTTTCCGCATTATGCGGAGCTTTCACAGCGTCAATAGCCACTGCTGTAAGTTGGGTTTACCTCCTTGGAGGAGGACTAGAGGAGATGGATGCCGCGATAAACAACATGATAGCGAATCTCACGGGGATAATCTGTGATGGGGCGAAGAAGACATGTGCCCTCAAAATCTATTCCTCCCTCATAGCCGCCTCTCTTGCCGTACATCTTGCAATGGATGGAAAAAGCGCTTCAAGGGAGTCTGGAATAGTCGGTTCTGATAGTCTGGAATCGATTAAAAACCTTTCCCAGCTCAGTCATGAGGGAATGGAGGAGACAGATAGGACTATTTTGAAAATAATGATTGAAAAGAGCACAAATAATAATTGATTTTATGCTATATTCCTTTCCTATGGAATATGTTGCTATAGATTTTGAGACAGCGAACACTTCTTGTGACAGCGCATGTGCTATCGGATTATGCCGTTTTGACGGGGAGGGGAATGAACTTGATTCATACTACAGCCTGATACGGCCTAAGGAGCTTCTGTTCGATCCCCGTTGTACACTTGTACATAACATCGATCCACTGGACATAGCGAACGCTGAGCCCCTTGATAGGCTCTGGGATGACATTCTCTCCTTTATAAAGGATAGTCCGCTTGTCGCACACAACGCACCTTTTGACATAAAAGTACTGAAAGAAAGTGCAGAGTCATATAATCTCGGTGGTATAGATAATGATTATTACTGCACACTTTCCCTTTCGAGGAAGATGTTGAAGCTCGACAGTTACAGACTCTCGAACATCGCCCTTCATTATGACTGGAAATACAGGGCCCATATGGCTTTGGATGACGCGTATGTCTGTGGTCGTCTCTTCTCCTCTCTCTGTGGTCCCTCTCTTTCCTCAAAAGAGGATTTTACTGCATTCATTCAGGATAAGTACAAACCAGGATCTAACGGGTATCCCAAGAGAGTGAGGATAGAAAGCGGTCTGCTTTTTTAGATGACATCCCGGAACATGTCAGTGTAATATCTTCTCTCTTTTACAAGATTCAGTTTCAACAGAAGGCGTGGAACTAAAAGTGTTGCGAGTGCTCCTATGAATGTATAGCGGATGAAAGCCCATAGGTAATAGATGTTTTCCGGAATGAGTGCGCCTGATGCCTGTACTAGTGCTATTAAGACAGCTCCTATTAGGAAACAGAGGATCTTTTCCTTTCCTTTTTTTGCTGGTACGAAATCTGTTGTCGTCAGTTCCACTGCAGCTCCAATGGAAGCAGTGGAGAATACGGCAAGGAGTTTCATGAGGTCGGAGAATGCGACCTCATCAATCATCTCAAGGTGTAAGAGGATTGCCAGGAGAAGGGCTGCAATCAGCATGAGAACACCAAGAGGAAGGTATATCATCCTTATTTTCCTCTTGTCATCGAAGAGATTAAGAAGTGGTGCTGTCAGAAACAGGGAGATCCCAAGTCCTATTATCGTGCCGCAGAGTACATCCAGCGGCCAGTGAACGCCGAGATAAAGCCTTGATAAGGGAACTAGGATGACAAGGAGTATGGCAAAAGCTTTTATCCATCTCTTCCTGTATAAAAGTGCGATTGATGAGTAGAATGACGCGGCTCCCGTACTGTGTCCAGATGGAAAGGAGTAGCCTGTCGCAGTCTCGATCCTGTCTGCTGTTATCAGCTCAGGATGTACCTGGAATGGGCGAGGGGCCTTTATTATGGCTTTCAGCGTCTGCATGCATGCAAGCGAGAGCATCAGGGATGAGAATATCGAGAATCCCTTCTTCTTGTCAAAACACCAGTATATCGTGATCAGTATCAGTATCATCAGGTTCTCCTCTCCGAATGCGGAGAGGAGGTTTGCGATGAATGAGAGAACCGGGTTTCCTATCCTCTGAAAGAACAGCATGATCTCTAACTGCATATCTTATTTTACCATGCCGGATGGAATTTTGTGAAATACTTTCTCCTTGCATCGGGAGGATGGTATAATAGTTATATATGGTGAAAAGAAGACTGATCATCGGGGACATTCACGCATCATATGATAAACTTATCTCTGTCCTAAAGAAGGCTGCTTTCAATCCTTCTTCCGACATGCTCTATTCTGTGGGGGATATCGTGGACAGGGGAGATAAGCCTGTGGAAACGATAGATTTCCTCATGGGTCTTGCTCATTTCTATCCTGTGCTGGGAAACCATGATGGATGGCTTGAGAATTATCTTCATACCTCCAAGCCCGATCCCTCCTGGATCATGCGTAACGGAGGAGATGTAACGGTTATCGCTATAAGAAGACAGAGTCGGGAATGGAGGGAGAGGGTCAGGACATGGCTAAGAAGATTTCCTGTCATCCGTGTGGAGGAGAAAGATATTATCATACACGGAGGGATTCCTGGTGTGTACAACGAGAAGGAGCTGATGAATATCGCAGACAGAGGAAGGCCTCATCCTCTTGTGAAAAGCTACAGCTGTGATGATCTTTTAGAATTTTCTGATGAGGAAGAGGAGGACTATGACTACCTTGAGGATTTCCTCTGGGACAGGAACTACCTTTATAACGCGATGTACGAGGAGGGGATTAAGACGGCCTTCATCTATATAGAAAAGAGGATGAAACCCGTACACACCGATAAGACGATATGGATTGGTCATACACCTTTAAGGGAAGGTGTTCCATATTTTTCCGAGAAATACCATCTTGCCGCCATAGATACCGGCTCGTATTATGGTAAGCTCACACTTGTCGATATGGATACGAGGGAGTACTGGCAGGCTTGAAGATCCTGCCTATTCTTCCTTTACCTCTCCCGTATTACCAGTTCTACTTACCTTTACTCTTCGTTTGCATACTGCCTTGATGAAAGCCTCATCATGACTTATGAGGATCAGTGTGAAACTCTTATCCTCCTTAAGCATGTCTTCCAGTATCTTCATTGAGGTGATATCCAGATGGTTTGTTATCTCGTCCATCATTATTATGTTTCCACCCCTTCTTCTTGAAAGAACGAAATCCAGTTTTTTCATCTCCCCGGGACTTGGTTCAATCTCCTCATCTAAGAGGAAAGAGGGATTTGCTCCCAACCTGTACATGTCGGATAGAATTGCACCGTATTCCGTATCGTTAAAAGTACAAAGTTCTCTTTTTATCCTTTCTTCATCCTCTGTTGTATATTCCTGAGGTATGAAAAGAAGCTGCTTTTCCTTTCCCTGAGCAATCAGGTTTTCTTTTATCGCATTAAGCAGCAGTGTTTTTCCCGTTCCGTTGTTTCCTGTTATTGCAATCCTGTCTCCACTCTGGATTGTCAGCTTGGGAACATGGAGGTGATAGTCTCCTGCGATGATCTCAGCAGATGGAATGGTGAATGAGGGAAGATAACTGTCTTTCACTCTTAAGCTCAGACCCTCTTTTCGCTCCTTCGGCCTCTCCATACCCCTCAGCCTCTCCTCTTTATGCTCCTTTTGCGTGTTTATCCTTCTCATTTGATCTGAGAAGGATCTGTCCTTTCCCGTAAGTCTTGCTCCGTCGATCTTCGCTTTCGCACTGTGATCCTTTTTGTCTATGCCAGCCTTTGAGAGTTTTCTCTCCATTCCTTTTGATTTCTCCTCCAGCCTTGATGCCTGTCCTCTGGCCTTGTTTATCTCTGATGTAAGGCTGTCGTAGGAGTTTCTGAGATCCTTTTTTCTTTTCTCCAGTTCTTCAAGAGCAAGTGACAGGGGTAGGGGAATGTCATGAATCCTTGCAGGACTATTCTCTCCTCGTTCAAAAAGGAGTGTTCTTTCACTCAGCTTCTCTGCAGTATCCCTGTCGTGGGTGATGAGGATCCCCACACCTCTGAAATCTTTGAGAGTTGAGAGTATTATATACTTGTTTTCCTTATCAAGGTGATTCGTGGGTTCATCGAGGATCAGTATCGATGGCTTTCTTGAAAGAGCTGCAAGTAGCTGCAGTCTCTTTTTCTCTCCACCTGAGAGATTCTCTGGATTAAACACCATTTCATCCGTGATGTGAAGCCGTGATTTTAACTCCCCGTTCTCCCTGCTCCCGTCATAGATGTATAGGGGATCATCATCCTCAAGGCCAGAGAATACCTGTGGACAGATGACAACATTCCCGCTTCTTCTGATACTTCCCTTATCAGGGATCAGAATTGAAGCTATTAAACTGGCAAGCGTGGTCTTTCCGCTTCCGTTCGCTCCGGAAAAAACACTCCAGCCTTCGTTGAATGTAAGTGAAAGGTTCTCGAATATTGATAGAGATGACCCCGGCCATGCATAAGATATGCCGTCTATGATTATGTATTCAGACATTCCAACTCCTTCTAAATTAAGACTTATGAAATTAGAATGTCATTCTCATCGGCTCATCTCCTTATGCTCTCTTTGTACTCGAATGTGAGAATTAAGTCAACTTTCCCATATTCTCAAGTTATAATACGGGAAAAGGAGAAAAGATATGATCTGCCAATCGTGTGGAATGGAAATCAAGAATGATGGGCTCATGGGAACATATCCAGATGGGAGAAAGAATACAGAGTACTGCATACACTGCTACAGGGATGGTTTTTTCACCCATGATCTTGATATGAATGGACAGATAGAACTCTGTCTGAATGATCTAGATGCATGGAACAGGGAACATGACACCGCACTCTCAAAGGACGAGGCGGAGCGTATGATGGAAGATTACTTTTCTCATCTGAAAAGATGGCTGTCAATGGAGGATAAGGCTTCATGGATTCTCGATCATGTCGGATATGTTTTCTTCTCAACAGTCAGCTCTTCCGGTTACCCGAGGAGCGTGGCGATGGATGTGGTAAAACACGACGGGGTAAGGGAGCTATGGATGACCACGTACTATGGATCTGAAAAGGTGAGGCATATCAGGGAGAACCCGAAGGCTGGAATATCCTTCGTCCATGAGGCAGACAGCGTCTCCCTTACAGGAAGAGTGGAGATAATAAGAGATGAGAATACTCTAAAAGATTTCTGGATGCCCGTGTTCTCATATTATTTTAACTCCCCAGAGAATCCCAATTACTGCCTTCTGCGATTTAGAGCAGAGGAGGCTGTTCTCTGGATAGACGGACAGAGTGCTCATATAAATCTGATGGATGAATAAGAAAATAGGCATAGGGAAAATGCGTTCCCTATGCCATACTTTACAGTTTACAAAAAACTAAAATTCATAACCTGCCGTTATACCGAATGCAAGTTTATCAAGGGATGCAGATATCTCTGCATTGAATCCCTTATATTCAACCCCCAGTAGCAGTTTTGAATATTCCAATCCCGTAGATAGGCTTAGATCACTATTAAAATCATAAGTGAAATAAACCTTTGGAATGGAGAAGAAATCAAATTCATAGGATGAATAACTGTTCATCCATATAACCTGATTTATTACATCTCCAATCTCCACCACGACATGATAAGGCCCTCTATTCCAAAGAGCACGTAGAATCAGATCCATCGGTTGATAGTAGACATTTGAATCCTTGTCAAATCCATCAAAATCTACGAAATCCGTTAATGCCATATCAGTATATTTCCTGAATGATGCAACATTCACGGCATCAAGGGTAAATGCAAGTTCCTCATTATGGCGGTACATGGCTCCAAAATTAGTGGAAAAGCCTAATCCGAGTTTGAATGGATTACTGAAAGCATTAACAGGATTACCTGTAAAACGTGCATTAAGCAGATTGTAATTCTCCATCGAGTTCTGCATGAATGCCCCAAGCTCCAAACTCAGACCGACGGTGAACCTATCACTGAAGAGATGGAATGCGTATCCGACATCCCCCCGAACATCCACGTTAAGAAGATTTGTCCCCGAGGATAGCATATTACTATTCCCATAGAATCCAATAT
>CALXYM010000018.1 GCA_944392965.1 uncultured Spirochaetaceae bacterium | reverse complement strand
TACTTCCAACACTCACATTCTATTTATGCGTAATTAAATATTAGTCATATCCGTTCACTACCATTTTACTGACAAAGTACCATATCCAAAAGATACAATTCGAATATGGTTGTATTGTAAAGCACATGAAAATACTAAAGCAATCTAAACATTATTATTTTATAATACTTAAAAGGAGAATATATGCTCAGCTTTTTAAGAAGAACTTTCTGGGTCCCTTACACTGACAGTTATAAGAATGCAAGCATCTTAGATGCTCAAGAAGCAATAAAAAAATACTGTGAATCAAATGGGGATGATTATTCCTTTTTAACTGACAATATAGTACTTATCAATGATATCCCCTATGAGATAATCAGAACATATGAAGGAAGGGGAAATTATGGAATCAAATGCCGAAGGCTTTCCAAATAAAATAAACAGTAGTGAAAAGTTTTGAAATTGAGGTTCAAAAGAAAAAGTAATTGAAAAAAATACGAAAACATGTTGAAAACAAATAGTCTTTTTAGTATATTCTTAGGGTACGCCAAAGTAGCTCAGTGGTAGAGCAGCTCACTCGTAATGAGCAGGTCGCGGGTTCGACTCCCATCTTTGGCTTCTAAGCTAAGTCTTTTGGGCTTAGCTTTTTTTATTCCAGTTTAAAAATAGAGAAAAACGACCTCTAGAAAGCTAAACAATGAAAGTCCTGCTACTAAAATCATTCTAGAAATTTCCTAAATTAGATTATAAGGAGGATTTGACAGACATTTAGAAAATCTAATATTCAAAACCTTTATAATGTACAGAGTGACCACTACTTCGGGTAATCGTCCCCAACCTACCTAAGATTAGACACTCTCTATCGGAAGAGGACGGCATGGTTTTACATACCTGTACATACAATCTCTCTCTACCCTTCTCTTTCTCGGCGTCGAAGTCGATCTCCTGGTCATACAACTTTCCAACATAGACCTTGAATCCTCGTCTTCGAAGTTCAAGATATATGATATTCTCAATAATCGCAGCCTCATCAGTACCATGAAATCCTTTCAGTCCATACAGCAGAGAATGATTTGCGAAATAGTAGTTGTCAAACGTCTCTACAACACAAATCTGGCCTCTCCGAACATACGGAACTCGACAAAGGATAGTGGATAGATGGGAATCTCCACATACCGTCCGGATAGGTATGTCGAAAGTTCTCCAGTAAGGAGTTTTGAATTTGAACCAGTGATGAATATACAATGTCCGTTGTCACTATTGAGCGGCATGACCATCCTTTACGACATCATCTGCAGGAACCTCATAAATGGCAAAAACAAGTAACACCTACGTAAGTTCTAAATCAAGTCTTAGAAATGGCTTAACGTTCTAACAGTCTTCGATCAAAAACTTATATATTATCAACCTCCTTTTTCGCCTTCTCTTCATTCTCTTCAAACAAAGAGAGCTTATATACCACAACAAAGCCCAAGACAAAAAGAAGAATAGCCACTATTATTGACCATGAGGATGGTATGCCAGGATAGATCTCTCTGATTGATCCAAGAAGAAATCCTAAAATCATCATGTATGTGATCTTGGGGTATCTGTTCATTGCTATTTCAAGTCCTTTTGTCAAAGCAAGAATACCAACTAAAAGACCGAGAACAAGGGGAATCAGAGACAGGAATTCACCATTAGAGAGGGCTGAGAGCAAAGGTTCATAAAGCCCTAGGACCAGCAATAAATAACTTGTACTGATTCCAGGGAGAACAAGCCCAATGGAAACGAGAACTCCTCCAAGAAGCTGTATCAGGATATCTGTAAACGAGGCATTTAAACTCGGATTGAATATCCCCTCAGGGATGAAATCTATGGAGAATACGATTAAAATTCCTATTGCTATGTAGATAAGACTTGGGATATCAAATCCTTCTGAATGTGCCTTCTTCACCATCATTGGAATAGTTCCACAGACAGCACCTAAAAAGAGGTACATGATGACTATCGAATATCGAGAGATAAGAGCGTCCAGAGGACGGGCTACAATCAAAATGCCTGCAAGGGCGGCAATAACAAAAACAAGGAGAAACTTGAAACTCTCTACAAATGTCTTTTTTTTGAATAATGCAGGTATTGATGCTATTAGGCGATCATAAATTCCAAGTATCATGGCCATGGATCCACCAGAGACCCCGGGAATCATCATACTTGACCCCACTATAAAACCTTTTACTATTGTTTTCAACATAGCATGAATATACAAAAAGATAGGGAGGCGGTGAAGCCTCCCTGCCCTGTTTTAACAGATATTTAACTTATTTAAACTGAGCTATCGCAGCCTGTGCCGCTGCAAGACGCGCAATTGGTACGCGGAACGGGGAACAGGATACGTAATTCAGTCCGATAGACTGGCAGAATGCTATGGATTTCGGATCTCCTCCATGCTCTCCGCAGATCCCCAGCTTGATATCAGGTCTTACGGAGCGACCAAGTTCGGATGCCATTCTGACCAGCTTACCAACTCCATCGACATCAATCGTCGCAAATGGATCATAATCATAGAACTGCTTATCAGGGTCGTTCACATAATGGCCGAGGAAGGATGCAGCATCATCTCGGCTGAAACCACAAGTCATCTGTGTAAGATCATTTGTTCCAAACGAGAAGAACTCCGCCTCCCTTGCAATTTCATCAGCAGTGATCGCTGCACGAGGAACCTCAATCATGGTACCGATCTTGTACTCGATCTTCATGCCCTGCTCTCCGAAAACCTCCTCTATCGTCTCTACAGCCTTCTCCTTGCAGAAATTGAACTCCTTGTAGATGCCTACCAGAGGAATCATGATCTCAGGGTGAACCTGTCCTCCCTCTTTTTTGACTGCGATCGCTGCCTCGATTATAGCCCTGACCTGCATTCTTAGAATCTCAGGATAGATTATCGCAAGTCGACAGCCACGGAAACCTAACATAGGATTGAACTCATGCAGGCTATTGATCTTCTGTGCAATTTCCTCTGCACTGATTCCAAGGGTAAGTGCCATCTCATGGCGGCTTGTATGATCGTTTGGAAGGAACTCATGAAGTGGAGGATCAAGCAGACGGATAGTTACAGGAAGCCCGTTAAGAGCCTTGAATATGCCGATGAAATCCTCCCTCTGCATTGGAAGAAGTTCTGCAAGAGCAGCCTCTCTTTCCTTTGTATTGTTTGCAAGAATCATCTTGCGCATGCTGATGATCCTCTTTCCACCGAAGAACATGTGTTCCGTCCTGCAGAGTCCTACCCCCTCAGCTCCAAGCTGAACGGCATGCCGTGCATCCTGAGGCGTATCGGCATTCGTCCTTACCCCCATCGTCTTGAACTCGTTCACATACCCCATGAACTTCTTGTAGTTCTGGAAAAGAAGGGATTCAGACTCCCTCATACCACCTTCAAGTACCTGCATGATCTCACTTGGTTTTACAGGAATCTTCTGTGCATAAACAGATCCCGTGAATCCATCGATCGCCATGTAATCACCTTCAGAGAGGATGACACCATTTACCTCAAGTGTTTTCTTTATCTCATCGACATGAATCTCTCCACAGCCAGAGACACACGGACATCCCATTCCACGTGCAACTACGGCAGCATGGCTGGTCATACCACCACGGCAGGTGACGATACCTCGGCTTACAGCCATTCCCCCGATATCCTCAGGACTTGTCTCAACACGTACCAGAAGAACATCCTTTCCTTCTGCTGCAGCCTTCTCCGCATCCTTTGCTGTAAAATAAATCTGACCACATGCACCACCGGGACTAGCATTAAGACCTCTCGTGGCTTCCTTGCATGAAAGATCCCTGATTATCTTATTATCCAAAACAGGTGCAAAAAGTTTGTTGAATTCACTTGCAGGAACACGTGATACAGCCGTTTTCTTATCGATAAGACCCTCTTCAACCATCTCTACCTGGCTTCTGAGCCAGCTGAAGATTGTTCTCTTTCCATTCCTGGTCTGAAGCATGTAGAGCTTGCCTTCCTGGATCGTGAACTCAAGATCCTGCATATCCCTGTAATGCTTCTCAAGAATGCTCCTTATGTTTACAAGCTGAGCATAGGCATCTGGATTTACCTTTTTAAGAGTATCTATGGACTGAGGTGTCCTTATACCTGCAACAACATCTTCTCCTTGGGCGTTCATGAGATACTCACCGAAGAACTTGTTCTCTCCCGTGGATGGATCACGGGTAAATGCTACACCCGTTCCACTCGTTTCTCCCATGTTACCGAATACCATGCACTGCACGTTAACAGCGGTTCCTAGAAGGCCACGGATATCATTCATCATTCTGTATTTTATGGCCCTCTCATTGTTCCAGCTTCTGAATACGGCATCTATTGCCTTGAACAGCTGATACTCAGGATCCGTTGGGAAATCCTCTCCAGTGGCCTTCTTATACATTATCTTATAACGCTTGATAACTTCTTTCAGCATATCGACGGTAAGTTCGTTATCAAAATGAACCCCGTTCTCATCCTTCACGCTCTGCAGAATGTATTCAAAACGGGCATGCTCAACACCCATGACTACATCACCGAACATCTGGATGAACCGTCTATAACTGTCCCAGGCGAAACGCTCATTACCCGTCTTTTTCACAAGGGCTTCCAGACTGTCAGGATTAAGTCCCAGATTAAGAACGGTATCCATCATTCCCGGCATGGACTGGGCCGCACCACTTCTTACCGATACAAGAAGAGGATTCTCCTTATCTCCGAGTCTTGCACCCTGCAACTCCTCAAGTCTCTTAAGATTCTGAAGTACCTCATCCCTCATTCCCTCAGGATATCCACCACCTGATTTATCAAAAAAAGCACATGCTTCTGTCGTAATAGTGAATCCAGGAGGAACAGGCAGTCCTATGCTCGTCATATCTGCGAGATTCGCACCCTTTCCCCCCAAGAGGGCCTTCATATCCGCAGAACCTTCCGCGCTCCCTCCTCCGAAAAAATAAACATACTTCTTTTTTTCCTGTTTTGACATTTTTACCTCTAAATTCAAGCTGTAACCAGCTTATCATTTAAACGGACTAAAAACAACAGGAACTCAGAATAATTATTTACATTGTAAAATTATATATTAAAAAATTGAAACATGGTTTCATTTTCAAAACCAATAAAAAAAGGCAGGTTATGAAACCCGCCTTATCCTCAACATGCGACTGTATAGCATTCAAGAGCCCTACTCTGGCTGTTCTCCCTGAGTTTTTCAAGAGCTCTCTTCTCTATCTGTCTGATCCTCTCCTTCGTCAGGCCGAACTTGATGCCGATCTCTTTAAGACTCATCGGCTTATTCCCATCAAGACCATAACGCATGACAAGAATCTGTCTTTCCTTTTCGCTGAGCGTAAGCAGAAGTGATCTTACCTCACTTTTAAGAGATTCTCCTACAACCTCCTCCTCAGGTCCTTTTGAAGGGTCCTCAATGAACTCTGAGAAAGTTGAAGAGGAATCATCATCACTCTTAATGGCCGAATCGAGGTTTACTATGTCCTGGCTTATAGAGAGAAGATCTTTTACAAGGCTTTCCTCAAGACCAGTCTTCTCACTGATAAGCTCTAAATTGTTTGGATCGTCTATATTATCATGGAGGATCTCACTCTGGGCTTTCTGAATCTGCATCAGCTCATTTGCCCTGTTAAGGGGCAATCGGACGGCCCTTGCTTTCTCGCTGAGAGCCTTCATGATCGACTGTCTGATCCACCATACGGCATAGGAGATGAAATGATAGCCCTTTTCTGGCTCGAATTTCTCAAGCGCAGTAATAAGACCTATGTTTCCCTCATTGATGAGATCAGAGAGAGCCATTCCCTGTCCCCTGTATTTTTTTGCCACCGAGACAACGAAGCGAAGGTTGGCATTTATGATCCTGTCAAATGCCTTCTTATCTCCCGCTTTCGCCTTAAGGGCAAGCTCATACTCCTCTTCATATGTGAGCATCGGAATCTTATTTATCTGCTCAAGATAGATAGAGAGGATCTCGTTCTCAGAATCAAGATAAGCTGCATTTGATGTTTCTTTTAACATTCTTTGTTCTCCTATACAATTATAGAAGCAAAAATCATGCCAACTAAAGCATAACCACAGCAATTTATTACTATATAATAAATTATCATAGATTATAATTTATGAAGATATGATTAATTAAGTCTCATTTTGACACACTGCAACATTTCGAAAACAAATATGGGTTATTTTGACACTATTTTTGATTCCGGCTCAAAGCATGTGTCATTTTGAATCGGAAAAACAATTTTTACCGACATCAGCAGTCTAAATCTCCCTTTTGCTGTCTTAACAAAAGGATTGCTTCTAAGAGACGAAAGAAAATCTTCATAAGTGGAATAGATCAGATCACTTATCATGTCTCCCTCTGCAAGAGAAAGGAAAAGACTTCTCTTCTGTCGCAGATACTTCACAAGCTGAGAACGGAAGAACAGGATGAAATCCAAATCATCATCTTCACGAGAAAGACGATCAAGAAGCACGTCACAATAGAGGTCAAAAGCCTCGAGGATATCCCCATGCCTCATCCTATCTCCTGCTTCGCTGAAAATCTTTCTACTCTCCTCAAACTTCATCATTGTTCATCTCTTTAACAGAAATATAACAATTATAAAATAAAAGTTAATAGCTCATTTCAAAAAATCTGAACCTCTTTTTCTTTCTTTTACTCCTTGTCGCTTTCATTTTCCTTATATATATTACTTATTGAAATTGATTTTTCGAGGTGATTAGAAATGACAATCATTCCACTTGGAGAGAGAGTTCTTCTTAAAGCAGAGAAGAGTGAAGAAAAGACTGCAGGAGGAATATTCATCCCGCAGGCTGCGCAGGAAAAGACCCAGATTGCGACTGTTGTCGCAGTTGGCGATAGCGAGGAGATCAAGGTCAAGGTCGGAGACAAAGTTCTTCATGACAAGTATGCCGGAACCGAGATAAAGGACGGAGGCGATGATTATCTCATCGTCAATGCTCAGGATATCCTAGCAGTAATCAAATAACACCAGGGGCTGGAAACAGCCCCTTTTCATACTCATTATAATTAATGGAACACAATGGGTCTCAGGACCTTTGTTTCTTCATGAATTACAAAGTACTAGCTGACTGAATTACATAAAAGCAATGCCTGCATGAGAAAGCCTCCATCATACCAAAGGTACTCATTGTTTTTATTCTTCAATAAAGGAACGATTCTATCTTCTCGCTGATATTGGACATCATACAGTCTTCAGGAAGATAACAGGGAGGAATACTCTCAATGAAGAATCGGTGATAGCTGTTTCTCCAGAGTCTGCCATCAAGTACAAGGACGACCCCTTTGTCATTCTCACTCCTGATAAGACGGCCTACTCCCTGTTTGAATTTTATAACAGCATCAGGAAGCGATATCTCGAAGAAACTGCTCCTGCTCTCCCTTCTGAGCACGCATTCGAGGGCCTTGTTCATTGGGCTAGTAGGACTGGAGAAAGGAAGTTTCACTATTATCAGGAGTCTGAGTGTCTCCCCGGGAGCATCTATGCCCTCCCAGAAGGATGATGTCGCGAAAAGGGAGGAGTTCTTGTCCTCCTTGAACTTATCAAGAAGTTTCTTCCTGTTTGCCCTCCTTCCATCCTGTTTGAGTATCGTCATATCAGGAAGGGATGATCTCACCATCTCAGTGACGGCATTAAGCATCTCATTACTCGTAAAGAGTACAAGAGCCCCTCCTCCACTCATGTTTATCGCCTCGCTGATTGCCGATGCCGCATATACGTAATAGGCCTCATCCTCCCCTTTTCTGTACAGCATGCCATCCTGGGGAATCAGCAACATGAGATTCTTCTTGAAGTCGAACGGGGAATCGAATCTCTGGCTTATGACATCAACGCTGTCTAGCCCTGTCCTGCTCTCAAAATGGGAGAAATCCCGGCCAACAGTAAGTGTCGCAGATGAGAATACCATCGACTTTATCTTCTGATAGAACATATCCGAGAGTAGAGATCCTATGTTCATTGGAGTTATGAGCATACTGTAGCGTCCACTCCTCTCTCTCACGAAATAAGGGACGTTTTTCTCATATCCGCAGTCTGAGAAGAAAGATGACAGAACGGATGCATGCGACAAAAGAGTGCCTACATTGTGTAGAACAAGGGCGAAGGTAGCATCCCCTTCCATTCCATCATCTGAAAGAACGGAAGTAAAAGAAAGAACGGCATTAGTAATCCTCCTGCCAAGTTCCTCTGACTGAGACCTCAATGCTTCCATTTGTCTAGCTAGTGAATCATCTAAAAGGATCTCTGCATCCCGGGAGATAGAAGAAAGGTAGTACATGAGGCGCTGATCGAAACTGTCAGCCTCATCCTTTATCACTTTAAGTTCCTTGGAAAAAGCAGAAGAAGCCCCCTTGCGCTGCTCATACATCCTCATATACTCGATCTTGCTCTTTCCTCCGAGATCCTTGTCCTTCTTAGAGAGGTTATCAATCGTCTTTCTAAGCGATTCATAGGAGTAAGAGAGGGAAAGCAACTTTCCTGCCTCCGATTCAAGGTGATGGGCCTCATCCAGGATAGCATAGTCAAATGATGGAAGTACGAGGTCCTCCTCGTAATCCATATCTCTCTCAAGACGGTTCTTTCCGTCCAGTATGAATAGATGATGATTCGTCACTATGATACGGGCTCTTTTTGCCTTCTTACGTGCCTCATAGAAGAAGCACTGTCCGAAATAAGGGCACTTGGCCCCCTTGCAGGTAGCGGCATCCGATGCAATCTCATGGAAAACGGAAATTGCACCTTTGTCCTTCAGATCGGAGAGAGCACCGCTCTCTGATGAGTATACCCAAGCACTCAGTTTCGCAAAATCGGAAGAATCATCCTCTTTCAGTACTGCAAGTTCCTCCTCCTTTTCCTTGAATGCATCAAGACATACGTAATTCGAACGTCCAAAAAGGATCGCACTCTCTATATCCGTACCTAAAGCCTTGTTTATAAGAGGAATATCCTTCTCAAAAAGCTGGTTTTCAAGAGTTATGGTGCTGGTTGCTATTACGATACGCTTCTTCTTATCCTTCAGTATCTCCAGAAAAGATGGCACAAGGTATGCAAAACTCTTGCCGATTCCAGTTCCCGCTTCCAGTACCGCAATCTTCTCCTCAGAGAAGGCCCTCTGGACCAGAAGCGCCATCTCATACTGACTCTCCCTGTAAATATAGAAGGGAAGCTCTTTTTCAAGAATACCTCCGGGAGCGAATACAGAATCAAGATCCATCGCTCTTTCCCATGTATTCGTTGAGTTTCCTGTGCAGTGTCTTTCTCCCGATATCAAGGATCTCGCTTGCACGGCTCTTGTTACCTGCGCAGTAAGCTATCGTACCAAGAATGATCTTCTTCTCTGCCTCCTCCAGCGTCGTTGGCAGCTCTATCGTGATATTGCTCTGACTAGAAGAGGAAGATGCCGTGATCTGAGGAGGAAGATCCTCAAGCTGGATGATATTCCCCTTTGCAAGGACAACAGAGCTTTCAATACTGTTTTTAAGCTCCCTTATGTTTCCCGGCCAGTTGTAATTGAGCAAAGCTCTCCTCGCCTGAGGACTTATCCCCTCTATCTTCCTTCCGTCCTCCTGATTGAACTGATTGAGGAAGTTGATGACCAAAAGCTCGATATCCTCCTTCCTCTCTCTTAGCGGAGGTACCTCGATATGTACGACATTCAGACGGTAATAGAGATCTTCTCTGAAATTTCCCTTTTTTACCTCTTCAAGAAGATCTCGATTCGTTGCGGCGATGACACGCACATCAACCTTGATCGTCCTCTCACCTCCGACCCGTTCGAACTCCCTCTCCTGAAGCACACGGAGTATCTTGACCTGGGTACTCATGTTGATCTCCCCTATCTCATCGAGGAAGATCGTTCCCCCGTCGGCAAGCTCAAAGCGACCCTTCTTCTGGCTGGTGGCTCCCGTGAACGCTCCTTTCTCATGACCGAAGAGCTCAGACTCGAGAAGGCTCTCTGAAAGGGATGCGCAGTGTACCTTTATAAAAGGCTTGTCCTTCCTATCAGAAAGGGCGACAATGGCATCTGCTACGAGTTCCTTACCCGTTCCACTCTCACCTGTTACAAGGACACTGGCCTTTGTAGGAGCAACCTGGTTTATTATCTGCATCATCTGCGAGAGCTTGCTGCTTTTACCGATTATCTTGGAGTATTTCTGCTGGCTTTTAAGCTTATCAATCTCCTCGGTCAGCTTCCTGTTCTGCTCCTGCAGCTGACTGTTCTTTATGTTCTTCTTTACAACGAGAATGAGTTTATCAAGGTCTACGGGTTTTGTGAAAAAATCTATAGCCCCATCCCTCATTGTCTCAACCGCGGTCTCAATCGTGCCATGGCCGGTGAGAACTATGACGGGAAGGGTCGGATAAGATGCGCTTATCCTCTTGATAAGCTCATATCCATCCATCTCAGGCATTCTCAGATCTGTTATCACGAGATCTATGACATTGTTGTTGATGGTATGCCATGCTTCCACGCCGTTCTTCGCAGTAAGCACGTTAAAGCCCTCATCCTCGAAAGCGTATTTAAGCCCACTTACGATGTTGGCCTCATCATCTGTTATTAAAATAGTCGCCACTTATGTTATTCCTTATCTTTCAAAACCTTTCTCTGGCTCTTTGGAATAGGGAATTTGAACGTGAAACAGGTCCCTACTCCAAGCTGACTTTCAAGTGTTATTTCCCCAGAGTGTGCGTTGATTATCTTAAGAACAGCGGTAAGCCCCAGTCCTGTACCGCTCTCAGCCTTCGTCGTATAATACGGTTCAAAGATCCTCCTCTTCGTCTCCTCGCTCATTCCCGTACCATTGTCGATTATGGAGAGTTTTACATAATCCCCATCGCTCTTATCCTCGATTATCAACTCACCACCCGTTTTCATGGCATAGAAGCTGTTGTTGATGACATTCAAGAACGCCCTTCTCAAAAGCTTCCTGTCAAGCATGAGAGATGGGATGAATTTATCAAGGCGAAGAGTGATCCTTATATTCTTGGTTGCAGCCTCGACAGCAACGAAATCGCTGAGTTCGATGATGATGTCATTAAGGCTGTCCATCTTGAGCTCGACCTGCATCGGTTTGACAGCAAAGAGGAAATCAACAGCAATCTCATTGAGCCGCTCTGTCTCCTGCTCAATTATGTCTATGAACTCATTGGCCTTCTCTATCCCCTTTCCACTGGAAATCGCTTTTCTCAGAAGGGATGTGTATATCTGCATCGCAGCAAGAGGATTCTTAATCTCATGAGCAACCCCTGCAGCCATCGTAGTCATGCTCGCAAGCGCCTCTGAGTTTCTAAGCTTCATCTCCTTCTTCAGGTTTTCCGTGATATCATCAAAACGTATGTCGATATATTCCCTGTTATTGAACATGAACGGCATGTAGGAGATTCTTATTGTCTTAATCTCTCCCTCTCCGAAAGAGAAATCACGCTCATTCATCCCCTCCTCTCCATCAAGAACGGCTTTGAAATATTTCTTCAAATCGGCATCCTTGATTGAATCAGCGAAGCGCTTACCACTGAGACTCACAGGAACGAGTTTCGAAAGGGAACGGGTTATCAGGACGACATTATGGCTGTTTCTCTCTACCACCACATGGCCCTCCTCCTCCCTGTCAAGAACCTCTCTGACAAGGCCATACTCGTCCAGGGCATCTGCTATGATCTCGTTCAGATGATTCCTGCTGACCTCTATATTGGAACCCAGTATCTTCTTCAACAACTTAACTGACAAATGACGCCTCCCGAAGTGCAAGATCAAACGCACTCTTTATATTCTGATTATACACAGCGTTGGATAGTGCCGCGTCATCCAGTCCTTTCAGAAGGGAAAACGCCTTCCTGGCACTGAGAGAACCGGAGAGGAATTCACTTTTTACCTCTTTTATAACTAGAGAGATGAAATATGACGGATTGCCCTCAAGGGAAGAATACACCTCATCCAGATCATCGACATCAAGCCTCTTTTTGTTCATGAGAGCATCCGCCATCTTACTGGCATTCGATAAGATAATCTCCCTCTCTGCAGCCGTACTGCTCATTTCAAAAAGGAAATCCCCGTAACTGTCATAATCCCTTTCTGTTAAAAAATTGTTTTTAAGATATATGTTCAAATCTTTCCGTGGCAAAGGAGAGAAACTGTACTTCCTCAGACGGGAGAGTATCGTGGTGAGGATTCTCAGGCTGTTTGCAGAGATCAAGACGAAATAAGTGTCCTTATACGGCTCCTCCAGAACTTTCAGCATCGCATTGCGCGATGCTTCCGTAGAGTCTTCGATATTCTCTATGATCACCATGCTCCTGTCCTTTTTGCGGACAAGGTAATTCTGGATGCTTCTTACATCATCGACGGAGATCACCCCTTTCTTCTTACCACGGAAGAGGATATCGCTTTTAAGAGATAGCTTATAAATATCTCCGGCAAGTTTTAGAATCTTCTGTCTCTCCTCATCCACATCGAGTAGAGAAAGATCATAAACCATGTCCGAGATGTCCGCGGCCTGGGAAAATATCCTGTCCTTGCCACCCTCTGCCCCCCTTGACTGCAAGGATGGATGATACTGCATCAGAAGAAGTCTCACCTCAGAGATGAAATAAGAGAGGAAACGTGCAGAGTACTTCTCATTGAGAAGGTTGTAAGATGCCCTGATTCCAAGGGAGAGATCCCGCTCTGGAATAAATATGACATCCTCTGCCCCCATCGCCTTCGCCAGGTCCAAAGCAAGGGAGAGCCTCCCGGAGTATCTCGGACCGGAGAAAAGGAGGGACTGGGCCAATGTATCCGTCCGCAATGATGAGTAAATCTCATCCCATGTACCCGACCGGTAGAGTTTCAATTACAGGGCCCCCTGAAAGAATGAGACCGTTCCTGAGAAGAATGGCCTGATTATGCTCCTTACAAGCCAGGAGGTATCGAAGAATTCCTTTACAGAGGAAAGGGCGGCGACATTATCAACAACTGAGATGATGATCCCAAAGATGAGAAGCGTGAGAGCAAGTGAGAAAAGTCCCCCAAGAATCTTATCAATGGCACTCAGGCCCATCTCATCCAAGAAGGATGAGAAGATGGAGGCAAGTAGTCTTACAATCAGATAGACACCCCCCATCAATGCAATAACCGATATGTAGGTGCTCCAAAGAGGTGAGAGAACACTGTTCTCCTTGATGATCTCTGCAAGCGTCACAGAGAAGAACTTCACGGCAAGGACACCGAAAACTATGCCGGGCAGCCAGCTTATACTTCTCAAGAGGCCTCTCAGAATTCCACCTAGACAGGAGACCAGTAAGATAAGTGCCAGCACAGCATCAAGAATCCAAGGTTGAAAATCCATAAAAACTCCTATACGCCAATGATAAACGAAAAAAGGGCTTTCTTCCTACCATTTTTCTCGTCTTTTTAGTATATTATGCTCATGGCTAATTTCTTAACAGCCCTCTTCGGGGGGACAAAACACGACAGGGACATGAAGCATTTGAGCCCTGTTATCAAGAAGATAAACGATGAGGAGGCTTGGGCAAAAAGCCTCAGCCAGGAAGATTTCAAGAGACAGACAGAAGCATGGAAGAAGGAAGTGAAGGAAGGCAGAAGCCTTGATGACATCCTTCCAAAGGCATTTGCACTTGCACGTGAGGCAGCATTCAGGACCATAGGAGAAAGGCACTATGACGTACAGCTCATGGGAGCCGTCACTCTCCATGAGGGAAAGATAATGGAACTCAAAACGGGAGAGGGAAAAACCCTTGCATGTGTTCCCGCAGCCTACCTCAACGCCCTCGAGGGAGAGGGGGTCCATATAGTCACAGTAAATGACTATCTCGCAAAGAGGGATGCTGAATGGATGGCTCCGATTTATGAATATCTTGGACTGAGTGTCGGGGTCATCACGAGTGAGATGGATAACGCGTCAAAGAGGAAGAACTACAGCGCGGATGTCACTTATGGCACGAATAACGAGTTCGGATTCGACTATCTGAGGGACAACATGAAAGTCTCCTATGCCGACAAGATCCAGGCGAAGCACCATTATGCGATTGTCGATGAGATAGACAGCATCCTCATAGACGAGGCGAGAACGCCTCTGATAATCTCAGGCCAGGGCGAGGATGACACTCCAAAAGTAAGGGCAGCCAATTCCATAGTCCCATTCTTAAAAGAGTGTGAGAAGGATCCAGAGACGGGAACATATTATGAGCTTACCGAGATGGAAAAGCTCGATAAGAGCGTGGCAATGAATTTTGATGAGAGAGGTGATTACAAGCTCGATGAGAAGGAGAAGAAAGTCACGTTCACGAAACAGGGTATGACCCACATGGAGGAGCTTCTGAAAAAAACAGGTGCCCTTCTTGCCAGCAAGGATGATGAAGGAAACACGATCTACAGCCTCTATGACGGAGAGAACTTTGAACTCGTTCATTATGTTACCCAGGCTGTAAAGGCGCATAAGCTCTTTGAAAAGGATGTGGATTATATAGTAAAGGATGGACAGGTACAGATCGTCGATGAGTTCACAGGACGTGTCTTACAAGGTAGAAGGTACTCCGATGGATTGCATCAGGCGATTGAGGCGAAGGAGAATGTCAAGGTTCTAGGCCAGAGCAAGACCTTTGCCACGATTACCTTCCAGAACTTCTTCCGAATGTATGACAAGCTCTCGGGGATGACAGGAACAGCAGATACTGAAGCTGGGGAATTCAAGGAGATATATGGCCTTGATGTTGTTGTAATTCCAACAAACCGTCCTGTAATAAGAAAGGATCTGAAGGACCTCATCTATTACGATGAGAAGTCGAAATTCAATGCCATCGTAAACGATGTTAAGAAGATCCATGAGACGGGACAGCCCATCCTCATTGGAACCGTGAGCATCGAGAAATCCGAACTTCTTTCAGCCTTATTGAGACGTGCAGGCATCAGGCATGAGGTTCTTAACGCCAAGAATCACGCAAGGGAGGCATACATCATCGGAGAGGCAGGTATGAAGGGAGCCGTCACAATAGCGACGAACATGGCAGGAAGAGGAACCGACATCAAGCTCGGAGGTTCTCCTGAGCACCTTGCAAGAAAAAAATGTGGAGCCGATGCAGATCTTGAGGAGTATAAAAAGGCTCTCAGTGAGATCATGCCCGAGTATAAGAAGGCCTATGAGGAGGTCAAGGCCCTCGGTGGATTATATATAATCGGTTCAGAGCGGCATGAGTCAAGGAGAATCGACAACCAGTTAAGGGGAAGAAGCGGAAGACAGGGAGATCCTGGAACTTCCAGATTCTACGTATCCCTTGAAGATCCATTGATGAGGCTCTTTGCGAAAGAGGGGCTGAGAGAGATGATCGGACGACTCGGACTGAATGACGGTACGGCAATCGAACACAAGATGCTTGATAACGCGATTGAGAAAGCCCAGGAGAGGGTCGAGGCAAGGAACTTCGAGATAAGAAAGCACCTCCTTGATTATGATGATGTCCTCAATGAGCAGAGGAATTACATCTACTCAGAAAGGGATAAGATATTACAGGCGGATGATCTTTCGGATAGAATTCTTGAGAACATCAAGAACATCATAGACTTCTATAAGGATGAGAATCCAAAGGATAAGGATAAGGCACTCTCCGAGATAAAGGATTTCTTCCACCTCACGGATGGCGATGTAACCTTGGATAACGTCTACTCCATTATTGAAAAGAACATCAGGGAGAAAGAGGAAAAGGTTACAAAACCGGAATTCAACCGCTTCATAAGATATATCTATCTAAGAAACATCGATCGACGCTGGATCGACCATCTTGATGCGCTTGAGGAGCTCAAGGATTCAGCCAGACTCATGAGTTATGCCCAGAAGAATCCACTCGTAGAATACAAGAATACTGCTAGTGATGCCTTTGATGACATGATAAGTGAAATAAGCGATCAGGTCGTAAAGACCGTCGTCTCGGTGAAGGTTCTAACTGAGAGAGAGCAGAAAGAACGTATTCTAAATGCCCGTCATGCACAAGCAGGGGCCCAGACAGCGGTATCCAGTAGAAGTGAGAGCGAGAATCAGCAGATCAGAAGAGCCACCCCAAAAGTCGGAAGGAATGATCCCTGCCCCTGTGGAAGTGGAAAGAAATATAAGAACTGCTGTGGCAGGAACTTTTAGGATATACATTCAGGGCCGTCGAAAGACGGCCTTTGCTATATTCTGCCTCCCTCTTTTCTGAAGGACCAGTTAAAGAAGATATCACGAATCTTCCTGTAATCCCCTCTTTTGAGCAGTATTTCCGTTCCATCCTGCATCACGATGTTCCTGACGGTTATTGTTTTTACAGCTTCAAGGTTTATGATATAGCCTCTGTATGGGATGATGAACTGCCCGGGAGAGCAGGAATCTAGCTCTTCGAGAAAAAGCGTGAGCGTTTTCTTGATCTCCTCAAAAATTCCATGTTTCGTATGAACGCATCTTCTATAACCGACGCTCTCTATAAATATGATGTCATCGACATTGACATTTTCAACAACGCCATCCTCCATCTGTATGATGAGTGTCTTTCCAATCTTTGTACTGAGTGTATTCACTGCCCTTTCCATAGCCTCATGGAAATCAGCCTCCTTAAAAGGTTTCAAGACATAATGCAGTGCATTAAGGGAAAACGCCTCAACAGCATATTCACTGCTGAACGAGGTAAAGATTATCGCACTTTGCTCTCCCCTTTCCCTGAGAATACGGGCAACATCCGTTCCAAGAACGTCGGGCATCACGATGTCGAGAATAACAATATCCCAGGAATTCCCTTTCTCAAAAGAAAGAAGGAGTTCTTTTGAAGAGAAGAATGTTTCAAGCGAATAGGAGATTCCACCTTTCAATCTGAAAAATGAATCAACGGATCTTTTCAAAAGATCCAACTGTCCGCTTATATCATCACAGATGGCAATATGCAACATAATTAAAATATATTAGGTGAAACAAAAGGAAAAAAATAGTTTTCAAGCTCTGTTATCAATAAACAATCATCCATTTACGATAAAAAGATGCTTTTTCCTGCTTACAGAAGCCTTGAATTACCTTATTCTTGTTTATAGTGGAGAGACCGGTGAAAGTTCTTTTCGATATCTTGAGAATGACTCTCGTCATACTTGCCCATATGATAACACTTTATCTGCTTTCCAAACCGAAAAGCAAATTCAATCATCCACTTTTTTTATGGATTCCACTGTTTCTGGTATCTGAGATGATAAGTGTGATTATGATCCTCCATTTCAGCGTCAATTTTTCTACTACATTTATCCTGGGACTTATCCTGCTTATCACATATGCCGTGTTCTTCTGTCTCATTAACAGCGGTTCCCTATCGCGAAACCTCTTTTTCTTCATGTCCTATTCTCTATACTTCATGCTCGCTGTCAGCATTTCCCAGTACATTTCCATCCTCCTTTTCTCATCAAATGAGCTTGCAACTCTTTTAATCAGAACCATGCTGTCTCTTACATTCATAATCATCCTGATCGTGAAACTCCGGAAACTATTTCTGAATCTTAGTCATGAAATATCAAGAGGATGGACGGAGCTTGCCCTTTTTGCAGCGGTGGCATGCCTGTCCGCTTTCACATATGCACTCTCCGCGTTCTTCTTCATCAAGAATGAAGTCATCTACCTTGCCATCCTCTCGATGGTTACGATTCTTGTGACATCTGCGTACCTGATCATATTCAAACTGATAATACTACTGAAGGACGAGAGGAACAAAGAAAGGCAGGAATACCGCCAGCGTCTGTTGGCAACCGAGCTCGAGACAGAGAGAAACTATGTGAAAAAGGCCATGCAATATCGTCATGACCTGAGACATCATAGCAGAATGCTCAATGAATATCTTGAGGAAGGAGATTTAGATGGTGCGAAACGTTATCTGAGAGAATATGAGAATCTGATAAAGAACGATGGATTCACGACATTCTGTGAAAATAGGGTCATAAATGCGGAACTCAGAATAGCCTCCCGCCTTGCAAGGGATGCAGGTGTCGAATTCGTATCGAATGTGACAGTAGCAGAAGATATAGCCATAAACGATATCGATCTTGTGATACTGCTTGGGAACCTGCTTGAGAATGCAATCAATGCTGCAAAATCAGGAGATAATCCATATACAGAGGTGAATGCAAGGACAAACTCGAATACATTTATCCTCGAAGTGAGAAACACGTTCAATGGAAAGGGAGACATCAAGTGGGGAACGGGATTGGAAAGTGTTTTCACCATAATAAGGAAGAACTCCGGACTCTTCAGGCAGGAGGAAGAAGAAAACATTTTCATCTCCCGCCTGATTCTTCCCCTTTTCTGAAAGCTAGAAGAACATCATGGGATCCAGAGTTAATGACCCCTGCTCGAGTGTAAAGTAAAGGGTCGGAGTTTCAAAATAACGGTTGGATGAGCCGACAGTCGCAATGACATCCCCTGCCTTGACTCTCTGTCCTACCCTTACATTCACCACCTCAAGGCAATAGTAACTGCTTTTGAACCCGTCCTGATGGACGATGGTAACAAAGCGTCCAAACTGGCTGCTGCTTCCTGCATCCATGACAAAACCATCGGCTATCGCATATACGGCACTCCCCGCTTCCTGAGAAAAGGCAACACCATTTAACGGCATGCCATTATATACCTCATTGAAACGGTATACTAAGCTACCATCAGAAGGTCTAAGGAAAGAGGAATCACTGCTCTCCATGACAATAGGAATGAATATCACATCTCCCTCTTTCAGATCCCCTTCTATTCCGTTTATAGCAATAAGCTCTGATTCATTGACACTTACCATGTAACGAGACATCAAGGATGAGATTGTATCCCCCTCTTCTACCGTATACAGGATTCCATCAAGAGATGGTATGGTAAGGGAGATGCCTTCTTTTATTCCACTCTGATCCTGGATGTTGTTCACCTGGCTGATCGTCGTGGGGGAAATGCCAAAAGAGGATGCTATGGAACTGAGTGTATCTGTGGATGTGACAGTATAGGATGTGAAGAAGCCGTCTTCGTCCTTCTCCTCTTCAACTACGGGAATCGAACTCCTCTCGACAGGGACCTGTTCGACCTCGGGGATATCCAAAGAGATTGTCATCGGAGTGCTATCCCCCTCCACAGCTTCCTCTTCGGAGGGACGGAATACGATATAAAGCAGTATTGCTATGAGAATTATCAAAATACACATGAATGAGATGATATACGTCTTCTTGTTATCCCCTCCTCCCCTGCGGGAGAACCCGGGGCCCATGTCATCATAATCATTACGACTCATAAGCTCATACCCCTTCCATCACCAGAAGTATAACAGTATTGTTCATGATTTTGAAGAGGAGCATTGATTTTCTTTTTTCTTGAGGTTTAATGTATAAATATGGCAAACAACAGGAAAGCGAATAAGGAAGGACTTGTTATCTTCCTTAGCATGCTGATACTTTCAATGATATTGATAATTAGGCTCTTATCCCTTTATATCTCAGAGGGCGTGATAAACACGAACTATAGGGATCCTGAGATCCAAAGTGAATATTTCAGAGGTTCCATATATGACAGGAATGGAAATATCCTTGCGATGGACAGAACCAGCTATGTCATCAAGATTAATTCTGAGAGGGTAAGTGAAGTAAGCCGCCTTTCCTCAATCATCGCACCTTATACATCGATGAGTGCCCTCACGCTTGAAAACGCAATAAGGCTTGGTGGAAAGTTGGAACTCACTTCCTCAATCATGCTCTCTGAGCAGGAGGATTTCAAGCAGATGCTGCAGAGAGAGAGGCTGGACCATCTTGTCAGCCTTGAAGAGAAGAGAGAGAGGATTTATCCACTCTCCGAACATGGGCGTATCGTGATAGGACGGGAAGGAGAGAAATCCGAGTTTGCAGCAGAAGGCGTCTACGATGAGATACTCGATCCACCTTTCACACTCACAGAAGCGCTCTCAACAGGAAAAGATATTACCCTCTCTTTAAGTCAGAGAATGGAATACATAGCCGATCACATAGTATCCAGTTATGTCACAGAGTCAGATGAGGACTATCTCATGCTCTCACTCCTTGATTATTCCACAGGTGAGATATACGCGCTCTCTGTCAGCAGTGGAAAGGAGGAGGATATTGATTTCGATGCAATAGAAACAGCCCTGTCAGGTCGGCCCTACACGATACTCAAGACGGAGAGGGAAAAAAACATCCCTACCCCTGAGGATACGAAGAAGGAGAATAATGGTCGTCATGTGAACATACACTACCGTTCAGGATTCGCACTCGTCGCATCCTCTAGTGACAAGGAGATGATGGACTCTTCTCTCAGGGAATTCGAGGCCATGCTCTCGCTCTAATCAGCTACCTGATGAGAAAACCTCTTCAAATCAAGATCGAGAGAATTGAGATACCTTAGCACCTCAAGGCTCTCAGCCTTCTCAATATCCTCAGGCACCCTCTGTCCGTTCGTTATATAGGAAAAAGGCAGCCTGTGCCTGAAAGAGAAGGAAAGAAGAGTTCCTATCGTAGAACATTCATCGGCCTTGCTCGCGATTATGCTGTCTATCTTGAGATACGTACAGTAAATCTCATATAGGCTTTCAAGATCATCGATCTTCGTTGTAGCAGAAGCTATGAATATGAACTCGGAATTAGCCCTGTTCAGATTATTAAGCATTCCCTTCAGTTTTAAATTCAGCTCATCATCACTTTTACTGAGTCCCATAGTATCAATAAGCACGATACCATAATCCTGAGCTTCCTTCAGTGCTGTCTTGAACTCAACCTCATCACTGACAGTTCTAAGTGGAATATTCAGTGCATCCGTAAGTTTCTGTATCTGATAGAAAGATCCGACACGATAGCTGTCAAGACTTATAATGAACACATCCTGCCCTCGCCTCTTATAGTTTATGGCGAGTTTTGCACACGTCGTGGTCTTTCCTGAACCCGTGGGACCAAGCAGTACCTGATACTTGTTATCTATCTCGCTTTTAAGGGCTGTTGTATCTATTATCCTATTGGCGATCTCAAGCTCAACCTTCTGTTCTAAAGAGAAATCCTTCAGCAGCACAGACCATAAAGGCTCGGAGATGTCGTTGGCTTTCAAGATCTTCTCAGCCTTCGTCATCTTCTCCAAAGAACCTCTATAGATCTCAGTGTTAAGCCGTTCCTTGTCACTCAGGGAATCAGGATCAGGAGTACGGGCCTCCTTCTCAAATTCCATGATCGACTCCTCGTCTGTACGAGCACCCCTCTTATCATACCCCTCCGGAAGGTAGATGGTGAGATCGCATTTGCTCTTCTTCCTGGAGAAAAGACCTCCACCCACGGAGTAATCCCTCCGTGAATGGATTCTTATATTCTTACCATAGTCCTGCTCCGCTTTTGCAAGCGCTTCCTCGTAGCTGTTAGCAGTTATGGTCACATATTTCATAAATACCACCTATCAGAGAATATACCTTGTGAGATCCTGGTTCTCGATTATATCTCCAAGCTCATTATCCACATAGTCGGCAGTAATCTCAACCCTCTCACCTTTCTTCTCCTCTGCAGAGAATGAAAGATCCTCAAGAAGCTTCTCCATGACGGTGTGCAGTCTTCTAGCTCCGATG
Source organism: uncultured Spirochaetaceae bacterium (assembly GCA_944392965.1). GTDB lineage: Bacteria > Spirochaetota > Spirochaetia > Sphaerochaetales > Sphaerochaetaceae > Ornithospirochaeta. Next base: position 19,971 of record CALXYM010000018.1, on the reverse strand, counting down.
TTATCGGCACTTGTATTGGCCTTTGCTGCGATATCAGCGATATGATGAAGCGCCTCATCAGTGAACTCGAGTTCAACACCTTCCGTCTCTAAAAGAGCCTTATACTGCTTTACGATGGCATTGTTCGGTTCCACAAGGATCCGATAAAAATCATCACTCGTAAGATCCTTCAACTCCACTCGGAGAGGGAAACGTCCCTGAAGCTCGGGGATGAGATCTGAAGGTTTTGAAATACTGAAAGCTCCAGCTGCGATGAAGAGGATATTGGTAGTGTCGATCACACCCCACTTAGTTGAGACCTTCGTACCCTCAACTATAGGAAGAATATCACGCTGTACGCCCTCACGGGATACATCGGCATTGTTAGTACTCCCCTTACTTGCAATCTTATCTATCTCATCAATAAAGATGATTCCCATCTCCTCGCATCTCGTACGTGCCTCATCAATCACCTTGTCGTTGTCAACGAGCTTGTTAAGCTCCTCTTCACGGAGTATCTCACGTGCCCTCTTGACACTTACCTTCCTCTTACGATTCTTGTTAGAGGAGAACATGTTGTTTATGTCCTCGAAGATGTTTCCAAGCTCTATGCCGGATGCCCCGTCCGTGGGAGCGCCAAAGACACCGACACCACTGACCTTGACACTCTGAGGAACGACCATTTCAACTTCCTTATCATCAAGGGCACCGGAACGGAGAAGGTTGCGCATGCTGTTTCTCACATCGATAACCTGAACATCACTCTCCTTCTTCTCCTCATCGATTGCTGGAATTATAAGGTCAAGAAGACGCTCCTCGATCTTACCTTCGACTAAAGTCTCATTCTGCTTGAACATCTCCTCTCTGACAAGGGAGATCGCAGATCCCATGAGATCACGTACCATAGATTCTACATCCCTGCCGACATAACCGACCTCGGTGTATTTCGTAGCCTCAACCTTTATAAAAGGTGCGTTCGCCAGCTTAGCAATTCTACGTGCGATCTCGGTCTTACCGACTCCTGTAGGTCCTATCATGATGATGTTCTTCGGAGTAACCTCACTCTTCATCTCATCACTCAGCCTCTTACGCCTTACACGGTTGCGGATAGCTACTGCTATGAGTTTCTTGGCATCCTCCTGTCCGATTATATATTCATCAAGTGCCTTGACTATCTCCTTTGGCATCATGTCATCAAGTCTTTTTTCCTTATCCATTGATTACCTCGCATGTGACATTGTGGTTGGTATATATGCAGATATCTCCTGCTATCTTGAGCGCACGGCGGGCAATTTCCTCTGCTGTGAGATCAATTCCACTGTCAAGATAAGCCCTTGCCGCAGAGAGTGCATAGTTTCCTCCGCTTCCGATAGCCATAGCATCCCCCTCCGGTTCTAGGACATCCCCATTACCCGAGATGAGGAACATGAGTTTTCCATCGCTGGCAAGCATCATCGCCTCAAGATTCCTTAGCTGTTTGTCCATCCTCCACTGCTTGGCTAGCTCCACCGCACTCCTCGTGATATCACCATTGTACTGTTTCAATTTAGCTTCAAATAACTCAAAAAGCGTAAAGGCATCGGCTGTGGCCCCTGCGAATCCGATTACGATCTTTCCATCGTAGAGCCTTCTAACTTTTCTTGTATTTCCTTTTACGATAGTATCTCCCTGCGTGGCCTGTCCGTCACCGGCGATGGCAACCTTCCCATCTTTGCGGACGGCGATAATAGTTGTTCCGTGCATCACTTCCTCCTAAAAACACACATAAAAAATAACTTCTTATAAGGAAAACGGCAATCCTTCAGGCATGAGGATGGGTCTCATCATACACCTTTTTGAGCTTTTTTGATGATACGTGAGTATATATCTGCGTTGTGGAGATACTCTCATGCCCCAGCAGTTCCTGGATGAAACGGATATCGGCACCACGATCCATCATGTGTGTCGCAAAGCTGTGACGAAGTGTGTGCGGAGTAAGATTCTTGTCCAAAGAGAGATTTTCACGTGCATTATCGAAAATAAGATGGGCTGAGCTGAATGAAAGACGCTCCTTGTTCTTTCCGATGAAGAGAGCTTCCTCACTGACACCTTCAAGGTATATCCTTCTTTTCTCGATATAATCATTGAGTTCGGGGACCACGTTCCTGTTCAAGAAAAGGAAGCGTGTCTTTCCTCCCTTCCCTTTTATCTTTATCCTCCTTTCTCTCCACTCAATATCTGAGATGTTCACACTCAGGGCTTCGGAGATACGAGCCCCGGTTGAATATATGAAAAGAAAGAGAATATGATCCCTCAGTGATAGAAAATCCTCCCCCTTTAGAGCCAAAAGGCGAGCAACCTCATCTTCGGTAAGCACCGATGGTAACCGTTTCTCATTCCGCTTCAGTGATATGTCCTGAAAAGGATTGAAATCCATCTCTTCCTTTCTCATGAGATAGTCATAGAACATCCTGAGCGCACTCAGCTTGCGCAGCATGCTCCTCTCCTTGTACTTCCCCATAAGGTAGCGGACATACTCCCTCGCATCATTTACGGACACATCCACATACTCCAGATCAATCCTTTCAAGATAGGAGCAGTACTGTCTCAGATCATTCTCATAACTGATTCTGGTATTCTCGCTCTCACCCTTGACAGAGGTAAGAAACGATAGAAACCCCTCTATTTCCTGCATGCCTTAATTATAGCACAATCCTGATAGCTCATCAGCCTAAGATAGCGCTTATCCTCCTTTACCTCCTCATATGCGATATGCTCAGGCCATTCCAGCCAGGAGGAGAATGTATCTATGACGGCAGCCCCTTCCAAGGCAAGTTCCCTCGTCTCCCTCTCATATAGGAAATCCCTAAGCACGGCGACATCCATCCCCCTGTCAAGTGCGAGGGAGGCAAGACGGGGAACGGTCTTTCCTATGAAAATGATCTTATCAGAGAGGGTAAGCAATTTCTCTGAACTGGTAAGAAAAAGATCCATCCCATCCTCCTCATCATCTGAGAAACTTATGAAACCTCCTCCCGTCAGAAGAACAAGCTTCTCCTGACTTGTATATGAGAAACTGTCCAATGACGGAGAGAGAACGACGAAAAGACGTCCTGAATATGAGAGTATGGGAATACTCAGGGCTCTGCGTGCCCGATATCTTCCGTTTGTAATGATATCATAGCCATGACTTACCGCCTCCACCGCACTCTTTATCACAGATGGATAATACCTTAAATCAATTCTAGATCCAAAATAGAATATGATATTCCTCCGCTTCTCTTCCAAGCTCGATCCATAATAGTAATAGTCAAGCCCCTTATAACTTCCTTTTCTTTTCTCCACATATATATAATGAAAAAAGTCTAAAAAACGTTAAGTACTTCAAGATATAAAAGTACAAGTACTACTATGAGCATCGGTCTTATGATACGGGAATTGAATCTTATCGCTATTGAGGAACCGAGAAGATTTCCGATGATTGAAAAGACAGCACAAGGAATGCCGAGTGAAATATCAACACTCCCATTTAAGAGAAACACCGTTAAAGCGACGACATTGCTTGAAAGATTTATGAGTTTTGAATTTGCAGCACTCTCAAGCATGCTGAATCCGATGAAAGAAAACGCAAGGGTCAGAAACATCCCCGTGCCGGGGCCGAAGAATCCATCATACATTCCTATCACAAGGGAAAAAGAGAAAGTCAGGATCATCTCCTTTGTATGTGAAAAGCGCCGGCATCTCCCCTCTTTCCTCTTTTTCAGAGTGAGAAGAGTAACAAAAGGAATCATCACAAGAAGGAATATACGGAAATAATAATCGGAGAAAAGGAGCGCAAGATAACTACCGATGAATGAACCTATTATCGCAGCAACAGCTCCTGCTCCGGCTGTCTTGAAAATAATGCTTCTGTTCCTCGCATAGTTCAGCACGCTGAAAACAGTTCCTGAGGTAGAGCTGAACTTGTTATTACTCAGAGCTTCCAAAGGAGGAAGACCATAAGCATAATATGCACTAAGGCTGATAAGTCCCCCACCCCCTGCGATCGAATCGATGAAACCGGCGAGAAAGATGAAAAAGAAAAGCAGGACATCACTCATCCTCATCTCCTCCATCAAGGACTGGAATCGAGGAGAAGCTGTCAAATGCGTTTAGAAGTTCCTTAGTGTCAAGATGGGTATAGACCTGGGTGGTTTTGATATCACTGTGCCCCAGCATTTCCTTAAGACTTCTGATATCCGCACCGTTTTGAAGCATGTGGGTTGCAAAGCTGTGACGAAGACTATGAACGGTCGCTTCTAGCCCCAGTGATGTGACGTGTTCATGAAAACGCTTATGCACGGCCTGTCGTGTAAGGGGTTCTCCCGTACGGCCAAGGAAAAGGGCTTCAGAGTGTTTCTTCGAACGCATGGCAAGTTTTCCCCTCACATTATCTATATAGTAAGTGAGGGCGTTGTTCGCGACCTTGCCGATAAAAACGATACGCTCCTTATTTCTCTTTCCTACGACACGGATGAAACTCTTCTCTCGTGAATAGGAGGAAAGTTCAAGGCTTATAGCCTCACTTATCCTCATTCCAGATGAGTATATAAGCTCAAAAAGAGCATAATCCCTTATCATCAGCTCATCCTCATCTCCCCTGAATGAAAGAAGGATCTCCTCAACATCCTCCCTGCTTAACGTTTTTGGAAGATATTCACGCATCCTAGGCCGTGTCAGCAGAAGAGCCGGATTATCCTTCCTGTATCCCTCCTTCACTATGTATGAGAAAAAAGAACGGAGAGCAGAGAGTATCTTGTTAAGAGTCCTCTCGTCCAGAGATGAATCCTTCCTCCGTTCATCCATAAAGCCTACAAGCTGCTCAAATGTCACATTAGCAAGATCTATATTATTCTTCTCAAGATGGGATAATAAAATGGATGCCTCCGCTGAATAGGCATCCTTGGTCTTCATACTTACTCTTTTTTCAAACAGGAGATAATCGGCATACATCCTGATTATCTCTCTGTCAACTTCATTAATTCTTGTCATCTTCGTCACGGGAATAACGCAGTATGGCGGGTATCGAGTAGTCATTGGGATTTCCACTTCTCTTTCCAAGCTGTTTCTGAAGATCCTGCCATCTGTTGACTGTGATCGTGGATGGATCGGCGTTGAGACTGTCATGCTTCTCCTTCTCCCGTTCTCTCTCACGCTCTCTTTCCCTTTCTGCTTCCTTCTCTCGTTCTCTCTCCTTCTCCTGAGCCTCTCTTATGCTCTCCTCCCTGCTTCTTTCTGCAAAGCGGTTACGATAAGTCTCAGCCTCCCTCTCAAGGGTGGATGCCTCAGGTCTCTTTTCAAAACCGGTGGCGACGACGGTCACACGGATTCTGTCTCCAAGTGCGGGATTGTAAGACTGACCTGCAATGACAAGAACATCCTCTGCACAGTTTTCCGTAATGACCTCAACGACATCCTGATATTCCTGGATGGTAAGGTTATCTCCTCCTGCAAGATTTACGAGGACGCTCTTCGCGCCTTCAATGGAAGCATTCTCCAAAAGAGGATTGCTCACAGCACAGCGGGCTGCCTCAATGGCCCTGTTAGCACCCTCGGCATATCCCAGGCCAATAAGAGCATCCCCCTTGCCCTTCATAACCGTCTTCACATCTGCAAAGTCGATGTTTATCTCTCCCGGCTCAGTGATGAGATCAGAAATTCCCTGTACAGACTGTAAGAGAGCACTGTCTGCCATTATGAAGGCCTGCTTTATGGGAGTGTTATTATCCACGATGTTAAGCAGGTGCTGATTAGGAATGAGGATCAGCGTATCAACCTGCTTTCTCAGCCTCTCTATACCCTGCTGAGCAAGAGCGAGCTTCTTCTTTCCCTCAAACGCGAAAGGAAGAGTGACGACAGCCACAGTAAGAGCCCCGCAATTACGTGCAACCTCTGCAACGACCGCCGCCGCACCTGTTCCCGTTCCTCCACCCATTCCTGCGGTGATGAAAACCATATCAGCGTTTTCAAGAGCTTCTCTTATCTCATCCTTGCTCTCAATGGCGGCCTTCTCTCCCACTTCGGGCTGGCCACCGGCTCCAAGACCTCCGGTAAGCTCCTTACCGATTGCGATCCTCGTCTGAGCATTAGAGCGCTGAAGAGCCTGAACATCGGTGTTGAGTGCGATGAACTGTACTTTCTTTAGTCCTGCCGCGATCATGCGGTTTATGGCATTACCGCCACCTCCACCGACCCCGACGACCTTGATGATTGTAGGAGCGGCCTGCTCGCCTGTAGTAGTATCCTCGATGTCAAAAATATCAAAACTCATATCCAACACTCCTAAAACAGCTTTGAGAAAAGTCCTTTCATTTTAGAGGAGAATCCCCCCTTGTCCTTACCTCTTGCGGAATTATGGCCTCCGCTGTCCCTATATCTTTTAGCTTCTATCTTCACCAGTCCCAAGACCGTAGAATATTTAGGATCGATATACTGTCTGTCCAGTCCATTAATCGCCTGAGGAAAACCAAGACGTGCAGGAAGACGGAATATCTCCGCAGCAAGCTCAGTAGCTCCACTTAAAAGGCTTCCCCCTCCAACGAGAACGATACCCGCACCGAAAGAGCCACTGATGTCGTGTTTTTCAAGCTCTCCTTGTAAAAGAGAGAATATCTCTGCCATCCTCGGCTCTATCACCTTTGCAAGCTCCCTTTTTGGAAAGCGGAAACTAGGCTTTCCTCCAACCGCAGGAGTGATTATCATCTCATCTGGATTGACACTCGGAGTATGACAGGAACCATCCGTAATTTTTATCGACTCTGCAGCCACACGAGGAAGCTGTAACATATATGCTATGTCTCCCGTGACATTGTCTCCTCCAAAGCCGATGCCGCCGACATACACGGGAGATCCCTGCAGATAACAGATCATGTTCGTGGTTCCTGCACCGATGTTTATTACGATAGCCCCCATCTCCTTCTCCTCATTAGTGAGGACGACCTCGCTGTCTGCAAGAGGTTGGAGTACCATACGCTGGACCTGAAGGCCTGCTTTCTGAACGCACTTTCTCTGGTTCTGACAGATGGAAGAGGAACCGAGGACAAGAAGAACTCTCGTCTCAAGTCGATGTCCGAGCATGTCTATCGGATCCTTTATTCCAGAACGGGAATCGACCTGGAAATCCTGTACGAGCGTATGCAGGATCTCCGCATCCTGTGGAATGTCGCGTGCACGCGCGATCTCAATCGACTTGCGGATATCATCACTCTTTATCTCCTGATCCTTACTTGTAATTCCAACAGCCCCGTTACTAGAGATCCCTTCTATATGATCTCCTCCTATTCCCAGAATTGCAGAGGAGACTTCCGTTCCACTCTGGAGCTCTGCGTCACTGATTACGCTGTTGATGGCTTTCAACGTCTGCTCTATGTTGACGATACTGCCGGCCTTGACGCCTTCTCCCGGACGCTCTGCAATAGCCTCAATCATCAACTGTCCATCCCTGTTGACAGATGCGATCACAGCCCTGATTGAACTTGTACCTATGTCTAGTCCTAACAACGTCTTATCCGTAGCCACCTTAACTCAACCGCCTAATCAAAGTATTATTCCTAATTTCGAATACCACTGGAATATCGAAATCATGTCCTCCTATCTCAGATAGGGAAGAAGATAAAAAGGAAAGGTCGACAGCACCACTGACAATGAGGATGAAATCTCCATCCCTTGAATAGAGTCTGAGCTCTCCGAAACCATTTCCTGAGGAGGGTGAATATTCAGCCCTTCCAATTAAGTTTTCATTATACCCATTTCCTCGTGAAATATCCATCAACAATGCTAGCAAAGATGAATGCTCTCTATCAATCGGAAAATTCACTAGATAGTTCAACATCTCAGGAGTCATAAGAAAAGGAATATATCTCGATAAGAGTGGATATACATCCCTTGAATCAAGCTGAAAGATCCCTCTTTCCGAATAAAAGAAGAAGAGATCTCCATCTGTAAGAACGAGTCCATCCTCATATTCGATAACAACATCGTATTCCAGAAATGAAGAGGATATGAGGTCAACATTCCTCACATACCCCAGAGCTTCAATGTTCCGTTTTAATGAACGGAAACGGGGAGAGAGAATATTCGCACCCCACGCCATATTCGTAAATCTCTCTATGCTCGCAATGGATGAGGAGAAAGGGTCAAATCCAAGCCTCCTTACTTTGAACACATCAATAAAGGAAAGGCTATAAAATACGAGGGGAAGAGCAAGTAATATCGACAGGCTAATCACGGACTTTCTCATACCCCCTTCCTGTTATGTGCATGAAACGATAGAGCATTGCACATTCTATTATCGTTAAGAAATAACTGAATCCATCAGCGCTGAAAAATGGCATAGATATCCCTGCTGAGGGAATTATCGAGACGGCGGAAAGCATGCTCAAAACCGTCTTGAAAACTATCATGAAGGAAAAAGATAGGCTTACGACATTTATATAGTCATCTCCAGTATTCCTGCTTCTATGAGCACACCTTATTCCAAGAAACAAAAACAGGAGAAAGAACAAAAGAATCATGAGAACGCCGAGGAAACCTATCTCCTCTGCGATGGCTGCAAAAATATACTCATCCTCGATTCCATCAATAAGCCCCAGCTTGTAATACGATGACCCTATTCCCTTACCGAATATCCCCCCTTCGGCAACAGCGGAAAGACAGTTGGACGCGTTCAGCGCATCCTCACTCTCCCAATAGTAAGGCATGAGACGGGAGAAGAATGAACCAAGATAATCCGAAGAACTCAGAAGGAGGAAAACCATTAAAGTTACATTGAAAAGTATATAGAATACGATGTATTTCCTCTCCACTTTTGACGCATGAAGGGCAACTGCCATCGTCAGGAAGAAAAGGATGGCATAGCAGAAGCTGACAGCAGTCATCATAAAGAATGTTACCACAAGGCTCATGATGAAGAATGCAAGATAAACATAACCCCTCATCTCCTTCTCCCTCATACGGGGCATGAGGTATGCGACAAGGAGGACGGAGGAAAAAATCAGAGCATCAGAACCATTCAGATCAGGAAATCCTGAAAGGATCTGAACCGAGTTTTCAAAATAGACATTGATGACGTTTATCAGAAGAAGGAGAAAGGACAAAGGGAGTGTGAAATAGAATATCTTCTCAATCTTCGCACGTGGCATGAAAAAGAGGACGGTCCCCGTTATTATCGCAAAAAAACCATATGTGACCATCTCCAGAAGATAGTGATAATGGGACAGGCCTTCCCTGATAGCTGCATCATAGCTTGCACTGTATGCCATGATCAGACCAAAGAGAGTGAGAACCGCTACGACGCAAAGGAAAGTGAAGGGGCTCAGGGATCCTGAAAGCTCCTTGTCAGAATAATCCGTCAATGTGAAATCATCATAATCCTTTCCGTAATCTTCTCTCATACCTGTAATATAACATAAATGCCCAGGAATCTGGGCAACTTGCTCGATAAAATCTAATTTATCGTTGAGAGCCGCATTGAAAGCTCGTTAACGGAAGACAGGACCACCCTGTTCTCCATCTCGGCCTCGCTCTCTGCCATGCTCGTGCGGATACGCCGCTCCTCAGCGCTGAGTTCCGCAAGAGCCTCCTTATCATTTCTAATCTTCATCTCCAGACTGTGATTGACTCCAATCTGCCAGAGAGGAACGAAAAGAGAAATGAAGATGAAAAAGAAAGCAAGTATTACAATTGCCTTCTCCTTTATACTGAATCTAAATGTGCTCTCTCTCATAGCTTTTCCACCACTCTAAGTTTCGCGCTTCTGGAAGGCGCGTTCACTCTCTCCTCTGCTTCGCTGGGAACAACAGGTTTCTTCGTGATGATCCTTATTTCAGGATTCTCCTTTTCCGCCTCATCCTTGAACGTCCACTTTACGATCCTATCCTCAAGGCTGTGAAAGGTTATAACACCTATTCTTCCACCACGTTTAAGTACCCTTATGGCCTCAAGAAGCGAAGGTTTAATCCTGTCAAGCTCCTTGTTGACCTCTATTCTCAAAGCCTGGAACGTTCTTGTAGCAGGACTTATCCTTCCGTAACGGTATTCCTTTGGAACCGCGTGGAAGATGATGTCCTCCGCTTCCTTACTCGTTCTGATCGGGCTTTTCTCCCTATGCTCGACAAAGGCTCTTGCAATACGCCTGGAATATCGTTCCTCACCATAGCGGTAAATGATGGAGGCAAGCTCCTCCTCACTATAGCTGTTCACGATATCGGCAGCAGAGAGGGAGGCATTCTTATCAAGTCTCATGTCCAAAGGTTCATCCTTTCGGAATGAGAAGCCCCTCTGACTCTCCTCATAGTGGAAAATTGAAATTCCCAGATCGAAAAGAATCCTGTCGGCACTTTCACTCTCAGCACTCCTGAGATAATCATCAAACCATGCATTCACGGCTTTGAATCTCCCAGGATAGACAGAAAGCCTCTCTATCGCCTTCTTCTGAATCTCCTCGTCACGGTCTATGCCGATGACGCACAGACGGGGAAAGCGGGAGAGGAAAAGGTTGCTATGTCCGCCCTCCCCCGTCGTGCAGTCGATCATTACAGCATCTTCATCCGTACTCAGTGCAAGATATTCCAGTACGCTGTCATGAAGTACAGGATAGTGTAGTATCTCCATCATGTACTCCTCAGCCTATCAGCCAAACTGGAAAGGCTCTCGCTCTCTTCATCCATTGCCTTATTGTAGATTTCGGAGTTCCAGATTTCTATTGCAAAACCCGTTCCTACCAAAGTGACCTCACTTTTGGTCAGGATCGAATATTTTTCTCTTAGATTCTGTGGTATGTTGATCCTTCCCGACGCGTCCTGATCGATATAGACGGCAGGAGAGATGAGTCTTCTAATTAGACTGCGCTTTCCGCTGTCGAACATTGCAGTATCAGAGGAAAGCACAGCCTGGGAAAACCGATCTTCGAAGTAGGAAGGAGTCATAAGCATCAAATGGTTCTCATCAAGACCAGGAAGTACTACCAGCTCTTGGGACTGTAGAGCCTGACGCATACGAGATGGAAGTAGAATCCTACCCTTATCGTCAACGTTAGTACTATAAATCCCCGTAATCATCTTCATAAGTTCACCACTTTATGGGAAATGCCACCACTTCTTGACACTAAAGTTACACTAACTCCCATTCTTTTGCAACAAAAATTTCTTTCCTTTTTTGTTGCAGGTTGTATTTTTCATGCTATTTATAAAAGATTTAAACTTTTTATTCTTTTATATGTAAGAAGATATCAGATATGTATTTTTTCAATGAATTAAAAAGTTTTCTCAGATGGGGGTATTTCCCAGATTTTTTTCCACTTTTGGGAACATCTGGCACTCAATCATTCCCGAAAGAAAAGTTTTTACGGCTAACGGCAAAAAAAAGCCCTCAAGATGAGGGCACTTAAGAAAACCTATCCTACTGAGATTTTTTCTCTGGACGGAAAATATTGTAATCAATATTCGGGAATATCGCGTTCCTTCTCTCCGCCTTTATCAACCATTCGGTATTCACGGTGTTCTTACACATCGAAGAATAAACGACATTGAATGATCCAAGATGATTTCTAAGCCGCTTCTCCGCATATGTCACACTTGTATTATCATGCATGATGTAAGGCCAGTCAGAGCTCATGGCAAGAAGAACTTCCCTACTCGCCTGGTTCAGGAATCTTCCTTTAAGAGAGCCCTGATCCGGGAAACGCTCCGTAAGCTCCTCCATGCGTTCTATTGCCTGATGGATGTGACGGTAGATCCAGACATTGGACCCGTCCAGCCAGGTATCGGAATACCCTCCACGTCCCCAGGAACAACCATTGATGTAAAGCTTATCACTTTTCATCACAGGATCTCTTAGACATTCGGAAGGCGTTACGAGAGCTATGTTATCGCTCTTCGCACTCCGCCTGAGAAGAAGCTCGATAAATGATATGCCCTCATACCATCTGTGCCCAAAGAGCTCTGCGTCATAGCACAGATTGAAAAGAGGATTCTCTATGCCAAAACTGGAAAGCATTATCCCTTTACGTTCTATATGATAGAGATAGTTATCTACATGCAGAGCAACCTTCTCCATCGCCTTCTCAGGGTCATAAAGCTCCTTTTCATCGGTCTTACCCGTAATTCTATGATATTTGAATCCCGTGAAAACCCTTACGTCAGGTTCATGGATGTAAGGCCTGATGTAATCAAGCGGAAGGTCATAACCGATATCCCTATAGAACTCCCTATAATCCACATCGCAAGGGTATCCACTCGTACTGCTCCAGATGAGGCTTGTAATACTCCAATCACGGACGAAACCGTTGACTCCACTCGGAAGCTCAACAGGAGCATAACCTCCGTAAAGGCTTTTATCCCGGCTTGATATGACAGCATGACTCGGAAGCTGGCAGTATTTTACACCATATTTTTTGAGGACTTCATCAAGACCAGGATAATACCCACACTCAGGAAGCCAGAAACCAGCAGGAAGGAAACCGAAAACATCAAGGAACGTGCTGATGCCAAGGGATACCTGCGCATTTATCGCAGTCGGATATTCCCTGTATAAAGGAAGATAGGCATGCGTCGCAGCGGTGGTCATCAACTCTATTTTTCCGTTTTTATGCAGCCTTTTCAGAACAGGGATGATTGAACATCCGTTATCCTCATAGAACTTCCAGTTCTTCTCAAGATTCCTCAGGTACATGCTGGCAAGACGAAGAGTCTCCTTCTCTCCTTTCAGCCTCTGCTCCTCCTTTCTGCCCAGCTCCATATGGAGTTTCATGTAGGAAGCAAAGCGTTCATTGAGATCTTTATCTGACAGCATCGTAAGAAGCGTAGGAGAAAAGCAGAAAGTTATCTTGAATTTCAAGCCTTCCTGATCAAGGTTATCAAGAAGGGAAAGAAGGGGGATATAGCTCTCATTCAAGCTCTCAAAGAGCCAGTCCTCCTCCAGGAAGCGGGGATATTCCAGATGTCTCACATAAGGCAGGTGAGCATGTAAAATCAGATTGACCCTGTTCTTGTTACTCATTCTTCCCCTCCTCCGCAAGTTTCAATATCTCATCAAGTAGAGGGCTTTCCGCGACGTTGCCCTCCTTCGTCGTAAGCAGGGAAAGATATATCTTGAAAAGATTGTCGTTATCCTTGATCTCCTGCCCGTGTTCAAGCCAATATGATTCTACCAAAGTAAGGCTGGATGAATGGGCAAGTTCCAGATTCTCTCCCTCATTCTCTACAATAAGAGAGACGTAGCAAATACCGCCATGCTCTGGAAGACTAACTGTCCACTCGGTATCATCCAGGGAAACAGGGATATCGAAACTCTCCTTCGTCCCGTTCTTTGAAACAGTCACACGCAGCTTGAGTTCCGTCTTTCTCATCTCCTCGAGCCTGGCCATATCCTGCGGGGAGATCCCCCAGTAGCAGTAGGCCCAGTTGGGATTCTTATAAAGGAGATGTATCTCGGTGTTAGGATAGCTCTCTGGAAGCTCCTCCACTCCCGGCAGTTCGACGACATCCTTGTCAATCTCACGATAATCGGTGATGCCGTACAGGAAACGCCTATTCAGATCTGATCTTTCAACGACGTCATCATCCTCTTCATAAATTTCACGCAGCATAAGAATGAGATCATCACGGGAAAGCGTCTGATAATCCTCGACGCCTTCTCTCTGTGCGATATTCCTCAATTCCTGGGTTGATAACGAATCAATCTTTATTAATATCATTTAGAGTCCCTTTGCTAATGATAAATTTACCGAAATAAAGAGACTTTAGTCAAGTTTGATTGAATTGAGTAGCGATATTACTAAAAAATACTTTAATTTGAGCTCTTTTATGCTAGAATCTTCCTGAAATGAGTGAGATAGAAGAACGTTTAGGCCTGTGCCTACATGCACATTTTTTCCAGCCTCAGAGAGAGAATCCCCTTACGGGAATAATCGGAAGCCAAGAGTCTGCGAGTCCGTATCTGAACTGGAATGAGAAGATATTCCACAACTGCTACAGTGCGAATGCGCATTCCAGATACCTGGATGAGAATGGTAAGATTCTTACGATAACGAACAATTATGAGGACATATCCTTCGACTTTGGTCCAACGCTCTTGAACTGGATCGATAGATATCATCACTCTACATACGAGCTCATCGTGGAGGCAGATAGGATATCAAAAGAGAGACTTGGACATGGAAATGCTATTGCCCACCCCTTCAATCACACACTTCTCCCACTTGAGAGTGCAGAAGATCAAAAGATTCAGATAGACTGGGGAATCACAGACTTCCATGTCCGGTTCAAAAGGGATCCTGAGGGAATCTGGCTTCCAGAAGCTGCAGTAAACCCCGATGTCATAGACAGTGTCGCCGAGTTTGGAATCAAATATGTAATACTCTCACCCAGACAGTGCAAAAAGATAGGCAACAGGCTCTATAAGGATGGGCTTGACGTTCCGACTGACAGACCCTTCCTCATTGAGGGTAGGAAAGGTCGGAGGATCGCCTGTTTCTTTTACAATCAGAAAATTGCCAACGACATCTCATTCAACCATATCCTGACAAGTGCAGACAACCTCTATGCAAACCTCCTTGAGGAGAAGAAGAGAGGACTGAGATTCATACAGAGTGCGACGGACGGTGAGATTTACGGACATTATGAGCCTTATGCAGACATGGCCCTCTCCGCACTCATAAAAAAGGTAAAAGAGAGAAAAGATTTCAGATTCATCAACTACGCCACGTTCCTTGAAGAACATGGGGCGGAAGAAATCGCAGAACTTTACCGTGGTTCAGATGGTATCGGATCCTCATGGTCGGCGGTAGACGGTATTGAAAGATGGTATAAGAAAGTCGAACAGACAAACATCCCGGCAGAGAACCTGCAGAGGCACAGGATGGGACTGAGGACTGCGATAAACCGGTTGACGACAAAAGAAAAGGAAGTATTTAACAAGGAGACGGAGAAGATATTCGGACAAGCTCTGGGTGCAAACGCCCTCCTTCATCTCGCTGCGGGAACGGTTACAAGGAACGAGAGCGTTTCAGTTTTCTTAAAGGAACTTCACTCAAAATACGATTTTTCTCAAGCTTATGACAAGAAAATCGCAACGATGATCGCTGCCATGATGATGATCAGGTTCAGCCTCACATCCTCGGGATTCTTTTTCTCTGATGTCTCAGATATCGATCCAGTACAGAACATCCGCTATGCACTCTATTCTATAGAACTTCTCCAACCTTATTACAATGGGGATCTCCTTCTGCCATTCCTCTCTGATCTGAGGAAAGTCAAAAGCACATCAAACATCTATCCGGATGCGATGGATTTAGCGACAAAAGAGCTTAAATGCATGAAGGGAGAGACGGAGGCCGCTCTCGCGTTCTACCTGAACATCTCCTTTGCTAGGTCTGTTGACACGATGGGAGTATATGGGAAATTCAAACTTCTCTCCTTTGAGAAGCAGGAGAACAGGATTCACATGAGAATCCTTGATAAACGTCTCTTACTTGAATACACGTTTGAGATCGTATCCCTCTCAACCATCGAATGGGGAATCGATCTATATATCAGCGTAAAGGAAAAGGATGATGAGAGGGCAAGACACTACAGGATATTCAGTAAGGACATCCCTGAGTATCTGACGATGCTTACATCAAAATGGATTGACACGGAGCTTAATGAGGTGACATACAACGAGATGGATAGCCTCATAAGGAATCTGTACAACTACTCCCTGCTTGCCAAGAATAACAGCTATCTGCCACTTCTGACAGAGACGAGGGAGAATCTGGGTCTGGCACAGAAGATAATAAAATCCTCGTTTGCAGTCTCCTTTAAAAGTGAGATGGATAAGGGTGTACGTGTGAAACTTGATACACTGATCGAATTCGTGACGAGAAATGGAGGTGATGCTGAGATAAAAACACTCAGTACGCTCTTCTCCTCCTTCATGGATGCGATGGCAGAGAGAATCCACAAAGAGGGGTTGAAAAAGGATAACGCGAGAAACCTGATAGGTACTCTCCGTCTTGCAAGAAGAA
Organism: uncultured Spirochaetaceae bacterium; assembly: GCA_944392965.1. GTDB lineage: Bacteria > Spirochaetota > Spirochaetia > Sphaerochaetales > Sphaerochaetaceae > Ornithospirochaeta. The sequence goes on along the minus strand of CALXYM010000018.1, from coordinate 3,971 downwards.
ATGGTTACGAACCCAATACAACCATGGCACAGAACGAGATCTACCCATATTATATAGGAACGAGGAAAATGGATGAAAACATCACAGAGGATCAGAAGGAAGCCATATTCGCTGACTTAAACTTTAATTAAGCTCTCCGCATGTCGTATTGATATATCCGAATCATCCCCGGAGAGGAGACGGGCAATCTCTCTTACTTTCTCATCCTCATCTATATATCTTAAATGGCTTACCGTCCTACCCTTCTCAATGTTCTTCGAAACGAGGATATGGTGATCAGCCCATCTTGCAATCTGGGCCAGATGAGTTATCGCGATGATCTGGTGACTTTCGCTCAAGGCCTTCATCAAGGAGGCAACATTACTTGCGGCATGACCGCTTATACCTGTGTCTATCTCATCAAAGATGAGCGTCTCAACATCATCACTGTCTAGGAAATTACTCTTTATTGCAAGCATTATCCTCGAGAGTTCTCCTCCTGATGCGGAATTCTCGATAGCACTCATCTTCTCTCCCCTGTTCGGAGCAATCAAAAATGATATCTCATCATAACCGAACTCTCCAAGGGGACCTTTCTCAACACTGATTTTAAACTCAGCACTCTCCATCGAAAGCTTTCTAAGTGTCGCTGTAATGTCCCTTCCAAGACGCTCGGCCCTCTTCATCCGAAGACTGTGAAGCCTATCCGCACCCTGTATGCATTCCTTCTCAATCTCTCTGATGTCTTTTTCAAGATTATCAAGACGTAGAGTCTCCTCATCAGAGGAGGTCAGCATAGCTTTAAGTTCATCCCTTCTTCTTATAGCCTCCCCAATAGAGCCACCATATTTCTTCCTGATCCTCTGTAACAGGGCAAGGCGGCTGTTAAGCTCCTCAAGTTTATAGGGATCAAAGGAATATGAAGAAAGACGTTCTGAGAGGCTTTCCAATACATCCTCGCTCTCTATAGAGCAGGATTCCAGCCTGTTATAATACTCTTCCAGTCCATCATCCCTGCTTTTTGCCTTAGCAAGGGAGGTAAGCGCAGAGGAAAAAGACTTAAGAGCTCCATCAAGATGCTCTTTCACATCACTGAGGTTCTCCACGAGATATTCACTGCTTGAGGCGATCTGCAGCCTCTCCTTTATCTCATCATCCTCTCCGACCTTTAAATCCGCCTTCTCAAGTTCATTAAGAGAGTACTCCACATACGAGCGATCTTCCTCGATGCGTCTCATCTTCTCTTCCAGATCCCTTTTCTCCTTTTTTAGGGCAAGGAGCCTCTGATAGGAAGATGAAAAAGAGGAAAGAGCCCTTGTTATCTCATCAGTACCATCAAGTAGCAGCCTTTGCTGTTCCTTCTTCATAAGAGATAGGGAGGAGTTCTGACTTGTGATGTCCACAAGCCTTCTACCGATCTCCTGTCCTTCGGAAAGCGTTATGCTCACACCGTTGACCGTATAGAGGTTCCTGCCATTGCTCTTTATCTGGCGTCGGATAATTACAATACCATCATCCGTATCTATCCCCTTATCATCAAGATAAGAAAGGAGACTCTTTCTACCAGTACGGAAAACAGCTTCAATCTCAGCCTTGTCCTCCCCTGCCCTGATCTCCTCCTTGTCTGCTTTCGCACCAAGAATCAGGGCAAGAGCTCCAAGAACGATGGATTTACCAGACCCTGTTTCCCCTGTGATAACACTCATCCCATCATATAAATCAAGATCAAGGGTTGGAATAAGCACGAAATTATTGATTCTCAGTCGCTCAAGCATGCATCTCTCCTGACCAGTTGAGTTTATCGCGGATAACCTCTATATAATTCCTCTTATGGCTCATGACGAGAAGAGCCTTACTCCTCGACTTCTCTATGGTCACCTCATCTCCCTCTTCTAAAGCTATCGAGTTCTGCCCATCCACAGAGAGAACGACCTCCGTTCTCTGTCCTTCTTTCACCTTTATCGTACAGGTTGTCTCACTGCCCGTCACAAGAGGACGATTGGAAAGAGTGAAAGGACAGATAGGTGTTATCACGAACGCAGATATATCAGCCATAAGTATGGGACCTCCCGCAGCAAGGCTGTAAGCGGTGGAACCTGTAGGGGTGGCAACGATAAGTCCGTCTGCCTTGAAGAGTCCAGCATAAGTGTTATCAAGATCAAGTTCGAGTTTGACGACCTTGCTGATACCGCTAGAGGAGATCGTCGCCTCATTAAGGGCATAGGAAGAGAATATCTTCCTTCTTCTCCTTGTCACCGAGACTTTCAGCATGAGTCGGCGTGAAAGATTATCCCCTGAAGAGACATAACGTTCGAAAGCCTCCTTCCATTCATCCTTTCCGACTTCCGTTATATAACCAAACGAACCAAGGTTAACAGGGAGTATCGGCAGCCCCAGATCATGTACTTTCCTAGCTACGTATAGGACGGTACCGTCCCCGCCAAGGCTGATTACGAAATCCGTGGAATATGGAATGGTCACATCATCGTCGGTACTCATCGTCATAACAACCGAATGTCTGATTTCCACACTCTCTAGATAATCTTCTATTTCTTTTGCTAGAGAGAGTGACTCTTTCTTCATTCCGTTAGATATTATAAGGACTTCCTCTGGCTTCACTGTGATCTCCTTTTACACGGCCTCGATACTCTATCTTATCATCATAATCATTTTATGTCGCCGTTTATGACACATCAGCTGATATGTCTCAGAACCTTTTCTATGGTATCGACATCAGTACTTTTCAGAAAAGGATATAAGGGAAAAGAGAGACATCTTGAAAGAGGTCCCACTGCATTTGGATAGCGATCATACTTCTCCTGATAGCGGTTCCCTATGCTCTGAGAGAAGGAACGTTTAACTTCAATTCCATATTTCTCAGCAAAAGCTATAGCCTCATCTATACGGGTCTCTATCATAACGGGGAAAGTAAATCCGTTTGGATTGAAATTGATGTTTCCCGTAAGAAATGACTTTCCCTCCCCCTTCTGCAGACTCTGTTGGAAAGCCTTGAATATCTCACGCCTACGCTCTATGGTACTATCTATCTTAACAAGCTGAACTATCCCCAAGGAGGCATTCATATCCGGCAGATCGTTATAGCGTCTGGTCTTCTCAGCCTCCTTCTTGAGAGCTTCAATATACTCATCCTTCCTGCTCACCGCGATAGCACCACCTGCAGTGGAGATTATCCCATCCTCCTCGAAGGAACATATCACGATATCTCCGAGCATTCCTGCCTTAAGATCACCGAACTCAGAACATAGGGATTCCGTGACATCCTCAATGATAGGGATCTGGAGTTCCTTATAAGATTCCATTTCCTTATACATGCTGCCAAGTGGAGAAAAAACGATAAGAGCCTTAACCCTGTTTGATTCCATCCCATTCTGAACATCCTCAATGAGAGGAAGCCCGTACTCATCAACATCGGTAAGATAAAGCTCATAACCCATCCTCTTTATGACGTACTCATATATCTTTGGGGAATAAACGGAAAGTGCGATGGCACTCTCTTTTTCTAAATTAAGAGCAGAGATGGAATATATGAGAGTATCGACGAAAGAACGAAGTGCAATACCATCTTTTGATCCAATGAAAGAAGAGAAGAGCTTCAAAAACTCCCTTTTTCTCTCTCCTGGTCCAATCTTCTCGTCGACCATGGTCTGTAAAACAGCATCCATATCTTTTCTTATCAATGTCGGTTTTGTGAATCTGATTGTTAGAGCCATGATGATAATATAGCATAATAAAAAAAGATATTCATTAATTTGTTTTAATATGAAACTATACATAACTAGAAATAAAACAAATCTAAATGATATAAAAATTATATAATAACAGTTCGATTTACTTATAAAATCATTAAGTTTATCGGCAAAAAAAAAGGCTCTTCAGAAGAAGAGCAGTAAATGTAAAAAAGAAGACCTGGCAGCTACCTACTCTCCCACGGACGGGCCGCAGTACCATCGGCGTATGGGCGTTTCACTTAC
>CALXYM010000017.1 GCA_944392965.1 uncultured Spirochaetaceae bacterium | reverse complement strand
CTGACATTGGCAGGTATCAGCCATATTCTATTGATCTGTACAGCGCCTTCTATACGATTATTCTTACAAAGGATTTGGACTTGTCGGGCGCTTATGTTCCATTTCTGCGCAGCTTCCTGCGTTGTAATATAGCCATTCAGCATTGAATCCACCTCCAGTAAAAGCAAACAATTACCATTTCTATTATATTCGTTTAAACGAACCTGTTCAATGCAAAATTCGTGATTTTTCTTACAAAGAGAATGAAATTACGATCTCTTTTAAGTTGACTAATAAGGGATGAGTTTGTATGTAACAAATTGCTTTTTTAGAGAATACTTCCTTGTCATAATATCTCAGCGTTGAGACGGGAATCCCATATTTCTCAGAAACTTCTCCGATGTTGTACATGTATCCTCCTCCAAATAAATATAGGATGAAGAAGAGCAAAAAGTGAAGATTAAGTTCCTCATCAGTTAACTTCATTATGCGGACTTATGAAAGAGGAATCATTCATTTCCATTTCAAGAAAAAAGAATCATCTTGAAAAATATGAGAATAATCCATTCTTCCTGAAGAAAAAATCTGAGAGAGGGGGGATGATGCTTATGAATGAATCAGATTGACTTCTGATAAAGTATAGAATTTATCACTTAGCTATAAAAACCATAAATCAAGGAAAAAATAAGATATATCTGCCTATCTGCTCTCTTTTAAGAAAAAAATTATATCCAGACCGTAAAGAGAAAGAAAACATGTAAAATGATGCATGAAATCCAAGATATCATGATATTTTAATATCTTCATATCTGGAAAATGAAGAATTTGATATGACAAAAACTAGATAACCATACTTGTCCGTCCAATGCCGAGAGAACATGTATGGTCTTGGTTATGAAAACATGAATGAATTCGTGATAGAAAAGACATATTATCAATTTTTTTCCAAACGATATCTGATAAATAATGCTTCATAATTCATAAAAACATTTATATCTTCAACAATTCATCAGTTAATAGACTATCAAAATGTATTTTGAAAGTCCACTTATCCCTGAAAACGTGATGTAATAGGCAATATAGGACTAAAGAAAAGAGAATAATGGCATATATACCTAATCAATGGTATAAAACACGGAAAATTCTTATTACATGTGCTATTAAAATAAAAATGTTTATTACCAATTTACGACCAGTGATATTTTTTTTCATAAAATTATCAATCAGGTATTTTTCTTTTTCTTGGAATGATTTCTCTCCTTTATTCATATTTTGATACAAGTTTATAGTAACCATATGATCTTTTCTTTTTTCTCTACTTCCTTTTCAATGAACCGATAAATAAGGAAGAATCAACAATTATAGACCGTAATTATAGTATTTTAAATAATTAATTTACTATCTGTGGTATTAAAGAGAGTTTAAGAAAACACATCTCCAAAATATATTTCAGATATTTATTAGGATACTAAATGAAATAAAATGATAGCCTATTTTATAATGTTTTGTAAAAATTTTGTTTGCTTTTTATGTTTTAGGATGTTATAATTTAATTGTACTCAGAAAAAAGAGTCAGAAACCATATCAGATGGAGGGTGTGTATGAATTTTATAAAACTTATACTAAGTTACATACCTGTTTGGTGTGGTAATTCTTCTTTCTCTGATGCTGAATTGAATGGAAAGGAAAATTCTGACAATGGGGCAGATGTTATTCGGGGCAATTCAGATTCTTTGTCCACTCTGGATGGATGCTCCGACTCCTCTGGAAGGAAAGGGATAACAGGTCCTTATGAAATCATAAACATTGTCTCTGGAAAACTCGACGGTCAGGTGGATTCGTTTTTTGGAGATAAGGCAATATATATAAAAGCCATTGCAAAAGTAAGGGCTGTGGATGATGCGGGGATGAATGAACTTCCTAGCTTGCTTTCCTCTTCCGTATTCTCATCTTTATTTGAATCTTTTGATCTTGATGGATTCTTCTCATCCATTGAGCAGGAAAAGATTCGTATCTTCCTCCAGAGTTACTCAGCAAGTGCCTGTTCCTTCATTTCCCGCATCAAGGATGTGGACTTGAGGAACAAGGCTATTGTTGAGGTAAGGTCGAAACTGAACAGTCTCATATCATCTTCTCCTGATACTCCAGTATGGGAGCTTCTTAATCTTTTGAGTATGATGTACTGCTCTGATGTCATTAGATTCCTCATAGGTAAGATGATGTACGCATCCTGTTATGCCTATGAGCTTTTTAAAATGGCATCCTCCTCCCGCCTTTATATCTTTGGCCGGAGTGGAGGCCTTGTCCCCGCGGGGGCATGTTAGGCCGGGCTTGTTTTGTATTTCTTAGCGCAACTTGAGCGCGACATGTTTTTGGGGTTGTTTGGATTTCCTGAGAGATCAGGAAGTCCAGCATTTTTTTTCATCGTGTTTCTGTCCTGGATGACATGCCGAGATTACAGGCTGCGTTATTCTTACTGATAGTTCAGAAGCTTCATAATCTTCCCTTATGTTAAGTTATCTGAAAAAGAAAGGGCATGAAGAATTTGAATTATAAATCTACTATTATATATTAATATATTATTCCTAATTCGGAATTTTAATTATAAGGATTATCTTTTAAAATTATTGAACTCTCATAAGAATAAATGTTCATTGCTGCTTCTGCCATTACAGCATCCTGTTTTTTGATATATCCATATATTTTCTCAAGCAGGTCATTGAGGGTTGATAGATTATCAATGTAATTTGACTTTCCCCAGTTGTAGAATATTTCTTTGAAGCAGGCTGCAATCGCGGAGTAGAGGAAGTTATGAGAGGCTGAGAATATCGTCTCATGGAATGCAAGGTGTGCAGCTGCAAAGTCCTCAGTATCCCGAGCCTTATGGATCTTCTCCAGCGCCTCTTTAAGTTTTTCAAGATCCGCCGTCGTCCTGTGCTGTGCTGCCAGGGCTGCACATTTTCCTTCATTGAAGATTCTGAACTCCTCAAACGTCTTTATAGTCTCATCCGTAGGACTTTTCTTTGCAGCATCGATAAGGACCTGAAGTGTATAGCAGGTCGGGGAGTTTTTCCAGTCTGCAACAACTGATTTCTTCCTTGGGTAGCTCCTGATAAGCCCCTCTCTTTCAAGTGTGTTGAATATCGAATTTGCAACGCTCTTGCTGATTGACTCGCTTTCAGCAAGCTCCCTTTGTGTTGGGAGTACAACTCCTTCCTTCAGCTCACCATTAATTATTTTTATCCTGTATTTCTCAAGAATCCTGTCTTTTAATTCCATCTTCTCTTGGTCTAAATTTTAAGGGCACAGAAAAATTTTTTCAAGTTTTTATTGCATTTAGTTTAATTTGTGGTAGTATATAAAGCGGTCATATGGATTTACTTGGGCTTTTGGTGTTTTTTTAAGGCCAGGGTGTTTATTTCTTGTAATTTGAAAAAATTATTTAAAAGACCAGGAAAATCTGATATTATCAAACATACTAGCACCTTAGTGGTGTATGTGGTTGAGAAATTAAGTTTGCCAGGATTATATTTTTGGTAAATTCTCAATCCTAGTGCCCATCCCCTTTTCCGACCCAGAATGCACCTCCTCTGGGTCGGTTTTTAATAAAGAGGGTCTTTCTTCTTGTTTTTCATTTTGACCTGTATTAATATCCGTGTGGTTTAGGTGAGAGTATGACAAAAGATCTTACAGTTGGTAGTCCGTTGCCTGTTATTTTTCGTTTTTCTCTTCCTGTCATCGGAGGAAATCTCTTCCAATTATTTTATACCCTGGCAGATACGATAATCGTTGGGCAGACCATCGGGGCCGATGCCCTCTCTGCGGTGGGGGCGAAGACGGTTTTCACCTATTTCATCCTATGTTTCATACAGGGCTTTACGAATGGGTTTTCAATATTGCTTGCTCAGCTTGTCGGATTGAAGAGGATTGATGAGGAAAAGAGGAGCATAGCATCAAGTCTTATCCTCTCTGTTATTTTTACCGCGGTGATCACAGTCATCACATGTGCCTTCTCATCTCCGATATTGAGATTGCTTAAAGTTCCTGAGGAGATAAGAGAGGATGCGTACGTATACATGTTCATAATACTCGCAGGCACCGCTGCTCCTGTCGCATATAATTTGATTTCCAATATCCTGCGTGCCCTTGGAGATAGCAGAACTCCCCTTGTTTTTCTTATCTTCTCATCTGTTTTGAACATTGTACTTGATATTGTGTTCATCGTGCCATTCTCAATGGGGGTGGCAGGAGCGGCCCTTGCAACGGTTCTTTCTCAGTTTCTGGCTGCCCTGATCTGTACTCTTGTCGCAATTAAAAATTATGATGTTATGAGGATTTCCCTCTCTTATTTCCATGTCGATGGAAAGACTTTGATCAGCCACTTCAAGCTCGGTTTTGTGATGGGGTTTCAGATGAGTGTGATGTGCGTAGGACAGCTCGTAATGCAATCAGCGGTGAATATGCTCGGGACTAGTGCTATAGCCGGTTACACGGCAGCCACGAAGATCGATCAGCTGTCTGTCCTCGTTAATAATGCCTTCGGTCTTTCCGTAGCCTCATATGTCGCTCAGAACTACGGGGCACATAAGCTGGATCGGATAAAGAGGGGAGTATGGGACTCCCTTCTCCTGGTTGTGATTACGAACATCCTGATGATCGCAGTTATCCTGTTGATAGAACCTTTCATCGTCGACATGTTTGTTAATGGAGCAGAGGCAAGCGTGTACTCCTATTGTTCGGATTTCTTTTTAGTCACACTTCCTTTCTATCCCGTACTTGGCATTCTTATGGTATATAGGACAAGCGTGCAGAGCATTGGGAATGCGTTTTTTCCCTTCCTTGCCTGCATCGTGGAGCTCTTTGCCAGATGTTTCTGTTCCACGGCCCTGGCATTCTTGGGGTATAAGATGATTGTATTCTCTTCCCCATTTGCTTGGATAGGTGCGGATTTTGTTGTTGTCAGTGCTTATTTCCATCTGATCAGTAAACTCGGGAAAAGAGCTGAGTTCAAATCCTGATTTTCAGTTATGTCTCCAATGTGCATGTGTTATTGCAGCCTCTTCTTTAAGGAAGGGGAAATGGTATATATGTATCAGCATATTTTCTCTGTTGTATAGTGACGAGTTGTTTTTTGAATAAGGTTTAAAATCGTTAATGTTTTTATTATAAGCATTTACAGAAAATGAAATAAAATGATTGTAATATAAACTATAAAACACTATATATAGCGTAAATGACATGTAGTCCTGCCTTATTATGCCATATTTTGTGCCATTGGTTGCCATTTAATGCTTTTCATGGTATATTAATATTACACTGAGCCCGTTATATTTCGGGCGAAATGGGGAAAGCGGCAGTTTGCCGTATCTTATTTTATGAATAACCAGAAGGAATTAAGGATTATTCGAGCAACGACCATCGTATGCTTTTCTTTTGGCGTGCTCGGCGTCATATTCGCAGTTCTTGCGGATTCAAAATCTATGCTGCTCGACGGGATGTACTCATTCATCCAGAGCATTTTCATTCTCACCTCAGGGTTTGTTCTGAAACTCATTGGAAAGAGGGATGATGAGAACTACCAGTTCGGTTACGGGGCATTTGAGCCATTTTTCATCGTAGTCAGGACCCTGGTACTCCTTTCCATGAACATCGTCCTAGGCTTTAATGCCGTGACAAGTCTCTTTACTGGTGGATACAGGGTAGAGGCGAACCTTGGCATGATTTTCACATTGTTGTCTATATTTGGATGTTCAATCGTGTGGTCCATCCTTCATCAGAACGCGAAGAAGCTCGGCTCTCCGATGCTCAAGGCAGAGGCTCGGAGCTGGATAAATGACACTCTTCTCTCTGTTGCCGTACTTCTCTCCTTTTCCTTGATGTATCTTCTTGATAAGGCGGGAAGGGGTGATATCGCAAATTACATAGATCCTCTGATCACGATACTCTTCGTGCTATCTCTTAGTATTCCGCTTATCCGTCAGCTTGTCTCGAGCGTGAGGGAGCTTTTGACGGCAGCACCACCTGAGGAGATTCAGGATGCACTCGATTCCCTTATTGAGAAATATGTCAGGAAATACGGATTCCGTAGCTATATGATCTACTCCTACAAGCAGGGTAGGGTTGTCTCTGCGACGATTCACATCTTTTTGAAAGAGGAAAGGCCATTAAGTGAGCTTGATAGGATCCGTAAGGAGATATTGATGGAGATAAAGGGGGCATGGACGTATTCAGACACCGACATCGTATTCACACTGGATCCCAGCTGGATAAAGTATTCCGTTCCCGTCGCAGATGATGCTGCATTGCACTAAGGTGTTTTGAAAACCGGACGTTTTTTAGTTATACTGTTCCCAGAGGTGGATATATGGACAGTAAGATCAAAGGACGATTCGGTTTTGGCATGATGAGACTCCCTTTAAAAGGTGAGGATATTGACATTGAACAGACCAAGAGGATGATCGACTATTTCATTGCGAACGGTTTTAATTACTTCGATACTGCACATGGTTATCTGGACAAGAGGAGTGAGCTTGTCGTGAAGGAGGCCCTTACGAGCCGCTATGACCGTTCTAAATACGTTCTTACGGATAAGCTTACTTATATGCATTTCAACACAGAAGAGGATATCATTCCTCTTTTCAATTCCCAGCTTGAGCGGTGCGGTGTCTCCTATTTCGATTATTATCTCGTACATACCGTGAATAAGGATAATATAGGTCACTATAGGAAAACGAGGGCGTTTGAGAGTGTGAAGAGGTTGAAAGAGGAGGGTAGGATTCGCCATATGGGGTTCTCCTTCCACGACCAGCCCGAGTTCCTCGATGAGGTTCTTACAGAGTTTCCTTATGTAGATGTGGTTCAGATACAGTTCAATTATCTTGATTTCGAGAATCCTTCCGTCAGAAGCCGTGAATGCTATGAGATTTGTATGAAGCACGGAAAGGAGGTTATCGTCATGGAACCCGTGAAAGGTGGCCGACTCGTATCGATTCCAGAGGAGGCGACCCGTGTCTTTTCTGATCTTAACAGTGGTAGTCCTGCAAGCCTGGCATTACGCTTTGTTTCCGGTTTTGAGGGTGTACGCATGATTCTTTCCGGAATGAGTACGTTTGAGCAGATGGTTGACAATGTTGCTACGATGAAGGATGAGAAGAGGCTTAGCACGGAGGAAGAGAAGGCCCTATCCAAGGTCGTGAGCATCATCAATGGAAAGGATATAATCGCTTGTACTTCATGTCGCTACTGTACGGATGGTTGCCCAAAGAAGATACTAATCCCCGACTTGTTCTCCTGCTATAACTCTGGCAACCTTGGTTCATGGGATGCTTCCTATCATTATAAGAACGTCTATACGGTAGATGGGCATGGCAAGGCTTCTGATTGTATAAAATGTGGCAAGTGTGAGAAATCCTGTCCTCAGCATCTGCCTATAAGAAATCTTTTAGAGAAGGTTGCCGCTAAGTTTGAGTAAGGCTTAAGCCTTTAGGCTTGGACGGATTGCGGTGTCAGAGGCATCCAGGATCACGTCGGCATAGAATTTCTCAACCATCGCTTTCGTCTCAGACGGGGCGATGGTATTTAAAAGTTCCGTTCTTTTCATATCGGGATATATCGTTGTGGTTCTTATATTCGTTCCTGCTGCTATTGATTCTGCACGGAAAAAGCTATCAGCACGATACTAATCACTCCCGCCATTGAAAATGAAGCTATGATGTTTTCATCTCTTCTCTTATGTAACGCATTAATACCGAGACCGCGTATTCAATCTCTCCTTCCGTCAATTCCCTTCCTTTTCCTATGTGATGCCATTTCTCCATACAACCTCTGCAGCAGAGGGCGGTAGCATGCTGTGCTATGAACACGGGGTGTCCTTTCATCGGTGTCTGTTTCCCGTCATTAGGAATGATGGCAGGGGCCAGTCGTTTTGTTATAAAGTCATAGGCATGGCTTTCTATCACGTCATATCCTTTCTTTTCAACGTATTTTCTCTCTTTCTCTCCTAGATGGAAACGGGAGCGGAAAGGGGAGCGAGAGAGTCTTTCCTTCAATGAAAACCAGTCCTCGTCACTTATCATACTCTGAATGATAACTCCGATTTTTCCAAGTGAAAAGTTATTGCATTTATCCGTTGCTTGTAGTGAAATTCTGATATGGATGTTTCAGCCGAAATAAAGGGTAGTGTTGTACATGGAAAGAAGAAAGGCAGGAAGATGGGTTTTCCTACTGCTAGTGACGGTACCATTCAGGCAAGCCTGAAGGCTCTTGCTGAGGACAGGAGGAAGGCAATAGCCCTCCTTTGTTAGATGTTTCCCCTTCCTGAAAGCTCATTGAGCCTTCTCATCCTCTTTATGACATCCTCTCTGAAATCCCCGTCTTTCATCCTCCATGACCAGTTTTTATCATTGCAGGTAGAAGGGTAGTTCATCCTGGCATCCGAACCTAATGAGAGAAGATCCTGCATTGGGAATATCGCATAGTCCGCACTGCTTAACATCACGGCTTTCATAAGCGCCCAGGGAACATCACTTTCCTCACAGTTCAGATACTCCAGCACATATTTTTTCTCATTTTCTCTCAAACCTGAGAACCATCCCTTTGTCGTGTCATTGTCATGCGTCCCCGTATATGCGACGAATGGGCGCGTATAGTTATGTGGAAGGAACGTATCGAGTGCGTTTATATCCCCGTCGTTGCGGGGGATAAATCCCTCATGTGCTATCTTCATACCAGGAAAGCCATTCTCATCCCTGAGACGCTCAACGCTTTCCGTGATGAATCCAAGATCCTCTGCGATGATGTTGAGCCTTCCCAGTTCCTTCTGCATTGATGCAAAGAGTTTCTCTCCCGGGCTTTTCTTCCAGACTCCGTTTGCCGCCGTCTTTTCTGAGCTGTCTATCTCATAATATGCATCAAAACCTCTGAAATGGTCGATTCTCAGGATATCGACATCCTCCATGGTCCTTTTTATCCGCTCTTTCCACCATCTGAAATCGGTTTTCTCATGTTCTTTCCAGTCATATACCGGGTTTCCCCATAGCTGGCCTGTGGCAGAGAAATTGTCTGGAGGTACCCCCGAGACCTTGTTAAAGTGACCATTCTCATCCCTTTTGAACAGCTCCTTCCTGCTCCATACGTCGGCACTATCCTTCCCGACGAAGATGGGGATGTCTCCGATTATCCTGATTCCTAGTGAATTGGCATATCTCTTGAGCCTCTTCCATTGTTTCGAGAAGAGATATTGCAATGCAAGATATATGAGGATATCATCGCCCTTTTCCTTTCTTATCTTTTCAAGAGCCTCCTGATTCCTGTTTCTCTCATCACGGCTCCAGAGTTCCCACCGTGCGTCCCTGTATTTCTCATAGAGAACCATGAAGAGGGCATAGTCCTCTATCCAGTATTTTTCCCTTTCAAGGAATGCTCTGAATTCCTCTTCTTCCTTATTTTTTTCAAGAAAAACTCTTGCCGCTTTTTTCAAAAGAGGTGTCTTGATGTTTATGACCTTGTCGAAATCTACCTTTCCTGAGTTGAAAGATGGAAGCCTCGCCAGATCTTCTCCTTCCAGATAACCGTCTTCTAAAAGCTCGTCAGGGCTTATAAGAAGTTCATTCGAAGCGAATGAACTACGTGGGGAGTAGGGGGAGTTCCCGTACCCCGTGGGGCCAAGTGGAAGTATCTGCCAGAGATCGGATCCTGTGGCATTCAGGTTGCCGATGAAGTCATAAGCACCCTTTCCGATATCTCCGATTCCATACCTGGAAGGCAGACTGGTTATATGTAGAAGTATTCCACTGTGACGTTTGTATCCGATATTCATCAGTAATCCCTCTCCTTTACGCTCTCACCTTCCGTAAGCTCGTATTCCACATAATGTACACACTCTTTCTCATCATTCCCATCCAGAAGGGAAAAGAGTAGCTCTGTGGCTTTCTCCCCCTTTTCCGATGCCGGTTGTTTTATACTTGTGAGACGTACCTCGGAGAGTGCGTTATTCAATCCATCGAAACCTATGATGCTGTAAGCAGAGGGGATTGTGAGTCCTTTTCCCCATGCTCCTTTTATAAGACCGTAGCATATCACATCTGCCATCGATACTATGCAGGTGACATTCTTTCCAGCTTTCATAATGGCGTCAAAGACCCTTTTCCCCTCTTCTAGTGTCGGTTCTGCGGTGAAAAGAAGTGTCCTGGAAAGGGAGAGGCCATATTCCTTAAGTGCTCTTTCGTAGCCCCTAAGCCTCCGGCTGCTCGTTGTATCCTCTTCCGTTTCCATTCCATACTCGTCTTTTCCAAGTGCGATGACTGCAATCTCTCTGTGTCCTTTTCTCAGCACATAGGACATCTGTTCATAAGCCGCCTTCTCATCGTCAATATTCACACTGATAAGTCCGTCTTTCTCTCTTCCGTCTATGCTTACTACTGGAATTCTTCTGCGACGCAGAGCATCCTTGATGTTCTCATCGATGCTTATTCCCATCGTTATAATTCCATCAACGGCTGCGAATTTGACGGCCTCTGCGATTGAGGAATGGAGTGGGGGAATGAGGTTTATCGTATAGCCTCTTTTCTCCGCTAGCTCCCCGATTCCCTTTAAAACCTCTATGGTATAGGGGTTGTTCAGGCTGACATCCAGCTTCTGAGGAAGGAGGAAGCCTATCGTGTAGCTTTTTCCCTCACTGAACCTTTTTGCCATCGGGTTAGGAATGTATTCAAGCTCCCGTGCTGTCTCCATGATCTTCTCATAGGTTTCCCTCTTTATCTTCTTAGGATCATTGAAAGCAAAGGAGACGGATGCTTTTGATACCCCGCATGTCTTTGCTATGTCAAGCATTGTAACTCTCTTTGCCTTCATAACCATCAACCCTTAACAGCTCCTGCGAGCACTCCCTTTATAATATGTTTCTGACAGACAAGATAGAATACTATTACAGGAATCATCGCAAGTACAAGCATCGCCATCATCGCACCCATGTCGACAGAACCATATCCTCCTCTCAGGTACTGTATTGCTACAGGTATTGTCCTGTAGTCCGTTCCGATTGTGAGATATGGCATGAGATAGTCGTTCCAGATCCACATCGTATTGAGGATCGCAATCGTTACTGCCGTGCTCTTGAGCATGGGAAGCACAACGCTGAAGAACGTCGTCACAGGACTTGCTCCGTCTATCATTGCAGCCTCCTCTAGTGCTATCGGTATGCTCTTTATGAATCCGGAGAACATGAAGGAAGCCATGCCGGCACCGAATCCGACATAAAGAACTATGATTCCGATGGGATTGTCAAGATGAAGCATATTGGCAATCTTGCTCATCGTGAACATGACCATCTGGAAAGGTACGATCATCGAGAATACGAGGGCATAGTATATTATCTGTGTCAGAATGCCTTTCACTCTTGTTATATACCATGCGAGCATGCTTGTGAAAAGCAGTATGATGATGACTGAGGATACTGTGATCCATAGCGAATAGCCAAAAGCGGAGAAAAAGCCTGTGCGAGCAAGCCCCTGCGTGTAGTTAGTCAGTCCTACGAACGAGTCTCCCCTGGGTATGCTGAAAGGCTCAGAAGAGATGAACAGCCTTCCCTTGAACGAGTTTATGAACACGATGATGATGGGAAGGAGCACGAAAACGGCGAATACGAGCATCAGCAGAAATAATATGCAGTTTGATTTCTTCATTTTTCCTTTCATCAGTTCTCATACTCCCTTTTTCTTGTGGTATAAAGCTGTAACAGAGATATGGAGGCGACAAGAATCGTGAAGATCACGGCCTTTGCCTGTCCGACACCTTCGAATCCGATCCTTGAATAGAACGTGTTGAAGATGTTCAGAGCCAGCATCTCTGTCTGGTGGTTTGGATTACCTGCGGTAAGTGCGAGGTTCTGGTCATAGAGCTTAAAGCCGTTGGTTGTCGTAAGGAAGAGGCATATCGTAATCGATGGCATCACTGCCGGTATTATTATCTTCCTCAGCTTCACCCAGTATGAGGCCCCGTCGATATCCGCAGCCTCAAGCATTTCCGTAGGTATGTTCTGAATGGCAGCGATATAGATCACCATCATATATCCGACATTCTGCCAGTTCATCAATATTACAAGCCCCCAGAAACCGTAGGCGGCATCCACGGCGATCGTTTTCTCGAAGTAAGCGAGTACTCCGTTTATTATCACCTGCCATATCCAGCCCAGTACTATTCCTCCAATGAGGTTAGGCATGAAAAAAATTGTCCTATACGCATTCGTTCCGGGAATGGAGCGGGTAAGTGCAAGTGCCAGGGCAAATGCGATTATGTTTATCGTTATCACGCTGACAATGGCGAATGCGAGCGTGAAGAAGAACGCATGAGTAAAATAATTGTCAACTGTAAATGCTCTTACATAGTTGCTCAGTCCTACGAATGTCGCATCGGTTATGTTCGTGAACTCACAGAATGAGAGAACGAGTCCCCATACAAATGGTATGACGAATGCAATCAGAAAGCAGACAAGAGCAGGAAGCGCGAAGAGCGCAAAATATTTTCTTATTGATTTTTCCATGAGACCCTTCAAAAAAAGCCGTCTAAGATGATAGACGGCTTATATTGGTATTCTTGCCTTTATCTTCCAGCAAGCTCTGCCTCAGTCGTCCATGAGGCTTTTGCGATATCTACTACGGCAGTCCAATCCATCGTTCCGTTGATGTACTGTAGGAGTGCACCACCGAAATCACTCTTCCACTGCTCTGATGGGATACCCTGGAATACCCATGGTACGCTTGTAACCCCGTCCATGTTCATCCATCTGTTGACCTCTCTTGCAAGTGGATCACTTGGAAGTTCTTCCGATGTGAATGAGTTGAATGGTGTTATGAACATGAGGTTATCCCTTACTATTCTCTTTCCTGTCTCGCTTGAGAATAGCCATGTGAGGAACGTGTCGGCATTCGCCTTTGCCTCTTCGCTTGCGTGTACGTTTATTGCGAGGTAGTTCTCCGTTCCTACGCAGATACCCATGTTCTCTTCCCCTTCAAATCCCATATAGAGAGGAAGGAACTTGATGTCCTCGGCTGCGACCACGTTTCCAGCCTCACCGAGAATCTGAGCTGCCGCCCAGTTACCATTTTGTACCATGGCACACTGTCCGAGTGCGAACTCGGCCATGCTGTCGGCATCCGTTCTCGCACTTACGAGACCTTTTGCTGTTGTGCTGTTGTCAAGGTAAAGATCCCAGAGGTTTTTATAATTCTCATTGTATGTGAAATCAAAGGAAGAAGCTTCCGTCGCGGTAAGGACATCGCCGAACTCCTTCCAAAGTGGCATGTTGAAAAGGTGAGTCTGCCATCTCCAGTCGGTTCCGCTTGCCATTGACGTGGATGCGAATACTCCTTCAATTCCAAGCTCATCAAGATGCTTTGTCATGTCTTCGACAACTGCTTTCAATGTTTCAAAATCTCTTATCTCATCTACACTTGAGATTGATACTGCCTTATCAGGGAGAGCAAAGTAGGAGTGCATTATCGCATCATTGTATATGATTCCATAACCTTCTACTGCATATGGAATTGCAACTACATGCCCATCCTGCTCGATTGCCATGCTCTTGTCAGAGAGCAGAGTATAGAACTCCGTGTTCTCGAGAGGAGCTACGTCTGAAGAGAACGCCTGGACTCCAACAGGGCCGTTTACCTGGAAAATTACAGGTGGTTCACTCTTAGCCATCTCAGAGCGGAGTGTCGTCTGGTACTGGTTTGATGCAGCTGTGACAACACGTAGACTTATTCCCGTCTCTTCCTCGAAAGCGGGTGCTACGATATCTGTATAGACATCGGCGATCTCTGGCTTGAAGTTCAAGAAATACACCTCGTTCGCACTGCTTTCACCCGAACCCTGGGCAAAAGAAGCACTGAGAGCAAGAGCGATGACTAAGATAATGCTCAGTATCTTTTTCATGTTTTTTCTCCTTTTTTGTTAAACCGGTTAAATAACCTTCTTTTTTTAATGTTAAACCGGTTTAATTCTCCCGTCAAGAAAAACTTTTACTCTCTAGAGGCTTATTTTTCAGCCTTGAGTATGAGCATCATCGGACGGCGGTATTCGTTCTTCATCTCCTCCCTGTTCTTCAGATGTTCAGGAACCTCAGGTTCTTTCAATCCTGTTATCCTGAATCCGAGAGTAAGAAGGGCAGAGACATATGTAGTAAGCGTCCTGTGGTATTTTCCAACCTTTGTATTCAGAAAGTTCGTCTCCCTTTCTCCTTCGATGAAATAATTGTCGAGTGGAAAATGCCGTATGTTCCCCTTTTCATCATAGCACCAGTCCTCGCTTCCCTCCGCGGTGAAAAGAGGGTGTTCGAAGGAAAAGATCAGGATCCCGCCTTTTTTCAGTCCTTTGTATATCCTTTCTACGAGGGCAGGGTAGTCTTTCACGTAGTGCATTACAAGGGAACTGAAAATCAAGTCATAGGAGTTCTCTTTGATCTCTGTCCTTTCGATGTCGTCTTCGATATAAAGAATGTTAGCGTCATTATTCATTTCCCTTGCCTTTGTAAGCATCTTCCTGCTTACATCGACGGCTCTTACGCTTTTTGCTCCGTGCTGGATAAAATACTTTGCATGCCAACCGAAACCACAGCCGAGATCAAGGATGTTGAAATCCTTTACATCCGGAATAAGTGATTCAAGGCATTCCCACTCTCCTGCACCATTCAATCCCTCTTTCGATCGGAGCATCTCCGAATACGAGAGGAAGAAATTCTCATCATCATATATTCCACTCATAAAAAAGAGGATAGCAGAAAAGAGGGAAGATATGACAGTGGCGGGTTTTCTTATGTTCCTTATTTTCTCTTTCTGCTACTATCTTGAGAGGGAGGTATCATATGCGTATCGCATTGGCTCAGGTTCCCTCTTCCCTGAATGTGAGGAAGAACATAGACAGTGCTATTAACCTTATCAGGGAAGCGAAGGGTAATGGTGCTGATATAATCATATTTCCAGAGTGTTATCTCTCCTCGTATACCTTCCCACCTCGTCCGCTGGATATTTCCGTCCTTGATCCTTTGAAAGAGGTCGCTTTGTCTAGTTCCATCGGAGTTCTCATTACGATGTTCACAGAGAGGGAGGATTGTATAACGGACTCTGCCTACCTGATAGGAAGAGATGGGAATATCCTCATCTCATACGACAAGGTTCATACCTGTGATTTTTCACATGAGCATGTACTCAAGAGTGGAAGGGATTTCAAAACGGCCATCTTCGACGGGGTATCCATCGGTGTCATGATCTGCTATGACCGGGAATATCCTGAGAGTGCGAGGACTCTTTTTCTAAAAGGCGCGGAGGTTATTCTACTCTCAAGTGACACCGGGTGCATGATTCCAAGAAATGAGGAGGTCAAGGTCGCAGCCATGCAGAACGCGCTTTACATCGCATCTGTGAATCCGCCTGGAAAGGATAAGGGGCTTTCCGCTGTCTATTCTCCGTTTGCATGGGAAGGGGACACTCTCCTTTCCCTCTCTGATGAGCTTTACTCTGGTCTAACCTATGCAGATCTCGACATTCCAAGACTTCGCAAGTGGAGAAGAGATGAGGATGTCGGGAAATACCGGCATGTGGGTGCCTACAGTATCAGGGCGGTGCAATCATGATTACCACTTCTGATATTCTAAATCTTCTCTCAGAGAGGAACATCTCTTACAGGATGGCTCTTCATAAGAGGGTGTTCTCCATTGCTGAAATGGATGAAGTGGAGATTGATGGGAAGGAATATATTGCGAAGAACATCGTCCTGAGGGATGACAAGAGGAGTGCTTTTTTCCTCCTATCCGTTCCTCATGATAGAAAGGTCGATTTAAAAGCACTCAGGAGAGCCCTTTCCTCCCGACCTCTGAGCTTTTTAGAGGAGACATCCCTTCAGAATTTCCTTTCAATCTCACAAGGAGAGGTCACCCCGTTTGCTCTTCTAAATGATGAGGCGCGTCGATTCACCTATATCATGGATGAGAGTTTTCTTCCATCAGTCATTGGAGTCCATCCCAATGACAACTCGAAAACGGTATTCTTATCCTCTTCTGCTTTGATAGCTCTTCTGAAGGATCTTTCCGTGCACGTATCGGTAATGGATATCCCGAAACTAGGAGAAAAATGACAGTCCTAGGATGGGGATATTATCTTTTTGCAAGGATGTCATTATAGACTTTCTCAACATCTTTCGCGAATCTGGAAGCAGAAAAGCGCTCAGCTTCGTTCTTTACCGATTTCCTTATATTCTCCCTGACAGAGAAATCATGGATGAATGAATCCAGACGTGCTTTGAAATCTTCCGTACTATCACATTGCCATCCATCGACCCCGTCTCTTATCACGCCATCGACAGCCTGATCCTTACGACAGAGGACGGGTAGGGTAGAGCTTAGCGCCTCGATGAAAGTAAGACCTTGTGTCTCGCTTTTTGATGCGTTTAGGAAAAGATCCGCCATCTTATAGAACTGAGGAACGTTTCCCGGTTCTATCATCCCGGTGAAGATGATGTGGCTCATGCCTTTTGTCATCTCTTCTAGCTCTTTCCGGGCAGGACCATCCCCTGCGATCAGCAGGTATACATTCTCATCCTGGAATGGCCTGAAAGCACTGATTATTTCCTCTATGTTCTTCTCCTTTCCTAGTCTGCCGAGAAAGAGAAGCACAAGTGCATCCTCCGGAATGGCAAATCGTCTTCTTAATCCTCTCCTCGTCTCATCACTTATGGGTGTGGTGAAGGCATCAGTATCGATTCCTGATGGAATGATGTATGTCTTTTTCTTTATACCGTAGTCGATGATGATGTCCTCTACCTTCTTCGTGGGAGCTATTATCGCGGAGGCTTTCTTTGTACCGAAGATGACAAGTCTTCTTGCAAGGGCCCTTCCAAGTGTTCTTGATGGTGAGAAGTAATGCGTGTAGTCCTCATAGATCGTATGCAGGGTATGCACGATCGGGATGTCGAGTTTTCCTGCTATCTTCTTTGCAAGCATGTAGGAGCTGAATTCACTCTGCGTATGTATCAGGTCAGGATGCCATGCGTATATGTCCTTCAGTATTTTTCTTGGTTTTCCCAGCATTATCCTGACTCCCTTGTATATCACGTCAAAGGGTAGGGAAGAGGCATAGTACACATCTTTTTCGATATAGGATTTTCCATTTTCAGAAAGGGTAAGGACCCTTACCTCGTGGCCTCTTTTCTCAAGTTCCCTCTTAAGATTCAGGATGGATGTAACCACGCCGTTTATAGAGGGAAGGAATAAATCACTTGTTATAAGAATCTTCATACTGAGATTTTCACCCGCTACGGTTTCAAAAGAATAAAGGAGATATAAACAGAATATTAACCGTGGCATGAAAATGTCAGAAAATGTAATTCTGGATGAGCAGAGAAACCCCTATGGCGATGTGTGCAACAGATATCAGATATCTGTTACATACATGTGAATGCCGTGGTAAAGCATGAGTAAGAACGGGGCTGTTCTTTTTCATGGTTTGAAGCGGTATCCTGCACCCCAGACGGTCTCTATGTACCTGGGCTCGGATGGATTCTTCTCTATCTTCTCTCTGAGCCTGTTGATATGAACCACTACTGTCGTGTTGTCACCAGCCCTTTCCATTCCCCAGATTTTCTCATAAAGCTCCTCCCTGCTGAATACCCTGTCGATGTTCAGCATGAGGAAAAGCAGGAGCTCATATTCCTTGTTCTTCAGTTCTACTTCATTTCCGTCCACGTATACACGTCTTGTTTCCGTATTCACGGAGATTCCTGCGATGTTTATCTCGCTCTTTGTCCGCTTTCCTTTCAATCTGGTGTAACGTTCAAGATGTGCTTTTATCCTCGCAAGCAGGACGCTTGGGGAGAACGGTTTCTCTATATAATCGTCCGCACCGAGGCCGAAGCCACGAATCTTGTCAATATCCTCTCTTTTTGCCGTTACCATGAGTATCGGGATGTCATATGATTTCCTGAGAGTCCTGAGTATCGTGAAGCCATCGACTTTGGGTAACATGATGTCGATAAGAATCAGGTCAAAGGTACCCGTAAGACCTTTTTTCAAGCCATCCTCTCCGTCATATGCTATGTCTGTACGGAATCCCGCAGTTTCAAGATAATCTTTTTCAATAGCTGCGATATCAGGATCATCTTCAATTATCAGAATGTTCTGCATCCTCTCCTCCATCTCTAAATCTCATTATTATTCTCAGTCCTCCAGATGGGATGTTTTCTGCCCATATTCTCCCTTTCATCCTCTCAACCGTCCTTTTCACGACCGCCAGTCCTATGCCGCTTCCATTCTTTCTGTCATCCCGGGCCTGGTTTGCCCTGTAGAAAAGGTCGAATATCCTCTCCAGATCCTCACCCTTGACTCCGGGGCCATTGTCGGAGAATGAAAGATATATGCATCCATCCATCTTTTCCAGTCGTATGATGAAGGTGCATTTCTCTCCCTTCTTGTATTTCAGACTGTTATCTGCGATGTTCGTGATCATCTCCTTCATCTCAAATCCATCGAATGAGAGCAGGGCAGGGGTGGTTTCAAGAATTATCTCCATTCCCCTCTCCTTATAATCCTCTCCGATCTCTTCGAACAGGGAAGAGAGAAAGATATCAAGACGCATCACCTTCTCCTCCCTCTGATATTCTTTTGAGTCCATTCTCGAATAGGAGAGGATCCTTGAGACTATGCTCTCCAGCTCTTCCGTCTTCCTTTTTATCGTCAGGATATATCTGATCTGAGCCTCTTTAGTGTAAGCGACACCGTCCAGAAGCCCCTCTACATATGCCTTTATCGAGGTCAGAGGACTTCGCAGGTCATGAGAGAGGGCCGTCATGAGCATCCTTGCCTTCTCCTCTTCCGCCTTTTTCTCCTCTACCGATTCTCTGAGCCTCATCGCCATCTGATTGAAGTTAAGGAACACGGGGTAGAATTCATCCCGGTAAGTGTATTCTATATGATATTCGAGATTTCCTTTTTTAAGTTCCTCGACACCGTTTACAAGGAGCTTTAAAGGATTCTCTATATGGGAGAATATGAATTTTACCAGTATCCTGTTCGTAATGCATATCGAGAGAATTACCGTCAATAGGAGTATCATGACGATGATGAGCATGATCCTCTCATAGCGCTCGTATGTGTTGCCGCTGAATAATCCGTAGATGAATACCGTATACTCTTTGTCTTCGGCTACGAATTTCTCACTGTAAAGGTTCTCATTTTCAATCGTTATGCTTGATGAGGATTCAGACAGGGAACCTATGGCTTTTGAAGCGTTTATGAATTTTTCAGGAATCCTTCCATGATGAAAGATGATGTCTTCCTCTTCGAAAATGACGAGGGAGAGACCTGCTTTTTCAAGAGAAGTATCAAGATTGTCCAATACTGAAGGATCTTTTGCCTCTATCCTTTCCTCAAGAACCTCTACCATGGCATGACTTGTGACATTGAAGTCCTCGACGTTCACAAATGATAAATCATTTGCATGTATAAGATGCAGATAGATCACGAAGAGGGTACATGATACGATTATGATCGTGCTGACGATCGGGGCCATGATCATGAGGATGTTGGAAATGGCAATTCTCTTCTTTATCGTCATAGTTTTATAAGGATATGAAATAAATATTAACAGGAAATAAACTATTGGGCGATAATTTTCTCTCATTCTTCCAGATTGAGGAAATTAGCTTAAATGAAAATTTTTAAAAAAAGAAAAAAAAGCACTTGATATTCTCTCTTAAATCGTGTAGTTTAGCTTCTGTTGAAACGACAGATGCCGCTTTAGCTCAGTTGGTAGAGCAAAGGACTGAAAATCCTTGTGTCCCTGGTTCGATTCCTGGAGGCGGCAATCTATAAAGAATACTAACTCCTTGCAAGCCAAGGAGTTATTTTATTTTAGAGCTCAAAAACGTCTTATGTGCCACAAATGTTTCGCAATCGCAGAAAAAACATCTATGTCTTTTTTGAGCATCTTTCGGAAAAAGATTCCAGTACCGATCCTGCATTCCCTTCCTAAATTCCTTTTTTCATAACTATGGCTTGAAACGATAAATTATTAACAAATAAGAAATTATTTGAGTAAAGATTAAAAATGTATAGTTTATATTTGGGAATGCAAGGTTACATAATCCTGAGAACAGATGAGGAAAAGGAATATGCATTCGATTATGCAAGGAAAATTGTAGATAACCTCGATGCGGAGAAATATCTGAATGTACCAATGCCATATCTCAAACACTAGCTCAGAAGATGTACGGTACGCGATGCCCAGAGAGTATACAATGCTAAGAATGCACCGTATGGGATAATTCCATTGTCCAAGTGCAAGGCTCTGAACGGTGAATATGTATCCAAGCTGAATCCGTTCTCTACAATCTGGTGTGTGATTGATAATATATTCCTGACGGAGACTGCAGAAACTTGGTTGTTCCATGAGGATTCCTCTTAATGAGGAACATGATATCATGAAGGTAAAACTGAAAGTGCCTCCGACGTATATGATTCCTGTCTTCATTGGGATCGATTATGCAGATCCGGATGAGACGGTACTGGAACAGAATATTGCCGATTTGGAAAACAGCTGCATTATGGCAGATGGAAATGAACAAATCTGGCCTCCATGTTCAGAGGTAGTTCTTCAATGTTTTGTATTTCAGGTCTTTCAGCAATTTGCCAACTTGGATTTTTAGTTGTTTCAGGGTAGGCTTAATCTAAGTCGGGGAGGCGTACAATCTCGGTTGTGCGAAGAGCCGAACAGGGCACTTTAAATGTAGTCGCCTGACCACAGACGTCGAAGGCAGCTCTCGGCATATAAATTTATGATGTTCACGTATGACCACGCTTTCTTGCGTTACTGTTCTATTGCACCATCATTGAGCAGAAAGTCAAAAAGGTTGATTATCAGAATTCCATTTTCCGTACGTCTTGGTTTGATTCTGTCCCTTGTAATTACAATTTTCCTGAATGAGTCCCTGATCAGGGAAAGAGCCCTAAGCTCCTGTTCCAGCTTTCCTTCATCAAGCAGTGTCAGTGCGGACTGTATGTAGTATCGCTTACCTGCAAGATTTGCAATGAAATCAACTTCATACTGCCTGTTTCTGTATGTGCCATCAGCTACCTTATCCCTATGATCTACAATTCCAACATCAACAAGATATCCTCTTGTTTTGAGTTCATTGTAGATGATGTTCTCCATAATATGTGTCTCTTCAACCTGTCTGAAGTTGATTCTGGAGTTTCTGACACCGATATCCGAGAAATAGAACTTATAAGGGGATTCGATATAATCCTTTCGTTTGATGTCATATCGCTGGACACGTTCGACCATATAGGCTTCCTCGATGAAACGAAGATAATTGGTAATGGTCTTGTCCGTCATCCCTTTCTGTCCCTTGCTCTTGAATGTATTGGCGAGCTTCAATGGATTTGTCAGGCTCCCTGTTGCAGAGGACAGAAGATCAAGCACACTACTAATGCCTTTATCGTCCTTCAGATTGTTTCTTTCCACAATGTCCTTGATGTAGATTGTCTTTGTGACATATTCGAGAAAAGACACTTTCTGTTCATCATCCATTCCTTCTGCATAGATTGCAGGAAGTCCTCCGTAGTTTAAGTAATCATCCCATGCTTCATCATCCGAATCGTAAAGCGGTCTGATTTCACTGAATGAAAGAGGTCTTACCCTGACTTCATCTCCCCTGCCTCTGAATTCAGTGATGATATCCGAGGAAAGGAATCTTGAATTGCTTCCGGTAACATAGACATCAACATTCGGTTTATGTAGAAGCCCATTGATGACCATCTCGAAACCATCGACATTCTGTATCTCATCAAGGAATACATAGTAGGTTTTCTCATCTTTGATTCTTGAGCGTATTTCCAATCCCAGAGCATGTCTGTCCAGAAGATGTTCGTTCTCATCATCATCAAGTGCAATGGCAATGATGTGATCTTTATCAACACCAGTGGAGAGAAGGTGGTTCCAGAACAAGGTGAACAGAAGATAGCTTTTTCCGCATCTTCTTATTCCCGTGATTACCTTAGCACGGCCATTGCCTGTTCTTTTGATCAGGCGTTGAAGATATGTGTCTCTTTTTATCTCAGTCATCTCATACTCCGAAAAAAGTGTAAATTGTCACGATATTCGTATTAATCATAGGGATCCCATCTTCTATAAGTCAATAACTACTCCGAAAAAAGTGTAAATTGTCTGAAAATTCGGAGTAATGATATATGAAGGATGAAGAATAGCTAGTCAGAATGGCATCTTGGGATTGAGACGAAATCGGAAAGGGACTTTTTGAACCGAGAAGATACTTCGTTCGGAACTATTACAACAAAATCTGAAAGCTTCAGCTTGTATAGTATCTCCTCTATTGCGAATTATTGGAAAAGAATTTTAATTTTTAAAAAACTTAGTCTCTGAATCAGAACATGCGTTCCAGTATGTCTGGATTAAGGAGAAAGTCGAGCAGGGGAACGAACTGGATACCCTCCTCATTTTGCCATGGCCTATAGTTACCTCCTGTTACGACAACTTTCCTGAAGGAGTCAGGGATTGATCTTAAAGAGACCAGCTCCTGTTCCATTTTTTGATTATCGGGAATAGTAAGAGCTGACTGGATGTAAACCCTAGAGGAAGCTCTGTTTACAACAAAATCGACTTCTAACTGCTTTCTCTCATGTTTACCATCAGTAATAGTATCTTTTATTGCAGCTCCCGTGTCGACATTTAATCCTCTGAATATAAGCTCATTAAAGATCACGTTTTCCATCAGGTGACTCTCTTCCTGTTGTCTGAAGTTGAGAATCGCATTTCTTAACCCGATGTCTGAGTAATAGTATTTTTTTTGAGAAGATATATATCTTCTTCCTTTTATATCATAACGTTCTGCAGGCGTGATGATGAATGCGTCCTCTAGATATCCAATATAATTTTTTATTGTTGGTTCACTTAGTCCTTTTATCCTGTTTGATGTAAACGTATCTGCTATTTTTCTTGGATTTATAGGAGATCCTATTGATGAGGCAAGAATTCTCATCAGTTCGCTCATTCCTGAATCATCTTTTATCGTATTACGTTCAACAAGGTCTGCCAGATAAATTCTGCCATTCAGGTTTTTAAGGTAATTTATCTTATTTGTTTCCCCCTTTTCTTCAAAGAGATGGGGTAATCCTCCAAAGTAGATGTATTCCTTCCATGCCTCACTTTTATCAAGAGACGAGGCATGATAGTATTCAGAAAATGAAAGAGGAGAGATATGAATAGTATCTCCTCTATCGCGAAATTCGGTTCGTATATCATTGGATAGGAATTTCGAGTTACTTCCTGTGATGAATATTTCCGCATTACCTTTTCTTAATAATCCGCTAAGTATACCGTATAGTCTGATAGGAATATCCCTGTTTTTCATTTCCTCTCTGCTGATTGCAAATTGGGCTTCATCCAGTAAGATATAATAAAGTTTTTGGGAGTCCTTCATATTTTGTTTTATGTATTCTTTTAAGTTGTCAGGATTTCTTAACTCTCTATAATCATCATCTTCTAGCGGTATTCTGATGATACATTCATCCTCTATTCCTTGCGATATGAGATAATCGTAGAATATATTGAATAATAGAAATGATTTGCCACAACGTCTTATACCCGTAATTATCTTGATCATACCGTTCCCAATCTTTGATACAAGTCGTTCCAGATATTCTTTGCGTTCTATCATCATAAGTAGCTCCATTTTATATTTTTTGAAAAATTCACTTTTTATAAAGTATAGCAGAAATAATCTTTTATGCACTGCCTATTTTATATTTTTGAAAAATTCAAAAAAAGTAAAATAGGTGGTAGTATTATTTTTTTTTAATCTTTGAATGTCCGTAATTGCAAGAATTCTTTTACTTTTTGATATGTTTTATCCTGTTCTTCGCATAGTCTGAGATGGTAAGGGAAATATGTTTTAAGATGAAGTGAAGAATGGTAGAGCACCTTTTCGATGATCTTTAAAACATGAATTCAAATTGTTCATGCTGACTCCTGCATGGGAGGAGGGGAGTAATTTGCGGAACGTGTTGTAAACGGTGGCTTCCATCATAGTGCATTTAACACTTTTGAAACTACCATTAGTAATGGCAGAAGAGAAACAGAATGTGGCAGGATAAAGATATTTCATCTCCGGTTCAAGTATTATCATAATAAGAACAATGCAACCAGGAGATGTATTTAAGCATGACAAGATAGGAATTAATTTTGAACATGATGTTTTCATATTTTGATTATGCTCTGCTTGTGTGTACAATGGAGAGTAGCTTCTCAGGATAACTATGAATAGAATACGTATTGCCTTTTTTGATATCGATGGAACTCTGGTAGATTTCAATACCAGACAGATCTCTGCAAAGACATTGGAAGCCCTGATACGTTTACGGGCTAATAGAGTCAAACTCTGTCTTGCCACAGGAAGATCTCCTTTGGCATTACCTCATTTTTCTGGAATTGAGTTTGATGCCTTTCTCACTTTCAACGGATCCTATTGTTATGATTCAGAGCAGGTGCTATTTAGCAATCCCATCCCGCATGAAGACATTCTGAAACTGATTGAAAACTCAGCGGGGATCAACCGTCCCGTCTGCATTGCGACTAAGAACCGTTTAGCTGCAAATGGTACGGATAACGATCTGGCAGATTACTTCGGGATTGCAGGACTTGAGGTGGAAGTCGCAAATGATTTTAACGATCTCTTACAAGAGGAGATTTATCAGGTGATGATGGGCTGTTATGAGTCGGAGTATTCATCCGTGATGAAGGATGTTCATCATGCTAAAATTGCAGCATGGTGGGATAGGGCTGTTGATATCATTCCTGCAAACGGGGGAAAGGGCATCGCAATTGAAAAGGTTCTGGAGCATTATCATATTGCACCTGAGGAAGCGATTGCTTTCGGAGATGGCAACAATGATATTGAAATGCTGAACGCTGTAGGAACAGGTATTGCAATGGCTAATGCTTCAGAACAGTTGAAGGCGGTAGCAGACAATGTGTGTGGCCATGTCTCAGATGATGGAATCTATTACTATTGCCTGCAGAATGGATTGATATAGGTGGAAATAGGGCGATGCAAGGCATCCTTATATGACCCTTGTTGCAGTTTCTTTTCCCGTTTCAAATACTGTTTCTGAGAGTGAAGTTTACACGAGAAAACTAAAAAGAGTGAAATTTTCTTCTTTTTTCTAAGTTCTTAAATGTAGACTAGGAATTAATGTTTTTTCTAATGATATCCTCTAATTCGAATAATATATGTATTTTATGTATAAATATATTTAAATAAGCATTCAAATTTAATTTTTACTGATAAAAAAAGTGTGAAGAACATGAGAAAAATTTTTGTTGACATGTAGGAAATTTGTGCTACTTTATACGTGTAAAGTAAACAAAAACACTGCTTTGGGAGGCGTGGATGAACACGGATAAAGCGATAGCAGCATTAGAGGATAACCTGAAAGGATTACTCTTTGTCAGGGATGAGAGTTATATAGAGAATCTGATCTCTCTCGGATGGGGGAAGGATGAGGCCATCAAATACGCTACATGGGACTGGCCGCATGGTATCGGTACATACGGTCTATACAGGTATTATCTGAGTTCTGGGAGAGAGGAGGTACTGGACTATCTTGAGAAGTGGTATATGGAGAGGATTGAGTTCGGTCTTCCTGGAAAGAACGTTAATACGGTAACTCCTCTTTATGCACTTACATATATTCAGGAAAAGCGTCCGCATGCAGAGTTTGAGCGTGTGATGAGAGAGTGGGCAGATTGGATCTTCACGAAGATGACGAGGACTGAATACGGTGGAATACAGCATAAGCATGCCGAGTGTGAGAACTCTCAGGAACTCTGGGATGATACCCTGTTCATGACTGTTCTCTTCCTTTGTCGCGCTGGAATTCTTTTTAACAGGCCTGAATACATAGAAGAGGCAAGATATCAGTGGCTACTTCATCAGAAGTATCTTGCTGATAACAGGTCTGGACTATGGTTCCACGCATGGCGTTTTGATAAAAGGGATAATTTTGCTGACGCTCTCTGGGGCAGGGGAAACGCATGGATTACGGTATTCGTTCCCGAGATGCTTGAGCTCATTGGAAAGGATGACGCGTTCTCTCGTTTCATGGTGACCGTGCTGCAGGATCAGGTTTCTGCGATTGAGAGGTATCAGGATGCGTCCGGGCTCTGGCATACTCTTATAAATGAGGATACCTCCTACATCGAGACATCCGCTTCTGCCGGTTTTGTATACGGTATCTTGCGTTCTGTCCGTCTTGGAGTTCTGGATAAGAAATATCTTTCCGTATGCAAGAAAGCCTATCCGGCACTTTTAAATGAGATTAAGGATGATGGAACGGTTGCGAATGTATCTTATGGTACTAACGTCGGTCTGGACCTGGATCATTACAGGAACATACCCCTGAGACAGATGCCATATGGGCAGAGTCTCATGATTCTTGCTGTTGTTGAATGTGAGAAGGCTGAAAGGGAGGGACTATTTTGAAAAAACAGGATGTCGTCATTAGGAAACCTTTGAAAAAGAGGGTTATAAAAGCCATACCGCTGTACATAATGCTCATCATACCCGTGGCTTATTTCGTCATCTTCAAATATGGCCCCATGTATGGAATCGTTGCCGCCTTTAAGGATTACAACATCTTCAAGGGGCTTGCAGGGAGCGAATGGGTCGGGCTTGCCCACTTTAAAGAGGTTTTCTCCACTCCTGGATTTTTCAACGCTTTGAAGAACACCCTCATATTGAACCTGGGTGAGCTGCTGATCACGTTCCCAATTCCTATACTCTTTGCAATTCTTCTGAATGAACTGAAATTGCAGGGACTGGCAAAGGCGACGGAGACCATAATGTATCTGCCACACTTTCTTTCAATGGTTATCATCGCAGGTATCGTCAGTCTCGTTTTCTCCCCGACTGGGGTCATAAACAACTTCCTTAACGGAGCTTTCGGTTTCTCTATTCCATTTTTGACAGATCCACAGACGTGGAGATTCACATACTGGATTGCTTCAATCTGGATGGGCGCAGGATACGGCATGATCGTATATCTTGCTGCTATAAGCGGAATAAACAAAGAGCTCTATGAGGCTGTATATCTGGATGGTGGTGGTCGTTGGTGCAGGATCTGGCATGTTACATTGGCTCAGCTTAAACCGACCATCGTGACAATGGTCATCATGAATATCGGAAGTATTCTCGCCATAGGATTCGAGCGTCCGTACCTTTTATCGAACGTTCTTGTTGATGACGCTGCTTCTGTAATCAGCACATATGTATACAAGATGGGGCTTCAGGCAGGTCTTTATGATTATGCGACCGCAGTCGGCCTGTTCCAGTCCGTGGTAGGTCTTGTCATGGTCGTACTTGCGAATTTCATCGCAAAGAAAGCAGGAGAGGAGGGATTGTTCTAATGTCTACTGTATATGAGAGAAAATTCGGCGCATTCCAGCTTGTGATGACCATATTCTTCATACTTGTATGCGTGATAACGCTTCTTCCGATAATAAACATCGTAGCTACGTCCTTCAGTGATAAGAATGCCATTCTCACAGGTAAGGTCGGCATCTGGCCCGTCGGTTTCAATACCGAAGCATATTCGATGATTCTCAATGACTTGAGCATGATAAGGGCGTTCTTCTTCTCCATCGCCCTGATGATCGCACAGGCAGTAATCTCCATGATGGCGACGATACTTGCCGCTTATCCTCTTTCAAAGAAGGACCTTCCTGGGAAGAGGGTCATCCTCCTGATGATCGTTTTCACCATGTATTTCAGTGCGGGAATGATACCCGAGTACCTCCTTTACAAAGAACTTCATCTTCTGAATACCATATGGGTACTCCTGCTTCCTGGAATGATAAGTGCTTTCAATCTCATAATTCTGAGAACATTCTTCATGAGCATAAACCAGAGTTTGTATGAGGCTGCCTACATTGATGGATGCAGTGAGTTCAAGGCTCTTCGAGAGATAGCAATACCTCTTTCTAAGGCTGCTCTTCTTACTCTGACGATGTTCTATGCTGTGAACAGGTGGAACGGGGTTTCTGATATCATATTGTATATTCAGAATCCAAACCTCTATACGCTGCAGTACAAGCTTAAGCTGATGCTTGATCTGATAAACATTCCTTATGAGGATGGAATGGTTCAGATTGTTGCTCCTGAGAATTTCAAATCCGCATGTGTTGTGTTTACCATGCTCCCGATGCTCATAATCTATCCTTTCGTACAGAAGTATTTCAAGAAGGGCGTCATGGTCGGCAGTGTGAAGGAATGAGAGGTGTTGAATCATGCAATATACGGTTGAGACGAACGGTTTTATAAACATCTGGAATACCACCGGCTGTATCGAGAAGCCTTATAGTGCCGATATGCAGAGGATGGAGTTTGATAACTACCATGCGGGAGCCAGTACGAAGCAAAAAAACGGAAAGGAGATCGTATCTCCTGCAAAAAGACAATATGTACGGGAGAGGGATTTTCTGAATACATCCTATCCGTCTGACATCAGCTTTTTTAAGCTCTACTGGCCTTCTGATACTAATCAGGTTGATTTCTCCGGTATGTGGAAATATCCTACTTCCCTGACCATGTATTCCCGAGTCCTCCTTATTACGGACAAGGCGCATGTACATGAGTTCAAGGCCCTCTTTTCCGGGGCGATGAAGGTATGGGTGAACGGGGTAGAAGTCCTCGCTCACGCCCCTTACCAGAGCAACATTCAGCAGGAGTTTTCTTTCCATGCCGATCTTGAGAAGGGGAAGAATGAGATCGTTGTCGGTTATGATGATTATGGGGAGAGGAACATCCTTTTCCGATTTGCCATCCAGAACTGTGGGATTCCTTTCTCATGCTCTGTGGAGACGGATGTCGATGAGAGACGGCTCAAAGAGGTCAAACATTTCCTCTCTTCCCTCTATCTTGAGAGTTTCAGTTATGAGGGAGCTGCCGTCAATCTTTATTCTGATATCCCATGTCCTTATGATCTGGAGCTCCTTATCACCTTCGGTTCTTTTTCATCCCAGTTTGTATGGAAAAAAGGAGAGAAGAGTTTGTTCGTCCGCTCATCAGATGATGTGGCAGGGGGCTTTAATTCCCTCAAGGTGACTTACAGGGAAAGCGATGTTAGGTTGGAGAGTGAGCTTTATGCGGAAACCGTTCCTTCCTCCTGCTCATCATCTCCTGCTTCCGCGGATATAAAGGAGAGGAAGCTGGAGTATGTGAGGTTTGTCGCAGATAACACGAAGGGATCATTTGCCCATCTGATTTCCTCCCTTTATCTTGAGGCGGTTGCAGAGGATGACATGCGTGATCTCGAGGGATTCTATTACATGATCCGTCATAGAGGGGACTGTGCCGATTTCAGGATGCTCCGTCTCCTCTGGATCTATTCGAAATGGCCACATGTGTTTTCATCTGAGGAAAAGAAAAATGTTGAGGCTCTCTTCCTCTCCTTCAGATATTGGTATGATGAACCGGGAAATGATGCGATGTGGTTCTTCTCTGAAAATCATGCACTTTCCTTCCACGTCAGTGAATACATAGCGGGAACACTTTTTCCCCAGAGGGTATTCACGAACAGTGGGCTCACAGGCTCTGAACATAAGACTAAGGCCAGAGCACTTTTGATGGACTGGTTCACCCAGCTGTTCACGAGAGGGTATAACGAATGGAATTCCATAACATACATCCCCGTGGACCTTGTTGCGTTCTTTACCCTGTTTGAGTTATGTGATGACGAGGTATTGAGGCAGTATTCCAGAAAAGCGCTTGACATGACTTTCTCCATTTTCTCAGATTTCGTTTTCAAGGGAATGCTCATCGGTTCCAGTGGCAGGATTTATGCTGAGGATCTGTTTGGTACCAGGACCCACTTCACTGGCTCTCTATGCCGTCTGGCATGGGGAACTGGTAATCTCGTAGTTGCCGACTGCCCACTTCTTTTTGCCCTCTCTTCTTATGAGCCAGAGAAAGGACAGGAGGAGATTGCAAATTGGAATAAGAAGGAGCTCTATGTCAGGGAAAGGGAGAGTGGTAGATTTAAGGTAAGAACCTATACTGCAAAGAATACGAATTACATAATCTCCTCTTCCTCATCTCCAAGGGAAGGAGGTCCAGGTTCTCAGGAACAGCTGATAAACGTATTACTCTCAGACTGGAGGGGGCATTTCTGGATAAATCACCCGGGAGAGTTGAAGATATGGGGAACACGTCGTCCGGGGTTTTTCACGGGTAACGCCCTTACTCCAAAAGTGACACAGTATCAGTCGTCCGTGTTGCTTTCATGGAACTTCCCTCCATCGGGAACAAGTCTGGTGGAGGCCGATTACACGCAGCTCATCGCAAATTTCGATTCCTATGATGAAGTTCTCAGAGGGGAGAAGTATGTCATCCTGCACCTTGGCAGTGCTTTTGCCTTCATCTATGCCGAGAATGGTCTGATGGATTCATCGATACCATCATTGAGACGGTACCAGCTTACATCAAAGGGTCTTGTGAATACATGGTATGTGAGGGTTGCCGATTCAGACGAGATATCTTTCTCTGCTTTCAGACGTTATGCAGAGACTTTCCATCTGGATTATGAGGGAAAAGAGGCCGTCGTCGATGATTTTTCATATGGCATAATTCGTTTCCCTTTATTGAGAGGTAGTAATGAATAAGGATTTTAAAATCAGGATAAATAAGGGGGAGGATCTGGGGCTTTGTAAGAAGAGTGACCTGACTGCCCTGCCCTGGAACAGGAAGGGAGGAGTGTATGAGGCCATCTACAGACCTGATATCCATTACACGGAGATAGTCTCCCCCCTCAGAAGGATTTACGAGAGGGACAATGATTTCATCTCCGGGCTCAGACCAGAGCCTGAGTGCACTGAGATCTCAATCCCATCAAGAAGTACCAGGGTGGAGTTCAGCCGTTTCTTTTTCACCCCTCATGAGGTGAGTTTTGCCGCCGAGTATGACATGGAAGTGGAGAAGGAGGGACTCTATCCCTTCTCTCTGCATACCTGCAGTCTTATAAAGATATATCTTGACGGTATGCTTGTCATAACGGATTTCAATTCGATGAGGATAATCGAGAAGGAAATCCTCTTTTCCCTGCATCTTACAAAAGGTCGTCATGTTGTTAAGATCGTTGCGGATGATCTTGCAGAGAGGGATTCCCAGCTTTATGTAAGACTTACATATCTGGGGGAAGATACCCTGTTTTTACATCTTCCAAAGAAGGTTGATTTCGAGAAGATATCATATGTGAGGGATGTCCTGGACAGCCTTTATCTGGACAGGCAGAACTATTCAACTTCTGATGTGAATATAATAGTAGGCAAGAGGGTAAGGGAGCCCTTGGAGCTTAATATCACGCTGAGCTATCCCGATTCTAACGCGGTAACGGAATCTAGTAGCAAAAAGTTCGTTATTGATGGGGATAAAGAAAGCATTCCTTTAAGTGATATGCTATTTAAACCGTTCGGACTCATCTCAGTTTGTATCGAAGCCGAGGTGGAGGGTTGTCGCATAACTTCAAAACTTGATGCCGAATACTACACGATTAGCATAAAGGCACCCGATACTATAGAGAAGCGAAAAAAGGAAGCTCTCAAGTTCTATGCAAAGTACGGGAATAAGACATTCCAGACCTTGATCGCCAAATGTCTTGTTGAGAACCATCTTGATCAGGAGATATTCAATCTTGAGATGGAGAAGATGGAGGCGCATTATGACTGCTCAGATTTCAGATTCGCAGCGATCATATATGCTATGAAGAACCTGAGGCATTTCTTCTCTGCCGAGCAGCTGGAAAGAATGAAGGAGATGATCCTGAATTTCCGTTACTGGTCGGATGAGTATGGCACTGATGTGATGTGGTATTACAGTGAGAACCATGCGCTTAATTTCCATGTTTCAGAACTTCTTGCAGGAGAGCTCTATCCTGATGAGATGTTCTCATCTGCGAAAATCAAAGGCAGTGAGCATGTAGAACGTGCTGAAAAACGACTGGATGCGTGGTTTGATAATTTCGAGAAGAACGGGTTCATAGAGTGGAACTCATCAGTTTATATTCCAATCGATCTCATCGCCATCATCTCTATTGTGATCTGCTCGGAGAATGAACGCCTTGTTACGCGTGCTAAGAAGATTCTTGATTCCGTTTTTACCCTGATAGCGGAGAACAGCTTCAAAGGTGTCATGTCCTCCAGTTATGGCAGAATCTATTTTAAGAACCTCATCGGACGGAGACTGGGAGAGATATCCGCTCTCAACTGGATATTCTTCGGGGAGGGGTATCTCAATCAGAACGCCTTCGCAACGGTCCTCTTCTGTCTCTCCACATATGAACCGGGAGAGGACATCATAAAGAGGTATGAGGTGAAGAGCCCGACGATCTTTAAGGCAAGGGTGAATCCTCTTTCTCTCGATCTCTATTCCTACAAGACGCCAAAGTTCATACTCTCGACGGCTCTTAATAGAAAGGAAGGAGAGAAGGGTAATCAGGAACATCTGATACATATCAGTGTATGTAATCCTGACTGTCAGATCTGGATAAATCACCCAGGAGAGCTGGCTCCCTTCGGAGAGGGACGCCCCTCGTATTTCGCAGGAAGCCTTCTACTTCCCACCGTCGCTCAGGATGAAAACAGGGCAGAGCTGAGATTCGGACGTCTTACAGGAGAGGCTGGTTTTACCCATGCGTATGTACCTCTTCTCTTCTTCGATGATTTCAAAATGGAAGGTAATCACATGTATGTGAGGAAAGAAGATGTATACGTGTATCTTTCTGCGAAGAATGGTCTGGAACTGGTCACATCGGGACCATTTAAAAACATGGAAATCCGTTCCTATGGAGATGATGATGTCTGGAGAGTCTGGATATCTGAAGGGAAATTAGGAACTGGGGAGATAGAAAAATTGACAAACTATTTATCAGAGTTCATTCAAAGGAGGTAACAGATGAAGAGGATTCTGTTAATCGTGTTGAGTATCGTATGTTCAATAAGCCTCTGTTTCGCAGGTGGAAGCAGTGAGCAGTCAGGTGATTTGACTGAGATACGTGTAATGGTATATGAGAGAGGAGAGCAGTTCTCCGGTGGAAACACTACAGTTGATAACGAGCTGACACGCTGGATAAACGAGCAGCTTGCTCCTCAGGGGGTGAAGGTTACATATGTTCCTATCCCACGTTCAGGAGCTGATGATACAGTCAACTCCATGCTTGCCGCGGGGGACGCTCCGGATGTCGTGATGACATATGATTTCCAGCGTGTCTCCACTTACGCCAGCCAGGGAGGACTTTTAGAGCTTACACCGTATCTGGACCGCCTTGATCCTGAGTGGCTTGAAAATTCCGCCTCCGGTATCGACATGGTAAAGCTTGATGGAGAGCTTTACTGCCTTCCAAGAACGTTTGAGCTCTATGGAAGATCCCACCACCAGTATATAAGAAAGGATATCGTTGAAGAGCTCGGAATGGAGATGCCCGACACTAGGGAGGAGCTTATCGATTTTCTTTATGCCGTGAAGGAGAACTATCCGGATATGAAACCTTTCGGCTTCTCTGGAAAGGTCACTGATGCAAGATTCATCAACTTCATCCTTTCCTATACAAGCCGTGCCGATGAGAGGGCGAACTACATCTATGAACCGTCCTTTACAAGCATTTTCAAAGAGGGTGGCAAAGAAGGACTGAGGCAGCTCAATCAGTTCGTGCTTGATGGTATAATCGATCCTAACTTCGCAATTGATACGGATGAGACTCAGCTGAAGCAGGACCTTGCCAATGGAAAGGTTGCATACTTCATCGGAAATGATACCGATAACGCATATCCTGCATTCACGAACCCCGAACTGGAGAACTACTGCATGTGGCCTGTTGATACCCTTCCAAATGCGGATGGAGATCATATAGTACCTTCTGCATCCCCTGTATCAAACTACGTATATGTTCCAGTTGCCTCAGAGGATAAGATCGATGCCATCATGGTCTATCTTAACTTCATGTCCAACAGGGACAACGTGATGGAGATAGAGTATGCAAGGGTTGGAATCGGCTCTACGATGGGAGAGGATGGTGTTCCAGTAAAGAAATCGAATGATGAGATAAGAGCACTTGGCTATCCGACATCACTCGGTGATTTCTCAATGCTCATCAGAAGCCCGCTTTTCTTTGGAGAGGATGTATATCTGAGAAATCAGGAGAACAGCTGGCCCGGAGTTCCAACGGAATTCTTCAAGGCTGATTTCGATATCAGATACAACAAGGACGGTTACTACGATCCTTGCGTAATACATGCAGCTCTTCCTTCGGATAAATATGTACCGCTTTTGCAGACACTTATCTGTGAGTTCGTACTCAAGGTCATGAATGCTCCTGAGGGACAGTTTGATGCAGTCTATGAGGAGCAGTATCAGGTGCTTCTTGAGAACCATCTGCAGGAAGTTCTTGATGAGAGGGCAGCCTGGTATGATTCAACGTTTGCAGTAGAGAATAACTAAGGAGAAACGTAATGGCTATGGAATTGAGGAATTTTAGTAAGGACGGGTTATGGCTGAAAGGAAATCTCCATAGCCATAGTACGGCCTCTGATGGAGATCTGAGTCCAGAGATGATGGTCAGATCCTTTGCTGAACGGGGATATGATTTCATCTCTGTGACAGATCATAATTATTATCATGATTATTCAGATCTCAAGATAGATAATTTTATTCTGATTCCGGGCTTTGAGTTGTCAGGATCCCTCAATGAGAAGCCCGTTCATTTGAATTTTATTCAGAAGGGGAAGCATTCCCCTTTTGAAAGCGGAACGCATTTTAAAATGTCGTCGTCTGAAGAGACGGATGAGTTCTGCAGAAAGCATAAGGATGATTATCTTATAATCCTGAATCATCCTAACTGGTCACTTCTGGAGTTTCCCGATATTGCCAACATAGACTACTTTACGGGTGTTGAGGTTTACAACTGGGGAACGGTACTGGGAGAGAACATGGGTGAGAGTACTCATTTCTGGGAAAGCGGATTACGTCGTGGTTGGAAATGGAAGGCTATTGCTTCCGATGACAATCACCATGGATATGTTGAACAGGAAGGATGGCCGTTTAATTGCTGGTATATCGATGCTTATGGCGGTTGGATTTGCGTCAGAACAGAAGAGAGGAGTCAGGAAGCTATCATTAAAGCGATAGAGAATGGCAGCTTCTATGCGTCCTCCGGGCCAGAGATATATGATTTTTATGTAAAGGATAACTATGCTTACATCTCGTGTTCTCCTGTTGATAGGATTATAATAAAGGGTGAGTATAGAAATATAAGAAGAGCGATTGGACCGGGAATCACTGAAGCAAAGATAGAGCTGAGAGGGAATAAGGAATTCGTCAGAGCTGAATGCATAGATTCCAATGGTAAGGTGGCCTGGACTAATCCTATTTATCTGGTTTGAGGAACAGAATATGACGACGACGGAGCTTGCTAAGATTCTTGGAATATCGAGGGTGTCATTGTCAAAGTACATGAATGGACGCAGCGGGGTGAGTGCTGAGACCGCATCCCGGATTGATGCGGCGATTGCTGAATACGACTTCATGCCCAACGTCCATGCACGCAGCCTGATAGGTAAGCAGGAGAAGGTCATAGGATTCTTCTCCTCCTTTTCCTTCGTGTTCGACAGCCATAGCCAGATATCCTCCCACTTCTCAACGGAGTTTACTAATTATGTTCTCATTGAGGCAGAAAAGGCCGGGTATAAGGTTCTGGCAACCCTTTGCTCTCAGGACAAGCTTGTTTCCGAAGTTAATAAACTGTTTTCCTCCCGGATGATCATGGGGGGAATCCTGTTCGGCTATACCACCGATGCTCCGGAGGTGAGGCAGCTCTGTGAGAAGAAATATCCACTTGTCCTGGTCAATCAGGAGGAGAGATGCGACTATCCCAATATCTCGATGGTTAACATGGATGATGAGGAGTGCGCCTATAATCTCGTGAAAAGATTGATTGACCTTGGACATAGGAGATTCCTTTATGTCTATTCAAGCATACACCGTTTACCTGCTATCAGGCGGACAAGAAACATTGAAAAAGCCATAAGTGACTTCTCAAGTAGCATCGACTCCTACCACAAGATAGACGGTGAATTCAATGAGGATATCTCTTACCGGAGAATGGATGAGTATCTTGCATCCTTGTCTGATGGGGATCATCCCACTGCTGTGATAGCAGCCAATGACCTTTCTGCGATTGGGTGTATGGAAGCTCTGCAGAAAGCTGGATACAGGATTCCCGATGATGTATCTGTGACGGGATTTGATGATATCCTCATATCCTCATATCTAAGACCACCTCTATCTACCTTCAGGGCTGATTTCGGACTGCTTGCCCATCATGCTCTTTCTGAAATCGTCTCAATGGTTGAGAACAATCAGGAAGGAAAGAGGATAGAGATAAAAATGGAATATGTCGAGCGTTCTTCGGTCGCCCCTGCATCTACTGAAAAATAATATTCGAAATGAAAAACAAATTATCATCTCTGAATGAAGGGGAGATGCTTTTTTCCAACAGGGATCTGTGGAAGCTGATATTTCCCCTTGTGCTGGAAACTGCCCTGAGCATGGCCGTCGGCTTCATCGATACGATGATGGTCTCCTCGGTAGGGGAGGAGGCAGTGTCCGGTGTTGCTATTATCAATACCATCTCCCAGCTCTTTACACTTCTATTTACAGCCTTTGCGACAGGAGGTGCTGTCATTGCTTCCCAGTATCTGGGCAGCAGGGATTATAAGGAGGCGTGTTTTTCTGCTAATCAGCTTGTTGTTATATCGGCCTTGATCGCATTGCCTTTTTCAATAATCCTCATCCCAGGCGGCCCTCTGCTGATATCCCTTGTCTATCCTGTTCTGGATCCTTCTGTCAGGAATTCTGCGATCGCATACATGTATCCTATCTTCATCATGTATCCTTTCCTTGCCGTCTCCTATTCTATAAACGCCCTTTACCGGTCGATGAATAAGAGCAACGTCAGTCTCTCTATCGCACTTCTTGTGAATCTTTTGAATGTCTGTGGAAACGCGTTCTGCATTCACGTCCTTGATCTCGGAGCATTCGGGGTTGGTCTTGCAACCCTGGTGGCACAGATGGTAGGCACGGTGATACAGCTAAAGCTCATATCGAACAAGAAAGAGATCCTGCATATAGATTCAATCCGTCGCTTTAAGCCCGATAGGACGATGATCCGAAGAATTCTGAGAATCGCGATTCCCTCTGGTGTTGAGAACAGCATCTTCCAGATCGGGAAGTTGATAATAAGCTCCGTAATCGCCTCTCTTGGAACAGCTGCGATCACTGCTGATGCGATCATGTGCAATGTCACAGGCATCTTCAATATCCCGGGGGCTGCGATAAACACCGCGGTCATCACGGTCATTGGCCAGTGCTGCGGGGCAAGGAAGATAAGACAGGCAGAATACTATTCAAGGATGCTTTTACGCCTTGTATGGGTCAGTTTGCTCTGTTCTGGCATCATCACGATTCTCTTCACTCCTCAGCTTGTCTCAGTTTTCGGACTCTCTTCCGGTTTCGGTGATTTAGCGAGGATTGCAGTCTATACGGTCGTAATAGAATCAATCATCGTCTGGGCCCCGTCCTTTACGATTCCCTCCTCCCTTAGAGCTGCGGGAGATGTGAAGTTTACCCTTGGTATCGCCATTCTCTCAATGTGGCTATTCCGCGTCCTTTTCGGAAGCCTATTCGCTCTCCTGTTTGATTTCGGACTCATCGGTGTATACTTTGGTGTCGGTCTTGACTGGGGATTCAGAGCTATTGTCTATGAGATCAGGTTTAGGAAAGGTAAATGGAAGACGATTAACGTCATCTGATGTTGACATGTTCTAATCTGGTAAATATAGTTCTTTTTGAAACTGTTATAAAAGGTACTATTATGGGAACTCTTGATCAGCTTATGAATCTATTTAAGGCGATAGTCCGTGTGAACAACATGTATCTGAAAGAGGTTGGCGCGAAGTTCGGAATCTCTCCTGCGGAAGGAAAGATTCTTCTCTTTCTTGCCAATAATCCCTCTATGGATACGGCTCAGGAGATAGCCCAGGGTCGTCTCATGCCAAAGGGTATCGTTTCAAGAGGGGTGGAAAGTCTTGTTTCTTCTGGGTATCTTATCAGGAATACCGATAGCGGGGATAGAAGGAGGATACATCTGAACCTGACGGAGAAGTCAGAGCCGATCGTCCTAGCCCTGCGAGAGCGGATGAGGATGATGAGGGAGGCCATTTTCTCAGGTTTTTCTGAGGAGGATGAGAAAGTGCTGGATATGCAGCTTACTAGATTATGGAAAAATGCTATGGAGGCGGGAAAGAATGAATAACAGTGATAAGGAGTTTCTTGGAACCGAGCCTGTCGGACGCCTGATATTCCGTCTTGCCGTACCGACTGTCGCGGCACAGCTTATAAACATGCTCTACAACATCGTAGACAGGATCTACATAGGACATATGCCCGGAGACGGAGCCCTCGCCCTTACCGGTGTGGGAGTCTGTCTTCCGATAATCCTCATAGTCTCAGCCTTTGCGGCTCTTGTCGGTGCAGGTGGTGCTCCCAGAGCATCAATCTTCATGGGTAAGAAGGAGTATGACAAAGCAGAGAAGACGCTTTCTAACAGTTTCACGATGCAGATCACGATATCTGTGATACTGACGATAATACTCCTTGTATGGGGCAAGGATCTCTTGCTCCTTTTCGGTGCAAGCGGTAACACGATTGGCTATGCGGTGGATTATCTGAACATATATGCAATCGGGACAATCTTCGTACAGATTACGCTTGGTATGAATTATTTCATCACAGCACAAGGATTTGCCAAGACAGGAATGCTCAGTGTCGCGATAGGAGCTGTAGCGAACATCATCCTTGACCCGATATTCATCTTCACATTCAACATGGGAGTTAGAGGTGCGGCTCTTGCGACAATTCTCTCCCAGCTCCTTTCTACGATATGGGTACTTTCGTTCCTCTTTGGTAAGCGTACTTTCCTGAGAATCAGGTTTAAATATATGAAACTGGAGAAGGCCATCGTATTGCCTGCTCTTGCTCTTGGATTTGCGACATTCGTCATGCAGGCGAGTGAGAGCATCATAAACATCTGTTTCAACTCTTCCCTTCTGAAATACGGTGGGGATATCGCAGTAGGAGCGATGACGATTCTCTCAAGCGTCATGCAGTTTGCAATGTTGCCGCTTCAGGGACTTGGACAGGGTGCTCAGCCCATTATTAGCTACAATTACGGAGCAAGAAACAGGGAGAGGGTGAGAAAAGCTTATTTCTGCCTCTTAATAGTCAGTTTTGCTTTCTCTGCTCTTCTTTGGAGCCTCGTACAGCTCTTTCCAAGGGGCTTTGCCGCGATGTTCACGTCCGATACCGCACTCATCGAGTTCACGGCTCCTGCACTCCGTCTATACATGGGAAGTACTGTCATATTCGGCATTCAGATAGCCTGTCAGATGACGTTCACCGCACTTGGCAATGCAAAGAGTTCCACGATTGTCGCGGTCATGAGGAAGTTCATCCTTTTGATTCCCCTCATGTACATTCTTCCTCTCTTGATTACCGGTAACCAGACGATGGCCGTGTTCCTTGCAGAGCCTATAGCGGACTTCCTTTCAGTACTCTTTACCGTGATCCTCTTCCAGCATGAGTTCAGGAAGGCACTTAGAAAGATGGATATGAGATAATCTCCGCTTAGCTGAGAATCAACGCCATGAGCATGTCGGCCCATGGCGTTTTTTCAGTTCGTATATCTTATCGGCTCCCAGAGCCTGTTGTATTTCTCCAGATCCTCATCCACGTCGATTAATAC
Source organism: uncultured Spirochaetaceae bacterium (assembly GCA_944392965.1). Lineage (GTDB taxonomy): Bacteria > Spirochaetota > Spirochaetia > Sphaerochaetales > Sphaerochaetaceae > Ornithospirochaeta. The sequence goes on along the minus strand of CALXYM010000017.1, from coordinate 4,728 downwards.
CTCGTAATTCTCTAAATCCTCACTTGTGAAGAGAGGGGTAGTGGTCATGAACTTTTCTGCTTCCGTATTCGTTGTGGGTGGGAATGAGAATTCGTCTAAGAATACGGCATAGTTCTTTGGCTCATGCACGAAGTTTATGAACGCGTGTGCCAAATCCTTCTCTTCTGAATCCTTCAATATTACCATGTTGTCTATGTACATCGAACCACCGGTTTCGGGGAGAAAGAAATCCACGTTCGCCATCTGCTCCTCACTTAGCTCTGATACGATGTTCTCTGGATAGCAGTGTACGACTGCGAACTCTCCACGTGCGAATGATTTTGCAAAACTCTCCGCGTCGAACTTAACGATATTCGGCTTCCACTCCTCCCTTACGATTCGTGCCGCCTCTTCCAGCTCTTCCTCATTTGAGGTGTTGTTTGAATATCCCAGTGTTTTTAGCGCATCCCCTAAGACCTCCCTCATGTCATCAAGAAGGGTCATTCTTCCTTTCATCCTCTCGTCGGAGAAGATCATCCAGCTTCTCTCGTAGTTTTCGGGGGCGAGAGTTTTATTCACCGCTATTCCAGCCGCTCCCATGAAGTAGGGGACGGAGTACTCCATTTCCGGATCATATGTCGCCTTGTCCTTGACGATGGATGGAATATATCTGAGATTCGGGATCTTCTCATGGTCGATAAGAGACAGCATGTCGAGTTTTATCATAATGCTCGTATAGTCTGCGGATGGGAATATGATATCATATCCCTTCCCGCCTCCGGCCTGGAGCTTTGCGAACATCTCCTCATTTGAGGAGAAGTAATCGATGACGACATCACATCCGTATTCCTCTTCAAATGCTGTGACAATGCTCTCGGGCATGTAATATGTCCAGTTGTATAGGTGCAGAGTCCTTTTCTCCTCATCTTTTGAACAGGAGGAAAGAAGAAGTAAGATGATAGCCAGTGGTAAGAGCAGTTTTCTCAATTTTAACCACCTCCTTTTTATGCTGAAGCCGCGAAGGATTTTAAAAAGCGGCGGAATGTGAATGCGATCGCCATGCTTAAGAGTATGAGGATCAGGGAAAGGGCGTTTATCACGGGGCTAACCCCATATCTGATTGATGAGTACACGTATAATGGCAATGTCGTACTCCCCGGTCCGGAGACGAAGAATGTGATTACGAAGTCCTCAATACTCATCGTGAGGGCCATGAGGAATGCGCTGAGGATACCTGGGAAGATTGATGGGATGACTACTCGTACCATCGTGTCATATTCCCTTGCCCCAAGGTCCCGTGCGGCCTCTATCGTTGAATAGTCGAACTCATCAAGGCGTGAGCTTACCAAGAGGAACGTGAATGGAAGGTTGAATGTCGTATGGGAGGCATAGATCGTGAACATTCCCAGTGGAAGGTTCACGCTTGAGAAGAAGATCAGCATTGAGATTCCGATGATGACATCCGGCAGTATCATTGGAAGATATGTTGCAACCGTTATATAGGTTCTACCTTTGAAACGGTACCATTTTATCCCTATCGAGGCAGCCGTTCCGAGGATTGTTGCAGTGATGGATGATGTGATAGCGATGATGATACTGTTCCAAAGCGCCTTCCAAAGGCCCACGGAAGAGGTGAAGAGTTCCCTGTACCAGTTGAGTGAGAAACCCTGCCATACCATCGCACGGCCAGAGTTGAAAGAGTATACGATTACGACTATCAGGGGAAGGAAGAGAAAGAGCAGGACGAAGAAGAGGCAGAGGTTTGAGAAAGAGAAGGACCTCTTCTCTTTATAATAACTTCTCATTCATCTCCTCCTTCTTCTTACCACTACCGAGCATCGCCATCACTCCTATCATGGAAATCAGTGTCAGTATGACGGAGAAGGCCGAGGCCAGGGGCCAGTTCCGGGTCTTCTGAACCTGGTCGACTATGATGTTGCCAACCATCGTACTCCCCATTCCTCCGACAAGTAGGGGCACAGTATATGCCCCGAATATCGGAATGAGGGTGAATATGAGAGCATTGAAGAAACCGCTTCTTATCGCGGGGAACATTACTAAGATGATTGCCCTCAACCTACCGCACCCAAGATCTCTTGCCGCGTCTAAAAGGGAGAAGTCGAAACGGTCGATAGCGGTAAAAAGAGGAAGGATTGCAAATGGCAGATACATATACACGAGTACGAGGATCACGGAAAACAGGTTATAGATCATAGGGATGGGTTCTGAGATTATCCCCAATTTAATCAGTACGTTGTTTATGAGTCCCTCTGTGGATAATAGGTTTATCCATGCATATACCCTGATGAGGCTGTTCGTCCAGAACGGGATGATTATTAAAAAGAGGAAAAGTGTCTGATGTCTTGACCGTGCCATCGCATAGGAGGCGGGGAATGAGAGAAGGAGGCATATCGCGGTTGCTATCACGCTGATATACACCGTCCTCCAGATCACTATGAGGAAATTAGGATTCAGTATCGCCTTGTACGCAGCGAGGGATGCCCTCCATTCAACACCACCGTAAAGACCCTTTTCTAAAAAGGAATAGATGAGGATGATGGCAATGGGAATCGCGAAGAAGAGAGTCACCCAGATACCCATGGGAAGAGAGTAGAGATATGCGCGCACATTTATCCTCTTTTTATCTCTTTTCACTCCATTCCTCCTTTACAAGGTATCCGTCAACTGCCCGCCAGGAGACAGAGACCCTGTCCTTCCATTCGATCTCTGGCCCATCATCAAGATATGTCGTATGCCCTTTCAATACCTTTATGAACGTACAGTTATCGAGTTTTACGAAGAACTTGCTCTGATAACCTGAATATACGGGTTCATCCACGAAACCACTGAAACTGTTCTCTCCCAGCTTCCGCTCTCCTCCAACTATTCTTATCTTCTCCGGTCTTATCGTGAAATAAAGTCGTCTTCCAATCTCTATGTCATCATAATCCGTTACAGTCACAGTGCTTCCAAGCTCATCGATCTGCACGGTGATGAGCCACTCTTCGAGGTTATTATCATAAACCGAATTCTCAACGATACATGGGAATATGTTCGTGTCTCCGATGAAGGAGGCAACGAATCTCGTTGAGGGAGATTCATATATCTCATAAGGACTTCCCGTCTGTAACACCTTCCCCTCGTTGAATACGGCGATGTGGTCCGAGATTGAGAGTGCCTCGCTCTGGTCATGGGTGACATATATGAATGTTATCCCGACCTTGTCATGGATCTCATCAAGTTCTACAAGGAGGTTCTGTCTGAGTTTCGCATCCAGGGCTGACAGCGGTTCATCAAGAAGCAGTACTGACGGCTCACACACGAGGGCCCTTGCAATCGCCACCCTCTGCCTTTGTCCTCCTGAAAGCTGGGCAGGTCTTTTATCCTCATGTCCATCCAGTTCAACAAGGTGGATGTAATGGTCCACCTTCCTCCTGATCTCGTCCTTATTCATTTTTCTGAGTTTCAAAGGGAATGCGATGTTCTCCCTCGCACTTAGGTGTGGAAAGAGCGCGTAATTCTGGAATACCATGTTGCACTCCCTTTTCTCAGGTGGCAGATGGAGTATTGAGTTACCGTCAAATGTGATATCCCCGCTCTCAGGTGTCTCAAAACCAGCTATGATTCTCAACAGGGTTGTCTTTCCACAACCTGAGGGACCGAGTAGGGAGAAGAACTCATCTTTTTCTATTGAAATACTGACATCATCCAGTGCACGGAAGTCTCCGAATGACTTTGTTATGTTCCTTATCTCTACAGCTACGCCTTTTGCCCCTTCACCCTTATATTCCAATACGCTCAATCTCCCGTTAATAATACAATTGTACCATGGTTTTACCCGATTCTGAAAAAGAGATGGAATTTTTGTTTTTCTGAGATTTTATGATGATGCTAATAATGATGATATCCTAATATCTATTTATTATGTATATATTTATATGTATAAATAATTTTAGTGTTTTATATTCAAATACAAAAATTCATGTATTTTTCTTTCTCTTTTTCCCTATTTTAAACCAGAAAAGGTAAATAGGCTGAGTTTTTAACAGATTGGTTTTATATTAACTAAAATAACTCTATGTTTTAAATAGAGTTATTTTTTTTAACTAAACAAAAAGATGATGTTTGTACTGCTCTGCAGGAGATTAGTTGTTTCACCCCTCATCAACCTGGGGGTTAGCATATCTATTCTGTCAAAGAGGTGAGCCAGGATTGACCATTCTGAACCAATTCCTCCCAATCATATCCCTTTATTGCGGCAATTATCTCTGCATTATTCCCATAATACTTCTTATTTGTTGTATCTGCACCTTTTGCGATGAGAGCAGAAGCAACTTCTGGAAGATCTTTATAGAGTGCCATGGCAACATAAGCAGAATCTGTAAGTTTCGCATCCTTTCCAATGATTTCAAGTGCGATATCCTCGGCCTCATTATTGATGGCATAGTATAGAGGAGTTTCACCAATATACTTTGCATCAACATCTGCACCATAGTCTAAGAGTACCTTAGCAAAATCTATCTCATTCCTATAGAGTACCCATGCAAGATAATTGTTCCTTCCGAGCTTTGCACCTTTTTCGAGAAGTGTTTCAGCAAACTCATATTCCTCGTTATTGATTGCATAATATAGAGGTGGATCGCCAATGTATTCTGCATCAAGATTTGCACCGTAGTTTAAGAGAACTTCAGCGAACTCCATTTCATTTCTATAGAGTACGTACGGAAGAAGATTGTACATTCCAGTCTT
>CALXYM010000016.1 GCA_944392965.1 uncultured Spirochaetaceae bacterium | reverse complement strand
TATGCATACACGTTCAAGGCAGCACACTACCTCTATGTTGGAGCAAACCTCAACGTAGTAGAGAACATGCTTCTCGATGTATACTTCGGAGCTAACGATGTTACAGATTTCGCTAATCAGTTCTTCGTTGGCGGAGACATCGGTTACACAATCTCTGGCATGACATTTAAACTTGGTATTGAATACTCAGAAGGCACTTCAAAAGAATACGATCTCAATGGTTTCAACATTGTTCCAAGCGTATCCTTCTCTTGGTAATCGAAAGATACAAGACAAGTACCTATCCCCTCGTCTCGGCGAGGGGCTTTCTATCAAATTATTAAAGTATAAAAAGCTATATCTCATATTCTTATTTTACATACTCATGAAACTTCATTGAAAATTTAGACTTTCTCGCGATCTATATATTATCCAGATAAGAAGAGTACAAGGCATTAAACCCTTTACACTAGGGAATCTTATCAACTGTACTTACAAAGCTTTTTTAAGAAAATTTTTTAAGCCTTTATTGTTTAAGTAATCGAAGAAACATTCCTATATTAGAACTATTTATAATATATTGTCATAGAGGAAGAAAACTCTTCTAAAATAAATATTGGGGCCTCAAGAGACCCCAATAAAAAGAAGATTTATTGTTATTTATTAGAATACAACAATTACCTTTGGAGTTACTGAGAAAGCCTGTGTTGCTCCTGCATACTCAAGCTGTGCTGCAAACTCTACGCCAGAAATTGTATAGGATACATCACCACCGACTTTGAATGTTGTATCAATTGCATCGAAATTACCAATTGCGAAATAAACATCAAATCCGAGGTTTTCAAGAACATTAAAGTTAACCTGTGTCTTCATACCAAGTGTTGTTGCGTCATTTGCAAGATCGTTATCCATTCTAAATTCAAAGAAAGCATCAACAAGATCAATTCCTCCATAGACAGAAGCTGCAAACGTATTCATATCATCTTTCAAATACTCGTTGTTTGTACCAACCTTGTTGAAACCAACATTATCATAAGCGGCTAAGCCAAGATCGAAATCCAATCCGGCAAGATCTGCAATGTTTAAATCCATGGCCGCACCAAATGCATGCTCCGCATTCCATGCATTATCATCACTTCCACCGGTATAGATTACTCCATGATGAGCATATGCTACTGATACATTGAGTCCGCTAACAGGAGAGGACATTAAACTTGCTACAATTGGAGCTTCTTTTACAGTTGGATCAAGAGCGATCTTTGCTTTTATCAAATCACCATAGCCAACAGCTAATTCTGAGGAATACTCTCCATTATTCTTTACTTTATAGCCGCCATCTCCAGTTACATCATTGTAAGCGGAAAGAGCTGTCATTTTTTCATTTGCTCCAATGCTTATAGCAAGGCTAACATCACCAAGATTTACATCATTAGCAGCAAGAAGAGCTGCGATATCAAGAGAAAGGTTCGCACCAAGTTTGTCGTCAGAATCCAAATCTCCCTGTACATCTTTAATATTAATTGTCCAGATTCCAGCATCATCGGAAACAGTAAGTTTTAATTTTGCTTCATTTGTCTTCCAAGGTGATACAGAGAACTTATCGCCAAAATTAAATGTGTAGCCAGCTCTGAATCTTCCACTGAATTCAACTGCAAAAAGAGTTGTTGATGCAAGAAGAACTACTAAAAGAATTGTAAGTATTTTTTTCATACTTCCTCCAAATAATACGGGGTGCGCACCTCAGGGCACGTATATCCCCTTTTTCCGTTATACAATCGATATTATAAACATCGCTTCAAACTGCCGTCAAGCTAAATTCACTTATCCTTCACAATTCATTTATGTTTTTTTACATGTTTAAAAATAGGTTTAAAATGCATATATAGTAACTTTTGGTTAATATTTTATACTTTTGGTTATATTTATACTATTTTGGGGTCATTTTGATAGTGTTTTATGCTAAATTCTGTACTAAAAATCATGTGAAAAAATTTTAAATATTTTTGACGAAAAATGGCCATCCTGTAGAAAAAGGATGGCCAATAATTGTTGAAATATGAAGTTAGAGTACTCTAAAAGCATCTCTGCCAGCATATTTTGCTGTATCTCCGAGATAGTCCTCGATACGCATAAGCTGGTTGTACTTTGCAAGCCTGTCGCTTCTTGACATACTTCCGGTCTTGATCTGTCCGGTCTCGAGAGCAACAACGAGATCTGCGATGAAGCTGTCCTCAGTCTCTCCAGAACGGTGAGATACGATGGCCGTGTAACCATTCCTCTTAGCAAGGTCAATGGCTTCAAATGTCTCTGTAAGCGTTCCAATCTGATTTACCTTGATGAGGATTGAGTTTGCAACCTTCTTCTCAAGTCCCATCTTGAGGCGTTCTGTGTTGGTTACGAAGAGATCGTCTCCAACGAGCTGAACCCTGTCTCCGATCTTCTCGGTAAGAAGCTTCCAGCCTTCCCAGTCATCCTCAGCCATTCCATCCTCGATTGAGATGATAGGATACTTGTTCACCCACTCTTCCCAGAGCTCAACCATCTGAGCTGATGAGAGCTGCTCTCCTGTTGACCAGCGGAGAGTGTAAAGACCTGTCTTCTCGTCATAGAGCTCACTTGATGCAGGATCGAGGGCGATCATGAAATCCCCATCACGTCCAGCAGTGTAACCAGCACCTACGATAGCCTCAAGAATAACCTCAAGAGCCTCCTCGTTTGACTGCAGGTCAGGAGCAAATCCTCCCTCATCACCTACTGCTGTGCTGTAGCCTCTGCCCTTAAGAACCTTCTTAAGCTCATGGAATACCTCAGCCGTCATCCTGACTGCTTCTCTGATGCTAGATGCACCGATCGGCATGACCATGAATTCCTGGAAGTCTACCTTGTTATCTGAATGAGCACCACCGTTGAGGATGTTTGCCATAGGAACAGGAAGAACACATGCATGATATGCACCAAGGTACTTATATAATGGAAGTCCAAGGTAGTCAGCAGCAGCTCTTGCAGTTGCCATGGAAACGCCGAGAATAGCGTTAGCTCCGAGTTTTGCCTTGTTAGGTGTTCCGTCAAGAGCGATCATCGTTCTATCGATTGCTACCTGATCGAGGGCATCAAGACCTTCGAGAGCCGGTGCGATGATGTTGTTGACATTATCAACAGCCTTGAGGGTTCCTTTACCTCCGAAACGTGTCTTATCGTTATCTCTCAGCTCAACAGCCTCGTGAACTCCGGTACTTGCTCCAGAAGGAACAGCCGCCCTACCCATTGATCCGTCTTCAAGGATAACGTCAACTTCTACAGTTGGATTACCGCGGGAATCAAGAATTTCTCTTGCTTCAATTGATTCAATTGCGATCATGATATCTTTCTCCTTACTCCGAAATATTAACCATATAAAAGCAATTAGTCAAACTTGCTAATCACCTTATCGATAATTTTTAATCTATTTCCATTTTAGAAATCCAGAAGACTTAAGTCTACAGGTTTTCCAAGCCCCTGGATAACTTTCATCATATTCGCTCTCGACCCGATTGCTATGGCACCCACAAGAAGCCCTTCTTCATCCGTATAAAGAGCCTCGTACCTGTTCTCTCTCTCATTGGTTCTTATCGGATTTGATGCATGGACCTCTCCAATACTGTAAGCGACAATTCCCCCTGCATCCAGAGAGGCCGAAGGAGATGAGAGATTCATCTCTGCATCCCCGCCTCTTGCGTTTATTGCCGCAACACGTGCACTTTCCATGGCATAAGAGACGAGCCCCGGAGAAAAACCATTGAAAGAGGAGACGTCACCTGCTGCATAGATATCCTTTTCACTTGTCCTTGCGTGGGAGTCTATCAAAACGGCCCGCTCAACTTTTATTCCAGCTTTCTCTGCAATTTCCTTCTCTGCAACGACACCGACAGATTCAAAAATGATGTCAGCTGTGACTTTCCTGCCATCAGCGAGAAGAACACCATTCTTCTCATAGCTTACAGGAGAACTCCCCTTTACCACATCTATTCCCTTTTCAAGAAGAAGGTGCTCGAAGAAAAGCGATGCATTCTCATCAAGCTGCCGGGGAAGGAGATGAGCAGCCCCTTCTATCACACTTACCCTCAATCCGGTTCTCGTGGCCAAAGCAGTCGCAAGTTCCAGTCCCAGAAGGCCTCCTCCGACGACGACGGGAAATTTCCTTCCCTCCAGTTTTCCGATTATCTTTTCGGCATCAAGGATGCTTCTGAGTGTGAAAACATCCACTCCCGCATTTGGGATATCAAGACGTCGTGCCCTGCTCCCCATGGTGAGGATGAGGCTGTCGTAAGGGACGGCATCGCCATTCTCAAGAAGAACAGACTTTCCTTTTACATCGATTTCTATCGCCAGGGAGGAAAGAACCGACAATCCTTTCTCAACATATTTTGACAGCTTATCGGATTTGAATACATCCTCTGAGAGGCCACCTTTGATGTATTCAGGCAGTCGGGGACGAGGATAAGGCCCGTACTTCTCCCCTTTTATCAATGTTATCTTATCCTGCCCTTCCATCTTGAACAGCTCAGAGAGCGCCTTCTCTGCCGCAATACCGTTACCTATTATGACTATCTTCAAAACTGTACCTCCCCTCTTTCTCAAGTTCCCTCAACAGGCAGCCCTCTGTAAAAGGGATTCCCCTTCTCGTCAGTTCCTGCCGGATATCGGCAGAAGATGCTCCAGGCTGCAGGACGGCAAAGGAGATATCCTTTCTGCATTCCATCAGAAGATCCAGTCCCCTTACCGGATTTATGCAGAAATCCAGAAGATCGATGGGAAAAGAGACATCGTTTATGCTCTCCACATCGCCCGGGACTGATATGACGTCATACCCGTTATCAAGCAGGGCCATCTTTATCTTATATGCATACTTCTCTTCGTTAACAGTATTGCCAAGAACGACAAAGTTATGTCTTTCTTTTAAAACAGCGCTCTCCATTTTTTCAATCTCCTATTCTGTCAAAAAAACCTTCCAAAGAATCCTCCACGCCATCAACGGTTCCTTCGATACTCTCTTCCACCATCTCAAGACGCTGGGCATGAGGCTCAATGACATATTCTATACGATCCACGATATTTTCAAAACCATCTTCCACCGAATCAGGATCGAATCCAGATGAGACGAAAAGATATACGGCATATATGACGGAAAGACAGATCACCAGTGTAAGCAAACTGGCAAAGATCTTCGCAATCAATTTCAATATTTTCATAAGAAAATGGTAAGGTCAGCTCCCCTTATTTGTCAAATATCATGACTTGGCTATCTTTTATCATTCTTTCTTGTCTGCTCAAAACGGTTCTTATAATACTCATAGAACTGCCCCAGAACACCATGATAACCATCCTTCCACGGTTTATTCTTTCCACAGTAATGGATGATCACAGTATTCTTTCTGACATGATCGAGAGTAAGATTATGCATACCTCTGAGACGGGTAAGGGTGAAAATCCTGTCAGAAAGATTATACTTAAGGCTATCGATTGTTACTATCCTGTCTTTAAAGAGTATTGCCATCACATCCTGATCAGGTAAAAGCAGACGAGATCTGTTCTCCAATATGGACTTCTCTATCCTCTCCTTTGTGAAATCCTTTCTGATCTGGCTAAGGTTCATCAGAAGAACCCCAGTGTTCAGATAGGCCTTACACTTCTCAGTCCTCAGTCTTTTTGAATTGATACGGGTCAGAACCTTATTGATATGAGTACATCCTGCAACATAATTGTTATCGATATTCACATCGTAAAGAGCACGAAGTCTGCCGTTTATTATGATATCGGGATCCAGGTAGAGAATCTTATCGATATACCGAGGTAGAAATGAGAATGCAAAGAGGCGGTAATACATCTCCTCCGGATAGCGTCTGGTCGTAAGCGCCTTGTTAAGATCGAGATCTGGTTTTATTATAGTGAATGCCAGCTCATCTGAGGAGAGGGGCTCAAAATCTGATGCATCAATATCCTTCGACAGAATATAGATGTTGAACTTCTCTTCTCCATTATTCTCCTTCAGAGAAAAAAGCATGACAAGGGCTACATCCAAATAGTTTCTATTAAGCGTCAACAAGATGTTCATACTATCAAAAGCCTCTTTAAAAATATATACTAATACAAATATATAGTTAAGGACGAAGCATGAAGAAAAGCATAATAACCGTCGTTGGAAAGGACCAGGTCGGAATAATTGCAAGAGTATGTACGTATCTTGCAAAGAACAACATAAACATACTGGATATCAGTCAGACAATCGTAGACGGATTCTTCAACATGATGATGATTGCCGATACGAATAACGCATCTAAGAGTTTTTCAATACTCTCAGATGAACTAGAAGCCCTCGGAAAGGAGATCGAGGTCCAGATAAAGCTCCAGAGGGAAGAGATTTTCGAAAAGATGCAGAGGATATGAGATGATAAACATCAATGAGGTAATCGAGACTAACCGCATGATCGAGAAAGAAAATCTCGATGTAAGGACGATAACGCTCGGGCTTTCACTGATAGGTTGTGAGACAGACGACGTTGAAAAGACCTGTGCGAACATATATTCAAGAATAACGGAGAGGGCGAAGGACCTCATCAGGACAGGGGCGGAAATCGAGAAGGAATATGCGATTCCGATCATCAACAAGAGGATCTCGGTCACACCCATCTCCATAATAGCATCCTCGTGTGCTAAAGAAACGGATGATTACGTAAAGATCGCAAAGACCCTTGACAGGGCGGCAAAAGATGTAGGAGTGAATTTTCTCGGGGGCTTTTCAGCCCTGCCTGCGAAAGGAATGACAAAAAGTGAAAGACTATTGATAGAGAGCATTCCTCAGGCCCTTGCCGAAACGGATAACGTATGTGCCTCTGTAAATCTTGGATCCACAAAGACAGGAATAAATATGGATGCTGTAGCCCTCATGGGGAGAATCATAAAGGAGACGGCATACCTGACGAGGGAAAGGGACAGCATAGGTTGTGCCAAGCTCGTGGTGTTCACGAACGCACCCGATGACAACCCGTTCATGGCGGGAGCCTTCCACGGGGTGACGGAGACGGATGCCGTAATAAATGTCGGTGTAAGTGGACCGGGGGTCATAAAAACGGCATTAAAGGGGGCGGAGGGCCTCGACTTCTGCTCTCTCTGCGAGCTTATAAAGAAAACGGCTTTCAAGATTACACGCCTTGGAGTCCTCGTCGCAGAGGAAGCATCAAAACGGTTAGATATCCCATTCGGCATCGTGGACCTATCCCTTGCTCCTACGCCTGCGATCGGAGACAGTATTGCAGAGATAATCGAGGCGATGGGTATTGAGAAGGTTGGCGCTCCCGGGACCACCGCGGCCTTAGCTCTTTTAAATGACAGCGTAAAGAAAGGCGGAATCATGGCATCCTCTTCCGTCGGTGGCCTGAGCGGAGCGTTCATACCGGTAAGTGAGGATCATGGGATGATAGATGCAGTCAACGCCGGTTCTCTTTCAATAGAGAAACTTGAGGCGATGACAAGCGTATGCTCCGTAGGACTTGATATGATAGCAATTCCCGGAGATACGAGTGCAGAGACCATAAGCGGCATAATAGCGGACGAGATGGCAATCGGTATGATAAACCAGAAAACCACAGCCGTCAGGATAATCCCTGCATACGGGAAAAAGGAGGGAGAAAAAGCCCAATTCGGAGGACTTCTCGGAGAAGCCCCCATAATGAAGGTGAATAATTTCTCCTGTGAGCAGTTTATAAGAAGAGGCGGCCGAATTCCTGCTCCGATTCATAGTTTTAAAAACTGAGATGATTAGAAAAGCATCGAAAGACGACATGAAGGAGCTTCAAAAGGTCTACGATGAAGCCAGAGAAAGGATGTATGAAAGTGGAAATACCGTGCAGTGGGAACCGGAGTATCCTCAAGAATACATCATCTTAAAAGATATCGAGAGAGGATTTCTTCATGTGATGGAAGAGGATGGAGAGATAGTTGCAGCGTTCTCCATCCTCACAGGTAAGGAACCCAATTACGATACCATATTTGAAGGTTCCTGGCCCGAAGGGGATTATGAGTATGTCACGATACACAGGGTAGCTGGGAAGAAGAAGGCACACCACGTCCTGAAACAGGCTCTGGACACAGCTTCAAAGATTTGTCCGGTAATAAGAATCGATACTCATGAGATGAATAAGAAAATGCAGGCCCTGATAGCAAAATATGGTTTCACATACTATGGCAAGATAATCATAGAAGATGGAAGTCAGAGGCTATCATTTCAGCAAGATTTGAGGAAGTGATTCAAAATTAAAGGCACCCCGCCAAAGAGCCAATGCTCTGAGGCTGAGAGTGCCCATCTTAGATGGTCTGGAGACCCTATCTTCAGTCGGATTACTCGATCCTGAAGTCCAAACATCTTTTTAGCAGGGGTAGGACTCGAACCTACGGCCTCCGGGTTATGAGCCCGACGAGCTGCCAACTGCTCTACCCTGCGTCGACTAACTAAAGTAATATAACCGATATCTCGGAATTTAGTCAATACCATGGAATGCGAAAATTACGAAAATTCTCATACAGAACTAAAATCACTGCTAGTGCCATCCTATAATCCTTCCATTTTACCATTTTGTCTTTCTAAGAAATCTTTCTATCAGAAGTCGGAGATACCTGATGGTAAAGGTATCTCCTATGAAAAATGTAAAGGACTATGAATTCCACTGCATTCAAGAAATCACACCATTTTTATAAGCTCTCTTGGCTTACTGCCGTTAGGAGGTCCGACTATACCATCCTCCTCCATTCTCTCAACATAGCGTGCTGCCTTGTTATAGCCGATCTTCATGCGACGCTGGAGATAGGAGGCTGATGCGCTCTTCTTCTCGTAGACGATCTGCTTAGCCCTCTCATACTCCTCCTCTTCACTGTCGATGTAAGCAAAATCATCATCTGCGAAATCATCCTCCTTCTCATCATGATCCTCGAATATCGAGTCATCGAGATAGTCGGGTTCTCCATTCTGCTTCACCTGCTCAACGATCTTCTCAACCTCACCGTCCGAGAGGAACGCACCCTGTATTCTCAGAGTTTCAATACTTGATGGCGTCTTATAAAGCATATCACCTTTTCCGAGAAGGGACTCGGCCCCCATCTCATCGAGGATGATCTTACTGTTGACACCGGAAGCGACGGCGAATGCTATACGGGAAGGTATGTTATTCTTGATCGTTCCAGTGACAACCTCAGCACTAGGTCTCTGTGTTGCGAGTACAAGGTGAATACCAACAGCCCTTGCCATCGCGGTAAGGCGTCCGACATAATACTCGATATCCTTTCCTATAGTACTCATAAGGTCAGCATACTCATCCATTATGAGGACGATATAAGGAAGTTTCTCCGCAGCAAGCTTCTCCTTCTTGAGCTTATCATTAAACGCCTCGATGTTTCTGACGTTGTAGCGACTTATCATCTCATAACGCCTGTCCATCTCCTCGGTAAGCCATGCAAGAACCTTCTGTACCTTCTTGGCATCCGTGATGACCGGGGTCAGAAGATGAGGAATACCATTATAGATCTTAAGCTCAACAACTTTCGGATCGACCATTATCAGACGTACATCGCGAGGACTCTTGTTATAGAGTATCGTCGCGATAAGACTGTTTATACCGACACTCTTACCACTACCGGTACTACCTGCGATAAGAAGGTGTGGAGCTTTTGCAACGTTTATGCTTATAGGTTCTCCCGTTATGGTACGACCGAGAATCATTGGAACAGCCATCTTCGCATTCTCAGGATTTGCGTTGAATGTATAAAGCATATCCTTGAAGCCGATCGTCGCCCTCTTTGAGTTTGGAACCTCGACTCCCACGGCCTGTTTTCCAGGAACAGGAGCAAGAATTCTTATGCTCCTTACCCCGAGAGCATACTGCAGGTCATCATAACGGGCCTTTATCTTGGAAACGGGCACACCGTCCGCAAGCTTCAACTCATACATCGTTACGGTAGGTCCCTTGACGATGTTATCCAAGGTGACATCCACACGGAACTCATGCAGGGTATTGAGAATCTGCTGTCCACGGGAAATCGTAAACTTGTCAATCTCACTGTCAGCCGCAGGATAGTCGATCAGGATGTCGGCTGTGGGTTTCACATATCCCATCCTCGCTCTTTTTCTTATCCCAGTCATTCCTGCGTCATTTGATTGCAAACCTCCGATTCCAACAGAATAATAGATTTCATTCTCCTGCTTTGGATCGACGTAATCAGATCCATCGTCATACTTTCCTTTGTTCTTCTGATCAACTGACTCTATGTCCTCAGCACGGGGAACAGATGGTTTTCTGACAGGTTCTGCCGCCTTAGGAGGTGTAAAGGGAATCGTATCAGATACATCCTCAATCTCTTCATCCTCCTGTTCAATAACAGGCTGCCTCTTCTTTTCTGATACAGGCGTCGGAGCCTGAGGAATGGATGCATAGGGATTGGAGGAGCTGATGCTCTCCCTCTTCATCTCATCAAGACGCTCAGAGAGCTTCTTTCTTGGAGCATCCTCTTTTATGAATGTCGAATCGTATTGAGCATTCGTTCCAATCTTGCCACCTTCATCTCCTGCAAAAGGCATACTTGGCATATGAGAGACGTTCACGCTCTGCGAATTCGGACTCTTTCTCAAGGATTCAAACAGCTTATAGCGAGGATGATCTTTTGATAGATTGCTGGGGGCAAAGCTCTCCTCCTTCTTCTTGAAATCCTGGGCCTTCTCCTCTTTCTCATCGAGACCGAGGATAGGCGTCGTGGGGCGTTTAACGCTCTTCGTATCATAGTTGTTCATGCTCTCTATCGTAGCCTCGAGAATACCACCTTTCTTAAAGTGGTTTCCCGCCTGGGATGGATCATACTTAGGAGTAGAAGGAACACTGAAATTATCCTCATCTTCCTTTTCCTCCTCATTCATATCTGGAGTGAAACGACTCTCAACATACTCAGGCTTCTCTTCCTCTTTCTCTGTAAGACCGAGGGAGTCTTTAAAACGGATACGAGGATCAGGAGAGACCATATCCAGGTCCTCGGAATGTTCAATGGTATTAAGTCGGGGAATCTCTGCAAACTCAGGGAAAGAGAGGGGTTCATCCATGCTTACAGCCCTCTTAGGAAGATTCATCTCGATATTGAGTTCTTCAGTTGAGAATGACTCCTCCTCATCATCAGAAGGCTCCTCATTTCCTTCTCTTCTCCGCTTCTTCTCCTCCTTCTTCTTTCTCTTTTCCTCCTTTTTTGCCTCCTTCCTCTCTGCCTTTTCCATCTCAGCTTTCGCAAGGCGTTCCGCTTTTTCCGTCTCCGCCTGCATCTTCTCGTCTATCTTCTTCTGTCTTTTCTCTTCCTTCCTCTTCTCTTTTTCAGCTTCCTTCTCTTCTTTTTTCTTCTCCCTTGCCTCAATCCTCTTCATCTTCTTACGGCTAACATATGGGCCATCATTCTTATTCATGACCTCCACATCATCGTCTGTGGTAGAAAATGACGCCATTTTCTTCAATGATCTCTTATTCATGGCACTGGTCACATAAAGCAGTACGACCGCAAGGATGGCCTCAAGGAAAAGAAGAACGCCTATCAGGGGAAGACGGGAGGCATCTACGCGTTCCATTACTGCAGCAGGAGTACTAAGCCCCATGTTAAGATGAGTAAATATGATCAAAGTGAAATAAACAAAGAAAAGATAGAATGCGAATATAAGGGAATACGGCCTCCTCTTCCTGAAGGCAAGGATCATGAATGCTTCCAGAATGAGGAATACGCCAGGGACAAGGGTCGCCATCTCCCCGTTGACATCCGTAATGGCAAGGTTAGCTCTCGCCTGACTGGAGATATCCATCAGAAAAGCTGGAACCTCCACGTAATTGACAACAACAAGAAAAGCTCCAGCGACAAAAAGGAGCAGAGAAAACAGAGTAGTAAGGATGCCGCCTTTCTTCATAATCCACCTCAGTTCAAGATCAGAAGATTCCTCCTTTCGGCAAGGAATGGAACCTTCAATTCCATAATTGAAGAAGTGGGTGTATAGCCTTTCTCCTTTAGAGTGCTGAGCTCATCTTCTATGCTCTCCCTACCTCCCTTATACAAAAGGATCTTTCCCCCATCCTTTTTCAAGGGTTCCATATAAGCATAACAGTCGCAGAGAGGATGAAACGCCCTTGACGTCACTATATCGAATTTCTTGTCGAGATCCTCTGCACTTCTTGGATCTATAGTGACGTTATCCAGCCCCATCCTGACGATGAGACCTTTAAGGAAGTTCACCCGTCTCGTCATGCGCTCACAGAGCGTGAACTCAGAGTCTAAGAATACGGCGAGAACAAGTCCCGGGAAACCGGCTCCTGTTCCTAAATCTACGATTTCGGTTTTTCCTTCTCTGATGAAATAAGGGATAGCGGAAGCAGAATCAAGGATATGCCGGATGATTATCTCGTCCTTATCAGTGTTGGAAACCAAACGATATGTCGGGTTAAAGAGCATTATCTCGTCAACCATAGTCTCAAGCTGTCCCAATTGCTTTTGACTAAATGAGATAGATAGCATCTCTAAACCACTTGAAAGTAGATTACTTTCCACCTTTCAAACCTCGTAAAGCAACCTGCAACACTGCTATGTCCGAAACGCGCACCCCAGATATCCGCCCGGCCTGGCCGACATTTCTCGGTCGGATGGCCTTAAACTTCTCACGCGATTCCTGACTTAATCCATCAACACTATCATAATCGAAATCCTCAGGAATTGCTACACTTTCACTCTTTTCAAATCGGGCAATTTCTCTCTCCTGTCTTTTGAGGTATCCCTCGTACTTCAAATCGAGCTCAACCTCTTCCTTTTCTTCTGAGGAGAAACGTTCCAAAGCGGGGATGGAAAGACTCTCAATGGTGACATCGGGTTCCCTTAAAAGGTCCAGGCCGTTCTTTCCTCTCTCTTTCCTCTCTTTTAGAAGTTCCCTTATCTCCTCCATGTCAGACAGTTTTCTCTCCAATGCCATCCTTCTCTCTTCCTTTACAAGGGGAGAGAGAGGAGTAAGTCGGGAATCGGCATTGTCATTTCTGAGAATCAGACGGTATTCAGCACGGCTGGTGAACATCCGGTACGGTTCTTTCGTACCCTTTGTCGTCAGATCATCAATAAGAACTCCGATATATGCATCACTGCGTTTTAGTACGAATGGCTCTTTTCCCTCAAGACGGAGGGCTGCATTGATACCCGCCATGATTCCCTGGGCCGCTGCCTCCTCGTAGCCACTTGTACCGTTCGTCTGTCCTGCAATGAAAAGGTTCTTCAAGATCTTACTCTCTAAACTCGGATAGAGATCCAAAGGATCGAGATAATCATACTCAACAGCATACGCGGGACGCATTATAACGGCGCTCTCCAATCCCGGAAGAGTTCTTATGAATTCATGCTGGACGCTCTCAGGAAGGGAAGATGAGAGTCCATTGAGATACATTTCTTCTGTACCTACCCCCTCCGGTTCGACAAATATCTGATGACGTTCCCTGTCTGGGAAACGTACCACCTTGTCTTCGATTGACGGGCAATAACGGGGGCCCTTTCCGACTATCTTGCCACCATATAAAGGAGAACGGTGTATGTTATTTCTGATGATCTCATGCGTCTTTTCATTTGTATATGTTATATAACATTCAAGAGATGGACGCGTCACCTTTCCACTAAGGAAAGAGAAAGGACGCATATCCTCATCCCCATGCTGTATCTCAAGTTTTGAGAAATCAAGGCTACTTTTCTTCACACGCGCAGGAGTTCCCGTCTTCATCCTGCCTACATGGAAACCTTTTTCCCTTAAAGCATCTCCTAGTCCAAGGGCCGCCTCCTCTCCGAGCCGTCCTGACTGATGCTCATACTCTCCTATGAAGATCTTACCTGACATGAAGGTTCCCGTCGTGAGAACAACAACCTTTGAATATATCTTCCAACCCCTCTCTGTAAGGACACCTACGGCCCTATCCTCTTCCGCTATTATATCGACGACGGTATCCATGAAGAGCTCGAGATTACCTTCCCTCTCCAACGTCTCTTTCGCAAGCCGCGAATAGGAGAATTTATCTGCCTGAGCCCTGTAAGCCTGGACAGCGGGCCCGCGGCGACGGTTCAGGATTCTGAACTGAATCATGGTATTATCTATGAGACGGGCCATCTCTCCACCGAGAGCATCAATCTCCCTGACAAGGTTTCCCTTTGCAAGTCCTCCTATCGCAGGATTACATGAAAGGCGTCCTATTGCGTCAAGACTCTGTGTAATCAGAAGGGTTTTAAAACCCATTCTGGAAGTAGCGAGGCACGCCTCGATTCCAGCATGGCCTCCCCCTATAACTATCGCATCATAATCGTACATATCCATTTCCATTATTTACCGAGACAGAACTTTGAAAAGAGGTTATCGAGAATCTCATCAGAACTAACATCCCCTATGAGGCTGTTAAGGCTCCTTATCGCGCTCTGGAATGAGATGGCCATCAGATCGACGCTTACGTCCTGATGCGCCATGCTCTCAGAGAGGATGGACCTACATTCAGAGAGACCATCCTTCTGTCTTTCACTCTCAATGGAGATATCCCCATCAAAACCCTTTTTCCCCACCAGATGATTGGCTATCGCATCCAGGATATCGGAGATCCCTTCGCCCGTTACGGAAGAGAATTCCAGAGCTTCTCCCTTCCTCTTCTCATCGAGCTTTGAGTATATCACCATCATCCTCTCATCCTGAAGAGGAATGTTATCATCAGAACCATCGGTCACATAGACGACGAGATCGGCCTCTCTCATGAGATTCCTAGAGCGTTCAATACCCTCTTTTTCTATCTCCTCTGAGGCATCTCTGAGCCCCGCAGTATCAAAAAGGCGGACAGGCAATCCCTTTATAACACACTCGGCTTCTATGTAATCCCTCGTTGTTCCCTCTTTTTCAGAGACTATTGCCCTGTTCTCCTTCAAAAGAGCATTGAAGAAACTGCTCTTTCCAGCATTCGTCTTTCCAGCAAGAACGACCTTTGCTCCTTTTGCATAAAGACGGGAAGCATCATAAGAGCCGATGATTCTATCAAGGGTGGAGATAATCTCACGCACCTCTTCTTCCGGATAGACCCAATCCTCAAGGATCTCATCCTCCGCATAGTCAAGCTGAACTTCCAATGAGGAGAGTATATCTATGAGCTTTTCCTTTATGACAGTAATCGCAGTACTCAGATTTCCCGAAAGACGTTCGAGTGCGCCTGATGCCGCCTCCTCGCTTTTGGCACTCACGATCTCCTCTACGGCCTCAGCCTCCGTAAGATCTAGACGGCCATGCATGAACGCCCTGTATGTGAACTCCCCCGGCAGGGCTTTTCTGAACCCAATCCTCTCTAAATTCAGCGAGATCTTGTTTATAAGGGGAAGAGAACCGTGCATCGTTATCTCCACAGCCTCCTCAGAGGTATAGCCGTGACCTTTTTTGTACACGGCAAGAACGACCTCATCGATCTTATTCCCATCCCCATCAAGAACATAGCCGTGACAGAGCGTGTTGCTTTTACTCTTTAAAAGTCTTTCTCCATTTGAAAACACTTTAGAAAGAGTCTCGATACTACCCTCCCCACTTACTCGGATGATGGCAAGTGCCGACGGGTAATAAGGGGTTGCAAGCGCATAAATCTTTTCCTCTGTCTCATATGTAGCCATATCAAGGAATATTAAGAAATTAGAACTCTTTACGCAACGGACTAGGCGTAATTTTCCAATTCAAATATGCTGTTAGCATGTTTGACTTCACTATAGAAAAAAAAAGATCGCTTTTTTACATGAATATAAGGAAATTCTTCTTAGAAAGGGGATATCTAGAGGTATTTACTCCCACCCTCTCGGACTCATTGATTCCTGAACCTACAATAAAAAATTTTGAGACGGAATTCATAAACGAGTTCATGGAGAATAGAAAGCTCTACCTCATTCCATCCCCGGAGATCTTCATGAAGAGGATGATAGCCTCCGGATCTGGATCCCTGTTCCAGATAAGCCAGTGTTTCAGGAACGCAGAACAGCTTGGGAGAGTACATAATCCAGAATTTACAATGCTGGAATACTATACCATGGATTACACGGAAGAGGACTCAATAGGCCTTACGCATGAATTCTTAAAAGAGACGGCGCTCCCCGAAGCGGGAGAAAGCGTTACAGGAAAACCTATCATAATGAGCGTGAAAGAGGCGGTAGCCACTTATTCCCATTTTGATCTTGATAAGACACAGGATGTGAAAGCGCTCAGAGAAGAAGCGGAGAAAAGAGGACATCATATTCTAGATGAAGAGAGCTGGGATGACACGTTCAACCGAATCTTCATAAGCGACGTGGAACCCAATTTACCAAAAGAACGTCCCGTGATCCTCACCGACTATCCTGAACAGATCGACTGCCTTGCGAAAAAAAAGAATGATTTCTACCGTGCCAGATGGGAGATGTACATAAACGGAATAGAAGTTGCCAACTGTTATAAAGAAGAGACTGATAAGGAAAGAACCAGGGAATACTACCTGAAAGAATTTGACAAACTCAGAAAAGAGAGGGAGAACAGCGGGGAAGTAATTCCTAATATCGATCTCTCATTCTGTGACATAGACATGAAAGAATCCAGCGGTGTTGCGATAGGTCTTGACCGTCTTTTGATGGCTGAGACGGGTAAAAACGACATAGAGGACGTCCTTCCGTTCTCTTTCAGGAAGATGCTTGATGTTTGAACTTACAATTGATGAAGAAAATACCGTGATGATTCCATCCCGCGTCCTTTCCTCCCTTTCTTTAAAAGCAGGGGATAAGGTAAATCTCTATACAGATGGAGGAAAAATCATAATTGAGAAGAAACAGGGACTTTCAGAGGAGGAGTATGAACACCTGTTAGATGATGCAGCCTCTTATGCGAAAGCGATGGGAATCGATGAAAGAGACTGTTATCAGATAGTAGAGGAGTACATGGCCTCCCTGAAATAAGGTCTCCCCTTCTTTACTTTCATCCCCTCTTTCTGATATGTTATCTCATGGTCAGAATTTAAATTGATTCATATATAAGAGGTAAAATAATGATTAAAGCAGGACAGATTGAGAAAGGCACCGCATTGCTTATCAAGGGTCAGCCGTTTCTCTGCATTGAGCGCGAATTCGTAAACCCGGGTAAAGGATCAGCTTTCGTCCGTCTGAAATTGAAGAGTCCAGCAACAGGACAGACTCTTTCCGAGACGATGAAGAGCCAGGACAACGCGGAAGACATCACAATCGAGGATAGGGACTTCCAGTACCTCTATAACGATGGAGAGAACTTCAGCTTCATGAACACGGAGAACTACGAGCAGATTGAAGTGCCGATGAAGAGTTTTGAAGGTTATGAGTTCCTTATGAAGGAAGGTGAGAGCTACAGACTCACAATGTGGGAGGAGCAGGTTCTCGACATTCAGATTCCTTCAAAGGTCGTATACGTCGTAACAGAGACCGAGGATGCCGCAAGAGGTGATACGGTTCAGGGTGTTACAAAGGATGCGGTTCTTGAGACAGGACTTAAGATCAGGGTTCCTGGTTTCATCAAGCAGGGCGAGAAGGTCCGTGTCAACACAGAAACCAAGGAATACATCGAAAGAGTTAACAGCTAACTGATAAAGGCGGAGAAATCCGCCTTTCTTTATCATAGAATCGGCAAGAAGACTCCATCCTCTACAGGGTGGAGATGAATTGCCAAATGGACATGACATATTGCTGATCTTAACCCGATATGATACAATAAATTATGGATGGATCAGCATGCATCGAGAAGAATAGTGTCATCAAGGAGCATGGCAAAGAAACCCGCATCCGTCACGCTTCGATGCGTCCTGTTGTCATTGAAATGAAGCTTGACCTGAAATGCCTTAACAAGGCAGAACATGAAAAGCTCTGGCACTACTTCACCCAGTGCCGATGGCTGTGCAATTACCTCATTTCACTTTCAGGTGACGATTTCAAAATATTCAATACGAAAACAAGAGACATCACATCCCTGGATAAGGAAGGCAATCCTGTTGAACGTCAGCTTACAATGCCTGCCAAGTTCATCCAGGCGGTATATTCATCCATCAAGCAGGATATGACATCCCTTGCCGCAAAGCGTGAGAAGACAGGAAAGAAGAACGGTAAGCTGAAGTTCAGAAGCGAATACAATGCAATAGAACTTAATCAGTATGGGAACACCCACTGGATCTGCTATGGCAATGATGGAAACAGGAATGGGAAGTACCGGAATACAGTTCACATCTCAGGTATCAAACGGCCCATAAGGGTGTTCGGAATGGAACAGATTCCTCCAGATGCGGAATTCGCAAATGCAAAGCTTGTGAAGAGGCCGTCAGGGATATACCTGATGCTGACATGCTATATACCGGAAAGCAAAGGGAAATCAGAGTCAGAGGATAAACCGTCAATTGGTCTCGACTTCGGCATCAAGACGACAATAACGACCTCCGAAGGAGAGAAGATCGACATAACAGTCCGAGAACCGGAACGCCTCAAGGGCCTGCAGAAGAAGTTCGCCCGCCAGAAGAAGGGTTCCAGGGGCTGGTATGATACGAGACATCTCATCAGGAGAGAATATGAGAAGCTTGCCAATAAGAGGAGGGCAAAGGCCAATCAGGCATACCATGACATCACGAAAGGGAGAAAGCTTATCGTCATCCAGGATGAGAATATCAAGGGATGGCATAAGGGACTGTTTGGAAGACAGGTGCAGAACAGCGCGCTCGGTACTCTGAAAGCGAAGCTCATTGCAAATCCCAATGTGCTTGTTGTCGACAGGTTCTTCCCTTCGACGAAGATGTGCCCCAGATGCGGGGACATCAATGAAGGCATCACGCTATCTGACAGGATATTCACCTGCGGGTGCGGATACAGTGAAGATCGTGATGTGAAAAGTGCAAAAACACTGCTTCTTGCAGGAGAGCATGAAATGTCCTGCACGCTTGCGGGACGCAAGTGTCCTCCGGAGGAGCGGAAATCAGCCTTCTATACCTCGTATGAGATATGGGAGCATTCTGCGAGACGCCCTGAGAAGGGAAAGAGCCCGGAAGCTCCATCCTCTAAGCGTTAGCGAAGGATGGAGTAGTTCACTCTACCCTCACGCCAAGGGACTTCATATCACGCGCAGAGATGTTGAGTGCCTCAGATACCATCTTAGCATCCACCCCTTTATTTAAAAGCGCTCTTGCGTTATCTAGAGTGACTTCTTTTTCAGTTTCTTCTCTTATCTCCCTAATTATCATTTCTTGTCTCTCAGTCATGTTCTTCTGAACCTCCTTTTCTAATAGATATTCTACAGCATTTCTGCTCATCGTCATACATGTTTCCTCTCTAAGATAGTTCACCATGAGATCATGGTACAGTTTGCCATACGGACCATCCCCCTTATGCGAACAGTTGGCGACATATATGCTCATGCCTTTTTCTGAGGCAGAGGTACCCGTACCATCCTCCCTCATTCTGAATACAGAAAGAGCTTTCCCCTTCCCCAGCACGTCATACTTATTCAAAAGTATTACCCCTCCCTTCCTCAGAGCCTGCCAGTCCTCACCATGTTTCAGTAGTGTCGCCCCTATAATATAGGAATGGAAGAGCCCCCTCTCTATTATTCCTCCATGCCTGTACGTATTCGGCTCGAGATTGAATATCCTTCCATCTCTGGTCCGTATGACGACGTCAGTGACAATGGATCGGGAATCCTTGTCTGAATTAATGAACCGCCTCTGCACCTCCACTAGGGGATTATCCAGGCACTCATCCGTAATGAGACTGGCTATTGCGATAGGGAACTGAGGAAAGCGCCTAGAAACCAGCTTGAACGGCTCATCATCCAGCAGGTGCTGCTCCTCCATCATGAATCTTACCTTTTCCTTTATCGATGATGTCTTCATTTTCTTTCTCCTACATTATTAGTGGAAAAAGTTGATGGTTTGTTAAATTTTACAGTATCATCCTCAGGATTAACAAAAAAAGATAATCATCATAAATCAGGGATGAAAGCCTTTTGCCAATTGCTCATTTTCTCAAATCTTCTTATTATCAGAATTATACTTAATGGCAATGAAAGGAGCAGAAAAAATGAAAAAAATTATTTCAGCGTTATTAATCCTCTTATCTGTAACATTCACAGTCTCTGCGGCAACCGATGTCTCCCTTGCCTTTGGAACAGCAGTGAACTGTTTCTCCCTGGAAGTCGATGCAAAAGACAACAAGACCACTGTCAGTCCACAGATTTCACTGGATGTTGAGGCGGATGTCATACTAAACCGCGGTAACGGTTTCTATGTCGATCTCGGACTTCATGAGACGAGCAACATCTGGGTCGGCGGCGGTTATGCATATAAGACGCCGGTAGGAAATTTTGACATGATGCTCACTGTCGGACCTCACTTCCTTATTCAGGGAAGCAGTGCAACGATGGGTGTAGACTTCAAGACGATGTTCATGGCCTACTTCTCAGGAGTGGACGGCATGTTCGCAAGTTTTGGAGCATCTGTCAACATGGATTTCGTGACATTTGGAGATAGGACCGAAGGTTTCTTCAATATGGCACTCGTAGTACCACAGTTTGCAATCGGATACAGGTTCTAAGACCACTCAAACGGCCTTATAGGATAGCTTTTGCTGATCTTCTCGAAGAGAGCCTCGCTCTCCTCTGGAAGTCGGACAGCCTCATCCCTGAGGCCGTATATTTTTATGACATTTTTCCCGAAAAGATCTCTAAGTCTTTCCTCTCCTACGCCATCTTCCTTCAGACGATGATATAAAAGAAGCATTCCTGAAAAGCACGGTATGCCGGAAGCGCCCTTGTTCTTATCCTCTGCAGTATGGGGAGCATGATCACTTTCAACGTTATCTATAATGCCGTTTTTCAAAGCCTCATAGATGAAAGCCCTGTCTTCCTCACTTCTTAAAGGAGGATTCATCTTCAATCCTCTGTTTCTATCCTTTGCGTCAGAAGAATTGAGAAGTGCATGATGTGGAGAGGCTCCCATACTTATGCTGAGCCCCTCCTCTTTTGCTCTGAGGACCTCCCTCACTGCCTCCTCTGTTGATATATGACAGATATGCAGGTGCCCTTTGAAATTCTCTTCTTTAACAAGATTTATTATGTCCTTTACGGACTCGATCTCACTTTCAGAGGGACGGGCTAAGGAATGGGATGAGAAATCATCAGGATTTTCCAAAGCGCTGTTATTCAGCTCCTCCTTCTCCGCATGTACGGCAAGAACTCCCTTATAACCCTCTTCAGTAAGGACTCTTATGACGAGCCGCTGAAGATCAGGATCGGTTATTCCCATGTTTCCCGTACTATGGGAGAGGAACATTTTCAGTCCCACGACAAGAGGAAAGAGTTCAGAGTGGACACGTACCATCTCTCTTACCTGTTCAGGATCGCTTGTAAGCCCCGCATATACATTATAACCCATCTTAAGCGGTTTTGCCGCGGCAGAACCAAGGGCAAGGCGTTCTAAAATGACAGACCTCTCCGTTAATGGAGGGTTAGTATTCGGCATATCGAATACCCTATCTATTCCAGCCATCCTTGCTATACGGAGACCATGCTTTACGCTCTCCTTCTCCACCTGATTCCAGTCTCTTAAATGTACATGGGGATCGATCATGTTAAATCTCCAGATTGTTCTCTATGATATAGCTGTATGGAAGGAAAGTTCCCTCCTTGCAGGTGAGCTTTTCACCACAGACGCACTCTCCGCAAAGCCCTACACCACACATCGTATTCTTCTCAAGGCTTATCATGATGAGATCAGGATCAAGAGAGAAAGAAGAGAGAATCTCCGCCGCCTTCTTCATCATGATGGCCGGTCCCACGATATATGCGGCGACATCGCCCTCAATATCCTCACTCTTGAGGCTATCAAGAACACGTCCTGGCTTTCCATCATCTGCAATGACCGTATACTTCCCGTATTTCTCAAGATCGTCCTGCATTAGTCCCTTCTGCCCTTCTTTAAGGGAAGGAACTCCTACCCTTATATCCATGACAGTCCCCTCTTCTGAGAGCTTCTTGGCAAGAAGATTCAGAACAACAGTTCCCGTTCCGCCTCCTATAAGGAGAGCCTTTTTCGTATGCCTGTTCTTTATTGGCTTACCAGAAAGTCCCCTTGTATAGATAACATCTCCCTTCTCGAGATGTGCGGCAGCCTCCGTGAAAGGTCCACGTATCTTTATTATGAAGATAAGTGGATCGTTCTTCGCAACGGAGAATGGACGCTCACCTGCACCATGGATGAACAGGAAACAGAATTCACCCGCCTTACAGTCCATCTGTCCATCCAGTGTGAGAATAACGGTATCTTCAGAGTACATCGTCTTGTCTATTACAGTATGACGTACGTACTCAAGCGGACGATGATCGGAAGAAAGATACTTTGAAACATCCTCTCCTTTCTTTATCGAGGAGAAATATGCTTCATAATCAGCCATCTCGAGACGTGCTATTGCTGAACCTATTCCAACACTGTCTGCGCCGGCATCAATCATTCTCCGAGCATCCTCTGCGGTACTGACACCACCCATGCCAAGGATTATCGGATCATCGCCTATCGCATTCCTTATCTCACTGATGGCTTCTATGGCTCGTTCTTTCACCCATTCCCCACTTGCTCCGCCCTTGCCACCAAGCTTATTAAAAAGTATAGGTTGTCCATCAAGATAGTATTCCTTCGGCCCTACGGTGTTTATAGCGGCTATTCCGTCGGCTCCCTCTTCGATAGCAATCCTTGCTATCGATGCGATATCATCGACATTTGGAGTAAGTTTTGCGATAAGAAGACTCTTTCTCTCCGGATAAGCATTATTTATTCCCCTAATATACTCCTTTACAAGCTCAGGATCACTTCCGATTGATGCTCCATAGCCTTTCGCGGCATGGGGACAGGAGAGATTGAGTTCTATCATATCGGCAACGGAATCGAACTTCTTCACAAGGGTGACGAAATCCTCAACGCTGTTAGCGGAGACGGAGACGTTGAGAATTGCTCTTAATCCCTCTTTCCTGAGCATCTCGAGCTCCGCATATGCCTTCTCCATTCCCGGATTTCTAAGTCCCACGGAATTTCCGAAATCCCCAAGACGGGGACTTGTTATCACGGGCATCTTATTTCCCTCGTTCGGAGTGACCTGAAAGCTCTTGGTGGTTATGATATCCATAGAGGGAATCTTACTGTCGAAAAGCCTTATAAGCTCACTCTTGGTCGTCGCGACACCGGATACGGTTGAAAGAAGAACATTTCCTTTCTTATGATTGAGATGCAGGAGCTCGTATGCCTTGTTCATCAGAGGGTTGCCTCCTTGATGAGAGTCTTTATGCTGCTTATGCACATCTCAAGCCAGGTCTCAGGAGCTTCTCCCTTCTTCCAAGGATGAGTCAACCCACTTGATGAGTTGATCCTGCTCAGTCTCTTATCATAGCCGACTTCATCCATCACGTGAATGACATCGCTTGCACTTCCACCCTGACTGCCAACACCCGGGATGAGCATTGGAATATTCTTATCAGCAAAGTATTTCGCAATATCGGCGAACTCCTTCATATTTGTCGCACCTACCACAGCCCCGATTCCCTCGTGCTTATCGGCCCATGCGACTATCATATGGCTTACCGCGATATAAAGAGGGTACACCTCCCTCTCTTCAACAGGATCGATAACGAGCCTGTTCTGCAGCTCCGCACCTCCCGGATTGCTCGTACGATTAAGGATGTACATTCCCTTATCCTCAAATGCGAATGGAAGGATGCTGTCGCTTCCCATGTAAGGAGAGACTGTCACGGCATCGCTGTTCCAACAGTCAAAAGCCTCTTTCGCATAGTTTCCACTACTTTTTGCAATATCTCCCCTCTTGCTATCAAGGATCACAGGAACAGAAGGAAAGTACTTATCAAGAAGGTCAAGAACACTGGCAAGGGCCTTGGATCCCTCGTACTCTCCTTTTCTAGGCATATCAAGAGCGGCATAGAATCCGAGATTGGGTTTGAAAGCTGCAGGAGACAGTTTCTCCTCAACCATCTTTGAGAAAAGAACATCGAAATATTTAGTAATGCGTTCCCTCACTGGAAGATCAGGAAAAGGAAGGACCTCAACTACAGGATCCAGTCCCATACATACTATATTACCCGTCTTTTCCGCACTTTTAATAAGTTTATCGTTATAACTCATGATCACTCCTTACTAAATCCTCTCTTCTCACCCCAACCGAATGGATCCTTTCTCCATTCCCTGAGCTCCTCAGCTTCCTTCTGATTGATATACCCCGTCTCCTCCGCAATCTTGACCATCAGATCATAAGAGAGAATCGTATGATAGCAGCATGATGGCTTTAGTGCTGCAAAGGCATCGTAGCTCGCCTGCAGTCCATAGGTGAAGATTCCAAGACATGTGTCACAGATTCCATCTGCTCCTCTTATAGCCTCTACCGCCTTTATGGAAGAGGAACCGGTACTAATAAGATCCTCGATGAGGAGGACGTTCACACCTGAGTAGCTTCCATCTCTTCCAAGGCCTTCGATCTGATGTCCAAGGCCATGATCCTTGTTTGAACTTCTGACATAGCTAAGACTCTTGTTAAGGCGGTCTGCTAGGCTTGTCGCATGAGGAATACCGGCAGTAGCCGTTCCCGCGATATTGTCAACCTTCAAGGAAAGGGATTCCACCATATCTGAAAATGCATCGCAGATGAGAGCCCTGTACTTACTGGAAGAAAGGAACTGCCTGTTATCATTGTAAATAGGCATCCTGTATCCGCTTGCCCATCTGAAGGGATCGTTGACGCTAAGTCTTATGGCACCGAGATCAAGAGCCGCTTTTGCAAGCTGACTTCCGTAATAATTCTGTATTTCGTTGAGTGTTTTCATTTCTTACCTACCATGTCTTGCTATTATACCATAGATCATCTTTTGTTCCAAATCTCCTTGAAGGAGTGTACCTTTCCACAGTATGCACAACGGTATCCATCGTCCTTCGTACGGTAGAACTTTGATGCCACCCCCTCCTTGTTCACAGGATTTGAAATACATGCCTCGTTCTTACAGGACATATCCTCAAAATTATAGATGCGTGGCGGCATGTGCGTCCTGAACTTCTTATCGACCTTGCCATCCTTTATGATGTTCAATGTGCAATGTGGAGCAACCGCCGCAAGCCTCTTAAGATCCTTTCTTGAGAGATCCACGATATCAGGGCGGAATATGATGCCCTTGTACTTACCGTCACTGCCCTGGCTGATCCACTCCCCTCCACGAGCATCATCAAGTCCGATCACAGAGGAGATGAGACGAATGTGTTTTCTTATCTCCTCAGGGCTGTCCCCCTTGCAGATATGATCGATCACGATTCCATTCCTTATAGGGCGTACTCCCTCGGAGATGTTCTTCTCCTTCACTTTATTCTCAGGCTGTACTTCAACGATGTACTCCTCACTCTTATAATCCTTCTCAATAGCGCTCTTTCCTGTAAAATCCTCACCTATTTTTCCTGCGATCAGAGATAGGAGTATCATACGACAGTACATTCCGTTTATCGCCTGCTCCTCCCATCCGTTCAGTTCTGTCTTATCAAGGAATGTAGGAATAGTCGGATGTTCCTTATGCCGAGGAAGCGGGTGATAGAACTTCGTACCCTCTTTCAAGCGTGGCATGAACTCTTTTCTGAATGTGATTGCCTCTCTCAGCTCCGCCTCCTTTTTCAGAATACGCTCTCCCATCCTCTCAAGCTGGGGGCGGGTAAAATACCAGAGTTTCGCAATCTCTCCCTTTTCAAGGTATTCCTCGATCGATGAGAATATGTTCACTGTAAAGCCGTTTTCCTTCATTATCTCGATATAACTGTCGGGCATCATGAGCTCAGAAGGGGCGATCAGGTCTACGGTCACCTTGTCAAATATCTTCAATCCGTCCGCCTTCGAGTGCACGGTCCGCCCATGATAAAGATCGCCAACCAAGGCAAGATGAATCTCTGAGAAATCCATGTTGAGACGCTCTAAGAATGAGAACTCGTCGAGGAGTTCCTGCGTCGGATGCTCATGTTTGCCATCTCCTGCGTTTATGAAGGCAGGAACATACGGCAGATGATTGCGCTCAGCATATTCACTGCATTCCTCGCTGAGCCACTTTGTAAGGCCTTCGACCTTACTTCTGACTATGAATATCCTGTTTGAGTATCCTGAGAGCATGTTGAAGGTATCCGCATAACTCTCTCCCTTGTTTATGCTGGACGAGTCGCACAAAAGCTCGGAAACCTTCGCATGGTGGAACTTTGCCGCGTTTCTGAAACTTTCCTTCGTCCTAGTACTGTCTTCAAGGAACACCTCATAGATGCCGAAATCAGGGTCATTGATCCGGAAAGAATCCATGACAATCTCATCATTTTCAAGAATCGCCTTCTTAAGCTCCTGCGTCTTTCTAAAGAAATACCTTCTCTCATCTATGGAGAAATCCTCGATCACGCATAAACTTCTACCTTTAAAAACGTTTGCCATCATGCCTCCAAAAAAAAATGCGGCTCAGAAAACAGAGCCGCCTAACTTCAATCAAAAGAGGAAATAGAAGTGCCTAGGTAAGACATAATCCTTATTACGAAAGTCTCTAAGCACACCGTGTTTCCCATATCTTATGAGAGGATAATACAAAAGAAAACTCTCGTCTACTCCTTTTTTCCTTTTGCATTCTCATCCTTTTCCACAGCACTTAGATAATCCTCAAAAGTCTTAAGAACGCTCTTAGTATTGAAATTCTTCTTTGAAGAAGCTGTGGAGGAGGTCTTGAATCCGTCAGGGAATGTCAGAGGTGCAAGAGGCCAGTCATCACTGCTTCGCCTCTGCTCCCTCTCCTTAAGCTGTCTGCGATAGATCCTGGAATACTGATTCTTCTTTTTCACATACGTGTTTCTTATCTCATCCCTCTCCTTCTTCGTGTTCTTTGAAAGGCCATAACCGTAACCATAGGAATTCTTACCGGCAAGGCTTGTCGAAGCAAGAGAGAGTCCATTGAGACAGAAACCGATGATGTTCGCACCAGCATCCTTGAGATCACGGGTGAGCATCTTCACCTCATCAGAATTGGAGATACCTGCCCTCGTTATGACGAGGACCTCAGGTGCAACCCTGGCTATCGTAAGAAGCTCTGATGCATATGAGAGAGGAGGAGCATCAAAGAAGATGTAATCATAATAGGATTTAACCGATGTTATGAACTCCTCTATGCTGAACGTCTGAATGACAATCGAAGGAACTACGACGGGAGTACCCACTCCGATGATGTTGAGATTCGGAAGTTCCTCGAAAGGTGTTCTTATCGCATCCTCAGGACGAGCATCTCCACTCAAGACATCGGCTATACCCTTCTCCGCGTGTTTCACCTTGAAAACCTTCTCAACAGCAGGCATTCTCAGATCCATATCGACGATAAGGATCCTCTTTCCATTTAAGGCAAGGGCATATGCGATGTTCGCTATTGTTGTGGATTTACCATCGTTCTTTCCCGGGGAACAGACCGTTATAAAATGGCTTCCCAATTTGCGTCCATATATCATCGCAGAAGCAATCTGCTTATAGCGTTCAGAGATGAATGACATTGGATTGAGATTAAGTGATATTCCCCTCCTCTTATCATCACTCTTGCCAGGTTTTAGAAGAGGAACCCATCCAAGGACAGGAATATCGTCGTCAATAGCCTTTTCAAGATCCTCTCTTGTCATGATCCTCTTATCGACAAGACCGAGTACGACGGAGATCGCGACACCGATGAATATGCCGAGGAAACCTCCAATTAAAAGAGTCCTCGCCGTTGATGGACTTACCGGCTCTACTGGGAGGATAGCTTCATCTATCCGGGTAACGTTATTCGTTATGCTCGCCTCTAAAAGGGATGTCTCACTCTGAGCCTGTCTTAAATAGAGCACCAGCTGCTGATAGACCTCGACATTGCTCTGCAATTCCATCTGCTGTCTCTCCAGCTCAGGAACCTTTTCAAGTTCAACATCGATATTGTCAAGCATTCCATCTATGACTATTATCTGACGCTCTCCCAAGGCAAGCTGCAGATAATACTGGACATATGTCAGTGCATCCACAGGAGAAAGTACATCGGCAAGCAGGGCTGCCAGATAGTTCTCCAGATCGGTCTGAGTAGCTTCCATCATCTGTGTGAGTGCATAATATCTGGACTGCTGGGTCGCACTCAGCACTGAGATCTGAGTCGTGGAAGTACTTGAAAGGATGTCATAAAGCACAGATTCGCTATACCATGTTATGATATCCTCAGTACCCGTGATAACCCTCTCATCAGAACCGAAGGCAGAACGCCTTTCCTGTAAAACAGGATATGCCTCTTCGAAAGAGGAAAGATACCTCTCTGCCTCCTCAATCTCATGTCGTAAAGGCTCTCTTACCATCGTCAGATAGCTCATCTGATGAAGAAGTATCTGATTCTCTTCACTCAGCTGTAAAAGGCTGTTCTCTCTCTGGAACTCGCTTAACGCCAAGGTGGCATTCCTAAGCTCATTCTCGACAGAAGGAATCTCATTCGTAATGAACTCAAGCTGGCTGGATGCACTGTCACGGGTGATGCCTGTCAGGATCTCAGAATAACTCTCCGCGAGAGCATTGCAGAAATCACGGGCAAACTCGGGATTCTGATTCTGTACGGTGATCCTCAAAAAAGAAGTATCTGCCACAGCCTCGACAGTAACGATCTCCTGCAGACTCTCATAATCCAGAGGCCTCTCAAAATCTGAATATCTTATTCCATCAACCGTCGTATACTTCGTGAGATCGAGCTTGGAAAGCGCATTATCATAAGTCGTACGGCTATTAAGGATCTCCAATTCGGTTGAGATATCCCTTCCAGAGGAGAATCCTGCATCAAAAAGAGATGAGATACTCGTATCACTGAGGGGTTCAACCATCATGGA
Organism: uncultured Spirochaetaceae bacterium; assembly: GCA_944392965.1. GTDB lineage: Bacteria > Spirochaetota > Spirochaetia > Sphaerochaetales > Sphaerochaetaceae > Ornithospirochaeta. The sequence continues at coordinate 22,958 of CALXYM010000016.1, read as the reverse complement.
AGAGGTCGTCTCATATACAGGAACCGCAATGAACAGATAAAGCACTGCAATTCCCACTGCAAGCACGAATGAAAGTATCGTGATCCATATTCGGGAGAAGATGCTCTTTACAAGATCGGTAAGATCAATCTCCATCTCTTCGTTTTTACTGTTTTCGCTCATGCTACCCCTCAAACATTAGGCCATGTCGCCATATTAGCACTTATAGTGACTATGGATGCGATAAGACCGACGACACTTGTCACAATTCCTATGACGGTGACGGTACTTGCAAGCTGACTAGACAGGTTATCCCTCTCAACGCTTATCGTTGTCTCGGGGACAAGTGGTTCTTCAAAACCATACTCTGAACCATCCTTGCCGGATATAGAAACAGATTTTTCTCCCTTGCTGTTCTCACTATACCCACCCGCAAGGTTTATGTAATAGCTCGCACTTCTGCCTGGAACATAACCGTAGACACCAGGGTTGACGACACCGCCGACCACAGAGACAAGCATCTGATTAAAAGGAATATAGAATTTATCCGAACTCTTAAGCGTCATGGATCCACTTTCCGCACCGTTGTAAAGGATTTCATTGAAATCAAGCATTACAGTATTCCCGTCCCTTACAAGATACGCACCGGAGAGATTTGAAGAATCTGTAAAATATGAAGAGAGTGCGGAGAGCATGTCATAAACAGTCTCCCCCTCGACGAAACGATAGTAGTATGTCTCACTTCTGTCACCCTGAATCATGTTATTCGAAGAGTTCGAGAGAAGCGCGCCTTCTATCGAGACTGATCCCAGACTGTCTGTGACAGGCTCAACATATACGATATCTCCATCCTGCAGTGTAAAATCCTCATCAGATATGGAAATTTTCATCGTCTCATAGTATCCGTTTCCTCTTGAACGCTGTACGGTGACGCTATCGGAGGCATACGGATCAAGTCCGGAAGCATAATCGTTGACAAGGGAGAGAAGGTTCTCTCCATCTAGAAGCTGGTAGGTGCCTCTATCATTTACAGCTCCGGAGATGGTCACAGCCCTCTCCTTTCTATGAAGGGTGATCACATCGCCAGGATGCAGACGAGGATCGTTTGCACTGTCACCTTTCCTCATGCCAAGATAGGGATCATATGTTCTTGATATACCATCTTCTGATGTTATCGTGACAAGACGGCTTGATGCCGTGGATGATCCATAATAAAGGATGTCGGAGAGAAATGTATTACCATTCACTCTAATGCTTCTTGAAGAGGTCACTTCTCCATTGATTGTCACATGGAAAAGACCGAGGCTCTGGATCGTCACGATTGGATTGGCATATCTGTTGTACTGGGTGAGAATAGCCTCAATCTCATTACGGACATCCTGAAACGTCCTGTTCTTCGTCTCAATGGTAGCTATGCTGGATATCCTTATCGTACCTCCATACGGAATCGTTATGCTGAGACTCACGGGATTCGTCCCCGTCCTCTCCATATATCTTACAGAAATAGTGTCTCCAGGAACGAGGATATACTCCGGATCGGAGATCGCAACAAGCCTGTCCAGTTCCATCTGGGCTGCAACGGTATCGGTATCAGTAGAAAGAATCAGGGACTGCTGATCAAGTCCCAGTTGCTGATAAAGGGAATCCGGCGTGCTCTGCATCTGATAAGACAGGCTCTGCATCTTCGGACTGACTATTACCTCAGCCGCACTTAAGGAAAAAAGTGCGGCAAAAAGCATTACAAAAACCGTATATGTTTTCAATCTATGTCTCATGTTCCAATTCAACCCCTGTATCGACTTAGGCTTCTTAATATTAGAGGCATTGACGGAATATTTCAATCATAATAAGACTAGAGAAGAAAATATTCCTTTTTATAGAAGTGCAATCACTTCAATCTCCACCATGACATCCTTCGGCAGCTTCTGTACGGCAACGGCACTTCTTGCAGGAAGTATGGCGCATTTTTCAAAAAATGATGCATATACCTCGTTCACGGCAGCAAAATCATCCATGTTCTTCAAGAACACGGTTGCCTTTACGATCCTGCCCTCATCACATCCAGCCTCATCAAGAAGGGCTTTGATGTTCTTAAAAACCTGCTCCGCCTGTGCCTTCACATCACCTTTCACGATATCTCCTGTCGCAGGATCGATTGGAATCTGACCTGAACAGAAAAGCATACCATTTGCCTTTACGGCCTGACTGTAGGGACCAATCGCTGCAGGAGCGCTCTTTGTCTCAATTTTTTCAATCATGTTTATTCCTCCAAAAATTTCCAGAAGCTCCTCTGGAGAATCTATATGATCTGAATTTCCACATCCTTTTGGAAAACCGAATCCCCATGAGACAGCAAGGAATGCTATCCCCGCTTCCCTTGCTCCCGTCTCATCACTTTCACTGTCTCCGATAAGAATCGCATCATTTTTATCGACACCAAGAGATCTGAGGGAAAGGAGAACCACATCCTTCTTCGTCATCACCTCTGCCTCGTCCGAGCCATGCACGACATCTATAAGGGAGGAAAATCGGGAAGATGCAATCATCTTTTTTGCTGCATTCTCATTTTTTAAAGTAGCTACAGCAATGAGATATCCCCTTCTTTTAAGTTCTTTCACAACATCCAGAAGGCCATCGTAATATTCGTATACCCCGATCCCCGTCTCAGGATAAAAACTTTTATATATTCTTGATGCATTATAAGCATCCTCTCCTGAGAGCCCATATACTTTATTGAATCCCACATGAAGTGGAGGACCTACGAACTGCGCGTATTTCTCATAATCACGACAGGGTGTGAGCCCAAGTGCAAGAGCAGTCTTATCGGCTGTCCTGAATATCCCTTTCGATGTGTCAAGGAGTGTTCCATCAAGATCAAAAAGAAGAGCCCTAACCATCTATGGCCTCCTTCGTAGAGGCAAGTAATCCCTTGACCGTAGCAAGGATATCAACATAATCATCGTATTCCTTATATTCAACATCAGCTCCAGCCTCGGATGCTATCAAAAGACCGGCAGCAACGTCATATATATGCAGGAACCTCTCGTAATAACAGGAAACACGTCCGGAGGCAAGATAACAGAGACTCAAAGCTGCTGAACCGATGGATCGGACATCGGAATAGATCTCATACAGTCTCCGCATGGAAGAAAGATATGAATCCAGAGCCTCATGCATCCTATGTGGAGGAACCAGGATGGCAAGGCTCTTTCTCGTAGGCAGTGTGTTTCCATGGAGCTTCTCCCCGTTCAGATATGCCCCCTCACCTTTTATCGCGGAGAATATCTCTCCCTGTTCAGGAACACTGACGAAGCCAAAAAGAGTCTCTCCCTTCTCCTGATAGGCTATGGATATCGTATAGAATGGAAATCCGTTCATGTAATTCACAGTTCCATCAATGGGATCGACTATCCAGAGGGATGATGAAGAACCGCTTATGCCGTACTCCTCCCCGAGTATCTCATCGGAAGGGAAAGATGTTCTTATCGCATCCCTGATAAGATTCTCTGAGGCCTTATCAGCCTCGGTCACATAATCATTCTCGCCTTTTTCACTGATTACAAAACCGCATTTCCTCCTCTCAACAAGGAATGCTGATACTTTTTTTACGATGGAAAGGGCAAGATCATACCGCCTTCTCATCTATTTTTCCTCGCGATGAGGGCATCCCCGATATTCGTAACGATCTTCCAGTTCGATGGGCTGAAGGACTCCTTTGTAAGAACAATCATCTTAGCGGACTCGACCTCGTAATCCTTGTTTATATAGATAAGGAGAGCGTTCCACCGACTCTTTCCCTGGGAATACATCACAGCTCCTGCATTGTTCATGAGTTCCTGAAGACGCAGGTCATCATATATCCTCCCTTTTGAAAGGAGAAGGGACATGTCGTATTCAAATACGGAGAACATCTTATCCCTACCATCCTCTGCCTGCTTCTCCCAGCTTTGACGGATTACGGCATCAAAGTAATCGATGACGCTCACATCCTCCTTCTCAAGGAAAGAGAAGAGACTTGAGGCATCCCCCTCCACCTTCCTTGCGATATCAATTATCGTCTTTGAATATCTGGATGGATCGAGAACCGCTTCTTCATTATCATCATCCGTTCCATCATCATACTCGAGCACGATGTCCCCGTCCTTGGAAAAATTCTCAAATCCATGGTCATTCGCTTCTGGAGAAGAAAGCTCTTCCAGTTCAGGAAGATCCTCCTCATTGACCTCACTCTCCTCATCTTCTGCTATGAGATCCAGGTATTCATCCTCTGCATCCTTTTCATCCTCATCGAGGAGGATATCTTCATCATCAAGTGAGGAGACAGAAGAATCAGGCTCCTCATTCTTTTTTTCCAAGCCTCTATCCTCTTTCAGAGCAGTAGGAGATTCTTCAATCGCCTTGAGAACGTTTTCCTTCTTCTCCTCTTCTAAAAGCACACTCTCGCTGGGAGGATCTGCCTCTTCCCTCTCCTCCTCATCAGCCTCTGCCGCTTGCTCCATCTCATCGATTGCCTGGGAATAGAGTTCCTCAGCAGGATCTTCATCATCAAAATCGGAGAGATCAAGAATTCCACTCACACTCTTCTTATCATTCACGTCATCCGAGGAAGGGAGAGCTTCCTCATCAACCTCGTCATCCTCCTCCAGACCGTCAGCTTCTACAAGCTCCGTCTCTTCCTTCTCTTCAAGCTGATCCTCTTCATCAGTATCATAGTCATCCAAGAGATCGAGGAAATTAAGCTGATCGGGATCCTCATAATCATCTACCGGATTATCCTGATCTTCATCGCTCTCAATCTCATCTTCATCCACAACCTGATACTCGCTGTTCTCCACATCCTTCTCAAGTTCAGAAAGAATTCTTTCATGGTTGGATTCATACATCCTCTCATTCAAGAGCCTCTCCTCCTCACTTGGTTCCTTTCTTACCGCCTCGTAGGGATCGGAATAGCTTTCCAGATCATCCTCTTCATCATCCCCTTCGTTAAGGTAATCATCCTCCTCTTCAAGCTCATCAAGGACGAGATCATCGTTTACAGCATCCATCTCCTCAACTGTAAACGCATCCTCATCTTCAAATACATCATCTTCGAAAGGAGCATCATCAGGAAGTTCTGCGTTCAATGGTCCGAAAAGCATGTCATAAAACGGCTGCCGAAGATTGTTATCATCACGAATTTTGAGCAGATAAAGAACAGATGTGAGGAAGATGTCATCCCCGAGCCTCTCTATCTCCTCCTCCCCATCGGGATTGACTATGAGCATCGTATGCCCCAGCTGCGGCTTTGCCTCCATCTCAGAACTTCTTCTTTTCATCCTCTGCTGCCAAAGCTCCGGCTCACTCACGAGGTTTATCTCCCCAAGACTTGAAAGGACCTCCACATCGACCTTCCTGCCATTGAAAGAGTAGACGCCAACGACATCGGTTGCCGTGAAAAGGGATGAGAGCGCATTATCAGCACTGGCGCTGACACGAGAGCCAAGATGCATTGTAGTAAACGAGAACCTCTGATAGATTGCAAGAAGATAACGGGCAACGAACGTGAAGTACATGCCACTCAACTTTATAAATGGATAGCATGTAGCGCTCCAGAGCCCCTCATCAAAAAGAAGGGAGAGCATGTCAACCTTTCCCAGCTCGCTTGAAAGCCTGTCCATCGTCTCATTAGTTATAGATGAGAGGAATTCAGGACGGAAGAGATCAAAATCATCCCTCATTCCAGAAAGGCGTGCATTCTCCGCTCTTATATCAGAATCTCGGTAGACCATGTGCATCGCACCGTCTTCGGAAAGGGATGGATCTGAGGAGCGTACCTTCTCTACCCTCTTTTCCACCTCCTCCTTGAAAGAGGCGATATCATCAACCAGTTTATCTATCACATCAAGGGAACTGTCCGAGATGTCAAAAAGATCCTTCACAAGGCGCTCAGGACTCACGGAAAACGTCTTTTCCACAGCATCTCCGTCCCATTCAAAACTAGATGTTGCAACAGCCTTTTCCCGCCTGATTATGTCATGAGTCTTCTCGGAGGGGAAGAACTGCTCATACAGTGCGGTCCGGTAGTCCATTATATCCTCTCTTGAAACACGACCGTCTGAGAGATTGATTATCACGAGATTATCTATGTAACGACTAAGTTTTCTGGCAACATCCTCAGCAAGACTTAAAACCCTCTGCCAATCCCTGCTACGGACGTCACGGTTATTGCTGGACGCAAAAAAAAGGTCGGAAACCAGTACCGACTGAATCAGGATGGGCAGAAGACGGTAAATGCTCTTCGTCTCCAGATCCTTGCTCTGCCTTTCGACTCTCCTTGCCTCCCAGACGCTCATCCTGGCTATCTCAAGAGGATGATAGGAAGAGAGTATCGACGCAATGTTCTTTAAATCAAGGGTGATGTAGTTCTTAGCTTCTTCTAAGTTCTTTACGGCCTTCTCCCTTGAAATAGAGAGCATGGGTAGAAAATCGGAATTATTGGTATCCACAGAAAGCTCCTTAAGCCTGATTATATTCGAAAACTCCTTATAAGTGAAGAAAGGAGAAAAAATAAAAGGTATCAGCGAAAATTGCCGATACCTTATTCCTCATACGTGCATCACGTTCTTCCTATAAGCCTTGAGCCCCTCTTCAAGGCATTTCGCTGCAAGCTCAAGCTCTTCCTCGTTAATTACATAAGCAAAACGGGCCTGAGCATGTCCTAGTCCTTTTGTCACATAAAAATCCTCAGCAGGAGCGAACATCACAGTATTCCCCTGCCAGTTGAAATCACGGAGCATGAAGAGTGCGAAATTCTCAGCATCATCAACAGGAAGATCCGCAACGAAATAGAATGCTCCCTTTGGCATCGAACATCTTACCCCAGGAATCCTCTGCATGGCCTTTATAAGGGTGTTCCTCCTATGTTCATAGCTTTCCCTTACCTTCTCCACATAGGATTCAGGTGCGGTAAGAGCAGCAGCTGCTGCTCTCTGCTCGACCATAGGGGGACAGAGACGGGCCTGTGCAAGCTTCAGAGCATTCTCAAGGACTTCCTTGTTTCTAGTGACAATGGCACCCACGCGGGCTCCGCACATACTAAAACGCTTTGAAAATGAATCTATGCAGATCACCCTGTCGGCATACTCGGGGAAGGAAAGTACGCTGGTAAAGCTCTTCCCATCATAACAGAATTCCCTGTAGACCTCGTCCACGACGAGGAATATGTCATGCTTTCTACAAAGCTCGAGGATCTCCCTCAATTCAACTTCCGAATAAACATGCCCTGTTGGATTGTTAGGGGAACAGAGAAGAATACCCATCGTTTTCTTGTTTATCTTGCTCTCGAATTCAGAGATCGCAGGAAGTTTGAATCCGTCATCCATCCTGCTTGTAACAGGAACGAGAGTCACCATCGCAATGTTTGCAAACGTCGCAACATTCGTATAATACGGTTCAGGAATTATAAACTCATCATACGGATCACAGAGCGTCATGAGAGAGAACTGCAGAGCCTCGCTTCCTCCGGTGGTTATAAGGATGTTATCGGCATCAAGACCTTCTATCCCAAACTTCTTGTAATAGGATAAGAGCCCCTTTCTGAGATCCACTTCGCCCTCTGAAAGTCCGTATTCTATGATCTTGTCATCATAATTGCGTATTGCATCAAGGGCCTCCTGAGGAGTGAGAATGTCAGGTTGTCCGATATTGAGATGTATCACATGAATTCCCTTACTCCTCGCTTCCCGGGCAAACGGAACCAGACGGCGTATCGGTGAGCACTGGAAGGATGAAATTCTGTTAGACATTTTCATGATTCTACCTCCTAAAAAAAGAACCCCTCGCCTGAGGGGTACATGATGAATCTTTCCTCTCAGTCCATGAAGGAATCGTGATCGGCAGGAAGTGCCGCGTTCGGATTTGCCTGAGAAGAATCGATGAGACGCTGTATGAATTTCCTGTTGTCCAGAAGAGGACTGATTGAGCGCCCATGATGAAGGCGGCTTATTGTACGGGCAAAAAGCTCAGTGACATCGGCCTGGACGAACCATTCCTTCTCAAGAAGCTCCTTTCCCTGGAATACCGCGTTCGTTCCGATCACCCTCCAGAACGTGCCATCCCTATATGCGGCATCAAAGTTCTCTATCGCGTTTCCATTAAAGAACGGCAGGGAGACGATGCAGATTATCCTCTTTGCTCCTCTCTTCATGAGCTCCTTCATCGCAATTATGAGAGTGCCTCCCGTAGCGATCATGTCATCAGCCATTATGACAGTCTTTCCGCTGACATCTCCAAGGAGATTTATGCTCTTTATATTAGAATTCTTGGCATCCTTGCTCACAACTGAATAATCCCTTTCTTTGTAAAGCATCGCAAGCGGTCTATGAAGAGCCTGAGCATAGAACTTGTTTCTGTTAACAGCGCCCGTATCAGGAGAGACCACGACAAGATCAGGATCAGAGAAATCTATGAGCTTGCGCAGCGCGATAAGCGTCTGATAGGATCCGTGAAGATTCTCCAGATGACATGTGGAGAACGCGTTCTCAATCTCCCTTGAGTGAATGTCGAGGGTTATTATCCTTGATACGTTCAGCTCCTCGCAAAAACGTGCGAAAAGGCTTGCAGTAAGAGCCTCCCTTCCAGCTTTCTTATGCTGACGGGCATACGGGTACGTGGGAAGAACCAGCGTAATAGATTCTGCACCCGCAAGTTTCACCGCATCAATCGTCGTAAATAGGAACATGAGATGGTCATTCACAGAAAAAGGCTTGGGCTCGTCAAGACCTGCGACCTTTATCGGAAACATGTTCGACACGTCATAAACGATATAGACGTTGAGTCCTCTGACAGGATCAATGATCTCGGCTTTTACCTCTCCATTGGCAAAACGCGTATACTTCACGTTAATCGTCACATCGGGACAATGAAACTGAGTTGGAAGCTTTCCTGTGGGAATTTTCCTTGAATCAAGGTCATCCAAGAGAGTTACAGTTTTTAAAAGCTCCTCCTCACTCATCGAGTGCCTCTTTGTCAGTGCCTCACTCAGCTTGTTATAACGGTCAATGTAAAGACGTCTTAAGTGTTTGACTACCCTACCTGTGAAATACTCCGATCCAGGTCCTGCGATCACGCCTAGCTTATGTGGTTTGATGATGCTCATAGTGGTTTCAGGTTATACCAAAAAGAAGAGATTATGCAATAAGAAAGAGTAAAGGAAAAAAGATGAGGTGAAGATACCCCACCTCTTAGATAGTGAAACTCAAATTATAAGCTGATCAATACCTATCAACTGATGATAAGTCCGAGATAGATGATCCATTCTTGAATCATTTTCCTCCCTCAGCATCCTCTCCTGTTCTGCAGAATACTCTATTTTCAGATTTCCCGTGGTTCCTGTACTCGTTCTTTTCTTCAGAGATGATACAGGATCGTCCTTCTCAACCTGCTCAAGATTGAGACCGACCGAGAGATAGCTATCACGGAAGGTACCTCCATGCAGAACCTTCTCCATTACCCTGTCTGTCGCATAAAGTTCACTCACACATCCTTTTATAAGCGCATCAGGGTGGACCTCAAGCCCATCTATCATATGTTCAGTGATTTTTATAAGCTCAAAAGTCGCCTTAAATCCCTCGATGAGAGGTTCCTTCGTATCTTGAAAATCCCTGTTATAACCGGATGGAAGACATTTTATTATGCTCTTTACCCTCTCAGAAAGGGAGAGAATGAGTGCTGTCCGGCTCCTTGCGAGTTCCAGGCCATCAGGATTCTTCTTCTGCGGCATGATCGATGAGCCCGTAGTAAGCTCTTTGGGAAGGGAGAAATAACCGAGCTCGGGAAGTGTGAAGATCATGAGATCCTGACTTATCTTACTGATTGTCAGAGCAATGTAGGAGAAGAAATCGAGAACCATCGCCTCAAAGCGTCCCCTGCTGTTATTGGCATAAAGCACGTTATTCTGTACCCTGTCAAACCCCATGAGGGACGCTGTGTACTCCCTGTCCAAAGGAAGAGTCACTCCATAGGAGGCGGCAGATCCTAACGGACTCTGGTTGAGAAGATCATACAGCCCCTTGGAAAGGGATGCCGTATCCAAAGCCTCTTCTGCGAAACTGAGTGCCCAGAGAGCAACGCTTGATGGCATTGCGATCTGCATATGCGTGCGTCCAGGCATCGGAACATTCTCATTATTCTTGGCCAGTTCAATCAGGCTATCGGAGAGATCCAGAAGAGCATCGACGGCCTTAACAATGGCCTCCCTCATATAAAGGCGCAGTGCCGTCTGTACCTGGTCATTTCTGCTCCTTCCCGTATGTATCTTCTTTCCGACATCTCCCAGCCTCTCAGTAAGATAGCCTTCAATAGCCGTATGGCAGTCCTCATCCTGCTGTTTTATCTCAAAGCATCCCTCTTCTTTCAAGGCTATAATCTCCTTCAGCCCCTCTTCCAGAGAGGAGAGCTCCTCAGATGTAAGTATTCCTATCTTCTTCAGCCCCTTTGCATGAGCTAAGGATGCACATACATCAGAGAGGACGAGATTCTGATCGAGGATGTAATCATTTCTGACGGTGAAGGATTCCAACATGGAATCCACCTGATAATTCTTCTGCCAAAGTTTCTTCGCCATATGCAGAAAATAGCAAAGTTTATCTTTTTTTTAAAGGAATTTTTTTACAGGACACGTACTTTCTGTGATTAATAGATATGAGAAAAACGATATTACTGCTGCTGATCATCATAATCCTGTGTTCTTGTCCCGCGGAGAATACGGATTTCGTGAATCTCTTCCTTAACAAGGACAGGGATGCACCGACGATGCTGGATTATGAGTTGAGAGAAAACAGAATCTGTTTCATAACATTCGACGAGAACGTCACAATCACCGACGCACATCTGAATGGAGAGAATGTATTCCGTCCTTCAAAAGAGACAAGAATGGTTCAGCTGGACTTTTCTTCTGAAATAAAACCGGGAGAAGAAAAGACGCTTTTCCTCACCGCAGAGGATAAGGCGGGAAACACAAGCCGCTATGCAATAAGATTGACAGGAGTGAATCTGAGACAGGCAGATCTCTTAATAACAGAGGTTTCAATGAAGGGTACAGCTACAAGTCCGGACAGGATCGAGCTCACGGCGATAGAAGGCGGTTCAGTCCTTGGTTACGCCGTTCTTGATGGAATAATCGGGCACGAGAACCATCGCTATTACCTTCCTGAGATACACCTGAACCGTAACGATATCATCGTAATCTACTGGGACAGATGTGAGAGTCTGCCAGCAACACTCATACGGGATACCGAGAGGACATATTATCTTTATGCGGAAAGTAAAGAAACCCTTATCGGAACAAACGGTGCTGTAATCTTGTACAATCACACCAATGGAAAGGGAGAAATTGAAGACGCACTGCTTTATAATACAAGTGATGCCTCCAACAACAATGGATATGGAAATACGACAAGCGAAGAGAGCGCAAAGTATCTGAAAAACATCGAACAATGGTTTGGCAACACATTCAGAAGCGATCAGGTAACATCGAGCAGGGTCGTCGCAAGATACTACCCCTATGAAGATACGAATACCGCCTCAGATTTCCATGTGACGGCGGCAAGAAACAGCACGTTTGGATATCCTAATACGAATGTCATATATGAGCCTTGATGAAGGCCTCAATGACTGCACTTGATGCACTTCCCATTCTCTGGGCGACCACAATTCCATCCTTGAAGAGGAGCATCTTCGGCACGGAGAGGACCTCGTATTTCAAGCAGGTATCCACCCCCTCATTTATATCCATCTTATAGAAACAGATTTTCTCCTGGTACATCTTTTCCAGATTCTCAAGCGGAGCCTCCACAAGCAGGCATGGCACCTGAAGAGGTGAATAGAAATAGAGCAGGACAGGCCTCTTATTTTCCAGCACCTTCTCCTTGAATTCCTCATCTCTGATCTTTTCCATAATGCCCTCCTATTAGAAATTATAATAAAAATATGTCTGATCAAAAAGTTTTTTTCGTTTGACTCGTATGTTTTTATGCAGAAGGCTTGGATTCCAGATCATATTCTCCGGCTACCAGAGAAAAGGCAGCCGGAACCAGGATCAGTAGAACTCGTAACGGAAAAAGCTGTCAGAAACATTCTCTCCTGCTTTCTCCTCATCGCTTATCGCAACCTCCTCTTCCTCCTTCTTACCCTTCTTCCTACGCCGGAACTCGACATGCTGCGTCACGATCTCAAAACTCTTTCTCTCCTCCCCGTCCTTCGTTGTCCATTTCGAGCATCTCAGTCTCCCAAGTACCCTCACCTGCATCCCACATTTCAATGCAGGCAATATGCGTTCGGCAAGTTCTCCGAAAGCCATGCATGGGATTATAAGGACATCATCCCTTGTCTCCCCCTGCCCGCTTCTGTAGATCTTGTGGCTTGCAATGTCGAATCTCACCATGCTTCCCCAGTTCTCGCCCTCGGGAGCAGTTACGATCACCTTGGGATCTGCTAACAGATTCCCTTCTAATAGGATGCTGTTTAAATGATTCATTTATCATTCCTCCTATCTATTAGTGCAAAAAAACTCGAATTATGTTAAAAAATAATCATGGAAACGACAGTTTTATCACTTGGTGGCTCGATAGTAGCCCCGGAAAAGGTTGATGTGGCGTTCCTGACAAGTTTCAAGAAAGCCATCTCTGGATATCTGGAAGAAAGAAAGGATGCAAGGATCATCCTTACAGTTGGAGGAGGTTCTCCTGCACGCATCTATCAGGGAGCGGCAAGGGAGATAGCTCCGAATCTCGATGCATCCGAACTTGACTGGCTCGGGATAAGGGCCACCCATTTGAACGGGGCTCTTATAAGGGCCGTATTCTCGGAATATGTGAAAAACGAGCTTGTAATCAACCCTACGGGGGACTTCGAATTCGAAGGAAGAGTTCTCGTCGCAGCAGGATGGAAACCGGGATTCTCCACAGATACGGATGCCGTATACCTCGCAAAGAAATTCGGAGCTAAGACGGTCATCAATCTGAGCAACATAAAAAAGGTCTACACGGATGATCCTAGGAAAAATCCGGAAGCGAAGCCTCTCGACAGCATCTCATGGAAGGATTTCATAAAAATGGTCGGTTCCACATGGACGCCTGGAAAAAACACACCGTTCGATCCAATTGCATCAAAAGAGGCAATGGATGCTGGAATGAGCGTGATCTGTGCGGATGGACGGAACATAGAAAACCTCCTGAATATACTGAAAGGCCTTCCTTTCGAAGGAACAATTATCGCTTCTTAATCGAGAGAAAATAGGGATTTACAGTTGCAAAGTTCTCAGGAAAGGGTACATCTTTTCTGAAATCGGGAATCCAGAGGATCTCATCTCCCCTTTCCTGCATGAACCCATCATCAATCTCAAGTTTCTCCAGAAGCTCTACGAGAAAATCATATTCATCGTCCGTCATCTTCGGGAACTCGACGTTTCCAAGAGGAGGGACGAACTGGACCATCAGGGAGAGGAAGAAATTATCCTTATAGTGCTCTGCGAACACCTGCAAGAACCTCTTTGTCGCCTCAAGCGTTCCAGGAAAAACGAGGTGACGTAAGATAGTACCCTTTGGTATGGATAAATCCGTTCTGGGATGCTTCTCCTTTATATAATCCATCACGGGGATTATGACATCCGCGTATTTCGATTTACCGCAGAATACAGAACTCACCTTCCTTGAAAGGCTCTTGCAATCTAGCAGATAAACATCTATCAAGGAATCGATCTCTTCAAGAGCCTCAACGCTCTCATACCCTGATGAGTTCCATACGATGGGAAGAGAGAGACCTTTTTCCTTCGCAATCAGCAGTGCATTTCTTATCGAAGGGATGAAATGGGTTCCGGTGACGAGGTTTATACACTCAGCTTTCATCTCCTGCAGAGCTAACATTAACTCTGCAAGTTCCTCCTCTGAGAGATCATAGCCCATATTCATGCCATCCGAACCGCTTATTTGGCGATTCTGGCAGTAGGCGCAATGGAGAGGACAGCCTGTGAAGAAAATCATCCCCGACCCGTACTTTCCTACAAGAGGAGGTTCTTCCCCCTTATGAAGACCAGACCATGCGACCTTCACCCTGTCTGACATCATGCAGACACCCTTTTCTCCCCTGCTCCTGTCAACTCCACACATGTTGGGACAGAGCCTACAATTAGAATAATCCACCTTCTTGACCCTCTTCTCCTTTGATATTATCAATTAAAGCGAAATGGGTAAACTTATAAGCATCTTCCAGAAAGAGAGGAAGGAAAAGGAGATCAGATACATTCTCAGCATAGACGGAGGAGGAATGCGTGGCGTGATTCCCGCCTATATTCTCTCACGTCTCGATGAGATCTTGAAGAATCTGGGGGATAAAAGGCCTCTTTACTCACATTTCGATCTCGTTGCAGGGACAAGCACAGGAGCACTCCTCTCTCTTGGGCTCACATCTCCATTAAAGGATAACGACCTGGAAAAAGACACATTGGAACCATACCCGGTATATCAGAAATATAAGAAGGGCATATTCCGAAAAGAGGAAAGAATACAAAAAGGTCTCATAGAGGTAAATGCAAATCCCTCCTGTCTTCTTGACATATACCTCAAACACGGAGAGAGGATTTTCCCACATTCAATAATGAACGTCATAGGACAGCTTTTCCAAGTAAAATATGATGTCAGACCATATGAGTCGTTTCTGAAAGAGAAACTCGCAGATATCGCTCTTGAGGAGGCTCTCGTCCCCACGATAGTCATATCATATGACTGCCCGAACGGACGTCCTTTTATCTTCAAAAGCTACGATGCTCACGGCTTCCTCGCTCGAGAGGCGGCAAGGGCCTCGACAGCAGCTCCTCTTTATTTTCCTCCCGCCCTTTTAAGAGATCGGGAAACTGGTGAGGATCTCGTACTCTCAGATGGAGGACTTGTAGCTAACAATCCTGCCATGATCGCATATATAGAGGCAAAGAAACTCTATCCAGAAGCGAATGAGTTCCGCATGTTCTCACTCTCCACATGCAAACGTCCCTACTCCTTTGATCCAAGCAAGACAAGCGGAGGGGCAACAGTATGGATGACCAGTATAACCCGTATATATTCGAACGCACAGGAGAACCTTGCAGAGAGCATGATGAAGAATCTGAAAGATGTAAAATATACCAGAATCTATTCTGAAATCCTTGATAGAAGAATAGCCCTTGACGATACGTCAAAAGAGAGCATGACGACACTGCTAGATGGGGCAGAAAAAGTGTATGAAATGCAGGAGGATGAGATAAGGGCATATGCCATGGAACTTTCAGAGAAGGAAACAAGCAATGCTGTGAAACTGAGAAAGTCAGGTATGCTTACTTATAAGGATGACATAAACCAATATTCATTATAATTATTTAGTATAAATAAAATTAATTTATTTAAACGGTTTTTTAATCATGCCATTGTTCTGTCATTGGCAGATCATTGCACCTGATATAGTTTACCAACCATACAATTTATCAACAAATCAATTAACTTGTTTGCTTATTTATGATAGCATGACGGAAAGGAATACACATGAGACAGACGAAGATAATATGCACCATGGGGCCCAGTGTCGATACCGATGAGAAGGTGAAAGAACTGATTCTCGCCGGCATGGATGGGGCCAGATTCAATTTTTCCCACGGCTCTTACGAGGAGCACAAGACGAGAATGGAGAGGGTCAAGAGGGTTTCAAAAGAGCTCAGAACAGAAATTCCTCTTATTCTCGACACGAAGGGGCCCGAGATCAGAATCAGGGATTTTGAGGAGGGATCAGTAGTCCTTGAGGATGGTCAGATGTTCACACTGTATGCAGACGATGATGTGAAGGGAAATAAGGATGGCGTAAGCGTCACTTTCCCCTATCTGGCTGAAGATGTCAAGAAAGGTGATGAGATACTGATCGATGACGGCCTTGTCTCTATGACAGTGGAGGAGATAAAGAACAACGACCTTATCTGCCGGGTGAAAAACGGAGGCAGGATAAGCAACAAGAAAAGTATCAACGTCCCCGGTGTGGAGATAGACCAGAGCTACATTTCAGAAAAAGACAGAAAGGACATCCTTTTTGGAATAGAGATGGATGTCGATTACATTGCTGCTAGTTTCGTAAGAAGCGTAGAGGATGTTAAAAAGCTGAGGAAACTGCTCAATGTGAACGGCGGGGAAAGGATAAAGATCATAGCAAAGATCGAAAATCAGAGCGGAGTTGAGAACCTTGACAAGATAATTGAGATTGCGGACGGAGTGATGGTCGCAAGGGGTGACATGGGAGTTGAGATTCCATTCAGGGAACTGCCCAGCATCCAGAAAAGCATAATTGAGAAATGTTACAAAAAAGGTAAGCTGGTAGTGACGGCGACACAGATGCTTGATAGCATGACCGAGCATCCAAGGCCGACGAGAGCAGAAGTCTCAGATGTTGCAAATGCGATCTATGACGGGACAACCTGTCTTATGCTCAGCGGAGAGACGGCGGCTGGAAAATATCCGATTGAAGCAGTAAAGACGATGGCATCAATCGCGGAATACACCGAGGATCAGATTGACAATAAGGAGAGATTCTTCTCCAACCAGCTCAAGCTCAGCGAGGACATTCCAAACACGATTGCAAGTGCAAGCGTCGATGCATCCTACTTCCTCGATGCAAAAGCCATAATCTGCATGTCCGCAACGGGAAGAACCGCACTGCTCACATCCTTCTATCGCCCTGAGGCTCCGATAATAGCCTGCGTGACGGATGAGAAGGCATGCAGACAGCTGAGGCTGCAATTCGGCGTATATCCGCTGCACGCGCCCTATACCGATGATACTGTTGAGATGAGGAAGAACTCAATCAAACTTGCTCTCAGCACGAACATAGTGGAAAAGGGAGAGCTTGCAATAATAACATCTGGAAGCATGACCGGCTATCAGTATGCGGACAGCATGCAAATAACATATCTATGATAGATAATTTGGCAGGGATCTACCTGCCTTTTTTCATAACTCTTCTCAAACATAATATTAAATAAACATATCCGAATTCGGATTATTATATTCTGAAATAAACAATAGAATCATATAATTCATCTTTTTATTGGCAAGTTATCTGGAAAATCAAAGTGAATCAAGAAACTTCCTTACTTCCCCTTCAAGTAGGAGTCTCCCTTCCCTGAGAATCCTCCTATAATCTGATATCAAAGGTTTTTCTCCCACTATATCTGTAATGAGCTTGAATGAAGCCGTTTTCCTTCCCATTCGTTCAGCGGCAAGAGCCACTGCATAGCACTCCATGTCCGCAGCATCGGCAGATGCATCGGGAGTAACGGTAAAAGCAGATGAGGAGATGAGCGTGTTCTCCTTTCCAAGGAGAGATACAGGCCCTAAGGTTGAGCCATCCTTGTTCAAGGTTGAATAAGGTGGAAGATGGTAAGAAGTCAGATCCTGATCCCTGTTATATACCTCCTTGAACGAGATGACGGATCCTATCTTATGCCTGCCATTCAGACATCCAGCGCTTCCTACGTTTATTACGATATCCGGAGAATATTCGATTATAGATCGAACTGTCTCTATTGCGGCAAGGCACAGTCCCGTCCCCGTCACGACCTTTATATAACGATCATCTTGGAATGCGGAAAGTTCCTCTCTGCTACTTGCAACAATCAAGGCTCTCATAGGACCTCCCTTATATCAGACATGACGGGAAGGAGGCTGATACCGAGCCTGCGTTCCCTCTTCGTCTCTTTCGCATACCTTATCGCCCTTGTAGTTATCTCTCCGCTCATCTTAACAGAGGGGAAGAATGAATAATCACCAAGGAAAAAAGAGATGAACAGGGATGCGAAAAGATCACCACTTCCTGGATAGGAGACGGAAAGATCATCAAAAGCAAAGAGCCTCATATCATCTCCATCATATGCGACATTCGCAAGTTTTCCTATCTCAAGGGGAACGGAGGTTATTACTCCCCGATGAGGGCCTATCATCCTCAGGCCATCGACAAGAATTGATATATCCCTGTTCGTATATCCCTTCTTGATATCCTTGCCAAGAAGTATCGATGCCTCCGTAAGATTCGGTGTAATGACATCGGCGTGCTTGACGAGGGAAAGGACGGATTCGACATTATCCTTTCCCATGTTCTGATAGAGCTCCCCATTATCTCCCAGCACGGGATCTACAAGAGTAAAGCAGGACTCACTCTCCATGATTTTTCTAACCGATTCGACGATACGGGCATTACCAAGATAACCGGAATATACGGCATCAAAGGTATAGCCATAACTCTTCACCCTCTCATAAAAAGGAAGAATATCAGAGGAAAGATCATGCTCCAAAAGATCGGAATAACCATCACTCTGCGTACTGAGAATCATCGTGGGAAGAAGGAATACTTCATGATTCATGGCCTCCAGGACAGGTAGAACGACTGAAAGGCTCGACTTGGACCAGAGGCTTAAATCATGTATTGCGACAACCCGGCTCATTTACACCGAACATCCTGCGATTGCCGCACCGTATACTGGGCTGTCTGGAACATTCACGATCTTCACGTACCTGCCATGCTTCTTCTGCAGGATCTCATGCAGATACTTCCTTGTATAGAACTCAAGGTTCTCGGTCTTGTAGAAGGTCGTACCGTCCGCGTTGATAACCACCGGATAACGAGGCTGTGTACCAAGTCCACTTTTGAGGACAGCCGCAGTCAGATTGATCGCAGTCAGTTTTGCAGCCCTCTCGATTATCGCATCGAGTATTTTATAAAGTGCAGTGGCATCCTCCTCGTTATCTATGAGGGAAACAAGCACATAATCCTCGTTATGGCACATCTCAAGATAGTTCGACATATATGTTGTGGAAAGTGTCGATATCTTGCTGAACCGATCACCAAAAGCTTTAGTAAGCACCCCTTCCTTAACAGCTTCCTCTATGACCCTATGGCTGAAAGGCCCCAGATACGCACCGCTTATCGCCTTCTCAAACAGATAGCTCTTCGGATCCTTCGTGCTTGCCACAAAAGCATCATCGATATCCCCAAGTACGATGTGCATATCACCAGATTCAACATTTATTATCTGCCTCTCATTCCCCTCAGCCATTCTTATCTTACCTATGTTGCGATTCAGTTCGGCATAGGCCGTATTAGTTCCCGTGCCGAGGATGAATCCTATGTAACCGGAACATATATCAGGACACTTTGCTTTCGTCGCAAGAAGGGTTGCAACAGTATCATTAACGACGGACACCCTCTTGGAGGAAACATCATGTCCCCTTGATGCAAGCTCTTTTAAAAGGGAAGCCCCAATAGGCTTTCCAATGACCTCGGGAGCCTTTATCTCCTTGGAAAACATTATAGGGATACCGTCATGATCCTCGGTAATCCTGGCTGCATATGAGAAGCAGAATCCAATCTTGTCAGACTTGTCTATCAGACGCTCGACATTATCGGCAAGGACGGAGAAGAATTCCTCAGCACTTACCTCCTCTTTCACCCCAGGCATGCCGACCTTTCTGAAATCACTTATCTCCGGCTGCAACTCATCATTAAACGTTACAAGACATGTCCTGAAATTCGTTCCACCCGCATCAAGGACTATGACTCGATCCCCCGGTTTGATATTGCTGTTAAGAGAGCAATAGGTGGGAATCATCTGGAGGCTGCTCTCCTCTCCAGCAAGCCCCTTCTCCATCTCGCTGAGAAACTGGGAGAGAACCTCATCAGCGTTGATCATATCTGCACTGATCTTATGCCTGGTCAGGAAATCATCAACATTACAATCCATAAAACCCAAACTCCTTTTTTCAATAGGAAATCTCAAATGGGGAGAAACATATCTCCTCCCCGTTTATCATAAGATTCTCTGAGTATACTGTAATCTTTGAATCATCGCCACCGATAATTTCTATATCTCCCTCCAGAATCAGGGGAGATGAGGTCTCCCTGCTGGTTATCATGAGACTTAGGTCCAGAGGGATGACAAGACCAGACCATGAAGGGGATGATAGTAGAAGATCGAGATTGCTCGCCTCCCTGGTATCAAGTGTAATGGTTCCATCCAGGATGATCTCCCCTTTCTCATAAGAAGAGGAAGTAAGATAGCTTATCGCACGTTCCCTGAATGGGGAGATCACACTGCTCCCCTGATCAAGAAGAGTCTCATACCACCGTCTTCTACTATCGGTGTTAAAAGAAAGCGCCTCCATGTAAGATGAAAGGTCCGAACGTGTGAATATTATCCTCCATGGCAGTCCGCTATCGGTATACTCGAAAGATACTCCCTGTAGAGATAAGGGAGGGCTCGATGTCACCGAAGCAACAGCAGCTATCGTACCATCGAAGGCAGAAGAAAGCGCTATATCAGTCTCCCTGACACTTATAGCGACTAATGTAGAGCAACAGAAGACAAAAAGAACAGCTGTAAAAAGCACTTTTCTCCTCATTTGTCCTCCAAAGATTCTACAAAGAATCATAGCACGCTTTTCCTAGCTTTCAAACATGCTTTTCAATTTAAAGTCTCAAGTTTTTCCTTTATCTCATCAATGCCCATGGCCCCTGTCATCACAGACGCTCCTCTGAGAGGCATATCCATTGCCATTGCAAGCATCATACGGCTCATTCCATCATTTCTTCCTTCAAAAGGCTTAACATATGAATCGATCAGAGGTTTGAAAGCCTCGTATGCATTCCTGTTTTCCATGACCTCTGAAAGGGAAGAGTTGACGGATAATCTGCTTCTATCAGGAGAGAGAGGAACCTTTTTGTCTTTGAAGAGGAGAGAAAAGTCATCTCCAATCCGCCATGACATCACCTCAGGTGAGATATTCCCACTGACATGTATATCCACACTAAGCCGGAGATCGCGTGAAGAGGATGCTGCATAGATCCTGTACTCTCCGTCTTCAATGTCAAATCTTCCAAGGGGTACGGAGTAATAAGAAAAGCTCCTCTCATCAAGATGAAACTCAACAGTCTTGACTTCATCCTTATCAAGAAACACCTTTCTGAAACCTTTTAGCTCCCTTATGGGGCGGAATATCCGGCTCTTCAGTTTCTCGACGTAAAGCTGTACGACCTCCTCTCCTGCACATTCTCCCGTATTTCTGACCTTCACTCTGACTGTTCCCATCTTCTTGTCATCATCGAATTCCATTTCGATAGCCTCATATGAGAAATCCGTATAACTAAGGCCAAAGCCAAATGGAAACAGGACATCTTTCTTCATATAATCGTAGTATCTGTAACCGATAAGTATGGACTCCTTGTACAAAACATCATTATCCGATGTGGAGAAATTACCATAACTGGGGGTATCTTCAAGAGAAAGGGGAAAGGTCTCTGCAAGCTTACCAGAAGGATTCACTTCTCCACTGAGGACATCCACCGTAGCCTCGCCTGCAGCATCCCCGGGAAGATAGCAAAGAAGAACAGAGCCGACATCAGCAAGCCATGGCATGGAAAACGGAGAGCCACCATAGAGAACGACAATGACGTTCTTATTGACTTTCACGATGCTCTCGATAAGAGTATTGTGGGAAGAAGGAAGAGAGAGCGTGGACCTGTCAAACCCTTCGCTCTCACTTTCCTCACTGAGGCCTGCGAATACTATTACGGCATCTTTCTCTCCAGCCAGGCAAACAGCCTCATTCAAGAGGCTATCAGCAGATTCAACAGCAAGGGAATAACCGGAGGCGTAGGAAACATCATATCCGGCCTTCACAAGTTCATCATACGGACAATCCACGTAATTGCTGTTTATCCGGCTACTACCACTTCCCTGATATCTGGGCTTTTTGGCAAACTCTCCGACAACGGCATAACTCTTCTTCCTATCAAGAGGAAGAAGTCCTTCGTTCTTAAGAAGGATGAACGAATGAGATGCTATGTATCGGGCAATCTCATGGTGTTCCTTCTTATCATAGGTGATGTTCCTCTTACACTCCCTGGCCCTCAGCATAGTCTCAACAATCCTGAGAACGACCTTATCAAGATCCTCCTCGCTAAGCCTCTTTTCTCTTACCGCCTTTATCACGGCATCGACATTAGCCTTGTCCGGCCCTGGCATCTCGACATCAAGACCTGCCTTGATACCCTCAACCCTGTCATTCATCGCCCCCCAGTCGGTCATGACGATACCTTTAAAACCCCACTCATCCCTGAGAACATCGCTTAACAGCCATTTATTATCGGACGAATATTTCCCGTTTATCATGTTATAGGAACACATCACGCTCCATGGCTGACTTCGCCTTACTGCCATCTCAAATCCGGCAAGATATATCTCCCTCAGGGCACGCTCATCCACGACGGAGTTTCCAATCAGCCTTTTCCTTTCCTGATTATTCGCTGCGAAATGCTTAAGTGATGTTCCAACCCCTCTCTTCTGCACGCCGTTTATCCAGGCTGCGGCTATCTTTCCGGAAAGAAAGGGATCTTCACTGAAATATTCAAAATTCCTGCCGCATAAGGGGCTTCTCTTCATATTCGCCCCCGGTCCAAGGACTATGGATACACCCTCTGCTAAAGCCTCCTTGCCGATTGCCTCTCCTTCCTTTTCAACCAGAGAGGTATCCCAGCTTGAAGAGGAAAGACATGCAGGAGGATAGCAGGTTGCCTCCACGCTCTCACCAGATCCCATCTCCTCTCCTAAGACCTTCTGCTTCCTTATCCCGTGAGGACCATCGGTGACGAGTATACGGGAGAGATCGAGACGTTCGATTTCCACAAAATTCCAGAAATCAGATCCAACAGTGAGAGAGGCCTTCTCCTCCAGTGTCATGTTTTTTACCATCTCCTCAGCATTCATATCATTCTCCTTTTCTAAAATGATAACATGCCTTTTGGAAAGAAAGAGGTATTTATATGAAGAAAAAACCACCACGATGTCTCATGGTGGGTGAACTACCTACACTTAAGAAGAGCGGGCTTCCAGCTTCAGTGCCAGCTGCTTGCTCAGGAAAACCTGCTCAAGTCTTACGTTA
>CALXYM010000015.1 GCA_944392965.1 uncultured Spirochaetaceae bacterium | reverse complement strand
GTATCCCGCTTTATGTAGGAGGAAAGAAAATGTTGACATTTGACGTAAAGCGCAAGATCAATACGCTGCGTGATATTCTGGTGGGCAAGGTGCCTGATCCCAAGGCGCAGGTTGAACAGATCACCATTGCGCTCATTTATAAATTCATGGATGACATGGATATAGAAGGTTTGGAATTTGGCGGTACCCGGCAGTTTTTTACAGGTGAATATGAGAAGTATGCCTGGACGGAAATCATGAAGCCGGAAAACAGCGGTCAGCAAAGGGCTTTACTCTATGCAGAAGGCATTGAGAAAATGACTACGAACCCCAACCTTCCGCAGCTGTTCCGTGATATTTTCCGTGGAGCATATATCCCTTATCGGGACCCGGATACCTTGAATATGTTTCTCAAAGAAGTCAGCGACTTCTCGTATGACAACAGCGAGGATTTGGGCAATGCCTTTGAATATCTGCTGTCCATCATGGGCAGTCAGGGAGATGCCGGCCAGTTCCGCACACCCCGCCATATCATTGACATGATGGTGGAAATCGTAGACCCGAAAAAAAACGAGACCATTCTAGACCCTGCCTGCGGTACAGCCGGTTTCCTGATCAGTGCCTATCGTCACATTCTGGCACAGAACAAGGATGAGGATGGAAAAAGCACACTGACCGCCGATGACCGCAAGCGTTTGACGGAAAACTTTGCCGGGTACGATATTTCGCCCGATATGGTGCGTCTGTCCCGGGTAAATATGTACCTTCACCATTTTACAAAGCCCAAAATCAGCGAATATGACACCCTAACCAGTGAAGAAAAATGGGATGACTGTTATGATGTGATCCTTGCGAATCCGCCTTTCATGACGCCAAAGGGCGGAATTATGCCCCACAGCCGCTATCGGGTAAAAGCTAAACGCTCCGAGGTACTGTTTGTGGACTACATTGCCGAGCACCTGAACCCGACAGGCCGGGCTGCTATCATTGTCCCGGAGGGCATCGTGTTCCAATCTGCCAATGCTTACAAAGAACTTCGGAAATATCTGGTAGACGATGGCTTGCTGTATGCAGTAATTTCACTGCCTGCCGGCGTTTTTAACCCGTACAGTGGCGTTAAGACCAGTATTTTGCTCATTGACAAGTCTTTTGCCAGGCTAAAAGATGAAATTCTTTTTGTAAAACTGAATAATGACGGCTTTGATCTGGGAGCGCAGCGCCAA
The DNA here is from genome assembly GCA_944392965.1 of uncultured Spirochaetaceae bacterium. Taxonomy (GTDB): domain Bacteria; phylum Spirochaetota; class Spirochaetia; order Sphaerochaetales; family Sphaerochaetaceae; genus Ornithospirochaeta. The sequence goes on along the minus strand of CALXYM010000015.1, from coordinate 51,225 downwards.
CCCAAAAAGGGAAGCGAAATTCCGGATATTATTCGCATTGTCCAAAAATACCATGCTGATCTTGAACCGCAAACAGCGGATGACGAAATTCTCCAACATCCGCTTGTAACCATTGCTGAGAAAAAACAAATATCGGAGCAAGATTATATTTTGGTCGGAGAACGCTATAAAATCAGTGAGATAATAAATAGCAATTGGCCTATGGTTGCACTTTCAGAACTTTGTTATGAAATAAAAAATGGAAAAAATGTAGAACAACATGATGGAGAAGGCAAATATAGAGTAACCAGAATACAAACAATCTCAGATGGAATTGTAGATTTATCTAAAACTAAGTGGACTAATGATGAGCCAGATGAGAATGCTTTTATGCAAAACGGCGATATCTTATTCAGTCATATTAACAGCATAGAGCACCTGGCTAAGACCGCTATCTTCTATTCTGATGAAAAAGTTATACATGGTATCAATTTGTTAAGATTAAGACCCAAGCAGGATATCGTGCTACCACAATATCTTGCCTATTGTCTAAAAAGTGATTTTTTTGTTGGCAGTGCTCGTTCGTATGCGCAAAAGGCTGTAAATCAAGCAAGCATCAAGACGAGTGATCTTAAAAATATAAAAATTCCACTTCCTCCCATATCAGTACAAGAAGAAATAGTTCTTGAACTTGACAGTTACCAGAAGATTATTGACGGCGCTCGGCAAGTTGTAGAAAACTATAAACCGACTATTCAAAATAACTCCCATTGGGAAACAATACGGCTGGGGGATATCTGTGAACTGAATCCCAGAAAATCCGAAGTTAAAGATTTTGAGGGCGATGTTTCGTTTGTTCCTATGGTTGTGATAAGCGACACAGATATGTACTTCTCGGTTCAGGAGGTGCGGCCCCTGAAAGAAGTTTACACGGGATATACATACTTCAGGGATAATGATGTACTTCTGGCTAAAGTGACCCCATGCTTTGAAAACGGGAAGTCTGGATTAGCAAAAAACTTGGAAAATGGTATTGGATTTGGCTCCAGTGAGTTCTTTGTTCTTCGAGCAAATCCTGACAGAGTTCTGCCGGAATATATTTACTATATCATTAACAGCAATCGGTTTATTTCCGAGGGTACCCCCCAAATGACCGGCACTGGAGGCCTACGAAGACTGACAAAGGACTTTGTTCTCAATTATCCGGTGTCCCTTCCTTCTTTGGATGAGCAGAGAAAGATCGTCAATCAAACGGAAGGAGAAATCGCTATTGTAGACCAAAATAAGCGTCTGATTGAAATTTTTGAGAAAAAGATTAATGACAAAATTTCGGAAGTCTGGGGTGAGTGATATGGAAGAATATATCCAAAAGCTTCTGTATTATTTGCCGATAGATTTTGGGGATACAGAAAATAACGAGTACAAAAATTATTTAGTCCGTGCTTGCTGTGAAAACTATACGAATGAAAAGTTTCAGTTCTCACTCATGGCATTTCACATGTTGTTTATGGCGTTTTTGTATAAGGAGTTTTGGACTTTAAAAACCTACAGCCACGACCGAGTTAAAAAACTGTGTCAAGCTAACGGACAATTTGAATCCGTAGAAAATATTTTTGATTCTTCCATTATTCCTGAGCAAACCTTCATTGACGGCTATTTAGGCGTCTTTTCTTGGCACGCAAACAAACAAAGCGAAGTAAAGGAATTTGTTGATAAAAGAGATCGTTGTGCGCATAATAGTGGATTCATTCAATATGACCAAGAGGCCGTTGGAAAGTATTTTGATGATGTCTTGAAGAATATTGAAAAAATAGCATCAGCAAACGCCGAGAATATTCAGTCCACTTTTAAAAGTTCAATTATGCGTTATATTAACAGTCCCGCCTTCCAAACAACTTCTATGGGAGATTTTATACAGCGTGAACTTGCCGACAAAAAATATTCATACCGAGATATCTGCGCCTTTTTAACGCTTGATATTCCCGCCTTGCCGCTTGGTAAAAAAATTGCATACCTATTTGCCTTGATCTATTTTCAGGAAAAGTGCAAGCAGGATAATTTTCAAGAATATATAGGCGAAGACTGTGACTACGTACAGCAACTGTCAAATCTTCTTTCAGAGTTATCCACTGAGGAGCAAGAACAGGTAAGGATTCAAGTAGGATATGAAGTGGAATTTTTAGAGGGACAAGGATTCGATCTGAATGAAATTTCAAATGCTTTACCTGCCGAAAACGAATAGATCAAACGAAGTCAATTTTAGAAAGAGGGGGGTTCTTTGGAAGTAGAAGAACGAAAAACTGCTATGAGCCACGATGAAATGCAGGATTATTGGAAGACGCTGTGCTCATTTACAGGTGAAGATATATCAAATGAAATTAACCAACTGATGGCGAAAATTCGCTATCCAAGATTTTTGTATAAGTATCGTGCGGTAAATAACAATAATCTTGACGCTTTACGTTCTAACAAACTATTCTTCTCTAAAGCCAGCAGTTATGATGATCCGTTTGACACCTTTTTACATATTGATGTGGAAAAGATTCGTCAGGAATTTGATAGCAATTATAGCTCCCCTGAAGCATTAGCAGCGTTGGCAAACGGGATGAAAGAAACTTTTCAAAATCAGCCTGGCGTTCCGCAAGAGTTTATTCAACAAGTAACAACTGTCGAAGGATTAAAACAGTTATTTGCAAATGGAATAACAAAACAATTTTTGTCCTATGTACTAACTTTGCGTTCAAAAATACAAGACGAGATTCTGTCTATTTGTCTTTCCGAAAATGGATTTAATGAATCTTTATGGCTTAAATATGCCGACATGCATAAAGGTTTTTGCCTTATGTATGACCTAAATGATTCAGATAGCTTCCATTGTGGTAAGCTGAGCAAATGTGTAAATTGCGGCGTTTATAAAGGCGGTACACGGATTTACCCAGTATATTATTCCAATGAGTCACATGATGCTACCGATCTTTTAAAGCTTGTGATGGCGCAAGAGGTGGCACAACGATTGGGCGGTTCTTTGCCAGAATCTATACAGAAAGACTTAAGACCTCTTCCTTGGGAAATCGAACGCAATAGCTTGATTAAAAAGGAATGCCACAAATATGACGAAGAATGGCGGATGATCGCAAATGCTAAGATGAAGCTTCCAGCAATGATAGAGTGGGTTCCGAAAGGCGTCATTATTGGGTTGAGAACATCCCAAGTAGATAAAAATCTGATTATTTCCATGGCCAAAGAAGCTGGAGTCAAAAATATCTATCAATCCTACATTGATGATACAAATAGCTTGAACGCATATCTGCTCACGGATGTATAAGAGATCGGATAATGCAAAAACACGGATGATCGCCCAGTGGCCAGTCATCCGTGTTTTTGTCATCAGATCATTTGAAAATGTTTCAGTGCGTCCATAATCGCCGCTTCCTTTTCTGGCGGACACTTTGGCACTTTCGGGTTTTCGGATTTGGACAGGTTATAATTCTGACCAACCTCTAATCCGCACTTTCTTTTGACTTGGGAGATATACAGGCTGGATACTTTCAAATGGTGCTTATCCCAGACGTATGCCTTGATTTCCTCATAGGTGGCCTTTGTCTCAGCAGTCGTGGCGTCCAGCTCATCCAAGTCCAGGTCGATCTCTATGGTGTCATCCGGCTTTTGTTGGGACAAAAGAACTACTGTCTCCACATGCCTCGTACGAGGAAACATGTCAACAGGTTGGACGGCTATGGTCTTGTAGTGTCCAAAGCGTTCAAGATATCGCACATCCCTCTCCTGCGTCTCTGGATTACAGCTTATATAGACGATTCTCTCAGGCGCCAGTTTTATAAGGGATGAGAGGAACTTCTCATCAGAACCGGAACGGGGAGGATCGAGAAATGCGACATCATAATGTTCCTTCTTCTTTGCCTCATTTTTCACGAAGGATGAAGCATCATCAGAGATGAAAGTGACGTTCTCAATCCCGTTCTCCTTCGCACTCTCCATTGCAGAGAGAACCGCACTGCCATTATTCTCCACGGCTATCACCTTCTCAGCCTTTCCTGATGCGATCATAGCTATCGTGCCAGTTCCTGAATATGCGTCTAATACCTTCTCCTTTCCAGTCAGTCCTGCCATATGGAGGGCCATATCATAGAGCACCTCGGTCTGAGAATCATTAATCTGGAAAAAGGAAGAGGGACTTACCCTGAATTTGAGATTGAACAGCTGTGATTCTATATACCCCTTTCCTATGAGCCTCCTTATAGGATTATCAGAGAGGATCATAGAGGTTTTCTCCCCATTCACCTGATAAGAAACAGACGTCACGGATGGGCACATATCCTTTATTGACGCAGCAAACTCCTTCTTTTTCTCATAGCGATCGTTACCGAAGATGAGGAGAACAAGAACCTCTCCGCTCTTATGGCCCTTGCGTAGAAGCACATGTCTAAGATCTCCTGTGAAAGAATCCTCATCATACGGACGAACTCCATAACTTCTCATTAGACGTCGGATGGAACGAAGGATGGAGGGAGATTCTTCAAATTCGAGAGGACAGTCCCTTTTCTCAATCAGATGGTGAGTTCCCTTGATGTAAAGACCTGAGATTATATTTCCTTTCCTGTCATAACCGAATGTGGACACGACCTTGTTCCTATAATGCTCATAGTTACAGCCAATAGTCTCATAAGTAGGACAGTGTCGTGCAAAAAGGGAGTATACATATTCCGTTTTATCCTCAAGTTCCCTCTTATAAGAAGACGAATAGTCACAACCACCACAGCGGCTGAAAAGAGGACAGATATCACGATTCCTCATTTGAACATCCTTAAACCGTTAAGATAATAGAACTTTTCTACCTGTCTCTCACTGAGCCCAGCTTTCTTAAGAGGATCAAAGAGCTTCTCATAGTCAAGAACACTGGCTAGTTCCAAAGCCCCTCCTGTACCATCAAGATCACTTCCGATGGCAATTACATCTTCTCCCGCGATTGAATAAAAGTGCATTATATGGGCAACCATGTCCTCTATTCTCGAACGGCAATCCTTCTCTTTCGTTCCCTCCGGATATGGATACAGGAAGGCCGGACATATGTTCATCCCGATTATTCCACCACGATCCGCGATTTTCATTGCCATGTCATCGGTGATATTCCTCGGATGAGGACATAAAGCACGGGAATTAGAATGCGTTGCGACCATTCTCACCCCGCTTTCGTAGATATCATAAAAGCCACCATCATTAAGATGGGAGACATCCAGGATGATACCAAGGGAGGACAGGATTTCCACAGCCTCTCTTCCCTTTTTCTTCAGCCCTTTTGTCATAACAGAGGCATCTTTTGAATTTGGATATGCATACTTGTTTTCATTATTCCATATCAGGGAAGCAATCTTAACACCCCATTCCTTTAGAAGTGGAAGGCGTTCCATATCCCCGTCAAGAGGTCCGATATCCTCAACGGTAAGAACCGCGCTCACATCATTCATCTCGATATCAGAGGCGGAGAGTGCCTGTTTCAACAGGCCTTGGGAAGATTCTATCTCCAAGACAAAACGATCATAAAGCTTATTAAAAAACTCCCATCTGGAAAGACCCTTGTTATTCTCCTCTGGGGTAAAAAGAGCAAAACAGACGGCTTTTACCCCTGCTTTCCTCATCCTCTCGGCATCGACGGAAAAAGAATTTCTGACAAGGCTCTCCTCGCTGTCATTGATCACAAGCTGATAAACGGTATCGGTATGGAAATCTATCATGAAAAAAGATTCTACCACTCTTTACCATTATAGGCAAAGCATCAGGGCCGGCTGCGGAGTTTTCCAGGGGTAATCCCTTTTATCTTCTTGAATACACGGCAGAAATATGCCTGATCTTGGAAGCCCGTGCGGTATGCCACCTCGTTGACACTCATCGCCTCCTGCCTGAGAAGTTCGGAAGCCAGATATATCCTGTACCTGTTCAGATAATCCCAGGGAGAGATCCCCAGCTCCTTACGGAATATCCTCGTGAGATAATCTTCGCTGACATTCACGCTCTCCGCAAGCTGCCATCGGGTTATCTGGCTCGTCGCATGCTCCACCAGATACCCCAAGGCCCTCTTTACAAGAGCCCCCGTGAAAGCGGGAAGTATCTCATCTCCGGCAAGGATTGAGTTAAAACGTGATATGAAATCCTCTGATTCCGCAATGCAGGTATTCACGAGCAGGACCTTTGGAATGGAACATATGGATTCAGCGTAAGAAGAGGAGAACGTGCCAAGCATTACCATGATGTTGAAATTCACATCATTGTTCTTTCTGAACTCCATGATATCCTTCGCGCTTATCTCCTTCGTAGTTATCAGAAGCCGGGCATCCTGCCCGCTCTCCTTTCCATCATATTCTCCCAGTTCCTTGATAAACACAGTGTTCTTCTCGGAGAGAACCCCTTTCAGAGGCTCAGGAAGAGGACCAAGGATTATCACAGGAGGCGTATCGAAATCCCTCATCATGTAGTCGATCAGACTTACAGGATTAAACGCATCTTCGACATTTCCATAGAAATATAATGGGACTCTGGACAGCATTGACTCACGCGATAGAGTACGAAGGAGGTTAAGAACGTCATAGCTCACATCATCCATAGCCCAGCTTATCGCCGCGATATCTGCATCCAGAAGCCTCTTTCTGTTCCTCACGCCATCTCTTTCCACGACCTCATCGTAGAGAGCAAAAGCCCCTTCATCCCTTCCAAGCAGTAACAGCCTTCCATGTTTTTCCTTCACACTGAGGGATGAGAATGTCGGAAGAGAGAAGGAAAGGGTTATCCTTCCCAGTGAGGGGATTATGGTCCCCTGATGCATGACCATTATCCTCTCAGAAAGAAGATAGGATGCATCGTTCAGGAAAAGACGGTAATCGAGCTTCGAGCCAGTGTTCTCTATCTCAAGAGAGATTGTTCCCCTTGTCACCTTCAATTTCAGACTGACAGGACAAGCGTTATCAAGGGAGAGGCTTATCAGGAGTTCCAAGGCTTCTTTGAGACGTCCCGGATCGAAGTATATGAGAGGAATCCTGTCAAGAATTTCAAGGCTGACATGCCTCCTATCCGCCTCAGATCTTACTATGCTCTCAAGATTCACAAGCCTCGCTTCAAGCTCGAGCTCTCCAGTCTGTGCAAGAGAGAGATCAAGCATATGGTTTGCCTTCGCTATCTCACGGGCTATCGCACGGCGTGAGTCATCATCCCCGTCTATGGAGCTTATAAGTTCCTTTATTTTCAAAAGGGGATCACGCAAATCCTCAGAGACGTTCGAGAAGAACTCGCTGCGCGCCTTTTCAGCATTCTCCGCTCTTATGCGGGCATTGTTGCTGCTCTCCAGAAGATAGGTTCCCTGCACAGCAGAAGAGAGAGACGTCCTCAGTTCCTCGGAAAGGCTTCCATCAAGGTTATCCGTTCTTATCACAAGATATCCAAGATCTATGTTCTCTGAAAAAAGCTCACTTACAATATATACCCCATGTCCTAGAGTATTCGTAATGCCCTCAGGTAGAAGAAGATCCTCTTCAAACTCTATCTCATCCGTATAGAGCCTCTCCCTGTCAAAACCTCCAACAAACCGTGAACGAAGGTCATCCGTTTTCAATATCACGAATGCAGCACTTACAGAAAGGGATGGCAGATATTTAGCAAGGCTGCGTGAAAGATCGGAGAATGTCTTAAGACTGAGGAGTTCACATTTCAGCCTGTTCAGGCTCTTCTTCTTATCCTCCTCCTGAAACTCTTTCAAAAGGTTCACCCTGCAAAGAGAGGTTCCGACAAGCTGCAGAAGACGCTCTGACACAAAAGATCTGAAATCCTCGTTCTCATTTATAAGAGAAAACCATCCGAGGGCCTCGTAGATAAGGTTCACATCAATCTGGCGCATGAGAAGTTTCTCAAAGAGCTCTGCGACCGTCAGTAACAGATCCTCCTCTTCATCTTCTAAAAGAGGATATGCAAAAGAGAGTGCGATCGCCTTATCGACAAGAGAACGCTCATCGTCCGTGAAGTGGAACATCTTGTTCGCCCATGCCTTAAAGCTCTCCCTGTCACGTATCAGAAGAGATGCATGCTCCTTTCCTCCGAAACTGTCGGTACAACCACAGCTACGACGTATTACAAGTTCTGCAGGCAGGACCACATCAGGGCACTCAAAATCCCCCTTTGGAGAGTTAAGAAGTCCTTTTATAAGGGTATATGCCATTATTCCCATTCTTTCATAAGGCATGGAAACCGTCGTACATGGAACCCTAAGAAGCTGGCTTTCAGAACTGTTATTAAATCCGATGAGTTTCAAATCCTTTGGAATTCTCACATGCATACGCTCAAGATAGCGCCCAGAGCTGAGCATCATCATGTCACTTGCCGAACAGAGAGCCTCGAAATCGATACCTGGCCTCAAGCCTCTTTCCTCTACAAGCTCTTTTATCGCAGCCTCTCCGCACGACCAGGAAAACGGAGAGGATACGAGACGGGCATCGAAATCTATCTTGCACTCTTTAAGACTGTCGATATATGCACGATACCTGTCCTCAGCGGAGATATGGTTCTCAGGACCTCTTACAAACGCTATCTTTCTCACCCCATGGACTTTTATCAGATGGAGTATCGCTCCCTTGAAACCGTCATAGGCGTCAAAACTTATATCAGCGTGACCAGGACATTTAAGCCCTATAGTGACATATGGAATATCAGAGAAATGTTCTTCATGAAATGCGATGACGTCATTTAAAGACACCACGCCCCCCAAAGCTGATGCCCAAGAGATCAGGCCATCAATGTTCTTAAGGTTCACAAGAGAGGTCACCCCCGCTCTCATGGCCTCACTCTCCTCCTGGTACTCTAGTCGTCCAAGGGGGAAGATAAACAACTGATCGTTACTTTTCAGCACATGAGCAGCAAGGCTTGCCCACAGGCTCTGAGAAGAGCCTAAATGAATACTAGCAAGGGTGAATCCTATCCTCTGGCCTTTCAAATGCAACTCCTTTTTTAGGGTATTATATCATGCCTTTATTAAAAACGGAGGTTCATATTGACGCAGTAGAGAATAGACCAAGGAAGCAACAGCCTCAGCCCCTTTCGGTCTGAGATGAGTGTTATCCTCATCCCCCTCCGGATAGTTCTCATAAATAGCTGGAGCAAAGTTCATGAAGTACTCCCTGCTCTCCTCTTCTCCTGTCTCTCTGATCATATCCATGGTCGCCTTCGTCATATCAATAAGGGGAATGGAAAGTTCTTTCGCAGTCTCCTTCATCGCATCTGGATAGTCGCCATGGGTATCCACAAGAATTCCGTCCTTAAAACAGCGACGGGCTATCGGAGTAAGAAAATAGACAGAGACTCCCCTCTTTCCCAGAGAGGCAGCCATGTATGTCAGATTATCTTTAAAACTCGTCCAGGGATCGGTGTGTCTCTCCTCATCCATCTTGCTCTCGTTATGCCCGTACTGTATGAGAGCCGCATCGCCCTCAGCCGAATCAGAGAGGGCCCTGAAGAAATCTCCATTGGAGAGTACTAAACGGGTGCTTCTGCCGTTAACCGCCCTGTTATCAAGAATCCAAGAAGGAGAAAGATATCTGGAAAAACATTCTCCCCATCCCGTCTCCGGTCTTGCCTTATCCTCCTTGGCTGCTGCTGTCGAATCTCCGAAAATAAACAGTCTGGGCATCATATCTCCCATTCCTTATGAGATCCTCCAAGGAGAAGGCTCCCTGGAGGAAATAAAGGAGAACAATTCTATCAACACTATCGGATCGAGCAGCCTTCCTCTATGAGAAAAGCCTCCGCTGAACCGGTAACGGACACATTTTCAATCTCCGCACTGACATTTCTGAGTCTCACGGCACGACTCGTGATCTCGGGCAGGCCCTCATACATCTCACTCTTGTCGATATCCTCAGAAGGATTATCCGAAAGGGAGAAAGATGAGGACTTGATCGTCAGTCCGGTTATTGGCATTTCAGGCAGACCAACGATGAATCCATTGGATGCCTTGCTTCCTGTCGCATGACAGTCCTCTATACATATATTCCTTATCGAAGGGGTCGATTCTGTGACCTCAAGTTTATCAAGGCTGAAACAGGTCTTGTCATCACAACCGCAGCGATAGTACATGTTTATCGCAATCGGACAGATATTATCAGAGATGTTGAGAGAGCGGAACGTGAGGTTCTCAATCGCTCCTCCTCGACCACGCCTGGTCTTTATTCGAATACCTCTATCCGTTCCGATGAAAGAGCAGTTCTCAGCATATATGTTCCTGATTCCTCCCGCGGTCTCGCTTCCTATCACGATACCTCCATGAGCAGAGAACACCTGGCAAAATGAGACATGCACGTTCTCCGTGATACGGCCCGTTTTTATGCCATCCTCTCCACTTCCACTCTTTATGGCGATACCGTCATCACCAACATCAACCGTACAGTTTCTTATCGAGACATTCGTACACGAATCGACATCAATACCGTCAGTATTCGGACTATCATACGGATTCTTTATGCTTACACCGTCGATTATAAGATGATCGGTATAAACGGGATGAAGCGTCCAGAATGGACTGTTCGTCAGCCTTATACCTCTGATTTCTATGTTTTTGGAGTTGAGGGTCTGGAAAAGTGGTGGACGGAGGAACTGACACTGCCTTCCTCCACCTCCTCCCGGCTGTGTCTCATATCCAGGATTAAGAGAAGCAAAACGTTTCTCAATCTCTGTCTCAGGCCTGCTCTGATGATACCTCTTATAGTCGGCACTCTTCCACCAGTAGCTTCCATTACCGTCAATCGTTCCTTCCCCGATGACGGAGACACGTTCCGCATCTCTTATGAGGATGCATGGATGCATGGCATAACAGTTAACCCCTTCCCATCTAGTATATACAGGTTCATATATTTCCGGACTAGGGATGAAGGAGAGAACCGCCCCCTTTTCCAAACGGAGCGTGGTATCACTTGCAATCCGTATAGGACCGGTTGAGAACACCCCCTCAGGAACGCTTATGCATTTACCACCTGAAAGAGCCTTCTTAAAAGCCTCCGTATTATCTGTAATACCATCTCCTAGGGCTCCATACGTTAAAATTGATTCAAACTCCATATCGTATTCCTTTACAAAAGTGAGCCTATGAATTTAAAATTTCCTTATGGAAATTGGATTCAGAGCTCATGACATCGGCAAGTTCGACTCCGCAGAGTCCCTTGCTTTAGCTATCGAGACCTATAAAAAGGAGAGCAAGATACAGCTCGCCTTGAATAAGGTCATTCCCTCATCTCCGAAGTATAGTGAGTATACTCCGGAATATATCTCATCCGTTCGTGACGCACTTGCACGACACGGAGTATCAGTTGCCATCATAGGCTGTTACATCAATCCTGTACATCCTGACCCGGAAGCGAGAGATGAACAGTTAAGACGCTTTGAGACGAGCCTTGCTCTGAACAAAGAGTTCGGCTGTCCTTATGTAGCAACAGAGACAGGAAGTGCAAATCCCGACTGTTCCTACAATCCCCACACCAGCGAAGAGAAGTACTTCTCCATACTCCTTTCTTCCGTTGAGCGTCTTTTAAAAAAAGCAGAAGAGACGGATGGAATAGTAACACTCGAGGCAGTCGCCAGACAACATACGATCTGCTCTGCAGAACGCATGAGAAAGGTTCTCGACACATTCAAAAGCGACAGGCTTAAGGTTATCTATGATCCAATCAATCTCACAAGCTGGCTTGGAATTCCCGAACCGGATGGCTCTGTCCGCATTCACCCGAGTGCCAAGGCCGTTGAAAAGGCCATACGGCACGATCTGGATCTCCTCAATCCCGATATCGTAGCCATCCATGCCAAGAATTACATCCTGGATTCCAACGGCTGGAAGATCGGGGATAAGGCACTGATGGATGGAGTCGTGGACTGGGCGGTGATCTTCTCCCTTCTAAGAGAATATAAGATCGATGTTCCAATCCTCCTGGAGAACCTTAATCCGGCTACACTCAGGGAAACTCTTCTCTACCTCGATACAATCTGAATTAACTGCCGCTGGAAGAGGAGAAGACTCTGATGTGGAAGCCTATATGCTCTCCTCCTCTTCCAGACTGGCTAGAATAAACGGACCCACGCCTTTGAAATCATCAGTCGCAATCTTTTCCTTCACGTAATATGCGAAAGAGCCGTCACGATACGGATTTCCACCAAGGCCGGCGACAGAGCATATTCCGCCAAGATGGTAGATCCCCTTCTCGTCCTGAGTAAGGTATGTCCTCCTTATACCATCCATGGCCTTTCTTGCTGCAGGAATGTATGACTCATCCTTAGAATAACCAAGACGAATGCTCTTAAAGAGGGAATAGGCGAACATGCTGCTGCCGCTTGTCTCAAGATAGTTCTTATCCCTGCCCTTCTCATCTGGAACCTGATACCACATTCCACTCTCATCCTGGAAAGTAAGAACTGCTTTCATGAGATTATTGAATATGCTGATGAGTCTTTCCCTCTCCTTATGCTCTTTAGGAAGGTAATCAAGCACATCGATAATTGCCATCAGGTACCAGCCTATACTACGTGACCAGAAATGAGGACTTAATCCTGTTATCGCATTGCTCCATCTCTGTCCCCGAGATTCATCAAACGCATGGTAAAGCAATCCCGTATTATCATCACGGAGATTCTCATATGTCTTTTCAAGCTGTGCCACAACATCATCAAGAGCATCACCATCTCCATGACGGACGGCATACTCGGCATTGAATGGTCCCTGCATATAAAGCCCGTCAAGCCAGATCTGCCAAGGATAGATCTCCTTGTGCCAGTAAACACCACATAAACACCTCGGCTGATTTACAAGCTGGCTCTTAAGTCGATCCTGCGCCTTTAGGAATCTCTCTTCCTTCGACCTGTCATACAGTTCAAAAAGGGCACGACCTGCGTTGATCTGATCGAGGTTGTATTCACCTTCCCTGTAAGTAGCAATGCTCCCATCCTCTCCGATGAGACGATCGTACATCGAATATATCCAAGAATACATCGATTCATCGCCATAATAATCACCAGCCTTTAAGGAGGCATAAAGTACCAGGCCGTGTTCATAATGCCACTTCATATCCCCTGGCCTGTAATACGATTCGACGCTTTTTGCTATTTTCAGTGAAAGTGCATCCATAACAGTTTTTCCTTTTCCTTTTAAACAGCCGGCTACGTCCGACGTAGCCGACCTGAGTTTTAATCTTAGTAAACTAGACCGTTCTCCTGAGCATATGCGATTCCCTGCTCATTCCAAGCCTGTCCTCCAATCCTATTGAACTGGTCAAGGAATGCCTGCCATGTCTCCGGAGTAAGCTCCCTCTGTCCAGAGAGGAACTCCGCCAGTGACTGCTCGTAGTATCTGGAGACGTCAGCATTCGGTGTAGGCATCATGCCAGACCCGATTGCAGGTGTCCATTCCTTCTCCTGCATCTCTCTGAGAACAGTGAGGGCAGACATCGTCTTACCGGATGTTGCGGTCGTATATGTAGGATACCTTGAAGCAAGTTCGGTATCGCTATTGTAGAATACCATGTTCCTCAGCTGCGTATAGACCTGTCCCTGTGTTCCAGAGAACGCCATGTCGCCAAGATCTCCTGCTGTCGGGATTCCATTATCATCGAGGACATAGTTGATTCCTTCCTGTCCCCATCCGCAGAGGAGATAGCCCTCATCAGAGCTCATCCACTCAAGGAGCTCACAGATCTTCTCAGCCTTTCCAGCATCGACTGCAGCCTGAGATATTGCATAGATTCTGTAGTTCTGATCATATGCTCCAATCGATGCATATCCATCAGGACCCGTGATTGCGTCAATGACAATCCACTCTCCATCAGGGAAGTTCGCATCAAACGGCGCATAGTTAGCTTCAGCCGCGAATGCAGCATTCTGCTCCTTCATTACTCCAAACCTGCCCTGCTTCCATGCAGCACGGAAATCATCCTTCCTGTAAGAAAGCCAGTTAGGATCGACAAGGCCTTCTGAGATAAGGGAGCGGATATAGGCCATTGCATCGTAGAATTCTGGGCGATAGACATTAAGTCCAAGGTGATCGCTGTCGAAAGACCAGAGACCTGCGACATCAAATGCACCGAGAAGTGGGAAGAACCTAGATCCTGGATAGCCGTTGATAGTCGTATCACTCTCTACAAATGCGCCATAGCCCCATGTGTCATCCCTGCCGTTTCCATCTGGATCATCGAAGGTGAAAGCTCTCAGAACCTCTCTAAGCTCTTCAGTAGTCGTCGGAACCTCGAGACCAAGGTTATCAAGCCAGTCCTTCCTGATCAGGAGACCTTCATTCCTGACAATGGCACCAGGAGATGCGAAACCAAAGCTCTCGCCATCGATCGTCGTCATTCTGATTGCATTCTCATCATACATGACCTCAGTCCTATGCGGCATCAGAGCATAATAATCATCGACAGGAGCAACAAGGCCCTGCTTTACGAGATTAGTAAGAACCGGACGACGTACCATGAAGAGGTCAGGAAGATCGTTAGCCGCACCGGCTGCCTGGATTCTCACATCCTGGTCGCTCTCATTTGAAGGAAGCGCCGTCAAGATGAGATTGATATTGTGCTCCTCTAAAAGGATATCGTATCCAACCCAATCCTCTGGAATTGGTCCTGCTTCTGTGATAGCCGCACCATACCACACTTCGATGGTTACAGGTTCGTCACTGCTTGCTGCTGCCGTTTCAGTTGCGCCATTGGCGAAAACCGGAGAAACCAGCAATGCTAATGCAAATAAAGCGATAGCAAGTTTTTTCATTAAAAATCTCCTTTTTTTCAAGTTTTAGTATCTAGATCATCAGCCCTTTACGGAACCGAGAAGAGTACCCTTTGTGAAATACTTCTGTATGAACGGATAGGCAATGACCATAGGTATAGCTGAAAGGAATACAGAGGCTGCCTTAATCGCCTGAACAGGAGCATTACCGAATGCGTTGACCTCAACATACTCGTTCATTCCAGATGCCATGAGGATGTTCCTCAGAAGGATCGGGAGTGGGTAGAGATAGTTGTCGCTGATATAGAGCATCGCATTGAAGAAGTTGTTCCAGAACGATACACCATAATACAGGCCGATAGTCATCACGATCGCCTTCGAGAGAGGCAGGATAATCTTCATAAGAACCTGGATCTCTGAACAGCCGTCAATCCTAGCACTCTCCTTGAGCTCTCCTGGGATTCCGTCGAAGAACTGTCTCATGATGATGAGGTTGTACGTCGAAATTGCTCCAGGGAGGAACACAGCAGCAAGATGATTCTGTAATCCGATGCTGGTCACAAGGAGGTAGGAAGGGATCATTCCTACATTGAAAACGTACGGGATGATGACGATCGTAGAAAGGATCTTTCTTCCAGGAAGAGTCTTGACCGACATTACGTAAGCCATAGGAACAGTCAGGAAGAGAGCACATGCGACACCTCCGACGAGGATCTTCAAGCTGTTGAAGAATGCAAGTGCGAATCCGTCATTTCCTAAAAGAGCCTTATAAGCGTCTATTGACCAGTCCCATGGTGGGAGGAACATGCCTTCCAGATACGTACCGATGTATGTGTTAGGCCTGAATGAGAGCGTAATCGTAGACCAGACAGGTACGACGATAACAAGGAGGATGAACACCATGAAAACGTCAACGATGATCTGGAATACACGGTCTGCCGTAGTCGGACGAACCGTCTTGTTATGGAGATTCGGTTTCAGATGAACCTTCTCCTTCTTTTTCTTCTTTCCGTCTGTAGCAGGTACTGCTTCAGCCTGTAATTTCATTTCATTATCTGCCATTTCCAGCACCCCCTATTAGAATATTGATGAACCTTCGTTCATTCTCGATACGAGCTTGTTCGAGATGAGCATGAGAATCATACCGAACACACCCTTGAAGAGACCAACGGCTGTTGCAAGTCCGAATTCGAACTGCAGAAGTCCCTGTCTGTAAACCCATGTGTCGATGATATCTGCAACTGAGTATACCGGTGGGCTGTAAAGCATGTAGATCTGATCGAATCCTGCATCAAGAATGGTACCGATCTTGAGAAGAAGAACCGTTACGATAACCGGCCTGATCGCAGGAAGCGTTATGTATCTTATCCTCTGCCAGCTGTTCGCACCTTCAACCATAGCGGCCTCAAAAAGGGAAACATCTATGCCCATGAGAGCGGCAATGAAGATGATCGCACTCCATCCCATCTCCTTCCATGCATCGGAAATGAGGACAACCCACGGGAAGGCACTAACGTTCGATAAGAAGTCGATTGGAGTACCGCCACAGAGCCTGATGATATCATTCAGAACACCATCAGCCGGGGCAAGGAGCGAGAGAAGGATACCATACATGATAACCCATGAAAGGAAGTGAGGAAGATATGCAAGCGTCTGAACGATCTTTCTTAAAACCGGGCGCGTACACTCGTAAATCGCAATTGCAAGCAGAATGGAAAGAGGAAGACTGATTATGATCTTTCCAACGCTGTAAAAGACCGTGTTCCTCAGCAGTTCCCAGAAGTAGAATGAATTGATGAAGTCTGAGAAATTCTGTAAACCTATCCATGCGCTTCCAAGCACACCTCTTCTTGCCTGGAAATCCTTGAATGCGATCTGTGCGTTCCAGATTGGAACGTACTTGAATATGATGTAGTAAATCAGGGGGATAAGTAGAAGAAGATAAACAGATGTGTGCCTTTTTATCTCCCGTCCAAGGCGTCCTCTATTATTCAGAGGCGCATTCACTACAACCGTCGCAGAACCATTTTTCTTGTTTTTCTTGTCAATTGTCATTGTTTGCTTCCACCTGTTATTTTGATTAACAATAAGCTGAAAAATGGAGAAAATGCAGAAAGCAATTTGTACTATTCCGACTTATTGACAGTTTTTTAACCAAATATTCGACAACTTTTTACAAAAATACGCTAAAAGGTCTATTTCTTCACTTAGCTTCATACTTATCAAATGGTATAAGCAGAAAGAAACATTAGAGGAGTTTTTTAAGCATGGCAAGAATGTCATCAGCCTTCGGAGGACATCCTTTTACAAAGACAGACGCGGATGAACAGCAGGAGCCGGACCCGATGGCGGGACATTTTCCCTTATACCCTTGCCCTACCGCGATCTTTTCTTTTCCAAGAGAGGATAAGAGTCCTTCATCATCCAGCCTTTTCAAAGCGTGAATCAAAGATGCAAAACATGCAGAACAGGCGTTGTCGGGAGCAGTGTATCCAGCAAGACGCTGAGCCATGCCCGTCGGCTTTCCTGAACTTGATTGAGGCCTATTCAGCTCCACAATGTTCACACCTGACAAATCAGGGCTGAATATCCCCCACTCTGAGGCAACCTTTATATAGCCGATATCATATGGGGAAAATCCCATGAGCGTAGCAGCGTAGGCATCAATCAGGAACTGATCAGAGGCGGCCATCATCCTGTCCATACGAACAGGATTGCCTCCTTCCTCGAAATCGAGATCGCCACAGATTCCATCAGAGATTATCAAATCCGATCTGATTATATCAGAGAGTGCGGCAATGGGTTTCATAAGACCATAGCGATGGAAATCTCTTTTGGATTTGTCGGATAGCAGCCCTTTGAGGTTCTTCATCGCATGAGTCATCAGGGTCTGGCAATGTCCCTTCAAGACAGGAATGTTTATAATGAAACCGGCATCAAGCGCCGTTTCTGCTATCTCCATAGATATGCCATGGTTCTCAACTCTTCTGAATCTGTCCCTCTTCGTATCGATCAGAGAAACATCATATTCTTTCGCAATGTCATAATACCCCAGAAGATGGAATGCATCCTCTGTCCTTGCTCCAACCCAGGAGCTTTCCGCTATCGTTATATCGTTAAAACCCCCGTCTTTCAGATATTCTATCGTGGCCGTGACTATCTCTGTATGTGTCGTCGCACCCTCATCAGGTCGTCCAGCAATGACGAGATTCGGTTTAATGACAATCCTCTTCTCCTTCGCTCCGATCTGAGAATAGACATCTATACTCTCAAGAAGTCTTTTTGTCATAAAAGAGAGATTACTGCCATAAATCATGTATATGTTCTTATTCATGTATTCTTCCTACCTATCATTTACCGCCATAAAGAAAAGCCTTTTAAATCCGAAAAGATACGTACCATCATTCATTGGTGAATAATACTTCACGGCCCTATTTCTAATCTCGGAGATAAATGCATTCCCCTCTTCCTCTGAAAGGGAAGCAAGATACGGCCTAAGCCTCGTTCCTCTCGTCCAATCGATCATGGAATCAATATCAGGCATATAGTGGATATACTTTGTCTCCCATATGTAATTCATATTTGAAACAGATGAGAGAATATCGTAATACTTTTCAACTGGTAATATCCCGTTTTTCTCTTCTATGCCGTTAAAATCCCATTTACCACATCTCACAGTCTCTTCAAGGACCTTGAAAAAGGGTTCTTCGGTATTGTTCGGAACCTGTACAGCAAGAATCCCCTTCGGATTAAGATGATCCATTAAAAATGGCAGAAGGCGTTCGTGATCATCTATCCACTGCAGACACGCATTAGAGAATATGAGATCATATTTTCCCTCCAGATCCCATGCGGAGAGAAGCCTGAACTCATAATCTGGATGTTCCGTCATGGCCTTTTCAATCATGTTCTCCGAATTGTCTATCCCAATAATCTCGGCAGAGGGAAAAGCCTCATGGATGATGGCAGTACTGTTGCCAGGGCCACATCCGATATCAACGACACTTCTAATATCCCCATTAACAGTCTTTACTCTCATTACAAGATCGATGGCAGGCTGCGTCCTCTCTTTCTTGAACCTTAAATACCTCTCAGGATTCCAATCCGACATTCTTCGTTCCTCTTATTCGCTGTATATGATACTGGTTTTTACAAAATGCAGAAAGGCTTAAGACAACGGCATGTATATAGGAATTTTAGGCATTATCACAGAAAACGAAGAAGTTTAGAGGAATTCTCCTTCATTTTACTTAACAGATTAGAAGTTTAGACAGTTAAGAAGATAGGAGAAAATGACAATATGAAAAAAAGTAATGGTATAAAGATCATGTTCTATCTCCCCTCATCCACCAGAAAAGAGGATTGGGATTCCGTGAAAGATAGAGAGGAGGATTATACGGCAGATGGTCCCTTGAGGGAGCTAATGTCCAAGGACTTCACCTCGGACGTGCTCTTCAACATAGGCATGAGGCACGGTAAGGAGATGGCAGAGTACATAGCTCGCACGATCACTGGAGAGGACATCAGGATTGTGAAAGTGTGGACGCAGTACCGGATAGAGAACATAGGGCACTCTGTGGTGCTGGATGCGCTCGCAGAGGACGAGGAGGGGCGCATGATAAGCTACGAGATGCAGAAGTGGGCGGAGCCTGACCTGGAGGAGAGGAGAAGGATATACGAGGGGTCACTGAACATAGCGTTCCTTGCCAAGGGAGAGAGGTACTCGAGTCTTCCGAGGCAGATATCGATATATTTCCTCAACAAGGATATACACGGGAGGGGGAAAGCGGTGTATCATTCAAGGTGGAAGGATGAGGAGAATTATGTGACGGACAGGAGCATGGAAAGGTTTGAGGTGAGCATGGGGTATGAGGGGCTGAATACAGAGGAAGGGAGAATGATACACGACCTGTGGAGTGCGGATCCTGAGAAGAGTTAAGGCGAAGGATGGAAGAAATAAAGAACACGAAGGAGGGAAGGATGGAATTCATGAGCGACAGTGCAAGACTGATAGAAAAAGGAAGAGAAGAAGAGAGGAAAAGATCTATCGAAACCATATTAAGGGACAGATTAGCAACCCCAGAGCAGGTCTCGAAGAGTTTCAACATGTCACTTGATGAAGTGAGAAAGATTGCACAAAACATACAGTAGTTTCAGAATATGGGCCTCTGTTGGTGAGTTTTACCGATGCTCCCCAAAAGAAGAAAAATATTTTCTTCTTCCTCTTATTTCTCTTTAGTGTTATAAAAATCACATGGCTGAGATGAGAATGACGGAAAATAGTCCTTTCAAGCATATGGTGCGCTATGCTGTTCCATTGGTGCTAGCATCGGCCTTCCAGCTCTTTTATAACGCCGCCGACAGCATAATCGCAGGACGTTTCATCGGACGTGATGCACTTGCCGCCACTGGAATTGCAAGTCCAATAATGAATCTTTTAATACTCTCGATCTCTGGTCTTTGTATCGGAAGCGGCGTCCTCATGAGTCAGTATTATGGTGCAAGGGAGGATGAGAAGCTCAAAAAAGCCCTATCTACCCTTCTCCTTTTCGGCCTAATATTCTCTCTCTCCGTTTCCATAATAGGTTTCTTTCTCACAGAGAGGATTCTTGTGTGGGTGAATACCCCTGAGGATGTCATGGGAATGAGTGCCACCTATTTAAGAATAATCTTCCTTGCTACCCCGTTCACATACTTCTATAATGCGCTCTCATCAGCACTAAAGAGCGTCGGAGACTCATCCACCCCCCTGAAATTCCTACTTTTTTCCTCCATACTCAATCTCGTTCTCGATATAATATTCATTGGATTTCTCGGATTCGGTATCAGGTGCAGTGCGACAACGACGGTAATAGCCGAGGCGTTTTCCGCTATCCTTGCCTTCATATACATCTACCGCCATGTGGATATTCTCAGGATAGGGAAAAACGATTGGGGATTTGACAGGTCGATGCTCTCAAAGATCGTCAGCTATGGCTCGATAACGGCACTTCAGCAGTCTGTGCAGCCAATAGGAAAACTCATGATACAGAGTGCAGTAAACTCCCTCGGGGTTGATGTGATCGCCGCATTCAACGCCGTAACACGCGTGGATGATTTCGCATTCACCCCTGAACAGAGCATAGGACATGCTATAACGACATTCACTGCTCAGAACAAAGGAGCAGGAAAGGAAAAACGAATAGTGACAGGACTCAGGGAAGGACTGCTACTCGAAATACTCTACGGTTTTTTTATAGGTATTGTCGTATTCATTTTTAAGGAGGAGATCACAGGCCTTTTCACAACAGGGGAAAACGCATCCCTTGTGATAGCAGAGGGCGTAAGATATCTCTCAACGATGGCGTTCTTCTATATCTTTCCTGCCCTTACTAACGGGATGCAGGGATTCATGAGGGGAATGGGGAAAATGAAGATAACGCTCATTTCAACGACAATACAGGCGTCACTGCGCGTGATATTCACCTATCTGCTGATAGACATCCTGGGGATAAGAGCGATAAGCATAGCCTGTGCGATAGGATGGATAGCAATGATGATCTATGAATATCCATACGCCTACTTCTATATGAAAAAAAGAAAAAGGAACATCAAGACATGAAATCACCCACGCTGATGCGTGGGCGATCTGTACAACCATATAATTCCAATCCAGATGCTAGCAATAGAAAAGGATGTCCGCATAGGTGGGCATAGGCCATTCCTTCTTTCCAACCATCGTCTCAAGATGGTCAGCAACTGCCCTAGCCTTCTCCATATCAGGAATGATCACATCCGCTGAGAATCTGGCCGCCTTGTATACATCCTCCGGTGTGGTTCCAACATCACCTTCAAGAGTCTCTGTCTTATCTAAAAGCGATGCGATGTTTCCTGTAATCTCCTTGCAGAGCTTCATCTCTGCCTCGGCCTCGATTCCTATGCTCTTCTTGACGGCAACCCCTTTTGCAAGTTTATCAGAATATGAGATACATGCTGGGATGATGTCCTTTTTAAGCATTTCGAGCATCGTCAATGCCTCGATCCGGATCTGCTTCTGATATTCATCGATAAGCACCTCCTCCCTGCTCTTAAGTTCCTCAGCAGTATAAATTCCGTGCCTCTTGAAAAGCTCGATGTTCTTCTCGTCAGTATAATGCACAAGCGCATCGGGGGTTTTCTTATAGTTGAGGAGGCCTCTTTTCTCCGCTTCCTCTTCCCACTCTCTGCTATAGCCGTTTCCATTGAAGAGTATCCTCTTATGTTCGGTAAGCTCTCTCTTAATAAGGTCATGGAGAGCTGAGGAGAAATCTTTTGCAGAATAAAGCTCCTCATTGAATACCCTGAGGCTCTCGGCAACCGCGGTATTCAGTATGGTGTTCGTACATGCGATATTGAACGAGGAACCGAGCATACGGAACTCGAACTTGTTACCTGTAAAAGCAAACGGACTCGTCCTGTTGCGATCGCTGTTATCCTGAGGAAGCTTCGGAAGAACCATTCCAAGATCGATCTTGTTACGGCTCCCGCTCTTTGCCATACGTCCTTCGATTATCGAATTGATGACCTCCTCAAGCTCATCTCCGACGAATATCGAGAGAATTGCAGGAGGTGCCTCGTTAGCCCCCAGACGGTGATCATTTCCTGCTGAGGCTACAGAGAGGCGCAGAAGATCCTGGTTATCATCGACAGCCTTTATTATCGCAGTTAGAAAGAGAATGAACTGGGCATTCTCACTAGGGGTTTTACCCGGATCAAGAAGATTCTCTCCAGTATCGGTAGAGAGCGACCAGTTGTTGTGTTTTCCAGATCCGTTGATACCCTCGAACGGCTTCTCATGAAGAAGGCATGCGAAACCATGTCGCTCTGCAACCTGTTTCATGACCTCCATCGTAAGCTGGTTTGCATCAGTGGCAATATTCGCAGTCTCAAAGACCGGAGCCATCTCATGCTGGCATGGAGCGACCTCATTATGCTCTGTTTTTGAAGGAATACCAAGTTTCCAGAGCTCCTGGTCAAGATCGGCCATGAACGCCTTCACACGTGGCCTTATTGTTCCAAAATAGTGATCCTCCTTCTCCTGTCCTTTCGGAGATGGAGCTCCAAAGAGTGTCCTTCCCGTCAGCTTGATGTCAGGACGTTTCGCATAATCCTTCACATCAATGAGGAAATACTCCTGCTCAGGACCAACTGTAGCTGTAACGCGCTTTACGTCCTTTCCGAAAAGCTTAAGTGTCCTCACTGCTTCAACGCTTACGGCATCCATGCTTCTGAGTAGCGGAGTCTTCTTATCAAGAATCTGTCCGGTATAGGAGCAGAATGCGGTAGGAATAAAGAGCGTGTCATCCTTGATAAAGGCATAACTCGTAGGATCCCAGGCGGTATAGCCGCGTGCTTCAAACGTCGCTCTCAGACCACCGGAAGGGAATGAGGATGCATCCGGTTCTCCCTTTACAAGCTCCTTTCCCGAGAAATCCATCAACACGTTCCCGTTTCCGTCCGGACTAATGAAAGAATCATGCTTTTCTGCGGTGATTCCCGTCATGGGCTGGAACCAGTGCGTGAAATGGGTTGCCCCCTTGCTTACAGCCCAGTCCTTCATACAGGCAGCAACAACGTCCGCGACATCCGCCTCAAGCGCTGTTCCCTCCTGCATCGTACGCTTCAGAGACTTATATACGGTCTTGGGAAGCATCTGTCTCATCACATGATCATTGAAAACCATACTGCCAAACAGTTCAGGAATCTCTTTCATACTCTCTTCTCCTATATCAAAAAGCAAACAATTCACTTGCTATATTTCAGAATTATCTCGCTAGCGGCGTCAAGAAGTGTTATCCTCTCGTTCATCGCCTTCTTCTCTAGTACCCTGTGGCCCTCATCCTCTCCAATGCCCTCTTTCAGGGCAAGAAGGCATTTTGCCCTCGTAAGTGTCCTCTCCTCTTCCAGACGTTTCAAAAGCCGTCTGCATTTCGCCTCGAGCTCCTCTCGCCTCTTCCTGCCAATCCTCATATTTCTCAGGATTATGGCAAGCTCATTCTCCCTTATCGGCTTTGAGAGCACGTATACACCGTATCTCTCAAGACCGATGGAGACTCGTTCCGCGACGGCAGGACTTGTAAGGAGGATGATATCCAAACCGTCTCTGCGGGAACTTTCTATCGCAAACTCCCTGGCCGATCCGTCAGGAAGGGGATTATCGATCAGAAGGAGGGAATAAGGCACATCACAAAGTGCCATGCGTGCCTCCCTGAGACTTCTTACATTGTCAGATACCACGGCATTCATGCTTAAAAGCCTCTTCATCTCAACATAGGACTCGGAAGCTGTCACGATCAATGCGGTATCCATACATCCCCCTATTTTCTATATCCCATATAAGTCTTTATGACTATATATATGGGAAATAACGTTCAAGTTCATATGAGTAGGCGTTCTCACTCCTCTCATATCCCTGTGCCTCCCTCGCTTTCAGGGTAAGGTAATCATCCACAAGACGGGCTGGAAGGACAGAACGGACAAACTCACTTGCTTTTGCAATCTTCACAGCCTTCTGCAGGCTCTGCGGAATCTCCTTAAGGCCTGCTCTTCCTCCCGGAGAGAATATATCCTTATCCGTGCTAGGAGGAAGCTCTAAAGAATCTTTGATTCCCTCAAATCCAGCAGAGATCAGAAGGGCTATTACAAGGTATGGATTGCAGGACGGATCGGGACTTCTTATCTCAATCCTTGAATCATCTCCGCTTGCGGCAGGAACTCTTATGAGGGTCGACCTGTTCTCCGCACTCCAGGAGATCATGCTTGGAGCCTCACATTTGCCAAGCCTCGAATAGGAGCCAGGGAGAGGATCTGCAAACGCGGTTATCTCCGCGATCCTGCGCAGTATTCCAGCAAGGAAGGATGAGGCTTTGGGATTTTTACAGGATGAGAAGCCATCAAAAAGGTTCTCCTCATTTTCAAATACCGAGAGGTTTATATGCAGTCCACTGCCACTTTCCCCTACCAGGGGCTTTGGCAAAAATGAGGCGAATAATCCATTCTGATAGCTTATGGCTTTCACGGCCGTACGGAGTGTCATCAGATCATCGGCGGCTTTAAGGGGGCTTGAACAGCGGAAATCGATCTCATTCTGCCCCGGCCCGGACTCATGGTGGCTTCTCTCAGGGGAGAGTCCCATCTCCTCAATCGTAAGGCATATCTCCCTCCTGATGTTCTCTCCCCTGTCCAAGGGTGCGATATCGAAATAACCGGCTTTGTCAAACGGTTTACGAGTCGGATAGCCGTTATCATCAGTCTCAAAAAGATAGAACTCACACTCAGGACCGACGAGAAATGAATAACCTGCCATTCTCGCTCTTTTCTCACATTCTCTTAGAATATACCTGCCATCCCCTTCAAATGGACGTCCATCAGGATAGGAGATGTTGCAATAGAATCTTGCGACCCCTCCCTCCTGAGGCCTCCATGGAAGTATTGAAAATGTATTAAGGTCAGGATGAAGAAAGAGGTCGGACTCGGATACGTTTGAGAATCCGTCAATCGCGGAAGCATCGAAGGAGACCCCGTGCATTACGGCGTGCTCCAGCTGGCTGGACATTATCGCGATGTTCTTCTGCAAACCGAATATGTCACAGAACGCCAGACGGATGAACTTTATCTCATACTCCTCCATCAGCGCTTTTATCTCCGCCAGTGTTTGTTCCATACGTCCTCCCTATTTATAGAAAAAGCGCCGCAGACTATTGATCCATAATCCGCAGCGCCGTTGCTGTTTTTCTATGCAAGGGATTATGCAAGGTTAGAATAAATTCGTCAATACAAAAAATGAACAAAAAGAATCTTTTTTCAAAAATTTTATTTTTCTCAGTTTTTCAGGGACTAAGATATACTGATGCAACAAATTACAACAACAATAATAAAAAAACCGTAATAGAATGACAGACTATTGACAGTTTTCCCTTTTTATTTTGTAATCCTAGTCTAAGTTAAGGACAAAGGCGTTCTTGGAATACGGGAGTATTCTGAGTACGCCTTAATTTTTTTGTATGAGGGGAGGGATGAGTTTATGCCACGAGAAGGAGAAGTGAGAATACCCTCAGGGTGTGCCATAAGCGGGATATTCAGCAGGGACAGAAGCCTTGTAAACGGATCTGTGATAGCAAAATCCATTTCCGTGATGCATGAGCGCTCGAACGGACTTGGAGGTGGATTCGCAGGTTACGGGATCTATCCCCAGTATAAGGATCACTATGCCATCCATGTGTTTTACGACAATCTACAGTCAAGGGAGGAGACGGAGAGGTTTCTTGACAGACACTTTGACATCATAAACCTCTCAAAAATTCCGACACGCCCGAATCCAAGAATAAAGGATGCTCCACTGATCTGGAGGTATTTCGTCACACCTCTGCCCCATCGTCTTTCAGACAGCCATCTTGATGAGGATGAATACACGGCACGGTGCATGATAAGGATAAACAACACGATCGGTGGCAGTTTCGTGTTCTCCTGTGGAAAAGACATGGGAGTGTTCAAGGCCGTGGGCTATCCTGAGGATGTTGCGGACTTTTACCGCCTTGAGGAATATGACGGTTATGCGTGGACTGCACACGGAAGATATCCGACGAACACCCCGGGATGGTGGGGAGGTGCACACCCTTTCGCACTGCTTGACCTATCGGTAGTGCATAACGGGGAGATATCATCATACGATGCCAACAGGAGGGCCGTGGAGATGTACGGTTACTCATGCAATCTCCTTACGGATACAGAGGTAATAACATACATACTAGACTATCTGAAAAGAAAACAGCATTTAAGTTTGAAAGAGTGTGCTAATGTTATCGCCTCCCCTTTCTGGAGCACGATAGAACTGAAGGATGATGACGAGAAAGAGAGGCTCTCGTACCTGAGAAAGATGTTTCCTTCCTTCCTCATAACAGGGCCTTTCTCAATCCTCGTCGGATTCAATGGAGGCATGATGGCTCTCAATGACAGACTAAAGCTCAGAAGCCTTGTCGCAGCAGAGAAAGGAAGAAAGGTGTATTTTGCATCAGAGGAGGCCGCGATAAGGGTAATAGAACCAGAACTTGACAGGATATGGGCTCCCCGGGGTGGAGAGCCTGTGATCGTGACGCTGGATAAGGAGGTGAGAAGATGAGATGCAACCTGATTCCTTCAAGATTCAAAGTAATACGGGATAATGAAGCGTGCGTCTCCTGTCGCATATGCGTACGTGAATGCTCCTATGGTGTACACAGCTATGATGAAGAGAAGAAAACGCTCAAAGCGGACAGCACGAAATGCGTAGACTGCCAGCGCTGTGTCTCCTACTGCCCAACGGGAGCACTTTCTATCGTACTGAATAAGAACACGTTCCGTCCAAATGCCGAGTGGAGCTGTGACAGCTTAAAGGAGATATACCGCCAGAGCGAAAGCGGTGGCGTACTTCTATCGAGCATGGGAAGCCCCGTGAAATCCATACCCCGTTATTTTGACAGGATCCTTCTTAATGCAAGTCAAGTGACAAACCCCTCGATAGATCCGCTGAGAGAACCCATGGAGACGAAGGTATTCATAGGAAGCAGGCCAGAGAGAATTGAGAGGGATGAGAGAGGAAGAATAAAAGACAACCTGCCTCCACACCTTGAACTCGATACCCCTATTCTCTTTTCAGCAATGAGCTATGGTGCGATAAGCCTGAATGTACATAAGGCGCTTGCGATGGCGGCAAAGGAACTTGGAACATACTGGAACACGGGAGAAGGAGGACTGCATGAGGATCTCTATAAGTATGGGGATAACACGATCGTGCAGGTCGCATCCGGAAGATTCGGCGTGCATAGCAGATATCTTTCTGCAGGAGCTGCGGTTGAGATAAAGATCGGACAGGGTGCAAAGCCTGGAATTGGAGGGCACCTTACTGGAGCCAAGATCATCGGGGACGTATCGCGTACAAGAATGGTTCCATCAGGAATGGATGCCATCAGTCCAGCTCCTCATCACGACATATACTCAATAGAGGATCTCAGACAGCTCGTATCCTCCATAAAGGAGGCAACAGGCTACCTTAAACCCGTGATAGTAAAAGTCGCAGCAGTACATAACATAGCACCGATTGCAAGTGGAATAGCAAGAAGCGGAGCTGACATCATCTCGATCGACGGCTTCAGAGGAGGAACAGGCGCAAGCCCCGTGCGTATAAGGGATAACGTCGGCATCCCAATAGAAGTCGCTCTCGCTTCTGTCGATCAGAGACTCAGGGAAGAGCATATAAGGGACCGTGTCTCAATAATCGCAAGCGGGGGAATACATAACTCCGCGGATGTGGCAAAAGCGATCGCACTCGGTGCGGACGCCGTCTCAATAGGTACGGCGGCTCTAATAGCGCTAGGATGCCACCTCTGCGCAAGCTGTCATACGGGAAAATGCTCGTGGGGCATAGCGACGCAGGAAGAGGAGCTTACGAAGCGTCTTGATCCAGAGAAGGGAGCAGAGCGCCTTGTGAACCTCGTACACGCATGGACACGGGAGATACAGGAGATCATGGGAGGCATGGGCATAAACTCAATCGAGGCATTGAGAGGAAACCGCCTTGCCCTCCGTGGTGTCGATCTGAACGAGAAGGAATTACAGGTTCTCGGAATAAGGTATGCGGGAGAATGAGAATGCTAGAAGTAGACGTGAAGAACATGAGGCAGGAGGATATCGCCGCCCTGATAAGAGAGGCTGATGGAGAACCTCTTACATTAAAAAGCTGCATGGGCCAGAGATACATCGGATGCGGTATGAAGAATGTGAATCTTACCCTTACGGGCACACCTGGAAACGCGCTTGGAGCTTACCTTGATGGAGGAACGATAAGGGTAAAAGGGAATGCCCAGGATGCAGTTGCAGACACGATGAACAACGGGAAGATGTACATAGACGGCTCTGCCGGAGATGCCCTTGGCTATGCGATGAGGGGAGGAAAGATATTCATCCACGGCAACGCCGGCTACCGTGCGGGGGTGCATATGAAAGCCTATGGGGATATCCAGCCCGTGATAGTCATCGGAGGAACCGCAGGCTCCTTCTTGGGAGAGTATCTTGCAGGCGGTACGATAATCGTTCTCGGTCTTAACAGAGAAAAAGAGCCTATCACAGGATTTTTCTGTGGCAATGGAATGTACTCAGGACGCATTTATCTGCGGACAGATGAAAAACCCGTGGGTCTCTCGGAAAAACTTCTAATGCGAAAAATTGATGATGAAGAGAAGAAGAGCGTCATCGCCCCTTATATAGAGGAGTTTTCAAAAGAGTTCAGAGAAGATTATAAGAAATGCATGGACGGCACATTCATAGTAATCGAACCGAATCCTAAAAATAGCTATAAGGAGTTATATGCCGCAGTCAGCTGAACAGTTGAAAAGCCTGTATCCAATCCAGATACAGGCTTATATATAATACCGAAATCAGAATGAAATATAATACAAGGATAAAAAGCTCCTCGTCCTGTAGTTTCTAAAGGTATCAAGACCACGACTTTTTTCTTCCTCCTGCATAACATATAATTGAGGAAATATACTACAAAGGGAGTGGATACATGGAATACTGGGAGCTCTGCTCACGGATTGAAGATGAATTCATAAATTATAAAAACAGTCTGAGAAAAGAGCTGTTCTCGACCCTCAAAATATCCGTGAACCCTTATTTTCTCTCAGGAGATACACTCATTCTAACTAAAGAGGATTCATACCATTATGGTGGTATCCTTGAGAAAGGATATGAATACATCCTCTACCATGATGACAAACGTTATAAGGTGGAGATAAGAAAAAATGGAAATAGCTATGCGATAAGGGGAAATGTTTTCTGGGCAAAGCGGGAGAGGTTCCTCAGAGAAGGAAAAATCACATTATATCCACTGACGGATTCTTTTGAACTGGATATCTTGAAAACCATTGAGAATCAGGATCTGAGAAAAGACAGTGCAGCATGGGATCTTTTTGCGCTCACCATCGATAAAAATACAATACCGTTTAAAAAAAGACTGGAAAGGATTCAAGGAAGGGAGAGTGAGATAAAATTCATATGGGGGCCACCTGGAAGCGGAAAAACAAGAGAGATAATCAACACGGCAAAGAGATTATCGAAAAAAGGAGAGAAGATATTAATACTCGCAAATAACAATCTCAGCGTAAACGATCTTTATATGAAAATGAAAGCTGCAAAGCTGGAGATCATAAGAATCGGAGATGGAGGAATCGTAAAAAGGACGGCAATAGAAAAAACTCTTGATGCAATAAGAGATGGACAGATCATCTTCTTGACTGTGGCAAAAGCTTTAATCGAGTATCCTCATTTATTCAGGAATGACTGCCCTTTTTTCGATTACATCCTTTTAGATGAGGCCGGCGTCGTCAGATCCAGGCATTTCTATGCGCTTTCCCTCATCCCTCAGAAAGGATTCTACATATACGGAGACCATAAACAGCTCTCACCCGTCGAGAATGAGAACAGCAATACGGAGATGATATACGACATACTAGGTCTTTCTAAGGAGGAGAACATAAATGACGGGAACGTATGCCGTATGCTCGATACTGAGTACAGGATGAATAGTGAAATATCATCATTCGTCAGTTCCACATTCTACTCGGGCAGACTTAGAAAAGGTAAGAAGGGAGAGGAGAAGATCAGGAAAAGCGCAATGGACAGGATATTTTCCTCCGGGATGAACCTACTGGATATATCACCATATCGTTCATATTTTACAAGGTATGAAAAGAGCTATCTGAATTTCGTCTCCGCATACTTTTCCATAATGACCGCCCTTCTTTACAGGAAATTCATAGGAAACGATATCACGATAGGAATCTCTACACCGTATAAGGCAGAGAGCAGGCTTCTCTCCCTGTTTGCAAAGGATCTCTTTTCGAAAGAAGAGATGGAGAACACGGTAATAGACACCGTGCACTCATTCCAGGGAAAGGAAGTGAATATAATGATATTCGACATCCCTGATGCATACCCGCTTGAAACACTCTCCCGCCTTCTTACTCTTACGGACGAGAAGAACAGAAATGGAGAAAGTGACAGGCTTCTGAATGTTGCGATATCGAGAGCAAGGGTGAAATTCATCTTGATATCAGATTATTCATTCCTTGAAGAGAAAACAGGAAAGGATACGACACTCTCAATACTTATCAACTATTTAAAACAGGAAGAGAAGAAAAGAAAAAGAAATCTGAAACTCTTAGTAAATCTGATAAACGAGAACCTGAGTGAATACACAGAGATAGGACTGTTCGGAAAGATGGGAGATAAGGCGAAAATGACATCATCCTCCCAGACATCATGGAAGATGAGAAAAGAATTCTGGGAGAAAGATGATGAGATAACGATCTACCCCTCCAAGGAGTTCTCTAAAACATCTTTAAATCCGACCCTGAAAAAAAACGTGGAGAGGCACAGAAGAAAAGTAACATTCTCCATCGCAGAGGGTAAATTCAAGCTAAAAAATATAGAAAAAGCCTGCATGACAACTTATCCTTTCCCCATCACGACAGATAAAGATTCCCTCATCTACGGTGCATTTCACTCCACAAAAGAGACAAAAGAAGAAGGAACAGTACCTTACATAAGACTTAAAAGATACAAGTTCCTTCTAAGGGCACTATTTCAAAATCCATAATGGATTTTAAAGACTTTATCTTGACCAGATAACAGTAGCATTTGTAGCACCCCAAGGAGAACCCAAAATTGCATTTTCTGTGTTGTCTATGGTTATTGTGGAGAGGGAAGGGCACTCTGAGAAAGCAGTGCTATCTATGTTTTCCACACTTTCAGGAATTTCTATACTTGTTAATGAACGACAACCGAAAAAAGCAGAAAACCCTATACTCGTCACACCTTCTGGGATGTGTATATCATTCAATGCTCTACAGTATCTAAACATACCGCTTGCAATAATTGTTACTCCTTCTGGTATATTTACGCTTTCCAATAAACTACAGCCAGAAAAAGTATCACCTCCTATAGTCGTCACTCCATCTGGGATATCTATGCTTTCCAATAAACTACAGTCAGAAAAAGCATGACTCCCTATAGTCGTAACGCTATTTGGTATTTTTATGTTTTCCAACGAAAAACAAGAATAAAAAGCATACGCCCCAATACTTGTCACGCCCTCTGGTATTTCTATATTTTGTAACCCTGTGTTATAAAAGGCATAATCCCCAATACTCATCACACTTTCTGGAATATCTATACTCTCTAAAGAATTACAACAGAAAAAAACATAACTCCCTATGGTCGTTACCCCGTCTGGTATCTTTATACTTGTTAAAGAAGAACATGACTCAAAAGCAGAATCTCCAATACTCGTTACCCCCTCTGGGATATCTATGCTTATCAATGAACTACAGCCTCTAAAAGAATAATTGCCTATACTCGTCACACCATCTGGGATATCTATGCTCTTCAATGCACGACAACCCCAAAAAGTACTATTTCCAATACTAGTCACACCCTTTGGAATATCTATGTTTTCCAATGAACTACAATCTCTAAAAGCGGAATTTTCTATGTTCGCTATACTATCAGGTAGGAAAATAATTTTTAATTTATCACAATAGTAGAACGCATTATTTCCAATTACTTCAACACCATAAGGGATTACGATTTCCTCATAGCTATTATCATAATCTGTTATCTGAAGTTTGTTTTCATAGTTAGTTGAATAAGTAATTCCTTTTGGCATCCAGATGGCATATAAAACAATATCTTTATCTATGACAGTGCCAAATAATTCCGTTTCACCTTGGTTTCTATCTGCTTCACTCCAAAAGAAAAAGTCACCTTGCCAATCTTCTACAGCTTCTGGATCGTCTGGCTTTTGTAATGCTTCTCCAACATAACAGGGATAAATAGTTTCTGTTGAACCGTTTATAAGAGTAACCTTATGATTGTTGTAAACCGCATAAAGGGTAATATCACTATTTACAGGAGTTGTGAAATCATATTCATTCCCCCAGTTTGTAGTTCCCCAGTATAAGAACTCTCTTCCCTGTCCATCGGGAGTTTCTGGTTTTGCAATTGTAGTTCCTGAAATCACATCATATGCACTTATGGTTTCATCTAAATTTACAATTCGTACTTGGTAATCCGTCCATACGGCATATAGGGTCTTATCTTTTGTTAAAACAACGCTATTAAATTCATATTCTGTTAATCCACCATCCTCCTCACTCCAATGTGAAAAGGTTCTCTTCCCTTCTGGAACGGTTGTTGGATTTTCAGGTTGAGTTAATGTAGCCCCATATTCATAAGTAACTTTTGTAATTTCTGTTCCATTGACATAAGTTACGACAGGTTTCCATACGGCATATAGGGTCATATCCTCTGTTATTGGTGTTGCGAAATCAAATGCCTCTCCATATTCCGTACTGCTCCAATGAGAGAAAACATCCCCTTCTTCAATTGGTTCTGGATCAGATATAGGTGAAACGGTTTCAGTATTCAGAACTGATACAATAGAGTTCCATCCACCATTTACAAAAGTCACATTATGCCTATTTTCTCCCCATACGGCGAAAAGAGTAATGTCAGATGTAATAGGAGATGAGAAATCATAAGCCTCTTCTCCATTTTCAGTTAAACTCCAATGATAAAACCTTATTTTTACATCAGAACTTGTCGGATCTTCTGGTTTTTCTACAGGAGTATCATGTTCCACAATTTGAGGAGATGATGTCCAACTTCCATTCACAAATGTTACATTATGTGTGCTATCTGCAAACATAGCATATAAACTTAAATCTGCTGTTACAGGTGTTGAAAAATCATATTCCTCACCTTCGCAACTCCAATACCAGAAAACTTTTCCTTCCTCTATAGGTTCTGGGTTATCTGGCTGTGTAACCTGATCTTCAGAAATCACTGATACAGATTCATAAACTTCATCATTAACATAAAAAGTAATCTCGTATGTTAAATTCTCCCAAACTGCATATAACGTAATATTTGAATTTATTGGAGAACTGAAATTAAATTGAGTATTTCCATCAGCTGACCAGAATGAAAACTCTTTTCCCTCCTCTGCTTGAGGAGCGGTGATTTCCCCTACAGTCTGTCCTGCGATAACAGTAGCAGTATGATAAACATTCCCTTCGTTCATAAAGGTAACGGTGTATGTTGTTACTTCTGGAGCGCATGATGTAAACAGCATAACAAACAGAGCTAATAAAATTATGGCAATCGGTCTCTTTTGTTTTCTCATACTCCCCTCACTTATTTGGTAATGTAATATTTAAAGTTGCAGTATTAGAAATTGCTAATCCTTTAAAAATAACAATTCCTACAAGAATTAAAACACCTACACCTATTAGGCACTTAAAAATACAATTACTAATGTTTTTTTCTTTTTCTGCTTCTATTCGTAGCTTTCTAACTTGAAATTCTAAAATTTCTTTATTGAAACTTACTTTAAGTTTATTTAATGATTTAATAGCTTCTGAAAGTTCTCTTACACTAGCTGTTGTAGTTTTTATAGTTTTGTTTAATTCTTGGGCTTCTTCATTCAAATCTGTGATGTATTTTTTACACATTGTATTCCCTCTCCAAAATGGCTTTATATCTCGAATAAACTTCATGAATTTGTATTTTATACCTATTTAAAAAGAGCTCATCTTTTCTAATACTTGAAGATATGTACTCTCTCTTAAACTCTGCAAACAGCTTTTCATAGTCGGAGGATAGCCATTCATCATAGTCATAAACATCACCTGAACTTTGTAAGATATGATAAAGATCAAAGCTCAAGGCTCTGTATTCATTAAGGAAGTAATCAAGGAGATTCTTCTTACTATCTGAACTTGTTACGTAAAATACGTTATTTAAGGCTTCTTCTGCTTTCTCAATGCGGAGGTATGTTTCAAATATGAACTCCTCCCCGTAATCCTCGTTTCTAAGATAGGAACGTTTTGCTATCCCTTTTAGTACTCGAATAAAAATAAAATACAGAACAGGTAGAAGTATTAATCCGACAAGAAAAGAGAAATTGATCAACAGGAAAACAGGTACACATAAAAGGTGTATGGCATAGAGAAATGCCCAAAGCACCCATATAGTTTGTGCAATCAGGATATTTAATTTACCTGTTGAGTAACTACCACTATTTCTTGTATGGAGCTTATCATCTAGGTTCTCAACCCGGTTGGTCGTTCCACCCATCGCATAAGAACGTGGAAAAGTAAAATAAGTTCTATCATGTTCAAGTCTACGTATCTTCTCCTCATACCATTCTTGCCACGTCTTTGAGGATTTAGCCATGGCAATCCAAAGGGCTGTGATACAGAGGCCAAGGAAACATAAAAACAGAGAAATTTCATTACAGATATAAAGTTTTGGTTTATCAGATAATAAATCAATACTCTTACTGATTAAGAAACCATATCCTCCAAAAAGAATACTGTCGAAAGCCCATAGGAATTGAGAGTTTCTCCATATCCCATTCAGCTCGTTTCTATACTGTTCATAATAACTCGATCTAAGGTTATCAACTGATATTTTCTGTTTCATATCCCATCACTCAAAATACCTGCCCCCATGCACTCTGTCAATGAAAAAAGTCAATATTATAGGCTTCAAGAAATAATTATTCGCTCTTAGCTTTATT
The DNA here is from genome assembly GCA_944392965.1 of uncultured Spirochaetaceae bacterium. Taxonomy (GTDB): domain Bacteria; phylum Spirochaetota; class Spirochaetia; order Sphaerochaetales; family Sphaerochaetaceae; genus Ornithospirochaeta. The sequence goes on along the minus strand of CALXYM010000015.1, from coordinate 15,860 downwards.
CTTTTATGGCTTAGATAGATGAAAATAGTCTTTTAGCACGTTATTTTTATTTTTCTAAATTTTCTCAATTTTCCGATACTTTTATTCAATTCTCTAAATATATGCCTCTTTGAGGCTATCAACTGTAAGTGTGAAAAAAGAATTAAGAATAACACATTTACAAGTCTATCCTCCTTAGCAAGGTGGAAAGAAATGGACATGAAATGAGGGCCGCGCGCACGTGGCGAAAGAGGAAATTGAATTTTGAAAGAGGTAGGTAAAAACTATGGAAATAATTGATAATGTTTATGAAAATGCGGATTCTGTAGATAAATATATCTTATCCAGAATTGATGAGAATCTTGAAATAGACAGAGGGACTGCGAGAAAACTGAAAAACGGCTATGTCGAACTTTTCCTTAAAAGGGAGGAGGAAGAATGCTCTTCAAAAAGGAAGAATCTCATCTTTAAGCTCGTTGATTTAAAGAAGAATCCCTATACGAAAGCCGATTATACAAGAGCAAAGATCGCGATGGACAACAGCCATGAGGGACTTGAATACTTAAAGAGTGCTCTTCTAAACGAGGTATCGAGTGCTATAGTCATGAATAAGACACCTCGTCCAATCCTCCTTGTGGGTAGTCCGGGAAGTGGCAAGACCAGTCTTTGCGTCTCCCTGGCTAAAGGACTCAGAAAAGGTTACGACATAATATCACTTTCAGGTATAGCGGGAACTTTCATGTTGAAAGGAAACGATCCCCAGTGGAAGGGAGCAACAGAAGGTAAGATAATAAATGCATTCGTAAAAACCGAGAGCCTATCCCCGATAATCATATTCGATGAACTTGATAAACTCGGAGATAGCACGGGTTATGGGAAAGCCGCAGACGCATTTCTGGATCTTCTTGAAGATGATAGAAAGAAGGAATTCGTAGATGACTTCCTCTCCCTCCCCTTCGACTGTTCATCAGCATGGACAATCTTCACAGCAAACACCCTTGAAGGAATACCGGAACCTCTTCTGGATAGGCTGAGAATAATAGAGATGAAGAGGTACGAACTTTCAGATCTGAAGAAGATCACAAAAAGGCTCATAGAGAAAATGAACTACACCATAGGGCCATCAAGATATATAGAGTTCGATGATGAAGCAGTCAAGGCACTTGCCATCAAAAAGGGAATGCATAACTACTCGGTACGACCGATAAGGGATGCGGTAGAGAAGATATTTGCGATAAAATCCTCAACATTCCTAAAGGATGGAAGAATCCATGCTCTCAGGGTGGATGCAAAAACCATAGAGGACACCTTCAAAGAAGATGACATCAATATCATCGAGAGGAAGGAGGAATATTTCGACCCCGGCATGATAAACGGGATCGCGGTTTCAGGGACACTGGCATACCTTTCCCCTGTTGAGGTTAAGATCGTAAAAGGGAGAAGCGGACTTTCAGTATACGGCCTCTGTGAGAAGATGACGAATGAGAATGCGTGCATAGCATATGAGCTTGCAGATTCTTATATAAGGAGAAACTACGGAGAGATGCTTGAAGAGACTAGCATAAACTACATCGCCTCTATAAGGAGGAACGGAGATTCCGCAGGTCTTGCAACAGCCCTTGCGATATTAAGTGAATATACATCAACCCCGGTAAGGGAAGACATCGCAGTCACAGGTGCAATCACGATGAAAGGTATCGTCCTTCCTGTCGGAGGGGTGGTGACGAAACTACAGGGAATGTTCAGCTGCGGGATAAAAGATGTGATAATCCCAGAGGCAAACAGGAAGGAAGCGCAGGAAGTCGAGAAATTCTTCAAAAACAAGATGAAAATCCATTACGTGAGTACGTTCGAAGAAGCTGTCAGCATCATATTTCCCGCGATGGAAAAGAAGATGAGTATGAGCAGATAACACAAAGGAGGATATATGACAGAAAAAATAATGAGAATAGAAGATATCATTACGGAGAATATCGAGGATATCCAGATAAAAAATCTGAATGGCAGGATCCAATTGGGGCGAAACGCATTCGCCACATATTTGGAACTTCTCCAACGGCCTTCCGAGAAGCTCACAGACTCTTCCACTTTATATATATTCAGTATGAACTACAGAAACACACAGAGCAATAAGATCCTGCTCCTGGCATTACCGGTATTCGCAGTGAAACGGTGCGTGAGAATAACGGAAGGAGATGATAAGTTAATCATAATCGACATAAAAAAGAAGAAATTCTGGCAGAGAAAGCTCTCTATGATCATCTCTGCAAAGGATAAGACGCTTTTAATGAGAGAAGGAGGCAAGGTCGCTCCTGGCTGGATTTATAAGGCAGTTTAACTAAAATGAATGGAAAATATAATTCAGACAGAGAAAGAAATACATAGTTAATTCAACTAGTAATTAGTTAGTAATAATTAGCTACTGGAAATAAAAGGGAGAAGGTGGTAATTTCTAGAAATTAAAGTACTTGGCATATTGACAGTTTCTGAAAATATGTCAATATTAAAAACATCTAACAACAGAAACAGGAGAAACAAAATGGACGAAAAAACGATTTTCGACGCAATCAGAGAGACAGTTGCAGAGCGCACGGACGCCAATATGGACGATATCAAGATGGAGAGCACATTCCGTGAACTCGGAATCGACAGCCTCGATACGGTAGAGCTTCTTATGAACCTTGAGGACAAGCTCGGAGTAACAATTGAAGTGGATAAGAAGCTTGAGACTGTAAAGGATCTCGTAGATTTCATCGCAGCACTCTAAGGGATAAGCATGATCGAGACGCCAATAACAAAGATGCTGGGGATCAAATATCCCCTCTTTCAGGGCGGCATGGCATGGATCGCAGACGGGGAACTCGCTTCTGCGGTCTCGAACGCCGGAGGACTGGGAATCATCGCAGCAGGAAACGCCCCTAAGGATTATGTAAGGGGGGAGATTCAGAAAGCGAAGAGCCTTACAGATAAGCCGTTTGGAGTGAACATCATGCTAATGAGCCCCTATGCGGATGATATCGCAGATCTCGTAGTCGAGGAAGGGGTGAAGGTCGTCACCACAGGAGCAGGAAACCCAAGCAAATACATGAAAGCATGGAAGGATGCTGGAATAACGGTAATTCCAGTTGTTGCCTCTGTCGCACTGGCGAAACTTATGAAAAGAGTTGGTGCAGATGCCCTGATTGCAGAAGGTGGAGAAAGCGGAGGACATGTGGGAGAACTCACAACGATAGTACTCGTTCCACAGATTGTTGACGCAACCGATCTTCCCGTAATCGCCGCCGGTGGAATAGCAGATGGAAGAGCTGCGGCTGCAGCGTTCCTCCTTGGAGCCGTAGGCATTCAGATGGGTACAAGATTCCTCAGTGCAAAGGAATGTAACATCAGTCCCGTATACAAGGAGAAGATCATCAAGGCATCCGACCTCTGCACAATGGTGACAGGAAAAAGGCTTGGCCACCCAGTAAGAAGTCTGAGGACGCCATTTTCAAGAAGATATCAGGAAGCCGAATATGGTGGAATGCCAGATGACGAGCTTGAGAATCTCGCAGTCGGAGCTCTGCGCAAGGCTGTGAAAGATGGAGACATGGAGAACGGATGCTTCCTCGCCGGACAGATCGCTTCTGTCGTAAAGAAGGAAGAAAGTGCAGCCGATATCATCAAAGATGTGATGGACGGATGCGAAGAAACGCTTAAAGGAGCTATGAAATGGGTAAAATAGCCTTCGTATTTTCGGGACAGGGGGATCAGAAAGTCGGGATGTGCAGGGATCTGTATGAGAACTACCCCGTATTCAAAGCTACCCTGGAAAAACTCGACAAGGTCCATCATGGCCTGATTGATTCAATTTACAATTCGACCAATGAAGAACTTATGAAGACTATAAACACGCAGCCTGCACTCTATGCGGTGGAGGTTGCGATATCAAACCTGTTGACAGAGATGGGCGTAAAGGCCGATGTTGTCGCAGGCTTCTCACTTGGAGAGATAGCAGCCCTCGCCTACGCAGGATCATTCAGCAGGGAAAGCGGCATGAACATCGTATCAAACAGGGCATCCATCATGCAGGAGGACTCAGAGAAATTCGATGCGATTATGACTGCAGTAATCCGCCTTAGCGAGGACAAGGTCAACGAGCTTGCAGAGAAATACGACTACGTTTTTCCTGTAAACTTCAACTGCCCCGGACAGATTGTGTGCTCAGGAATCGAAAGCGAGATCAAAAGCTTTGAAGAGGACGTGAAAGAAAACGGCGGAAGGTGCGTACGTTTAAGCGTGAAAGGCGCATTCCACTCCCCTTTCATGAACGAGGCATCAGAGAAGTTCGCTTCGTTTCTAGATTCAACAGTCGTCGAGGCTCCGGAAATCACAACATATTCGAACTATCTCGGCGCACCTTATGAGAATTCTGTAAAAGATATTCTCGCTCTTCAAATAAAAAGCCCCGTGCTCTGGCAGAAGAGTGTTGAGGATATGATTGAAAAGGGCGTTGATACGTTCATCGAGATAGGACCGGGGACAACGCTCTCTTCCATCATAAAGAAGATAAGCAGAGATGTAAGGGTCTACTCCACAGGATGTGTGGATGCAATCGAGAAGATCAGAGGAGAGGTTTCATGCTGAGCGGAAAAGTCAGTGTCGTAACAGGCGCATCCAGAGGAATTGGAAAGGCCGTAGCCTTGAAACTCGCATCCCTCGGTTCTGCTGTCGCTGTCGTCTACCATGGCAACAGCGACAAGGCTGAGGAGACGGTGAGGGAGATAACGGAAAAATATTCGGTGAAAGCCATCTCATACAAGGCCGATGTTTCCTCCTATGAGGAGACAAAGGAACTTGCAAGGAAGATAAAAGAGGATTTTACACGTATCGACATCCTCGTAAACAACGCGGGAATAGTAAAGGACGGACTCATCGCGATGATGAGCGAGGAATCATTCTCAAGCGTAATAGATACGAACTTAAAAGGAACATTCAACATGATCCGCCACACTGTGCCCATGATGTTGAGGCAGAAGGAAGGCAGGATCGTAAACATATCATCGGTATCAGCAATCATCGGAAACCCTGGGCAGGCAAACTACTCGGCATCCAAGGCCGGGATAATAGGACTGACAAAGTCCGCCGCCAAGGAGCTTGCTGCTAAGAACATAACGGTAAACGCCGTAGCCCCCGGTTTCATCAGAACCGATATGACCGAGAACATCGGGGAAGATAATCCACTTGTCCAGATGATACCTCTCAAGAGGTTTGGAAAGGCTGATGAAGTCGCTGACGCCGTGGCTTTCCTGGCTACTTCCTCCTACATCACGGGAGAAGTGCTGAAAGTGGACGGCGGAATCGCAATGTAAAGGAGAAAAGAGGCATGGAAAACTATAGAAGAGTCGTTGTAACGGGAATGGGTGCGATAAGCCCCGTCGGAAAAGGCGTGGATGAAAACTGGAAGAACCTTTTAGACGGAGTGAACGGTATAGGAGAGATCACACTTTTCGATGCCACAGCTTATAAGGCGAAACTTGACGGAGAGGTCAAGGACTTCAATCCCCGCGATTATATGGAGAAGTCCGAAGTTCTTAAAACTGACCGTTATGCGCAGTTCGCAATTGCGGCAGCCGCGGAGGCTGTTGAAGAGAGCGGAATTATCGGAAACGTCGACCCCGAGAGATTCGCAGTATATTTCGGTACGGGAATCGGTGGAATGGCGACATTCACAAAGGAACATAACACGCTCATAACGAGAGGTCCTAGCCGGGTATCCCCATTCTTCGTCCCCATGATGATAGCAAATATGTCCTCCGGACTGTTGTCAATCAAATATAACGCACAGGGACCTGCGATGCCTGCAGTCACGGCCTGCGCATCAGGATCGAATGCCATAGGAGAAGCGATGAGGCTCATCAGACATGGTTATGCAGATGCCGTGATTACGGGAGGAAGCGAGGCAGCAATCTCCGAGTGTGGAGTTGCAGGGTTCATAAACATGCAGGCACTCTCCATTGCAACGGATAAGGATGCAGCCAGTCTTCCTTTTGACAAGAGAAGAAGCGGATTCGTTATCGCAGAAGGAGGAGCTGCCCTCATCCTTGAGGAATATGAGCACGCGAAAAAAAGAAATGCGAAAATCTATGCAGAACTCGTCGGATACGGCTCGACAAGCGATGCATATCATATAACGGCACCGAGATCGGATGCTGAGGGTGCGCGCCGTGCAATGAGTCAGGCTCTTGCAGAGGCCGGGTATACTGAAAGTGACAGCATCTACATCAATGCCCACGGTACAGGAACTCCATTAAATGACAAGGCAGAGACGCTTGCAATAAAACATGCGCTCGGAGAGGAGGCCGCAAGACGGGCTTCAATAAGTTCCACAAAGAGCATGACAGGACATATGCTGGGAGCTGCGGGTGCACTTGAGGCGATTGTCGCAATCAAGGCTCTTGAGACAGGACTCATCCCCCCGACGATCAACCTCCTTGAAAAAGATGAGGAGTGTGATCTCGATTACACACCGCTTAAAGCGGTTAAGAAAGACATAACCCTTTCCATATCGAACTCTCTGGGATTCGGTGGTCATAACGCCTGTCTCGCATTCAGGAGGATCTGATGGATTTAAACGAATTGAGGAAATACGGAGAGCTGATGAAAGAACTGAAGCTCAGCGCATTTGAAGTTAGTGAGGGTGGAAAAACCTTCCGCATGGAAAGAGGAATCTCCGTTCCACAGAGCGAGATGACATACTCAGAAAATGAAGAGGAAGAGTCTGTCAAAACGGAGAACACCGGCTCCTCTACCCTTGAGATAAAGTCTCCGATGGTCGGACTCTTTTACTCTGCCAGTGCGGAGGACAAGGATGATTACGTGAAGGTTGGCTCACAATTCAGAAAAGGAGACACGCTCTGCATAATCGAGGCAATGAAGCTCATGAATGAGATCAAAGCTGAGGATGACGGCGTCATCGAGAAAATCTTAGTGAAGAACGGAGAAGCCGTAGAATTCGGTACTCCCCTCTTCTTATACAGGAGGGACAGATGAACAGAAATGAACTGATGGAGATCCTTCCCCACAGATCAAGCATGCTTCTTCTGGACGAGGCGTTTGAGGAGGATGGATACGCTCACGGCATATATACTATAAAAGGCGATGAGTTCTTCTTGGACGGACACTTTCCCGGCTTTCCAATCGTGCCGGGAGTGATACTCTGTGAAATCCTCGCGCAGAGTACAGCAGTATTGTTGAAAGAACGTATGCAGGAAGGGAAAGTATGCCTTTACGCAGGACTTGACAAGGTCAGGTTCAAAAGTCCCGTCCTGCCAGGTGATAAATTCGAAACAAAGTGCCACATCACAAAAAGCAAAGGTATCTTCTATTTCGCAGAAGGAGAAGGCTATGTGAATGGCGAGCTTAAGATAAAGGCGGAATACTCCTTCGCCTTAGCGGATAAGAGTGCGTTATGTTCTCAAAAATCCTGATTGCAAACAGAGGAGAGATCGCGGTAAGGGTAATCCGTGCTCTGAGTGAGATGGGCATCAAGAGTGTAGCAGTCTATTCGGAGGCTGATGAACATTCCCTGCACCGCTATCTTGCGGATGAGAGCGTATGTATCGGCCCGGGGGAGGCAGGAGAAAGCTACCTGAGAGCCGACAGGATAATAAGCGCAGCCCTCTTGACTGGGGCTAAGGCAATCCATCCCGGTTATGGATTTCTCTCAGAGAACGAGGAGTTCGCAACACTCTGCGAAGAAAACGGAATCGCATTCATCGGACCGAGTTCCGAATTAATGAGGAAACTCAGTGATAAGACGAAGATGAAGGAGATCGCTCAGGATGCAGGGCTTGATGTCATTCCGGGAACTGGAATACTCGAAAGCCTTGATGAGGCAAAAGTCAAAGCCAAAGAGATTGGATACCCCGTGATGCTCAAAGCCAGAAGTGGCGGAGGGGGAAGGGGGATAAGACTCATAGAGAATGAGGAAGACCTTGAACGTCTCTACCCTATTGCGAAAAACGAGGCGGAACAGAGTTTCTCGGATGGAGCGCTCTATCTGGAGAAGTACGTCATGCCGGCAAGCCATATCGAGGTACAGGTACTCGCGGATGAATTTGGAAACGCAGTGAGCTTCGCAGAGCGTGACTGCTCGATGCAGAGAAACCATCAGAAACTCGTGGAGGAAAGCCCGAGTGCGAAGGTCACAGAGAAAGAGAGAGAGATCCTGATGGAGAAAGCGCGGCTTGCTGCGATAAGGATGGGATACAGGAACGCGGGAACACTCGAGTTCCTCTTCTCAACAGACAGGAAGTTCTATTTCATGGAGATGAACGTCCGTCTGCAGGTGGAACATCCTGTAAGCGAGATACTCTCCTCGATAGATATCGTGAAATGGCAGATAAGAATTGCAGCAGGAATTCCCCTATCCTTCACAAACAAGGACGTAAGGACAAGAGGAGCTGCGATAGAGTGCAGGATAAACGCACGCAGTACTGGAGTTATTGATGCGATTCATGTACCTGGGGGCCCGTTCGTACGTTTTGACACATTCCTCGAAAGGGGTACACTTGTCTCGCCCTACTACGACTCTCTTGTCGGTAAGCTCATAGTATATGCCCAGACGAGGGATGAGGCGATAAGAAAGATGAGAGCATACCTCTGCGAGTTGCAGATAGCAGGAATTGAGACGAATGCCGAAGAACAGCTCAGGATATTGAAATATGACAGGTTCGTGGATGGAACATATGACACGACGAGCATGGAGGACTTCAAATGATCAGCTTCAGCATCAAACCTGGTAACGAACTTGAGAAGGAAGGAAGGGACAACATCCCCGCTCCACTTGATGAGATAGTATGCCCAAACTGTCATAGGACTCTAAAGCTCTCACAGATTCAGCCGTTCAGAACATGTTCTTGCGGTTATCATTTCAGAATCAAGGCACGTGAGAGGGCGATGCTCTTCTTCGATGACTTCCAGGAACTTTTCAAAGATGAGAAGACAGAGGATGTGCTGTCCTTCCCCGGCTATGATGAGAAACTTGAGAAAGCGAGAAAAGCAAGCGGAGAGGATGAGTCGGTAATCACAGGAAAAGCGGTCATCGATGGCATGACAGTTGCCGTATTCTTCATGGAGAGCCTCTTCATGATGGGGAGCATGGGACGCGTGACGGGAGAAAAAATCACAAAACTCTTTGAGTATGCGACAACAGAAAGACTTCCTGTGATAGGTTTCACGGCATCAGGAGGGGCTCGAATGCAGGAAGGACTTATCTCCCTCATGCAGATGGCAAAGGTCAGCGGAGCTGTAAAAAAGCATAGCAATGCAGGGCTGCTATATATCGCGGTCCTCACCGATCCTACGACAGGAGGTGTTACTGCAAGTTTTGCCATGGAAGGAGATATAATACTCTCTGAACCAGGTGCGATGATCGGCTTCGCAGGAAAAAGAGTGATTGAGCAGACGACGAAGAAAGAACTTCCTAAAGGGTTCCAGAGAGCAGAGTTCCTTCTAAAGTGCGGTTTTGTAGATAAGATCGTTCACAGGAAGGATCTGAAATACACGCTTACCCAGATTCTTGCACTTCATGGAGAAAAAGACAGATGAGAGCATATGACAGGGTCAGGATAGCCCGTTCCGCAAACCGTCCTACAGGACTATCATACATAAACAACATATTCACCTCTTTCATCGAGTTTCACGGGGACAGGAGAGCTAAGGACGATGGTGCAATAGTCGCGGGCATCGCATCTCTCTCCGGCATGCCGGTGACTGTGGTCGCAATAGAAAAAGGACGGACTGCTGCAGAGAGGACAATGAGAAACTTCGGAGCTCCCAGCCCCGAGGGATATCGCAAAGCGCTTCGACTCATGAAGGAAGCAGAGAAGTTTAATCGTCCTGTCATCACGTTCGTAGACACTTCCGGTGCTTTCTGTGGCATTGAGGCAGAAGAAAGGGGCGAAGGAGAAGCCATCGCCACGAACCTTATGGAAATGATGGATTTAAATGTTCCAATCCTCTCTGTCTTGATAGGTGAAGGTGGAAGCGGCGGAGCACTCGGACTTGCGGTTGCTGACCGCGTATGGATGCTTGAAAACGCGGTCTATTCTGTGATTTCCCCCGAAGGGTGTGCGAGCATCCTCTTCAAGGACAGTAAGAAGGCCGATGAGGCTGCCGAGTGTCTGAAGCTTACTGCAGAGGATGCTCTGAATCTCAACCTCATAGAAAGAATAGTGAAAGAGGATGAGATTGGAACGGAGGAATTCTTTACAAATCTCGGCAAAGAAATGAAGAGCGAGATAGAGAAGATAAAGAATGATAAGGATTTCAAAGAAAAGCGTTATAGAAGGTTCAGAGCCTTCTAGGAGATAATACTGAATGAGTATATATGAGAGATTCTGCACGACCGAGGAAGATGAGAACGGCGCGCTGAAAAATATAGATATCCATTATGAGGACAATTTTAACTTCGCCTACGACGTGGTAGATGAGATAGCGAGGACAGAACCAGATAAAAGGGCAATGGTATGGTGCAATGCCGAGGGAGAAGAGAGGACGTTCACATTCGCCGATGTAAGAAGGGAATCGAACAAGTATGCAAACACACTTTCCTCACTCGGAATCGGAAAAGGGGATTTTGTGATGCTCTGTCTCAAGAGGCACTATGAGTACTGGTTCATAGCCCTTGCCCTGCATAAGCTGGGGGCGGTGATGGTTCCGGTGACCCACATGCTGAGGACGGATGATTTCAAATACCGTTTCATGACTGCCGATATTAAAGCCGTCGTCACAACATATGAGAACGATGTTCCAAAGAGGATAAAGGATGCTCTTGAGGATGCGGGAAAAAGTGCGATACTTATGAGCATCAAGAAGGATGTCGATGGGTTCATTAATCTCTCAGAGCTCGAGAGAATGGCAGATGAAGAATTTAAAAGAGTCGATACGAAGGCCACCGACAGCATGATGATGTATTTTACATCAGGTACCACGGGATATCCGAAGGGGGTAATCCATGATTTCAGCTATCCCCTAGCCCATATCGTTACCGCCCGCTACTGGCAGAGAGCCGAAGATAACGGACTGCATTTCACGGTAGCCGAGACCGGATGGGCAAAGGCAAGCTGGGGTAAGATGTATGGACAGTGGCTTGTCGGATCGGCGGTAATGGTATACGACTTCGACAACTTCGATCCGAAGATGCTTACGCAGGTGATAAACAGATATGAGGTCACATCTTTCTGTGCTCCACCGACGGTATACCGTTATCTGGTAAAGAAGGGAACTCCTGCGATGCCGAGTCTTAAAAGCGCCTCAACCGCGGGGGAGTATCTCAATCCCGAGATATTCCAGCGCTTCCATGAGAAGACGGGACTTTATCTGAACGAGGGATACGGACAGACGGAGACAACTCTTCTAAGTGCGAACTACAGGGGAATCAAGAACAAGGAAGGGTCGATGGGAGTCATGAGTCCCCTTTACACCCTTAAGCTTCTGGATAAGAACGGAAAAGAGGTCGAGAATGGGGAAATCGGAGAGATCGTAATCGTTCCTGAGAATGGGAAGAAGCCGATCGGAGTATTCTCCTCCTACCTTGGAGATCAGGAGCTTTATAGGAACGCATGGTCAGGCGGCGTGTATCACACGGGAGACTCTGCATGGAAGGATGAAGATGGGTATTTCTGGTTCCATGGCAGATTCGATGACATCATCAAGAGCGGTGGATTCAGAATCGGACCTTTTGAGATCGAGAACATCCTGATCAAGCATGATGCGGTTCTTGAGTGCAGTGTCGTTGGAATTCCTGATACCCTCAGAGGTCAGGCGATAAAAGCCTTCATCGTACTTTCTCACGGCTATGAGCCATCGGCAGAGCTTGAGAAGGAGATAAGGGAGTATACGAACTCGAAGCTTGCTGAATACAAGTGGATAAGATACATAGAATTTACAAACGAGCTTCCTAAGACAATAAGTGGAAAGATAAGGAAGAAAGCATTAAAGGAGAGCCAATAGCCTACCAGGCTATCGGCTCTTCGCCGTTTCTAATAAGAAATTCATTACATTTTCTAAAATGGTTATTACCGAAGAAGCCACGGTAAGCACTTAACGGGCTTGGATGAGCAGACTCGAGAATGAGATGTGCGCTGTTTTCTATCAGGATCTTCTTGCTACGTGCATAACTACCCCACAGGAGAAAGACCTTGGGTCGAGGATCTCTTCCTAGTTCCACGATTGCCGTATCCGTGAAACGTTCCCAGCCGTGTGATGCATGGGAGGCTGCTCTGTGTGCTTCAACGGTAAGCGTGCTGTTTAATAAGAGTACTCCCTGTTTTGCCCATCTGGTAAGGTCACTTGACCAAGCGGATGTGTCAAATCCCTCCGCTTTCAACTCCTCCTTGATGTTCTTAAGCGAAGGAGGTTCTTCCGTTCCTTCCCTCACGGAGAATGAGAGCCCCATCGCCTGCCCCTCCTCATGATACGGATCCTGGCCTACGATGACGGCTTTCACGCTGTTAAATGGGGTGAGTTTGAAAGCATTAAATATCTCATCCATCGGAGGATATATCCTCTTTGTAGCATACTCATGCTTCAGAAACTTTCTTAGTTCAAGATAGTATTCCTTGTTCTGTTCTATATCGAATAAGGGTTGCCAGTCGTTATCTACTCTTATCATGCATATGATGATAACACACTAAAAAGAAAAAGGGCATGGAGATGATCTCCATACCCGAAATAAGTAGAAAGAACTATCAACCGATGGCTTTTATGACGAAATCGATTATGAACAGCACGGATGCGACTGCGATGATAGGATGGATCTCCTTTCCTTCCTTCGCGCAGATCTTCGTGATGCAGTACATGATGAATCCAGCCGCGATACCATTCGTAATACCATATGTGAAGCTCATTACAGCAACCGTGAAGAATGCGGGAACAGCATCCTTGAAATCCTTCCAGTTGATCTCGGCAAACGGCTCTACCATCAAAATACCTACAACGATGAGTGCCGGGGATGTTGCTGCAGATGGCACCATTCCTATAAGTCCAGAGAACGGCAGACAGATGAGGAACATTATAGCGGTCGTAAGGCTTGTAAGACCTGTTCTTCCTCCTGCTGCTATACCGGCAGAACTCTCCACGAACGTTGTCGCATTGCTCGTTCCGAAAAGAGCTCCGATACTCGTTGCAACACTGTCAGCGACAAGAGCCTTGTCCAGACGGCTCTTAAATCCAGATCCCTCAAGAGCCTTCTCATCCTCCTCATCAAAGATATGACTCTTTCTTCCCGTTCCGATGAACGTTCCGATGGAATCAAACGTATCAGAGAGGCTCATGGAGAATATCGTGACGATTACGAATGCTATCTTAGTCGGATCGGAGAAAAGGGATCCGAAACCGGGAGAACCGAAGAAACTGAACGCGACTTCCTTAAATCCAGCAACGGTATGAGCACCTGAGAATATGCTCTCCGGCATTGCCGTAACCCCGAAAGGTATTCCTATGATAGTCGTAGCAACGATACCTATGAGGATTGCTCCTTTCACCTTCAGTGCCATCAGGATGACCATGATCAATAGCCCCACTACGGCAAGGACAAGGTGAGCCTCGTTGAACGGCTGCATTCCAGGAGTAACGCTTGGATAGGCTCCTGTGAAGGAGATGAGACCTGCGTTATTCATTCCAAGATAAGCAATAAACAGTCCGATGCCGCCTCCTATGGCGTTCTGCAAGCTCTCCGGGATAGATTTGACAATTGACTTCCTCAGTTTTGTAACAGTGATTACTATGTTTATGAGTCCACAGATGAATACCATGGCAAGCGCTTCCTGCCATGCGAACCCTCCCGCCATACAGATGGTGTATGTGAAGAGCGCATTCAGACCCATTCCAGGAGCCACGGCATATGGTACATTCGCGAACAGAGCCATTACAAGTGTTCCTACCGCAGCAGCAAGACAGGTTGCTACGAATACCCCTTCCCAGCTCATACCAGTCTCACTAAGCATGTTAGGATTGACGAAGATGATATAAGCCATAGTGAAGAAGGTTGTCAGACCTGCGATTATTTCAGTTCTGACAGTGGTATTCTTCTCCTTTAGGGTGAAAAAATCTTTCATAGATCCTCCTTTGTTTTAAGAATGGAAGAGATTTCCTACCATTCATAGCCTATGAAAAATTATAAAATGAGTATCCAGATAAAGCAATTTAAATATTTTCAACAATTTTTTTCATGAATTTACGGATAACTAATTCTACTCTCCCCTGCCTGAGGATATTATAAAAACATGGAAATAAGGGAATACGAGAAAAAAGATCTGGATGAGGTAAAGAGGCTATTCTACGACACAGTTCATAGTGTAAACAGAAAAGATTATGATGAGAAGCAGACAGAAGCATGGGCTCCTTCTGACAGGAATTACACCCATTTGGAAGAAGCGCTGAATAAAAATTATTCACTTCTTGCAGTAGAAGACGGTACCATCATCGGATTCGGGGACATTGATGAGAGTGGCTACCTGGACCATCTCTTTGTGCATAAGGACTATCAGGGAAAGGGTACAGCCACAGCCCTGTGTGACAGACTTGAAACAATCAGAGATTTCAAAGAGATTGAGACACATGCATCAATAACCGCAAGACCATTCTTTGAAAAAAGAGGTTATATGTGCATAAAAGAACAAACCGTAGAAATAAGAGGAGCATTTCTTACAAATTTTGTGATGAGGAAAGCCATAAGTTAAGACCTTCCCTATTCTAAAAAAAAGAAAGGAGGCATGGAAGAACATACTCCCATGCCTTTAAATGAATCAAATTAACCCGTTTCCCGTAAGATAGTTGTCTATCGCCCTTGTATTTGATGACCTGGCAAAAAGACCGTCATGGACTCTCGCTCTGCCAGAACATTCCCTTATAAATTCAACAGATGTGTTGAACTGAGATCTGTTCATCGACTGTGACTGCGATACCGGGTAGATATCCTTACCCTCAAGATCATAGTTCTCTAAGAAAGTTCCTATTATCATGGGAGCCGTATGCCACCAGATTGGATAGCAGACTATGAGCGTATCATAGCCATCGATGGATGATGGCAGATTATTGATCTCTGGACGGGCATTGGAAGCCATCTCATCACGAGCCATGTTTTCCCATATCATGTAACTTGTCTCCGGATACGAATTCACAGGTTCTATCCTGTAGATATCGGAGCCAATCTGTTCTGCTATATAATTTGCAATTTCCTCCGTGTTCCCCGTATGGGAGAAATATACGATGAGAGTGTTAAGTTATGAGACTTTGAAGTTCTACTGTAATAAAGGGCTTATTCCGAACGTGAAAAGAGATACGAATGGAAGAAGATATTTTGATGAATACGATGTCAGATGGATAAAGGACCTCACCTGTTTAAAGAAATGTGATATGAGCATCCAGGAAATGAGGGAATACCTTGAACTATGCCTAAAAGGAAAAGAGAGCATAGAAGAGAGGAAGATGATCCTTGAGAAGAAAAAAACTGCCCTTGAGAAGGAGATAAGAGAGAGAAAGGAGAGCATCGCATATGTGAACTGCTCCATTCTTCGCTAACGCTTAGAGAATGGAGCTTCCGGGCTCTTTCCCTTCCCAGGGCGTTTCGCAGAATGCTTCCATATCTCATACGAGGTATAGAAGGCTGACTTCCGCTCCTCCGGAGGACACTTGCGTCCCGCAAGCGTGCAGGACATTTCATGCTCTCCTGCAAGAAGCAGTGTTTTTGCACTTTTCACATCACGCTCCTCAGTGTATCCGCACCCGCAGGTGAATATCCTGTCAGATAGCGTGATGCCTTCATTGATGACTCCACAGCCCGGACACATCTTCGTCGAAGGGAAGAACCTGTCGACAACAAGCACATTGGGATTTGC
>CALXYM010000014.1 GCA_944392965.1 uncultured Spirochaetaceae bacterium | reverse complement strand
TGGAACCGCCTTCTGGAATACTCTTCCAAGTCTTATGAGAGGAGGAAAGAGAGCCATACGGCCTTCGACCTCAACAACTTCATAGCTCATTCCCTCAAGCCTGCTTTCCCCTGGCTTACAGATGCTCCTGCCCAGACGCTTCAGTGTGTGTCGGCTGACCTGAGTGCAGCTTTCAAGGCCTTCTTCCGCAAGGATGCAGCTTATCCCAAATTCAAGACAAAGCACCGCTCGAAGAAGAGCTTCAGGATTCCGCAGAAAGGCAAGGTCGATGTAAATAACAGTCGTATCTATGTGCAGGGTATCGGCTGGGTCGATGCTGTCATACACAGGAAGCCTATCGGGAAGCTGAAGAACATCACGGTGACTGTGAATCCTTCAGGAACAGTATATGCCTCATGCCTCTTCGACGACGGCCTTGAAGCTCCCGTCCCTGAACTGCCGGAAAAGCCCAAGGTGATCGGCATCGACCTCAACCTTGATCGACTTGCCGTCTGCTCTGATGGAAGGGAGTATGAGAATCCGAGAGCACTGAAGCAGTATGAGAAGAGGCTCAGGCATTTACAGAAACTCCTTTCAAAAAAGAAGAAAGGTTCAGAAAACTGGAAGAAACTCAGACATGAGATGGCAGTACTTCATGAGAAGATATCCAACACCAGGAAGGACAGCATCCACAAGATGACGAAGAAGATAGTCTGCGACAGCCAAGCGGAGGTCATAGTCATCGAGGATCTTAACGTAGCTGGAATGATGAAGAACAGGAAGCTCTCGAAGCACATACAGGATGCGTCATTCTTTGAGATAAGGAGGCAGCTTGAATACAAGAGCCTCTTTTATGGGAAAACACTTATGACAGCGGACAGGTTCTTCGCATCGTCGAGAACCTGCCATATATGTGGCTGGCATAATGCGGAGCTGACACTCAGTGACAGGGAGTGGGAGTGCAAGGTATGCCATACCAGACAGGATCGGGACAGGAACGCTGCCCTCAATCTTGAATCCTTTGGCCTGAAAGCCCTAGCCGGGGACGCCGGCGAAGTTAAGCCTCCGGAGATGCCCACTGTGGACGGACGTGCAGAAATGCACCTAAGAAGCATGGCATCAGTGAACGAGGAAAAAGATCATGGATACTCCATGGAAGCCTTCAGGCTTGCCTGAATGGTACCGTCACAGCAAGATAAGGCAGTTCATCGATACAAAATACCAGATGCTTACCTTTTGCCACCCTGCTTATGGGAATTAATGCCGATCGAAGATCAGAAAATGAAAATTGAATGTTTTCATCCATACCATATTGGTATTCTGATATGACTCGAGAAAGCTCATTTAGATTATCTTTCTCACTACCTTTGATTGCACTGAACAAAATTGACGGCTTATTTTTACAGAACTCGTTAATCAAGGCTGTTTTTCCAACACGTCGGCGTCCATACAGTATTACACAGCCATAAGAACTGCTCTCATACTGTTTATTAAGATTAGCAAGTTCCGATTAACTACAATTAATTATAGTATAATTGATAGTACTTAATCTGATAAGAGTAAAATTACATTTCCCCAGTCAACGATGATTCTTAAGTAACTATCTTCTCAGGCCCTTTAAATATTCTTCAACATTAATATATTCAACATCTTCAATACTCCTGCCCTTTCCCCTATAAAGAACAGCTTTCTGTGTGATCTTACCGTATCTATGTTCCGTCTGCTGACATTTCTCCTCATCAATAAGATGCCGGTAATGAGATGGGAACACATCCGCACTATACTTTATTTCAAAGATCGCGGATGTTAGGGCCTGTGAATCAAAGACCACCATATCAAACTCTCCTACAGGGAATTTCAATACGAATACCTCCTTATCTGGATTCGCTCTTTTCGTCTCAAGTAATACGATATCTTCCAACATTCGCCCTTTAATCTCATTAAGTATTCTCTTCCTGACATCTTCCAACTCATAGATGGAAAGAGAAGAAAAAACGGGATCCATCATGAGGCTTTTAATCAAGGCTTCTGCCTGCGTATAGCGTAACCCCGGCTGAGTTATGATAACCCGTCTCTTTTTCTCTGCTATGTCTGATAAACTGATGACATCAACATAGTCAATGAGTTCAAGTAGATATAAATACTCCTCTATCTCATGAATATGAGCATCCGTTATGGTAACGGATTGCCTATCCTTATTCTTTATCTCAAGAAGCACACGAAGAGCTTTTGTCACATCATCTATGTGTACTTTATCAAGAACTGTCGTATCTTTCCTGAGATTCCTTTGGGAAAGAGATAAATCATTTGATTTGAAATCCCTTGTCAGAACTTCCACGGTAAAACGATGATTTATATCCTCCACAACCCTGTTTATGGCACTGGTTAACTCATTTTTTTCATATAATTCAACAAGATTTCTAAAATGCCCTCCATTCTTATAATTCTTCAATGAATGCTGAATATTATTAGCAATTGCGGAATTTACATATTCATAAGCACTTCTGACATTAACGAATATGGAATTTTGATTATACAATTCCCCACTGAGGCTCATCGTCCCTCCATAACGGATATATTCATCTATTCCCTTGACTCCAAGAACACGCTCAAATTCCCTATAAGGAATGAATGTCGTATGCAATATCACGCATCTGTCATAAAGCTGTTCATCCTCGGCAAAAAGGAAACTCAAAGAATCCGTTCCAGAGAGAACAATCTTCATTCCACAGGAGGCAAAAACATCTGAAAGAAGAGCTGAACCTCCTATGAAATCATCAAGCAATGTGACCTCATCAACGAAAACATATATAAATCCCTTCGTTTTAAGATCATTCAATATCTGAAATAAATTATATAGTGTATCTTTTGGGGTTATCTGGATAAAAGCCGTTTTCTCCAACTCAATATCTGACATCTCAAAAAGAATCTGACGTATTAATGTGGTCTTTCCCGTCCTTCTTAATCCATACAGGATGAAAACCTTATCGCAATTGTCTCCAAGAATGAAATCATTAAGTTCTTTAAAGCATTCTCTCTTCTTAAAATCCGAGACAGGAGAAGAGAAAGCCCTTAATTCATTTCCAGTAAGAATATTAAAAAGGCTACTAGAAGGCCCTAAGGAAGTTTTCTTCCTTTTCTCTCCAAGTTCTTTCAGTTCCTTTTCCAGTGCCTTACGATGAGCTATCTGATTCCGTAAGGTATCAACTTCTTCAAATGGAAGATATTTCTCCCGTCTCCTCTCTCCATCTTTCCACCTATAATAGAAATAAACCTTATTGTTTATCTTCTTCTTTGTTATGGATCCGGGAGGAAGAGAATCGATAATAGTCTCAAGCTCCTTTATTCTGGAAACATTATTCATCCAAAACCTCTTTATTCTATTATACCCGATTATATCCATAATCATAGGGTATAATTATAAAACTAATCGAAAGAGGGATACAATCAACCAATTATCAAGAAACAGTCAAGAAAATTATTATTTATATGTAAATAAATTAGCATTAATAAAAGGGAATATAGTGCATTATTATCAAGTAAATCTATCACTAAAACAACAAATGTCCATTTTTAAAATTTAAATACTCAGGCTTACTCAGAATTTCTACATCTTTTCTTTTATTCATTTCTTTCCAATATGCCTCAGAAAGATAGACACACCCTAAATCAAGAGAATTTTTAATTAAAACTATTCGGGGATTTCTAAAGTCAATATTATTACAGGTTTTTATCGCCGCTTTGATTGCCATTTCATCATCCTTTAACACCATGGGTACTTTAATAGTTTGAAAAACTGTATTAGTTAGGACATTTGGATACATTTCCATAAAATCAATTTTATCAAATAATCGGACAGGTATAATATCAGCATTTCCCATGCCAAGGGCATTTCCATGGCTTGCATCTGAAAGATCCAGAACAACAACCCTTTGCTTTTCCAGTCCTCCTCCCCCATATGGGGTTGCCCATGTTCCTGTGATATTCGGATCCATACCACTACCAGAAAAATCTTTCCCAATCTGATTCACAACTAGAACATCAGCTTTCTTTACAGGTAAATGAGGCATCATGGTAAATGCGTAAGATAATAGCTCCTTTTCCCTCTCAGGAATTTCATCAGACGAAATCACATCGATCCTATTACATTTATCATAAGCATTTTCAACTGTGGAAACTCCAAAAAGGACATTCAGATGTGTTCTAACAAAATTTCCAAATAAAAAAATTCTTCTTTTAAAAGTGCCAAAACCATCATTATGTAAGCTTTCAGCCCCATACTGCTTGCCCATTCCGATAGCCATCATTTTCATGAGTCCTGATTCGTATGGACCACGAAAAGCAGAATGAGGTTTAATCCTATTAAAAACAATTATACCATCTGCACTCGCTGACGCAGCGTCCACTCTGACTTCGAGACGTTTTCCCTCATCTTCCACATACCCGAGAGAGATGGTTTCCATTGATGATATTATGGGACATCCCAGATATTCTTCTGTTATTCCGTATTCTTCAAGTATCGCTTTCTGTCCTTCCGCTGTCGCCCCGCCATGGCTACCCATAGCAGGTATAACAAAAGGTTTTGCTCCCTTAAGTTTCACGAAATCCACAATTGCTTTAAGAATCTCTTTCTGGCAATCTATTCCACGGGATGATGCAGTAATACAAATTCTCATATCAGGAAGGATTTTTGTACTACTTATCCCGGAACTCTCCAATTGTCTCATAGTTTCCTTATAAGCATTTTCAATCACATCCGATTGAAAATGCTCAGAAACACGAAACATTTTAGGGATTGTCGTTTTTGCCAAAATTCCATCAAGTGTACGATAATCATCAAATAATAATTCAGAAGCCTTCATTTTCTTTTATTCCTACATGCTGAGCGGTAAGCGATTTTTCACGCGATTCCCTCCAAAAATGACAGGCAACACAATGCCCTTTTTCAATTTCTGTCAAAGAGGGTTCTTCTGTAAAACATCTCTCTTGGGCCATCCAACACCGAGGAGCAAAGCGACATCCGGGTTTGGGATCGACAGGACTGGGGACATCACCTTTCAGGACAATCCTTGATACTTTATGATCAACATCAACTTTAGGAACAGCGGAAATCAGTGCTATGGAATAAGGATGCCTTGTATTGGAGAAGATTGTATTTTTATCTGCAATCTCTACAATCTGACCAAGATACATAACAGCAATCCTATCTGAGATATGTCTCACTACAGATAAATCATGAGAAATAAATAAATATGATAAGTTTTTCTTCTTTTGTAGAGTCATAAGTAAATTAATGATCTTTGCCTGCACAGAAACATCCAAAGAAGAAACAGGCTCATCACAAATTATGAACTCTGGATCTAGAGAAAGAGCACGGGCGATACCAACAATCTGACGCTTCCCGCCATCAAGCTCATGAGGATAATGATCCAGCAAATCCTCTTCAATGCCCGTATCCGCACATAATCTTTTTAAGATAGATTCAAGCTCTTCTCCTTTTGCAATCTTCTGAATGTTAAAAGGTTCACTCAGTATAGATTTAATTGTATATTTCGGATTTAGTGAAGAATAGGGATCCTGAAAGATGATCTGCATTTTTCGGCTTAAATCGGTTTTCACATTTTTATCTTTAGTAAATATCTCAACCCCCTGATAAAAGACATCTCCTCCTGTTTTATTTAAGAACCTCATCAAAACATTACCGACGGTACTTTTCCCACAACCTGACTCGCCAACCAGACCAAGTGTTTCTCCCGGATAAACCTCAAAGGATACATCATCAACAGCATGCAATGTACCCCGACTTGTATCAAAGTATTTTTTTAAATGATTAACAACTAATAATGGCTCTTTCTCTCTCATCATAATCCCCCCTCATTTATATAGCAAGCTACATAATGGTTATCATTAATCCTATTCATCGCAGGTTCTTCCTGTTCACATTCTTTTTTACAGAATGCACATCTGGGATGGAACTTACATCCACTTGGAAGGTGATGAACATTTGCTATATTCCCAGGAATAACTTCAAGATGATCACTATCAACATCAAGCCGCGGTATGGCACCAAGCAGTCCTTTCGTATAAGGATGAGCAGGATACTTGAAAACTTCCTTCACTGTTCCATATTCAATTATTCTTCCAGCATACATTACGGCTACTTTCTGACAAAGTTCTGAAATAATACCTAGATTATGTGTGATCATTAAAAGAGATGTAGAATACTTATCCTGCAAATCTTTCATTAACTCAAGAATCTGTGCCTGAATGGTTACATCCAATG
Organism: uncultured Spirochaetaceae bacterium; assembly: GCA_944392965.1. Classification (GTDB taxonomy): domain Bacteria; phylum Spirochaetota; class Spirochaetia; order Sphaerochaetales; family Sphaerochaetaceae; genus Ornithospirochaeta. Next base: position 48,110 of record CALXYM010000014.1, on the reverse strand, counting down.
CTGTTGTCGGTTCATCTGCAATCAAGAGCTCTGGATTACATGCGAGACTTGCTGCTATTCCAACTCTTTGACGCATTCCCCCCGAAAACTGATGAGGATAATCTGAAAGTCTATAACTGGCTATACCTACCGTCTCGAGTAATTTACCAGCCTCCTGAAATGCTTCTTTTTTTCCCAGATTCTTGTGTGTCCTTAACACCATGGCAATCTGTTCACCAACAGTGAAAACAGGGTTAAGAGAAGTAAGAGGATTCTGAAAGATCATTGAAATTTCCTTCCCCCTGATATCCCGTAATTTTTTTTCACTCATCGAGAATACAGAAGTCCCTTTATATAAGACATCTCCACCCATTATATGTGCAGCAGGTTTTGCAAGCAAATTCAATATAGAAAGCGCCGTCGTAGTTTTTCCAGCACCTGCTTCTCCTACCAGTCCAAGAGATTCACCTTTTTTTATCTCTAAATTCACTCCATTAAGAGCATAGGCTGTGGCACGTTCTGTTTTAAACTCAACTTTTAAATCTTTTATTTCAATTAATGCATGTTCCATAGCTTTCTCCCATTATTTCTGTTTAGGATCCAAGATATCTCTAAGTCCATCACCAAGGAAATTAAAAGAGAGGACTGTAAGCATCAATGCAATTCCTGGAGCAACTACAACCCAAGGATAACTAGCTATATAAGAACGTCCATTAGCTATCATGCTCCCCCAAGAAGGAAGAGGAGGCTGAATTCCCATATTAAGAAAACTCAATGAAGATTCCATAAGAATCATCTGCCCAATCTGCTGACTCAATAAAATGATCAATGGAGTAGTAATATTCACGAATATCTGTTTGAACATAATATGCCAATGTGAGGCCCCGAATGCTTTAGAGGCTAAAACAAATTCCTTATTTCTAATGACCATTACCTGATTTCTCATAAGCCGTGCATACTGCACCCACCGGGAAATGACCATGACTGTTATCAAATTAATTATACTTGTTCCTAAAACCGCCATAATAGCTATTGCAAGAATCAAAGATGGAATAGAAAGAAATACATCACATGTTCTCATAATAATCTTGTCAACAGCTCCTCCAAAATACCCTGCAATTAATCCCAAGACAGTACCAATAAAAGCAGAAAGAGCCACACAAATAATTGCAATAGATAAAGATATTCTCGCCCCTAAAAGAATCCTTGTCAGAATATCTCTTCCCAACTGATCTGTTCCTAAAATATGACCAGCAAGGCCTTTTGAAAACCCTTCTGGAGGTGTAAATCTTTCCATTAAAGAACTAGTTGTTCCATCAAAACTTACAAACAGAGGAGAGGTAAAAGCTAAAATTATGATGAAAAAAACACCAATACCACCAACAATAAAAAATTTACTTCTCTTTATTCTTCCAAAAAGTAATTTCTTGTCCATATTCTTCCCCGCTCCTTAGTTTAAAGTCATACGCCTATCAACAAGACAGTTTATGATATCTACAATCAGATTAACCAAAGATACCATTACAGCCACGACAAGCAAGGTCGATTGTACCAATGGATAGTCCCTATTTCCAATTGCAGAAACCATTAAGGCTCCTAACCCGGGCCAGCTAAAAACCTGCTCCGTAACAACCGCTCCACCTAAATACCCAGCAATCTGTAGTCCGACAATTGTGATAACCGGTAGCATCGCATTTTTAAATGCATACTTTGTATATACTTGCCTACGACTGATTCCTTTTGCGTAAGTTGAAGTAATATAGTCCTCTTTTAAAACATCAACCATACCAGATCGAGCAAGTCGAGTTGTCTGGCTCGCAAGAGGAAAGCCTATTGTAATGGCAGGTAAAATAAGATGCTTAAAAGTTCCATACCCTAAAGCTGGCAGCCATCCTAAATGAACGGAAAAAATCAATACAAGTAAAACGGCAAGCCAAACAGTAGCCATTGACTGTCCAAGAAGAGCAAATGTCATCGCCGAAAGGTCTACCATGCTTCCTTGTTTAACTCCAGCAAGAACACCTAAAGGAATTGCAACAAGTAACCCAACCGTACATCCTGCAAATGTTAATAAAGCAGTTGCAGGAAGACGGCTTAGAATGATATCAATGCAGGGCCTTTGATACATAATTGATGTACCAAAGTCACCTTTAAAAATCCCTGCAATGTAAATTAGATACTGCACAATGACAGGTTTATCGAGGCCAAGATATGCTTCCATGGCTGCTATCTCTTCTGGAGTTGCAGAATCAGCCAGCATCATTAACGCAGGATTCCCGGGAGCTAATCGAATAAGAATAAATGTAATTAAAGTAGCAAAAAATAGTACAACTATAGTAGCCCCTAATCTCCTTAAAATATATTTTCCCATAAATTAACCTCCGATATTCCTCATCATTATGCTCTTATTCATTATTTATCGATGTACACATCGTCAAAGTAGTAGAGACCTTCAGGACTATATTCGATTCCTTCCACACCATCTCTGATTGCAGTATTGTATTCATAACAGAAAAGAGCGATCTGAGGAGCACAATGCTCTGACATCAATCCTACTGCAGATTTTAAATACTCATTTCTCTGAGTCTGATCAGTCTCCCGATTAGAAAGAGTAATATAGTCATTAATCTCAGGATCTGCATAATTATGATGATGAGAATCAGAAAGAACCCTTTGATTCAAATATCCATAGGGATCTCCTCCTGTAAATGATGCAGTCACGACATAGGCATCATAATCGCCACTGACTCTTACTTCATTAATATATGCCTGCTCTACCATCTGGATATTACAATTAAATCCTACAGAATTAACCATATCACAAACTGCAAGCATGATTTCCTCCCCCTGAACAACAGCGGTGTTAACATACAGTGTAATAGGTTCACCATTATAATCAGATTCAGAAAGTAATTGTTTCGCTAATTCTGGATCATATGGCATCTTAACATTAGCATCATATCCAAGAGTTCCTTCAGACATTATGCTGTTAGAAGCTTTTCCTCCTCCCATAATCGCATCACAAAGAAGTTGCCTATCTATCGCATAGGAGAAAGCTTTTCTTACATTCTCATCATGGAAAGGACTATAATCCCCACACTGAAGTCCTATTATCAGTATTTGAGATGTATCTACTGTATCTAATATAATTTCTGGATGCCCATCAAATTGAGAAAGCATATCACTAGGAACACGTCCTGTTGCATCGATCGTACCAGAAATAAGGCCTGCAACAATTGAAGAAGATTCCGTGATAAACCTCATTACCAACCTATCAACATTGGAAGTCTGCCCTGCCCAATACTCATCATTTCTTGTAAATGATATATACTGACCATCTATCCATTCCTCAAATTTCCATGGTCCTGTACCATAACAATATCCTTCTGTAAAAAAGGCATCCCCCAGCTCTCTAACAGTATCCGCAGGTATGATCGCCATACCAGAAAGAGATGTAAGCAAAGCACCGAAAGGTTCAGAAGTAGTAAAGGTAACAGTATAATCATCGATTGCATCTACACTTACAATCAAAGAAAAATTGTTTGCAGAATAAAGTGGATACTTCGATGGATTCTCCTGCATTCTTTCAAATGTGAAAACAACATCATCAGATGTAAAATCTTCCCCATTATGAAACTTAACACCTTCTCTTAGATGGAATGTCCAAGTCAGGTTATCTTCAGAAACTTCCCAACTTGTAGCCAATTGTGGCATTAAATTGCCATTATGATCACTATCTACGAGATAATCATAAATCATGTCAAAAACAGCTAGAGATGCCCCACTTGGGGTGGTTCCAACATCGAGAGAAACAAGATTCTGTGTGACCGCAACAGTTACCTCACTCTTATCACTAAGACTAACGGAAGCGGGAATGTCAGATGACTGCTCATTACTACCACCAGCAAAAAGAGCCATACAAAACATTAATAACGCAATGAATGTAAAAGTTTTTTTCATACTTTTCCTCCTTTTTCCTTTTTTATTTTTAAAATTGGAATAAACTCCTTAACCACTTAATACACATAGGAATCCAATAATTTGTATTTGTGGGAATGGGTTCCCCATACATAGACAAATCAGTTGCTGTATTTAATCCATGTTTCCCATGTTGGAATAAGTGCAACTCAACAGGGACACCTTTTTCTACACAGGAAGAAGCAAATTTCAAGGCATTAATGCACGGTACTTTCTCATCTTCATATGTATGCCAAATAAAAGCTGGTGGGGTATCAGAAGAAACCATCTTATATGTATTCAACTCGGGTGGGTTCTGTTTCATAATTGCACCAGGAGTAAGATTAGTATTCCCCGCCTTTGCTCTTGAATCGTCTGAAACTGTTGGAGCATATCCAATAATCAAAGCATTAGGTTTATTTCCTCCTTCTGGGATTCCTAATCTTGAGCAAAGCCCTAAAGTATTCCATTGGGTTCCAAGCATCGTTGTAATACAACCTCCAGCAGAAAAGCCTCCCATTGCTATCTTATCTGGATCAATATGCCATTCCGCAGCATTCTTTCTGACTGTCCATACCGCTAGACACGCATCCTCAAGAACTTGAGGATAAAGAGCATCTTCACCCAATGAATAATAAAGAGTAAATACATTGAATCCTGCAGTAAGAAAATTGACCGCCATTGGATCACCTGCCCTTGGCGTACATTTTCGGAAAGCTCCTCCAGGAGCAAAAATTATCGCTGGTCGTAATTCAGGTTGCCAAGGACGTTCGCCTTCCCAGAATGGTTCATATTTCTCATGAATATAAGTGACAAGATAAACCTTCCCATCTTCTCTTAAATTTATTCTTTTATGAATCATTTTTCCCTCCATTTTGAAGTTTGATATACCTCTGGATTTGCAACATAAGGCCATTTTTCTCCATTTAATACGGCAAAACAGCCTTCGACACACATCCTCGCCATTTTGATTACGGCCTCTTTTGTCTGAGCTGCAGAATGCGGGGACAATAAAAGATTGGGACATGACAGCAATGGGCTGTCCGCTTTAGGTGGTTCCTCTTTGAACGCATCCAAGGCAGCTCCTCTGATTATTCCATCTTTCAGTGCCTCTACAAGATCTGTCTCGTTTATGATACCTCCTCTGCTACAATTAATCAGAAAGGCACTACTCTTCATTTTCTTAATCTCAGATAAAGTGATTAAGTTTTCCGTGGAAGGCAACAAAGGAACATGTATTGTAACAAAATCCGATTTGCAAAGAAGCTCATCAAGATCCTTGCAATAGTGGCATCCCCGTCCCTCTATATCATCTTTACTAAGAACAGGATCATAAGCGATAGTTTCCATTCCCAGAGCCTTACAAAGATCTGCAACAATCTTTCCAATCGCACCAAGCCCGACAATACCAACGTACTTGCCCTCTATTTCAGAAGCCTTTCCAGCATCCCTGATTTGCCAATTACCCAAAACCATCTGATTTTGTGCTTCTACAAGATTCTTTGAAAGCGCGAGTATAAAAGCAATTGTATGCTCTGCGACACTTCTGGAATTTGCCCCAGGCGTTATAACAACCGGAATGCCCCTTTCCGTAGCTTTTTTCACATCAACAGAATCATAGCCAACACCGGTACGCCCAATGACTTTCAGGTTAGGACTATTCTCAATAGCATTCGCATCACATTTTGCTATTCTTACGATAATGGCATCGGCATCTCTCATTTCAGATAAATAGTTATTGGGATCAGGATTATCTGCAATATAAATATCTACCTTGCCTTTCAGAAAATCCATTCCTTCCTGGCAGAGGGCCTGAGTTAATACGAACTTACTCATTCTCACTCCTTGCATTTGCCATCCTAATAGCATAATCCATTGCATTTATCAGGCTAATCTCATTTGCATCCCCACTTCCAGCATGTCCATATCCTGTACCATGGTCGACACTGGCTCGAATAATGGGAAGCCCGAGTGTAACATTAACCCCAGCGACAGCATCCCACTTTTTAAGTTCCTTATTATAAACAAATCCTTTGACTTTCAAAGGGATATGCCCCTGATCATGATACATGCATACAACGATGTCATACCACCCGCCTAATGCTTTTGAGAAAACACTATCGGCCGGAGTCGGCGCCTTATCAGGAATAATTATTCCTTCTTTCAATGCTTCATCTATTGCTGGTTGTATCTCCTCGATTTCTTCTCTGCCGAACATTCCATTCTCTCCACAGTGGGGATTTAATCCCGCTACTGCGATTTTCGGCTCTTTTATACCAAGCGACTTACAACCATCATTCGCTATTCTGATTACATCAAGAACCCTATCCTTTTTCACCCTGTCACAAGCTTCTCTCATTGAGACATGGGTACTGACATGTACAACCCTCAATTCCTCATGAGCAAGCATCATCGTGTACTTTTTTGTATGGGTATAATCGGCATAAATCTCGGTATGACCACTATAATGATGTCCTGCCATGTTTATTGCTTCTTTACTTAAAGCATTGGTAACAGTTGCATCCACCTTTCCTGCCATAGCAAGGTCTATAACTTTGACAACATACTGAAAAGCAGCTTCTCCTCCAAGGACCGTTGCTCCCAAATGAAAAGGTTTTCGCTCCTTTGCATCTCCGGGGATATCAGAAAGCTTTACAAGAGCAAGATCCAATACATCAATAACGCCATATTGGAATTTTGCCTCACAAACCTCTTTGACAGGATTTACAGTCAGCTCAAGTCCGCTTACGGCCACAGCATAGTTCATACTTGCCAAATCACCAATCACCAAAGGTCTGCATCTATCATATAAATCCTTATGAGAAAGAGCCTTAACTGTTATCTCCGGTCCATTGCCAAACGGATCCCCCATTGTGATTCCAAGTATCGGTTTTCCTATCTTGCTCATTTAAGACCTCTCTTTTCATTCTCTTCAAGAACAGCACGAAGAGCAGTCATCCCCTCTTCTGAAAGATAGTTGAACGGTTTTCTTAAATCTCCGACAGGATAGCCAAGCAATGCAGCTGCTTTCTTGATAATCGTATTCGGATTTCCATATTTGAATACAGCTCGGAAAGGAACAATGGCTTCCTGTGCCTCCTTTGCACCAGCCAAATCACCCTCTTTAAACTTGTTATAAATTGAAAGAAGCGTCTTGGGATAAACATTTGCACAGCCTGCAATACCCCCCTTTCCTCCGTTCTCCAGGCATTTAAGGATAAGAGAATCATTACCTGAAAGAACCCTGAAATCCTTATCAAGATCCTTTGTCATTTCTATGTAAGAGAGAAGGTTATCCCAATCTCCACTGGAATCCTTAGCTCCCATTATGACATCAACATCTTTGGCAAGTCTTCTAAGGGTTTCAGGAAGAACCTTGTTCCCTGTTCTTGCGGGAATATTATAAATAACAATTGGAATATCAACATTTTTTCCAACTTCCACATAATGCCGATAAAGTTCCTCTTGTGAAGCAGCTGCGAAACTAGGAGTAATGATTGAAAGGGCATCTGCACCTAAGCTCTGTGCCTTCCTGCTGAGACGAACTGTATCAGAAGTTGTAATACAACCAGTTCCAGCATAAACAGGAACCCTACCTTTAACATGTTCAATCGTAACTTCCAGAATCTTTATCTTTTCTTCCTCATTAAGGGCGTAGTTTTCTCCATTTGTACCGAAACAGAAAATCCCATATATTCCAGCATTGATCAGTCTGTCAATCTCACTTCTTAATCCATCATAGTTAATGCTCTCATCCGCATTCATCGGAGTAAGAACAGGACAGATTATTCCTTTAATATCTTCTGCCTTCATCACAATACCTCCATATAAATTTTTCTTGCATCTTCTTTCGAGACTTTTTTCATATTGTTATTAAGCAAACGAGTCACCTTCATTCCTGCATCGACCAGATCATCAAGATCGTCTAAAGTTACACCAAACCCAGCTAAAGACGTCGGAATATTAAGATTTTTTACAATCTCTCCCATTCGTGAGAGCATATAACTACTCTTCCATTTTTCATCCTTTCCTGATGCTTCTCCAAAACAAAAATCATAAGCGTCTGCAAGACGAGGGGAACATACATCTTCATTGAATCTCATGACAGGCATCAGCAGGATCGCATTTGATATCCCATGTGCAATATGATAACGACCTCCAAGAGGGTAACTAAGAGCATGTACAGCAGTTGTCCCAGAACTCGTTATAGCTATCCCCGCATAAAAACTTGCGATAAGCATATTTTCTTTCTCTTTCTTTGCTTCTCTGTCGAGGGAGGCTTTTTCTATATTCTTCAAAATCAAGGACAGAGAATTCAGAGCAAACAAATCGCTGAATGGGTTTGCTTTATTACTTGTAAAGCACTCAATGGCATGACAAAGAGCATCAATCCCCGTAGAGGCTGCAATTGGTAATGGTAGATTCTCAACCATTCTATAATCAAGGATCACGTAGTCACTTACCATATCAGGATTTACAATTCCAACCTTTAATTGTTCTTCGGGAACCGCGACAATTGCATTTGGAGTTGCTTCCGCACCCGTTCCAGCTGTTGTAGGAATCATAAGTGTCTTAATCTTTTTCGATGAGGACAAGGGATTCTGAAGGAGATCTTTCACAGTATAAGAACTGCCAGAGAGTACACTTGCAAGTTTTGCTGTGTCCATGACACTTCCCCCTCCGATTGCAATGATAAAATCTGCACCATAAGACTCGCAGTTGGATACAATCTGCTGAACCTGCATATAAGTCGGCTCTGGTACTATATCATCAAAGATTTCATACACAACCTCGGCCTTGTCCAAATAATTCAGAACCAATTCGAGGACACCAGCTTTCTTTATTCCAGAGTCTGTGAACACTGCAACCTTTTTTGATTTTTCGGATGCTAAGATTCCACAAAGCTGAGAAAGCGCCTCTTCTCCGGAAAAGACCTTATTAGGAAGAACCAAACTATAACTAGACAACATTCCTTGCCCCCTTTAAAGCATTTAAAAAATTAAGAACGGTATTTTCATCTCCAAAACCACCTGATTTTGAGATTACAAATAAAGACTTATCCTCATAGGAGATACTGTTAAGGACAACACCTGCATCAAGTTCACATACCGCATTGATCTCATTTATGGATAAAGCATTAATGATTGCTTTTAATGTATCTCCCCCAATTGAATAAACAATTATATCAAGACCACTATCGATTAAACGTTTGGTAAGGTTGCCGAGAAGATTGGCAATATTCTGCCTTAATGTATTGATGGTAAGCCCATATTTCTGTGCCTCTTCATCCTCTTCTGTTATTTTCTTACTTCCATTCACATCAATAATCGCACATCCATTTTTGGAAACTTCATCAACGCAATCAGAAATCAAAGAAGAACACTCCTCGCTTCTTATCCAGTCAGGATCTGTTTTCTGTGATGTCGAGAGGGAAAAACGCATAACTCCCGACTCCATGACCCTATCCATCTGTCTCATAGATATCGGATTGATACTTCCACATACGATTAGAATCGGACTATTAATGACTGGAGTGACTTTTGGAGTCTCCTTAAATCCTAGAATTTTCGCCATATGAGATGCAAAACCAGCACATCCCGCACTAGCTCTCAACCCATCAGTTCCAAGTTTTTTCGCAATATGCTCAAGTTCCTCATCATTCTTTGCATTAAATACATGAATCCCCTCTCCATCAAAGGAATCCAATACAATGTTCTTATCGGTTTGGGTTGCAATGATTTCTATGACATTGTCAGAAGAAGGAGGATTAAATAGATCCTTTGCAAAAACACTCTGGGAAAGCAGTCTTCCATCAATATACTGATAGCCATCTACAGTAACTCTTTTCAATTTTGGATAAGCCGGTGCAAAATAAAGAGATTTGACATCAAGGGCATCAAGCAGGGCACTTAATTCACTACCGATGTTTCCCCTGAGTCCAGAATCAACTTTCTTGTAAAAATGTGTGAATCCGCTATCGCTAGCTCTTTTTGCTATATCAAATACAACCTTATAAGAGTCATCTTTATTCAGATGTCTCGTATCTGCATTTATTACAACAACAGGTATATTGGGGGAAATAGAAGAAAAACTGCAGTCGGGATTAGCAATAATTTTCACTTCTCCATCATAATGAGCAAACTGCACCCCTGTATCTAAAGCACCAGTAAAGTCATCTGCAATTATTAAAAGCCTTACCATTGCATCTCTCCTTTGTTGTAAAAATAAACAGTTTCTCTTTAAAAATTATGATAACAGCCGTTTTTAGAGCATACAGCAACGAATTTTAAAAATTTATGTTTAATTTTGAAACAAAACTTGGTTTTTTATATAAATCCTGATAAACTAAAACAAAAAGGAATATATGGAAAAAATTAGAATCTTAGGTATCGCGCCATATGAAGCAATGAAAATGCAAATGATAAAACTCGTGGAAGAGTTTAAAGAAATTGACCTGATTCCATTCACAGGAGACTTACAGGAAGGGTTAGAAATAGCCCAAGCAAATTTCCACGGAAACTTCGACATGGTGATTTCAAGGGGAGCGACTGCAGATCTGCTAAGAGAAGAACTCAGCATTCCTGTCATAGGTGTTGAAATCTCGACAGACGACATCCTTCATGCGATGAATCTTGCAAATGCATCAAATAAAAAAGTTGCAATCGTATCTGTTGCAGATGTAAGTCAAAGAGCCACACAAATTGCATCAATAATAGGGTGTACCTTGGAATGCTATAGAATTCCATCATCACAGGAAGCCACAGAAATACTGAAAAAATGCAAAAACTACCATGCTGTTCTCTGTGATATGTTTGCAGACAAGGCTGCAAGGGAATTAGGACTTAATTCCTTTTTAATCACCTCTAGTGACAGCAGTGTCCGAAATACATTCATAAAAGCAATAGACTTATATAAATCAATGAGGACATTGAAAAACGAGAATTCCCTGCTTCGGACACTGTTCATAAGCCAGATCGGGAAAACAATTGTATTTGACAGCAATAAGCATGTACTACTTTCATCTCTAGAGGATATGAATTCCAAAATCATTGATATGCTGAAGCCTGAGATTGAAGATCTTTCTTCCATAAGTGAAAAAAAACTCGTGCGAATAAGAGATGGAATCATTTATTCAATAAGGGCAAAATCAATTCTAATCGATAGTAATATTTACTATGCTTTTTTTTATACGGAAAGGAAAAATGCATATCAGATGGAAAAACCTGGGATAAAGTTTCTCGCAACCCAGGAAATTGAAAGTAAATACTACAGTAGTCTGTTTTTCCTTGCCGGCACAGCAAATCTAATCAAAACAAAAATAGAAAAAACATTATCAAACAATATTCCTATTTTAATATATGGAGAGAATGGAACGGGAAAAGAGTCCCTTGCATACTATATTTATCTGAATTGCAATCTAAAATACAACCCATTCATCCACATTGATTGTTCTCTCATAAACGATAAAAGCTGGGATTATCTGATGAATCATACAACATCACCTCTCTCCACACTGGATCAGACCCTGTATCTATCAAATATAAACAAACTTGATAAAAAGAAAATCTCTAGCCTACTTTCTATTCTGCGAGACATAAACGAAAGCAATAGGAATAGAATAATATTCTCCTCTACGACAGAAAAACTGATATCAGAAACCGATTCTCTTTTTTTGGATGTCCTTAACGCTGTTTCCATAAAAACACCTGAATTAAGAAGCCAAAAAGATAGTATACCCTCATTGTTCAATCGATTGCTCAGCCTTCTTAATATGGAGTTTCCACATCAATTGGTTGGAGCGACAAATGAAGCTCTGGACATTATTAAAGAATATCCTTGGCCAAATAATTTCTCTCAATTCAAACGGTTTACAAAAGAACTGATAATCAATTCCAATGAACCTATTGCAAATGCGCAAACAGTAAAAGAAACGATAGAAAAAGAAAAGCTTGCTCTTTATGTTTCCGACAGTGAAATGAATAAGCCTATCTCCCTGAACCAAAGTTTAAAGTCAATTGAAAAAGAAATAGCAAAAAAGGTTCTGGAAGAAGAAGGTGGCAATCAGTCAGCGACAGCAAAAAGATTGCAAATCAGTAGAACAACGTTATGGAGGATGTTAACCGAACAATAAAAATCATATGTTCAGAAGCCACCTTAATGAAAAATCTTTAAATTCACGCATTTTTGAATACTTTCTTATTGCTTCTACAAGGTCGTTTGGCATGATATAAGAAGAGAAAGCATCCTGATTTTTCTTATATCCATAACACCGACTACAGTAAGCGCTCGGTTTTTCTCGGGATTTAGTCTTACTGTAATCCTTATAGTCCCCCTTACTTAATATCAACAATATCTCTATTTCCGGATGAGTAGTAACTGTTATGACTTCAAATCTATCCTTATATTGTCGTCTTAATTTGAAAGACTCTTTTCTAGAATCGATTATACGTAAAATCACAACAGGTTTTTTGTAACTCAAAGAGAGGAATTTCTCTTCTACTGCGGAAACACTCATGCGACGCTGAATTTTCTTTCCTACCAGATCCTCCCTATTAAATGGAAGTAAATCTAGTTCCAGCAGCATATCCATCACCTCTCTTTCTGCAGCTCCTTCCGCAAGACAGAGAACATATTTACCAGAAAAACTTACTTCTTTTGTCTGCACATATACTCCTTTATCTCTTGAATGTCCTCATAAGAAGGAGCCGTCCCTTCTATAAAATTTGAAAGAAGAACATCACTCTTTTTAATATCATTACGTTTTATACGGTCTGAGTATCTTGATAGCAGACATTTCCCTGAATCAGATTTAAGAAATACATATATGCTATCTTTTCTGATAACATAATCTAAAAGTTCTGAGTAATGTGTAGTGAATATTAAAACCGCCCCTATCGTATTTATCTCATTATCCTGAAAGAGATCAATCAGAAGCTGAACAAGTTTTTTATTTAAATGGTTTTCTATCTCATCAACGATAAGATAACCACCCTCAGATAGAACAGAGGATGCCATGTCCAAAAGCTGGCTTCCTCGTATAGTACCAGAAGAGATATATAATTCCGCTCCTATCGGAGAGGCCAGTTGCCGAATCTCCTCACTGTTTTTAAATTTGATATCCAGCTGTTGATGGTTGGTTAGCTGAATACTTTCAATAGACTTATCCAGCAAAGAAAGGTATAGAGGATTTACAGGCCCATCGGAAAATAAAAAATTGAAATTTGTAATATTCAGTGTATCAAGATGGATACATGAAACATCTTTTGTCAAAGAAGTAACAATACTGTCATCATCTTTTAGGAAAGAAAGTACAGAAGAAGAGAACTGACTACGTGACAGAAAAAGTTCATCTTCTTTAAAGGAAAACCTATCGGATTTCCTGTATGTCTTTCTTTTCTTTTTATATATTTTCTCATCTTTAAATATAAGATTACCACTTTTATGTATTCCAAAGAGAGAAGAAAGCCTATAAAAATCTCTATCTAGGAAGAAATCTGCTACCATGACAGAATCATCAGAAAAAAGATCTTTTATGGCTCCAAGCTGATCTATACTTTTATTATCACAGATAATGGAAAGTGCCATTTTAATCAATCTTAATGCCGTCGTCTTTCCACTCGCATTGATACCGACAAATGCCATTACATTCTGAGAATAAATAGGTTTAGAAACCAAGGAGACATTCTCTTCCTGTATAATACGATCAGATGCGGTAAAATCTAAAATAAAAGGATCCTCGAAATTCTTTATTTTTTTAAATTCTAATCGTAGTAATCTAAACATATAAATATAATAACAGGTATTTTTATATTTTTAAACAAATTTTCTGGTTAAAAATAAAGAGCGAAGAAATAAGGAAACCCGGAGCTGTCGCAAAATTGCGACGGCCCGAGTAAACAAAACTTTTCTCATCTCAGAAAGAAATAACCTTCACTGAGATCAATCATTGCTTCAACGAAAAGGATTCCTGTTCACGATCCCCTTTTGATATAGGGGATCAATTATTCATCATCTAGGAAGCCTCTGTTCCCTGTCTAACAGCTTTGGAAGGTTCTGGTTTATATTCTTTTGATACCAGTAAGCCACAGAAGCAACATCATCAGCTCGTTCGAAAAGATGATCGCCATTATGTCCTATCTGCTGGATGGTCACCTTTATCCTATTCTTGAAATAAACAGGATCCACGATATGCCAGCGATAGAGCCCATGCATCGGAACCGCATCATATCCATAAATTGACACCGTTCCACTGTGATGACAGTTATATGGATAACCCATATACGGTGTGCAATACGTGGTTTCATTTCTGGATGCCTTACCGTATTCATCTTTTTCAAAGAATCCCCAGGCTCCTCCGACATAATCCTCAACACCCGTTCCGCAAATCGTGGGGAATTCCTCATCATCATCGATGAACATCTTCACCTCGCCTTCTCCCCACCAGTACCTCTCCAGAGCACTCCATGCGAGATATGTTCCGACATACTGTCCCTCTCCATTGATCCCATCAAGAATCACATGATCTTCTTTGAGAGATGAATATTTCGTCCTTCTCCACTGGGCATGGAAATATCCGATATTCTCCGGAAGAGAATCAAGTAAAGCATAATTGACCGTATAGAAAAAAGCATGAATCAATCCACCATGCTGATTTTCAATAGTGATTCTCGCCCTCTTTTTAAACGGCATCGGGAAGAAGGAATTGAATCCTCCATAAGGGGCAACCACTATTGGGAGGGAATTGACCTGGCACTTCGCGGAAAAACCGCAACAGAAAAAATCTCCAAGAGGAGTTTCGACGGAGGGAATTGGAGAATCGTCCCAATACATGCGCAATACAAGATCACGAAGAACGAACTCCCCCTTGGGAGAGCTGTCCTGCACGGTGATCCAGATATGGTTTATCACCCCCATACCGTGGATATCAGCAATCACAGTCTCTAATCCCGGTTCAAGATCCAGGAAGGCTTTCCCTTTTCTACCAGGCCCCAACTCTCCGGAAGCCATTCCTCCTTTGCCCCTTTCCCCTGTGGGGTTTTCAGCCGTTATGGATCTGGAATCCCGTCTCTCTATTTCTGCAATATTTGAAAGATTCTTGAACAACATAGCAACTCCTCCTTCTCACTGTTTGACACTTCCACTCATCATGTCAACCAGATATCTCTGTAAGAATATGAATAATGCGACAATCGGAATGGTAACGATCGCGCTCATCGCCATAATCTCAGCCCATTGAATAAAGAATTCACCTCTGAAACTCGTAAGACCCAAAGGAAGAGTCCAGAGAGCAGCCCGCCTTATGAATGTTGAAGAGAAAAGATAATCTCCCCACCCTGTCACAAAGGCCACAAGGGCAATCGCGGATATCGAAGATATGGAAAGAGGAATTATGATACGGAAGAACACTCCCCAATGAGAACAGCCGTCTATCTTAGCCGCTTCCTCCACCTCTATACCAATCTTGTTGAAAAATCCAACGAAAAGCCAAGCACTTGTCGGCATGAATACCGCCATATAGGTTATCATCAGGATCCACAGATTATTTGTCATTCCAAAACGGGATATCGTCATATAATATGGGATCAGAATTATTATCCAGGGTATTGTCTGAGTGAGAGCTATCATGAACAAAAGGGATTTTCTTCCCGTGAATTTGAATCTTGATATCGCATAACCAAGCATTGCAGAGAAGAAAATAGCGAGAAATGTCGCAATTCCACATACCCATAGACTGTTTACAGACCATGTTCCAAAGCCCACACCGCTATAAGAGTAATCAAAAAGAGCATTTCGATAAGCCTCCAACGTGACATCGGATGGTATCAGGCTCTGAGAGAGGGAGAATATCTCCTGCGTGGAGCGCAACGAATAGGAGATCATGATCACAAAAGGAGTTGCGACAATCACACAGACAAATAAAACAGCGATATAAAATACGATTTTATTTATTCTTCTTTTTATCGTCATAACGACTCCTCCTTGTTCAATCCACGGAAATATACAAGAGAGAAAACAACACAGATCAGTAAAAGGATCACACCCTCAGCGCTTGCCGTTCCTACGTGGTAATATCTGAATGCATTAAGATATATATCTATACCCATTACGTTAGTTGCGTTGTTCGGGCCGCCACGTGTAATAAGATAGATGAGTTCAAACTCCTTGACAGTCCAGAGGAACTGTAAGACGAGAAGAGTATTCCAAATCGGTTTTATCTGTGGCCATGTGACGCTTTTAAACTTCGTAAATGCATTTGCTCCGTCTATGCTTGCCGCATCATAATAATCCTGGGGTATTCCACTTAAAGCAGCAAGAAGCATCAAAGAAATGAATGGGAAGTTTTTCCATATTCCTATAAGTATTACGGCAACAAGACTGCTTGTCGTCGATGAGAACACGTCAAGACCGGCAATATTAAATATTTTTTCTATGAAAGCCGTAAGAATTCCATAATTGGGATCAAGTGAAATCAGGAAAACATTACAAGCAACAACTGTTGGCATAGCCCAAGGAATGAGCATGAGTCCTCTGGCTATTGCCCTTCCCTTAAAAGGCCTGTTAAAAAGAAGGGCTACAAGAAGTCCGACAACCATCTTTCCTGCGACACTGAAAAAAGTATATATGAGTGTAGTGGATACCATCTGAGAGAAATGGGACAAGGTGACGACATCGCGATAGTTATCCAGTCCTACAAAGGGATGATCGGCAGACGGGGAAGTCAGTTGCCACTCCTGAAATGACATAATCACCGTCTTGACTATTGGGAAGAAAACAAGAACTGTCAAGATAATAATCGCAGGCAATGCAAATTCTGCAATTATTATGCGTTCTCTGAATTTTGGGGAAATCGTTTTTGCCATGTTTCCTCCTTTTATATCGGTGCCAAGGTCTACCTTTGGCACCATTTCATAAATGAAAACTATCTTATCTGGAAAGAACCCTTTCCATCTCAGCCTGTCCCCAGTTCAACGCATCTTCAACCGTACGTGTACCAAGTAAGGCATCGGATATTGACTGCTGGACAATATGATCTATCTCATTCCACTGTACGATATCTGGAACGATCCTCATCTCAAACTGCTGGCAGTTCTGAACAAAGGCAGCCTCATTCGGATTTGACACAGCATAATCGTCATATACGTTCTTATTCGTAGGAGCAGCCCTTCTCATTGCGAGTTTCTGTGCAAACTCAGAATGGAGGAATGCGATGAATTCAAAAGCCTCATCAGGATGCTCACAGTTAGAGGAGATTGCAACCGGATTTCCCCAGCTTACAAGAACAGGCTGATTATCCCCGTCTGCAGGGAAAGGAACGAAACCAACCTCATCAGCATAATCAGGACCCATCATTGCCTGGAAATTCGCAAGTGTCCAGATTGCAGCCTGACAGGTTGCGATTGAACCATTGGCAAACATCGCATGAATGTCACTTACCGTCCTAAGGCCTGTAGGCGCTGTCGCATCAAGCATTTCCTTAAGGAATGTAACGGCACGGATATTCTCCTCACTGTTGAATATCAGCCTGTCCGCAGTATATGGGCCTTCCTCATTCGGGAAAATTCCTCCACCTGCTGTCCAGAGCCAATGCATATGCCACCATCTTGAAAGGGTTTCAACATATGTAGGATGTCCCCATCCGTAAACGTCTATGGTTCCATCTCCATTTGTATCACGGGTCAATGCCTTTGCCGCTTCCAGATAACCTTCCCATGTGGAAAGAGCAGAAGGATCTATTCCTGCCTCTTCAAGATATGCCTTGTTATAAGCTGTCATAGGAGCTGTGAACATGATATAGGGAAGAGCGACGATGTGTCCGTCCTTCTTGACGGAGTCAATCAGGTAAATATCCTCTTCCAGGCTTGTTCCATCCTCAAGGACGTATCCTTTTATATAATCATCAATAGGAATGAACGCTCCACCTTCCCTCTGGGAATAATACCCTTCAAGACCAGCTCCGGTGTCCAAGGTTATTATGTCTCCTTCCACACCACTTGCGATATCAAGAGCAAGACGATCCCAATAGGCTTCGGAAGAGAATGCCGCAAGTTCAATATGGACATTAGGATGAGTCTCTTCAAAAGCTTCAATTATAGGAGTAAGCTCATTCTCATGTGTCTCAGCATCAAACCATTGATACCATACAAGCGTAATCTGTTCATTTTCCTCTGATGCACCCCCTGCAAAAGCGAAAGAAACAGAAAGAATCATTAAACATATCACGAAAAGTTTCTTCATATGTTCCTCCTTTAGGATAATTTCAGTATAAGAATGAAATTTTTGAACTGTAAAGGAAAATATTATGGTAAAAAGATAAGAATTTTGCTATTTCATTACAGTATTCATAATATATATCCGTTTTCGATAGAATAAGATTGACTTATAAGCATACGTATCATAATAATTATATATGCCTAAGAAAGTTTATAATGATTTCATCAGAGCCCTGTATAGAGATATAGTTACGAATTACTCAAGCGGGGAAAAGTATCTGAGCGTCAGGGAAATAAGCAAGAACTTTTCCGTTTCCCTGCAGACCGCACAGAAAGGCGTGAAGGAATTGAAAGAAAGCGGCCTTGTGACAAGCAAGCCGAACTCCGGGATAATCGTGACATCCAAAAACTATAATATAAAAAAACTGAACGGGAAAAAGATCTACGTGATATCCAACATGCAGGACGGTCACTTCTTCTCTTCCTTCTTCGATGGCGTTACAGATTACGCATCTAATTTTGGCATCCAGACAGAATTCAGATTGAACACATTTAAAAACACAAGTTCTCTTGAATTCGGAAAGTACCTCACATCCCTGAAAGCGGATGGCCTGGTAATGCTGTCATTTCCAAATTCAGAACTCCCCTTCTACCATGCAATGAGGGAAGGCGTGGATATCGTTTCTGACATAATCTTAGATAACCTGCCTACCCTTCCTGCCGTACAGACATATAACTATAAACACTCATACGAAGCAGGAAAAGAACTACTTGAAAGCGGATGTACGGAATTTTATGTATTCGGCTATTATAAAAAACAGAACAAAAGATTCCTCGGTTTTGAAGATGCAGTGAGAGAAGCGGGCATGAAAGCGACCTACATCGAGATTTCCTCGATATCAGGAATCACGGAAACTGCGGAAATCCTTAGAAACTGCACAGATGATACCGGCCTTTTCATCGGAGATTATTCTTCCGCTTATGTAATCGACTCCCTTTGCATGAGACAGATGTTGAAACCAAAACACATCCTCATATACGACACGGACACGGAATACTTCCGGGCAAATTATCTTCCTCCGATAAAAGCTGTAGCTCCATCTTTTAAAGTTTTAGGGCAAAAACTCTGTTATTATCTCGTATATAAATGGCAGAACGGGAATTATCCAGAACCATTACAGATTAAGATTTAAAAAGGGACGCAGGCCAAAAGCCCCGCCCCTCTACAGTTTTCAAGTTCATATGCTTAGCGCTGAACTCTTCCGCTTCCATCTCCCTTTGCAAGAGCCTCAACCTCACTCTTTCTTGTAAGGTTGAAATCTCCGCTGATTGAGTGCTTGAGGCAGGATGATGCAACAGCGAAATTGATTGCATACTCCTCGTCATCATAATGGCTGAGTCCATAGATGATACCAGCTGCGAAGCTGTCTCCACCACCGACTCTGTCAACGATGTTATGAATCTCATAATGCTTGGAAAGATAGAATCCCTTTGTTCCAGAAAGGGCTGCAGACCAGCCGTTGTGGTCAGCGCTCTTACTCTCACGGAGAGTTACTGCGACATACTTAACGTTCGGGAACTGCTTCTTTACTTCTGCGCAGAGATCCTCATAAACCTTCGTATTGAGCTCACCCTTAGTAACATCGCTGTCCGCTTCAATACCAAGACACATCTGGATATCCTCTTCATTTGCGATGATGACATCCGCATACTTTGCAAGCTCTCTCATCACCTCTGGTGCCTTCTTTCCATAGTTCCAGAGCTTCTTGCGGTAGTTAAGATCGATTGAGACCGTAGCTCCCGCCTTCTTTGCTGCCTTCATAGCGGCAAGTGCTGAATCAGCTGCACCCTGGCTGATAGCCGGTGTGATTCCCGTCGTGTGGAACCATGTGGCATCCTTCATGATCTCATCAAAGTTGAAATCCTCAGGCTTTGCCGTTGCAATAGCGGACTCTGCCCTATCGTATACGACCAGACTTGGTCTCTGGTTCGCACCTGTCTCAAGGAAATAGATTCCGAGTCTTGAACCCTTCACCTTATTAATATGATCCGTCTCAACACCATATTTCATCAATTCTCTCTCAGCAGCTTCACCTACTGCGTTATCAGGAAGAGCTGAAACGAACTCCGCCTTCTCTCCGAAAATGGAAAGGGATACTGCAACGTTCGCCTCTCCGCCTCCGAACGTAGCCTCAAGTTCTGGTTTCTGGAAAAGGCGCTCTCTCTCATTGCTTCTCAGACGAAGCATAATCTCACCAAATGTAACGTACTTATTAGCCATGGAAATATTTCCTCCTATTTGAATCATAAACCATTCTAAGGTCATAGGAATCATTAGTCAAGAATTTTTGGAACAATGTTTCATTTTCTGAATTTTTACTATTCCAATCTGAAAAAAGCCGTGGTATACTTGCTTATACCATGCGGAAATACCATCCGGTAAAAACAAGGAGAAAGAAATGACAAAGGAAGAACTTTTTAAGACATTCCATGACATCGGACTTGTTCCAGTAGTGAAAATCGACGATGCGTCAAAAGCAGAAAGGCTCGCAAAGGCCATGATAGACGGAGGGCTTCCTTGCGCAGAGGTCACATTTAGAACCGACGCAGCGGAAGAGGCTATAAAGAGGATGACGGAGGCATATCCGGAAATGCTCGTAGGAGCAGGAACCGTCATCAATCCAAAACTTGCAGAAAAGGCTGTAAATGCAGGTGCAAAGTTCATCGTAAGCGCAGGTCTGAATCCTGCAACAGTGGAATGGTGTCTTGAACATGATGTACCGGTAACTCCGGGAGTCACGACACCAAGCGAGATTGAAAAAGGCTTGAGCTATGGTCTCAATGTCCTGAAATTCTTCCCAGCAGAAGCATCTGGTGGAGTTGCGATGCTCAAAGACCTCTCAGGTCCTTTCAGCCAGGTGAAGTTCATGACAACAGGGGGAATCAATATCAACAACCTCCCTGATTATGCGAAAGCACAGAACGTACTCGCAATCGGTGGAAGCTGGATGGTGAAGGCTGACTTAATCGCGAATGAGCAGTGGGATGAGATCACAAGGCTCTGCAGGGAAGCAGTCATCAAGCTCCAGGGCTTACAGCTAGTACATGTCGGAATCAACATGCCAAGCGAAAAGGATGCATTCAAAGTAGCTGAGGATTTCGCAAAACTCGGCTATGAGACACTTCCTGGAAATTCCTCGATCTTCATGGGCAAGGACATCGAGATCATGAAGAGCATGTATCTTGGAAAGAACGGACATCTCGCATTCAAGTGCTATGACGTGGATAGGACCGTATACTTCCTCAAGCAGAGGGGATTCACAGTAAATGAGAGCACTGTAAAGTATGATGCAAAGGGTGCCATGAAGGTCGCATATTTCAATGAGGAAATCGGCGGCTTTGCATTCCACGTTGTAAAATAACAGGTATTCAAAATGCAATGAGCGGTATGTAGTACTCCTATGTACCGCTTTTTTCATGATATAATGGGCTCATGTTCATCGGTGTAGATATCGGCGGTACGAAGATAGCCGTCTCAAAGGGAGAGCATGGAGAGGTTCTAGAGAAAAAAGTATTTTTGACAGAAACCTCCCCATCATGGGAAGATGCCGTGGAAAAGATAATTGACGCCGCATCACCATTTTGCATGGAGGCAAAGGCGATAGGGATCTCCGCAGGAGGCCCCCTAAATAGCAGAAGGGGTCTTATCCTCTCACCTCCTAACCTTCCCTCCTGGGATAATGTTCCAATTGTAAAGATATTGACGGAAAGGTTGAATCGTCCGTCCTTCCTTTTGAATGATGCGGATGCAGGAGCCCTTGCAGAGTACAGATATGGAAAGGGAAAGGAGTATGAGAATATTGTATTCTGTACCTTCGGCACGGGAATGGGAGCAGGACTAATCATCAACGGAAAGCTCTGGAGAGGCAGAAATGACGGAGCTGGAGAAATCGGTCATGTCAGGCTAACAGAGCATGGCCCATCCGGATACGGGAAAATCGGTTCTGTTGAAGGTTGGGCAAGTGGCAGCGGCATATCCCATCTGACAGATATCATAGCATCATCCTATCTGCAGAAAGGAATTGAAATACCATGGTTTAAAAGAGGCCAGACCACTGCCAAGACCGTTATAGAGAATGCTTATAAGGAAGATGTGGCTGCATTGGAGATCATCAAGGAGTGTGCAAAGCATCTTGGATCCTCACTCTCCATCATAATGGACATGATAAATCCTGATGCAATAATACTCGGAAGCCTCTTTGTAAGGGCGGAAAAACTTCTCAGGCCGGAGATGGAGAAGGTAATAGAGAAGGAAACACTGAAGCGGAACATCTGTCCCGTTTTTCCTGCACAAAATGGGGAGAATATCGGGGATATCGCGGCATTAAGCATCGCAGAGGAGGGATACAATGGCAATCTATGAAGCATATCCGGAATTACTGACAATAGCCTCAGATATCGATGAGGCAGTAAAAATAATCATCAAATGCTATGAAAAAGGCAATAAGCTCCTCATATGTGGCAACGGAGGAAGCGCAGCGGATGCTGAGCACATCTCAGGAGAACTCCTTAAGAGCTTTACCATTCCTCGCCCGATAGGAAAAGAACTCAAAAGAAGTCTTGTCGAACTTGGAATGGAAGAAAGCATTGCCGATACCTTGGAGATGGGGCTTCCCGCAATTCCACTAATCTCCCTCACTTCTCTCTCAACGGCTTTCAGCAATGACAGGAATCCTGAAACCGTGTTTGCTCAGGGGGTCAATGCTCTGGGAAAGAATGGGGATGTGCTGATCGCCTTAACAACGTCGGGAAATTCAAAAAACGTACTCTATGCAGCAATGATGGCGAAAGCGAAAGGGATAAAAGTCATAGCCATGACAGGTAGAAGCGGAGGGAAAATCAGGAATATCGCAGATATCACATTGATGCCTCCGTCTACGGAAACATACAGGGTTCAAGAATATCATCTCCCGATATATCATCATATCTGTGCAGAAGTTGAACGCCATTTCTTCTCTAAATGATAAAAGAAAACCCCGGATTTCCAGTCCGGGGCATCTTTTTTGTCAAATACAATCAATCAGATTGTGTCTTTGGTCAGTACGGATACGCCTGTGTCAACATTGGTCTCTGCGAGAGTTCCTCCCTCAAGAACCGTGACAGCAGCCTTCATTCCCTCATAACCCATAACATCCGGATTCTGTGCCATCGTGCAGAGGAGATATCCATCTCTGATGAGCTGAAGAATCATGTCGGACTTGTCGAATCCTACGCCTAAGACGTCAGTACCGCTTTCATGAATCGCATTACCTACTCCAACCGTAGATCCCTCGTTGGCTCCAAACAGACCGACTACGCCCTGCGTGATGAAATTAGCCGCAGCATCCTTTGAACGGGAAGCATCACCATCACAATACTGAGTCTCGAGAATCGTGAAATCGGTTCCTTCGAAAGCCTTCCTGAATCCTGCTTCACGGTCAACGGTGGACTGTGTAGCCGTGTTCACGCTGACGATACCGATTGTTCCAGATGTGATTCCCTTTGCATTCAAAGCTGCGATAAGCTCATTGCCTGCAGTCGTTCCCGCAGCCTCGTTATTAGTTGCGAATGTAGCCTCTGCAGGGAAGTTTGCCGGAGAATCGATATATATGATCTTTATTCCATAGCTCTGTGCTTCTCTGAGTGTTGCCGTAACAGCATCCGGACCATTAGCAGCAAGAAGTATTGCATCCGCTCCCTGTGCAATCGCGTTGTTGATACACTCAATCTGCTGAGCATCATCCTTTACCGAAGGGGCATTCCATCTGTAATTAACATTGCCAAGCTCTGCTACAGCCTGTTCTGCGCCCTTATTAACGTTAGCCCAGTGCTGATCCATCTGATCCATCGTAATCAACTGGATGTTCCAATCCCTTGCCATCACAGGTGTGAGAACGAGGACGAGAGTGAGAGCAACCAATAAAACCTTTTTCATAGTTTTCCTCCTTTTCCTATGAATCATTTATTTTTTTGTATCTTTATCTTCTTTCCACCTCTTACGACGACATCAAGAAGAACAGAAAGAACTACGATGACACCAATTACGATATTCCTGATTGCAACAGGAGCTCCCGCGAACTGCAATCCATTCTGAAGAACTCCCCATATTGCAGCACCGATTACGGTTCCAAGAAGAATACCCTGCCCGCCAAGTGTTGACACTCCTCCGATTACGGACGCGGCCACTGCATAGAGTTCATAGCTGTTCCCTGCATCCATAGCACCCATTCCGGCAGAAGCACACTGTGTAAGACCGACGATACAGGAACAGATGGAAGCAACAACATAGACCTTCGTCGTGGTTCCAAGTATGCTCACTCCTGAGAGCTTTGCTGCATCAGGATTCGATCCGACCGCATAGATATGACGACCGGTACGTGTTCTGGAAAGGATGAAATTGAATATCACCCAGAGTACTATGGCGATCCATACAGTGGAGAATATGCCTAGGAAACGTCCATAATAGAAGAAGTTCCTGAAACCTTCCGCTGCCGCTCCGATACTGTCCGTATTGTAGTTTCCATTAGCAATCTGTGCTATTCCTCTTGCAATCGTCATCGTTCCAAGAGTCGCGATAAAAGGAGGCAGCTTACAACCTGCCACAAGCAGACCATTGGCAAGCCCTACTGCAATACAGCATATGAGCGTTATGATAACGGATAGCCACGGATTCATTCCATGCGTCATGAGAGTTGCACTTATCATGGTGGACATACCAACGACGGATCCAATGGAAAGATCGATGTTTCCAGTTATGAGGACATAGCTCTGTCCAATTCCTATCAGGAGAATCGGTGCAATCTGTCTTAGCAGATTATTTATATTCCTGAAAGAGAAGAAGGTCGGGTTTATAATACCGAACACGATACAAAGGATTATCAAACCGACAGTGACGGTAAGAACCTGCCCCATTCCCCTTATCTGTAAAACTTTCTTTAAAGGATTATTCTTCACATTCCCATTCATAGTTCCACCTCTACTATTTTCTTTTCGAACTGCGTTGCAAGTGCCATTATCTTCTCCTGAGTCGCCTCTCCTCTCTGGAGAAAACCTTTTATCTCTCCATCACACATGACAGCGATCCTGTCTGCCATTCCAAGAATCTCAGGCAGTTCAGAAGAGACGAAAACTACGGCTATGCCGTTCTCCTTCAGCCTGTTCATGAGGTTATAGATCTCGACTTTCGCAGCTACGTCTATACCCCGTGTCGGTTCATCAAAGATAACGACACGGCTCCGTCTCGCAAGCCACTTTCCGACCACTATCTTCTGCTGGTTACCCCCCGAAAGGGATGCGGCATTAGCTTCCGCACTTGAGAGCTTCACGGAAAGGGATGATATGGCATCGCCTACCATTTTGTGCTCCTTCCTGGAGTGTATCACACTGGCCTTATCTGAGAGCATGTCAAGATTAGGAAGAGCTATGTTCTCCCGTATTGAGAGTTTTGTACAAAGCCCATCCTTCTTCCTATCTTCCGGAACGAGGACGACGCCAGCTTTAATAGCATCCTTAGGACGTCGTATGACAATCTCCTTTCCATCAAGATGGATGTTTCCACCCTCTTTCGGATCAACTCCGAATATAGCCCGTGTCGTCTCTGTTCTTCCTGCTCCCATCAGACCTGCGATTCCAAGAATCTCTCCCTTTCTCACATCAAAAGAGACATTTCTGACCATCTTTCCAGCATTGAGATTCTTCACGGAGAAAACAGTCTCTCCAACAGGGGTCTCAACATGGGGGAACTTCTCCTTTATCTCCCTGCCTACCATGTAAGAGATTATCTGATCCATTGAAAGGGAAGAGAAATCTGCACGGGTAATAAAATGCCCATCTCGCATTATCGTCACTCGATCAACTATATGTTTAAGCTCCTCCAACCTATGAGATATATAGATTATCGAGTGCCCATGCTCCTTTAAATCCCTTATTATCCTGAATAGCTCATTTATCTCCTTATCAGAAAGAGCCGATGTCGGTTCATCCATTATAAGAATCCGTGCATTCGTAGAAAGGGCTTTTGCAATCTCGACCATCTGCTGCTTGGAAACAGGAAGATCCCCTACAATCGTTGATGGAGATATATCTATCTTAAGGGAAGAGAGTATGCGTTCTGCCTCTTTTTCCATTTCCTTAGAGGAGAGAATACCGTGTTTGGACAACTCCCTGCCAAGGAAGATGTTCTCAGCAACCGACAGATGCCGACACATGTTAAGTTCCTGATGGATTATTGCGATACCATGCTTTCTGGCACTCTGCGGTGTGACGTCCCCGACATCGACACCATCGATCTTTATCGTTCCCTCATCTTTCGTATAAACCCCAGAGAGGATTTTCACCAGTGTGGACTTTCCTGCGCCGTTCTCGCCTAAAAGCGCCATGACCTCCCCTTTCCTAAGTTCAAAGGAGACGTCATCAAGGGCAACAACTCCCGGAAATATCTTCGTGATGTGCTCCATCTCGACAACGGGTCTTTCCTTTTCTTCCATTCTGAACTCCTTTTTTTAAAGTATAGGATCTGGTTTTCCACTCCCGATAGTGTGAAAGATTTAAGAAAAAGTGTGATTTTTTTACCTGATAAGAGGGAGGACTTCCTGAATGGAGGAAAACTCATCAGGAAGAGCGGAGAGGAGCATGTTTCCATTCTGAAAGACATAAAGCCTATCTGCTACCTTCAGAGTATCAGAAAGGGAAATTGCGAATATGACCACGGCTATCTTCTTTCGCATCAGGGTATTGATATGTCTCACGATGTTTTCCCTTCCCTCAAGATCAAGCCCGAGAAACGGCTGGATTATCACAACGACATCAGGCGTCTCCATTCCTACTCTTCTATAGACGAGTTCATACAGTTCATCCTCAGAAAGGTTGTAAAGATTGGCCTCGTCCAGAACATCAGGATTGCCGTATTCCATCCTTATGTTTTTTAAGAACCTCCCCTTTCTCTGCCAGAAAAATGGAATCTTCTCAGAGGCCCTGAGACAGAGGTTGTCAAAATAGCTCATCTCAGGACACAGGGAAAGAAGTGGATTTGAAGGGATGAACGAGATTCTCCGGTCAGAGAGGGTACATCTCTTCTCCTTTATGAAGAAGGAAACGGGAGAGGATTTTCCACAAAGGCTGTCATAGGCATCTTTCGGTGCATGATTGTCGAAATCAAGAATTACAGAACAGCTTCCCTCCATGAGAGGGATGACGTTTTTTCCTATTGCCACAGAACCTATTGCCTTCCCTTCCTCTTTATGATGCTCTTTCCTGAGTCTCTGATAGGTTCCGAGAAACCTGCCTGAGACCGCGTTTATGAGCCGATCATCATATTCATCCGGGGACCCTATGTAGATTATTGATCCGTTGCTCATCATCATGATACGGTCGCAGAACCCGACAAGCTCCTCATGATGGCGGGAGACATATATGAACGTCGTTGCCCTCTCAGAAGAGAGCCTCTTCATCAGACTCTGAATCTCCCTGGCATCCTTCGGGCCAAGGAATGATGCGAGATCAAACAGTACAACCAGAGGATAACCAAGTTCCACCGCCTTGATCATCTCCACCTTGCATCGCGTTTTTTCATCTATTGATGATGCGACTTTCCCACACTCTGCATCTATTCCATACTCAGCTCTTATGGCACTCAATGCCATCCTCATCTGCTTCTTCCTGACAAGGTAGGGAGCATTCCTCCTGATTACATAAAAATTCTCCTCAAGGCTGAGTGCGGGAATAAGACGTGGCCTTTTGCCAATAAATGCGATGTTGGAATTCTTAAAACCCTTTCTCTGTGAATAGAATGTAAGTTTACCCCTCTCTATGCCGTTTCCCGTATCAAGAAGGTGGAAAAACTCGTCAAAGCCCTGATTATCAAGGGGAATGAAGCCCATTATCTCACCTTTATGCAAGGTGAAGGTTATGTCCTCAAGCAGCTGCTTCCCATTTTTTGAGGAGGAAATATGAAAGGCAGAGAGAAGTTCATTCATGTTCTCCTCCTTGGAATCCGGATGACCGCTGTCGTTCCCCTCCCTTTGATGCTGTAATAGGCAAGTCCGGAGTCTCCCCCGAAAAGAAGATGGAGACGGTTATTCACGTTGTATATCGCGATTCCTCCATGCCTGCCTTCCTTCTCTGAAGAGAAAAGGGAGAGGTTTTTATTTATGGATATCAGAGTCTTGGAATCGATGCCTACCCCGTCATCTTTCACGCTTATCTCTATCACATCATCAAAAACCTCTGAGGATATCGTTATTCTTCCACCCTCGACCTTTTCTTCAAGACCATGGATTATCGCATTCTCGACTATCGGTTGAAGTATGAGCTTTGGAATCTCCGTCTTAAGAGCCTCCTCATCCTCAAGAATCGGCAGTTCCAGCCTGATCCTGTCTCCAAACCTGTATTGCTGTATTCTTATGTAATCCCTGACATTTCTGATCTCATCCGCGATGCTTACGAAATCCTCCATATTCGATATCGTATAGCGAAAGAATTTCGCAAGGGATTCAGACATCTCGGCAACCTCTACAAGCCCCCCAACAAGGGCCTCCGATCTTATCGCTTCAAGAGTGTTATATAAGAAATGAGGATTTATCTGGTTCTGCAATGCCTTGTACTGCGCCTGCCTCCTGTTTTCCTCCCAAAGATTTCGGCCTAGGCCCTCACTTGCAAATTGAGAAAGAAAGATCTCCTCCTGCCGGCTATAAAAAAGAGGTATCCGGTCTATCGGTTCCTTCCAGTGTTCGCATCTTGCCTTCTCCATCAGCTTATCCTTGCGGATAGAAAGGAGCATGATCACAATAGTTGAAGAAATGCAAATGAGTAAAGAGAGAAGGAAAACACATCCCCAGAATACAGATCCGTTGATTATGAGAACAATGGAGGATGTGGTGAGCAGAGTGCAGAGGAAGATGACAAGAATCAGCCATAATAGCCGTAAGGTGACACGCCTATCCATATAACCGTCTGAACTCATTGGGCTTTACTCCCGTCTTCTTATAAAAGATCTTAGAAAAATGTTTCGCATCGGAATACCCCACGCTCTGAGCAACCGTATAGATAGTTTTCTTAGTATCCCGTAAAAGCTCCTTCGCCTTCTGCACCCTTACATCCAGAAGAAACTCCTGAAAACCCTTTCCCGTCTCCTTTCTGAACAGCTGACTGAAATATGAAGCACTCAGCCCAACTACAGAACTGACAGTCTCCAAAGAGAAATCAGAATCGCTGAAATGTGAATCAATATACCTGATCGCCTCTCGGATGGGACGACTTTCAGCTGTTCTCTTCTCCTTGGCAATACCTATCAGGAAAGACATGCATATCAGTCTGAAGCGCATTAGAAGACTTTCCACATCGGGAGCTATGGAGAGGGATGGCATGAGCTTCTCCCTGTACCAGGAATCACCTCCTGCTACACGGTTCAATGCTTTTAATCCAAGAATCCATCCCGCCTTTTCCAGCGATTTGAAAAGAGCGAATTCCTTATCAACATTCTTCTCAAAAGAGTCTAGGGCTTCAGCGATGACGGAGTTATCCAGGGAGTCAAGCATCCTGTCTACATTGGAAGCCCATGCATCCATAACCTTGTCATCTATCTTTCCGCTTATGAAAGGACGACGCTGGATAATCCCCTTTTCCGTAAAACGCAATATGAGCATCTCTTTTAGATCCTGATAAAGAGAGAAGATGGTTTTCCCCTCCTCCTTAATGGCAAGGAAAAAAGAAAAGAAGAATCGGGAGAAGAGAGTCCTGAGCTCGTTCAATGAATAGTTTATGTTATCTGCGGCCTCCATAGCTGGAATATCCTCAGATAATAATATCGTGATGATGTCATTCTCCGCATAAAGAGCATCGGCATATCCTGTTTTCATGACAAGAGATCTCGTCTTATCATGGATAACCCGATACTCCTCCTGTGAAAGATATAGGCTTGTGCTGTCGATCTTGATGAGTATTATGCTCCTGTTAAGAGGACCCTCATCCTTGTGAATAAAAGTAGAAAGCTCCCGGATCCTCCTTTCTTCCTCGCTTTCCTTCAATCTTTTAAGGACATCTCTTTTTGTAAGAATGGATGATCGCAGTTTCGTCAGGGATGCGACGAGCTCTTCCTTATCAATCGGCTTTAAAAGATAGTTCTCCACCCCCGAGCGTATCGCAGTCTGCGCATAATCAAACTCCCTGTAGCCGGAGATGATCACAAATTCAGTATCTGGGAAACGGCTATGAACATCCCGGATGAGATCCAGTCCACCCTTTCCCGGCATCATTATGTCGGTTATGACGATATCAGGATGGACCTTTTCTATAAGAGAAAACCCATCAATTCCATTATAGGCCTCCCCTGCGAGTTCTATACCGACAGAATCCCAAGGGACAAGAACCTTTATGAGATTGACAATGTGCTTCTCATCATCGAGAACAACCGCCGTAATCCTTTCCATAAGTCAAGATTATATGGTAGGGAATATGAAAACTCAATCTTATAATCGCTCTTATTCAAAGCAACGCGCCTTGTTCAAAAGAAACAGGATGCCTGTTATCCGACAAGGTCTTGCTCATATAAGTCGTATCAAGTTCAAGATCACGGGCCATCTTCAAAAGTAAAGTCTCCCCGATCAGGTTCTGCTCAGAGAAGAGATAGCAGAGCGCCTTTTCCGCAATATGATTAGGAACTATCGAATTGGTATAGATCTCCCCGTCAGGATCATTGCCATAGCGCAGCATGAGACTCCTGTAAAGCTCACTGTGCTCCTTATCTTCATTTAGGGCTCTGATCTCCCTGTAAAGCGGTTCAATATTCCCCTTGCCAGCCTCCTCTCCAAGAGGCTTTAAGGTAAAGAACGTATACTCCTTTGCAGGAAGGAAGTGATGCCGGTCACAGCGTGATGCATAATTGGGCTCAAGAGAACCGTCTTTCAACCTGTCCCCTCCTACAACGATGAGAGGATCGAAATAAAGAGCGGGACACTCCTTCCCTCCCACCTGATAATACCTATAGGTATAGAAAGCGGAATCCATGCAGTCAGGATGCTCACAGTACGCGGTAAGAGGTATTACATCAGTTGCGATATCGAGCATCAGTCGGGCAGTGGAATTGAAGATATCCCTCCTGAAATTGAGAATCAAAGTCGGGAATATGAACATACACCCCCTCTCAAGGGAATAGTTGCGAACCACATATGCAAGACGCTCATCGAAGAACGAAGCCTCATCTATGATGTATGTTCCAACTTCAGGATTGTCCTTCAGAACCTCTTCCAGACCGAAAGAGTCCCGGATCTTGGCGATGTTCTCTCCACATCTGACATACCCGCTCCTGTAACAGAGAGCATCATCCGGGTAGTCCTCAAAACGAGCAGAATCTATTTCGCTTCTGATGAAGAACACCTTTCTTCGATCCAGAGATCCCGTACTGGTCATGGCTTTTACCTTGTCGCTCTTCTTCTGGGCAATGGCCGCATCCCGCCACACGCGGGCTGCGAACTCGGTCTTACCCGATCCCATCGGCCCGATCAGAAGAACCCTGCGTCCAGGGCTTAAGAAATCAAAATGGGTGAAAGTATCATGAATGGTAACAGTAGGAAATCCGAGACTTTTTAAAAAGTCCTCACCTTCCATCTTCTTCTCAATATGAGGCATTGCTCTTTTCCCCATTGATTATCGCCATACCACTGCTACATCCAAGCCTCTCAGCTCCTGCACTTATCATCTCCATAGCGCTTTCGTAGCTTCTTATCCCCCCCGAAGCCTTGACCTTCATATTGGAAGGGATACTCCGTCTCATGAGAGCGACATCCTCCTTCGTAGCACCCCCCTTTGAGAATCCCGTACTCGTCTTTACGAAATCGGCTTTCGCCTGAGCAGAGAGCTCACATGCCTTGACCTTTTCCTCATCCGTTAAAAGACATGTTTCGATTATAACCTTCAAGACTTTTCCTTCTGAGGCTTTTCTGACCTCTTTTATATCATCAAGACATTCTGCATACATCCCGCTTTTGAGATATCCGACGTTTATCACCATGTCAATCTCATCAGCACCATCTTCAATCGCAATGGCAGTCTCCGCGGCTTTTGCCCTGGAAGACATCGCACCGAGGGGGAATCCGACAACAGTACATACATTCACACCGCTTCCTCTCAATAGCTCTTTCGCATAACGTACCCAACAGCTGTTCACGCAGACTGAAGCAAATCCTGCACCGCGTGCCTCCTGACAGAGTTTCTCTATCTTATCCTTCGTTGCATCTGCGGCAAGTACCGTATGATCTATGTATTTCGCTAAATCCATATCATCTCCTCCGTCTTTTTATAATAGCCTAGTATAGTTGAAGGTGACAATAAGAATGAATGCCCTTCAGAAAATCCCTGATCAAACGAGAATCCCTCTAAAGAGAGAAAACATCCAACTCTATCATTTTTGATTGATTATAAGTGACTTTATTAATAATCTACTATCATGCTACTACGTTTTTTTAATGAATCGTTTACATGGGTAATGCTCCTTGTCCTGCTGATAAACATGCAGCAGAGGAAATACTCTTATGGAAGTAAGAAAAAAAAGGCCGTCCTCGTAATAGGATGCCTCTACCTGACAATCTACATCCTCGTGATACTTACAGGAACGACAGGCCTTCCCGTATGGACAGAGTGGATCGCACTCTTAATCGGAATCATATTGTTCGTGATATTCAGAAAGACATGTTTTCCTTTCAAAAGAAAATGTCAGAACTGTGGAAAGAAGCTGAAGTTCGATGAATGGCTAGGAATAGATGAGAACCTCTGTATGGACTGCTTCTATGAGAAGCATCCTGATGAAAAGAAGAAAGCCGAGGAGAAGAAGCCGAAAACAGAGGATCAGAAGAGAGTTGAAATGAGCCATGCGGAAAAGGTCGAGGAGATCGACTGGGATCTCTGGGAGGCCGAGGAAAGATGTACCCTCTGCTACGTCGTTGACAAGGTCAACAACAAGATTCTGCTGATTGAGAAGAAAAGAGGCATGGGAACCGGATATCTCAACGGACCTGGAGGACACATTGAACTTGAGGAGACAAGTGTGGAAGCCGCCATCAGGGAGACAAAGGAGGAGACAGGCCTTGATGTTACAGATCTTGAAAACAGGGGAATCCTCCGCTTCCAGTTCAAGGAAGGCACTTCAATGATAGGCTACATCTTCTACACGGAGAGCTTCTCAGGAGAACTCAAGGAGTGTGATGAGGCAAGACCAGGATGGTATGATCTTGATACTCTCGATTACTCAAGAATGTGGAAAGATGACAGGTTATGGCTTGGGAAAATGCTTGAAGGTAAGAGTGTCGATGGGTATTTCATCTTCGACAATGATAACAACATGTTAGACTACAAGCTTGATCTTGAGGATAAGGAATACCTCTGAAAGGATGAGTAAGATCACCCTGGGATTATGGGCCTTCGGCAACGCCGGGGGCTTTCATAATAAAATAAGCCCCCGAGAGGCAAAAGATATCATAAAAACCGCATATAAAAAGGGAATCCGTTCCTTCGACAGCGCTTTCTCATATAATACGGACAGCATACTATACTCGGCATTAAAGGAGATCGGAATAAGAACAGAAAGCGTCGAGATCTTCGAGAAGATAATGCCTTATAAGACTCTGAGAAGAAAAGCCGAGGCCTCCCTCAGGGCACTCAAGACGGAAGGAGTTGAGGCTGTTATCATGCATTGGCCACGAGAAGAGGAAGAGGTATATGCAGCATTAAGGGATGCTGAAAACCTGGTCGAAGAGGGAAAATTCCTCTCTCTTGGATTAAGTAATTTCCCCCATTATCTTTTTGAGAAGATAAAAAAGGATTTTGATATCCGCTACAATGAGTATTTCTCCGCTCCCACCTACATCACCCCTCCTGAGAAGGACTGCCGGAATCTTAAATATGGGATATACTCTTTCGGTTCTCTCCTTCATGATGATAGTCCTCAGGATGAGAGGAGAAACCTCTTCTATTATGGCAAGGAGGCATATCCTCATTTCATAGCCCTTAAGAACACAGTGAGGGAGATTGCGCAAAAGAAAGGAAAAAGCGTAAAACAGATACTCTTCTCCTTTGCCCTTTCCGATAACCCCTACAGGGTAATAACAGGAGCAGGAAAAAAGGAGCATATAGAACAGCTGGAGGAGGATGTATTGGAAAAAGAAGATTATCTTGCGATAATGGAAAAAGCTGAAGCTCTTTCAGGCTACAATAAAAACGACAACATATTCTCTCATGATTGGAAGGGACGATAAAAATGAGAAAAAGCAGAATCCTCAGGATAACAGCCCGTCTTACTCTCCTGCTCGTCATATTCGGATTCTTTCAACCCGTCGCATGTGGCTTCTCTGGTCCTGAGATTACGGAGCTAAGTTTCAAATATGGCTCATCAGGTCTTGTATTCTCCATCATAATGGTGCTTCTTGCCCTACTTCTTTCCCTCATTGCAGTCCTCAGGATAAGAAAACATGGAGAGAAGGAGATAATCGCAACACCATTGATCATCGCCGTCTTACTAGGGCTTTCGTACCTGACGGCAAAAATGGAGCTGAAAGATCTTCTTGCCCTAATAAGTTTTGACCGCGGCTCTTTCATGATAGGACTTGGCATAATCCTATCTCTTGTATCTGGAATACTGTATGCCATCATTCATAGGAAGGAAGGTGCAGATGATAAAGGTTCTTCTTGAAAACGCTGAGAGTGAAATCATCGTAAAGAAATCGAGATTCATCGCCATCGCCCGATATGCCGGCAGCCTTGAAGAGGTAAAAGATATCGTAAAATCCGTCAGAGACGAACATCCAAAGGCGAATCACGTAGTGCATGCTGCGGTAATCGGAAAAAGCGGCACACTTTATTCATCATCAGATGACAAGGAACCGAAGAACACCGCAGGCCGCCCTGCTCTTGAAGTTCTCAAAGGTTCAGGAATAACGAACATAACAGTATGCATCGTGCGCTATTTCGGAGGAACGCTCCTTGGAACAGGAGGACTTGTAAAGGCTTATGGGGATGCGGTTAAAAGCGTATTGGAAAAGGTAAGGACAGAAGAACTTAAGGAGAAAGAGAGAATGGTTCTGAATTTCACATATGAGTACTATACCCTTCTCAAACGCCTTTTCGATAAGTTCTCCGTCAAAGTCGATAACGAGGATTTTTCTACGGATATCAAGATATCCTTTACGATAGATAAGGATAAGATGGATGATTTCTTGAAAGAGGTAAGAGAGACGGATCCCTATATCAACGTCATCAACGAATCTTAGATGAGAGAGGAATGATTATCCTGGTAAGGAAAACACCATCTTCCTGACTTAACTTCATCATGCCATTATGACGAGAAATAACCTCCTTTACGCTCTTAAGTCCCGTTCCTCCGCCACGTTTACTGCTTATAGGGAATTCTCCATCGAAGATGACGGGCTTTAAAATGCTGTTACGCAGATCAATCAGGATCCTTTTCTCATCCGTGCTGACTTTCAGGAATATGAAAGCCTCCATGCATCCCATGGACGATTCAATGGCGTTTTCCAGAATATTACCGAAAAGAGCAACCAACTCTGGACCAGAAAGGGATATCTCTTCCGGAATACGGACTTCCCCTCCAAATGATATCCCATAGGAGAAAGCCCTCCTCGCATTTATCCTAAGGAGAGCATTGACAACCTTATTCTCACACCAGTCCATAGGCCTTATCTGAGAAAGAGATATATCATACTCCCTGATATAATCCTTCGCCCCTTCGACATCATCATGTTCCAGATATTCCAGAAGAACGAGATTATGATGCCTCATATCATGACGGTAGATCCGGGCATTCTCGACAAACGCCTTCTCCGCTTCAAGTTCGCTCTCCAGAAGATTCTGGAAAGCCTCAATCTGACGTATCCTGTTACGTTCATTAAGGAGCTTCACCATCTGGAATTCCACTGCGAAAGCGGCTGTTATCAGGACAAAGAGGACAAGAAGCCATGCGAACATCCTTTCCCTCTCTTCAAACATGAAAACAGATGAAAGAGAGAGCAGGGACGTCGTGAAGAATGCAATGGAACTGAAGAACGCCATTATCCCCCATCCCTTATCTATACCGCTTGTCGCTCCAATGAAGATCCTGCGGAGTTTCAGCTTCAGAAGGATTATGTACAAAAGGGATATCATCAGTCTTATGAGGGCCATCGCAAACTGGTTGGAATCGAAAAAGATTATTGAGATGTACTGGGAAAGGCTGACGGAGAACATGAAGTATGCAAAATAGATCATTATGAGGAATAGGTTCTTCAATACAGGCCCTCGGGAAGTGAGGAAGAAAGCGATAACACAATAGGCTAGTGTAATAAGATAATAGGAAAAGAGGAAAATAGGAGTCCATCCGATGGTGAAGGTGAAAACAATCCCAAGTAAGAGCGTCACGACAAGGGCTATCGTCCAGACAAGAATATGCTTAGGCCTGAGCAGTTTCGGTTCAGACATCAGATAGAGTGTGACAGCATGGGTCAATATCACAGCAAAGATTCTGAAAAGCATTAAAGCGGAAGTCATCATAATCACCTTAACAGACCTGTTCCTTCAAAAATACCATATCTACCGATTGATCGGCGAGGGAAAGAAAAGTTCACTCCCTGGGACTGAGCTTATACTTTCTCCCATCAAAAAGGTTCCTCTCCCCCTCTTTTTCATCCAATGGGGACTTGTCCTTCGACTCTATGTATTTGATTATGAGGGAAATGACAGCTTCAAGACTCTTCTTCTCCACTTTATCGATTGTATCTTTCGAAGTATGTGCAGCGGTATCAAATCCAGGAGCCATTCCGGTTATGCAGACAGAACGTACTCCTGCCAAGGAAGCGCTGGAAGAATCGGTTGCCCCGGCAAAGAAGGAGAGCTTGCCTACCCTGAACTTGTATCCCATACTCTTAGCCAGAGCAGAGAGTTCCATGGCAAGCGGTTCATCAAGGCCTACCAGTCCATTACCGTCACGGGTCAATATTGAAAGTTCTTCGGCATTATACAAACCATCGATATTTATGTTTATGGTATTCTCAGGATATGTAGTCATGCCATAATAATCCCTTGATCCCTGGCATCCAGCCTCCTCCGCATCAAATGAGACAATCTCTATCCTCGTCCTCTTAAGCTTCCGCTTCGAAAAATATTCTGACAGCGCGATAAGTACCCCTACTCCAGAAAGGTTATCACCAACTCCGGGACTTCCAGATGTGGAAAAAAGGGAAAACAGCCTAAAAGAGAAAACGGAGAGGACGATGCCGAATGCAATGAAGATGAAAGGAAAAAGGGAAGGCAGATTAAAGGAAAACAGTGTCCCAGAAAGGGCCTCATGAAGAATGAGGAAGAGGGATAACACCGTCAGATAGCACAGTGAGAAAAGAGGAACATAGATATCCTTCACGGCATCCTTCCTGTTATACAGGAACGCCGAATCATGATGGGCGCTGAGGATTACCACACTCTCCTCCTCAAGCTCCGGCCTTATGCTCGCTTTGACATTCTCCCCTTCCTCCTTCTTGAAAAACCGAGAGAAAAGGCCACGGGCCTCTATCGCCTCAAAGTATATGAGAAGAAAGGAAAGAGCATTCAAGATTAAAGAGATATACGGCAGTCCAAAGAGAAGGAAGATGGAGGAAATGGAAAGCAGGAATGCAAGTATCCTGGTCCAAAGATATGCCCTGCTCCTATCTGCCAGGAAAGGAAGAATCTCGACGTCATCGGCAAAAGACTCAAGGCGGGATGCGATATTATTCGCAGCCATCCTCGCATTCTTTGTTGCAGCAAGACGGGGACCAATCTCTGAAAGCCTGCTTACAGCTTCATAAGCCCTATTTGCCAGAGCATTTGAACTGAGGCTGTCCTCGAAAACATATACAGGCTTCTCCTCCTTCTTCTCTTTTTTCTCCTTTTTACCAAAGAAAGGGATTTTGAACATCATGGGTTATGCTTGACCTTTACAATTGGAAATCGCAGAAGAAAGGGATAGAACATCCTCTTCTCCCGTATAAAGACAGGAAGGATTCCTTCTGGTGATGTCATAGACGAAATCCCTGAATCCATCCTCCGAGAAAAGATCGATCTTCCCGACAAGAAGATTTAGATCATCCCATTTAGTCTTACCCGTGTAGGCATTGATCCTGAACCACTTCTTCACACTCTGCTGAGTACGGTTCCTATCGTTGTTGCTCACCTCTGTGTTACTTTTATTTCTGACATGAATCATGTCCCCAGAAGAGGAGCATACATCCACACCCTGCATAGCATTTCCCCAACAGCATGTCCAGCCATATGGTCTCAGGTTGATGTGGATATACTCGTCAAGCATCATTCCTATTATGCTGTCAGCCGCCATGGATATCTTATGACCATACCTGATGAGATTTAACATATTCACATCGATCTCAGGAAGAAGGGCTGAGAGAATGGAGTCCGTTGAATAATCAAATACAGTCTTTGTTGGAAGGGATTTCTTCACTGATGGACGATCCATAAAACCACGATAGAACTTATCTATGAACTTCTTTTCCATTGCAGCATCGTTATTCTCTACATAAAGTCCATCATAAACCTTAGCTGCGATCTCAAATCCAGAGTAATCGTAATCATCACCCAAGAGCTTTTCCGCATAACTAATACTTTTTGCCAGCATGATCTCCTCCCAAAGGACGATCATATTCTACCATATTAGGGGGGAGGGTAGCAAACAAAGAAAAGCTACTTTCCACACAAAAGGCAGAAAGTAGCCCCAAATACAATATCTCCTTCCCTACTTCATCATTTCCTGGAACATATTCCTAGTCAGAAATTTATCATCTATAAAAGTTGAAACAGAAGGAGAGACAAAGGAGCAGCTAGTACCCATATTTATTTCCTTGTTCCAATCCAACTCTCCACTACTATTAGTTATAAGTCCGATAGCCAGAGGCTCAGAGAAATTACCCCACATACTGAACGTTTTAAGATTGTGCTCAGAACCATCTATTGAAAGGTCGTGGGAACCATTTGTAGACCTTTGATCGCTCTGTATCATCCATGCTGTAGAGGAGAATGTATTACCTGTTTCATCCATATAACCAGTAAATTTAACACTAAAATCACCTGTTAGAGTATGTGACTGATCATTATTCTGATATTCCCAATTATCTGCATAGAGATATACGGTAAGGTCAGTAGCTTGATTAAATTCATACCAACCATACCACCCCTCTTCGACAGAAAGCGTTCCACCATTACCTGATGTTACAGTCCTTTCATTAATGGCTTTAATCAGGCTAACAAAATCCAAAGAGATGAAGTACTTTTTGATTATATCATACCTGTCACTCTGGACATATACGGAAGAAACGTTCATTACAGGTTTAAAGTTGCCTTTAACTTCGGCATTGGAAGAAAGTACTATTCCATCCTCTCTTATCATCCTGTCCTCAACAGCTGTAAGAATACCTTCAGGCTCACTGCTGGTCATCTCATCATATCCATATGGATAGACAGCAAAACCACTAGAAGAACCCCTTCTCATGACGATTACATTACTGGTGCTTCCATTTTCCTCTATAGAGACAAAGGAGAACATGATATCCCCTTCCTCCCTGTTTTCATGCTGATACAAGAGAGGAATATCTGTTGTAGCTACTTCAATATCATAACTGCCATCACTTCTCTTATCATCTTTATTGTAAATCGCATTACCTTCAGAAAGGCTAAAATCAGTATGCCAACTTATATCCTCTACGGCCAAATCCTTATAGGAGTCCATTCCATAAGACAGACGCTCTCCGTTTATCTCGAAATAATCGTTGAATAAGAACGTTATGTAAAGAGCGGCCTTGTTAATCATCAGAGAGTCTGTGGCCTCATCAATATACCATCCTAAATCCTTATATACCCTGTTTCCTCCGATATATATTTCAAAAGTCGTATCTGCAGAGAACTCTTCGTCGTTAAGCATCTTAACGCTATTAACAGGTATAAGAGGCTTACCGAAATCATAGTACGCAGAACCTTCATAAGTCCAAGAAGGAAGTGCTTTTACTTCCGCTGAATTAAGATAAGTAACGTTTTCCTCAAAATCCGTACTGCTATATACAGAGGCCAAAGCCTTTATGAAATCAGTCAAATCACTCTTCACATCAGTCCAGTTTGGCTCTTCAATCGTGACGACTTCCAAATTCTCAATATCAAAAGTTATCGTCACCATGTCTCTATCATCTTTCAAAAGACTTATATTCAGACTTTGACCAGGTTCTGGTTCAGCTTCAAGATTCAGATAATAGACAAATTCATCCTCCTTTGCGGGAGAGCCATCCTCATAGGCTACCATTCCATCCCTTTCTGCCTTATGCTCATCGCTTAAATTAATGTAATCTCCTCCATCGATGAGGGTAAGTCTACTTATATCATCTGCACCTGTTCCAATTAAAAGGGCAATCCACTTACCTTCTACTCCATCAGGAGAACTTCTCTCCATGGCATCCACATAAGCTTTAATCGAAATACACGGTGCATTTGTATTTCCTGTAAGCTCTATGGATTTCACATAATCAAGATTACCGTTCGCCGCTCCGTTTTCCTTTGCAAGACGAACTGAGAAAGCCCAATCAAAAGGTTCAGGAGGTGTAATAGGGGTGGTATCATTCAACGATATGATAAGAGGCATTGAAGTTGAAGGATCTTTATATGACAAGGTATACGTAACAGCATCCTTTACATAAATGATAAACTCATCATCTTCGGCAATACTGTCATCCTCTGCGGGTAAATCCGCCTTTTCTACGTGATTGCCATTAAGCAGAATATCTTCATAATTCGCACCAGTTCCAATCAGAAGTGCTATACTCTTATTTCCTTCCGTATCCTCCTTCATTTCTCCAAGTCTGGCATTAATCGTTATCTTGTTTGAAGAGGAATCATAGCTGACAAAATCGACCTTTTCCCAATTGTTAAGACTGTCTTTTGCGACTCTAGCAGTTATATTCCAATTGAAAAACTCTGGATAACCCGTATCAGCGAGCAATTCATCTACAGAAACCTCATAATATTCATCAAAACCATCACCCGATTTATTGACAGTCGTATATTTATTCTGTCCAACTTCTGAAGATGATACTGAAAGATTTCCATAGCTTACGCCATCCTTCTTATATTGCGTTATGTGAATATCCCAAAAGGAATCCATACAGTTATAAGTAAAGAGGCATTCCCCTCCGTCATAGGAGAAAGTACCATTGGAAATGGAAGATGCATATGTTGAGAAGATCTCCTTGAGAAGCCCGTTAAGCAGAGCGACATCGCTATCCTCTAATTTCTTATATCCTATTTCAGGAATAGTAATGCTTCCATCAAAAATAGAAGAATAAGGAGTGCTGTAACATCTTTCATTGAAATAGGCGGAAAAATCACCTTCATTTCCTTCTACTGCAGATGAAGAAACACTAAAATATAATTGGTTCTCCGTATCATCCTTAGCATTTAATTGGAGAGTCCATGTCTTACCATATCCGACAGATAAGCTATAAGTTCCCGTATAACCATTGGAACTGAAATCACCAGAATAAGATGTCTTAATGCTCTCAAACACAGTTTTGATAATCCCCTGTATTAAAGAGATTATTTCCTGATCCATCTCCTTAGCTGGTACATTCTCATTCACAACCTGCATGAAGCTTGAAACTGGAAGGGGATTACGTCCTTCTGCAGTAATATTTCCACTATCTGCATTTCTAAAAACAGTAGAAGATATGGATGTTTGGCTTATTGATATCTTTCCTTCTGATATTTCAAATACTAATGGCGTTTCCTCCCCTTCATATGCATCATCTGAGAACACACCGGAAACCTCTTCAAGCTTCAAAACCACATTCTGTTCTCCTCCTGTCAGTGTCAGAGCATCAGAAGAAGCGGTATAGGATGTTGCTTTAAAATACGGCAGAGTATCAGAAGAAGCGGTAGGAGAAGAGGATTTAAGAGTTGTCCCTTCTTCATATTTTCCAGAGAGGGATAAGGTAACCTCTCCTGATACCAATCTATTTCCATCATCTCCATCATAGTCATAAGAAGTAAAAACAAGGGATATTTCCATTGTGTCAGGAGAAGAAGTACATTCTGCTGTCAAGCCATTACTCGACTCGCCTAAGGAATTAGAAAGGTTTTTCAGAAACTCACTTTGAGCCCCATATGCGAATGCCTCAATATAATCTGCAACCGCCTTTATCTCATTCTCATTCATTTCTATTGGTTCTTTGTTTTCCATTTCAGGAGAGGAAGGACATCCCGTAAAAAGAAATAGAAAACATAAAACAATAAAGAATACGTACTTGGCCTTTTTCATCACGCTACCCTCATTTTCTTTTCTAATAGACTAATTTTATATAACTAAAGCTTACTTTAAAACCTTCAAGAAATGAACAAAATAATTCATCAAAAAAGCAAAATTTCTTATCTATGTGAAAAGTTCTATGCTGATAAAGACTTAACAGCTTTTCATATCTTCTTTAGCTATAAGAAAAAGTATTTTTAGAAAGCAAAAACATATTGACAAACAAAACTCTGTTTCTTATATTGATAGAG
The DNA here is from genome assembly GCA_944392965.1 of uncultured Spirochaetaceae bacterium. GTDB lineage: Bacteria > Spirochaetota > Spirochaetia > Sphaerochaetales > Sphaerochaetaceae > Ornithospirochaeta. The sequence goes on along the minus strand of CALXYM010000014.1, from coordinate 5,364 downwards.
CTGATTTACTGGAGAGATGTCCGAGTGGTCGATGGTGGCAGTCTTGAAAACTGCTGTGGGGAAACTCACCGGGGGTTCGAATCCCTCTCTCTCCGAGGAATTTTGGAAAGGTGCGAGAGCGGCCGAATCGGGCTCCCTGCTAAGGAGTTGACCTGGTAACGGGTCCGGGGGTTCGAATCCCCCCCTTTCCGAAATGAGACCATAGCTCAGCTGGATAGAGCATCAGTTTGCGGAACTGAGGGTCGGAGGTTCGAATCCTCTTGGTCTCGAAAAAGAAGGAAAGATGTCCGAGTGGTCGAAGGAGACGGACTCGAAATCCGTTGTAGCCTTTTTTGGTTACCGAGGGTTCGAATCCCTCTCTTTCCGTTGATAAGCACCGAAAGAGAAGGTGCTTATTTTTTTCTCAAAACAATACCAACAATTTGAAAAAAGGGGTTGAAATAGATAATACTTTCCTTTATTGTTAGTTATAGCTAACTATAGACAATAAACGAAACTCTCATCTTTTTTCATTTATGTGAGGAAAAAGGCTTTTGTTATAAGTTAGCTTAATCTAACAACAAAGGAGAGAATATGACCTTCTCTAGGTTGCTGACAGAACACGCATCCCCTACTCTCGCAGGATTGAAATGTGCTTGCCTGGTTTCTCTGAAATCTCTCAGTACCCCGGCAGAGGAATTGATGGTTCCCCTCGCGAAGAAAGGCCTCAGATTCTTTCCTTTGAGAAACAAAAAAGGTATGGCGCTTCTTTTAGTATATCGTCCTAAAATGCTGAGGAAAGCATTGGCAGAGGAGAATGCAAGAGAGGTCCTGCTAACACTAGGATATGAAGAGGATCTTCATAAAGCCCTCGTCAGACTGAGAGAAAGGTTCCTTGAAGAGGATTGTCCTCATGAGATAGGACTCTTTCTAAACTATCCAGCGCAGGACGTGAAGGGATTCATAGAGAACAAAGGAAAGAATTTCAAACTATCAGGATTATGGAAGGTATATGGAGATGAGGAGGAAGCAAGAGACCTCTTCAGACGATATGAGAAATGCAGGAGGATCTACACATCCTGTTATGAGAAAGGAAAGAACATTCTACAGCTGTGCATAACAGCATAAGGAGGAAAATAAATGAAAATCGCAATCGTCTACTATTCAGGAACGGGAAATACCGAGGCAATGGCGAATAAGATTGCAGAGACCTTAAATGGGAAGGCCGATGTGAGCCAGATCACATCCGATTCGTTCTCCCCAGATGATGTGGAAGCTTATGATGCATTCGCCTTCGGTTGTCCCGCGATGGGAGCGGAAGTACTCGAAGAGGAGACTTTTGAGCCTATGTTCACATCCATAGAAGGCTCTCTGAAAGGGAAAAAGGTCGTACTCTTCGGCTCTTACGGATGGGGAGATGGAGAGTGGATGCGCACATGGGAAGAGAGGTGCAAGACGGACGGAATCGATGTCGTAGGAACCGTCATCTGTCAGGATGCACCGGATGACGTAGCACTTAATGAGCTGGAAGGACTTGCAAACAGCTTGTTGTAAATATTTTTAAATGTCTGCCAAAAAGAGAAGTACCGGGATCTGCATCCCGGTATTTTTCTACCTTTTTCAGAAAAAAGCGACGGCAATATTTTCATGCTTTTATAATCGCTTGCAACTGCTCCGTCAACATCTCGAGAGCCGGTCCTCGAGGAACAATGAATCGATCCATGATCATATCCGTCAACATGTCGAAAGCTTCCTGATTAAGTTTTTCCATACCTTTTTGGCGAAGTGTTACAAAAGCTTTGGAGATCTCTTCTATCAGTTCCTTTTCAGGCATCAGAAGACAGCAGGCATGATAATATGCGTCATATAGGTAGTGCTTATTAGGGCCTTTGAAGGTATGGGCGACAGTCCCCGCTTTCGCCCCCTCATACTCGCTTGAAGGCAGCTCATATTCATTTGCAATTCCTATGCGTTGGACGGGAAGAGGAAGACTGCTGTTGGCTGTGATGACCTTTTTCCCGTCAGAGCTGATGGAGAGAGTAGCGATTACATCATCCGGAAGTGCTGAACTCGTGACAATATAACCGAACGAACTAACTAATTTTACGATATCGACAGCCCCGTTTTCAAGTTTGGGACAGAGCACGAGCTCGTACTCAACGAGATGTTTTATGAAAGCCTTATCCAGCAGCATTTCGTATCCTCCTGTTCTTGCTGTCTTTTATTCATCAGAATCATCATCTTCATCAGACTCATCATCTTCTTCAGAATCATCATTGCTTTCCATTGCTTGGTTACAATTATTTTCGGTTGCATAGGAATTATCAAAATCACCTTGGAGCATTGCCCGTATATCGGCAATCATGCAATCTGCTGCAATTGCCATTTTCCTCTCGTTGCGGTTTTCCAGCGCATCAAAAACACGTAGAAAAGTTTCATATAGGCTTAGTGTTTTGGAAAATGAACCGTAAAACCTTGTTAGGGTTTCATGCATGCCCGATATCTCATTCTTGATTTTCTGAGAACCTAGGAGATCATCTTCCTCGTAAACAGCAAAGGTAACGACATATGTTGCATCCTTATCGATTGCATGGCCGTTTAGAGTCTGGGAAGTTGTATACCACATCGTACTGTAGTGTCCTGATCCTCCAAGAGAAATCGAAGTATCACCAGGGATAACAGCGATGTTATGAACTACGACATTCTCTGGTTTGTATGGAACCAGATTATAATCTTCATCGAATACGTTTTCCCCGATTTTCGAAAAGTCGGGAACTTTCACGGTATTCTTGATAAGATCCAGCAAGTTTTGTTTTCCTGTAACAATTTCAGTCTTAAAATACATTTCAAGCTCCTTCTTTTCTGTAGTTTATCATAGCAGGATGGGAAAGAAGATAAAAAGAATGAAAAATTTCTGCACCTTCATTAAGAGAAGAATCTCTCATAGTGAACTTTTACAGAGTGAAAAAAATGATGGGAATACCATGATGGTTGAGATAATATGCCTTTTAATGGATCATTATTCACTTTTATCCGTTGACAAAAAGCAACCTTTTATTTTCTAATGTTATAGCAACATCTTTGGAGAGGTGTCCGAGTGGTCTAAGGTGCACGATTGGAAGTCGTGTGTGGTCAAAAGCTACCGGGGGTTCGAATCCCCCCCTCTCCGAACGGCGACAGATCCCAAGCTACGTGTGCCGCCCAACCCCGTCAGGATCGGAAGATAGCAGCGGTAAGTGGATTTCACGTGAGACTCGGTCAATTTGTCGCCTTTTTTATTTGATCCGGGTCATAAGGTAATTTACATATTCTAACGCCAGTGGCATTGTAAATCGCATTTGTTATCGCCGTAGTCATTGGAATTGTTCCTATCTCTGATATCCCCTTGGCTCCAAAGGGTCCAGAAGGTTCCGGGTCCTCAATAAACACGATATGATAGAAAGGTGTTGTGTTAATACGGGGAATTCCGAGATGCCCGTAATCAAGGAAATCCATATTCACATGTTCAGAAAGGGCATATCCGATTCCCATTGAGCAACTGCCTTCAATCTGACCTTCAAGAATCATCGGATTTATGACCTTTCCCGTATCATTAACCGCAATGACATCTAAGACCTTCACAGCTCCCGTAGCTCTATCGACTTCAACAATCGCAGCCTGAGTTCCATATGCATATGCCGGATAATTCTTATACTCCTCAGGAGGAACAGCTTTCCTCCCCTCCTCATCTCCAAGGCTGAATGTGCGGGGCGCGGTATGGAAATAGGAGACTTCCACCTCTTGCTTATCTCCACTTTTCCTAAGCTCCTCTCTCATCATCTCAGATGCGACCTTTACCGCCATACCAGAAACCAGTGTCTGTCTTTCCCCAACAGCACTGCCATGTACCATCGTAAGGGTAGTATCGCCATTGACCACCTCTATCTGCTCTGCATCAAGATCAAGAATCTCTGCAGCAATCGCCCGCATCGCAGTCCGAAAGCCCTGCCCCATGTCCACTCCAGAGACATAAAGGACAAAAGAGTCATCTTTCAGTTTTTTGATTCTTGCCCCTGCGTTATCCACACGGCCTTTTCCCGCACCGACATTCTTAAAGCAGGAAGCCATTCCATACCCAAGAACCTTATCGCCATCTGGATAACGGTGTTCATATTTTTGCAGGCATTCTCTAAGTTTCGTCCGACAAACTCTCACGCTTTCAAGTGCCGCAACACTATCGAAAAGACGCTCCCCGCTGAATGTCTCATCCCCTTTTACGAATATATTCCTTTCCCTCATGTCAAAAGGATCCATGCCTAGCTTTTCAGCAGCCTCATCAAGAATGCTTTCCATTGCAAATGATACCTGATTTATACCAAATCCCCTCATTGCACTGGAAATAAGATTGTTCGTTCTTACCGATCGCCCTCTTACCCTGCCAGCTCCTATCCTGTACGGACCGACAGCAAATATACAACTCTGGTCTATCACATGTGGGCTGAGTGCAGAATAAGCACCTCCATCAGAGATTATGTCCGCATCCACATACCGGATAAGACCATCGGCTGTAAAGCCTACTTCATAATCAAGAGAATATGGGTGTTTTTTCGTACTGATAAGAAGGGATTCCCGCCGTGATAACGTAATCTTCACAGGTCTTTTAAGATCAAATGCGGCAATGGCCGCCATAGGCTGTATCGTCATATCCCCCTTTCCCCCGAAGCCTCCACCTAAAGGAGTAACAATATAATGTACTTTAGACACATCGAGATTAAGAACAGATGCCATCTGATTCCTATGCTCAAAAGGGGCTTGTGTCGGAGTACAGATTACAATTCCATCATCATCTGGATATGCGACGACACATTCGGGTTCAAGATAGCCATGCTCAACAAGGGATGTTTCAAAGTGCCTCCTAATGACTATAAGATCCGGCTCTCTTTTCACAACATCCACATCCTTATAACTATAATTTATCTCCCGGATAAGGTCTCCTTTTTCAACCGCATCCTTCACTTGTACCGGCTTAAGTGGTTTCATTTCCACTTTTATCAATGCTAGAGCTTCCGATGCTATATCAGCACTTTCAGCAACGACTAAAGCAATGACATCTCCCCTGAAATTAATCTCCTTATTAACGAATACAGGCCAATCGGGAACAGCCATACCAAAGCCGTTGATTCCTTTCACATCATGTGCTGTATAGATTCTTATGACTCCAGGCACCTTCTCTGCCTCACTTGTATCAAGCGACAGAATCTCACCATGAGGGATCTCAAAGAGGAGAGGACGACCATATACAATCCCTTCCATTTCAATGTCATCGGCGAGTCAACGACCTTCAGGACAAGCCCAATGCCATTAAGTTAATTAGCATTAAGAGGAATTGTCCACGGTAGTTGGCCG
>CALXYM010000013.1 GCA_944392965.1 uncultured Spirochaetaceae bacterium | reverse complement strand
ATCGCAGGCCTGAACGGGTCGGGAAAGTCGATGCTCCTGAAACTGATAAAAGGACTTGAGAAGGAGAGCAGTGGCACTATCCTGATTGATGGCAGGGAGTGTGGAAGAAAAGAGCGAATGAGAAAGGTCGCACTCGTATTCCAGGATGCAGCACTTGAAATCGTAGGAGAAAGCGTCAGGGAGGATATCGCATTCGGATTAGAGAACCAGGGAAAGGAACGGCATGAGATAGAGAGTGAAACGGAGCGGTATCTTAACATTTTCGCCCTGACAGAACTTGCAGAAGAAAATCCAAGGATCCTCTCAGGAGGAGAGAAAAGAAAGGTCGCAATAGCCGCCGTCCTTGCCATGGGACCTGACATCATACTTCTTGATGAGCCATTATCCTCACTTGATTACCCGTCCACCATCCTTGTGATAAAAACACTCATACAGCTCAAGGAGATGGGAAAGACCGTCATCCTGGTCTCTCATGAGGCGGAAAAGCTTCTGGCACACACGGACAGGACCATAATATTAAAAGAGGGGAAGGTTGTAAGTGACAGGGATAGCAGGGTCTCCATCGAGGAACTGAGAAGGAACGATATCTACGTTCCATCATCTATCAGTTTTGAGGATCTGACATGGCTCAGATGATATTCACAAAAAGGAAGGAGAGGACGATTTTAAGTGCTGTGAATCCGCTGGCAAAGCTCATAGCTCTCATTGCCCTTTCATTCATGATCACAGATAACGAGATACCTTTCTTCCTCTCTGCATTGGCGATAATCCTTTTGATGATGGTGGCAGTACGACTGCCGGTAATATCATATCTGAGAAAAAGCAAATCACTCATATTTCTTCTCGTACTCATATTCATCACAGAGATACTGGTATCAAGGAACATGGCCCTCGCACTCTATGAGAGCGGGAAATTCTTTCTTCTGATCATACTCTCGGCTCTGCTTCTGGACTCGACAAGCCCCGGAGAGCTTGCATCAAGCGTCGGGGGTGTCCTCTCCCACATATGTGGAAAGTACGCATGGCGTTTCTCTTCCATGGTTCGTCTCACGCTCACCCTCATCAGCCGAATATTCACGATATCATCAGAGATGCTGGATGCGCGGCGTTCCCGCCTCGGATCATTCTTTCCTCATCCGGTAAAAAGCATATCGGAATATGTACTCTCACTCATCCTGGCCCTGTTTGAAGATCTCAGACACTTTTCCCAGGCACTCTCAGCACGTCTTTATGACGAGGATAAGGAACGTCTCAGATGCCCATATAGAAGAAGAGACTATGCAATAATCATCCTTTCAATTACACTCATCATATGGACAAGGCTGCGATAAGAGGAGAAGTGAGAGAAAGGCTGAGAAGCTTCCATTCAAAAGAGGAGGAAAGCTCTTCAATCGTGTCCTCTATCAAGGAACTGGACGTATATAAGAGAGCAGGGATCGTACTTTTATATTCAGCTTTAGATGATGAGGTCGATCTATGTCAGCTGTTGGAAGATAAGGGAAAGACGTTCCTTTTTCCATACTTAGATGGGGAGCGCATGTATTTTGCTCCTCCTCCACTCAAGAAAGGCAGATACGGTATTCCTGAACCTGCAATAAAAAAAGAATATGTTTACGAAAAAGCCCTCATGATAGCCCCTGCCCGAGCATTAAGCATTAAAAATGAGAGAATTGGGCGTGGTGGAGGGTATTATGACAGATACATCAAAGAAAACGGGGAAAAACTATATACGATAGGAGTCTGTTACTCCGTACAGCTCTTTTCATCTCTGCCCGTGGAGGTAGATGATCAGAAGCTTGACATGGTCATATCGGGCGGGGAGAGAACTCCTGCCTCGTAAGCAGGTTCAGAAACGTCGTCACCTGCTCCGTCATCCGCCCCTTTCTTAAATCCTCACGGAATGATTCATCATGGACCCAGGAAAGGATGTTCGACACCGCATGTATATACTCAGCCTGCCTACTCTGGCTTGAGGCTATCACAAACACAAGCTGCACGGGTTCAGGGTAATGCTCATCAAAGATTATACCCCTGTCCGAATAGCCCAAGGCGATACGGCAATGATCAAGGTGGCTCATCTTTCCATGAGCGATGGCCACCCCATGTCCTATTCCTGTTGACTGGATCCTCTCCCTCCTATGTACCGCCTTGATGAACTTCTGTTTATCATCAAGTTCATCGAATACGGAACACTTCGAGATGACCTCGTCAATGGCTTCGTATTTATCAGTACTTACAAGGTGAGTAAAGACCCTTTCCAGCCCCTTCATCATTTCCTCTTCAGATACTCGTTTATGGCCCTGGCAGCCTTTCTTCCCTGTCCCATGGCAAGGATTACTGTCGCAGCTCCAAGAACGATGTCGCCACCTGCATAGACCCCTTCGATGCTCGTCTGGTTGGTCTTATCATCGACGATGAAATTGCCCCTCTTGTTCACCTCGATCTCCGGCGTCGTGAGCTTTATCAGAGGATTGGACGCGTTTCCAATGGCGACGATGACCTCATCATAAGAAACCTCCTCATCGCTTCCCGGGATCTCAACGGGACTTCTCCTTCCGCTCTTATCCACCTCTCCGAGTTCACACTTCCTTATCACCAGGGCCCTCACCCTGCCGTTCTCATCTCCGAGTATCTCCACCGGCTGGCTGAGCATCCTGATGTTGCATCCCTCCTCGACCGCGTGTTCGACCTCCTCCTTCCTCGCCGGCATCTCAGAACGGGTCCTCCTGTAGATGATGTCCACAGTCTCCGCACCGAGACGCAGCGCGGTACGGGCCGCATCCATTGCGACGTTTCCTCCTCCGAGGACTGCAACGCGTTTGCCGATGTACTCGGGTGTATGGCTGTTCCTGGTGTCATACGCCTTCATCAGATTGCTCCTCGTCAGATATTCATTCGCGGAGAGCACTCCGACATAGTTCTCCCCCGGTATCCCCATGAACTTCGGCAGTCCGGCCCCGGTTCCTACGAAGATGGCATCGAATCCGTCCTCGCTCTTAAGCTCCTCTATCGTCCTCGTCCTTCCGATGAGCACGTTCTTCTCGATGTCAACCCCCATCTTCTCAAGTTTCCGGATCTCCTTGTCTACGAGGTGCTTTGGAAGACGGAACTCGGGGATTCCATAGCTGAGCACGCCTCCGGTCTTATGAAGGGCCTCATACATCACGACGGTGTGCCCTTCCCTCCTGACATCCGCGGCACAGGCGATGGACGCCGGTCCGGATCCTACTACGGCGACCTTCTTCCCCGTCTCCGCCTTGATCTCAGGAAGGCTCTCATCATCAGCGTTATAGTCGGCTACGAAGCGTTCAAGACGACCGATTGCCACCGCCTTATCAACATCCTTGAGGGCTTTGCCCACGGTGCAGTACTTCTGACACTGCGACTCCTGGGGACAGACACGGCCGCATATGCTCGGCAGGATGCTCTCCTCCTGAATTACGGAGAGTGCCCCTTTGAAATCCCTCTTCTGAACCTTCTCTATGAACGCGGGGATGTCTATCGATACGGGACAGCCGTTCACACACGGCTTGTTCTTACAGTTGAGACACCTCGTCGCCTCGAGCACCGCGATGTCCTCCGTATAGCCGAGTGCGACCTCCCCCATGTTGTGGATCCTCTCCTTCGCGTCCTGGCTCGGCATCTCCTGATGCTCAATAGCCATCCTGTCCTTCACCGTCAGATTCTCCGGCAGCGTCCTAAGTATCTCCTTCGCCTTCCTATCCAGCTCTTCTATACCCGCCATATCATGCCTCCCCTTCTTTTATGCCGCTCTCCAGATGGCATCTGTGATGGGCCTCCTTCTCGTAGGAGGAATACGTGCGCTGTCTTATCATCATGTTGTCCCAGTCCACCTCATGCGCATCGAACTCTGGCCCGTCCACACATACGAACTTCGTCTCCCCTCCTACCGACACGCGGCAGCCTCCGCACATGCCCGTCCCGTCTATCATGATCGTGTTCAGGGAGGCTAGCGTCCTTATCCCGTAAGGCGCGGTCGTCGCGGCACAGAACTTCATCATCACAGTCGGCCCGATCGTGACCACGAAATCCGGCCTCCACTCCTCGCAAAGCTCCTTCAAGGGCTCGGTGACCACACCCTTCCTCCCCCTTGACCCGTCATCCGTCACTACGATCAGGCCGGGGTCTATCGCCCTCATCTCTTCCTCTTCTATCAGAAGGCCCTCGTTTCGCGCCCCGATTATTATCCTGACATCGTTACCCGCTTCCTTGAGCGCCTTCGCTATCGGATAGAGTGGTGCTACTCCGATTCCTCCTCCCACGCATACGCAGCGCCCATACTTCTCTATGTGGGTTGGCCGTCCAAGAGGTCCGAGGACGTTCTCTATGGAATCTCCCTCCTCCATCATCGCAAGGCGGTGAGTCCCCTCTCCGACTGCCTGGAACACGATCGTGATCGTCCCCTCTCCCTCGTCGGCATCCGCTATCGTAAGCGGTATCCTCTCCTCGAAATCCCCGCCCTTCTGCACGACGACGAACTGCCCCGCCTTCCTCTCCCGGGCTATCATCGGAGCTGAAAGCGTGAAACGGAACACCTCTTTAGAAAGTCTCTCCTTCTTCAGTATCTTATACATAAAGCATAACCTTCCTGTCAGTTAAAATCGAATATAATGTATATGATAAAAGAAAAAGAAAAAAGTCTGAAATAAAAAAATAAGCAGATTAGATGAAATACGTACATACCTATCTGAAGGAATAAAGGAGCGGAAAACACGACAAAGGATATCACTTCAAATCCATTTCTCTTTCGGGTAAAACATTAAAAATAAAGATATTCAAGGAATAAATAATATGAAAAAATTTAAAATAACAATGAGGAAAATCTGAAATAGAATCGCGGAAAATTTAAAATTTTATTGAGGAAAATTTGAAATAAATTCATAATACAAACATGTTGGAACGAACAATATCTAAACAAGTATACTCTTATTTTGACGATTTTAAAGTCATTCTTGCCTCAGGAGCAAGACAGGTAGGAAAAACAACACTCCTTCAAAAAATGATGGAAAAAGAGAGGAATTATGTAACCTTGGATAATAAGCAGGACAGGGAAATGGCAATAAATGATCCCGAAGCGTTTTTTATTCTACACCCTATTCCTTGTATGATCGATGAGGTACAAAGGGCTCCAGAGATATTCCTAAAAATAAAAGAACTGGTAGATGAAAGGAAAAAAAATAACCTCATATGGATCACAGGCAGTCAGAAACCAAGATTAATGAAAAATATCGGAGATACCCTTGCAGGAAGGGTCGTAGAAGTAGGAATGTACCCCCTATCGCAGGCTGAAAAACAGCTGGATCCCTTCCGTCTCTCATTCTACCCTTCTTTCGATGGAGAAAAGGACTCTCCTTGGAGTTATAAGGAAACCATTGAAAACATAATACTTGGAGGGTATCCCGCATTATTATCAATAAAACCTGAAAACAGGAGTGCCTGGTTCCGCTCCTATGTAAGTACCTATATTCTCGGAGATATCAGAGAAGAAGGAGAAAAAATTGATGATGTGACATTTCTGCGTCTTCTCCGCATTCTAGCTTTAAAGACAGCAGAGAACCTTAATTATACCGCTATTGCAAATGACGCAGGCATCAGTACATATAAAGTCAAAGCTATAATCAATCTCCTGATATCATACGGTATTATATATCTTCTTGAACCATATTCAGGAAATTCGCTGAAATCTCTTGTAAAAACCCCGCGTCTTCATTTTACGGACTCCGGCCTATGCTGTCATCTTATAGGAATTCATACCGTAGAGGATTTAATCAATCATCCCCTCTGCGGAAAGATATTTGAATCCTATGCCGTGAGTGAAATCATAAGGAATACTAGAAACAATGGGGATGACGCAGCATTTTATTTCTATAGGGAAGAAGGAAAGCGGAATAAAGAGGATAATAAAACTGTCCGAGAAATAGATTTGATAAAAGAATCGGGAGGGAAGCTATATCCAATAGAAATCAAAATGAGTGCAAGCCCGTCATCATCGATGGCACGACATTTTTCATCATTACCACAAAGGGAAATGGGTACGATAGTCTGCATGGCAAGTAAGAAAACAATTCTGGCAAAGGATTTATTAGTTATTCCCGTATCCATGATTTGAAAACAGGGTGGCAAACTATACTCCTTACCACCCCTGATCTTCAAATTTATGACCATACTCAATAGTCAAAAGCACGGTTGAATTTATCCAGGTCCTTGTTTGTTCCAGAGAGAACCATTATCTCATTCGCATGAAGCACAGTATCCGGACCAACGCTACCGTTCGCCTTTCCGTCCTTCACGACTGCGATGAGGGAGATGCCGAAGCGTTCTCGGATCTTACTGTCCTTGACCGTCTTACCATCCAAATCCTGTGGAGTCCTTATCTGGATTATTGAGAACTCCTCGGAAAGAGGAAGGATATCCTCTGCCAGATGCTCACAGAGCCTTATAGCAGTCCTCTTTCCAATCTCGGTCTCAGGGAATACGATATCCGCTCCAATCTTTCTAAGAATCTTAGCATGATCCTCGCTTATGACCTTGCAGATGACACGCTTCACCCCGAGTTCAATTGCATTGAGTGCAGCAAGAATTGAGCTTTCGACATCCTTTCCGATTCCCACTATCACGGTATCGGCATCCTGTATGCCGGTATCGAGCAGGGATTCTTTTGAGATATCGTTGATTACGAATACCTCCGCATCCGTCTCATAAAGGGGACGAAGCCGCTGCTGATCCTGATCTATTGCAATGACATACTTACCTCTTGCAAGAAGCTCCTCAGCGACAGCCATTCCAAAGCGTCCTGTACCTATTACTCCAAAAACCTGATTACCATCCTTTTTACCCATAACTATCCTATTATTACCTTCTCCTCTATATATCTTGCTCCCGGTGTACGGCGACGTGCGAATGCTGAGATTATCGTCATGAAGCCGACACGACCGAGATACATCATGATTATCAGAATGATCTTTCCCGCAGATGAGACCGATGGAGTTATACCCATCGTAAGACCAACAGTGGCATACGCGGAAACCGTCTCATAAAGAATCTCATCCGCTCCGAACTGAGGATCCGTGATTGTGATCAAGAATGCTGCGACCGCAACAAGGAGGACCGAGATTATTATGACGAAGAACGCCTTCATGACGGACTCAGAGCTTATCTCCCTCTTGAACGCGACGGGATTCCTCCCCAGAAGCAGGGAAAACGATGCCTTGACAGCGGTAAAGAAAGATGTCGTTTTCACACCACCTCCGGTCGAACCGGGAGAGGCACCTATGAACATGAGTATTATCGTCAGAGCAACACCTGCGGGAGGAAGTATCGACTGATCGTAGGAGAAATATCCTGCGGTCCTAGTCGTAACGGACTGGAAGAAAGCGTTCTTCCAATCAATGCCGGGAAGAATAAGACGGAAGAGCACCGTTCCCATTATGATAAGAAAAGCTGTTGTCGAAAGGACGATCTTCGTGTGTACTGTTATCTTCTTACCCGACCTGAAATGATCTATCACATCACCATAGAGGATGAAACCAAGACCTCCAAGTGCAATAAGAGATGCGATTGTTATAAGAACAAGCGGATCGGAATTCCACTTCATCATGCTGTCTGAAAAGAGGTCGAACCCTGCATTATTGAATGCCGATACAGAATGGAAGATCGAAAGATATATCGCCCTTCCAATAGGATAACGCTCAGAAAAGGAGGTAAACAAAAGAACTGCCCCGATAAGCTCTATCACTGCCGTCACTGAAAGTGCGAGCGTCAGAAGCTTCTTTATCCCCATCTTATGGTCAGCTCCAAGGGAATCACGGAGAAGATTTCCGCTTGAAGCGTCGATCTTACCACTTGCGAGGCGGATTATGAGAACGGCTATCACCGCATAGCCAAGGCCTCCAAGCTGGATAAGGAGCATTAACACAAATGAGCCGAAATCCGAAAGCGTCTTTGATATATCGACAGGAGTAAGGCCGGTCACACATACTGCCGAGGTAGAGACGAAAAACGAATCAAGGAAGGACATAGAAACCCCTTCCTGATGAGAAACCGGCAGGTAGAGAAGAACGGCCCCTATCACGATAATCAACATAAATCCCAGAGCAAGCTGCAATCCGGGCTGGATCTTCTTTCTGCTTTTCATACTCGAAATATCATAACAGAGGCATATATGTAATTCAAGACAAAGACCATACAAATAGAACAAACATTGTTCAACATGTATGAATTATTGTGATAAATCCAACAAAATACTGATGTCAGCACATCTTTTTGTTTGGCGAACAGCCTGCCGGTAATTAATTACTTATAGAGAAAGTTTCACATTGCAAACTGAGTTAAATTCACGGAGTTGCAAAAAAGGGCTATCATCTCTGACAGCCCTCTCGTGTGTGATGCCTATGTTATATAAAGAGCCTTAATTGATCTTCACCTCGATCCTCTTCGGCTCCACCTTCGCTTTCTTACTGATCGTGATAGTAAGGATTCCATTTGCGCTTGAAGCGTTCACCTCATCCTCATTCGCATCCTCAGGAAGCTGGAAACTTCTTGTGAAAGAAGGAAGAGCTATCTCCTCTGTGATGAATCCATGCTCCCTCTTCTTCTCAACCGCTTCGGAAGATATCGTAAGAACTTTGTTCTTGCAATAGATCTTTATAGCGTTCTCATCATATCCAGGAACCTCAGCTTCTATCACGTAAGATCCATCATTCTCATATACATCAACCGGTGGGAAGCGGTCGGTGTTCGATTCGAAGAAATCATTGAAGAAGTTGTCAAAATCAAAAAGACTCGGGAAATTCCTCTCAATATAGTATCTCATTTTCTTCACCTCCTCAGTTAGCCTTCACCTCAATCCTCTTTGGCTGAGCCTTCTCAGTCTTTGGAAGATCGATTTCAAGTACTCCATTTTTGAACGTAGCACTTACTTTCTCCTCATCCGCATCCTCAGGAAGGGTGAAGCTCCTCTTGAAGTTCCTTACCACACGCTCTTTAATAAGGTACTTCCTTCCATCTTCTGCTTTATCTTCCTTCTCCTCTTTCTTACCTTCAAGTGTAAGAACATGGTTCTCAACATAAAGGTTTATCTCATCTTCTTTATATCCAGGAATCTCTGCGCTTATAGCATATCCTGTCTTATTCTCCTTGATGTCTACTGGTGGGATCTTGACTCCCGTGAAGATGGAATCAATCAATCCGTCCAAATCATTGTAGTGTTTCTGATATCTCATTATTGCCATTTTAGGGCCTCCTTAAATTTCTTTTTTGTTTGTACAACATAGATCGCAAAAGGCGTGCCAACTTTTATAATTTATTATATTATAAATAATTGATTATTAATTAATACTTATTACATATTTTCTAATGAGTCATTTTGATACACAGATTTGAATTAAGCTGGAATGGTGGGCCATTTTTTCTCCCTGTTAGAGAATGGCACTATTCAACGATGTGTCATTTTTACACATATTGTTATATAAATATTTATATTATATATAATTATAGAAACATACAATTTTTACCGCACTTGTCTGTTCTGCTCTTCTTGAATTACATTTACCCCCTAGATATAATCGATGTTATGAATGTCGTCATAATAGGTGCAGGCAGGAGAGGACTCCGTCTTGCAAAACATTTGATCGAAGAAAATAAAAACGTAATATTCCTCGATTCCAACACAGAAAGATGTCAGCAGGCAGTATCGAAGCTTGATTGCCTTGCCGTCTGTGGCAGTGCCACGGATGTCGATAAGCTTATTGAAGCACAGGTTAGTGAAGCGGATGCCGTGATCGCCGTCACGGACAACGATGAGACAAATCTCGTAAGCTGTGGCATTGTCGCATCCGAATTTCCGCAGGTCAAGACGACCATAGCTGCGATAAGAAGCATAAGCTACCTCGGAAAAGGCTCACACCACCCTATTCTAGGAATATCATATATAGTCAATCCTGATCAGGAAGCGGCTAACAGGATAATAGGTATAATACGCAGCGGCCTATATAAAGACGTAATATCCTTTCCTGACGCACATTTCATGCTTTTTGCGACAAGTATTAAAAAGGACAGCCCTTTTAAGGATAAGACCCTCATAGAGGCGAGAAAACAGATCCCAGGACAATATGTCATCGCGGGCATAAGAAGAAAGAACAAGGTGTTTACCCCGTATGGTGATTCCATAATCAAGGTCGGGGATGAGATAGCGATCATAGTTGATGAGGAGGAGAGCAAGGACATCTTCACCGAATTAAGTGGTCCTATTGACAATTCAAGGATTAAAAGGATGCTTCTGATTGGAGCAACGAGGATAACACGCTATCTGCTTTCATCTTTTACCTCGCAAGAGAGAAGGAAGGTCACGCTCATTGAAAGGGATGAGAAGATAGCAAGGGAGTTTCTTGATCTCTTTCCTGATATTCTTATTATAAATGCGAGTGTCACCGATGAGGCAATCTGGGATGATGAAAAACTGTATGACTCGGATCTCGTAATCAGCGTTACAGAGAATGACGAATTGAACATCATCACATCACTCTACGCCAAGAGGCTCGGAGCAAAGAGGGTCATCGCACTAATAAAAACGAATAATAACTACATACAGCTGGCTTCACACCTGGATATCGATGCCGCGATAAGTACCACGAACGCAACTGTTGATACCCTTGTAAAACACCTGAGAGGCAGTACGATAGAGACCCTGCACAGCCTCTTTGATGGAGCTCTTGAGGTATATGAGTTCGTAATCGGAAAGGATTTCAGATATCTGAACAAGGCATTGAAAGACGTCAATCTGAAAGGCAAGGTGATAATAGCTGGAATAAAAAGAGGCGATGGGGAGAACTTCATCCCAGGAGGAAACTACTCCTTCACGCTCAATGACACTGTCATCGTAGCAGCAGCACATAGGGACCAGCAGACGGTACAGGAGCTCTTCGGGGCAAACGCATAAGGTATGAATCCAAAGACCGTCATAAAGCTCCTATCGTATGTAATGCTCTTCATGGCGCTTTTAATGATCCTTCCACTTCTGATTGCGCACTATCATGGAGAGGAGGAGGCATATAACGCATTTCTCACGACAGAGGCTTTCCTGGCATTCACTGCAATACTCATCCTCCTTTATTTAAGAGGAGAGGAGAGCGTATCACAGCTCTCGATAAAGGATAGCTATATATTCGTCACGCTCACCTGGGTAACCGTCACGTTCTTTGGTGCAATCCCCTACTTCATGACAGAAGAGACGATGAGCTTTGCCGAATCCTTTTTCGAGACGATGAGCGGTTTTACGACGACAGGAGCGACGGCAATACCGAACATAGATGAAAAGCCCATGTCAATCCTCTTCTGGCGCAATATGACCAACTGGATCGGAGGAATGGGAATAATCGTCCTCTTCGTCGCGCTTCTTCCTGCGGTTGGAGTGCGGGGAACAGCTCTTGTTGGAGCTGAGACGGTAGGACCGACAAAGGATAAGCTCACACCTCAGATACATAGCACTGCAGTCGCACTGTGGCTCATATATCTTGTTCTCACCTTGGCTCAGACCCTCCTTCTTCTTCTAGGGGGACTGAGCCTGTTCGATGCCTCGACGATATCCTTTGGAACGATCGCAGCTGCAGGATTTGCACCCAGAAGCGGATCCATCGCGGCATATGACTCACATTACGTCGAATGGATCTGTACGATCTTCATGTTCCTCTCTGGTACGAATTTCGCACTCTTCTTCAAACTCCTGCAACGTAAATATAAAAGGGTTCTCAGGGATGGGGAGTTCAGGCTCTATCTTGAGCTGATAGTGGTATTCTCCATACTCGTGTCAATAAATCTTTTCATGAACGGTCTTGCAAACCTCACGGATTCCATAAGGCTTGGATTCTTTCACGTGGTATCATTCATAACCACGACTGGATTCTCATCCACTAACTACTCTACCTGGCCGATGTTCTCGCAGATCGTCCTCTTCATCCTCCTCTTCATCGGAGGATGTGCAGGAAGCGCAGGTGGAGGGATAAAGGTAATAAGGGTGAAAGTCCTTTATCTGATGGGTGTAAATGCGATGACAAAAAGGATACATCCAAATGCCGTAACAAACATAAAAGTCGGAGATAACGCCATCGACGCCCAGACAGGCTCATCCATCGCAGGCTTCATCGGGCTCTACCTCATAACCCTTTTCGGAGGAACGCTCGTGATAAGTCTTTCAGGGAGGGATTTTCTCACCTGCTTTACAGGTGTCCTGCTCACGCTTGGCAACAACGGGGTGGGAATAGGCACTCTCGGTACCACTGAGTGCTTCGATCAGTTCTCATCATTCTTCCTGTGGGTATTCTCATTTTTAATGCTTGTTGGGAGGCTTGAGATATTCACAGTCTATTCTTTATTCACACGAAGGTTCTGGACACGTTAGAGGGAGGGAATATGAATCTAAGGGCCGATTTCAAACTGTTATCTTACATAATGCTCTTCATCGGGGGGATACTTCTCATCCCGACGGTGATGGCTCTCTATATGGGAGAGACGGAAAGCCTCATCGCATTTGTAGAGACGGAGATACTGATACTCATCTTCTGCCTGCTGATCCTCATCTTCACACGTAAGGTGAAGATCCTGGACATATCAGTGAAAGACAGCTACATATTCGTCACGCTCACATGGGTGGTGGCGACCCTCTTCGGATGCCTTCCCCTCTACTTTACAGGGACAACCACCTCATATGCCGAATCCTTTTTCGAGATAATGAGCGGCTTCACGACCACGGGAGCAAGCGCGCTTTCAATAGTTGAGGACCATCCGAGGTCGATATTATTCTGGAGGAACCTCACGAACTGGCTGGGAGGAATGGGAATAGTTGTTCTCTTCGTCGCCGTTCTTCCTGTATTCGGAGTGAAGGGGACGGCACTAGTAGGGGCCGAGTCCGTAGGTCCGACTAAGGACAAGCTCACACCTCAGATACGGGGGACGGCTATGTCGCTCTGGCTAATCTATCTCGGAATAAGCGCCATACAGGTAATCTTACTCCTTCTTGGCGGTCTTTCCCTCTTCGATTCCCTTACCGTAATGTTCGGAACGATGGGTGCGGCAGGGTTTACCCCCACGAACAACTCGATACAGACATATCACAGTGCTTACGTTGAATGGATCTGCATAATATTCATGTTCCTCGCAGGAGGAAACTTCGCCCTATACTTCAAGCTTTTGCAGAAGAAGTTCAGCAGAGTATTTAGAGATGGAGAGCTCAGACTTTATTTTTCCATTGTTGCCATTTCCAGTCTGCTTGCAGGGCTTAACCTATTCTTCAAGGGTTTTTACAACTTTCATGACTCAATCCGTCATGCCTTTTTCCAGATAATCTCGATAATAACGACAACGGGATTCTATAGTACGAACTACAACATCTGGCCAATGTTCCCTCAGATGCTCATGTTTCTCATGATGTTCATCGGAGGATGTGCAGGAAGTACGGGAGGAGGAATAAAAGTAATAAGGATAAGGGTTCTCTTCAAAATGGGAACGAATGCCATGATAAAGAGAAACCATCCAGCGGCGATCACGAACGTCAGAATCGGAGATGACACGTACAATACGGATACCTGCCTTTCCATCGCAGGTTTCGTATGCTTCTACCTTATAACAGCATTGATCGGTACCGTGATAATATCCCTCTCGGACATGGATTTCGTGACCTGCCTTACAAGCGTGATGCAGGCCATTGGAAACATAGGTATCGCGATAGGTGGCATGGGAGTAACCACATCATTCCATGATTTCGCTCCCCCATTCCAGTGGGTACTCTCAATACTGATGCTCGTCGGAAGACTTGAACTTTTCACAGTATTCTCGCTTTTTACAAAGAAATTCTGGACGAAATAGAAGAGCATCAAGATAAACCGTTTTTTGTTTACGGTGTCACCGTCCCATAATAGAATTAAAAAACATAATAACGGAGGGAATAAGGCTTATGACGCTGAATATCGGAGCTTTAATTATTACCGGGGCATACCTTCTGGGAATGCTCCTCGTGGGTTATCTAGTTGGAAAGTTCAAGATCAAGGACAGCGAGGACTATATGGTGGCAGGAAGGAGAATGGGACTATTCATGGTCGCATTCAGCCTCTCAGCGAACAACATCGGAGGAGGAAGCACGACAGGCCTTGCGGGCAAAGCTTTCGGAGAATGGGGAATGAGTGCCGTGTGGTACGTACTTGCAGCATCGGTTGCGATGATACCCCTGGCATGGTTTGCGCCGAAGATTCGTAAGACGATGGCCCTTACGATACCTGAGGTCATAGACAGGAGATTCGGAAACACAAGCAGCATATTCTCCGCAGTCCTCAACATACTTGCCCTGTTCTGTCTTACCAGCAGCCAGGTCGCTGCCTCTGGAAGCGTCATCTATTCTCTTACAGGCATTCCTCTGAACGTCTGTCTTGTAGTGGCGGGACTTGTAATCATAATCTATACGACACTTGGAGGTATGATTGCAGACCAGATATCGGATCTAGTACAGTTCATCATAATCCTTGCGGGTCTTGCAATCGCAACTCCCATCGTCATACACGGAGCCGGAGGCTGGGATGCCGTGGCATCAAAACTCCCCGGGGAGCAGCTGTCAATCGATAAGATTGGCTGGGTAGTCATCATAGGATACATCTTCAACTACTTCTGCACCTTCCTCTCCGGACCGGAGATGATAAGCCGATTCGAGAGTGCGAAGGATGAGAAGACCGCGAAATACGCCTCCCTTCTATCAGCGGTGTTAATGGCGGCCATGGCCATCTTCCCGACACTTCTTGGACTGACCGCCCTTGCTATGGCGGATCAGATTCCGGGGATAAACGCCGGCAGTTCCATGATGATGGTCACGAACCATTTCGCACCAGCCATAGTCACTGGAATAATCTCAGCTGCTATAATAAGTGCCACGATGAGCAGTGCGGATTCAAATCTGCTTTGCATGTCCACCATGCTGATGAACGACATATACCTGAAATATTTCAAAAAAGGAAAGGAGCTTAATGACAAACAGATAATCTTCACGACAAGGCTCTGCAATGTCATATTCTGCGTCATTGCAATGCTCATAAGCCTTCTGGGAATAGATATCGTGACGATGAACACCTTCGCATTTGCAATCCGCTGTGCAGGCCCATTCGCCGCCTACGGTCTTGGAATGGTCGTTCCACGTGCAACGAAGCACTCAGGTCAGATATCCATCATCACAGGAACAATAGGAGTAATCATATGGCAGCTCCTCTCAGGAGGAGATTTCTACATGGGAATTCTTCCTGTGGTATTCGGATGTGCCGTAGGGACTCTCACATTCTTCATTGTAAACGTGATTGAATGGAAGATGGGAATACCCTCTGCTCCGAGTGCTTATGAAGTAGAAAAATAGCGAGAAAAGTACCGCCACCTTTATCTTTTTCCGTTTTACACCTAGAATGTATGCATGAAACGGGTAGTAAGTTATTGTGTGGCGATCTTCATTTTATTGTCATCTCTTAATGCATCTCTTATGGTAGGAGGTGGTTTTGCCCTCCGCTATGATTCTGTATTCAAGGACGCATATGAGATAGATCTGCATGCAGGAGACGAGAGCTACGAGGTGGGGCTTCTCTCGGCATTCGATAAGTACATCCGGCTTTCTGGCAGATACACGTTCATTCCCAATAGAACAATGAGGATGGATCTCTTCTCATCATACTACCATGCTTTCCCCCTAGCAGGGGGAACAGGATCACTATCATTCAACATCGGGCAGGATATCAACCTGTCTGGGTTCGCATTCAATTACCGGATAGGTGTGATCGCAGGATTGAATTACTCCCTCTATTCCGATGAGCTCCACTTCTCTTTCTCCCCTAACATCCTCCTTGAGATAGGATATGCGATACAGGATTTCTCCCTTCTTCTATATGCGACAGGAGAGAGGTTCTATGAGACAACCTTCCAGAGCGTTCCGATAATAGGCTTAAAGACGGAGATCGGATTCTCTGATCAACGCATCTGCCTTGACTGCTATGTGAAACTAGCAGACTACATGGAAGGACCGACGATACTCTTAAGTGATATTGCAATGCGCGTAAGCTATGAGGTGGAATTATGAGAAAAATGTATCTTCTGTTACTCATAACCATGCTGATATCCTGTGATATCGCAATATTCGATGAGAAGCTGAGCTTGAATGGAGAAAACCCGTTTTTGAATCCGATGGAGATCACGAGGGATGCGGATGAAGATGACACGCTGTCTTTCATCGTCCTCACAGATGCTCATCTTAACAGGGAATACAGAGACAGTGGCATCCACAGGAACGAGGATAATCTCTTTTATTTCCTAGATCAGAACAAGGATGATATCGACGCAATACTGCTGCTGGGTGACATGATAGATGATGGCGAGGAGATGGACTATGAGAGGATGCATGTCTTTCTCGATGATCTGAGATCTCATACGAGAGAGGACATCCAGATAATCTATGCACTTGGAAACCATGAACCAAACAAAGGCTCCACGGAAGAAGATTGGGAAAAGGAGTTCGATATTTCTTCGATGGAGGCCTTCATCTTCGAAGATACGATGATCTATAAGTTGAACAGTGCCTACCGCATCTTCGGTTCTGATCAGATAAACGCCCTGGAATACGCGATGAGGGAGAACTCTGAGAAATACGGAACGAGATACAACTTCGTGATCACACATGTTCCCCTTGGAGCAAAAGGCCTGGATCAGAGTCTTTTCGAGTTCACGATCGCAGATGCGGATGAAAGGAATGCGATGTTGAAAACAATCGCAGAAGGAGGCAGTACGTTCACCCTCTCCGGGCACCATCACAAGGGAGAGGTATTAAACTCCTGGTCAGCACATCATAAGGAGTACATATTTCCAGCCTTCCATGGAAGGGAGGTGATAGGAGATCTCGAGAGTGAAGGATGGTACCATCTTGTCACACTGGACCAGGGAACGGGAGAGGTTACGATCAAAGCATATCAGATCGACAGCGATAATCCCTCCCCTGACGATCCGGAGAGAAAGATAACCTTCTCAATCTAAAAAGAAGAAGCTCAAATAAAAAACAAACATCTTTCGTATTATATTAAGAATATGAAAAAGACAGTGGGCATCATAACGATAATCATAGGGTTGGCACTGATAGTATTCTCTTTATTCCTAAAGTGCTACATGTTTGGTTTCTCCAACATCGAGAAAACAGAACACATAACGATATATGCATATACATTTAATGAAGAAAAGACGAGAGAGGCTGTGGACAACTACTTTTCAGACATATTCGTATTTGCAGAAGAAGAAGCAGGAAACATGAGGGCACGGGATATCGACGCGGTACATGCGAAGGTATACCTTTCGGGTCCGGGCTATGTGGAAAATGACCAGCGCTCGTTTCTCGACAGGTACTACACACTCTTTTTAACCGCAATCGGAGCGATCATCATGATAATAGGTATAAACCTCCTCTCTGAAAGGATCGATGAGGACTGATCTTTAATCCTCCTCATCATCATCCAGTAAGAAAGAGGGCCTAAGAGGGTGCCTTCGCATTCTTATTATGTTCTTCGCATTTATCCTCTTTTCGAAATCCGGAGACCTTTTCCCCTCCTCTACGATATCATCCCTTGTTGGAAGGAAAAAGAGGGTGGCATACCCGTTCACCCTCACCTGATCCTGAGTGATCGTGTCATTCAGTCCGATTCCCTCCAGCGTCCGACATCTAGATAGTCCTAGATATATCCCCGAATCCGGTATGTAGCTCTCTCCTCCATCACTCTCACTGTCCTTATGTCTCGTATCGATATAGACGGCATCCAGAGTTAACCCCTGCGCCTTATGAAACGTAACGGCATACGCGCTCTTGCATGCAAGCGTCTTGACGGTGAATATCCTGTCATAGACGATCTCACCTTTCTCCATGTATGCAGCATAGTACTCGAATTCATGATAAGGAACGAGGAAAGGTTTCCTGTCATCGAACGTCTTCACATATGGCAGATAAATATCGTCCTCAGCAGAGTATCTGAAATCAATTATCTTTCCAAGGGTTCCGTTTTGGAATCCCCTCTCCCTGTCATTGCAAAGACACATCACCTGCTGCCCTAGGTAAAGACACTGACTGTCCTCCAGAGTGGGAAAGAAATCCTTGAAGATACATTCCCTCCCTTCTTTATCCTTATTATCGTATTTGGAATAGAACTTATCATCGGTGAAGGGCCCCGCGACAACGGATGAATACTCATGTTTTTCTACCCCATCACGACTGAAACATTCAAGTTGCCTCTCGTTATAGGCCTTCACGTCATCATTTCTTCCTGTTAGGAACAACAGCGGCATGTTGTCCCTCTCATATTTCTTCCTGTGCTCCTCCTCGTCTACAACCCTCTCGTTTATCTTCTTCAATACCACTTCCAGCTCGTCCTTTTTAGCAAAACGGATAGCTTCCAACATCGACTTAAATGATCCATCCTCCTGACGGTACACAGCTTTAAGTTCTATCGTGATCCTCTTAGTAGCCATGAATACGGGAGAGAAGAACCAGTAGCCTATCTCAGCAGTTCCATAACGGCCTCTCCATTTCTCCTGAATCTCCCTTCTCTGCCTGCTAATGCCATATTCCCTCGAAGGTACGCTGGAAACAGGGGGCAGCTGTAAGACATCCCCAAATAGGATCACCTTCAATTTCCCACCCTTCGGCCTTTTTCCATTCAGATATCTCACATTACTCAGGATATAATCTAGGAGATTGCAATCCACCATGCTTATCTCATCAATCAGGAGGTATTCGTATTTGTCGAGTATCTTAAGCACGCCTGGATTGATCTGGTCCCAGTTGTATATCGGAAGTGCGCTTAAACGCAGCGCAGAATGTATGGTCGAACATTTGATACCATGCTGCGCGATATTGAACGCGGCAACTCCTGTACTTGCCATGGCAAGGCACTTGCCAGGAAAGGAGTCATAGATGATTTGGTATATCACGCTCTTTCCGCAACCTCCGGCTCCAGAGATTGTGACGATGGGATATTCCCCGTCATAACAGACGGCCAACGCTTTCCTGAACATCTCATCATCCAATTTCACATAATCATACTTATCTGGAATAGAGTATTCCTTCCCCTGATACGTGAAAGGTATTCCCATCCTATTCTTCCTCCTTTTTATAAAAAGTCAGTTCCTTAACAGCCCTTCCAATATCGTAATAAATGTTTATTCCTTTATCTAAGATACGTAAATGCAGTCTATCATCGATATGTGTTATGGCAGCCTTATACCCCTTAGGTGTGATGACAACATCCCCACATTTGAAAACATCCTTTGGATGAGGTTTTTCAGGGGCAGGTTCTGCGACCTTATTTGTAAGGATGATATCATCTGCAGGTATGAATGGTATAAAATCATCGGCTCCTTCAACTGTTCCATTGTACAGAGCGGGATTTACATCCCATAGAAATCGGGAAGGAACACAATCATTTCCTTTGTTATCCTGGTCGCAGTAACTTACGTAAAGTCTCTTCTTAGCCCTCGTAAGTGCCACGTAAAAGAGTCTCCTCTCTTCCTCCTCTTCATCAAGACGTTCTGCCTTGGCAGAGGGAATGACATCATCATTTACTCCAACAACGAAGACCCTGTCGAATTCAAGACCTTTCGCCTTATGGATGGTAAGAAGTTTTATCGTATTGACGGCCTCTTCATCCTTATTATCGGTTTCATCTTTTTTTGAACGTTTGAAAACGGCGAGGAAATCATGAAGTAAGGTACTTCCGGAACGGACGAAACATGTATTTTTCAACTGTAAGAATTCCCTTATCTTATCACTACTTTTTTTCTTCTTAGAAAACCCGTCCTCCCCGAGTATCAGGTGTATGATGGCATTCTCAAAAGCAGTAGATACCCTTTCATCCTTCAGATTCTCCGCCCTCTTATAGAATTCAAGGAAACGAGAGGCCCAGACTCTACCTCTTCCTGATAAGAGACCTCCTCTCAGAGCCTTTTCAATCGCGTCTATGTAATCGGAATAATCGGTAAGACATATCGCCTCGACATCATCATCACTCAAATCATCTTCTGAAGGAAGACATCCTACAAACGCCTCCCCATTAAGAGGTTCATCCATTAACAATAGAATGTAGAAAGCCTTCTTCACCACATCACCCTTAAGCAGGGACAATCCACCATCCTGTATGTCGAGAGGAAGATTTCTATGAAGCAGTGGATAGATAAAATTGTTTATGATGCTATTTTTTCTTGCAAGGATCGCGGTATCCATATCGGGATCCTCCTCTATGATCTCGATGATCTTCCTTATCTCATCATCCCTGTCATAGGCATTGAAGACAAGAGGCTTCTCCCCTTCCTCGTTCTTCGTGAATATTCTCTTTGAAATCCTGTCCGTGCTTTTCTCTATTATTGCGGTTGCTAAATTCAATATGGCTTTGGTGGACCTGTAATTACAACCAAGGTTTATCGTCCTCACATCCCCATTCTCATGATAGGAACGGATGTTCTCCACCCTCGCACCTCTGAAACCGTAAATCCCCTGATCGTCATCTCCGACGACGACAAGCTGGCAGTCTGGGCCTTTCACATTCTTTAGAAATGAGTCCTGGATTTTGTTCGTATCCTGATACTCGTCAACAAGTATCAGCTTATATCTGTTGTTATAATATGCTCTGAGCTTTGGATTCTCTTCGAGGATATTATCTGCCTTTATGATCATGTCCTCGTAATCAAAATATTTATGGGCTCTGAACTCATCCTCGTATTGGCTATAGTAACGGGGGAAATCAGGGCAGTTGCCTTCTGCAGCCATCGCCTCAACATCATCCCTATCAGAGGGGAATATCTCATTGTTCTTCGCCATCTCTATCAGAGATCCGATATTCTTAGCCTCTTTTTTCTCAACATCAAACAACCTTTGGATTATAGAAAACCTCTCGTTCTCATCCTTCTTCTCATAATCCTCATACTCCTTCCCCAGATAAGACTTTATTATGCTCAGCCCAAAGGAGTGGAATGTCGAGATCGTAAGATTACTTAAATCAAACCTCTCTCCACATAAAGTCCTCACCCTATTCCTCATCTCATCGACTGCCTTGTTCGTGAAAGTAATGGCAAGAATCGAATCAGGAGAGTATCTGAGGACACCCAATGCATACGCTATCTTTTCAGTAATAACCCTAGTCTTCCCCGATCCCGCGGTAGAGAGAACCAAAAGATCGCTTGAGAAATCGGTTATTGCAGCAATCTGATCCTCGTTCAAACCTTTTCGGACGAGTTCATCTTTCCCATAAGTGAAATCCATGCACATATTTTCCTGTTTTCTGACATATAAATCAACAAAAAAGGCTATTAGATTGCTCCAATAGCCTATTTTACCGGTAATCCGTATTATTACACTTCCGTCGGCTGGACCGTGTTCCTGATGTAATCGATGAAATACGTCACTGCATATGCCTGTGGCTGTGTCATGTCATAAACGAGATCATCATCCTCATTGAACCTGATCCTGATATACTCGAGATTGTCCGGATCCGTGAACACCTGATAAAGCTGTGCAATCTCCTCATCATTAAGGATCACTCCACCTGTGGCATCACCGGAGTAGAAATCAAGACGTCCGTTGATATCAGTGAAGAAGCGATCTCCCCTGCTGTTGAGGATGGCGACATTATCGACGGAGAAGGAGCGACCAAGGCCCATCGTCTCATACTGC
Source organism: uncultured Spirochaetaceae bacterium (assembly GCA_944392965.1). Taxonomy (GTDB): domain Bacteria; phylum Spirochaetota; class Spirochaetia; order Sphaerochaetales; family Sphaerochaetaceae; genus Ornithospirochaeta. The sequence goes on along the minus strand of CALXYM010000013.1, from coordinate 39,682 downwards.
GTTATCGTCATTCTCCAATCCGGATCACCTCCGATATCCTCATCTCCCGTCGTATATGAGAGCTTAACAGGAAGAACTGAATAATAGAATCCCGAAGCATCCTGCATGGAATACTCCGTCTCCATCGTGAACTCATCATGCTTGACGGACAGGGTATCGACAACCCCACTCTTCCAGTCTCCACCGCCGAAGATTGAACATCCTGTGATAAGAGCAACCACAAGTGCCATGAAAACAGCAAATCTCACTTTGTTTTTCATAATTTCCCCCAAAATTAATATAGCATTCGGTTACGGATATATTACCAATACAAATAACTATAAGTCAATATATTTTTTATACTACAACTTTAAGTTTTATAACGAAATATGTACCATCAGAGCATATTTTCATATTTCTCATACCAGGAAAATAAACGAATGGCAAAATAAGATTGAACGAGAGAAAAAATAAAGAGGAATCCATCTGTGTCAAGGAGATCCGCATAAGGTCCTCCGCCTCGATAGAAATACAAGATTATATGAATTTATCCGTTTTCTCCATATTGCATTAACTTCTTTAATACTATAGACTTCACGGGTTATGGAAAATTTAGAGGAATTTAAGAAACTGGGTCTAAGCGACAAGACCATTGAGGCCCTAAAGGCTAAGGGATTTGAAGAACCGACGGAGATACAGAAACTGTGTATCCCCCTGCTTTTAGAAGAGAATACGGAAGTCATAGGACAAGCGCAGACGGGAACGGGAAAGACCGCGGCGTTCGCGCTTCCGATAATAGAGACGATCTCAGGTGGAGCGAGAGAACCTGAGGCACTTATCCTCTGCCCTACGAGAGAGCTTGCGATACAGGTATCGGAAGAGATAACGAGTCTCAAGGGAGAGAAGAAGATCGAGGTTACCCCTATTTATGGCGGTGCGAGCATGGAAAACCAGCTCAAGAGGCTCAGAAAGGGCGTAGATGTCGTAGTGGGAACCCCCGGAAGGATCCTGGATCACATCAAGAGAGGGACGCTGAAACTGGAAAACCTGAAATTCGCGGTTCTTGATGAGGCTGATGAGATGCTCGACATGGGATTCATCGAGGACATAGAAGAGATATTAAAGGCGACTCCCGAGTCCAAGAGGATGCTGATGTTCAGTGCGACGATGCCAAAACCGGTCCTCTCGATCGCAGAGCGATTCATGCACGACTACAAGCTAGTGAGAACCGAGATAAAGGACATCTCCAGCAGGAACACCCATCAGATATATTTCGAGGTGAGGGAATCGGATAAGCTCGAAGCCCTTACAAGGATCATAGACAGGGAGGTAAGTTTCTACGGTGTGATCTTCTGCAGGACGAAAGTCCAGTGTGAGGAGATTGCGAACAAGCTCATAAGCCGCGGCTATGACGCGCAGGCACTTCATGGAGATCTCTCGCAGAGGGAGAGGGAGGTCATACTGAAAAGGATGAAGGAGAAACGCCTTTCAATCCTCGTTGCAACCGACGTTGCATCCCGTGGCCTCGACATACAGGAACTGACTCACGTCATAAACTACTCCATCCCCGAGGATCCGGAGATCTACATTCACCGCGTAGGAAGGACGGGAAGAGCGGGTCATGAGGGAACCGCGATAACATTCATAACCCCCAGGGAAGGAAGAAGATTCAACTTCATCAAGAAGGCGACATCCTCGGAGATTGAGAAGGAGAGAGTCCCAGAACCGGAAGAGGTTATCCAGGCAAAGAGAAGAAAGATCCTCCTTGATCTCAAGGAGAAGGTCGCAATCGAACCTAAAGAGGATTACATGAACATCGCCTATGCGATCCTTGGAAAGGAAAGGGATCCTCTGAAGGCGTTTGCCGCCATCATCGAATCTATCTACAAGGACGAGCTTGATAAGAGCCAGTATAAGAAGATAACCCCGGTAAGGGATGAAAAGACTGAGAAGAACAGGGGAAGATACGACAAGGTCAATAGTGCCAGCATCGATGAGGAAGGTCTTACAAGGCTCTTCATCGCACGTGGAAGAAGGGATGGTTTTACAAAGAGAAGCCTTGCGAATACCCTTATCGACCAGGTTGGAGTAAGAGATGAGGACCTGATGGGAATAGAGGTCATGGAGGACTTCTCATTCGTCAATGCACCTTTTGCAGTCGCTGAAAAGATATTAAAATACTTCTCTAAGGGAAAGGGACGACCACTTGTGACGAAGGCCCATACGGATGAGATACCCGCATCCAGGAAAAAGAAGGGCATAAGCGAGAGGGCAAGGTCCCGTAAGAGAGGCAGAAGGGAGGAAGAGCAGCCATACGGAAAGGATGTAAGGCTTGACGGTACCCCAAAGCCCAGGGTAAATGAAAAGAGAAAGGGTAAAAAGGAAAAAAGCAAGAAGAGAAAGAGATGAGAAGCCATTATGATTATCTGCTGGTCGGAGCAGGTCTGTTCTCCTCCGTGTTCGCCTACGAGGCGATCAGGGATGGAAAGACGGTCTTGATCATAGAGAAAAGGGAGCATACGGGAGGTAACGTCTATCAGGAGAGACGGGACGGGATCTCCATCCATAAATACGGAGCACATATATTCCATACCTCGAATAAGGAGGTATGGGACTATGTGAACCAGTTCACATCATTTAATAACTATATCAACAGTCCAGTAGCATACTATCACGGAGAGGTCTACAATCTGCCCTTCAACATGAACACATTCTCAAAAATGTTCTCAATCTTCACCCCAGAAGAGGCGAAGCGGAGGATTGATGAGGAGAGAAAGGAGATCAAAGGAGAACCGAGGAATCTTGAAGAGCAGGCGATAAGCCTCGTTGGAAGAACGATATACGAAAAGCTCGTGAAAGAGTACACGGAAAAGCAGTGGGGAAGAGACTGCAAGGAACTTCCTCCTGAGATAATAAGACGTCTGCCAGTGCGTTTCACATACGACAACAACTACTTCAATGACCGCTATCAGGGGATTCCTGAAGAAGGTTATAATGCCATAATCGACAAAATGCTCGATGGTGCAGATATCATCCTCGGCACTGACTACCTTGTAGAGAGAGAAAGATGGGATGCTCTTGCAGACCGCATCCTCTACACGGGATGTCTTGATGAGTTCTATGGTTACAAGTTCGGAAAACTCGAGTACCGCTCAGAGATATTCGACCATGAGAGGATCGAATGCGAGAACTATCAGGGGAACGCCGTCGTCAATTACACATCCCATGAGAAGAGCTATACGAGGATCATCGAACACAAGCACTTTCTAAGGGAGGAGAGTCCCGTGACCTGGATAAGCAAGGAATACCCTGTCAGCTATGAGGAGACGGGAGAGCCCTACTACCCCGTATCGGATACAAGGAACACTGAGCTTTACGGGCGCTACCGTGCTCTTGCCGATGAGGATAAGCGCCTCATCACCGGAGGCCGCCTAGCCGAGTATAAATATTACGACATGGACAAGAGCATAGAAGCCGCACTCAGGTGCTATCAGAGATGCAGATGATCGTCATACCGTTTTGAGAGAAGGGCGCGCATGAAGCCGTCCTTTTTTTTCAGCATCTTGCTTCCCCTCGTAATCTTACACAGGCTTATATTCCTGTTCTTTGCAATCTCCCTCTGGCTCTTACCGCGTTTCAGATCATCCATCAGGAGCCAGCGGAGCACGAAATCCGAGATCTCCGCCTCTGTAAAGAGGTCATCAAAGAGACTTCTAAGCGTCTCCTTATCATCAATGGAGGTTATGACGGAGAGGATGTCCTCATATGCCAGTCTCCCCTCCTCCTTAGTCATCACATCGTTCTGTTTCATAGAAATCTTATACCATACCTTTTAAAGCGCAGGTGAAAAAAGTTTATAAAAATATCTGAAAGCCTTTCTTATCGGATTGATCTTCTCATTAGCCCCCGCCTTCATCAGCTTGGAAAGATCGAATATCTTAAGAAAATCATCTTTCACATCGCGTATCACGCTTGAGCCATAGAATGCGACAGAGAGCTCAAAATGCAGGAAGAACGAACGGTAATCGAGATTCGTGGTCCCGACTATCGCACGCTCATCATCGGAGAGGAACATCTTCGAATGCACGAAGCCCGGAGTGAACTCATAAATCTTCACACCCGCCTGGATCAGGTCCTCGTAATTGCTCCTCGTCACCTCATGCACCTGCGGTTTATCAGGATAATTCGGAGTCACGATCCTCACGTCTATCCCACTCTCAGAGGCCATGCAGAGGGCATCTGTGAGCTTATCATCAGGAATCAGATATGGTGTCGTTATCCAGACATAACGCCGTGCACTGTTTATGATATGAAGATATGCATTTTCTCCCATGGGTTCCGGAAAGAACGGATTGGTACCGAATATCTGTACGAGTCCGTCGTTCCTGGCAGCCTTCTGTGGCCTGTACGATTCTAAATCGATATTCTCTTTTCCCAGACTGCACCACGTTTCAAGAAAAAGCCTTGTAAGAGAGAAGCATCCCTCCCCTTTCAGTTTTATGGCATTATCCTTCCAATAGCCGAAACGGATCTCCCTGTTGGCATACTCATCTGCCAGATTAAGCCCTCCGGTATAGCACACCTCCCCGTCTATGGAGAGGATCTTACGGTGGTCACGGAAGTTAAGTCGCGGATTCAGGTGAAGCCGCACAGGATTGAACACCTTCGTCTTTATACCATAGTTCTTGAGCGTCCTATCATAATATATGGGAATGGCATTGATCGATCCCATATCATCATAGATGAGACGGACATCCACACCTTCTTGTACCTTCCTTTTCAGGATGTCAAGCGTCTTATCCCAGACCTCACCGAGACCGATTATGAAATACTCGAGGAATATGTACCTTTCAGCCTTCTCCAATTCCTTATAGACATCTGCGAAGAACTCCTCGCCTGTAGCAAAATAAACAACCTCCGTGTTGTTATAAGCTGGAAGCCCCGTCATATTGTAGATATAGGTGGCAAGACGCACATCCCCGTCCTTAACAAGTTGGTTCTTAGCCTCCTCCATCTCCTTAACGTCCCTTGAGAGCGTGAGATGGCTGTTGATGTAATCATGGAGCCTTCTCTCTGCTCTGTGGCCTATCTTCTTATTCCCGCAAATAAGGTATAAGAGTCCTCCAAGGGTTGGGAATATGGAGGCAAGAGCGATCCATACTACTTTATAAGAAGGGTTCTCCTTACGGGTAAGGACGAAAAGGGTCACTGCGGCACTGAGAATGTAGAAATAGAAATAATAGCCTCTCGCATATGCTGCCCAGAATACGAAATAGACCATGATGCCAAATTCCAGGGCAAAAAAGAGGACTGACCAGAAAAGTCGTGACGTGAGGATTTTAAACAGTTTCCGCACTATCTGAACGCTCCTTCTTAGAGAACTCACATCCGCAGTAGTTCTGTCTATATAGCCCCATCTCCCTTGAGAGGACGATGGAACGGTTAAAGCCGTCCTTCTTCTTGAAATCTATCTTCTCAAACCCCTCATACCCCTCTCCAATGGCGAATATCCTCGCCGAGTTCTTGAAGCGGGAGACAGTCAAAGTCGTGGTAAAATGAGTAATACCCAGCTCCCTGGCTTTCATATATGCCCTTTCAAGATTGAAGGCAAAGCACTTAGAACAGCGCTCTCCTCCTTCCCTTTCTTTCTCATAGCCAGAGACAGCAGAACGCCAGGATGGATGGTCATAATGGTCTTTCAGAACCTCAAGGTCATTTGCCTTTGCGACTTTCAAAAGCTCTGCATACCTCTTCTCAAATTCCTCTTCCGTATCTATGTTGCTGTTTGAGAAATACAGCACGGGTCTCCATCCCTCCGAGAGCAGACGCTCGATTGATGAGGTTGAACAGGGACCACAGCATACATGAAGTAGAATATTTTCATCTTTTTGCATATAGTTCATATAATAGAATAAAATTTGAGTTTTTCACAGGTGACTTTATGAGAAAATATAAGATGGCGCTCTGCCTCATTCTGATCGTGCTGATGGCCGCATTCATCCTCTTTGTCGAGGCATCCAATCAAACAAAATTCATCGTCCTCATAGTGGGACTTCTTGTACTCGCCTTTTTAAACAGGGGAAACCAGGTCTATGCGAAAGCGACCAAGATAATAGCGAGAAAGAACCCTCTTGAGCTGGAAAAGGGCGTGAAGATGATGGAAAAAGCCCTGGATCTCGGATGTTCAGAGAACAATACCGTGATTGCAGCGACCCTCGTCCTGCAACATGGAGATATAGAGAAGGCAAGGAAAAATCTTGAAGAGATGACTGCAAGCAGTTCAAAGAACATCCGTAACGGGGCAAAGCTCTCTCTTTCCATGTACTACTGGATGATCCGTGACGTGGATAAGGCCATCGCACTTGCAGAAGATGTGAAGAAGGAAAAAACCAAGAGTGCGAATCTGTACGCAAATCTCTGCACATATTACCTGGCAAAGAATGACAAGAAGAATTACCGGAAAACGCTGGCAGAAGCGTTCCACTATAATGCGACAAGCATCGCCCTGATAGACATACAGGCCGTATACTTCATCCTCTCCTCGGATTATAAGAAGGCGGGAATCACCCTTGAAAAGCTCTTCTCGCAGATTGATCCGACCTACCCTGATCCATATATCCACTACGCTATGGTGTATTTGAAATACGGGCATGTCAGGGATGCCATAGAAAAACTCCATGATGCCCTTTACACATCATTCTCAAACACCTCTCTTCTGCAGAAAGATGAGATAGAGACCATGATAGAAGGTCTTGAGAACCCGGAGACGAGGCTCAAATGGGTGGATGCGATAAACAATGACAGGACGCTTGCCCTGAAATCCAGCCTTCCAAAGATAAGAAAAATTGAGACAGTACGCTCTGAAGATGACATCATCCCCGGCTACGAGGAGATGCCCGACTTCCATGATGACAGCTCAATGAAGGAAGAAGAGGTGGAAGAGTATGAGGAAGATGTCAGCACGGACCTTACTGCAGAGGATGAGGAATGGCTGAGCAGGCATGATCAGTAATCGACCGTGAAAAGGAGCGAGCCGAGGAAGGACTTGGATATGCTGTCATAGCCAAGACGGATCTTTACAGGAAGATCTATAAGTCCGATCAGGCTCATCCTCGTCTGAATGTCGACGCCTGTCGAGAAATTGAACAAAAGGCCATTGAGATACATATCAAAATAGGCTGAAAACTCGGTATCATCGAATATGAGGAATTCGGCGATCGTCGGGGAAATGGGAAGCGCGTATCCAGCAGATAGATTGATTATCGCGGCAAATGCCTCGTTTTTCTCAGGCCTGTATCCGAACCAGGGATCGATTACATTACTTTCAAAACCGTCACGGAAGAAGATCGGAACTCCTGTCCGTCCATCAATGGCGATACGCGTGAATACAGAGGCCTCGAGGAAGAATGAGAGAGGCAGGGAAAAACGGTTGTCCATATTGAACTCAATGTACTGCCTAAAATCTCCCACGTTCTTCTCAGATGTGAACATATAGCCCAGTGAAGCATCCATCTGCCAAGGATTCATCTTATAATTGAGATCAAATGCGGTATTGAAGAGGTAGATTGAATTAGATGCAGTACTATCATGCGTACGCATATCATCGGGGGTACGGAAATACTCAAAGCCTTCTCTCAGGCTCAGGGAGAACGTATCTGGGATCATCAAGAGTCTGAAATCCATTCCCTGTCGGGCATATAAAGACGGCGTCCACCTGACGCTGTACCATGTGGCATTGCCTTCAAATGAGAACCTCAGACGTTGAAGGGGATATATATTGAAAGCCAAATCCGCGATGAGCCCATCCTTGTCAAAGGTGGAGCTATGTGTGTTGAAGGCATAACCGATTATGGCTTCCATCTCAACCATGCGATAACGGAGACGATATTCCACACCTAAGGCGAACTCCTCATTCAGATATGTGTCATCCCCCTGGTAGCTCTTGTAACCTAAAGACAGGATGTTTGATACGCTATTAGTCTCTACCCTGTTAAAGTAATAGAGATTGTTTCTCGCCCTCTCGATGTTCTCCTTATAGGAGGCCCTGAGCTCATCGAACTCATCCGTACCCCTCTTATAAAGCTTGTTCAGCGCTTCGCTCTGCGCCTTCGCAGACTCATGCCCGATAACCAACATCTCCTCTGCGGCTGCAAAATCCATGAAGGAGAACTGCTCGACATTGCATCTTATCCAGATGTACCCGGGATGAGATTTCATATCGGATGCAGCCTTCTGCCTCTTACCGATATCGAAAGCACTGTTTAAAATGGTTATTGGATTAAGAAGATTAAGGGTATCCAGATCATAGAAAGTCGTGGAGATTACAACCGTATCCGAATACTCATATGCGATGGATATCGGAGCAAGCGTTTTAACACCCCCATCGAGAAGGAGATGTCCATTATACTCCATTGGAGGGAAATATACGGGAAGTGCAAAGGACGCGATGAGGACATCTGCGAAATCACCTTCAGCAATCCGGATCTCCCTTTTGGTAACAAGATCATCACAGACGACCATCACAGGAATATTTAGATCCTCAAGACGAAGATCCTCGCCGACTACGGACTCCACCAGGCTTTTGAAACCTGTTGGATCGAGCAGACCGCCATATAATGGCAGTGTTACGTTAAAATAGCTTGACAGGTCCCCAATCATGAGAAACTCTGCTATCTGCTCAGGTTCAAGCCCCGCAGCATAAAGCAGTGCGATTATCGATCCCATCGAATTGCTTATTATGAAATCGGGAATGATCCCGTTCTCCTCAAGATATGCGAGAACCCCAAGATGTGCGATCGCCCTGGCACTCCCTCCAGTCAGGACAAGTCCTATCGGATCCCTCTCTCCATTAGTACGTACAAGTATCCTCTCCCTGAAGCCTTCATCCCCATATGTGACGGGAATGTCACTTATGAAAAAATAATCATCACTGGATGGTAATGATTCTTCTGCAAAAAGTAAGGAGGATGAAAGCATTATCAGAAAAAAAATCAGCACGCGTTTAAACATACAGATAGAATACTGCAAAGCTTAAAGGTTATTCAATCTTTCACTTTACCTAAAAGAACCTTTTTGCTAATATAGGAATGCTTTTAGCCGGCATGGTGGAATGGTAGACACAGTAGACTCAAAATCTACCGGGAGCGATCCTGTATCGGTTCAAGTCCGATTGCCGGTATATTTTTAAACTTATACATACTCTCATGGCACGGGAGTAACCTAACAGAACTCAAACTGTTCTAGAGAAATGCTTTTGCACTCCGTGTAAGAGCATGAACAGTATTCATAACAAGTATCAGATGAACCTTGCCACGGAAACCTTGAATATCTTCGCGAGTTTCTTCGCTGTCGTTTTGCTAATCGCTCTCTTATCCCTTTCCATGTCCGATACATGCTGTTTGCTCATATCAAGCTTATCGGCAAGATCTTTCTGTGTCATACCTACAAGCTTGCGGTAAAACCTAAGATTACTCCCCGGGGTTTCCTTTGCTAGTTCTTCCTTGTACCAATCCATGTCATTTACATTCACCCATCTCTCATCCTCATCTTGATGGATGATCTTCATCGAATCACCGAACTCTTTCTTGAGATTATCAAGGAAAGTACTGGAAAGAGTACCTTCGATTTTAAAATCATTAATAAGGGGCTGATTCACGACTACCAACATAATATACCTCTATTCTCAACTGTCCTTTCTCCAAATTCCAGCAGGCCACCCAATGGTAGCTCAAGTGGCAATGGTATCTATTTCCTCCAAGTGAGCTGTAATGCGGGTAGCTCGGCTGTACTGGACCTGAAATGCGAAGATCTGTAATCAGCTTTGCAAGAACTTCCTTCTCTTTTTTTTCCTAGCTTATCTATGTCTTTTAAAGCCTTGCGACTGATTACAACCTCGTATCCTTCCATGATGTTAATATAAAGCAAAATTGGGTACTTATCAATTCTTGTTATGTCGTTTACTTCACTTTGAAAAAACTAGCAAGAGAAAAATAGATTTGCATTCTCGGGTATCAGACAAAAGGTGTAATTTCCTTTATATTTTTGAGAAACTTCCACGTCTTTTGCGATAAGATCATTATAAATATGTCGCGAGGCCAGTGGTGAAAGTTCGCCATTCCTGATGCCAGCAGGCGTCTTGAGCGAGAGGAAGCTCCATCTTCAGTCATATAGTATGGGACAGCATGGAGAGTAGATCACATGAGAATGTACCCGTATTGTACTAAAATCAAACTAGAAGGAAACGTAAATGAGAAAAAAGACGATTTCCATAGCCTTTTCACAAAAAAAATGATAATAGTATGTTATATTTGAATAAGAAATATCGATTGCTGGTATATTTTATTTTATATAATATAAGTAATTATTATCGATACCCAGTTTTCAGAACAGGAGATGACAAATGCCTTTTTCACTCGTGACAGAAGAAGTCCTTAAAGAGAAAGACGACATGATAAGGCATTTCGAGGAATCTGGAAGTTATTCATTTCCCCCATCTGAGAAATTCAAGAGCAGGAATCTCTTTCATGAGAGGAAGGGCCTGATGTTTGCCATCCTCATCGCAGAGACGAAGGAGGGAGAGAAGATCACGCTGCGTGGTTACTCAGGTCTTGCGGAGGGATGCCACAAGGTCCCCGGATATGTGAATCCGACATACAGCATAAACAGCTTCAAGGCCCTTGAGGAGGAGAGTGATAGGATGGTGAAAGACCCCTCCATCTCCGAAGAAGAGAGAAAAAGAAGATCATCCTTCTATGCTGAGAAATTCGCAGACCTCCATGTATTCACTGATATAAATGGGAACGAGTTCACACTGAAAGATGTCAAAGAAGGGAGAATGGGTACAGGAAGCGGAGACTGTGCGGGGATAAAAGTCCTTAACCATGCGATGAGGAAGGGTTATAAGATACTTGGTTTCACCGAATTCTACTACGGCCTTGATACAAAGGAAAGAAGATGCGGTGAGTGCTATGAGCCATGCAGGGAAAGGTGTGAGAAGATAATAAAGAGGATGCTGACTCTTGATTTCATATACCTTGATGAGGACATTGCCGTGATAAACAAGGACTCAGGCCTGCTCTCTGCTCCGGGAAAGGGGATAGAGAAACTCGACAGCGCATCCGAAAGACTGAAAAAGATATTTCCCCATGTTCCGGTAAGCCCGTTCGTACACCGTCTCGACATGGATACTTCCGGCATCATGGTCCTTGCCCTCAACAGGGAGGCACACAGGACTCTCTCAATGGATTTTGAAAGAAGAAACGTGAGAAAGGAATATGAGGCACTTCTTGAGGGAAGAATTGAACAGAAGGAGGGTGTGATTGATGCTCCCATGCGCCTTGACGTCGATAACAGGCCATACCAGATAATAGACTTTGAATTGGGTAAAAAGGCTGTGACCGGCTACAGTGTGCTCTCTTATGAATGGAAGGACGGGATTCTCTGTTCAAGGGTGCGCTTCTTTCCTCAAACAGGAAGAACCCATCAGTTGAGAGTACATTCAGCGTATATCGGGCATCCGATACTCTCAGACAGGCTCTATGGGCACTATATCGAAAACGAAAGGCTCATGCTTCATGCAGCAAAGATTACGATAAACCATCCAAGGACGAAAGAAGTGATAAGCTTCTCCGCTCCAGTTCCCTTCTAGTTATCAAACGTATACGATTCCTTCTCTTTTTCCAGTTCCATTATCTCATGGCGAAGCGTGCTTATCTTACCTTCCAGCCTCTCCAGCTCAGCCTCAAGAGCACCAATGCGCATGCGATTCTCTTTTATCAAAGCATCAATCTCCTTAGCCTTCGCCCTTCCCTCTTCCGCTCTTATCCTGCGCTCCTCGGCATCCAGAACCTTCTCATTCTCCAAAAGAGCACTGATGAGATCCAGTATATCATCCGGAGTATTCTCATCTATCCACTTCTGTCCATTCTCAAAGAGGTAGGTTCCATAGCCTATCAGGAATTTTTTCAAATCAGAGGTAGTATTATTTACCCCCTCTTCCAAGGGGATGCCCTCCCCTTCCAGTTTTCCACGCAGCACCGAATATGCGTTCTCCTGAGCATCAAGACGGGATGAAAGCGTTTCAATCTCCCTTTTTATCGCCTCTGCTCTCTCCCCTGTCACCAGATCCTCTTTCCCTTCCTCATACAGTTTTCTCGCGTAATTAAGATATCGCCGTGGACCATCCTTCTCAAATGATGACTGATCCAGTCTTGAGAGCATTCTCCTCAGTGGCCCTTGCGTCCCGTCATCCTGCATCCTCAGATACTGTCTGTAATCGTCTTCAAGGAAATCTATCTTCTCAGAAAGAACATTCATCTTCCTCTGCTCGAACATCAATTCGCCAAGAAGGGTGTAATTCCTGTTAAGGTTCTCCTTAAGTGCCTGCTTCTTTCTCTCCGTATTGGCCAATAAGGCCTCTATCTTCTCTCTACGGGCAGCAGAAGAGACGGCATCCCGGCTTCTTTCCTCCACCTTCCCGTTTTCCCTGATCAGACTCAAAAGCTCCCGCCTGAGACTCATGCCGACCTTCGGCTCATAGGAGTCTTCTATCGTGGCAATGGAAAGGTGTGTAAAGAGTTCATTTCGTTTATCAAGGAGGACCCTCTTCATCTCGCTCATCGTGAATAAGACTATAGCACAAATACATCGGGATCGAAATAATACGTTTTGGAAAAGTGATAGAGAGGAGAGAATTCATCAGATTCCACCATCGTGAAAGAATGAATTAAATGAAACGAAGCCTCATCATTCTATGCGATGAATTGTCCACAAAGACTCTCTGCTCTGGAACTAAATAGAGGACAGGAGAGGGCCTGAGGCAGCAAAAAAAGACTCCCCTTTTTATGAGGGGAGCCAATGCAGTCTCAACTATTCATCAGATATGCTGACCGGCCTTCTTCCTTATAAGTTCCCTACCCGATGTCACGACGATCGTAACGCCGAGAATCATCAGAAGAACGGCAACGATGAGCTGAAGCCCTTCGATCATGAATACGCCGGTACCAGCAGAAAAAGCCCTTACAAGAGCGATAAAACGCTGCACAAGAGCCGTGAAAGTTACTATCAGCATGATCACGAATGGTGGAATGAGCGTTCTCATCTCCCTTCCTGTGACTTTCAGGAACACGCAAAGCGTAATGAGAACAAGTGCGCTAAGCAGCTGGTTCGCACTTCCAAAAAGAGGCCAGATGTTGGAATATCCGACCTGTGTGAGAAGATATCCGAATGCGAGCGTGATAAGTGTCGACACATATTTGTTGCAGAGCACTTTCCTCCAGACTGCAGCATTCTTCATATCATCGACGCTGAAAAGCTCTTGGAAGGACATGCGTCCTATCCTAGCAACGGAATCAAGAGTAGTGAAAGCAAGTGCTGAGACGCACATCGTCATGAAGCTCTGGGCTACGAATACAGGAATGCCAAACATCTCTAAAAAGCCAGCGACGCCAGATGAGAAAATCTGGAACGGAGTACCGGCGGCAGCCGTACCATCTGCCGATGCAGCTGCACCTGCAACACAGAGGGCGATCGTCGCAAGAAGGCTTTCCAGCACCATGGCACCATAGCCGACCTTGAGCATATCCTTCTCGTTCGAAATCGTCTTGGATGACGTACCGGATGAGACAAGGCTATGAAAGCCGGAGACCGCACCGCATGCCACAGTTACAAAGAGAATAGGAAACAGCGTTCCCAGCTGCGGGTTTGTAAAGCCTGTAAACGGCATGAGATTCATGGTCGGATGAGCAAAGATAAGGCCGAGGACAGCACCGATTATCATACCGATGAACATGAATGTCGACATGTAATCCCTTGGTTGCATCAGAAGCCACATCGGGAGGACAGCGGCAACAAAGATGAAGGCGAAAGCGAAAAGCACCCATGACTGCTTATCCATATGGACAGGAAGGTTCATTCCGCATATGAAGGAAAGAACAGTGAATGCAAGGCCGAGAAGGACTTCTTTCCAGCCTGTGAGCTTCATCTTATGCTGTATGAGGCCGACAACGATGGAAAAGAGGATGAAGAAGATGGAGATGCTTCCCGCCGCTCCATTGATATCAGCACCCGCTACAAGTGTCCTTGCTCCATCGACAATTGTATATGCGTTGAACGTATCGGCTACCATATCGGCAAAGGCTGCCATTACGATAAGCGTGAAAAGCCAGCAGAAGCCAAGAAAGAGCTTTCTTCCTGTCTTTCCGATGTATTTCTCGATAAGCAGCCCCATCGACTTTCCATCGTTCTTCACGCTTGCATACAGCGCTCCGAAGTCCGTTACCGCTCCGAAAAATATTCCTCCGATCAAGATCCACAGAAGAACCGGGACCCAGCCGAAAACCGCCGCCTGTATCGCACCTGTTACAGGCCCCGCACCTGCTATCGATGAGAACTGATGTGCAAATACCGTCCATCCATCAGTAGGAACATAGTCCTGCCCGTCATTATGAACAACAGCGGGGGTCTTTGCCTTTGGATCGATTCCCCACTTTTTTGCCAGCCAGCGTCCATAGAGGATATAAGCCGCTATGAGACACACAGCCGCGATTAAAACTATTACAAGAGTATTCATGCCCAAAACTCTACCGCTTTATTTTATTTCGTTAAAGTGTTTTTACGGTGGAATTTGGAAAGATTATCTAAAAAAAACTCATCATTAATCCCGTTCATCGGGAATAGGACCATAAGAGGGAAACAAGGGGCCGAAATAATGCGATTTTGGAAATTGACAAAGAGAGAAGAGAAATTATATCCTTTCTGAGACTGGGTGTAAGTTCCGTTATCCATGAAATCTACGGTAAAGCCCGGCTAATTCAATCAGGTTAGGAGTATTTAATTAATTTTTATGGACAGGGAATCCAACGAGCTTAATCTTGGAGAGCTAGAGTCTAAGATCCAAGACATCGTAAACAAGATCAACAATGATGCAGCAAGCAGGCCGGAAGAGCTTGAAGAGATAAAGAAACTTATTAAGAAAAACGTTCCATTCTTCACGAGAAGCGCATTCTCCGCTTATCTTCTCAGAGAGGTTGCCAATGGTGGCTCAAGAGAGAGAAGACAGAGAAACAGTGAATTTAGAAAGGAAAAGAGCGTTAAGAGTGAACAGATGAAGAAGGAGGAGGCAGCTCCTTCCGCTCCTCAGAAGAAAGAGGAGAGAATCCTGCCAGAAGGGGCAAGAACGCTCTATCTCAACGTCGGGAAGATGAAACACCTCTATGCGAAGAACCTTTCTCAGCTCCTGCAGACTGAGCTCGGAATAACAAGGGATGACATTTACAGTCTCCGTATCCATGATAAGTACTCATTCATCACAATGAGCGAGGAGAACTGCAACAAGGCGATTGAACTTCTCAACGGAAAGGAGATAAACGGCAGGGTCTGCCAGATCAACTATTCAAACAGGTGATTGACATGAGGATACAGCCGTTCTGCCTTGGACAGGTTTCGACCAATACGTACGTGGTCTATGAGGAAAAAGACGCGATCCTCATAGATGCGCCAGACGGTATTGAGAAGGCTCTGAAATTCATCAGGGAGAATGGACTGAATCTTAGTCACGTACTACTTACACACGCACACTTTGACCATGTAATGGGACTCGGGGAAGTGAGAAGAGCCTTTCCCGATGTAAAAATCTATGTGGAAGAGAATGACGACTTCTTCCTCAGAAACAGAGGAGAGGGAAACATCGAGCTTCTCAGGCAGGGTTTTCCATTCATGCTCAGTGCTTTCAAAAAATATCTTGATGATCTTCCCTCTGATTACTCGTTCTATGGAGAGAGGGTTTTAAGCTTCAAAGTGATAAGGACACCGGGACATACAAAAGGCTCAGTATGTCTTTATGATGATAAGGAAAACATACTCTTCTCAGGCGATACGATATTCAAAGCATCATATGGAAGAACCGACTTTCCTGGAGGAAATCAGGGAGAGCTATTCAGTTCAATAAAAAAACTTCTTTCTCTCGCCTCTGACGATGCCCTGGTGCTCCCCGGGCATGGAGAGTTCACCAGGATTAAAGATGAAAAGGCCCTTTACGGCCTTTAATCAAACACCTAATCTCTCATTCTCACTCTTACAGTCTATGCAGAGCACGGCAGAGGGGATCGCTCTGAGTCTGCCCTCGGGAATCTTCTTGCCACACTGCAGGCAAATACCGTATTTCCCATCTGAAATCCTTTTGAGCGCGCCTTCTATTGCCTTAAGCCTCTTAGCATCCATAGCATTGAGTGCTTCCATCTTTCGGTATGATGCATCATCACTTGCCAAATCGCTTGAGTCCCTGCCTGATGCGGAGAGAGCTTCTTCGCGGAAATTATTCTCCTCGGCATTAAGCTTCGCGAGAAGCTCATCCCTCTCCTTCAGGAGTTTCTCCTGCATTTCCTGTGTAAAAGCATCCATTGTATTAGCCCCCTTTACCAAAGCCAACGTTTCCGGGTAGATACCCTTTTGCTTCTTTGAAGTAAAATACAATAGGTTTTACTTCGGGTCAAGGGAAAAGAGTCTCTTATTCCTCTTTTTCTTTCAGAGCTTTCACAAGCCTGTGCACGGTGACAATCAAAAAATAGAGGACGAAGAGATAGATGAGGAAAATAATGAAGATCACCCAACGAGGGCCGGAATAGGCAAGAAGTAGAAGAAGATAGCCTATTGTCATGAAAATGATGAGAAAGGCTATGGACAGTCTGAGCCGGGTACTCTTTTTCACCTCAGGTTTTCCTTTATGTAATCGAGGAATGATGGATAGTCATCAAAAATCCTGAGATCAGGGTTCTCTTCAAGGATGTTCTTCGGTGCACGGAAAAGACATCCGGCATCGGCCTTCCTTATCATAGAGAGATCGTTATAACTGTCTCCGGCGGCAAAGGTTCTGAATCCTATTGATGAAAGAGCCTCTATCGCACGCCTCTTCCCATCCTCTGCCCTCATCACGATATCCTTGAGCATGCCATCATCATCTACAAGAAGGCTGTTTGAGAAGATCGTTGGCCATCCAAGCTGACGCATCAGGGGTTTTGCAAACTCCTCGAACGTATCAGAAAGGATGATGACCTGACACATCCCTCTCAGCTCATCGAGAAAATCTTTTGCCCCTTCCAGTGGTCTTATCTGGCTTATCGTATCCTGAATGTCCTTTAAGCCAAGTCCTTCACGGCGCAGGATGTCCATCCTGTAATTCATCAGCTTATGATAATCAGGCTCTTCCCGGGTCGTCCTCTTCAATTCTTCAAGTCCGGTTTTCTCCGCGAAAGCGATCCATATCTCGGGTACAAGTACCCCCTCAAGGTCCAAACATACTACGGTCATGCACAGATTATAGAATAATAAGCCACCTTTTTTCTACATGCTTGTAGTAAGCTCATCTCCATTAAGCTATACTTTATTCATGCGTAAAAGCCTCTGCTACATCATATCATTCCTAACGGGCGGGATAATCTCCGTGATGGTGACGTTCAATACGGAATTCGGACGTCTTAGTACAAGTGAGGTAAGCCTCATCATAAACCAGGTAGTAGGTATAGTGACCCTTGAAGTGATAATGCTACTCGGATATAAGAATCCGCTCATCAATCCTCCAAGACGTCCGGTGAGATGGTACCGGCACTATTTTGGAGGTCTGTTCGGTGTTGCCATAATCTCCCTCAACTACATAAGCATTACAGGAGCAGGCGCAACGATAGCCATGGCAGGTGCGGTGTTCGGACAATCCCTGATGGGGCTTGTTTTCGACCTCACGGGACTAATGGGAATGACGAGGATGAGGATATCGAAAAGAAGGAAGATAAGCCTGCTTGTATGTCTTGCTGGAATAGTAACGTATTTCCTTGGAGGGGAGGGACTGAACTTCTATCTCTTTCCATCCATCCTTGCAGGAATCCTTACGATGATACAGATGGTGTACAACTCATCTCTTGCAAAAGAGAAGGGAGCTTTCTACTCTGCGAGGATGAACGTGATCTCCGGGCTTTGCGGAGCACTATTCTACGCGTTAATACTCTTTCCCTCTTCAACTTTAGAGGGATTTAGGGTACTTAACACCATTCCGTTTTATATAATGGTAGGAGGAGGTCTGCTCGCATGCCTTGTAGTCGTGAACACGAATATGATAATCCCAAGGATTCCAGCAGTCTACTCGGCACTTCTACTCTCATCAGGACAAATTCTCACCGCACTCTTAATAGATTACGTGCTCTATGATACATTCACCCCCGCCCTTCTCTATGGTACCATCATAACACTTGCAGGAATATTGCTATCTTTTGAGAAAAAGGGAGAAGCTAGTCATTGAAGTCATCATCTACATCCTCGGGATTCCTTCCTATGGGCATCTCGATGTCAAAACTGTCGCTCTCTCCGTCCTCTTTCTTCCTTTTCCTGCTCTTTCGCTCCTCTCCCTTCTTCTTATTGATGGTCAGGAACTTCCCCGTGGAGAGGAAGATCGCAACAGGTTTCAGCGAGGGGATGTTGGCACACACGATCTGCATCATCGATGTAAGGGGAACGGCGAGGAACATTCCGACAAGTCCCCAGATATAACCCCAGATCGCAAGAGAGATAAGGATGACGATTGGACTAATGTTAAGCTGTACGCCCTGCAGTTTCGGATCTATGATGTTTCCTATCACCATCTCAATGCTTATCATCATTATTCCAACATAGATGATCCTTCCCCACTCCGGCATGAACTGGATTATCGCCATGATTATCGTACCGACGGTGACTATGATGCTTCCAATGGTCGGAATGAAATTAAAAACGAATGCGAGGACGCCCCAAACAAGGGCAAAGTCAAGACCGGTGAGGACCGCCACAAGATAGAACATCACACCCGTGACTCCGCTTATGATGATCTTGAGCAGCAGGTATTTTGATACCTGACGGTTCATCTTCATCGCAAGCTTCGAAAATCTCTCCCCCTTATCCCTTGCAAGGATCGCCATCATCTTAGGTCCGAAGCTCCTTCTCTCCATGAGCAGGAACAAGAGATAGACGAGGATCATCATCACATCGCTCATTATCCCCAGAAATCTCGTAGAAAACGATGTCAGATAGCCCCTGAGGAGGGAAAGCCAGTCAATGTTCAGCGATGCCAGGAACGAATAACCTTCAGGTTCCACATCGAAAAGCCGTGCCAGATAGATGCTGACGAAGGCATCCAGCTCGGCAACGCGATCGGAATACGTCCCAATCCGGCTCAAGAGGGTGTTGACCATCTGGAATATCGTATAGACGAGCACGACGAATATGAGGACAACAAGGACAAGGACGGTTATTATCGAGAGGATGTTCGGGACTTTCAGCTTATCAAGCCTGTTGAGCATAGGATTGAATAAGAGGAATATGAACACCGCAATCACAAACGGCAGAATAATCTCCTGACCAGCTTTAAAGACGAAAATCAAAAGCGCGACAGAAAACAGCGCGAGGATATTCCTTATGTGCCTCAGATAGTGCGTGTCCCATTTTTCCATGTGTAAATGTTATCTTCTATGGCGAAAAAACTCAATATTGACTATTATCCAGTGTATGGAAGAATCATATCTGAACAGGATTGAAATAATACTGGTCGATACGCAGGACGGGGCCAACATAGGTTCCGTGTGCCGTGCGATGAAGACCATGGGACTGACTCACCTTACACTGGTGACGGACAGGAGATACGATGAGGACAGGGTCTCAACACTTGCCCTGCATGCGAAGGACATATACCTTAACAGGAAGGAGTTCAAAAGCCTTGAAGGGGCAATCAAGGACAGCTCTCTTACGATAGGAGCGACGAGAAGAAGGGGAAAGCTGAGGAAGATGAGTGCATACAGCCCGTCCCAGCTTGCAGAGAAACTCTCATCCTACCCCGCTGGAAAGGTATCGATAGTATTCGGAAGGGAGGCCGACGGCTTAAGAGATGATGAGGTGAACATGCTCTCTGCCATCGTTACGATTCCGACAAGCCCACTCTTTCCATCCCTTAATCTCTCACAGGCCGTTCAGATAATAGCATATGAACTGTTTCTGGCATCAAAACCCTATAAAGACGGTCTTGTTGCAGTAAATCATGAGAGAATCGGAAAAGCAGGATGTGAGATGGTTGAACACCTTGATGCCATCTCCTATTTCAAATGGGATGAGGAGAAGAAGTGGACACGCCAGCTTCTTGAGGACATCGTCGAGAGAGCCGGGCTCTCTGAAAGTGAGCTTCAACGCTTCGAGAAGATATTCAGGAAAGTTGAGAAGATCAAGATATACAGGGACAGCAATTCTAGGGATGAAGAGGGAAAAGATGAGCAGCTTTAAGAGTTTTTTAGATCCGATGCCACGGGTGATCGCACACAGAGGAGATAGCAAGAACTACCCGGAGAACACCCTGCCGGCGTTCTTAAGTGCGGTAAGAATGGGAATTGACGTGATAGAGACCGATGTCCATCTGAGCAAGGACGGGGTCCTCGTCATATGGCATGATCCGACGCTGGAGAGGAATACTGACGGGAAAGGTACGATTGAAAGCCACACATACGAGGAGCTTTTGAAATACGATGCGGGTTATACGTTCACGAAAGACGGAGGAAAGACTTTTCCTTTCAGAGGTAAGGGCATAAGGCTATGCACCCTTGACGAGGCTTTAAAGACCTGTCCTGAGGAGCGTTTCAATGTCGACCTTAAAAGCAAGAACCTTGCCATCGTAGATGAGTTTATCCGCGTCATAAGAGATAACAAAGCAGAAGGAAGGGTCGTATGCGCCTCCTTCCACTATAAGAACCTCAAGGAGATGAGGAAAAAAGCTCCTGATATCATGACGAGCATCACTACAGCAGAGGTCGTGCCTCTTGTATTGAGAGAGAAAGCACACCTTCTTCCAAGCAAGTTCAAGAGGAAGATAATCTTTCAGATTCCCAGAAAGGCGGGAATAAACATAGTCACTCCGTCATTCGTAAAGGAAATGCACAAAAGAGGGGCCGTCATCATGGTCTGGACGATAAACGACGAGGAGAGCATGAGAGAGCTCTTTTCGATGGGCGTCGACTCAGTAATGACGGATGATCCAGCACTTGTGATAAAGGTAGCCACCGACATGAACCTGAGGGCTAAAGCGTAACAGCCCTGCCCTCTTTTGTACTTTTATATATAGCAGCTACGGCATTCAACGACTTAAGCCCTTCATATCCATCTATGAGGGGTTTTCTATCATCCCTTATGGCCTGAATGAAATCCTCATACTCCTTTCTGTGGTTATCATTTGAAACCGCGGGAGAGGAGGCTGAATTAACAGATGAGGAGGCGAATTTTCTTATTATTTCATCATCTCTATCATCCATATCCTTGAAACTCCATGAAATGAGATGATCATCCTCTGCGACTATGGTCCCAGCACTTCCTGTAAGTTCTATTCTCCTATTACACCCAGGATAGGAAGCTGTTGAGGCTTCAAAACCACCAATACTTCCATCTGAGAACTTGAGAGAGGCGACTATCGTATCCTCAACGTCGATCCTCACGTGATCACGGAGTGCGGAGAAGGAGAATACCTTATCAAGAGGAGAAGAAAGAGATAGAAGAAGATCAAGTCCGTGTATTGCCTGATTGATAAGACATCCTCCTCCATCAATCTCCTTTGTTCCTCGCCATGCACCTGAATCATAATACTCCTGACTCCTGAACCATTTGACATAACAGGAAGAAAGTATCCGCTTTCCAAGACGACCTTTTTCAACAGCTTTTCTAATTTCCTCATTTAAAGGAGAGAAGCGGTTCTGGAATATGACACCGAACTTCACACCGCTCTTCTCACTCTCCCTTATCATCTCCATTGCCCGAGAAGGATCTGTGTCTATCGGTTTCTCAACAAGGACGTTTATCCCCCGCCTCATCGCAGGAATGGCATACTCACACCTGATCGCACTCGGGGTCGTGATTACAAGAACATCAAGACCTGATGAGAGAAAAGAATCGAGATCTGAATATCCTTTCGCTCCATAAAGGGAGGCAAAACCCGCAGCCTTATCACTATTCTTATGATAGCAGCTTACAAGCTCTGCACCATCTAGCGATGTAATGACCTCCGCATGGTTTTTTGCAATGCTTCCAAGCCCTACTATTCCAAATTTCAATTTATCCACCAAAGTTCTCCTCAAAAGTCAAAAAAATACTGCCCGCAAGAAGCGGGCAAGATCAAACTCAGATCGACATCGGATCCAGATGTGACTGCTCTATGTCCTTGAAGTACTTATAGGTATCTACCTTAAGCTCTCCACAGGCAGGTTCATCACAGACGATGATCGCAGCTTTATGCATCTGGAGTGCGGAACACGTCCACATCTGGCTCACGCTCCCCTCAACGGTCGCAGCAAGAGCACGGGCCTTATTGTGTCCGTTTACAAGGACAAGAACCTCCCTGCTGTCGGTAACCGTCTGAACACCGACGGTAAGAGCAGTTGAAGGAACCTTCGTGATATCATTGTCGAAGAAACGGGAATTCATCACCTTCGTATCGTATGTGAGGCTCTTTTCCCTGGTTCTGGAAGAAAGTGATGAGAACGGCTCATTGAATGCGATATGCCCGTCAGCTCCGATACCTCCCATGAAGAGGTCTATCCCTCCATAGCTCTTTATCTTCTCCTCATAGCGTTCACACTCGGCTTTCAGATCAGGTGCGTTTCCATCTAGGATGTTTATGTTCTCCTGAGGAATGTCGATATGGTTGAAGAAATTCTCATGCATGAACGTCCAGTAGCTCTGGGGATGGTCCTTTGGAAGACCTACATATTCATCCATGTTGAACGTGACGACGTTTTTAAACGACAGGAAACCGTTCTTGTTCATCTTGATCAGCTCTTTATACGTGCCGATGGGACTTGATCCTGTCGGAAGCCCTAAAATGAAAGGACGGCTCTCCTTCCTATTGTGTTCTTTTATCCTCGATGCGATATACCTTGCTGCCCATAGGGACATCTTCTCATAATCCGGTTCGATAATTACACGCATCTCATCCTCCTCGTGCTTTTTTATCATGATAATATAGTTTGTAACAAAATGGCAAATGGAGAATCAGAGAACACGTTCTATTATTGAGGATGCGACGACGACATCTCCATCGTAGATCACCGCACTCTGGCCGGGAGTTATTGCATTCACTGACGATGCGAAATCTATTTCAAGGCTGTCCGGACCGACTGCTCTCACCCTGCCTAAAGAGCCGGGAGAAGTGCTCCTGATCTTTATGTTGTACTCCTTGTCCTCGAATCCTAGGCATGCCATGTAATTGACAGATGAGCAGAGAGCCCTGCTCCTCATCGTATCCTCCTTCGTGCCGACGATGACGAGATTCCTCTCAGGATCCAGGGAGATCACGTAAAGTGGTTCACTATATGCGATTCCCAGCCCCTTCCTCTGTCCTATCGTATAGTGCCAGAATCCCCGGTGGGAGCCAACCTTCCTTCCATCCTTGAATACTATGTCCCCCTCCTCATCATTTTGCTGCAGAAGATCGGTATAATCTCCACCGTAGAAATCCTGACTCTCGCTCTGGCCTTCTTCATGAAGGGAGAGGGAAACATCTATCTTCCTCACCTCATCCTTGGTAAGATGTCCAAGAGGAAAGAGCGTGGTCTTAAGCTGCTCTTGACTGAGACGGGATAGGAAATATGACTGGTCCTTTTTCAAATCGACGGCCTTTGCAATCGCATAGCGATCACCTATCCTCTCTATCCTGGCATAATGCCCGGTAGCGAAATAATCAAAATCAATGCTCCGCCTCGCCTCTTCGACCATTGCTCCAAATTTTATCAGGGCATTGCACCAGATACACGGATTTGGAGTACGTGCATTCATGTATTCATTTTTGAAATTATCCAGGACATTCCTCTCATACAGCTCAGAACAGTCGATGACATGATGCCTTATCCCTATCTTGTCCGCGATTGCTCTTATCTCATCCATCTCCTCGGCCTTATTCGGGTTATAACAACTGTTGGGAGAGACCGGTGCCGGATAGGGGCTGTCCTTCTTCCAGATAAGCATGGTAACGCCGATGACATCATAGCCGGCATTCTTCAGAAGATATGCCGCAACCGATGAGTCTATTCCACCAGATAGTCCTACTAAAACTTTTTTCATACTGCCATGATAGCAAATGTGGTAACATTGGGGTATATCAAGGGAAAAAGGAGAAAAATATGGAAAAACAGAAGGAGATCGTAGAGAAGAAGAAAGAGGTTCCCGCAATAAAGGACACGAAGAAGAAGGTTCCCGCCGTAAAAGAGAAGGAAAAAAAGGATATTGTTAAAAAAGATGAAGAGAAGAAGCTTCCGATGAAAACAGAGACGGAGGGAGTAATCGAGGAGATCATCGAGGATGATGGGAGCGTAGAGGTAAAACCGAAGACCAAGCAGGTAAGATACATCTTCAAAAGTGAGAAAGGCTGGTACGAGAAGGAAAGGGACAATGTGAGGGTCACAAAATACTACAAGACGCAGAAGGAGGCTGTCGAACAGGCACGCATCCATATAAAGAACTCAGGCATGCCCGGATCCATCATCATACAGAGCAAGAAAGGAAAGATCAGGGCAAACAGCAAGGTAAGTACTAAGAAGTGAGAATCCTTTTCAGATTCTCATATGCTTCATTTGCCCTCTGCATCTGACAGTTTGCGAAATCGATGAACGCGGGATCCAGTCCGAGGGATGATATCTTATCAGGATGAAAGCGCTGGACTATGTTCTTATACGCCTTCTGGACATCTTCAAGCCGTGCGCCCTTCTTCAGGCCAAGAACCTCAAGATAATACTCATCCTCCCCTTTCTCACTCCTTCCTGCATGAACATCATAATAGGAGAAGAACACAGCCCTCTGGTTATCGGTATCGGTAAAGCCGTTCATATACCATGCGAAATCCAGAGGGGTGAGAGAAAGCCCATAATCGGCATAGGATTCTCCACCATAGTTGGGATGGGAAAGGGAGAATGACGATCTATGCTTTTCAATGGAGAATGAGTAATCCTCATCCCTTCCCCTCTCCTGCATGACCTCTATGATGCTCATGTAATCAACGATGTTGAAGATCTCAAGTCCTGCATGCATGGAAAATGTGGAAAGGAGACGGAGGTATTTTATTATCGCCTCCCTCTTATCCCTTGAGACCTCGCCTGCATAATCATGTATTCCAAGATCAAGATGCCTCAGGTTTCCAGTGTCCACCGCCTCAGGAGCTTTTAAGAGCAGAGAAAGAGAAAAGAAGCCCTCCCCCTCTGAATCATAATTGAGGGTGAGACGGAGACTCTCAATGCCGAACGTCCTCAGAGAGGAGAAGAAGCGGTTTACCCCGCCATCATCCCTATGCACCAGTGTTCTCTCAACGGCATAGTTCTCCCTCTCCTTCTCAAAAAGAGCTGAAGGAACGGCATAACCGGCATCCCTTATCATTGATAAGACCTTTTTAAGGGAGAATGAAGGGCATGGGACCCTGTCCATCTCGTAAGTCGCAAAGACCTCCTCACCTTTGAAGAACGTCTTATGAACCCGGACGATTCTGACATAAAGCCTGATAATATCCCCTTTTATGACAGCTTCGAAGTATTCGGCACTCCTCTTCCTGCCATCGACCTCCACATCCATCTCCATCCTCTCAACCGCCTTGATGCTTATAGCAGAGAGGCTGTGTTCAAAACGACGCCTGAGCGTTTCTTCAAAGCTCTTTTCCATAATCCAGATTCTACATTAGAACAATCCCTAGTTAAAGAGAAAAATACGATAGTAATCATTAACTATCCATGGTAAGAACCATCCAAAACGTCGAAATAGAAAATATTGACTCTTGTTTTCCCCTTCCTTCCCCCTTAGTCTTGAGGCATGAGCTGGTTAGAAAGGAAAATACCCCTTCCCACCTATCAGAATCCGATAGATGAGAAGATAAACATGAACACGCACCTGTTTGGAACATTTCTCGCCCTCGCCGGATTCATCGCGGTGCTCGGAATCAGTGAGAGGATAGAGCCCTCACTGAGAGGAGGAATGGTCATATACGCACTCTCGAACATACTCCTTTACATCTCCTCCACCCTTTATCATGGGCTGAGAGAGGGAAATGCAAAAAGGGTGTTCAGAATACTGGATCATAGCAACATATATATCCTCATCGCAGGAACGTATACCCCGCTTCTCACTTACATAGGAAGGAGAGAGAGTTATATGCTGCTTGCCCTGATGTGGGTGATCGTGGCATTCGGAATAACGGTCACGATCCTCTTCTGGGAAAAGCTCAAGGTCGTCCATGTGCTGCTTTATCTTGCAATGGGATGGCTCTGCGTGTTCTTCTCAGACGAGATATTCCCCTTCATACCATCTGGGCTAATAAAATTCCTCCTCTTCGGAGGACTGAGCTACACGGTGGGGCTTATATTCTATGCGGTAAAGAAGATTCCTCACTATCATGGGATATGGCACGTATTCGTGCTCCTCGGATCCCTCTTCTTCTATGTCGGAATACTCTATTACCTGACATGACAGAACACGGCCTCGAAAAAAACGGGGCCGTGTAAAAAGTCTCTTAGTGGGACATTCTGATGTCCTTTACAGAAGTTCCTCTATGGAACTGACAGGAGATCACGGCAGAGTACTCCTTCTTCTTGTAATCGGGATCACTCATCATGTTCAAAAGCCTCTCCGCGACAGTCTTTCCCATATCATAGCTCCTGCTTACCGTACAGGTTATCCCCTCCCTGTCATAATCTTCGAACGAATAGTCGAAGCAGACGACGGAGATATCCTTTCCGATCACCATGCCATGACGGGTTAAAACCTCTTTCAGCGCCTCATAGAGCATGACGTTGCAGCAGCAGACGGCGGTACACTTCGGGACGGTCTTCAAAAAAGCCCATATCTGCTTCTCCAGCCTCTCCTTCACCTCAAGATCATGGGTGAGGAAGAAGCGGACATAATCATCATCGAAGGTGCAGCCATGTTTGAACACTGACTTCGCATACCCGAGATACTTCTTAACCCCCTGATAGTTATCATAGAGGAAAAGGCCTGCGATATTCGTATGCCCGTTCTCATGAAGGGTGCTTATCAGATTCTCCGCAGCCTCCTCATCATCATTCAAGACCTTCGGATAACTCGTCTCACTGTAGTAGTTGTTATAGAAGATGAACGGGATGTTTTTCTGATAGAGGGATGCGTACACGTCAAGATTAGGATTGGCCATGCTTGCCTTGACACCGTCTATTATTATCCCGTCAAATCCCTGGCGGCAGGAAAGAAGGCATCGCCTCTCATTCGAGAGCTTGTTATCGGTATAGAATATCCTGATATCAACCTTCATTGAACTGAAATAATCCTTCACGGAGGATATGAGGGTTGAATTCGCCCCCCTGTCAGTTCCCTGGATTATTATGGCGATCCTGAAATCAGCGGTACTGTCGACAGAGCTCATTGACAGGGCCATCTGCTTATCAAAATACGTTCCCCCTCCATGGATAGCATATACAAGCCCCTCATCCGTAAGAGCCTTTATGGCCCTGCGTACTGTCTCACGGCATACAGAGAGCCTTTTCGTGAGAAATATCTCACTTGGCAGCTTGGTATTGGACGTGAACTTGTTCTGATCGATGTATGTCAGAAGGTAATCAAGAACTATTTTCTGCTTTGAACTCTTAGCCATTTTCCCCTCCTCTTTTTTTCGAGAAATATTTCTGAGTGACTATGAGAATAAGAACTATGACAAGCATGAAGATGAGAATGAGCGATGAGACGCTTTCAAAAAAGATCGAGATGGATCCATCCGATATTATCAGAGAGCGGCGGAAATTCTCCTCTGTGGTATCCCCGAGAACGAGACCAAGAAGGACGGGAACCACGGGGTAATCAAGTTTTATCAGGATATAAGCAAGCAGCGAAAAGAAGAGCGCTACCTTTACATCGAAAAGGGAGGAGCTGACGCTAAAAGCCCCTGCAAAGCAGAATACTACGATTATCGGCGTCAGAATCGCGAGGGGAACGCTTACAACACGGGCAAAGAGACTTGTAAGATAGCGTCCCTGCAGATACATGAAGATATTTACAAAGATAAGGCCAAAGAGAATCGCATAGACGATGGAACCATGATCCAGAAAAAGTCTGGGCCCTGGAGTGAGATTGTTTATCATGAGCGCACCGAGAAGGACTGCGACA
The DNA here is from genome assembly GCA_944392965.1 of uncultured Spirochaetaceae bacterium. Classification (GTDB taxonomy): domain Bacteria; phylum Spirochaetota; class Spirochaetia; order Sphaerochaetales; family Sphaerochaetaceae; genus Ornithospirochaeta. The sequence continues at coordinate 11,548 of CALXYM010000013.1, read as the reverse complement.
CATGCATCCCCGGGAATGCCGAGGGTCAAAAGAGGAATAAGCGTCGCACCGGTGACGGCATTGTTCGCCGTCTCGGCAGCCGCGATCCCCTCAATAGAGCCATGTCCGAACTCCTCTGGATGTCTTGAGATGTTCTTTGCCGCATTATAGCTGAAGAACGATGCTTCAGATGCGCCGGTACCGGGAATGATTCCTATCACGACACCGATCAAAGCCGAGAGAAGGGACGGCAGGGCCATCCTCTTGTACTCTGGACGGCTTATCTTCCAGCTTTTGTCCTCTTTTCCAGGTTTTCCCGTCTTAATTCCTGAGTCATTTCCCTTTTTCAACACCTCACTCAGAGCGAAAAGCCCGATGAGACATACTGTAAGGTTGAATCCTGAATAAAGATTTATGTTATTGAAAGTGTATCGCGTGGTACCTGTCATCGGATCCAGGCCGATCATCGCGATGAAAAGGCCGAAAGCACCGGAGACGACCCCCTTCATAAGACTTTCTCCCGACACACCAGCGATTATTGTAAGACCTAGCAGGCATACAAGAAAATAATCAGGAGTCCCGAGATTCTCGGAAAGGCGTGCAACCTGAGGGGCGAATAAGAGAAGGATGAATGCTGAGAACAGACCGCCGAAAGTCGATGCAGAGAGTGCTATATGAAGAGCCTTCTTACTCTCCCCGCGCTCTGTCATGGGATAGCCGTCAAGCATCGTCGCCGTCGCATGCGGAGTTCCAGGGGTATGAATGAGTATTGCGGAGATGCTTCCTCCATAACTGCCCGCACAGTACATTCCAAGAAGGAACATGAAGGATGGGATCGGCTCAAGAGTATATGTCACAGGCAGGAATATCACGATGCATAAGAGTACCGTGAGACCGGGAATCGCACCGAAGATCATTCCCAGAAGAAGCCCTATATTCATGTAGATGAAATTTGTAATGTCAAAAAGAAGTTTAAGAGCGTCAAGAATCATCTAAAGCCTCACGTGCAACAGATATCTGAATATGAGGCAGATGGCCAGGGCTGACGATGCGACTATCAGGAAATATGAGATCCTCCTTGCACCAAGACAATACGCCAATATGACGCTGAATATGATGGAAGAGAGGAAAAAACCGATCAGAGGAATGAATGTAACATATAGGAACATTATCAGAAAAAGAAGAAGAGCTCTTGCCTCCTTTCCCAGATTCAGATCCTTTTTACGCCTCTCCTTCTTCATGAAGATGAACACCATCTCCCTTATGAATGTGAAGAGAGATAGAGAGAGCATGATCCATAGCACTATGGAAGGAAATGTCCTCGCATTCACCCCCTCATCAGAGCCTATATAGACCTCCCTTTCCATTGTCAGAAGAAAGAAGATTGAAAGGACTATGAAAAAGATGGAACCTATCAGATTGGGAGAGAATGAGACGTTCCTGTCAGAAAACTTCTTGCCACTACTCATTCAAGCGTACCTCTTACGATTTCTCGGACATTCTCGATATGCTTGTCATATTCATGACCAGGCATCGGATCCATCTCAATAAGGAGGGTATCATAAAGCTCCTTCATCTCAGGACGTTCAAAAGCCGCAAGATATGCATCCTGCAGTTTCTTCACTATACCCTCATCCGTCCCCTTTCTCACAAGGAGCTCACACGTATTCGGATAATAAGTATCGTAACCTAGTTCTCCCAGACATGGCACATCCTGGAACGGGGGATTATCCGAACGTTTGCCGTCAAAAACGAGAACCGGGGTGAGAACACCCGATTCCACACTCGCAAGGGCCTGACTCTGATGGGAGACGGCAAGACTCGTCTCCCCCCTAGCTGCCGCGGCCAGGGCAAGGTTCGCACCGTTATAGTTCACAAGCACATAATCAAGTCCGAGCTCATCGAAAAGGGCTCTGACCAAAAAGCCTTCGGCTCCTGTGACGCCGTTTACTGCAACCGTGAGCCTGTGTGAAGCCGCATACTCTTTAATATCCTCAAGATTGCTTATGCCAAGAGATGAATCCGCAGTCAATACCATTATGGCGGAGTAGAAGTTTATCACAGGTTCAAAATCATCATATGAGAACGCAATGGCATCAGAGCCCTCGATGTTCGGAGAAATTGCAAATCCCCCTTCTCCTCCAAGAATGAGCTCATATGGATCACTATCTCCCATTATGTAGTTTGTAAGTGCGACATTTCCCCCTGCACCAAGTTCATTCGTCGCAAGGACTGGAACCCCCAGTTCCTCCTGCAGATAAGGAGAGAGACTCCTGTTCACGATATCAGCAACCCCTCCTACAGCCCAGGGACAAATCACTGTTATCTCCCTCTCTGGCCACAGGTCCGCATCATACTCCTCTGCGCTGGGCAAAGAAAAAACGCTGAACAGGACAATCAACGCCATTGAGAAAGTCATTATCAGCTTCCTCATATGTACTACTCCTTATTTTGAAATAGAGTATAAAACAGACAAGTTTCCATTCAATACAATAACTCGTATTATAATCATAAACTTGTCTATTAATTGATAAAATTAGAAAACTTGTCTGCTTAAAAAAGCATGTATAAAATAACCCGACAGTAAAAACATATTGCTAATCACTGTCTTCTTAATACGATCCTGCAAACAGAGAAAAGAAGGAAAAGGACGAGGTTGACGCTGACGATGCTCGCTCCCACAGGAGTTCCCGCCTCATACGAGAAGGTGATTCCAATCATGAATGCAATCACGGAAATAAGCGCGCTTGAAATGGTCACCGCCTTGTACGTCCTGAAAACCCTCATCGCAGTAAGGGGAGGAAAGATTATGAGAGCACTTATTAAAAGAGAACCGAGCATCCTCATGCCAAGGACTATCGTGAGGGCAGAGAGGATGGCAAGCATCAGGGAATAGCGCTCTGTATGTATTCCGCTTGCACGGGAGAACGACTGATCGAATGTTATCGCGAACATCCTCGGATAAAGAAGGATGTATGAAAGAAGTACGAGGGATGAGAGTATTATTGAAAATACGGCATCATCCTTTCCAACTGCGAGAAGGGAACCGAAAAGGAAGTTGTTTATATCCGTATTAGTTCCTCTCACATAGGAGATCGCCATTACACCGATGGCAAGGGATGAGGAGCTGATCAGGGCGATCATGCTCTCAGAACCGATCCTGCTCTTCTCACTTAACCGAAGAAGAAGGATGGCAGCGGCGACAACGACGGGAATCGTCACGGCCATGGGAGCAAAGCCCAGCACGCTCGCTATGGCCAGGGCCCCGAATCCCACATGGCTAAGTCCGTCTCCGATCATTGAGAATCTTCTCAGGACAAGGGATACCCCGAGAAGGGATGATGAAAGAGAAACCAGAAGGCCTACTATGACAGCCCTCTGCATGAATGGATAAGAAAGCATCTCAATCATTATGTCCGACCTCCTTTAAGAACGCCCTGCCCTCTTCGCTTGTGAAAAAATCTTCTTTCTTCCCATGGAAATAGCCCCTGCCCAGATACATCACATGACTTGCCGAGTTCAGAGCAGGATGCACGTCATGGGTCACCATTATTATCGTGAGGCCCTCACGGTTAAGATCTTCCACTATATGATAGAACTCACTCGTCGTATGGGGATCAAGTCCCGTCACAGGTTCATCGAGAAGAAGAAGCTTCTTGCATGCGGTGAGGGCACGGGCAAGGAGGACCCTCTGCATCTGCCCTCCGGAGAGGGAGGAGAACGACTTCTTCTTAAGATCGGCTATCTCAAGCCGTCTGAGGTTATCATCTGCTATCCTCCTGTCCTCCCTGTCATAGAAGAAACGGCGGGAAAGGGAGTTCACCCTGCCACTGAGCACGACCTCCTCCACACTCGCAGGAAAGCTTTTTTGTGCACTTGACTGCTGAGGAAGATAACCTATCTCATTCTTTCTGATAAGAGGAGAGAACTCTATCCTGCCTTTCAATGGCGCATGCAGAGAGAGAATAGCCTTCACCAGGGTGCTCTTTCCTGCACCATTTTCTCCCAGTATGCAGAGATAATCCCCCTCATCCACCTCGAATGAGATATCCCTTATGATGCTCTGTCCCTCATAACCGAGATCTATATGCTCACCTTTGATCAGAAAACTCAATTAAGTGCCTCCCTCAAAACATCCAGGTTCGTCCTCATGATATCCAGATAAGTACGCCCCCTGTTAAAATCTCTCATGCTTATGTTCTGTGCGCTGTTTAATTCCATGACCCTGGCTCCCGTCTCCTCACTTATGAGGGATGAGAGCATCGTATTTGACAGCTCTATATGGAGTATTACGGGAATAGCCTCATCCTTCACCTTGTCAATAAGGAATGAGACGGTACGGGCACTGGGCTCGGTTCCTCCTGCACAGCCGGGGAATGCGGCATAATAAGAAAGCCCGAATTCCCTGACGAAGTAGAGGAAGGGAAAACGGTCGGCGACCACGATGAGATGACGTCTGGCACTCTCGACAACACTCTCTATCTCTGTTTTTATATCAAGAATCGATGCGGTGTAGGCAGATGCGTTAGATTCGTAGAAATCCTTCCTTCCGGGGTCTATCGCGATTATCTCATCCTTCAGTGCTTCGATAATCGAGGCCATGTTTTCCAAGCTTGTCCAGACATGTTCATCATACTCGCTGTCCAGCTGTGCGATGGCCTCATGTTCATGATCATGCTCCTCCTGCATCCCTTCCACCACTTCCTCCGCAAAAAGGGATGGAGAATGATCAAGAAGAGAAAATACGAGGGTATCATCACCTACATCGGTAAGAAGGCCCTCGACCCAGCTATCACTTTCTCCCCCTGTATAGATGAAGATGTCACTTGAGAGGATTCTTATCACATCCTCCGGACTTGGTTCCCAGCTGTGGACATCACTTCCAGGAGGGGTGAGCATCACGAGGTCTGCACTCTCGGCAAGGACGGCACGGGCCGCGTCATAGCAGGGAAAGTTCAACGCTGTTACTTTCAACCTGTCATCGGAGATCTCAGCCTCCTTTGTGCAGGAAAAGAGTAATGGCAGTATCAACAGAAGCAGGATCATCTTTCTCATTTCAGACACTCCTTGCACCTTCCCCTGATCTCCCAGTCGATGAGGGAGGCATCGAATCCTGTATCAGCTGCTATTATCCTCAAAACCTCCGCAGTTGCCTCATGAGAAAGATGGGTATAACATCCACAGTCCTTGCATACTAGATGGAGATGTCCCTCACACTCCCCTTTCCTGTAAGAGTACGTCTTACACCGTCCCTTGAGACTACAAGTGAGCATCCCCTCCTCCTCAAGATGGGCAAGGAGACGATAAAGCGTCGATTTCCCGACATCGGGAAGATTGATCAAAAGCTCCTCCGTCGTAAAACACTTATGACTGTTATCCTTGAGAAATGAAAGAAGGCTCTCCTTCTGCTTTGTATTATATTCTTTCACAAATTGGGAATTATTCTCAATTTGTGATTTTAGTCAAGCTCCACTTTATCATTACATGTATAAGACACGTTCTGGTAAGGTGAAGGTGAAAGTATTAATATAGTCATATGGTTCTCCTGATTGTACTCCTTCTTATCACGCTCATCACACTCTCCATCTGCGAGTTCTTCCTCCGTTTCGCCCTTCTGGCAAGAAAAACGGCACAAGGAAAAAGGAATGCAGAAGAAGAGGAAAAGGCTCTTATATTCCTCTCAGAGTGCGAGGATCTCTGGATAAGAAGCACTGACGGGACAAGACTGCATGCCTATCTGAAAAAAGAAGATTCAAATAAATACCTGATCTCCCTCCATGGCTACAGGGGAAGTGCCGCTGACAACGCACCTTTCTATCGTTACATGGCACGAATGGGATACAACATCCTCACCCCTGATGTGAGGGGACATGGAAAGAGCGGAGGCAGATGGCTCAGCATGGGCAAGTGGGAGAAGAATGACCTCCTTTTATGGATTAAAGAAGTGAGGAAGATCACCCCCGATGCCCGCATCGCCCTTCACGGCGTATCCATGGGAGGAGGAACTGTGATGATGGCCAGCGGTGAGAATCCTGAAGGAGTATCCTCAATAGTCGAGGATTGCGGGTACTCAAACGTGTATGATGAGTTCCGAGAACAGCTTAAAGCGATGTTCCACCTTCCACATCACCCCATACTCGACATCATAGACATATGGTGCAAGATAAGGCTAGGTTTTTCTTTCAAGGAGATAAGACCTGCAGAAGAGGTGAAAAAGACGGACATCCCGATGCTTTTCATTCATGGAGATGAGGATACTTTCGTTCCAACGAGAATGGTTTACGAATGCTATGAAAATCATAAGGGCCAAAAAGATCTCTGGATAAGCAGAGGGGTAAGACATGCCCTCACCATGACCGATTATAAGGATGAATACAGAATACGCTGTCATGAGTTCATTGAGCGTTTCATTTAAAAGAGAAATTAAGAATACAGGCGGGGATTCCCGCCTGTACGTACTTTCTCACCTTGCTATCCTGTAGATGGTGCGGCCTACCGCCTTTCTTATCTCCTCATCCTTTTCCTCTGGAGATATCTCACCCTTTTGCAGCATCTGGAACACGAGATTCCCGACAAGGGCGGCATTCACGGTACCGGCGATGACCTCCTTTCCCGTTTTCATGGCTATGAGCATCGCAAGATAGGAATCCTTAGCTCCACCTCCAAGGAGGAATATCCTTGAGAATCTCCTGGAAAGCGTGTTCTCAAAAACATCCACTTCCCTCTTATAGTATGATGCGAGACTGGAATAGACTAAAGATGCGGCCTCAAATTCATCTGCAAGAGAGGGAAGGCCTTTTTCCTCAAGCATTTTATTAAGGCCGTCAAGGATGTCCCCATTTTTGAAATCCAGCTTTGCTACATCTATCGTATATGGATATCTGACACCCCTTGCCCTTCTCATTATCTCATCATAGCTCGTACCTTCCTTCATCCTTCCTTTTAAAAGCTGTATCAGATACGTTCCCATGAGGTATTTAGTAAGGCTCTTTCTTCCTCCGGGGATGACGGCATTTGTATAACCATTCTCTCTTGCTTCCTCTGAAAGGAGGAAATCATCTACAGCCGTACCCATGCGGGCAAAGCCTCCGACGGAGAGCATGATGGTCTCACTATCCATTGCCGCTGCGATGTATGCAAGGGACGTGTCATGTCCGGAGAGAAGGACCTCGGCAGAGAATCCGACCTCCTTCTCCACATCATCCTTCAGCATTCCAACGCTCTCCCCATCTTTTGAGACAGGCAAAAAGAGGCTTCTCTTGAAACCGAGAGAGGCGATTATCTCATCATCCCAGTCAAGGCTCTCAATGTTAATCAGGGAACTCGTAAGAGCCATGCTGAGGCTCGTTTTCTTCACTCCTGTCAAAAGGTAATTCAGATAATCAGGAAGAAACATGAGGCATACTGCCCTATCCAGGATCTCCCCTTCCTCCTCCTTGATGGCAAGAAGCTGATATAAAGTGGAGGTTGTCCTGCCATGACAGCCGGTACGGGAGAAGATCCAAGCCCTGTCAGGCTGGCCTACTATACGGTCTGTCCTCTCATCAAGGTAGCTCACAGCCCCTCCTATGATCTCATCCTTCTCATCAAGGAGGACGAAATCAGAGGCGAAGGAATCAAGTGAGATCACATCCACAGGACCGGCTTCCCTTATTGCCCCGACAAGGGAGGAGAATATGGCATCTATCGGCCAGAAGAGATGCCCGTTCATCCTCTCAATGTTGATTCTGAATTGCTGCGCCTTTTCTATTCTAAGGCTCCCGCTTACTTTCTCTGCAAGAGCGTACTTTACCCCTCCTGCTCCAATATCCAATGCCAAGTATCTCATGATTCTATTGTCCAATACAAATTGAGTTTCTGCAAAGGAAAAATGATTAAAACAGGAAAGTATAAGAAATTACATCATTATACAAGGCCTTTTTTCGCTCTGATGAGCTTGATAACCATCAGCAGGACCATGAAGAAAAGAGCAACGGAGATCGTGGCAACCCCACCAGCTATTCCGCTTACCTCCGCAACCTGTCCGATTATTATCGGCATCAATATCCCGCCCACAGTCGCGGTTGCGATACACGTTCCCGTAGCCACCGTAGAGTTGTTATAACGGCTGTCCATCGTAGAGAGCGTCGTCGGATATATCCCGCTCATGAAGAAGCCGAGCCCGAGAAGCCCGACCACGATCATCACCGTCGTATCCGCGCTTATCATGAAGATGAAGCAGAAGGTCATCATGATTCCCATTATCAGAATCAGCAGGTTCTTGTTCATCCTGGATGAGATGCTCGCACAGCAGAGCCTTCCAAGAAGGATCATGATCCACAGGACGGACTGCATAGTCTGAGAAAGAGAGGTGCTCATAAGCCCCGTATCATTGAAATACGTCACGAGCCATCCAGTCAGAGAGGCTTCTCCTGCAAGATAGAAGAACATTATGAAAGTGTTGAGCCAGAAGGAGAAACTTTTCTGGAAAGGGATCTCCGCACTGTCCTTTTTTTTCCCCATAGGTGTTGAGGAGAGCGTGCTTCGTCCAATGAGGATCAGAGCTGAGAACATGAAGAGGGCGAATATCCATGCGGCTATCCTCCATTCAATCCGGGTCGCGAACACGGCGACAAACGGGGAGATGAATGCACCGATAGCAAAAGAGGCGTGCAAGAGATTCAGTCCTGCAGTCTTATTGCCGGTGTTCTCTGAAACGACGACGTTCGTGATATTGCTCAGCGTTCCCCTGCCCATGCCCGTGAATGCGAAGGCCACAATGAGGAGGAAGGGATTAGCAGTCACAGTCATCAGAAGAAGTCCGAGAACGATCAGGGAGCCGAGAAGAAGCGTACTCTTCTTCCTTCCTATGGCATAGGGAATGAAACCCGCCAGGAACACGGCAAAGAAATTACCGATCTGATGAGATGAGAGGACATATCCTCTTAATGCATAACTCATACCGTACTCAGCCTGCATCGCAGGAAGAATCGCACCTAGAAGTGTGGTCATCGCCCCCGAGCAGAGGAAGATGTAATAAATCCTATAAACAAGAGAGCTGTTATCGTTCTTTATGTCAAGAAAAGATGAGAGTGACACATGAACCTCCAATACGCAGATGTTCTAGCACACAATGACGATTGCTTCAATCTGAGTATCCCTTTTCTGAAGAAAAGGTCCGTCATAATGCAATCGATTCCCTTATGACGAGCTCTGTATCGAGGATTACCGACCTGATCAGGCTGATGACAAGTCTCGCCGACTCATCCCCTATCTTATCCTGATGCTGTCTGAGGGTCTTGCAAGACCTGCAACACACTGACCGACACGACTGATTATGACACCAAGGCCCGCTACGACATCTCCGACTGCGGTTACCTCCATCCGGATGCAGAAAACCCATGCGAAGGGTGCAAGGTTCGCAAGCTGGTCGACAACCTTCATCAGCTCTGATAGAATCCTCTCCCATTAAAATCCACAAAGCCCGGTTCTCCAGCCGGCTTATACTCTGCAATCACTATCAAAAAGTCCAAGTTACGACTTGGAAAAACTCAGTTTATATGGCTTCTCCGTCTCACGGAACATGGCATAGACATCCATGTAGTTCAGAAAATCTGCCCCCAGATACCCGCAGCCCTGTCCAGAGAAAACAACATGCATCCCAGCATCTCCATATTTCTGGATGAACGCTCTCATCGCACGCAGATATGAACCGTCAACCGCCTGTCCTGACTTGATTTCGAAAAGCTCCATCCTGTCCCTCTTGTCAAGTAGCAGGTCAATCTCTGTACCATTGCCTGTCCTATAGAAGAACAACTCGTCATTAACAGCATACGAATCGTATCTTGCCTTCAACGCCTCAATGACAACCATGTTCTCAAAAAGGCTTCCAACAAGCGGATCACGGAGGACCTGCACAGGTGTTGTTATCCCCAGCAGGAAACACGCACCCCCCGTATCTGTGAAGTAAATCTTAGGTGTCTTGACCTCCTGACTCGTCCTGGACCTGTACCATGGCTTCAGGACGTATATCAGATGAAAAGCCTCCAACAGGGATATCCATGTTCCTATGGTGGTGCTTGACACCCCGACATCCCCTGCCAGTGCCGATGCATTGACAAGCTGTCCGGTGCGTCCAGCCAGAAGGCGCAGGAAGCACATGAACCTGCCCATATCATGAATCTGGCTCATGTCCGCGATATCCCGACTTATGTATGTGTCAATGTAATCAGAGTAATACCTTGAAGGCTCAATGCCATCCTGTCCATAGAGGAAAGGCATCCCTCCTGCGAGTATCTGCTCCTCCCTGCCAAGCCTTATGCCCGCATCAGCCAATTCCTTCAAGGAAAGAGGGAGCATGTCTATGACTGCAGTCCTTCCGGCCAGAGACTGCACTACTGAGCTCTTTAGTGCCATCTGGCGGCTTCCCGTGATAAGGTACTGCCCCTTCAACTTCCTCTCGTCAATCCTATACTGGATGGTGCTCAGCAGTTCCGGGACACGCTGGATCTCATCGATTATCACAGGTTCAGGGTGAACTACCCACACTTAAGAAGAGCGGGCTTCCGGCTTCAGCACCAGCTGCTTGCTCAGGAAAACCTGCTCAAGTCTTACGTTAGCTCCACCGGAGTACATATGCGTCCCACATACGTGCAGAGATTTTCCTGCCCTGCAAGCAGCTAATTGGAGTATACCATACGATTCATCTCCATTCTATAGTGATATGGAGTCTTCTCGATTTTTTTTGATAAACATGGAAAAACTCGTTCGGATCAGAAGAGGCAAGCTCCCTTGTCCGGGATTCCTCCAAGTTCGCATATGAAACCCCAGAGAACATGGAGCGTGCAAGCGTGGTCTTCCCACACTGTCGAGGACCAAACAGGGTGACCGCCGGATATATCTCCATCGCACGTCGTATCGATGGCTCAATCAAACGTCCTATCATGAATACTTGATAAAAAATAAGTACGGAGATTTCAAGTACTACTTGAAAATAATGTACTTCATCTTCGGTTACAGCAACGCGATTGAAGATGGAATGTGAGGGATGAATCCCAGATGGAGCGAACACAAGATGTCAGTGATGATGATTGCGGTGGCGAGCAGAATGGGGATGACACGCTCTCTACAGTTGATGAAGATGAATATCCTCGTCCTGTCGCAATCGATGTCATCTCGCATGATGGAATAAGAAAGATATGGATGTCGGCATACCGCACATCTGAGAAGGCAAGACATCTCATGAGCAATCAGAAAGCCGATGGATTTTTGGAACATTTCTATAGCCTGAGTCCAAATATGAATCAATATTTAGATCTCAAAAAACTGACGTGAGAAACACGTCAGCAGACATCGAGAACAAAGAAAAAACAGACGATAAGAAGTCTCAAGAGATGATCTCCTCCTTCCAGTCTGAGATGTTCCTCTCTTTTGAAGAGAAGTTTATCCCTAAAAGGTGTACCCTACATCCCTCGGACGTGTACTTCTCATAATACCTCTTCTCCTTTATCTGACTCAGGGCCTTATCCCCGCTCTCATCGAGCTTCAGCTCTATTATGTACACAAGCCCTTTTCTCACCCTTACGGCTAT
>CALXYM010000012.1 GCA_944392965.1 uncultured Spirochaetaceae bacterium | reverse complement strand
GAGGCATATGTCTGCCAATCCTGTGGACATGTATTTGCCGATTATAAGATCAGATGATCATTGCCGCCTTCATCCGGAAGGACAAGCCTTGTCGGTTTTCTGGCGGCTAACTTTATAAAACAGATTATCTATTTTATTTTTCAAGAACAGCTTTGATTCTTCTGACTCCAGCGGAAGAAGACTGCTCTTTAAGAATCCTGAAATGTCCCATGTCTCCCGTATGAGTGACATGAGGGCCTCCGCAGACCTCCTTTGAGAAATCTCCAATCGTGTATACTGTGACCTTCTCACCATATTTTGAGTCGAAGAACGCGATAGCACCGCTCTTTCTCGCTTCATCAAGGGTCATGGTCTCAACAGTAACAGGAAGATCTCTTTTAATCTGCTCATTCACAAGATCCTCAACTTCCTTAAGCTGTTCCTTTGTCATAGGCTCAGGATGCGTGAAGTCGAATCTGAGCCGCTCGGCTGTAATATTGCTACCCTTCTGTCCGACATGGGTACCAAGAACCTTTCTAAGTGCAGCATGCAGGAGGTGTGTGGCCGTATGAAGGGCCGTGGTAAGCTCACTGTGATCAGCAAGTCCGCCCTTGAACTGCTGCTCAGCACCTGCACGGGAGAGTTCCTGATGCTTCTCAAACGCCTCATTGAACCCCTTGATATCCACGGTAAAACCGTTCTCCTTAGCAAGCTCTTCAGTAAGCTCAATCGGGAATCCATAAGTATCATAGAGCTTGAATGCGAGACGGCCTGAGATGACCCTGCTGTTCCCTTTCAAGAGATTAGGAAGCATCTTCTCAAACTCCCTCTCTCCCTTTACGAGGGTATCGGAGAACTTCTCCTCCTCCTTGACAAGCTCATGATCGATGAAAGCCTTATGTTCTGCAAGTTCCGGATAAGGAGTCTCATACTGACTGATTACGATTTTTGAAAGTTCGGAAAGGAATGGCTTATTAATGCCCAGCTTCTTCGCATGTCTTACAGCACGACGTATCAAGCGCCTTAAGATATAGCCCTGTCCGACGTTTGATGGTGCGATTCCCTTCTGATCTCCAAGGATGAAAACACTGGTCCTCGTATGGTCAGCAATGATTCGCATTGAGACATCATCAACCTCATTCTCTCCATATTTCTTACCGCAGAGGGCTTCTATGCCCCTTAAAAGACCTGAGAATATCTCAGTCTCATAAACGCTCTTCTTACCGTTAAGGACCGCGACGGTACGCTCAATGCCCATACCGGTATCAATACATTTCCTTTCCATCTCATGATATGTTCCATCAGCCTCTTTCCTATAGCCCATGAACACGTCATTCCAGATCTCAAAATACTTTCCACAGGAGCATCCCGGTGCACAGTCCGGACCACATGCAGGACGACCTGTGTCATAGAACATCTCACTGTCAGGTCCACATGGCCCCGTCTCCCCGGCAGGACCCCACCAGTTATCCTCCCTGCCTTTGTAGTAGATCCTCTCTTTTGGGATTCCAAGGGATTGCCACTTTGCAGCGGCTATATCATCGCGGGGAACCTCGTCATCACCGGCAAAGACGGTTACACTGATTCTCTCTGGATCTATCTCGAGAACCTTCGTAAGGAACTCGTATGAATATTCAATGGCCTCCTCCTTGAAATAATCACCGAGGGACCAGTTTCCCAACATCTCAAAGAATGTCAGATGATGGGGATCGCCAACACTGTCGATATCACCAGTACGGATACATTTCTGATAGTCCGTAAGCCTCTTTCCCTGGGGATGCTCCGCACCCAGGATATATGGAACAAGCGGATGCATTCCCGCCGTCGTAAAAAGCACTGTCGGATCGTTTTCCGGAATCAGAGAGGCACCGCTTATCTGCTTGTGTCCTTTTGATACGAAGAAATCGATATACATCTTTCTTAAATCATCTGCCGTAATGTTTTTCATAGCGTGGTCTATCCTATTCTTTTATATTCCATTGGTCAATCAGAAAAGGTCGGGAGTAAGGCTCAAGTCAACCTTCACCCTCTCCCTTCTCTCCTTTTTCTGCAAGATCTTCTTAAGGTCCCTCACATCGCCATAGGCAAGCACACCTTCATAAAGCCTCTCTGAGATGAATGAATAACCGTCACGTCCCCTCTGATGGAGACTTATCATCTTCTTCGCCTCATAAGCACCATCAAAGATTTTCCATGCAGGTCCGCCATCTTTTTCTTCTATGAGGAAGATAGATGAAGATAGAGAAGAGAGAGCACGATTGCGTATAACCTGATGCCATTTATCATCTCTTCGTGCAGGTCCAGAAGCGCTTAATAAGAGCCCTCCCCTTCTGTAAATGTCTATCATCTGATCTCTCAGACGCTCATTTGGAGCTTTTGTGACGAAAGATGAAGAGAATGCTATCACATTCCCACTATCTTTTATCATATCAGCAATCATGATGCTTGATATCCCGAGCCTGAGCGGAGTGAGAAGAACGACCCTGCTTTCTTTCAAAAAAGAGGATGCCTCCTCTGCTATCGCAATCGCCTCTTTACTAGGACTAAGACCTCCAATGACCGTCATCCTCTCCTTCTCAAGCAGCCTGAGATTTCCCAGCGCATAGAGAAATGGAACAGGATATTCACTTGAGAGCAGGGATGAAGGGAAAAACGGACTTTTTTGATCTATAATCTCGTAACTACCCCTTATCTTCTGATATGAATCCCTTACCCTCCTCCATAAACTGTCCAGATCCTCCTCTCTCACTCCGACCATGGAAGCCAAGGTAGATGCAAAAGATGGCAGAGGATATGACATATCGACCGTCTTACTCAAAATAGAATAAACGGAGAAGGCTTTTTTATAATCCTCTCCCAGCAGAGAGAGGATTGTCTCATAGCTCATGCTCTCATTCTCATTTTGCAAGAGCGGACCTCCTTGCCTCCAGCAGAATATGGATCAGATCGATGCATGGAGAGGGAACATCGTGCATATGTGCAAGACGGGAGACCGTACCTGCGAAATAATCGTTCTCAGTTCTTCTTCCTGCATCCATATCCTGAAGCATGCTCGTCCTACCATGATCACGGTGGGATGCCATGCGTCTGATCATCCTCTCTATATCCTCCTGCGTAATTCTGACTCCCTCACATGAAGCCACAGCCTGTACTTCCTTAGCGATGATGCGTACGGCCCTTACGAACTCCTGATTGTCACAGATGGCAGAGTAATCAGCATCCAAAATCGCAGAAAGCGTGTTGTAACAGGTATTGAGCATGAACTTCCACCATTTCTCATGAGTTATATCCTCAGCTATCTGATAGCGCTGTCCAGCACTCTCGAAAAGCTCTTTAATCCTTAATACCCTTGCAGAAAGCTCCCCTCTCCTCTCCCCGAATACGATGATTCCCCCATCGGAGAAACAGACAGTCTCAAGCCCTGCATGGTTGCTTGATAAATCCGTTATGAACGAATAGATGATTTTCTCGGAACCAAAATGCTCTGAGAGGATTCTCTCTGCATCAATGCCATTTAACAGGCTCATTATCACAGTATCATCCTTGATAAACGGTTCCATCAAAGGAAGAACTGAATGAAGGTCAAAATTCTTGACGGCAACTATCAGCAGATCAGCCTTCTTCGCATCAAACTTTCCCTCCATCGGGAAAAGGTATTTCCTGCCGTTTATATAAAGACCTGAGGAGTATCTCCTCCTTCTTTCTTCATCAACGACGAGAGCGAAATCTGAACCACTGCAGAGCTTCTCAGCCACGACCGCGCCAACGGCTCCGCAGCCTAGCAAACGAACAACCATAGGTCTGATTATAACTAGCCGAAAACAGTAAGAAAAGATGATTAACTGCCCATTTTGAGTGAAAAAACGTCTAGAAATTAATTCCCTTTAAGTTCTACTATACTCTTCATGAAAGAGAGAGACGCTGTACTTCTATTACTTTTAACATCCCTCATATGGGGATTGAGTTTCGTCGCCCAGAGCGTATCCACCGAGAGCATCGGGGCTTTCACCTTCAACGGTATAAGAATGGTCCTTGGTGCGATAGTCCTGCTACCCATGGTAATAAAAAGCCTGAGGACACATGCAAAAGACAAAACATACATGAGAAGGACGATAAAAGGTGGAGTGTCCATGGGTGCCTTTCTAGCTGCGGCATCAATGGCCCAGCAGATCGGGATAGAGACCACCGATGCGGGAAAAGCGGCTTTTATGACGAGCCTTTATATGATCATAGTACCATTCATATCAAGAATATTCGGTAAGAAGATCGAAAAAAAGATATGGATCTGTGCCGTCATAGCACTAGCTGGAATGTACATGCTCTGCCTCTCAGGAGGAACGAGTCTCTCTGAAGGCGATATCTATCTACTGATATGCGCGCTCTTCTTTTCCTTCCACATCCTCGTCATAGAGAAGGTGTCGAAAGACTCTGACGGAGTAGAACTCTCATTTATCCAGTTCTTAACAGGGGGCGTGATCTGCCTCATCGGAATGGCAATATTCGAGACTCCAGATGTCTCTGCACTGAAAGAGGCTGCTCTCCCGATTGCATATGCAGGCTTTCTCTCCTGCGGTGTCGCATATACCCTACAGACCGTGGCACAGAAATACGTGAAGGCGAGCAAGGCCACCCTCGCACTCTCACTTGAGAGCGTCTGGGCGGCAATCGGGGGAGCGATCATACTATCTGAACGCCTGAGCGGGAATGAGATCATAGGCTGTGCTCTCGTATTCATCGCAGTCCTCTTTGCACAGCTTGATATAAAACGCCCTAGTACCTCTTCTCGATGAGATTTGCCTTTTCAAGAGCGAACACGATCGCAGGAATGACTACAAGCTGTATGATGATTGCAGGCCATGTGGAGACAAAATAGGAAGCAAGCCATGCATTGAAAGAATATGAACCGGATGCGAAGAACAGGGCACGACATACTCCTGCGACAATTCGTCCAGCTATCATGCTGAAAACCAGGGACAGGTACAGATCCGCCATGTAGTTGTAAGTATGGATGAGACGCATGAAAATACCTGCAAAGAGAGCGTAGGATGCAAGTTCAATCATCATCTGGGGCATGTAGGAAAACGCAGGCATTCCCGTGATGAGGGAAGAGAGGAAAGGTCCCAGTAGCCCGACGATGAGGCCATAGAACGGTCCTATGGTGAGACCGGCGATGAATGCAGGAATATGCATCGGACTTATTAGTATCCCCGCATTAGGTATGGCATGGAAAGCCATAGGCAGTATGACACAGAGTGCAGAAAGCGCGGCTGTGATGATGATTTTCTTTACATTTGTCATATTATCCCTCCTGAGATCATGAAAACCAAGATTGTTATTGCTAGAAGAACTGATATCAGTTCTTTTATACCTAATTTAAGATAATCCCTTCTCAGCCGCATCTTCGCACTGTAGCCCCGGGATTCAAGGGAAAGGGAGAGCTCATCGGCCCTCTTGAACGCCATTATGAATATGGGAATCACGATCGCCTTATAATCAAGAATCTTCTCTTTAAGAGTATCGGACTTTCCTATCCTTCTGAGCTGTCTTACCTTCTTTAGCCGTTCGCTCTCTAAGAGAAAATCATCGATGAGGCGTAAAGATAAGGAGAGGGCAGATGAGAGCATATCAACGGGGACGAATAAGAGTTTCAACGGATATAGAAGTATATAAAGGCTCTCGTTTATCTCGTTGATCGAGGAAGAAGAGGTGTAGAGGTAGGCGATAAGCGTTATCAATGCCATGCGGTAGACTATGAGAAGTGCTCTGAGAATACCTGAGAGGGAAACACGGAAGATGAAAAACTCAAAAAGCGTCCCCTCATCGGAGAAAAGGGCATTAAGAAGGAATATGAGCAATAGGAAATGCCTCAGTTTATATACAGGTAGGAAAAGCCCCTTTCTGGAAATGGATGACAGTGCTATAAGAAGAGCAATTGAGCAGATGATGATCAAGTTAGAGAGGATACCATCTGCAAGGAGTACCCCGGCAACCAGCATTATGAATACTAAAAGGCGGTAAAAAGGACTGATCCTATCCATTTGTACACCTCGATAAAAGCTGCGTAAAGGAAAGGATGGGAAAAGCGAACAGTTCCATCGACTTCTCATATGCAAATGTCTTTCTGACAAACCCTCTCTCCATTGCCATCAGAGGCTCTCCGTCAAAGATGATCTTCCCCTCCTTTAAAATGATAAGAGAATCGGCAAGGTCAAGAACTGACTCATCATGACTTACTAGAATGAAGCCCACCCCCTCATTTTTTAAAGTCTCAAGAAGATTTCTAAATGCCTTATATCCTCTGTAATCGAGACCGGCTATACTCTCATCAAGTAATATGAATGATGGTTTCACGACCATAGCGAGGGCTATGGAAAGTAGTCTCTTCTCTCCTCCTGAGAGAGAAAACGGGGATCTATATAGGAAAGACTTGTCAAGGGAGACAAGAGACAAAAACTCTTTTGTATGCTCTACTAGAATCTCTTTTTTCTCACCTCGTAAGCTATAAGAGAACTCATCAAGGACAGTCGGCATGAAGAATGAGTAGTCACTCTCCTGTGGCGCATATGAGAGCTTTGAGCTGCACTTCACACTTCCTCCTTCGGGAGAGAGGACACCAGAGATGAGATCTAAGAAGCTCGTCTTCCCCGATCCGTTTCCGCCCATAAGGATAACAGCTTCCCCATCTTTAAATGTACGGTTTAAAGGACCTAATGTGAAATTTCCACGAGAGATCGAGACATTTTCAAGTTCTATCATGGACACCTCCTCCAGTAAGAAAGAGGAAAAGTTCCTCATCCCGTGGCCTGACATCAGCACTGATCAGCAGCGGAACATCAGAAAGGATATCTTCACTCCTTCCATCCTTTAAAATAGTCCCATCCTTCATGAGAATGATTCTCTCGGCCGAGCCTGCAATCTTTGCATCATGTGTGACACTTATTATGCCCTTCCCCTCCTCCTTCTTTTTCAGGATGAGATCAGAGAGCAGATCTCTTGATGTTTGGTCAAGAAAAGTAAATGCCTCATCGAGAATTATGATCTCTGGATCCATCACGAAGATGGAAGCAAGCATAAGACGCTGCTTCTCCCCTCCTGAGAGCTCATCCACACACCTCTCCTCATAACCGGAGAGATTGAAATCTTTTAGACTTTCTTCAGCCATTGTACGCGCGGCTTTTTCATCTGATAAGAAATTAAGAGGAGTGAACATGACCTCCTGAAGAACATTCTTTGCGACAAATGAGGACTCTGGACTCTGAAATACAAGTCCGATCTTTCTTCTTATTGATCTTATTGACTCCTTATCCCTTCCATCCTTTCCCAAAATGGAAAGATTACCCGTCTTGTAAGGGAGGATCAGATCGAGAATCTTTAGAAGAGTACTCTTTCCCGACCCGTTTGAACCGAGTATGGAGACATACTCTCCCTCCTTTAGAGAGAAAGATATATCTGAAAGTACATTGTCCTTTCCATCATAGCTGAATGAAAGCGACGAGCATTCGATTAACAGATTTTCCCCTTGCCACCGCTTCAGCGGCAGTCCATCAGCTCTGGCTGATCATCTGTTGGAATAAAAAAGAAACCTTTCAAGGTCATATATCAGTTTCAACTGAACGGAGATAAGATAGCAGAAAAGGAGAAAAAAGAAAACAACTAGGAAAGAGTATAATCGACGACATCATCGATTATCTCTTTCAAACTCACCTTCTTAACACCTGCGACATAGTTATTACAGCCTTTGGATGGGATAAGCACCTTCTTGGCACTGCTGCGAGCAATGGAAAGGGCCATCTGTTCCGTAACCTCCCCCAGCATGCTGTCAGCGATGACAAGCCCGATGGGACAGATTATGACATCCGCACTTTTGGAACACACCTTCACCGAATTCTCTCCCGTAGCACCTTCATCTGCTCCGGCTTTGAGCATCGCGCTTGTGGCATTAGAGTTCGTACCCACAGCTGTTATATGTAAATTCCTGTCCTTTGTCTTCAAGGCAGAGATGACCTCTCTTCCAAGCCCACCACCCTGGGCATCGATTACCAGTATCTGCATGATAACAATGATAACGGAATAGAGAAAAATTGGAAACAGCATGTTAACAGGCTGCATTTAGTATAGATGTATGAAAATCAGATATGAGGATATAAGAAGGGATGAGGAGATACTCTCTTTTATCGAACAGGGGGACAGGGTACTTGGAAGTCTTGGTTACACAGAGCATTCAAGGGCTCATGCGGCAAAGGTTGCGGAGAGTGCGGCCCTCATCCTAAAAGAACTCGGATATGAGGAAAATATACAGGAGACGGCGAGAATAGCAGGTTTCCTGCATGATATCGGAAACGCTGTAAACAGGACCGACCATGCCCATACAGGAGCGATAATCGCATACAATCTGTTAAAAGAGAGGAGAATGGACCTACAAGAGAGGTTAAGAGTGATGACTGCGATAGGAAACCATGATGAAAATACAGGAAGTGCGATAGATGATGTATCTGCGGCATTGATTCTTGCTGACAAGGGCGATGTGAGAAGGAACAGGGTGCGAACAAGCAATCCCGCCTCCTTTGACGCTCATGACAAGGTTAACTTCTCCGTCCTCTCAAGCAGGATTGACATCCAGAGGGAGAAAAAGAAGATCACCCTCTCCCTGACTTTAGATGAGGGCATCTCCTCGGTAATGGATTATTTCGAGATATTTTTAGAGCGCATGATGATGTGCAGAAAGGCCGCAATAGTCCTAGGATGTACATTCTTCCTGTCTGTGAACGATACAAAACTCTGCTAAGAGGAGCATACCTTTTCCAGTTCATCGAGTAATAGCCTGGATGCAGGAGTGAATACCTGATATTTCCTCCATATCACATACATCTTATTTTTAAGTTCAGGATATAGAGGCCGGAAGCAAAGTAGGCTCTCAGACCCGAGATCGGTAAGACCTGCGAATGTTAAAAGTATGCCAAGCCCCTCCTTTACGAACATGGTTGCATTAGTTGCGAGATTGAAACTGGCTGTTACGTTAAGACGGTCTATCTTCTCAGCACACCAGCGCGGAATATCGGCAGAGAGTGACTGCTCTGAACAGAAAACGGGATAAGGCAGGATGTCTTCAACGGTTATCCTCTCCTTCTGAGAGAGAGGAAAATCCTTTCTCATCACAGCTCCCCAGAGATCATATCCTGGAACTTCTATGTAACTGTACTTCGCCAGATCGGGAGGTTCGACGATGAATGCCAAGTCTATCAATCCCTTATTCAGATGTTCCGTAACCAGCTCCGTACCTCCACTTGTTATATGATAGTGAATCATCGGATATTTCAGGCTTACGTTCCTCACAGCCAAGGCAAGATACCGTATAAGATGGGACTCGGCGCATCCGATGTACACATCCCCTCCCGTTATATCATCCATGCTTTTGAACTCATCTATTATCTTATCTGAGAGAGAAAGAAGATCTTCTGCCCGCTTTCTGAGTATCATGCCCTCCTCTGTCAGATGCATGCTGTAACTGCTCCGGATGAACAGCTTCTTCCCAAGTTCCCCTTCAAGATCCTTCATCTGCTTAGAAAGTGATGGCTGTGAGATATGAAGCCTCTCTGCGGCCCTTGTCATGTTCTCTTCTCTCGCAATTTCTAAAAATGACCGTAAAATCCTTAATTCCATGAATATACATTAACACGGGATAGATATTCTTAAAAGTAATAACCCGATATAAGAAAATAATATTGGAGAATTTCTTTCAATCCAATTATATTTCTTGCAGAGATGAAAGATATGGATGAGAAGCTGATAAAGGAGGCATTAACCGATTCAGGATGCAACGAAGAGGTTGTGAGTTATTGCTCTTCCCTTCTTGAAAAAAAAGAGTACAACCCTCTGCTGACCATCCTGAAAAAGGAGAGAAAAAACATTTTAGACAAAGTCCGCCAGGGAGAGAGGGAAATAGAAATAATGGATTACATCATATTCAATCTGAATAAGGAGAAAGAGAATGAAAGCAAGATTTGACGGTTATACTTTTGAACTAGGAGAGAATGTCACAAGGGAAAAAGTTAGATTCCATAACCGATATGGAATAGAATTGACAGGAGATTTATACCTGCCAATGGAGAGAAAAGGTAAACTGTCTGCAATCGCAGTAGCCGGACCTTTCGGAGCCGTAAAGGAACAGGCGGCAGGACTTTATGCGGATGAGATGGCACGGCGTGGATTCGCAGCCCTTGCCTTCGACCCCTCATTCATAGGGGAAAGTGGTGGGGCTGTGCGCAACGTAGCCTCACCGGACATCAACACGGAGGATTTTTCTGCCGCCGTGGATTATCTGTCCGTTCAGGATTTCATAGATCCAGAGAAGATCGGAATCATAGGAATATGCGGTTTTGGAGGATTCGCACTAAACGCCGCCTCCATGGACACGAGGATAAAAGCCACTGTCACATCAACGATGTATGACATGTGCCGTGTCAATGCAAATGGATATTTTGACTCTATGGATGAGAATGCAAGATACAAGGAGAAAGAAAGACTGAACGCCGAACGTACTAAGGACTATAAAAGAGGGACATACAAGAGAGCAGGAGGTGTCGTCGATCCCCTTCCTGAGGATGCACCTTTCTTCGTCAAGGACTACCATGACTACTACAAGACAGAACGGGGATATTCGGAACGGTCTCTGAATTCGAATGAAGGCTGGAACGTCACGTCAAATCTTCCTTTCATGAACATGAAGATACTCTCATACAGCAATGAGATAAGAAGCGCTGTCCTCATGATACACGGAGAGAATGCGCACTCCGCGTATTTCAGCCGGGACGCATTCAAAGACCTGAGAGGAGATAACAAGGAACTGATGATGATCCCAGGTGCGGTACATACCGACCTCTATGACAGGAAGGACATAATACCGTTTGAGAAAATGGAAAGTTTCTTCAGAAAATACCTGATATGAGAATATGGGGAGGCCTTCCTCCCCTATTGAAACACTAATCCCGTATAGACAAAAACTGCTGTTAGGGCTATAACCCTTGATATATCAAATATTGATAAATCAAAAGGAAAGCAGACATGACACCTCATCAGCTGTTGTACAGGGCGTTCAACGGTCAGAAGGACATTTTCCGACCGACGCTGGAAGAACTGGGACTTGGAAGAGGTCAGCCCAGGATACTCACATATCTCTATGAGAATGGAGAGAGCTCACAGAATGATATCGCATCATATTTCTCCATCGATCCTGCTTCGGTATCTCGAATGACGGAGAATCTGCAGAGTAACGGATTCATCACACGCAGAGAAGATTCAGAGTGCAGAAGAACTAACCGCTTATCATTGACAGAAAAAGGGAGATATGCGGCAGAAAAATGGAAAAAGGAGAGCGAGAAAGTTAATTCCATCATGCTCTCTGGGTTCTCTGAGGAGGAGAAAAAGACCTTCATATCCTATCTTGAGAGGATCATAGAGAATTACAAGAGGTGGGAAAATGAATGATTTAAAGCGTCTTTTCTCCTATCTTGGCCCATATAAGAGGGATTTGATGCTCGCTGCGGCATTCATTCTCATAGAAGCTACGTTTGAGCTGATAATCCCCTCCCTCATAGCAGATCTGATTGACAAGGGAGTATCTCTTGGAGATGTCCATTTCATGGTATATAAGGGATTCCAGATGGTAATCTGTGCCATACTTGCACTAATAACAGGCCTTCTTTATGCCCGTTATGCCGCACGTGCAGCATACGGCTGGGGTGCACGTATAAGAGAGGCCGAATATGAGAGGCTGCAGGAATACGCGTTCTCAAATATTGACAGGTTTGAGACATCCTCTCTCGTTACAAGGATGACAAGCGATGTCACTGTTATGCAGAACGCCATCAACGGAGGTCTCAGACCTCTTATGAGAGCACCTCTCATGTTCATCCTAGGGACATTCTTCTCCTTTACAATGAACCCTACCCTAGCACTGGTTTTCATGGTTCTTGCTCCATGCCTTGGAATTATACTATTTCTCATCGTTAGGAAAGTTGCTCCGATGTATAAGGTCCTTCAAAAGACTGTAGATGGACTTAATGGTGTCGTGGAAGAGAACGTAAGAGCAATAAGAACGGTCAAGGCGTTCATAAGGGAGGAGTATGAGGAGGAGAAATTTGAGAACGTAAATGAGGCATTGCGGAGAAAGGGAACAGATACGAACAAGACCGCGGTATTAAATCTCCCGATTTTCCAGGCTGCTATGTACCTCTGTATAGTCCTACTGATGTGGATAGGAGGGAACATGATTCTCTCTGGAAACATGGAGATCGGAACGCTCACAGGATTCTTAAGCTACGTTATGCAGGTGATGAACTCAATGATGATGCTCTCCAACGTTTTCCTGCTCCTTACCCGTTCTCTTGCATCGGCAACAAGAATCGCGGAGGTTCTGAACGAGGAACCGGATCTCAAAGATGCTAAGAATCCCGTTACAGAGATTGATGCCTCCGATATCGAGTTCAAAAACGTCTCATTCAAGTATTCAAAGAGTGCGAAAGAGAACACCTTGGAAAACATCAACATCAGAATAGAGAAAGGAGAGACGGTAGGTATCCTGGGAGGAACAGGAAGTGGAAAGTCCACTCTCGTACAGCTTATAGAGAGGCTTTATGACGTAAGTGAGGGAGAAGTCCTGATCGGGGGAAAAAACGTGAAGGACTACTCTCTGAAAACCCTTAGGGATGCTGTCGGAATAGTACTGCAGAAGAACCTTCTGTTCTCAGGAACGGTCAGGGAAAACCTTCTGTGGGGAGATCCTGATGCGACGGATGAGGAGATCTGGAGTGCTGCGGATAAAGCCGGAGCCTCTGAGTTCCTGCACCGCTTTCCCAAAGGACTGGATACCGATCTCGGACAGGGAGGTGTCAATGTCTCAGGAGGACAGAAACAGAGGCTGTGCATAGCAAGGACCCTCCTGAAAAAACCGAAGATCCTCATATTCGATGACTCGACAAGTGCCGTGGACACTGCAACGGAAAAGGAGATAAGAGAGGCTCTGAAAAGGCTTGAAGGCGTCACGAAGATATACATAGCACAGAGAATTTCAACCGTGATGTCAGCAGATAAGATCATCATCCTGGACGAGGGAAAGGTTATGGACATAGGAAACCATGATGAACTGATGAGGACATCCTCGATCTACAGGGAAATATATGACAGTCAGCTGAAGGGAGGAACACTCTAATGGCAAGAGCAATGAGTTCAAAAAAACCAAAGAACATGGTTTATACCGTACGCCGCCTCCTTTCATACATGGGAAGGCATAAGTTCTCACTCCTTCTCGTCGCATTTCTAGTTACGGTAAGCGTCGTATGCAATCTTCTTGGAACATACATGATTCGCCCTGTTATAAACACCCTTGCATCAGGAGGCAGGGATGGTCTTATACGAGGTGTCTCGATAACGGCAATAATATATATAATCGGAGTTCTTGCCGCCCTCGGTTATACTCAGACGATGGCCCGTTCCGCACAGAAGGTCGTATATGATATACGAAAAGACCTTTTTAACCACATGCAGAGCCTCTCTCTGAACTTCTTCGACACAACGCAGCACGGGGATGTGATGAGTTATTATACGAACGACATCGATACGATCTCAGATGCCCTTAACAACAGCTTTGCCGCGGTGATAAAGAACGGCATCCAGATCGTGGGGACACTGAGCATGCTTCTCGTGCTGAACTGGAGACTCTCTATAATAGTGTTCCTCTCCTACTTCTGCATGTTCACCTATGTCCGCTACTCTGCAAGAAAGAGCAAAGAATACTATAAGAGGCAGCAGGAGAGCCTTGGAGTGCTTGATGGCTATATCCAGGAGATGACTGCCGGGGAAAAGGTCATAAAGGTATTCAACCATGAAGAGGAGAACCTGAGGGGATTCAGGAAAAGGAATGAGAAGCTCCAAGAGGAGGGAACCTCTGCCCAGGCCTATGCGTCTACTATGATTCCTGCGGTTGTAAGCATCTCCTTTTTAACCTATGCGATCGTATCCCTCTGCGGAGGATTCATGGCGATTGCGGGACTCATGGACATAGGAGCACTCGCAAGCTACCTTGTGTTCGTCCGTCAATCAGCTGCTCCGATAAATCAGTTCACGCAGCAGAGCAACTTCCTCCTTTCCTCTCTTGCGGGAGCCGAGAGGATTTTCGAACTGATAGACCAGGAGAGTGAGATTGACAAAGGAAAGGTGACGCTCGTCAAAACTGCTGACGGAACATGGGACTGGAAAGAAGAAGACGGAAATCTTGTTCCACTCAGAGGAGACGTCAGGTTCCATGATGTGACATTCTCCTATCAGGAGGGACATCCTGTACTGAAAGATCTGAGCCTTTATGCAAAACCGGGGCAGAAAATCGCATTCGTGGGCTCCACAGGGGCGGGAAAGACCACGATAACAAACCTCATCAACCGCTTCTACGATATCGATAGCGGAGAGATACTCTATGATGGTATCGATGTAAGAGAGATAAAGAAAAAGGATCTACGTCACTCTCTGGCAATGGTTCTGCAGGACACTCATCTCTTTACCGGTACGATAAGTGACAATATCCGCTATGGAAGGCTGGATGCCAGTGATGATGATGTGATCAAGGCTGCGAAAATTGCAAACGCGGACTCTTTCATACGCCGTCTCCCAAACGGTTATGATACCCAGATAGTATCAGATGGGGCTAACCTCTCCAGCGGACAGAGACAGCTTCTGGCAATCGCAAGGGCCGCAGTCGCAGATCCTCCCGTACTGATCCTTGATGAGGCTACAAGCAACATAGACACGAGGACGGAAGACCTCATAGAGAAAGGCATGGACCATCTGATGGAAGGAAGGACAGTGTTCGTAATCGCACACAGGCTCTCTACCGTAAGGAATGCAAATGCCATAATGGTCCTTGAAGGAGGAAAGATAGTAGAAAGGGGAACCCATGATGAACTCATGGCCCAGGAAGGCAGGTATTATAAGCTTTATACCGGAATGTTTGAGCTTTCATGAGTTCAAAACTCTTGAAGAATATGGCCCCGATAAATAATATATCCTCTCGGGGCCATTATGTTGAAGTTCATCAAAGCTGAAGCCGTATTCTGTATCGCACTGATTGCGGCAATCATCACATCAATTATAAATATTCCAACACAAGAGACACTTGAGGCGATAGACCTCAGGACGCTCGCACTCCTTTTCTCCCTCATGGGAGTCTCCGAGGGGTTCAAAGCCTCCGGGATATTTACAAGAACGGCATATCTTCTTGAGGCGAGAGCCGGAAACATAAGAAGACTATCACTCTTTCTCATACTCATAATATTCTTTTCTTCAATGCTTTTTACAAACGATGTAGCTCTCCTGATGTTCGTTCCGTTCACCCTGATGGTCATGGATAGGGAAAATGTGAGGGAGAACTACCTTATAAGGCTCATAGTACTGGAGACTGTAAGCGCGAATCTCGGATCGATGGCAACACCTGTCGGGAATCCCCAGAATCTTTTCATATTCTCGTTCTTCGCTCTTTCCGCACTCGATTTTTTCCAGACAATACTCCCCTATTCCGTACTTTCCCTGGTCTTTATTCTAATCGCGGCACGGATAATGCTGCCTGAGACTGAGACCATAGAAAATAGAAAGGGGGATAAGGTGCAGATAGATGAGAAACGCAGCATCCTCTATTCCATCTTTCTCCTCGTTGCGATACTCTCGGTGTTTCATATCCTTGACTGGAGGATACTCTTTTTCCTAGAGCTGGTTGTGATGCTCCTTTTTGACCGAAAGATACTCTTCAGAATCGATTATGTACTCCTTTTCACATTCGTCTGTTTCTTCATCTTCAGTGCAAACCTCAGGAGTCTGGATGTAATAAAAGATATCCTTGCCTCAGCGATGGGAGAGCATTCAATTGCAACCTCAGTCCTTCTATCACAGATAATAAGTAACGTCCCTGCCGCCATCCTGCTCTCCCCTTTCACAGATGATTTCAAAGGCATCCTCATCGGTACGGACATAGGAGGACTAGGTACTCCAATTGCGTCCCTTGCATCACTGATATCAATGAAAATCTACTTCAAAAGAGAAAACTCAGATAAGAAAAGTTATATGATTACCTTTCTTTTACTGAACTTCATACTCTTGATTCTTCTTGCTCTTATGACATTTATATTTTAAAAATTATGTCATTTGCCACATTTATTGCTATAATCTATATTAATTGCTTTATTTTTCCATCTAGATTAGAGTAGAATAATATTAAGGAGACAAGTTATGAAGAAGGTTTTTATCAGTCTTGATACAGAAGGTCTTTCCGGCTTGACCAGCTGGGAACAGATGACCACGGATCCATCTGTCACGGGAAAGGCATATACAAGAGAACTTAATTGGATTATAAATGAAATTTTCAATATCGCACCAGAGATCGAGGAGATCACGCTCTGCGATTCCCACTCAAGAGGTGAGAATCTTCCATATGGAGTCTTCGATGATCCGAGGATCACGATGATCTCCGGATATCCAAGACAGGACTACATGCTGGCGACCTTGGACGAAACCTATGACATGCTCATGCTCGTAGGCTATCACGGGATGATCGGTTCAAAGTATGCACTCATGGATCACTCATACAGTGCCGCGGGACTTTATAACATAAGGATAAACGGAGAGGCTGTAGGAGAGGTTGAGCTCAATTCATACTATGCAGCCAGCCTCGGGGTACCACTGGCATTCGTCGCAGGTGATGACATCCTCGAAGAGGAGCTTAAAAACACGAAGCTCAGACCGGAATACGTAAGGACGAAAGAGGGACTCGGCAGATTTGCAGCAAAGATGTACAGTCCTTCCGCTCTTGAGGAGAAGTTCCGTGCGGCAACGAGGAAGGCCGTGGAACGCTGTGAAAAGAGGGACCTTCCACTTGTAAAAGCAGAAGGACCTATCAAGCTGGAGATGGATCTTGCGACTACTGTAATGGCAGACGCTGTGGAGATGATTCCCGCCGTCACAAGACCTAGAGGAAGGACCATTGCCTATACATCTACTTCTTTCAAGGACGTGATGCACATGATCCTCGTAACTGCCATCATCACTGGCAGATATAAGGATTATAAGTGATAAAACTGTACCTAAGAAGCTGATTGTGATAAGCTACATACGATGAATTTGATAGAACAAATAAAGCAGGAATATCCGAATATGAACACAACGCGTAGGAAAATCGCGGACTTCATTATCGAAAATCCTGCTTATTGCAGTTTCCTTTCCATACGAGAATTTGCAAAAGGTGCCTCATGCACGGATGTGACGCTCATAGCCTTCTCAAAAAGCCTGGGCTTTAGTAGTTTCGCGGAATTCAGAAAGGCTCTTCAGGGCTATGTACTTGAATGGAGCACTCCTACCGAGAGGATGAAGGTCATCGCCTCTGCAAGTGAGAATGCATCCTCTCTTCTGAAAAAAATCGCGGATGCAGAGCGCCTGAGCGTGGAAGATGCGTTCAACCAGAACAACATAGAGAAGATACAGGGAGCAATCGACCTGATAAAAAAATCCAAAAACTGTTTCATCGCAGCCCATAACGCAAGCCGTATAGCAGCACAGTATCTTCATTACAGGTTCCTTTCCCTGGGAGTGGAACTGATAATACTCGATCTATCAGAAACCCATCAGTCGGTTGCAAGGCTTCTGAAGGAGGAGGCTGAAGATACCCTCCTTATCAGCATAGCCACCCCTCCCTACGGTGCGTCCACGATCGCATTCTCCAGAGTATGTCATGAACGGGGAATCCCGATAATCTCATTCTCTGACTACAAACTCTCCCCTCTTGTCGAACTGAGTAGGATAGCATTCATCTGTCCTGGCCTTGCAGGTTTTGCAGGTGTGACGAACTCATATGTCCCCTTCTTCTCCCTGTTCGATGCCCTTGCCTTCTTTTACAACTATGAGGATGCCAGAAATGATGCACGAGAAAAAACAAGAGAGATAGAACAGGAGTATTCCGACATAATCCGAGAGATAAGTAATTTGTAAGTAAAATAATAGGGAACATATTTGCTGTAATGCTTTATGACACAAATAAATATATAGCATTGTTCATTTGCCTATCCTGTACAACTATTATAATTTTTGCCTTAATTTTAGTTGCAAACAAATACCACATTCCTAAATTTTTTATTCTTTTGCCTTAATTTCTATTGTACTATCAAAAAGTTTACTTTATTATATCCGTATATTTTTTGCATGATTATGCATTAGGGAGATACATAAAATGTGGAAATATATTGTAAAAAGGCTCCTGCTGATGATCCCTATTCTACTAGGAGTCACCTTCATTGTATTTTTCATCATGAATCTTACCCCGGGCGATCCAGCTGCCATCATCCTTGGAGATCAGGCATCGGCGGAGGCTCTGGCGGCAAAACGTATTGAGCTGGGACTTGATAAGCCACTCATCGTCAGGTATTTCACTTATATCTGGGATATGCTTCACGGAGACCTCGGCCTCTCTTATAAGAACCAGCTAAGCGTATGGGACCAGGTTATAGACAAATTCCCCAATACGGCGATTCTGGCAATCGCAGGTATCCTTGTTGCCCTCGTAATAGGAATCCCGGTAGGAATAATCTCTGCGAAGAAACAATACACAGTCCTTGACAACACTTCCATGATACTTTCCCTGGTCGGAGTTTCAATGCCGAATTTCTGGCTGGGACTTCTCCTATCCCTGCTCTTCGCATTAAAGCTCGGCTGGCTTCCAAGCCAAGGTATGGGAACGGGTTTCGTCGCTCTTCTGAGATCTCTGATCCTTCCTGCGCTCACACTAGGAACCGGTTCTGCCGCAACCGTCGTAAGGATGACGCGAAGCTCCATGCTTGAAGTAATAAGACAGGATTACATATCCACGGCGAGGGCAAAAGGTATCAGCGAGAAGCAGGTTACGAAACGGCATATGCTTAAAAACGCCATGATTCCAATCGTAACTGCAGTTGGGCTGCAGTTCGGACAGCTTCTAGGAGGTGCGATGCTGACAGAGACGGTATTCTCCTGGCCGGGACTTGGACGTCTGATGGTCGATTCGATAAACAGTAAGGACATCCCGATGGTAATGGGAGCGACGATATTTCTTGCAATCATGTTCTCCCTCGTGAATCTGATCGTAGACCTCGTATACTCGTTCATCGATCCAAGAATCAGAAGTCAGTACAGCAAAGCAGGATTTAAATCCAGGAGGATCAAGGTATGAGTCTAGCCGCACAGAAAAGAAGC
Organism: uncultured Spirochaetaceae bacterium; assembly: GCA_944392965.1. Classification (GTDB taxonomy): domain Bacteria; phylum Spirochaetota; class Spirochaetia; order Sphaerochaetales; family Sphaerochaetaceae; genus Ornithospirochaeta. The sequence continues at coordinate 44,309 of CALXYM010000012.1, read as the reverse complement.
CTATGGGCAGAAACATGGAGAAGATTCAGAAAGAATAAATTAGCAGTCGTTGGGATGTGCATCATTATCGCACTATTTGTAATCGCAATTACCACGATAGTAATTGATCTGGTAACGGATAAGGCGTTTTATAACGATCATGTGATCAAACAGAATCTCAGACTGAGACTCCAGGGACCGAGCAAGGATCATATCTTCGGTCTTGACGAGTTTGGACGCGACATTTTCCTGAGGATGTTATGGGCGGTCCGTTACTCACTGTTCATGGGAGTATTCGCAATCCTGTTCTCAGTGATCATCGGAAGCATATTCGGAGCCATTGCGGGCTATTATGGAAAGGTCACGGACAATGTGATAATGCGTTTCATGGACATCCTCCTTGCTATCCCATCAATGCTTCTTGCAACCGCGATCGTCGCAGCCCTTGGAACAAGCCTTGTCAACGTCCTTATCGCCATCGCGATAAGCTATGTACCTACGTTCGCAAGAACGGTAAGAGCTTCTGTCCTCACAGTAAAGGACCAGGAGTACATAGAGGCTGCAAAGGCCCTTGGAGCAAGTGATTTCAGAATCATCTTCAAATACATTCTTCCCAACTCCATGGCCCCCCTGATCGTGCAGGCGACGCTCGGAGTCGCAGGAGCAATTCTTTCAATCGCAGGACTGTCATTTCTTGGTCTCGGCATACAGCCTCCAACTCCAGAATGGGGAAGCATGCTCTCAAGTGCGAGATCATATATCAGAGACGGATGGCATCTTACGGTTATTCCGGGACTGGGAATCATGATAACGATTCTCGCTCTCAACGTCATGGGAGACGGACTGAGGGACGCACTCGATCCGAGACTGAAGAACTAGGAGAGACAGAATGGCAGATACGTTACTCGAGATAAAGAATCTTAAAATAAACTATGAGACGGATGACGGGATCGTCGAGGCTGTGAACGATGTCTCTTTGAGACTTGAGGTTGGAAAGACCCTCGGCCTCGTAGGTGAGACCGGTGCAGGTAAGACCACCCTCGCCCGCAGCCTGATGAGGCTCATTCCTTCCCCTCCTGGGAAAATCAAAAGCGGAGAGGTCCTGTATGGGGGAAAGGATATACTCAAATTAAATGAGCATGAGATAAGGCAAATAAGGGGAAAGGACATCTCCATGATCTTCCAGGATCCAATGACAAGTCTCAATCCCGTCCTGACCGTAGGCGAGCAGATTGAGGAGGTAATACAGTCCCACAATCCTCAGATGAAGAAAGAAGAACTTCATGAAAGTGCAGGGGACATGCTTGAGATGGTAGGTATTCCAAGAGACAGAGCAGGAGAGTTTCCTCACCAGTTCTCAGGTGGAATGAAGCAGAGGGTGATCATTGCGATTGCTCTCGCATGTAACCCGAAACTCTTGATAGCCGATGAGCCGACTACTGCCCTTGACGTGACAATACAAGCTCAGGTGCTGGACATGATAAACGAATTGAAGAACAAGCTCCATACTTCCATGCTTTTAATCACCCATGATCTTGGAGTCGTCGCCCAGAACTGTGACCGTGTCGCAATCATATATGCAGGAGAGATAGTAGAGGAAGGAGATCTACATCAGGTATTCAAGAAAACAGCTCATCCCTACACCATCGGACTTCTTGGATCCATTCCTTCCCTCTCAGAGGAGGTCGAGAGGCTCAACCCCGTAAACGGAATGATGCCGGATCCGACAAATCTTCCGAAAGGATGCAAATTCTCTCCAAGATGTCAGTATGCGACAGAAAGATGTAAAACGGAACAGCCGGAGATCAGGGATATTGGAAACGGGCACCTTGTCAGATGCTTCATGAAGGAGAAGGGTAATGAGTGATCTTGTCAGAGTAGAGAATTTAAAGAAATATTTCGCAACACCACATGGCATTCTCCATGCGGTTGATGACGTGACCTTCTCAATTGAGAGAGGAAAGACGCTTGGTGTCGTAGGAGAATCCGGATGTGGTAAGTCCACCCTTGGAAGAACGATATTAAAACTGCATGAGCCAACTAGCGGGAAGATATTCTTCGAGGACAAGGAGATCACGGAACTGAACGGGAAACAGATGAAGCCTTTCAGGCAGGAGATGCAGATCATCTTCCAAGATCCTTTCGCATCCCTGAATCCGAGAATGACGGTCTATGAGACGATTGAAGAAAGCCTTCTGATACAGAACCTTGTAAGCAGGAAGGATAAGAAAGCAATCGACAAGAAAGTGAGAGAGTACATGGATCTCGTAGGAATCGCAGCCAGGCTCATAAACAGCTACCCTCATGAGCTGGATGGAGGTCGAAGGCAGAGGGTTGGAATCGCGAGGGCCCTTGCACTCAATCCGAAGTTCATAGTCTGTGATGAGCCGGTATCGGCACTGGATGTATCAATCCGTGCTCAGGTTCTGAACCTAATGCAGGATCTTCAGGCACAGTTCGGATTCACGTATCTATTCATCACTCATGATCTTTCAGTGGTCAAACACATAAGTGATGAGATCATCGTGATGTATCTTGGAAAGATAGTTGAGAAAGCCCCGGCAAAGCGTCTTTTTGCAAATCCGGTACACCCCTATACCAAGGCTCTTCTCTCAGCTATCCCCGTCCCTGATCCGGATTTCAAGGCGAACAGGATAATCCTCCAGGGAGAGCTTACAAGCCCCATTGATCCCGAACCGGGATGCAGGTTCGCAAAACGCTGTCAGTTCGCATGTGATAAGTGCCGTGGTGCAGATATTCCGCTGAAAGAGGTTGAAGATGGCCATCAGGCGGCATGCATCCTAGCTTGAAATTATAAGAAAACAACATAAGGAGAAGGAGAAATGAAAAAACATCTCGTATTCTTTCTAATTTTAATCGTAATCGGTTCCTTCGCTTTCGCAGGAGGTTCCTCTGAGCGTTCATCCTCATCAGAGGGTGGATACAAGGATACCATCATCTTCGCACAGGGTGCGGATGTGACATCTTTCGATCCTCATGTGGGAAAGGAAACCCCTGCCGTCGCAGTGACGAACCACATCTATGACACACTCGTGGATGTCAATCAGGAGACAGGTGAGATCATCCCGCAGATTGCTCAATCCTGGGAGCAGATTGATGATACCACCTACCGCTTCCACATCCGAGAGGGACTTAAATTCCATAATGGTGAGGATCTCACGGCAGAGGATGTCAAATTCTCCCTGGACAGGGCTATCGCTTCCCCTTCCATCTCATATATCGTGGACTTCATCGATACAGTAACAGTTGACGATGATTATACCGTTACAGTCACGACGGATGCGCCATATGCACCGGCACTGAGAAATCTCGCGGTACCATTTGCAGCCATCGTACCAATGGATTACGTCTCTGCAAATCCGGATATCCTCAAGACGGCCCCAGTCGGTTCCGGCCCTTATAAGTTCGTATCCTGGTCTCAGAACGACAGCGTGAAACTGGAGGCATACGATGAGTATTATGCAGGAGAGCCAAAGACGAAGAACCTCGTGATGAAGGTCATCCCTGAAGCAGCTCAGAGAACCATTGCCCTCGAGACGGGAGAGGTCGACATCGCATATGATCTTCTCAGAAGCGATGCAAGACGCGTATCAGAGGCAAGAGACCTGACGCTGTATGAAATTCCTTCCCTTTCATGCTACTACATCACGTTCAACATGAATAAGGCTCCATTCGACAACAAACTCGTGCGTCAGGCTTTAAGCATGGCAATCGATCGGCAGCTCCTCGTTGACACCGTAAACGGAGGTTCAGGAGAGGTTGCCAACGCACTCGTTGCACCAGCGGTATTCGGTTACTACAACCCAGGAGATTATGAATACAATCCAGAAAAGGCAAAGCAGCTCCTTAAAGAAGCAGGCTATCCAAACGGATTCAGTTGTACACTCTGGGTAAACAATAATCAGGAAAGAGTTGAGATGTGCCAGGCCATCCAGGAGATGTTCAGGGAGATCGGAATCGACTGTCGTGTTGAGGTTCTTGAATTCGGTGCTTTCATCTCGAGAACGACCGCAGGAGAGCATGACATGGGTTACTTCGGATGGGTAACAAGTACAAAGGATGCGGATTACACCTATTACTCTCTTGAGCATTCATCACAGCAGGGTGCAGCGGGAAATAGGAGTTTTACGAACGATGCCAAGGTAGATGAACTTGTCGAGATTGGAAGAACGAGTTCAGATCAGGACGCACGTCTTGAGGCATACAAGGAACTTGCAATCTATCTCAAGGATCTTAGCAACAACGCTCCTATCATCTATACGACGCTCAATGCAGGAGCAAGTAACAAGGTTGAAGGCTTCGAGCCAGATCCGATCGGCTACCACAAACTTGAGAACGTACAGGTAAGAAACTAGTCTGATAATATAAGAAAATCAAAAGGAGGGTTCTGACCCTCCTTATTTAAAGGTGAATATTATGAACGAATTAAATGCACTTTCCCTGCTCTCGGAGATCAGCAATGCGAATGGAATATCTGGATTCGAGGATGACGTGCTCTCCGTTGTCAGGAAATACGGGGATGGTCTTGGAACTTTCGATGAGGACTGCATGAGGAATCTCTATCTCTCTCGTAATGAGAATACGGGAAAGAGGCCTGTGGTACAGCTTGATGCCCATACTGATGAGGTTGGATTCATGGTAAGGGCGATAAGACCAGATGGAATGCTTGAGTTTATTACGATAGGAGGATGGGTTGCCTCGAATATTCCGGCACATTTAGTTCAAGTAAGGAACAGTGACGGCGTATACATCCCGGGTGTAGTGGCATCAAAACCACCGCACTACATGAGCGAGGCAGAGAGGAAGGCTCCTCTGGAAATATCATCACTCGTGATCGACGTAGGGGCGACAAGCATGGATGAGGTTGTAAACGACTTCCATATCGAGATAGCGGCCCCAGTCGTGCCAGAAGCGGTTTTCTCATATGACGAGAAACATGGAATAATGAGAGGAAAAGCTTTTGATAACAGGCTTGGCTGCGCCTCCATCATTGAGACTCTGAAAGAGTTGAAAGGTCAAACGCTCGGTGTTGACGTGGTGGGAGCCTTTGCAAGTCAGGAAGAAGTCGGTACAAGGGGTGCCACTGTCACAGTTGAAAGGGTAAAACCTTCCCTTGCAATCTGTTTCGAAGGTTGTCCTGCGGACGATACGGTCGTACCCTCATACCAGATACAGACTGCGCTGAAGAAAGGCCCCATGCTCCGTCATATAGATGCGAGGATGATCACAAATCCACGTTTCCAGCGTTATGCACTGAACCTTGCTAAAGAACTTTCGATACCCGTTCAGACCGCTGTAAGGACAGGAGGAGCTACCGATGGAGCACCAATCCATATGGGACACCTTGGGGTACCGGTAATAGTCGTCGGAATTCCAGTCCGCTATGCTCATACACATTACGGATACTCATCCTTTGAAGACTATAAGAATGGAATAAAACTTGTCACGGAGATACTGAGAAGAATCGACGAAGAGACGATCAGATCTTTTTAAAGGAGAGGGGAAATGGTTATCGGAGGAATGTTTGAACTTGAAAAGGCAGCCGGAAGGCTAACGGAGGAGAGGCCAAACACGATTTATACGATGTCAGGACGATGTGCGATCTATGCCTGTCTGAAAGACATGGGAAGTTCAAAGAAAAAGATCGCATATGTTCCAGCATATACATGTGAGACCGTGTTGGCCTCCTATCAGAAAGCAGGTTACAGCCTCCGCTTTTATGACATCGATCCTGACGGGTTAAAACCTCTTTTTAAGGAAGATGATCTTGAAGGTGTCGGAGTAATGAATCTCTGTGGATATTACGGTTTCCTCACCTATGACGATACCTTCATCGATATCTGCCATAAAAAAGGGATAACCATTCTTCACGATACCACACACTCCCCTACCTACCCCGATCCAAAAGCCGATTACGCTGCAGGTTCTCTTCGTAAATGGATGGGTATCGCCTCAGGAGGTATTGCGACAAAGTCCTCTGGAGCATTCACCTTCCCCCTGCTTCCTGTTGACGAAGAACATATGAAGGGACGATACAAGGCGATGGAGGAAAGGTCTAAGGCCATAGAGACCGGAGATGACTCATATAATGCGAAAGCAAGTGAGACGTTCTGGGATACGGAGTTACGACTGAGGGAAATATTCGACGCATATTCATCGGATGAGTATTCAGTGGATATCATACGACATTTCAACTTTAAAGCCATGGAGAAAAAAAGAAGATCTAATTTCAAAACGGTCATCTCCAATCTCTCTAAGCCAAGGGGATGGCGTCCTATATTCATGAGCCTTAAGGACAATGATGTTCCCAGTCACTTTTCTCTGTTTGCAGATAACAGGGATGACCTGCAGAGATTTCTCAGGGAAAGAAAGATCGCATCCACCGTGTACTGGCCTATACCTCCAATGATCGACGATATTTCACGCTACAAGGGCGCATCCTATATCTATGATCACATATGTTCCATACAGCTTGATCAACGTTATGGAAAGAAGGAAATGGAGTATCTGGCGAATTCATTGAATGCATACTCTGACAAACACTGAAATTCAGATATTCCCATGAGGCCCGGCTCCGGGCCTTATTTAAACACATCCCCTTCTCCATTTGAAAAACACCTGAAAGATGCCATTGAGCAAAAGCAGGCAGAAAAAACTATCTTATTTGAAATAATATACAAGAAATTTCGCATAAATATTCAATATTATGCATATAATAGGCAAAGAGCATTGACACTATTCACATTTTCATCGATAGTTACTCCAATGGGACAGTTTTTTCATGTTTCATAAATTCCAGTTTCTTCTGGATGTCTTTAGGAGGCCATAATGAAAAGAACATTTGCATTAATAGCTCTTATAGCACTGATCATCGCATCCCCTCTGATGGCTCAGGGTGGCAGCGAATCTGGTGGAACGCTGCGCTTTGGAACAGGTGGAGATCAGGGAACCTATTATGGATTCGGTAACGTCCTTGCCCAGAGGATCTCATCAGAGACCGATACTCCAGTCGTAGCTGTCGTAAGCGCAGGAAGCCAGGACAACATTGAAATGATGGACATGGGAAGCTATCAGCTGGGATTCGTGCAGACCGATGTAATGAGCTACGCATATAACGGAACAAACCTCTTTGCTGAGACGGGAGCGATTACGGACTTCTCAACAATCGCAGCCCTCTACATGGAGCAGGTTCAGATCGTGACTCTCGACCCAAACATAAAAACGGTTGCGGATTTGAAAGGAAAGAGGGTATCCATAGGTTCATCAGGGTCAGGAGTATACTATAACGCTCTCGATATCCTTGGTGCTTATGGAATCACGGAAAATGACATAAGTGCAACTTACCAGAGCTTCGGAGACAGCGTTGACGCTCTCCAGGATGGAAAAATCGATGCGGCATTCGTCGTAGCAGGAGCACCGACGGTTGCAGTCTCAACTCTCGCAACAACACATAAGGTACGCCTTGTCTCCATCGATGATGAGCATATTGCGAAACTGCTTGAGACATCCCCCTACTACAGTCCCTATACGATTCCAGCCAGCGTATACGGTACGGATGAGGACTGCCAGACAGTAGCGGTCGGTGCCGTGATTATTGCAAAGGATGATGTTTCCGAAGATGCGGCATATGACGTGGTATCAACTATCTTCAATGACAAGGACGCCATCGCAAAGAGCCATGATAAGGGCAATGAGCTTGATCTTGGATTTGCATCCTCTATAACGACAGTGCCATATCATCCAGGTGCTGCAAGATATTTCGCAGAACAGGGAATAGAGGTTCCGACAAAATAAGACGGCTTTTCTCACTAAAGGCTGTTTAAACGACAGCCTTTTTTATTCTCAAAACACAGGAGTTTCATTTGAAAAAGAAAACGAAAGAAAACAAGGAATTTGTATATGACGATTCAGTAGGGACGATGGCTGACGTAGAAGCGGTAATGAAGAAATATGACAGGGAATCCAATACCAGGGTATGGGAAGGACTTCCTAAGAAGATCATCCATTACCTGATGGCGGCTTTTGCCATCTACTGCATCATCGATGCGATCTTTCTCACCACTCTTCAGGAGGTACGTTACTCTGTCTTTATGGGCATGATCGTCCTGTTAGGCTTTTTAACATTCCCCGTGAAGAAAGGTCATGAAAGGGTCAATCACATGCCATGGTACGATATAATAATCATGATCGTCGGATCCGGGGCTTATTTCTTCTATGCGGCAAACGCTATGAACGTCATAAGACTTTCTGCAAGAATCATGGCAAATCCAATGTACATGGTGATAGGAGCAATCGGTATACTTGCACTAGTAGAGCTTTGCAGAAGATGTGTCGGACTTCCGATCCTCTGCGTGGCAGGTGTGCTTGTAATCTATACACTCATTAGCGGTATAAGCGTTCCTCAGCTCATCAGGACGTTATTCTATACTGCGAACGGCATATTCTCCACACCGGTGGGAGTATGTGTCAAATACATCGTGATATTCATCATTTTCGGAGCGTTTCTGGAACGCACGGGAGTTGCGGACTTCTTCATCCGCTTCGCAAACGCCGCTGTTGGACGTTTTACAGGAGGGCCAGCGAAGGTTGCAGTCGTCGCATCCGCACTGGAAGGCATGGCATCCGGTTCTTCTGTTGCAAATACAGTAGGCTCAGGCTCTATAACCATCCCGATGATGAAGAAGATGGGTTATCGTCCGGAGTTCGCAGCTGCAGTAGAGGCCGCGGCCTCCACGGGTGGCCAGATAATGCCTCCTATCATGGGAGCGGCGGCTTTCCTCATGGCTGAGTTCACAGGAGTCCCTTATGGAAGAATCGCGGTGATGGCAATCCTTCCTGCAGTGCTCTACTTCACGGGAATATTCATCGCCGTACACCTTGAGGCGAAGAAGATGGGAATGCAGGGGATTCCAAAAGAAGCACTTCCTAAACCAAAGGAGCTTCTGAAGGAACTTTATCTTCTCCTTCCACTCATCGCACTCATCTACCTCGTAGGATCAAACACATATACGATGGCCTACTCTGCTACCCTATCCATACTCGTTGCTATGGTTGTCGGTGTCATCCATAAGATAATCCCCCATATTGCATTCACGAAGGATGGAGATGAGGAAGAGGAAAAAGGTGAGAAACCCAGCCTCTCATTCCGCTGGATACTCGATGCTTTCGAGAACGGATCAAGAAGCTCAATCACCGTCGTAGTCGCATGCGGCATTGCTGGAATAATCTCGGGATGCATCACTGTAACAGGGCTTGCATCCATCCTTCTTGGCACGATCGTCTCGCTCTCCCATGGCTATGTCATGATAGCCCTGGTATTGACGATGCTTTGCTGCATCGTGCTCGGAATGGGCGTTCCAACAACAGCAAACTACTGTATCATGGCAGGTGTATGCGCCCCGATCCTCATCGCTCTCAATGTTGAGGCTGTTGCTGCACACTTCTTCGTGTTCTATTTCGGAATAGTCGCGGATATCACACCGCCAGTAGCCTTAGCAGCCTACGCGGGATCAGCAATAGCGAAATCGGATCCGATGAAAACCGGTGTAACAGCCACGAAGCTGGCTATAGCCGCATTCGTCGTACCTTACGTGTTCGCCCTTAATCCCGCGATGCTCTTTATAAACGTGCACAGCGTGTTTGAAGTCGTGCAGATCTGTATCACGTCACTGCTCGGAATATTCGGAATCGCCGCGGCAATGAACGGCTACCTTGGCCGTCATCTCAATCCACTTGTCCGCATAATCCTTGCAGCAGCAGGACTATGCATGGTCGTACCTGGAACAATCACGGATCTCATTGGACTGGTAACACTCATCCTCGTAGTCGTATATGAATACGGGATGAAGAGAAAAAACGAAGTCTCATCCGTATAATCCGTCAGAAAACTAACTGAGCCCCTGCTTTCCCGCAGGGGCTTTTCTCATCGCCTGCAGAACTGTTTCTTATAGGAGGATGGGCTTATTTTCATCACCGAGCGGAATACATCCTTGAAATACGAGGGATCAGAGAAACCGGCAAGGGTCGAGGCATCTTTCACAAGTCCCCCTTTTTCCAGTACTTCCGCAGCCACAGCAACCCGGCTTGACCTGATGAAATCGGAGAGTTTCATACCGGTTTTCCGATGGAAAAGGGAAGAAAAATAGGTCGGACTGAGATTCATATGCCTTGATATGCTATCAAGAGAGAGGTCTCCTGAGATGTTACTCTTTACAAATGCAGCCACGTTTTTCACGAAATCATCGCTCTCATCATTCCTCTTTACATATTCTCTGAATGAGACGGTGATTATCTCTGATGCAATCGCTCTGCACCTGAAAATGGCCAGATCATCCCCATCTGCAGACTCTTTCTGCAAAAGGGAAAAAAGATACTCCAGATCAGGAAGATCTTCACAGAGAAAGAATGGAGGGAGCACACTCTCGATATCTGATAACCATGAACGGGGAATGGATGCAAAATACCGTGTATGTACCCCATGCCCAGAGAAGGAGGTCTTATGCAGCAATCCAGGCTTAATGAATACGAAACCTTTTGAGTGTACAGTGAACACAGTATCCTGAATGAAATACCTTCTTTCCCCTGATGCAAGATAATACAGTTCAAAGAAATCATGGCTATGGAGATCAGGCATCGCATAAAATGCTCCAACCTTACGGAACGTGCACTCGAACATATAGTGAGTTTATCATAATAAAACAGCAGTTTTAAGGTAAATACGTAGTAAATTCCCTTTATTATACAAAATTTTTACGCTATAACACTGCTTATGATTTCAATAACGGCAAAAGATGAGAGTTTTAGAAAAGAAGTCCAGAGAGGGAATATTTGGAAGGTAATTTTCAAGGTTTGCATTCCTCTGGCCCTTTATTCATGGATGAGTCAGCTTTTCTCCGTCCTCGATACTCTGATGGCGAGCGGAATCTCATCAGAAGCCGTCTCCACGGTAGTGTACATGGTACAGCTGCAGCATATCGTGCTGGCAATAGGAAGTGGTCTGAGCGTAGGAGGAGGGATAATGATCGCCCATGCCTATGGAAGAGGGGATGCGGAAAGGATAAAGACGGTCATGTCCACAACTGTCACATTATGTCTCATTCTTTCAGCGCTGATCATCCTCATCCTCCCCTTCACTCCCGCCATACTTCGTATCACGGGAACGCCTGAGGTGTTCGTGACCATGGGTGCCACATATTTCTCTATAACACTTCTGGGAATCATAATACAGTTCATCAATACCATATACATATCAAACGAGAGATGTAGGGGCAGAAGCAGGAAAATACTCATACTCAATCTTGCAACGGTGATACTGAAACTTGGACTCACAGCCCTCTTCGTATACGTTCTCCATGCAGATATCGTATCTATAGCGGTCGCCTCCCTCGTAAGCTATCTCGTCATTTTCACATTTGCTGTCTCATCGTTCATGAGGAAAGAGGATGCGTTCTCATTCTCATTCAGATTCGTAAGGTTCAAAGGAATACTTGGACAGCTTCTCAAGCTATCGGTACCTTCCATGGTTGAGAAGATCGCATTTGCCGCAGGAAAGGCGATGGTGAACAACATGGCCGCCGGATACGGTACTGAAATAGTAGGGGCTGCGGGGATATCTAACAACATGTCAGGACTATTGACAGGAATCCATGTAGGCTTCGAAGACGGAGGAGCAACACTAGAGGGGCAGCTGTACGGGAACAGGAATATCGACAGGACTGTAAGACTTTACAGGCATCTGCAGTTGGCAGTATTTCTGATAGCTGCAGCAGGATTTGTCATAATGAAGATTCTCACTGATCCCATAGCACGTCTCTTCTCTCTCTCAAGAGGAGGATATGACCCGGTATTCCATCAGACCATCTGCGAGATATTCCATTATGAGCTTCTGGGCTGCATCCTGCTCTCATTCGCATATTCAGCATTCGCACTGCTTCTAGGCCTTGGCAGAACAAAGATGATACTTGCCATAAATTTTGCAAGAATCTTCATCTTCCGCCTTCCCGTGATCTATTTCTTCCAGAATTTCACATCCTGTGGTTTCGAAGCAGTCGGATATACAATGGCGATAAGCAACTCCGCAGTAGGCATATTATCACTCATCACTGCGGAGATTATAATCATCCAGGAAAAAAAGAGGATAAGAAAGGATTAATTCAAGCTAGCAGCAATCTCCTTCACATAGGATAGAGGAACATCAAAACTCTTTGAAATCTGTTCAGGAGTCAGAAGTCCATCCCTAAGGAGGATTTTAAAAGATTCCGATCTCCCCTGCTCTATTCCCCTATCCATTCCCTTTTCCATCCATTTTTCTATATCAGACTGATATTCCATAAATACCTCCTCCGTATTCTTCACATAATCCATTCTTTCCCTCATGATGGGATTAAGCATGTCTTCCGATCTCATGCAGCCGAAGTCATGAATCATGCGTCCAATCTCATCATGAACCCCCTTATATGCCATGTTCACTTCATGACGGACCATGGTGTAATCGGTGATCCTGCATTTCTGATCCTTCCAATATGAAGTATATAACGGTTCTCCCCATTTATGAACATCATTCATCAAAAGGAATATTGATATCTGTCCTGGAAGGGATGAATAACTCTCTCCTTTTGCAAGAAACGCGAGATTTAAAGAACTCTCATATATCCTCCTCCGCTGTTCCAACGAGGGTTCCCTGCCCTTCTGCATCTCAAAGTCAATAAGACGTCCGTATTCATCCACAGCAAGGGCATCAAACCTCACGGAATGGCCGATATTCTCTATACTGTACTCCGTATGGACCTCCTTAATATGGATACTTTCATCTCCAGTGACTGTCCTTGCAATATATTCGGCAAACGAAGTGTCATGCCCAATAGCCAGTTTAAAAAGGGCATCCGAAAGAAAGCTCTTCCTCTCAAATTCCTCCCTGAGCATCTTAGTCTCGTCTCCAGTAAAATAGGTATTCCTCTCTTCTGCGATGTATAACGGGGTTTCAATACCCCGTACAAAACTGATTCTGATGAATACATCCCGCATTTTCTTCCTCCTGTATATTTAATGGAAGAAGTCCAGGAAATGTTAAAATCAGGAGTTCTCAATTATCCAATTTAGACCTTTGACGGTACGCTTAACCGCGTTCTTATAATGGTTTCCCTTATTGGATTCAAAGATTGTGTTGACACCATTATCCTTGAAATATCTGAAAATCTGTATCGTACTCTCCTCAACCGTATTCAGATATGGATTGCCCGTCAGTCTCTCCCTATCCCCTAAAGAAAAGTAGACGCCTTCTAATGATCTTAGAAGAGGAGAAGAACACACGAATTCTTTAAAAGATGGATACCATAAAGATCCCGATATGCTTGCTGAAAAAGAGAACAGATCCGTCCTGAACAGGGAATAGATGGCGAAAAGTCCTCCAAGTGAATATCCTGAGATGGCACGAACAGAAGGTGTTCCAATCTCTTTTTCTACCTCAGGGATTATCTTAGATGTGAGAAGATCAAGATATTCATCCGCTCCTCCATAAAAAGAATCCATTCCTCTTATGGATGGGGAAAAAGGCCACGGCGTCATATCCCTGTTCCAATCAAGAGTGCTTATTGAGATGAGGGACACATCCTTCTCGGTTATCTCACCTAGCGCATTATAGATCTCTCTACTGTTATCATTAAAGGAATTGAGATAAATCGAAGGTGCCCCCTCCTTTCCTGCAGGATAGATGACAACACTCTTACCTTCTATGACCTGTCTGATCACATCCCCTTTTTTCATAGGTATCTCGCAGTCACGCTCTCCTTTGATGCCCTTACTTCCTCAAGAGTACCAGAGATGACGATCCTCCCGCCATCCTCTCCGCCGCCGGGTCCCATGTCGATTATATAATCTGCATTGCGTATCACATCAAGGTCGTGCTCAATGACTATCACGGTCGCACCGTTTTCTATAAGAGTCTGGAATACCTGGAGAAGACTCTGAACATCCAGCGGATGAAGCCCTATAGTCGGCTCATCGAATACGAATACCGTGTCACTCTGGTTCCTGCCCATCTCACTGGCAAGTTTAAGTCTCTGGGCCTCTCCTCCCGACAGGCTCGGAGTCTCCTCTCCTAATGTGAGATAACCTATTCCCAGCTCTTTAAGTACATTCAGCCTCTGATGGATCAACTTCCTATCTGAAAGGGCACTCATGGCGGTATGTACATCCATGTCCATCAGATCTGGAAGGGAATACTCCTTTCCATCTCCTCCATGAATCAATACATCGCGGGATGCCTTTGAATAACGTGAACCATTACACTCAGGACATGGGATGTCGACATCGGGAAGGAACTGCACATCAAGACTTATCTCCCCCGTTCCATCACAGACGGGACAGCGCAGACGACCGGTATTGTAAGAGAAGTCTCCAGCCTTGTAGCCCAGTTCCTTGGCCTTATCTGTCTTTGCAAATACCTTTCTCAGCTCATCATGGACATTCGCATATGTGGCGACAGTGGAACGGACATTGATTCCGATTGGAGTCGCATCTATCAGCTTGACCTGTTTAATTCCATCTGCAGAAATAGAGTATACGTGTTCCGGCATCTTCTTTCCCCCTACAAGGGATTCCAGAGCAGGAACAAGACTCTCAAGGATGAGAGTTGTCTTTCCAGATCCGGAAACTCCTGTAACCACTGTAAGTCTACCTTTTGGAATAGCAACATCAAGTGGTTTCACAGTATGGATTGCTCCTGTTGAAAGGCTTATTTTCCCATTATTGAAAAGTTTATCAATAGAATATCTTTTTCTCACACGTCTTTGATATTCACCGGAAAGAAACGGTCCAATTTTCGAGTTCTTATTCCTCATGATATCCGCAGTGCTTCCTTCGGCAATCACGCGTCCACCGTTAGCACCTGCCTCCGGTCCCATTTCTATGATCCAGTCGGAGGAAGAAAGGATCTGGGTATCATGGTCTACAAGAACAACGGAGTTCCCATCTGCAACAAGATCCTTCATCACCCCTTTTAATCCTTCAATATTCGATGGATGAAGTCCGATTGAGGGTTCATCAAGAACATAAAGGACACCCGTTGTCCTGTTACGCACAGCACGTGAAAGCTGCATCCTCTGCCTCTCTCCGGTCGAGAGTGTCGATGTGGCCCTATCAAGACTGAGATAGCCAAGACCAAGATCCATCAAACGTTTTGCTGCAGATAAGAAGGACTCCACGATGTTCTCCGCCATCGGTCTCATTGCCTTAGGCAAGGATGAGGGGACACTTGATGTCCACTTCACAAGCTCAGAAAGCGTCATCCCCGTAGCCTCATCAAGGCCTATTCCCATCAGACGGGGTGCCCTTGCAGCCTCAGAAAGTCTTGAACCATGGCAGTCAGGGCAGATCTCCTCTTTCAGGAACTTCTCAACCCTTTTCATTCCCTGCTCATCCTTTACCTTAGCAAGTGCATTCTCAACGGTATATACAGCATTGAAGTATGTGAAATCCAGTTCGCCTGCCTGATTTGAGTTTTTAGCTTTATATAAAATATGTTTTTTCTCTGCAGGCCCATGGAATACTATCTCTTTCTCACTATCCGTAAGTTCCGAAAAAGGAATATTAGTTCGCACTCCCATCTCTCTGCAAACATCGACCATAAGTGACCACATCAAAGAGTTCCAAGGGGCAACCGCTCCTTCCTCAATCGTGAGGGTCTCATCAGGAACCAGTGTCGTCAAATCGACACTACGGATGATACCCGTACCATTACAGGTATGACATGCCCCTTGACTGTTGAATGCAAGTTCCTCTGCAGATGGTGCATAGAATCTTTCCCCACAGATGGGACAGGTAAGCTCATGACCGGCAGCAACGTCCAATGTCGGTTCAAGATAATGTCCATTGGGACAACGATGATTTGCAAGACGGGAGTACATCAGACGAAGCGAGTTCAAGAGTTCACTACCCGTACCGAACGTACTTCTTATTCCGGGAACCCCCGGACGCTGACGGAGTGCAAGGGCTGCGGGGATATATAACACCTCATCGACCCATGCTTTTTCAGCTTGCGTCATACGACGCCTAGTATAGGTTGAAAGAGCCTCAAGATATCTTCTTGAACCCTCCGCATATAACACGCCAAGGGCAAGAGAGGACTTTCCAGAACCGGAGACCCCTGCAATACCGACTATTTTATTGAGAGGGATATCCACATCTATGTTTTTGAGATTATGGACTTTCGCACCACGGACTATGATTTTATCTGCCATGATAGAAATTATAGAACAAAGAAAAACATGAGGAAAGAGAACAAAAAAAGAATACAGAAGGTACAATAATAGTAATATTAAGTAAACCAGATAGCCTTAGCTTTTCAAATCCCGGAGATATTAGGGTTGGTAAATTTGAAATGCTACAAGGTGGTATATCCGATGCAAGAAACAAGGCTTTGATGAAAATGTTTAATCTACTTGGAATAGGAGAACGTGCGGGAAGTGGAGTTCCTAGGATATTTACAGTATGGAAAGAAGAAGAATTAAAGGAACCGGAAATTGATGAAAACTTTAAATTTGTGCGTACAACACTAACGTTATCATTAGAAAAGAAAAAAGCAAGCGGCAAAGCAAGTGGCAAAGCATCACATGCTCCAACACAATACAAAAGTGAGATACAAAATGAAGAATTAATAACAAAATTTTTAAATGACACGGGAGAATCAACAACAAAGGAAATCGCAATTATATTAAACCTAAGCCCGCAAAGAACGCGGGTAATATTAAATAAGTTATGTCAGAAAAAAATATTATTGCCTTAGGTTCAGACAGGAATAGAAAATATAAATTATCATGAGAGAATTTTGGGCACAACGAAAAGCAAAGACTGAAATATTACGCTGTTCCCAGTATCTACCATAAAAAAATAAGCATTCGATTCTATCTCCTGAACTTAATTAATTTGTTTTCAGAATTTGTACAAAGTTAAAAATTTGCAGGGTATGGCTTACATGTTCCACATGGGACGAGATTGAGTGTATCAACCATCCATTCATATGGAGCTTTTATCTCTACCCTGTTCTCATCACTTATATTCTTTGCATACCTGCAGGTGGGAAGATGGAAGGTATCACTATCCCTGCTATAAACATATTCAGTAGCATTCGGAAGTGTCGAAGGATCTATCGGCTCCTCGCCATCATTCGCCCAGTTTTTCCCCGTTCTGTAATCAATAGTCACTCCCGGCTGCTTGTTGAACATATATACTGCGAAATCTATATCATCACACTGCATGCAGTCAGCTTCATATATCTCACCGTGAGCGACAAGATTCTCCTGATAGAAGTCTGGAGTCACCCTTATTAGAACCTGATGCATCTCCTCTCCTTCTTTGTCACCGTTATATTCCTCCAGATGGTCTGCTATTATGTTCTCATACTCTAAATTCGCATCGATATTAAAGAACCTTGTTCCCGTCATGAGATTTCTCTTTTCCGCATTCAATCCGGAAAACTGGAATCCGAGCAGGTGGAATCAATACTTCGATTTGTGTGCAATTCTAAGATTTCCAGGTATTTTGTTATTACATAATATGTTGCATCCCAAAGACGGGAGCCTTCTTCAGATTGATATTTTGCACATGATTTTCATGAGGATTTCTGCCATATTCGATATCAATAAATCCAAAGATGTGCAATAAACCATCGAGTATGAGAGATGTGGTTCAGGCACGAGGAGGAAACTCTATACCGATACCATCGTCAGGTGGATACGCTTCCAGAATCTTCTCCGAGAGGTCCTTCACCATCTTTTCCAGAACTTTGATTCTTGCCTGATATCCGCTGATGGCCGCCTTCAGCTCTTCCTCCCTGTCATCGCGGCGATACAGCAGTTCGACTTCCGCTTGCAGGTTCTTCAGCCGCTCAGGGTCGTTGCGGATTGCATCAGCACGGGCGTTATAACGTCCTTCTGCATACTCTGCGAACCGCTTGAGGAGAGGGCTGTTGTACATCGTCCTGCGGGATACGGGAGATGATGGATCCTCGCTGAGCATCTTCAGATTCATCCGATGAGCGGAGATGTTTGCCAAGGACTCCTCAAGTATCGAGATATGCCTTGCTGCAATGGCAGATAAAGCCTGCAGACGTTTCTTGTCGTTCTCTCCAAGGGATTCCTCTGCAAGACCTGAATCGCCCAGGAACTCCTTATAGATCGATTCCTTCAGCATTTCCATATCCTTGTTCATAGCGTCTTCTCTTTCCTGTTTGTCCATCTTTCAGCCTCCTCTCTGATTGTTTTTCTGATTCCGACCACGCTTTCCATTTCCGGGTGCATTTCCACTATTTGGTTCTCCGAGAAATGGGCAAGTTGAGCATCGAGCCCATCCAGCAAAGGAATCAGCCGTTTACTGGCTATCCGTTCCAGTTTGAGCCGTTCTTTTTCTGCGGCCTTCTTGAATCCATCCGCCACAGCGTCCTGGTATGAGGACAACGTCATTTTGAAAAGCTCGTACATGCTGGGCAGATCAAAGTAGAAATAGTATATGTTCGGGCATTCGTCATATGCACAGAGTATCCTGTCCGTCTTGTAGTCCTCAGCACATGTCTGACCTGTCCGGATACAGAAACCGTTCTGTTTGGAGCGGATGATGACCTTGTTATCCGTCTTGTCTCTGATCTCATCGAGAGAACCTTCGATATTGACGCTGGATTCGTCAAGAAACCTCTTCAGCGTCGCTGTCATCGATTCAGACAGAGGATTACACATGGGAGAGGCCCCTTCCTTGACAATGGCTTTCAGGACCGTTCTCGCAGCTTCTGCGCGATCCTGCTGATATGTCTCTTTGGGGCGAACGTAATATGCTGTCATGGTGTCAGTCAGATGCCCCATAGAACGGCATATATTGACCAACGATGCACCCTGTCGATAAAGCGAAGTGCAGACCAGGACGCGGTATTGCTTGAACTTGGGAGCGTATACTGTTCTGCCACCATATGGTGTCCCTGAAATGCCTCTTGATGGAGTTGTACTCTCCTCTGGCAACAGCCGCAACAAGGTGCGAAGATAGGTATATCTGAAATGTTTGAACTTTATAGGTGGCTGATAGTTTCCACTCCAATAACGTTCAGCTTCAAGGATGTAGAGATAATCACAGTTCCACTGACGGCGAAGATCCTTCCCGATTTCAATCATGACCTTTATGGCTTCCATACAGAGTTCATTCAGCCTGCAATGGACTTTACGATACGGTGTGTCTGCCTTTGTCGGTTTCCTCATGTCGAACTCGATATAGTCGAACACCTTCGATCCGAAGGTGAATTTCTTTATGTCGCTGATCCTGTAATTCAACATGTCCTCAAGCCTGCCACCAATCTGAGTAAGCAATATGATTTCCGCTGCAGTCATGCGGATGTTCAAAGGCAATGATTCGTCATGAATGGCAGCGATACATGCCTTCAGGAGTTTGTCGAAGTATTCATCCGGTATCGAAGGGGTACGGCTGTCCATGCGTTTCTGTGCCAGCCGGAACGTCCGCGAAAGATCGAGCAACTTGTCATGATCCACGAGAATCGGCATATCGAAATTGCATGTCATGAAGCCGAAGAAGTATGAAAGTGACTTATAGTATTTCGATTTCGTTCCTGGAGTGACAGGCAAAGGTTCAACATAGCCTATAAGGTCTTCAGTTTCTATGGTTGAGAGAGAAAGGAATTCTGGTTTTTTCAGCAGGATATTGAGTACGAGTCTTACTGTTTTTACATCGTGTGTTATCGTCCGGGGACTTATTTTCTGACAAAGTCGGAACAGATAGAACAGTTTCAGATAGTCACGGAAGCAGGGATCCGCATTGTCGAAGTGTACTCTGAAACCTTCCGGGTCCTTATCAGGATGAAAAGGTGAGAGGTCCCAGTAATCCTCAGTGAAATCCACTTTATATCCTGGTTTTGACGTTTCTTTGAGAACCTCTTGGATGTTCCTGGCATATTGTTCGACATTCTCATCGAACAGGAGGGTTGAATAGTTCTTCCATGGAACGTTCTCCACATATTTGTTCAAAATGGTTTCTATCATGCCTTATGTTCCTCCATGAAGATGTTGATTTTGCCGACATACAGGACATCTATGGCCTTCATGGTAAGAAGGTCTTCTCGTCTGTGTTCATCCTCAGTATTCTCGATAAGTGTCGTGAGAGCTTTGATGGACTTTTCGAAGAATGGCAGGTGTGCAGGTGTCGTCACAAAGTGGGAGCAGACCTTGCATGAAAGTCCTGAAGCAATGACACAGTGCTCTGCAGTACAACCTCCACACCCATCTGCCACAATATCGGATCGAGGTATCGAGATGTCATCCTTGACGGTTCCTGGAGCCTTCAGGTCAGGCGTGATTTCTATATTGTAAGTATCCATCAGCTGCTCTATGAAAGCCCGCTCGGTATCGTAATAGTTGCCCATCGTGGTTATTACCGAGCGATGCTTCGTCAATATGCGCTGAGCAATCTCATTCAGGCCATTGTTGATGCAGTATTGTACTGCTTTCGTCATATGGGTGTTGCGGAAATCAATCGCGGTATAACGCTTTCCAATTCCATGTTTTGTCAAGATTGACTCCAAATCATCTTTGAATGAGCTGGCTCTGTATCGGAAGCATCTGGAAAACCAGCTTGATTTTCCTATGAAGATGTATTGGTTCACGTTCGGATCATCACAGCTTGCCCGTAGTTCATCTGTGTTCTCAATGACTTGGAACAGCAACGCTGCAGTCTCTTCAGTGATTACATGCGAGACAGTTTTCCCGGCTGATGTCTTAGTATTGCTCCTGATGTACCACTCGCCATCCTTGAAACCTTTGACAATATCTGAAGGTTTGAGGGAGCATATCATGCTGATTCTGAATTCGGTATCGATAAGAATCCTCACTATAGTGTAGATGGCCAGAGCTCTGGCATTGTTCTCGCTCTCCTTATCCAGTATCTGTAGGATTCTCACCAGTTCGGTGTCTGCTATGGTTTCATTGATATCTTCCTGCTGGTCAGGCATACGCATGAAAAGTTGTCGTAGTGCAAGATCTTCGATTTCCAAAAGGCCTTTGTCTGCTGAACTCCGGAGAAAGGAGCGGGTTGTCCCCCTTATGCTGCTTTTCGTTGCATATTTGTTCCAGGCTGTTTCGATAAACGAGTTCAGCGCGAGACAGTCGGGTCTGTTGATGAACATAGGGTCAGGATTCGGATAATCCTCAGACCTTTTCAATTCTGTCAGCTTGTTTAGAACCGATACGATTGCACCGATATTGGATAGGAGCGCAACGTTTTTTTGCAACGTCTCCTCCAAGACGTAGCGCCAAAGGAGCGGCAAATAGGATTTTTCCTGAATGGCAGAAAAATTGAATACAAGCACCTCCCACCTATCCATCGTGGTGTAAAGCTTGTCATATCCTTTCGCGACGAGGGCACAGCAAGGTTTGTTCTGGATTCTTTCATATGCTCGTGGAGTGTATTCATCGAACCAGCACCCCATTGTAAGCTGTCTGGTCAACCCTTGATTATTAAAGAAATCTGCATCCAAGAGGGATGAACCTCTGAACAGTTCTGTATCATGGGTCCTCCTGATTACTCGATAGAAATCGATGAGTAACCCGATGTATGAGTTATCTTCGAATCCCCATATCTTCTTGATGAACTTGACCTGTTTCCAGAATATTTCCTCGGTGATATCCACGCATGATGAAAAGGATGGAACGGTCGAATCAAAGGTCTTGGCCAGAACCCCTTCCCTTGACTCCAGAGCCTTCAGAACGACGAATGCGCCTTTTTCTTTATTTTCAAAGTACTCTTTGATAAGAAGCCTCACATGTTTGTTTGATGTCTGGGAGAGGAATGTGCTGACCTCGGTTTGTTGAGCAACATCCTTCCTGTAGATGCATATGAGACGTGATATATCGTTACCACAAAAAAGACTTTTACAGAAGAATAATACAGGTTTTTGCCCGCTTTCCCTCTTTCCCACCCATGAGCCAACCGCTTTTTCAAGGACGTCGCCGATATTTTCCAGAGCCGTTCTGTAAGGGCTTTTCCAGTCAGGCTCTTTCAAAAGCAGAAACACCAGTATCATCGAGCTGACATAGAGTTTATGCTGATGAGAAGCCGTGCATATGAAATCCCATGACAGGTCGTCAAACTCACAGCTCATGTATGGAGAAGCAAAACGCCTCATCTTGTACAAAGAGTTGTCTGACACGTCACCTGCACCATACTGGATACTCGCGACTTCCTTTATCAATCTCTCTATTCGGGGATCGGCAAATGGCATTTCGAATGTCAGAGGATATGATCTACGCCTTTGTGCCATGCTGGATGTCCTCCTTTAGGCTGTTCTGGAAAGCCTTTTTCATCTCCATCTCTTCTTCTACTGTAGGATTGTGGTAAATGAGGATGGAACTTATCGAACGATGCCGCATCATCTTCTGAACATCTATCGGATCTGTTCCGTTTTTGAGCTGATGCATCGCAAACCCATGTCTGAACCTATGGCTGAGATTGTTCTTCCGGACTCCCGTATCGACGCTCAGACCGCACTCCTTGAAGTATTCCCGAAGCCTTTTTGACCAAGCCTGTCCGGACAGCGGTCTGCCCCATTTGTTGAGGAGGAGATAATGGTTCTCTTCCGACTCGAAGTCCTCATCTCCGACCTTGTCTGCCAGCGATGCTGCATAGATGTCGGGTTTGTTCTTTAACAAGCCATGCACATCATCAATATAACGAAGAATCTGTTCATAGGTATGCTCATCAAGAACGATTCTGGGGGCGGAACGATCATAATCCTTTCTCCTGTATTCGAAAGGTGTTTCAGGATGGGGAAGGTTCTTGCTGGACTGGAAATCTTTGTCGGATATCCTGTTCCTGAGAATGATGTAGAAGATGTATTCTCCATTCACAATGTCTTCCTTGATGTCTTCGAGTGTCAACGACAATGCCTCTCCTGGTCGAAGGCCATCAAGGTACATCAGATCGAACAGCAACTCTCCGGCTGCATCTCCTTTTGCCGTTGCAAGCTGACGAAGCCTGACGTATTCATCCTCGCTGATGTATCTCGGTGCGATCCCGTCCCCTTTGTATTCAGGCATGCTGAAGGCTGATTTTGCAACTTCCTTCTCGAAAGGTTCATCGCTGTATTCACTTGGCAGAAGGATTCGTGAAGGCACGCTCTCCCGGAAGCAGCTGTTTTCCAGGTGGAGATATGAAGCGTAATCACGCATGGTCTCCAGATGCATGTTGATGGTGCTGTTATCTCGGAGAACCGCGCGGCTGTCGATGCTGGATTTTGTGCCGAGTCCTTTCAGAAACTGCCTGTATTGCATGATTTCCGAAGCTGTGAACTGATCCAGTGGTGTGCGGATGATTCCAATGAAAGAATACAGTTGTCGTAACGAATACGCCTTCTGCTTCCGGGTGTTTGGTGCTTTCAAGGCTATATGGTCATTCAAATAGCCCCATGTGCCTGGGATCACTTTCATATTCTCGTCGTACAGAAGATATCGAGTCTGCCCTTGGACCTGTATTGATCTGAGGCGGATACGGATCTCACGTTTTGAGATTGTCTTGCCGGCCTCATCCTTTTCTTCGATTACGAAGCAGGATGCATTGCCTTCTTTGAATTCTGAAACACTTGTTGCCACAGTTAAAGTATAAGATCAACGATAGTTGAAGTCAACAATAGTTGAATGTCTTTCCGGTTCGCAATTCACTTTCGTTGCATATTATGTTATGCTGAAGACATGGATTATAAAGAGTTGACGACGGCGTTCTGGGAAAATGTTGATCAGGTTCGAAAAAAGAGGGGATTGACCTGGACAGAGCTTTCTGAACGGACAGGACACAGTGCTGGCTCTATTTCAACGATGAAGACCATGAATAAAACCCCTTCCGTGGGGTTCGCCAGAAGTATCGCACAGGCTCTCGATGTCACCATTGATGAACTGTGTGACAAGGACTCTTCCCAAGAGAAAAAGATTCAAGATAAGACCATATTGGATGTCCTGGTCAAAATCTGCGAGGGCATCGGAAAGAACAACATCTATCTGTTATCGCGCATGGCATTGATGCTGAAGGAAACGAATCCTCATGATGAGGGAAAAGGAATAAAGATGCCAGATGACAAAGGTGATCTGGAATCCCTCGACGAAGCAATCGAGAAAATGAAGAAACAGTATTTATAATCATTACGAATCATTATCTTTCATTGCCATTGCAAGTGAATCATGATAGACTATGATACATGAGAGTTTCCGATACAGACATCGATAAGATCAAAGGCCGGCTGGAGGAAGCTGTCGGCAAGACAGGGAATGATTTCCTGTCTGCCTTCCTCGCGGCATACGGCTTTGCGAATACGACTATAAAGAAGACCATTACAAACGGGCCTGACAGCGGCGGCAGGTACTCCATCAGGCAGAAGCTGCTGTTCGTACCGATTGCAGCCGGAAGCAATGTCGAGAAAGCGTATCTCGATGCGATAGAAGCGGCAACACACAAGGAACGCTTCGTGGTCGTCACCGACTTCGAGAGGCTCATGGCGAAGGACATGGCCAGTGACCGTGGAATCGATATTCCCTTTGATGAGCTTCCCGACAATTACGAGTTCTTCCTCCCCTGGTGCGGGCGTGAGACAATCGAACAGATGGTCGAGTCCCCTGCCGATGTGAAGGCTGCAACCCAGATGGGCCATCTCTTTGAATCCATTAAGAAAGACAATGAGGATAACGCCGAACTGACCGAGGAAGCTCTCAATGTCTTCCTGACACGCCTTCTTTTCTGTCTCTTCGCCGACGACACACATATCTTCAGTGAAAGCCAGTTCCGCAATGCTCTCCAGCTTCATACATCTGAGGATGGTTCCAGCGTCCAGTCGTTCCTTGAAGGGCTGTTTGATGTACTTGATATACCGGTAGATCAGAGAGCCGATATCAAGGATTATTACGAGGCATTCCCGTATGTGAACGGTGGTCTCTTCCAGAAGCACTACCCGATACCAAGGTTCTCGAAGACATCGAGGCGCAAGCTTCTTGAGTGCTGTGCTTCCGATTGGGCTGCAATCAATCCCGACATCTTCGGTTCCATGTTCCAGACGGTCATATCGGAGGAACAGAGGAGGACGCTCGGACAGCACTACACATCGGTTACGAACATCATGAAGGTGCTCAATCCGCTCTTCCTCGATGACCTCAGGACTGAGCTTGACGAGCTCGATGCGCTCCCTTCCGGGAAATGGAAGGAGCGGAAGGTCAAGGACTATCGAGAGAAGATTGCAAGAATCAAGGTGTTCGACCCTGCCTGTGGCTCCGGCAACTTCCTCATTACGGCGTACAAGGAACTCTGCCACCTCGACATGAGGGCGATATCCATGATAGATGAGCTTCCGTTCGTCGGCATCCATCTCAACAACTTCTATGGAATCGAGATTGATGACTTCCCCTGCGAGATCGCACGGCTCTCCCTCTGGCTTGCCCAGCACCAGATCAACATGGAGTGCTACGAGAAGTACAACAACGCGAACCCGACGCTTCCTCTCACGAAGAGCGGTCATATCGTCTGTGGCAATGCCCTGAGGCTGGACTGGAACGAGGTGTGCCCAGCTGGAGAGGGCCCTGTATATGTCTGTGGAAATCCTCCGTATGCTGGTGGAGCTTTGTTGACAACAGAGCAAAAAGACGATCGGGATAGAATTTTGCATGCAGTAACAAATTCTGGATATCAAGATTATATTGCTTGTTGGTTTCTTCTGGGGGCAAAATATATCCGGAATCGTTATTCCTCAAAACTTGCCTTCGTCACAACGAATTCAATTTCTCAAGGCATGCAGGTTACTCTATGGCCTGTTGTCTTCAACTATGGGATTGAGATTGCATTCTCTTATGAATCTTTCAAGTGGGCAAACAATGCATCAAACAAAGCAGGTGTTACAGTCACAATCATCGGCCTTCAAAACAATGCAGAATGTCCAAAGTATATTTATTCTGATACTGATAGGAAAACTGTCACCCAGATTGGCCCCTACTTGATTCCTGGGAGTATGGAGGTTGTTGTCAAGAGGAATGATCCAATAACAGTAAGGCCCGATATGAGGCGAGGGACAGGATTGGTTGATGATAGTAATTTTGTTTTTTCGAACTCGGAAAAAATAGAATTTCTGAAGAAATACCCTCAATGCGAATGCTT
This sequence comes from uncultured Spirochaetaceae bacterium, assembly GCA_944392965.1. Taxonomy (GTDB): domain Bacteria; phylum Spirochaetota; class Spirochaetia; order Sphaerochaetales; family Sphaerochaetaceae; genus Ornithospirochaeta. The sequence continues at coordinate 18,140 of CALXYM010000012.1, read as the reverse complement.
GATAAAGCCATTCATTGGCGGTGAAGACTTTATTAAAGGTATGCAAAGGTGGTGCCTGTGGATTGAAGACTATCAGCTACCCCTTGCAAAATCAATTCCTGAGATTTCAAGACGTCTTGAAAACATAAGAGAATTCAGGACTTCAAGCAAGAAAGAGCAAACAAGAAATCACGCTGATACACCGTGGAAACCAATCGAAAATAGATATGTGCCAAACACTACGGCAATAATAATTCCATTTACATCATCTGAAAATCGAGATTACATTCCTATTGGTTATTTGGCACGAGGAACACTTATTCCTGCACCTCATTCAGCCGTTTACGATGCCCCTCTCTGGCTCTTCGCCATTCTCACTTCCCGCATGCACATGGCATGGGTCAGGACTGTGGCTGGCAGATTGAAGACTGACTACCGGTACTCCAACACCCTCTGCTACAACACCTTCCCATTCCCGAACCTCTCGGAGAACCAGAAGAAGGCTCTTGAGGACTCGGCCATGAGAATCATTGAAGCTCGCGAAAACTATTACGAGAACACGATGGCCCAACTCTATGACCCCGATAAGATGCCGGATGACCTTCGTGCTGCCCATGAGTCGAACGATCTGTTGGTTGATTCCCTCTACAGGCGTTCAGGCTTCGACAACGACAGCGAGAGGCTCCAGGAGCTCTTCAGAAGATACAAGGAGGCGACATCATGCCAGAGATAGCCCATATCACATACGCACAGACCGGTGCGAGCGTCACATCGGACAACCTCGGAATGAGACCGATGCAGAGGAAGGTGTACGAGAGGAGGAACGAGCAGTACATTCTCCTGAAGTCGCCTCCTGCTTCCGGAAAATCCAGGGCGTTCATGTATATCGCCCTCGACAAGATGGCGTATCAGGGGATAAAGAAGGTCATCATCGCCGTACCTGAGAAGACCATCGCGGCATCGTTCCGCCCGACAGATCTCCGTACTGGTGGCTTCTTCAAGGACTGGGAGCCGGATGCCGAATACAATCTCTGTGGTCCTGGAAGCGATGAGAGGAAGGTGAAGAAGTTCCGCGAGTTCCTGAAGAACCCGGGAGCGAGGATCCTCATCTGCACCCATGCAACCCTCCGCTTTGCCTATGATGACATCAATGATCCATCGGCTTTCAACGGCTGTCTCTTGGGCATAGACGAGTTTCATCACACATCGGCGGATGTAGAGTCATCCGTGCTTGGAAAGCTCGTCAGAGGCGTGATATTGGGCTCTACGGCCCATGTGATGGCGATGACAGGCTCTTATTTCCGTGGAGACGGCGTACCTGTTCTGGATTCTGAGATCGAGACGAAATTCACGACCGTCACGTTCAGCTACTACGACCAGCTTTCCGGTTACAAGTACCTTCACACCATCACGCTCTCATACGACTTCTATTCGGGTACATATTTCAACGTTCTTGCAAAGGACCTTGATACCCATATGAAGACCATCATCCATATCCCGAACGTGAACTCAAGGGAGTCAACAAAGGAAAAATACGATGAGGTTGACCGCATCATCGACATCATCGGCGATTATGTCTTCACCGAGGATGGCGTTGTGGATGTCGTCAGGACAAAGGATGGAAGGCTTCTGAAGGTTCTCGACCTGGTGAACGAGGCTGACCGTAGTCGGAAGCAGGACTATCTCAATGCCCATGCCGATGATAAGGATGCCGTCGATATCATCATCGCACTTAATCTTGCCAAGGAAGGCTTTGACTGGCCGCCTTGCGAGCACATGCTCACTGTCGGCTACCGCGGTTCCCTTACTGAAATCGTCCAGATCATCGGACGCTGCACGAGGGATTATCCCGGGAAGAGCGAGGCGCGCTTCACGAACATCATCGCCGAGCCCGATGCGGAAACATCTGAGGTCGCAGAGGCCGTGAACAACCTGCTGAAGGCGGTCACTGCCTCCCTCCTGATGGAGCAGGTTCTCCTTCCAAAATGGGACCTCAAGACGAAGCTCCCGAAGCTCCAGCTGGTAGAGCCGGAGAGCGACAAGGCGAAGAAGATCATCGGCAGCGAGATGGACAATCTTCTCGAGGCCGTAATGACCAATCCGGAGGTCATACAGGCGATGCCGAAGAAGAATGCTGGCAAGCTCATCAACAAGGGCCTCATACCGAAGATCCTCATCGAGAAGTATCCGGATCTTTCCGAGCATGACAGGGAGGCTGTGAGACAGAGGCTTGTCACCGAGCTGATAATTCCGAAGAAGATCAACGAGGAAGAGGAGAAAACCGGTAGTCCTGATGTGAGACTCCTGCACTTCGCCAACAACATCATCCTCGACATCCGTGACCTCGACATCAACCTCATAGACAGCATCAATCCGTTCGAGGAGGCGTTCCAGATCGTCGCGAAGTCGATAGACAAGCAGACACTAGGCGCAATCAAGGAGGCCATCGACAGGAAGATGGACCGGCTCCCCGACTTCACGGAGAACGAGATACGCATCTACTGGCCGCAGGTCCTGATGTTCTTCAAGGAATATGAACGTGTCCCTGAAAGGTCTGCCGAGGACCCGTATGAATCGAAGCTCGGAGAAGTTCTCCTGTACCTGAGAAGGCTCAAGGAAAGAGAGGCGGAGAATGGCGATAAGTAAGGACTTTCTCGACTCCATCTTCTCCTCCGATTCTCTTGGTCTCATCGACAAGGTGGAGCTCCCGAAGAAAAGCGTTCATGAGGATTTTGATGTAGGAGACTCCAAGCGGAAGGAAATACAGGACTGGATGGAACTTCATAACCGTGAGCCGGATTACAATTCAAAGGACCCGACGGAGAAGATGCTCGCGGCTAGGCTGAGACGCATCAAGGACGATTCGACACCCGAGCCGAAGAAGGACGACGATCCACTCCATTCCGAGGCTCTGGACAGGATGATAGCCATGATGGGTGACGACAAGGGCATCCATGACTTCTCCGGTTCACTGCTGAAGAAGGCTGGGGAGAAGAAGCAGAAGACGATGGCTCTCTACACCAGCCGGAGGATTGCAGCAAAGGAGTTTCGGAAATACGAACCGATGTTCCAGCGAGTACAAGCAGAGATAGAGTCGAAGGCAAGGAAGGTCGTGCCGTTCGATGGTAAAGCAGGTGCTCACAAGGATCGCTTCTACATCGCAGGCGGCATCCTCTGCTTTGTGGATGAGATCTACGACAAGGAGGAAGTCGGCAATCTTGGTCAGATGGATAGGCGTATCCATGTCATATTTGCCAATGGAACCGAAAACTTCATGCTCTACAGGTCTTTCCTTCGTCTCATGTCTACAGAGAACGGACGCGCTGTGATGGATGTCGAGACCGATGAGAATATCCAGGACTTCCAGCTGAGTGGAGAAGACGACGTAACGACCGGATACATCTATATCCTTCGAACCACGTCAGACGAGCCGATTGTTAGACAATTTGGAGGCCGACTATACAAGGTCGGATACACTGGCAGGAGCGTCGAGGAGCGCATCCAGAACGCTGAAAACGAGTCGACATACCTCTGTGCTCCTGTTGTCATAGAGGAGACCTGGAGATGCACCAATCTCAATGCAAAAGCCCTTGAGAGTTTTATGCATAAGTTCTTCCAGAAAGCACGGGTTCCAATTACTGTCAATGTGAAAGGGAAACAGCAAACGGTCAGGGAATGGTTCAATGTACCGCTTGAAACGCTGGAGCAGGTCGCAAAATTGATTATCAATGGCGATATCAGGAACTGGCGATACGACCATGTGTCAGGCGAACTGGTAAGGAGGAGATGATGCCACGAGCGAAGAAGGACTATAAGAACATCTCCCTGAAGATGGATGCAAAGATACATGCGATGCTCGTCGCATATGCTGACGATAAAGGCCAAAGCCTTACGACGGCAGTAGAGCGTATTCTTAAAGAGAAGCTTGAAAGCGAAGGATATAACGACAGGTCTTCTGATATGAGAAGCGATGGCAATAAATGAAACAATCCCCTCCGGTTGAAAGGAGAGGATGTTGTTGTTTCATATGTCATGCAGCGATTTCCGGATACTGTTCTATTGGCTGGGGATTACAGATTCCACAAGGCTTATATCCTGCATCAACGACTTCATCGTAGTTCATGTCAGTAAGCTTATAGTTCTGTGAATCTGGTGAGGGGGCACCTGAACAGTCAAGCTCATGGAAACGCATCGTATTCGTGTTGAGAATATACGTTGCATCTTCGAGTGATACCTCCTCATCCTGAACGGGAGGTAACTCCGAAGAAAGCCAGTTTTCACCAGTTGCATAATCGAGTGTCACGCCTGGTTGCTGGTTCTTTATGAAGACGCAGAAATCAGCCATGTCATCACAGTTCAGGCAATCCGATTCGATGAGAACCCCATAGGCGAGGAGGTTGTCTTCTCCAAAGTCAGGTGTCACGCGATATAGAACTGAATGATCTCGTTCTTCGCGGAGATGATCAGCGACCATGTTCTCGAAAGGCAGCATCCCTTCGTTGTTGAAATCCCTCGTACCTGTCATGAGGTTCTGGGGGTTGTCCTGGTATCCGCTCAGCTGGAAAGCCAGAAGATGTGCCCTCGCGTATAACCACCCACCGGGAACGACTGACGTGTCATATTCTTTCTGATGCCATCCCGTCGGTTCCGTATCGAGTTGTTCTCTGTCATATGTTGGCATGTGATCATAATCGAACAGTCCCCAGCAGACGCCAACACGTCCAAAACTGTCCAGAGGTGACAGTTCAGTAAATGGTCCTTTAACTTCGGCGTAGGCATAATCGTCATCATCGAAATACGGGATATTGTTGTTTCTGATCTCATAAATCGGTCCCGTAGCATCGGCGGCATCACTGCCATCATTCTGAGATGGATTGCCGAACATGAGGTCGCAAGCTGTAACGAGAAGACATATCAGTAGAACGATTAGGGTAACGACAACGGTATAACAGCTCCTCATCTCTCTCTTATCATGTTTATCTGTGTGCAACATATTCCCTCCTTTATCCTCTCTCTATTACACAATCTCTGAATCTATTGATATCAGGTGACACCTGTTATAGATGTACTCAGCAGAGACGAAATCATATTTGTTATTGTTTCCTTCCCATCCGGTGGGTGTAACAGAACCTATCTCTTCCCTGTCATCTTCTGGGAAATGTTCATAATCAAAAAGCCCCTGAACGACTCCAACCCTTCCAAGATAATCAAGATCAGAGAGTTTTATATAATACTCTCCATCGTTCCAGTCCTCTTCAGAAAAAACAGGAACATTATCATTATAGGGGACGAAAGCAAGATCATCACCCATTGCCGTTGATATGATATCATCATGACGACGGAACTCGATGGGAGCCTCAGCAGAGATTTCCTTACCACCATCCCCTGTAAAAAAGGGAAGCAGCATATCGCAGGAAGGAAATAGGAAAACGATGGAAAGAAGAAGAGCCGTAATAGTTTTGAATGTCATCTAACATATACCTCCCTGGTAATTTTATTATGTGAGTGTCCAGGAAAATCTTCTGATGAGAGCCTTTTCCATCCATGCAGATATGGATTGTATTTCTTATCTGAAGGATAGTTTCTATTCCATCTATAAACGATGAGTTCGTCCAAGGCAGAAGGAATATCATCAACCTCAAAGAAAGCCGTAATATCCTTTTCTCGATCATCAGGGATAGGGGATATCAATCGTGACTGCGATGACTCAGAAAAAGATTTCATCGTATAAGGTGAGACGAAAAGGCTTTCATCTTCAGCAAGATTCTCAAAAATATTCTTCTCTATCTCCCTGTCCCACGACAGCCGTTTTCCAAACAGGGAATACCCGTACTTATTATCAAGTGTAATTATTGCCTTCATTTTTGCTCTCAATAACAAAACACAAGAAATTTCAAAAAGATACAAAGACAATGGATGAAAATATGATTGGATATGGAGGAATTTACTGCTATTCTAATCTAGAAAAAAAGGATAGAACATGATCGAAAACATTCGCTTCTCATCTCTTTATTATGAAAAAGCAATAGCGTTATTAAAAGATATCTGTACAGTTCCCTCTCCATCTGGAATGGAAGATAAGAGGGCTGAATACATCCTCTCATATTTGAGGAAAGAAGGAATAGACTCTGCATATGAGGATGAAGCAAAGAACGTGATCATTCCATATAACGACAGAGGGAACAACATGCTGGATGTTTTTGCAGCCCATACGGATGTAGTATTCCCTGATACAGTACCCCTTCCAATGAAGATAGAAGGAGACAAAATCCACTGCCCAGGGATTGGTGACAACACTGCATCATTCGTCGCCCTTTTAATGTATGTCCTTTACTTCTTCAGAGAAAAACCTGAGACACAGAACGGGATACTGTTCGTATGCAATTCATCTGAGGAAGGGCTTGGCAACCTGAAAGGCGTGAAGAAGCTTTTCTCCTCCTATACGGATAGGATAAGAAGTTTCACCACCTTTGACGCATGTCTGGGAAACGGTATCGTGAATACGGCCGTCGGAAGTGAACGTTTTTTAATTAAAGTTAGGACGGAAGGAGGGCACTCATACAAGGATTTTGGAAGAAGAAATGCAATTGCTGGCCTTTCAGAAATAATAACAGAGCTGTACCAACAGGACGTGGAGAAAGGTACGACTTATAATGTCGGCACGATAAAGGGAGGAACGAGCGTCAACACCATAGCCCAGGATGCTGAGTGCACATATGAATACCGTTCAACAAATCCAGAAAGCCTGAGAAAAATGAGGAAGAACTTTGAAGCTCTGATAGAAAAATATCAAGAAGAGTTCTGTGTCAATTTTGAAGAGATCGGAATACGCCCATGTGGCATAAAGTGTGATACCTTATGGATGGAGAAAATAGCGGAAGAGGCAATGGATAAGTACTCCCTTTCTGCAGAAAGGAAGGCCTCCTCAACAGATTGTAACATTCCCCTTTCATTGGGAATTCCCGCACTCTGCATAGGCATTGTAAAGTTCAAAGGGGCACATACGAGAGAGGAAGTGATGGATCTTTCGTCATATGCGACAGGCCTTGATCTAGGATTTGATTACATAAACGGAATCATAAGAGATTAGGCTGAAACAAGCCTTTTTCTCATATCCCTTAAATCCTTTTTATAGCAGATATAATGAGCAATGGTGGTAAAACTCCATGAGATAGGATAGCTTAAAAAGAGCATTTCGATAGTCATTACCGCATTGAAAGCCGTATGAACCCAGATGACACGGAAAAGACAGACGCCAAGAAGGGTTATCACAGTCGGAGCAAGGCCTTTCCCTAAACCTCTCTGTACTCCCGTATAAACCTCCATGATACCGCAGAGCCCATAAGGAAGCATCGCCACGAGGTTACGGGACATGGCATACGGGATCGAGTCAAGGCTTATGAAGTACGGTAGAAGTGGATAGCCGATAAAATAGACGAATACACCGAGTACTGTACCAGCAATGAAGGAATAGAGAAGGCAGAGATGTACAATCTTGGGAACATTTCCGATCTTTCCTGCTCCAACATTCTGACCGGTAAAACTTATACAGGCCTGCATCACCGAATTCGTTGCGGCATATACGAAGTTCTCCATCGTGGTCGATACAGAACAGCCTGCGACCGCAGCTGAGCCGAATATGTTTATGGCACTCTGAATCTGCATGTTTGAAAAGGAAAATGCCATGTTGTTCAGCCCGGTGGGTATTCCGATGGCAAGGATTCTTTTGAATACCCCTCCATGGATTCCAAGTTTTCTCACATCTAGGTGAACATCTCCCCTATCTCTTATAAGAGCAGATATGGAGAGGATAGCTGAGACATACTGGCTTATAAGAGTTCCAAGTGCAACACCCCCAACCCCGAGATCAAAAAGAAGTACAAAAGCGGTACAAAGGATGATGTCCAGCACCCCTGATATCGTAAGATATATAAAAGGATGTCTGGAATCCCCTTTTGCTCTCATGATGGCGGAGGCGAAATTAAAGATCAGATTTGCAGGTGTACTGAGAAAATATATCCTTAAATAAAGTGTGGAAGAATCTATTATGTCCAATGGCGTATTAAGTGCTTCAAGACAGGTTCTGCCGAAAACCTCTCCGACCCCAATCAAGAAAATACCGAGAAGGAGAGATGATGCCATCGCTGTATGTACAGCTTTTTCCGTATTCTCCTTCTGCCGGGCACCGATGGACTGCGCGACGACGACGTTCACGCCTACAGAAAGGCCAGAGAAACCATTTATGAAGAGGTTCACGATATATGTCGTTGCTCCGACGGAAGCAAGGGCATCACTTCCGACGAAAAGCCCCAAAATGACCATGTCATCACAGGCCATGAAAAGAATCTGCAGCATCGACATCAAGACAAGAGGAAAGGCGAACCTGATAAGGTTCAGGGAGAATGGTTCCCTTGTCATATCCATACTGCTGCTTCTCATATTCCACCTCACTATCAAAAGCCACGATAATATTACTCATCAAGGGGTCTCTAATCAATGAGGGAGAAAAAACTAGCTCTCCTCCTTACCGACTAGGATACGGAAAGAACTCCTTTTTTTAAGGCTGACAGGTGAGTATTTCCTGAAATAATCCATTATCAGTTCGGGAAGTTCCTCCTGATAGCTCTTTAAAACGGGACACTCAGTAAACACCTCATAGCCCCCCGTTCCAGAGGCCCTGTAATTATTCACTGCAACAGAGAGCGTATAATCAGGATTCTCAAGCAAATCAATACCCTTATAGATCATCTTCACGACTCGCTCTCCTACAGGCCTAGAGATATCGAACTCGTACTCCAAATCTGAATAGAAATTATAGTCATAAAAGAGAACTTTTGGGGTAAGCACCCTTTCCGATATCTTTATCCCTCCATCCTCTGCAATGTCGAAAAACTCTGCAGAGCGCTCCATGCTTCTCTTTATCCTTTCCCCCGTCATTTCTATCTTGACAAGCGTATTCGGAAATGGATACGAGGCTATGACATCCCCGACGCTCACCTCTGGACCAAGACGCTTTTCCTCGTTGAAAAGGGATGTTATGGAGATATCGGCACCGGAAGTCTCTTTTTGAACCTGATTGAAGAAATCTGCAAGAGTCGAACCATGAATCATTCCCTCGAACTTATCCATATCCTCAAAAGGCTCTGTGGATGAGCCGATCATGCCTGCTTTGAACTCATCAACCTTGTCATAGAGGGGAGCAAGAGATTCTTTCAGTTCTTCAAGTGAGGACTTCTCATACCTCGGCCCCTCAGAAACGGGAAGAACTTCTGCGAATATCCTCTTCCCCTTCTCAAGGATAAGATGGGCATATGTCGCAGCATTTCCTCCGTTCTCAAGAGATATGCACCCGTTATATTCAAACGGCTCTCTCACAAGGTGCTGATGACTGCAAAGCACGGCATCAAAACCGATCTCCATCAACTCATACGCCCTGTTTTCAATCGTATCCTTCACGTTCGGGAATATCCGGCTCATCTCATAACCACCATGATAGATCATGATGATGAAGTCACATCCTTCCTTCTTGAGTTCATTAAAAGCTTCTTTTGCAGATGAGACGACATCCAGTATTTCGATCCCCTCAAGATTCTCCTTCTTCTCCCATACGTTCACATAATCCGTGACAGCACCTGTAAGTCCTATCCTCGTCCCATCTGGAGCAGTATAGACATCCCATTTCCTTATCGGAAGAAATGAGGATCTTACATTTGAATCGAGACAGACTGCATTCAGTCCCTCCATATAACGTTTGAGGACTGATGGTCCATAATTGAAATCATGATTTCCAAGGGTGTAATAATCAAGCCCTGTACTGTTAAAGGCCATCTGTGAGGGAAAGATCTTCCCCTCCTGCATGAAATACATGCTGAGGGCTGAACCTTGAAGGTTATCCCCACCATCAAGAATGAGAGCTGAGGGAGCAAAATGGGAAGAGGCTTCAATATAGCCTCCCCCCTTTCCATCTCGCTCTGAAAGATAAGAGTGTATGTCACTGGTAAAATAGATGTCCAATTCTAACCTCTCATGAGTTTCGTCCTGATCCTGCTGCTTATCCATTCGACTATCAGAACCAGTATGATGAGTCCAACAAGAATAGCACCAACTTGGGTCCATCTGTAACTGGACATTGCGAAGATAAGAGGCGCACCTATACCGCCAGCACCTACAAGACCGAGGACGGTTGCATCCCTCAGATTCATGTCAAAACGGTATATGAGAGTGGAACAGAAGGACGGCATGAGCTGTGGGATTATCCCGTAGCGTATCTTCTGAAAGAGCGTACAGCCCTGTGCGTCAAGGCTCTCGATAATCCCCTTATCAAGATCTTCTATCGTCTCAATGAACATTTTTGAGAGCATTCCTATCGAACAGAAAGCCATCGTGAGAACTCCTGCAAAGGCTCCCGGACCTGTAACCATTATCAACATCAGGCCATAGACGAACGCAGGGATTGTCCTTATCGCCATTATGAAGAATCGTCCAATCCAAGCGATGAAAGATGGCACGATGTTCGTTGCGGAAAGAAATGAGATCGGAACGGCAAGAACGGCTCCTATGAGCGTTCCAAGAAAAGCAATACACATCGTCTCGAAAAGGAGATATGCAACACCGGATGATGTGAAATTGAATAAGAGGGAGGTATCTGGATGAAGTATCCCCCCTATTATAGATGCTGCTACAGAAAGGCCCCCTTCTCCGCTCTGACTTGATTGGATTCCCGACATACTCCATCCAAGAAGGAATACGCAGATAAGAGTGGTTATGAGAGTGACCCGCCATCTTTTCGGTTCTGCGCTTAAAGTCTCAGCTACAGTAAGTTTCATGCTCTCCTCCTCAAGTCAGCTTGCTTCTAAGATACTGGGAAAGGGACTCGATGATGGTGACGGTGACAAAGAGTGCGATCAAGATCATGCCTACCCTGTCATACTCCCTCCAACCAATCTTCTCGTTAAGAATAAGTCCCAGACCTCCGGCTCCAACATAACCGAGGATGGCCGCGTAACGGACATTACCTTCAAAACAGAAGAGAACATTCGATATGAATCCCGGAATCACCTGTGGAGCGACTGCCCATCTGACACTCTCTGTCTTATTACATCCAAGGGCCTCAAGAGCCTCGTAAGGCTTCATATCCACCGTCTCAATCTGCTCATAGAGGATCTTACCGCAGTAAGCGAACGTGAATACCCCGATAGCAACCGTTCCAGCGAAGGTTCCCAATCCCCAGATATATGTCGCGATCAGAGCAATAACCAGCGTCGGAAGGGTTCTCACTATTGAGAAGAAGAGCTTGAAAAGCGATGTCACAATCCTGTTCTTGATAAGATTTGAAGAAGAGAGTATCGCGAAAGGAACACAGATTAAAGCTCCGAGAACAGATCCCAGAAGGCTCATCTTTATTGTATCGAAAAGAGGCACCCATACGCTGGACATGTAAGACCATGAAGGGGGGAACATGTCACGGATCATCACGAAGAAATACGATATCCTTCTTATGACCACGCTGATCCTGAATCCTGTCACTTCCCCAGAAATTATAGTACAAACCAGTAGGATTAAGAGAATAAGAGGCATCCGGCTTCTCTTCTCTTTAACCTTTACACCGTTTGAAAGTGTATACTCCTTTGGTGGGAATATCCTGTCATAGAGACTCATTCTCTGCCCCTCCATATATCATGTCGAGAACTCCCTGATCAACCTTCCTGGAAGGTCCATCATAAACGATCTCCCCGCTTTTGATTCCGATTACCCTATCCGCATATTCAAGTGCAAGTTCCACATGATGGATATTTATAATGACCGTCATCTTCATATCCTTGTTGATTTTCTTGAAATCATCCATGACCTGTTTCGCCGTCACGGGATCAAGGGCTGCAACAGGCTCATCGGCAAGGATTATGCCCGGACTTTGAGCAAGGGTACGTGCAAGGGCGACACGTTGCTGCTGACCACCTGAGAGCTGATCACATCTTGAGTATGCCTTATCGAGTATGCCCACCTGATCAAGGCATTCAAGTGCCTTTATCTTCATCTCCTTTGAGAAAACACCGGTAAGACTCCGCCAGAATGGAACATCGGGAACGAAAGCGGTAAGAACGTTCTTTATCGCGGTCGTACGAGTCACAAGATTGAAGGACTGGAAAATCATTCCTATCTTCCGTCTTAGTGCTCTCAGACTCTTGCCCTCAAGAGAACTGACATCAACCCCGTCGACGGTAAGCGTCCCTTCTGTAATCGGATGCATCTTGTTAATGGCTCTGATGAGAGTCGACTTTCCCGCCCCTGAAAGGCCGATTACTGCCACGAACTCTCCTTGCTCTATATCGAGATTGATATTCTTCAATCCTACCGTTCCATTGGGGTAGACCTTACTTACATTTTTAAATGAAATCATCAAAATCTCCTGATGTACGAACTTTAACAAGACGGACAAGAGATTTGTCCGCCCTGCTAAAGGGTGCGGATGTATACCGCACCTTTATGTGATTTAATTTGAAACAGACTGGATCATCTGTTGTGCAAGGCGCTCATTGTCATAGTCCGCACTTGTAGCCTTCTGATAGCCTGTATGAGAGTAGACCGCGATTACCTGACGCCCTTCCTCGGTCTCGTCAAGACGCATGAATGCATTCTGAAGAGCCTCGATGAACTCAGGGGTCATCTTCTCAGACACCTTTGATACAGAGACTGTATCGTTATAGATCATCGGAGTAACTCCGATGACATCAGTATCATCCCAGATTGAAGATGTGCGTCCGAATGTCGTCGTCCATTCATCTTCGTAGTCCCTTCTTGCATCAGCGTATGTCACAAGAACATCGATCTGTCCAGAAGCAAGGCGTGCAAAAGCGGAGGCATAGCTGTCTGCGACGACAGTGTTCTGAAGATCTGCGATCGTCTTCCCGTCGTAGTTCTCCATCATCCAGATTGAAGGATAAACGTAGCCGGCAGGACTTGTTGAACTCATGACAGCCCATGATGCACCATTAAGATCATCCCAGGTCAGCGCCTCTCCAGCATTGACTTTGGCAGCAAGGGCCTTACCCTTCTCAGACGGTCCTGCAATCATCAGGGCCCTGTAACCTACGACCTGATCCTCGCTTGCCGTGATTGGCTCATTATTGTTCCAATCTCTTGGATCATCACTCTCAACAGAGAGTCCATCGCGTGTTGCAGTCAGGATGACATCACAGCCATCATCATAGAGGATGTATGTGTTGGCAGGAATAAGACCGACATCGGCAGAACCTGTTGAAAGAGCAACACCAACAGCCTCGTATGTCGTACCGACCTCAATCGTTACATCATTTACCGTATACCCCTCTTTTGCGAGCTCCGTCTTTAATAGGTCCCTCAAAGGTGCGGTCTGAGTAATAATCTCGCCCGGATCTCTTGATGGAACATAGTAGACGATAAGATTGTCAATCACATGTGAATCCGCGGCACTCTCCGTGCTCCCATTGGCAAAAAGAGAGAGGGAGAGAAGCACCATAGTAAGGACTAGGACGACTTTCTTCATTTTTCAACTCCTTAAATTGTTATAAGTTTTCCAGGGATTTTGAGTGTCACCGATATCGACCTCGTTCCCTGTATTTTCTCATTAAGCATCTTTCCCGCCGTATTCCAAAGCTCATCGGAATAAATGTCGAGGACGTTTATTCCAAGATCGTGGGAAGCGGTCTCGAAATCCTGATAAACGCAGCAGGTCCTTTCAAGACCCCTGTCCCGTAAAGCTCTGAGTGCTCCATAAGCATATTCGTTGTTTGAGAATATGAGAGCCTCTGAAACTCTTTCTGAAAGCATCATGCTGTGATAGGCCGAATAACTGTCCATTCTGGAGACATGGAAATTCTCCTCCTTATACAACCCGAAATCAGAGAGTATCTTCTTGAATCCCTCAAGTCTCCTTTGTCCAATTCGAAAGGCTCCTCCATCATAGACTCCTCCATAATAGGAGATGTCCTTTAACCCTCTGGAAAGGAAATAATCAATGACCATCCGCTCTGATTCCTCATAATCGACGACGATCCTGTCGTATGTGTAATCATCCCTTTCTCTGTTATTAATGAGAAGAACAGCCCTGCTCTCTCCCGCAACAGCCTTTATCTCATCTTCAGAAAAATCACCTATGAAGATGTAAGCGTCACAGATGGAAACCTCACCACAGACAAAGGTAAGTCCGTTATGGTTATCCATGGAGTCAAGACGGGCTCTCAGGCTCTCCTCGAATCCGGGTCTCGCGATGTACTTGCTTGACAGTAAAACGGTATATTCAGATCGCACCCCCTTTCTCTGACGTGGAGGGACATAACCGAGGCGTCTTGCCGTGGATACTATCGCATCCCGTGCCTCTTTCGATACAGAAAGAGTATTATCCTCATTTAAAACTCTCGAAACCGTCGCCATTGAAACATGGCAACACTCGGCGATATCTGAAAGTTTTACCATGGCTAAAGCATATCCTAAGTAAACATTCTGTGTCAAAATCATTTTAGTAAAACTTTAGTAAAATATTTATTACAGAGATGAAAACTTTTCCGCTTCCATCCCATTTTCAATTCTTTTTCTACCTATTATGTATGGATTTACAAAATGTGACGAACTTGAAAAACATCCATAAAAAAATTAAAATTTCCTAAACTTCATAAAGGACAGAGATCCTACAAATCATTGAAAAGAGCCGTTTTATGCACTACAACTTGGGTTTCCAGAGGGAAAAAGTAAACATCGAAGAGAATAAGAGTCTCAGTGGACTAACATTCTTCAACAGCAGGGGACATGCGAGATTCTATGCAGAACCTGAGACAATCGGGGAACTGCGGGATGCTCTGAGAATGGCAGCTGAAGAGAACCTGAGAATCCAGGTAATAGGAAGTGGAACGCATACGATACTCCCTGATGGAGGAATCAACGGTCTTCTGATCTCAATGAAGAGGTTGAAAGGGATAACAATCAAAGGAGCCCTTATCACGGCGATGGCGGGAGAGAGCCTTGATGAGGTCATAAACACAGCCATAGAGCACAATCTCATGGGGCTGGAAGAGTTCGGGGGAATTCCTGGAACGATCGCGGCTGCAATCAGGATAAACGCCTCCAGCCAGAGTAAGCACATCGGAGAATATCACTTCTATACGGACACGATGACATTTGACGGGAAGATACACAGAAAACCTGATTATCTCGATTTCTTCAACAGCAGGAGGAACATACTAGAAGAGAATGAGATACTTCTATCAACGACACTGAGACTGAAAGAGGGAAAGAGAACTGCTGAGGCGAGAATCAAGAAGGAACGTTATACGGAACTGATGTTCATACCACCATGTAAGAACTTTATCGGAAACGTGTTCAAAGACGGTAGTACCTATAAGGCATCAGATCTGATAAAAAAAGCGGGTATGGTTGGAGATAAGGGATTGAGATGTGAATTCTCCTCAGTTCAGAGCAACTGCCTCTTCTCCTATCCGGAGTGCACGGAGAAAGATGTGAAGAAGTTGATAGAAATGGCGGTCAATGAGGTAGAGAGAATCTGCGGTGAACATCTGGAGCTGAGCGTATCAATAGTATCAGAGAATTAATCTCAGTCTCAGGCTCATCTTCCCTCCCTCATAACAGAGTTCAATGTTTTCCGTGATTCTGTAATAAAAGAACGGTCCATTCTCAGCAATCCCCATTTCAAACAGCAGATGCCGCAGTCTGAAATATATTCTTCCCTTATTATCATAAGATGCATATAATCCTTTATAGCTTATCGAAAAACGATCCAATCTCTCTCTTTCCGCATTCCTCTTGAATTCATATTCCATCAGATGTCGGAGACGAAAACCGTTTATTTTAAATGTTGTTACATATTCAGACCTGTAAGATCTGAAGAAATCAGTGTAGACCGAAGCTTCGTCATAAAGTATGGAATATCTGAAATCAAGACAGCTGCTTTCCAAAGAGGTTTCAATTGAAAATAACCCATCGTTATCAGAGAGGAACGTGTTCCCATATTTTACCCTGACAGAAAGATTTTCATAGCTCAGATCCACCCTGTAAAAACCGTCAAGGCCAAGATATGGTGAATAGCTTATGATCGTCATGAGATCAACATAATCATGATATCTTCCCCTCAGAAGAAGGGAGAGTACATCTCTTTTATCTTCCCTCTTGTAGCTATGTATAATACTCTTCATCCCCTCTTTTCTCTCATTATAATAGACGAGGGCAACATCCATGTATTTCCCATCATAGCTGAATGCAGTACTCATCTCCTCTGAAATTGAAAGGGAGATTGATATCGGCTGGAATTTTAGAAGAAAACCCCTTATCCCCCGTGTTGCACTGTCACTGACACTCAGACCCGTATGATGATATCTCCTATAAGGATTGAAAAGACTTGAATAGACAGAAAGACTGTCCAGCCTTCCATAGGCGAGATATCTGCCACGGAAAAAGAGAAGATTAGAAGTGAAATCATAGCTGAAATTCCTGTCCCTGATGGCAAGGACATCCTCACCTATTTCGAAAGTGACGGGGAAAAGTGGGAAAGCAAATGAGATAAGCAGTGCTATGAGTATGAATTTTCTCATACTTATTAATTCCTCTACCCTTCAATCTGTCTACCATTTCAAAATGATTTGTGTTAAAATTCTTTCCCGTCAATCGAAAAATAGATTTAAGGAGTGTATATGGTTATTCTTACCCTGAACTGTGGATCATCATCCGCAAAATACCAGGTTTATGATTGGGACAACAAGGATGTCCTGTCTGTCGGCGTAGTTGAGAGAATCGGACTGGAGTATTCTACTATCGAGCAGAATTCCATCGGTAAAGAGACCTATTCAGCCAAATTCTCAAGCCCGACACACAAAGAGGCTATCGAGCTCATCCTGAAGATGCTCGTTGACGAGAAATACGGCTGTATCAAGAGCCTTGATGAGATCGGAGCCGTAGGCCATCGTGTACTTCACGGAGGAGAGATGTTCAAGAAGTCCACTCTCGTCACAGATGAGGTCGTGGAGAAGCTGAAGACCCTGATTCCACTCGGACCACTTCATATGCCTGCAAACATAATGGGTATAGAGGCCGCAAGAAAGCTCATGCCGAACGTTCCTCAGGCAATCGTCATGGACACAGCATGGCACCAGACCATGCCAAAAGAGGCGTTCATGTATGCCGTGCCTTATGAGTGGTATGAGAAATATAACGTGAGACGCTATGGCTTCCATGGAACAAGTCATCTTTATTGTGCTAAGAGGGCAGCAGTTCTTCTTGGAAAAGAGAATAAGGATACAAACGTCATCATCCTACACATCGGAAACGGAGCTTCCGCATGCGCAGTGAAGGATGGAGTATGCATTGACACATCAATGGGACTTACCCCGCTTGAAGGACTTGTGATGGGAACCAGAAGTGGAGACATCGATCCTGCAATCATCTCATACATCTCCACGAATACGGGAATGAATGCACAGGAGCTCGACACCTGTCTGAACAAGAAGAGCGGACTTGTAGGACTATGTGGAATGTCTGACAGACGTGACGTTCACAGTGCTGCCGATGGTGGTAATGAAAAGGCAAAACTCGCAATCGACATGGAGTGCAGGAGAATCAAGAAGTATATCGGCTCCTATGCGGCACTTCTTGGCCGTGTGGATGCCATCGTTTTCACGGCAGGTGTCGGAGAAATGGGAGAGCATATTAGAAGAGGAGCATGCTCCGAACTTGAAAGCCTTGGAATCGAGATTGATGAGGAGAAGAACAACCTCTCACACTGCCGTAATGCGGAGACCTGCATCAGCAAGGATTCATCAAAGGTAAAGATCTTTGTAATTCCAACAGATGAGGAGCTCGTAATGACCGAGGATGCGTTTGCTCTCATGAATGGAACATATGACATCCATACGAATTTCCACTATACATTCGAGAGCCCTGATTACGTTAACAAGGCTAGAGCAAGAGGTTTAAAAGAGAATCTCAAGAAAAAGCCCGAACTAGAGAGGATAATCGCAATTCCTCCAAAGAAGAGTTCATGTTCAATAAGCGGATGTTAAGATTTAATGGGTAGGTTTTAAGCCTACCCTTTTCCTTGATATGGTGAACTACCCACACTTAAGAAGAGCGGGCTTCCGGCTTCAGCGCCAGCTGCTTGCTCAGGAAAACCTGCTCAAGTC
>CALXYM010000011.1 GCA_944392965.1 uncultured Spirochaetaceae bacterium | reverse complement strand
ATCTGATCAGGTGTCAGGAGCTTCTTTCTCAGCAACATCTCCACAGTCTCCCTCTTCCCTTTCTGGATTCCTTTTTCCATACCTCTTTGCAAGATTTTTCCTATATCACTCTGGTATTCCATATAACCCTCCTTCGTCGTCTTTAAATAGTCCATGATACCTCCAAGCGCCCTGCTATACATTCTCTTCCCATCTGGACACAAAAGATCATGAATCACCCTTCCTATCTCATCATCACCTACATAGGGTGAGGTTGACCTCATGTCGGACGACAGAATAATCCGTTATGAATCCGTTCTGATCCTTCCAATAAGAAGTATACACCGCCTTATTCCTCCCGTACACATCTTCCATGTAGAAGATTATCGAGCCTTATAGCTCAAAACACCTTAGAGAGGATTGAATGTGATAAGTTAAATCCTCCTCATGTCCTTTTGCAAATTTCCATTCACTCTTATACCCAAGACATGGACAGATATAATGGACTCCCTTCTTTTCTATTTCCTTCCTATAGTGAACATGACCTGAGATGGAGTACGACACACTCTTATTCTCAAAAAGTTCTCCAAGCTTTTCAGAGCCGAGAAAAGCATTGAAATACTCCCATTCGGGTCGGGCATCAAGAACAGTAAACTCCCTTATCGGCAGCATGTGCGTTACCGCGACAATCTTTTTCCCTTTTATCTTGTCTAAAGAATTGGAAAGCACTTCGAGTTGTATATTACATCGTCTTATATTATCCCTTGTCCATGGATTCTTAATACTGTCCTGCCATGTACGTCCCATATAGCACATCTTCGCAAACATCTCATCTGAGAAACGTTCATGATTGCCGAATGAATAGTCATACCATCCGACATCCCCTATGAATGCGACATCTCTATCTATAACGTACTTTCCAGAGAGGCATCTCTCATCATCACAGAAAGAGGAGTAGATATAATCCACTTTATATTTATGAGGTTCCGGAGACCAGAGATCATGGTTACCGGGAACATAGAGAACGCGGAACGATGCCCCGTTCTCAAGCATTCTCATCTCACCTATAACATTACGGAAATCCTCGTAGATATCCCCTGCGATTATAAGATAATCGGCATTTTCCTTCTCAACTTCCTCTTTCAGAACATCGAGTACAGGATAGTCCTTGTTTATATCAAGATGCAGATCTGATATTGTCGCAATTTTCACTTCACCCCTCCTTATTGTAAAGCGGATAATGGCACGAGACATAATGCCCGCCTTCCATCTCCACAAGTTCTGGCTTTTCCTTTTTACATCTCTCTTCTATAAATGCGCACCTTGTATGGAAAGGACAGCCGGGAGGAGGATTAAGAGGACTTGGAATCTCTCCTGAGAGTGTAGCCGTAACATCGGAGGAAGCTGAGAACAGGGCTCTCGTATAAGGATGAGCCATATTCCCTATGATATCCTCCACCCTTCCCAATTCCACGATGGAGCCCAGATACATTACGGCAATCCTGTCAGACAGATACGATACGACATTCAAATCGTGAGAGATGAAAAGATATGTGAGACCATACTTTCTCCTTAAATCCATCAGAAGGTTAAGAATCTGTGCCTCAACTGACACATCCAGGGCAGATACCGGCTCATCCAGGACTATCAGGCTGGGATGGAGAATCAGGGCAAGAGCGATCGCAACCCTCTGCCTCTGTCCCCCGGAGAGGCTATCAGGGTAACGCTCTGCATAAGATGCATCCAGGCCGACTTCCTCAAGGCTCTCCATGACCCTCCTCATCCTTTCGGCCTTACTCATGCCCTTTTCGTGTATGAGGAGGCACTCGTTTAGAAGATAGCCGATCTTCTTCTTAGGGTTTATGGAAGAATAAGGATCCTGAAAGACCATCTGGATATCCCTGCGATATTCCCTGAATGCCCGCTCACTCAATGCGGAAATCTCCACGCCCTTGAATACTATCCTGCCCTCATCAGGAGTTATGAGCCTTGTAATAATATTGGCTATCGTAGACTTGCCAGACCCCGATTCTCCGACAAGCCCCAGAATTTCACCCTTTTTTATATCAAGGTCTATTTTCCAAACGGCCTTAATCCTCTCAGCTCCGATCTTATATTCTTTTCTTATCCCTTCAAGGCGTAATAAACTATCCATTCATCCTCCTTTCAATCTCTTCAGGAGAGAAAAAACAGGAATAACCATGTCCTCCAAGATCCGACATCTTAGGTCTTTCTTTCATGCACTTCTCGCTTTTAATGGAACAGCGGGAGGCGAATGGACAGCCAACATTGCTCCTTTCCTCCAAGGATGGAACATAGCCGGGGATTGAATAAAGCCTTCTTCCCCTGCTCTTTATGCTGGGCACGGAAGCTAGAAGTCCTCTAGTATAGGGATGAATCGGATTATTTAATATCTCCTCCGTATGCCCACTTTCAACGATTGATCCCGAATACATTATATAAGCTCTACGGGTAAGTCCTTTCACAAGAGAGAGATTATGGGAAATCAGGAGGACCGCAGTCCCCTTTTCCCTGTTCATCCTCTTTATCAGATCAATGATCTCTGCTTGAATGGTAACATCAAGTGCGGTCGTCGGCTCATCCGCTATCAAGAGAGAAGGATTGTTGATTAGAGCCATTGCTATCATGATGCGTTGCCTCTGTCCTCCTGAGAGCTGATGAGGATAGCTTCTGTAAATCCTCTCCACATCGGAAAGTCCTACGCTCTTTAATATTTCCAGGACCTTGTCCCTGATTACAGCCCTTCTTACATTCTGATGATGTACCGAAAGATTCTCTGCAATCTGTGGCCCGACCTTCAAAAGGGGATTCAAAGCTGTCATAGGTTCCTGGAAAATCATGGAAATGCGGTTTCCCCTTATCTTCTCCCACTCCTTTTCTGAGAACGTAAGCAGGTCCACATCTTCAAAATATACATGACCGGAGAAAACAGCCGATTCATTCTCAAGTCCGATAAGGGAGAGAGCTGTTGCGCTCTTTCCGCACCCGGATTCCCCGACCAGTGCCACCATCTCGGACTGCTCAATGGATAAGGAGATTGAATTAACGGCCTCAAGAAGCCTCCCTTTTTCGGAAAAAGAGAGGGAAAAATCTTTCAGTTCAACAAGGCTCATCTCTCACCTCCATTCACTTCCTGTACCCCATCTCCGATCAGGTTGAACGCGATTACCAAAAGAGCGATTGTAATCGTTGGAATAAGCACGTACCATGGGGAGCGCAGCATATAATCTTGAGCCTCACTGAGCATTATTCCAAGACTCGGAGCTGGCGGTTGCATTCCAAGACCAAGATAGCTGAGCCCCGCCTCCGACATTATAGCAGATGCAAACGAGAGAGAAGAGGTAGCAACGAGCTCACTGAGGATGTTTGGAAGTATATGGAGATACATGATCCTCACGCTTCCTGCACCCCTGATCCTCTCTGCACGGACGAAGTCGGAATCCCTGTATTCCATATAACCACTGCGTGTGATACGGGCAAACCGGGGGATAGCCATTATGGAGAGGGCAAGAATGGTATTTGTAAGACCATTACCGAACACCGCGATGAGCATCATGGCAAGAAGAACACCAGGGAATGCCATGAGCGTATCGATGACTTTCATGATGGCATCATCAAGATGGCCTCCGAAGTACCCGGAGAGAGAACCGATGACAAGACCGAAGAAAAGCCCGGAGATCACGGCAGTGATACCGATGAGAAAGGAGACCTCTATTCCCTTCATAAGACGGCTGAGGATATCCCTGCCGAACTGATCCGTACCGAGCAGATGCTCATGAGAAGGAGGGGAAAGCCTCATAGAGAAATCCATTGCTGTGACATCATACGGAGTATAGAAGAAGGAAATTAAGAGCACCATGAACATCAGCGACACAATTATAAAGCCGATAAGAAAGCTCGGGTTCTTGAAATATCTTCCCATATCGCTACCTCAGCCTTATTCGGGGATCTACGAGTGAGTAGATCAGATCGACTATGAAATTACATACCACGACAATGGACGCAAGATAAAGAACCAGGCCCTGGATGAGGGGAAGGTCCCTGCTTGCGATTGATACCGTTATAAGCCTACCAATCCCAGGAAGGGAGAAGATGTTCTCTATTATTATACTTCCTCCAAGGATGTCCGCAGTCAGAAGGCCGAGGGTCGTAATGACAGGAATCAGGGAATTCTTCAGCACGTGGGTATACATTATCCTTCCTCTGGTAAGTCCCTTGCTACGTGCAGTGCGTACATAATCCTTCCCCTCCTCTCTCTGAACAGAGACCTTGATATACCGTATGAGAACAGCACTCGATCCGATGGCTACAGAAAGGGATGGAAGCAGAAGGGATTTGAAAGATGCAAGTAAGCCCTCGCTTAGGGGGGTATATCCTATTGAAGGAAGCCAACCAAGACGGACGGAGAATATGCTTATAAGGAATATTCCCATGCAGAAAGAAGGAACTGAGAGCGATATCTGTGAAAGCACGGATACGGGAATCGAATATCTCTTCCTGCTATGCACTGCAAGCCAGATGCCAACAGGAAGGGCAATGAGAACCGTCAGCACCATGCTGTAAAGTGCAAGAAGAGAGGTCACTTTCAACCCCTCTTTAATCAGAGAAGATACACTCTGGTTATACCTTATGGAAACACCCAGGTCTCCAGAGAAAAGTCCCGTCAGCCATGAAAGATAACGCATGGAAAGAGGACGGCCGAGCCCTAAGGAAGCTCTCAGAGCCTCTACCTGATAAGGATCGGCATCAATGCCGAGGATTATAAGGGCAGGATCCCCAGGAAGGATCTGAAAGACGAAGAACGTCACTAAAGAGACCAGAAAAAGCGTTATGACAAGGCCTACGAGTTTTCTCAGATAATATCGCAACTTCTATTCCTCATAATAGAGTGAACTCAGATCCGTAAAACTCAGCGGATATGCCTTATATCCTTTCAGATCAGGTCTTGAGGCGATCACTAGATTAGGATCACAGGTCCAGACAGCAGCAGCATCCTCCGTTAAAACCATCTCTGCCTCTTTATACAGATCTGCTCGCACATTCTCATCACTTTCAACCATAGCCCTGGCAATAAGGTCATCATATTCAGCAGATTCGTAGTGGAAGAAGTTTCTCCTGTAATTCGATACATAGCGGACAAGTATCTCATATGGATCAAGTTTCCCTGTAAGTCCGATGACGGTCGCTTCATAATCCCCGTTTGTATAGACATCCTCAAGCCATGTACCCCACTCCACAAGCTGAATTCTCATGTCAATGCCGACCTTCTTCAGAGCCTCGGCTATGATCTGGGCGGTACTGACGTGTGCTGAGTAATTTGAGGGAACGGTAACTGTAAAGCTGAAACCATCTTTATACCCAGCCTCTGCAAGAAAAGCCTGCGCCTTCTCAGGATCATAGGAATAATAATTCTCAACATCCGGGTTGTAATAGAATGCCATTACAGGAGAAAAGGCAGAATCAAGGCGTGTGGCATACCCATCGAATGCCCCGTTTATTATATCATCCTTGTTTATGGCGTAGTTCAGAGCTTGCCTCACTTTTATATTATTAAAAGGCTCAATTGCATTATTAACAGCAAAGAGACATACCATGTTCTGCGGATTGGAATAAATAGTGAAATTCCTGCTCAATATCTCCGCATCCGCTCCCGTGACCTGTGCCATATCCAGCTGCCCGGATTGAAGGGCCGTGACGATCGCACTCTCATCGCTCATGATATAGAACTCTGCCCTCTCTATACTTGCTTTTCTCTCTTCATCATAATACTCATCATTCCTTTCCAGGACGATACGCTGGGAGGGAACATACTCAACGAATTTATATGGTCCAGTCCCAACAGGATTCCTTGCAGAATCCGTATAGCCATCGGGAATGATTCCAATCCTCGTGCCTTCAAGGAACGCCGCATTAGGTTCACTTAAATAAAGGACAAGGGTATATTCATCGGGTGTCTCTATCTTCGTAACCGTACCAAAGCGGGAGGAAAGAGGTGTTCCTGTGCTGAGACCAGAGAGCAGGGAGAAGGAATATGCCGCATCTGATGAATCGAAATGATCACCGTTATGGAAGGTCACATCATCCCTGAGATGGAACGTATAGACAAGGCCATCCTCGCTTATCTGCCAGCTCTCGGCAAGGCCAGGAACGATCCTGCCTTCCTCGTCGAAGAGGACAAGCCCCTCATAGACGTTATGCATTACAGCCTCCGTGTCACTTGCATCTGAGATGTACGGATCAAGACTGTCCGGCTCGGAAGGCATCGTCAGACGTACGATGCTTGGCTTTTCAACGGCAACGGCACTCCCACCGGATGTGCCCCCATCCCTTGAGCAAGAGATGAGCATGAGTAATACAAGAACAAGAAGCAAAAACTTCCTCATATCATATCTCCTAATAAAAATGCGGGAAGTTCTTCAATTGAACTTATGATGTATGGGTAATCGAGTTCCTCTATTCCTGATTTCAGATCAGGATTTATGAGAATCGTCCTTATTCCCGCTTTCTCCGCACCCACTATATCATCATAATAATTATCTCCGACGAAAAGACATTCTTCCCCCTCTACCCGGGAAGATTCCAGAGCCTTCTCGAATATTCTCACATCAGGCTTTTCAAACCCAACCTCACATGAGATTATCACAGTATCAAAGAGATCATAGATACCACCCTCTGTTAAGATATTCCGTAAAGAGGAATCCCAGTTCGAAAGCACTCCTAAACCGTACCCTTTTCTTTTAAGGAGCAAAAGAACATCCTTAGTAAACGGAAAGGGACTCCATTTAAAAGAGCCTGAATACTTCTTGTAGGCATCAGAAAAAACTTCTGTACTGACAGGCAGGGAAAGAAAAGAGAGGAATATCCCAGCAAACTCATCCCCGCCATCAGATGCGTGGAAAAGATTTCTCCGCATAGCCTCCTTATTTGCCAGATGATAAGCCTTTTCAACCTCCTTGTAAGACCTGTCATAACCAAGATCATTCAGTGCTGCCTTAAACAGCGTGACATGATTGTTTCCCAGTATGGTAAGCCCCGCATCGAAGTATATGAACCTAAAGCCCTTCATCCTGACGAAAATACCTCCCTGTCGTTAATTAATGATGACACGAGTGTGAAGTCTTTATTAATTATAGCAAAAAACACTATTAATTTCAGGCGGTCAAGAAAAGGGCGAGAAAGAAACAATGTAAAAAGGAATAAATTCTGATTCCAACTGAAAAATCAACTGCAAATTCAATTTTTCAACCGATTATATTCTTTATGGTACAAGTAAATAGCTTTTTTCTCACCTGATTATCAACTGAAAATCATCCTATTTCATCATAGCAAACAATTCTGTAAGATTGTCCATAACCAGTCTAAACTGTCCCAAACCTTCTGCGGTGGTAACGCTTATTGAGTACTTCACAGCACGACCTTTTCCCGTTGTTATAAGCACTTTCTTATCAACTAAATTCTTTAATGCTTTCTTAATTCTATATTCGGAATATTTTGAATCCAGAACCGTTTCGATTTCCCCTTTTGAAAGAGAATATGAATGCGTAAGGGTAGAAAGAATAGCCTTTTCAACATCAGATAAACCGGGATAAGAACCGGGAAGATCTACAAGCCATATAGTCAATACCGTTTTCTCAAGAGACGTATTAATCTCAGGAACTCTGAACATATTATTCCGTATCGTCTTAAATATCTGATACCCGCCATACCCCTGACGTTCAGACAGTCCCATTCTGCGGAAAACACTCATCATGACATCATTTCGTGATTTTGTCGTACCTCCTCTGAAGAACTTCTCTACGGGAATAAGCATCTTTCCCGGATTCTCAAATCGATAATATGTATCATATACCTCTATCCTTATGCTCGCATTTGGAATCGAATAATCTGCATGAACAATGGTATTTACAAGGGCCTCTCTCATCACCTCTCTCATATTCGTATTCACTCTTACCATGTTCTCATCCAGCTTAAATCCATCCTTTGTTGTCATAAGCAATTTCTGATACACAAGATTGTAAAAATTAAACACGTTCATCTCATCAGGGCCAAGATCGTCCGTCGCAATACGGTCACTCCATCGTTCAGATGAACCTCTGAAATCAAAATAATCCATCTGATAGGAATCGAAATATCTCTTTATAGTATTATATTTCCCAAACAGCAGAAGAGTCCCCGAATAAGGGCAGATGCATTGCTTATCGGAATCATCAAGGAGTCCCAAGTGCAATAAGAAATCTTGCATCTTCATATCCTCATATGCTCCCTCAGGGTATCTGGCCTCAATGATTGATTTGAATCTGCTTAATGCCACTCTGTCCAAATCATCAAGCGTAAGCTCCTTTAAAGGATTTCTATCCACACCTTTCTGACTACTGTTTCTTATCAAGGCCTTTAATTCCTCTTGATTTACCTGATAATCCCCTTCTCCTCTCCTGATATAAGTCTGACGCATGTCATTATTTAAATAGACTGGGAGTTCTGAATAATCAGCTTGAGGAATTGTAATACGTATAAGATACTTATCTTCTACCGTTATAATCTCAAAAGCACGAGTATCAAGAGAAAGAGAACTGATTTTATTAGGATTTCGTATGGTATTCCAGAAATCCGATTCCATTTTATCTGGATTAGAGATGCCTGTAATGTAGAATCTCCTGCGAACCTCCTTAATTCCAAGAATTATGATCCCTCCACTAGTATTTGCAAAAGCAGATACAGTTTGCCATATTGACTTCGGCAAGGTATCAAAAGCCTCTTTGAACTCAATATCCACACCCTCTCTGTTGAGGGAATCGATAATATCCGAAATCGCATTACTCCTAGCTTCTGCAGTCATAAAGATTCTCTCCTTAGCCAACTAATTATAATAGTAAAAAAACAAATCTCTCAACTGAAAATCAACTGCAAATTCAATTTTTCAACCGATTATATTCTTTATGATACAAGTAAATAGCTTTTTTCTCACCTGATTATCAACTGAAAATCAACTGAAAAAATCTATAAATCTCACCACTATTAAACAGTTATCTTCCAACATAGGAATCACAAGAAGAGATCCTGATTCTTATTAAAATTCCGATGGAGCTTGGTACATATTTTTTTAAGAAAGAATTAAAAAGCATTCTCCTATTTTCATATTTTGTACGCTACATTACTTTAATAAACTTCTTCCTTTATTTTATAATTCCAACGATATTTTCTTTTTGAGGAGGGAAACCATGCACAGTCAGACAGAACAGGTTTACCAGCAGGTCCTGACAAGGGACCCGGGGGAAAGGGAGTTTCAGCAGGCGGTATACACATTCCTGCTTTCCATTGACAAGATCATTGATGAGCTTCCAGAGGTAACCTATCACAAGGTTCTTGAGAGAATGGTCGAGCCAGAAAGGGTCGTCATGTTCCGCGTTCCATGGGTCGATGATGAGGGTAAGTGCCAGGTCAACAGGGGCTTCAGAGTACAGATGTCATCCGCGATCGGACCGTATAAGGGAGGTTTGAGGTTTCACCCATCGGTAAATCTATCGATAATGAAATTCCTCGCCTTCGAACAGGTGTTCAAGAACAGCCTCACAGGACTTCCAATGGGAGGAGGAAAAGGTGGTTCGGATTTCAACCCAAAAGGAAAAAGTGAAAATGAGGTGATGCGCTTCTGTCAGTCCTTCATGACAGAGCTCTGCCGCCATATAGGACCAGACACGGATGTTCCCGCAGGAGATATCGGTGTCGGAGGAAGGGAGATCGGATACCTTTTCGGTCAGTATAAGAAGATCAGGAACCAGTTCACAGGAGTTCTTACAGGAAAGGGTATAGAATATGGCGGCTCCTATATAAGGCCAGAGGCGACAGGCTACGGACTTGTTTATCTTTCCGATGCAATCCTGAGAGACAAGAAAATGGGTTTTGAAGGTGCAACCTGTCTCGTATCAGGCAGTGGTAACGTAGCACAGTACACCGTTGAGAAGATCAATGCTCTTGGAGGAAAGGTAATAACACTTTCCGATTCCTCTGGAATGATCATAGATGAGGCGGGAATTGATACGGAGAAGCTCAATTTCGTGAAGACGTTGAAGAACGTGAAAAGAGGAAGAATTAAGGAATATGCGGAAAAATACGGAGTTCCTTACATCGAAAGAAATCCGAGCGAGCCTAACCCGATATGGAACATCAAGGCCGATTACGCATTCCCATGTGCGACACAGAATGAGATATTAAAGGACGATGCCTTGAACCTCGTCAGAAACGGAATCAAACTTGTCGGAGAAGGTGCGAACATGCCATGTTCAATCGAAAGTGAGGAGATCCTTACATCATCGGGTGTGCTTCTTGCTCCGGCTAAGGCGGCAAACGCAGGAGGAGTCGCAGTCTCAGGCCTTGAGATGAGCCAGAACTCACAGCGCCTCAGATGGACGCCCGAAAAAGTGGATGAAGAGCTGAGAGCGATCATGAACAACATCTATAAGAACATCAGCGAGGCAGCAGAAACCTATTCAAAGAAGGACAACTTCATTGACGGGGCAAACATCGCTGGATTCATGAAGGTATCAAGTGCAATGATCGCACAGGGCTACGTATAATGCGTAAAATAGGCTTTGACAGCGAGAAATACATCAAGGAACAGACGAAATACATCCTGGAGAGGGTAAAAGCCTCTTCAGGACGTCTTTATATTGAATGCGGGGGAAAACTCCTGCATGACAAGCATGCCGCCCGTGTCCTACCCGGCTTCGATGAAAACAACAAGATGAAGGTATTCAAGGAACTGAAAGAACATCTTGATATCATAATCTGCATATATGCGGGGGACATTGAACAGAGGAAGATCAGAGGAGACTTCGGAATAAGCTATGATGCCGACGTACTGAAGATGATCCATGATTTTGAGACCTATGGACTGAAATGTGACAAGGTCGTCATCACAAGGTTTGAGAACCAGGTTGCAGCAGTACAGTTCAAGAGAAAACTTGAGCAGAGAGGAATCAAGGTATATGAGCATACGGCGACCCCAGGCTACCCGACGGACATCGATGTCGTTGTATCTGAAGAGGGATACGGGAAGAATCCCTACGTTCCTGTCGATGCACCTGTGGTGGTTGTCACAGCTCCAGGACCGGGATCAGGAAAGCTCGCCACCTGCCTCAACCAGATGTATCATGAGGCGAAGATGGGACAGAAGCCAAACTATGCGAAACTTGAGACCTTCCCTATCTGGAATCTCAGTCTCAACCATCCTGTAAACATAGCATATGAGGCGGCCACCGTGGATATCGGAGATGTGAACCTGATCGACCACTTCCACCATGACGCATACTCAGAGGTCACTGTTAACTATTCAAGGGACCTTGAAGCATATCCCCTCCTGAAAAGGATCCTGGAGAAGATCACGGGAGAAGAGTGCATCTACAAAAGCCCCACGGACATGGGTGTAAACCGCTGTGGTTTTGGAATAATCGATGATGATGTCTGTCGCCATGCAGCCAACATGGAGATAATCAGACGCGTATTCCATACGAAGACGGACTATCTACAGGGGATATGTTCTAAAGAGGTCTATACAAGAGCTCTTGCCCTGCTCGACAAGGCTCACCTGAAAGAGGAGGACCGGCCTACGGTCACACCTGCGAGGGAAGCACTTGCAAAAGCCATTGCAGAACATAAAGGAAAGGATGATGGAACGGTATGTGCCGCAGCCATTGAGCTCTCTGACGGAAGAATAATAACCGCGCACAATTCAAACCTAATGCATGCGGGGGCAGCACTCATACTGAATGCATGCAAAACCCTCATCGGAATCGACAAGGACATCGCTCTGATCCATTCAGAGGTAATTTCAGCCGTCACACATACCAAAAGGGACATCCTTTCAAGTAAAGGTGTGTCACTGAATGTCGATGAGATACTCATAGCGCTTTCAATTTCCGGAATATATGATGAGAATGCGAAGATGGCCTCTGAGGCTCTGAAAGAACTCAGGGATACGGATGTCCATTTCACACACATCCCATCTGCTGGAGACATCGACGGGATGAGAAAGCTCGGCATAAACTACACATCAGAACCACAGTATCCGGGCAGAAGCATCTAAAGAAAAAACACAGGGAGAGAGAAAATGGCAGAAAGAGAGACACTTTCTTCCCGTCTGGGCTTCATCCTGCTCTCGGCAGGATGTGCCATCGGACTGGGAAACGTCTGGCGCTTCCCGTATATAACGGGACGGTATGGCGGTGCGGTATTCGTACTTATCTATTTGATATTCCTTCTTATAATGGGACTACCCATCATGACGATGGAATTCTCAATAGGACGGGGAGGTAGGAAGAACATAGTCGGAGCATATAAGGCTCTGGAACCGAAAGGCAGCAAATGGCATATAGCAGGACCTTTTGCAATAATCGGCAACTACATGCTCCTCTTTTACTACATCCCGATCACGGGCTGGCTCCTTTATTATTTCGCATCCTCAATCACAGGTACGTTTACCGGCATGCAGACAGAAGAGGTCAACTCATTCTTCCAAAACCTTCTGGCAAATCCAGGAGGACAGTTCGGATGGGCTTTAGCAGCCCTCATAATCACCGCTCTTATCGCAGTGATGGGACTGAAGAACGGAGTAGAAAGGATATCAAAGGTGATGATGGCCCTTCTGTTCATCCTGATGATCTCTCTTGCAATCCATTCGGTCACGCTTGATGGAGCACATGAAGGCCTGATGTTCTTCATAAAGCCTGATCCAAGCAATCTAGTAGAATACGGACTCGGAGAATCCATCTTTGCAGCAATGGGACAGGCGTTCTTCACCCTTTCCCTTGGCATAGGAGCTATGGCAATCATGGGATCCTATTTCAGCACGGAAAGGTCTCTTACAGGAGAGAGTGTGAGGATCGTATGCCTGGATACGTCAATCGCCCT
The DNA here is from genome assembly GCA_944392965.1 of uncultured Spirochaetaceae bacterium. Classification (GTDB taxonomy): domain Bacteria; phylum Spirochaetota; class Spirochaetia; order Sphaerochaetales; family Sphaerochaetaceae; genus Ornithospirochaeta. The sequence continues at coordinate 52,271 of CALXYM010000011.1, read as the reverse complement.
GCTCTCTGGCTTCATCATCTTCCCGGCATGTTCTGCATTCGGAATCGAAGCAGGAAGCGGTCCTAGCCTTTTATTCATCACCCTGCCGAACGTGTTTTCCCAGATGACGGGAGGAGTGCTCTGGGCGACGCTCTTCTTCCTTGCAATGGCATTCGCGGCCCTTACGACACTTATCGCCGTATTTGAAAACATACTCTCCTACTGGATGGATATGAAGGGCATGAGCAGGAAGAAGGCGACTGTTTTAAATATCGTGATCTTCCTTATCGCAATCCTTCCCTGCATCTTCGGTTATAACATCTGGTCGGGCTTCATGCCTTTCGGAGAAGGGACAGGAATAATGGATCTTGAAGACTTCATCGTATCGAATCTTCTTCTTCCACTGGGCTCACTGGTGATGGTACTCTTCTGTACTTCCCGTTACGGCTGGGGATGGAATAAGTTCATAGAAACGGCAGACATGGGAGAAGGGCTCAAATTCCCGAAAAAACTGAGATTCTATTGTGCCTACATACTGCCAATCATAATTCTTTTTGTTACTATAAAAGGTATAATAGATATCGTACTTTAGAGGTAACAGATGAATATTAAAGCTATTGCAGACAAGATCGGACTTGACTGGGAAGAAGCACTGGAATACTACGGGGGAGACATAGCCATGCTCAAAGAGAGACTTGCCTCCTTCGAAGCCGACACATCCTTTCCTGAGCTTAAGAAAGCCGTCGAGGAAAAAGATGAAGAGAGAATAGTAAAAGGTGCACATAGAATAAAGAAGGCGTCGGAAAAGGTCGGTCTTAATACTCTGGCAAAGATCGCAGGCGAGCTTGAGGAAGCAAAAGGTTTGAAAGAAATGCCGATATTCCTGGAGCTTGAAGCAGAGTACCAGAAAGTCGTAAAAGCATTGAAGGAAAACTGAAAAACAGGGTCACTCTTGGAGTGGCCTTTTTCATTACCCATATCCCAAATCTTACACTAACAGCAAAAATCATATTGACTAAGAAGAATACCCATAGTAATATAAAATCACGAAGGGCGATAATATAGATCGTCGTTAAATATCCCCATAATAGATGGGAAGAGAATTAGGAGGTCTGCAAAACCTCCTTATTTTTTTCTTTAACAAATAATTGCAAAATAAATTAATTTGCTTGAAGAAAACCGCTGTTTTAAAATTAAATGCAAAAGGTAGAACATGTGGGAAAAAGAAGTATTTTTAAAAGATGGTAAAAAGATTTTAATTAGAAAACCAGAGGTAAAAGACGCGGAAGAACTGGCAAGATGTCTGAGTGAGATATTCACCACTGATTGTCTGACTCTCGCCCGTTACCCCGAGGAAAGAGAAATAACAGCAAAAGCAGAAATGGCGTTCATAGAGAACTTGAAAGAAGATAGCAGAAGCATATTTCTTATCGCACTGGACGGGGAGAGAATCATAGGAACCTGCCATTTCTCTGCATATAACGATTCCATTAAGATGAGACACCGGGCAGAGTGCGCAGTATCTGTGGCAAAGAAATACAGGAATCTGGGGCTAGCAACCCATCTTATGAAGGAGGGAATAAGAGAGGTGAAAGACCTCTCGTATGAGCAGGTGGAACTTGAGGTGGTATCAACAAACAGGAATGCAATAAAACTCTATGAGAAACTTGGATTTAAAAAAGTAGGAACGACACCGAATGGATTCAAAGAGAAGGACGGGAGCTATCAGGATTTAGATAAGATGGTCCTTTTCCTTTAAACTCAACCAATAGTTTGTATGATAAAGGTATTCATTTAACTATAATCGAACTCATGAAAAGGATAATAACCTACATTGTGATAGCATTTCTTCTTCCATGGACGATCTGGATCACTTTGAACATTCTTGGTCAATATGGAACTCCGGTATACATGGCCCTGGTCGCCATCACGATGTTCTCTCCCCTATTTGCCACATTCATCACACATCTGATGTTCAAAGAGAAGATCATATACGTATCATGGCGTCCATTGTTAAAAGGAAAGAGGAGACAATATGCCATAGCCTGGCTGATGCCGACGGCACTTACCATTTCCGGCTGCGTAATATTCTTTCTCATCTTCCCCTCCTCCTTCACCCTTGCTACTTTGAATTCAATAACGCAAAAGCCGGTTGCGTACATACTTCTCATCATACTCACGGCAATTGGAGCCTCCTTTATAAACATGTTCTTCGCACTCGGAGAGGAAGCTGGCTGGAGGGGCTTTCTATATCCGGGACTGAAGGAGAGAATCGGAAAGCGGAAGGCAGTTATTCTTATCGGAATAATCTGGGGGCTATGGCATACCCCGGTGAACATGATGGGATATAATTATGGAACATCTTATCCATTCTATCCTCTCACAGGGATACTTGCGATGTGTATCTCCTGTATCGCGCTCTCAGCATGGTGTGCCTTCCTGATGGAAACAACAGGTTCCATCTGGGCACCATCATTATTCCATGGTGCGATAAACGCCATAGCGGCAATCGGTCTTGTATTCCTGAAAGATAGTACCATGCAGGTATTCGGACCAACCCTTACAGGAATAATACCCGCAATAGCATCATTGCTACTCCTCATACCATTTACAAGGAAAGAAAGACATGGATCAGATTAAAATAGGCATCTTCATAGCAGAAAAAAGAAAAGAGAAACACATAACGCAGAGAGAGCTTGCCGATAAGCTCGGAATAACAGACCGTGCGGTCTCGAAATGGGAATGTGGTCGCTCCCTTCCCGATTCAGCCCTGATGATACCTCTTTGTGAGATACTCGGGATAAGCGTGAATGAACTTCTTCTGGGAAGGGCCTTGGAAAAAGAAGATTACAGAAGGGAAACGGAGAAACTGCTGCTTGAGATGAAAAGAAAAGAAGAAGAGAGCAACAAATATCTTCTGAAACTGGAGATAGTAATCGGTACGATCTCAACAATCGCATACATTGCGATACTGGGCTCGGTGAGCCTTTTAACAGAAGATCTCAGGATTCTGATTCCCGTCATGGTCCTAGCGTTCACTCTTCTTATCGCAGGCATCTACTATGCCATGAAAATAGAGTACACCATCGGATACTATGAGTGCCCCTCCTGCCACTATCGCTATAGGCCCGATGTAAGGGAGTTCATATTCTCCCCTCATATCGGAAGAAAGAGAAAATTAAGATGTCCGAATTGCGATAAGAAAAGCTACATGAAAAAGGTCCTTACAAAGTGAAACGACTTACTATAAGGCCGTACCTTTCTTAGGGACATAGAATGAAGATAGATCAAGACCTTCCAGTTCAAGCAGTTTTATCTTCTTATCTATTCCTCCACCATAACCTGTAAGATTTCCTCCCGCTCCTACAACCCTATGACAAGGAACGATTATGGAGATGGGGTTATGTCCGACAGCACCGCCAACAGCCTGAGAAGCCATCTTATTAATTCCCCTTCTTTCGGCAATTTTCTTTGCAATATCCCCATAGGTCAAGACAGAGCCATATTTGATTGTCAGAAGGATCTCCCACACATCCATCTGGAAAGGGGATCCCTTTAAATGAAGAGGAGGCGTGAAATCGGGATTCTTACCGGAAAAATAGATATCAAGCCAGTGTTTTGCCTCATCTAGAACGGGAATACTTTCCTCATCTCCTCCCTTTTCGACAGAATATGCAAAGTATTTCTGACCTTCAAACCATAATCCCGTAAGCCCCTCATCGTCTGCGAATAAAGCGATTCTGCCAAGGGGCGATGTGTAATGACTTATATACTGCATACCTCACCTCTTCTAATAATATAACATCCAAAAACATCAATTTAATCAACCAGCATACGATTGCCATATATTTAACAAAATGAATACTTTTTTCCACTAATAAGCAACACACAGCCATAAGGAGGTACGAATTGCTTGAACTAGCTGATTTTGTAAGGGATGAAGATATTCCTTATCGTGAAACCGACAGGGATTGGTCATGGTTGGAAGGTGCGGATTTACGTGACGATCTGATTTTCAAAGCGGCTTTGGAGATGCAGAGGATGTTACAGCCCTCCTCCTTACCGCCTGTGGACTTGAATACGGGAAAATCATATTGGTAAAAGCTGCAGACCCTTTTCCAAGCCTATACAAGACCATTATCCCAGATGTCACAGTGAGGACGGATGATGGTAGCATCATCTCCATAGATATGCAGACATCAAGGAAGGCAGATATAATTGAAAGGATGGCTTACTATGGTTCTGCCCTCTATTCATCTCTTTTGGAAGAGGGATACCCCTATAAGAATCTACAAGGGAAAAGAGCCACGGTCATATTCTTTTATGCAAAAGATGTTTTCAAGAAGAAAAAGCCCATTTATACTTTTACTTGGAAGGATAAGGATACTCCATTCATCACGATAGAGTATGTGCTTGTTAACATGGCAAACCAGAGAAAAGACTTTCTTGGAAGTGTGGTACATGATATATGTACTTCAAAACCAGAGGAAATACACAATCGAATATTACGAGAAAGGCTGAGATTAATAAAAGAGAGTGAAGGAGGAAAACTGATGGTCAACTACCCCACCTTGAAGAAGGTGAGGCTTGAGAAAGCCTTGGTTGACTAGCCCAAGGTCTTTGAGACCTACGTTACGGAGGAAGATACAGGCACCGGCGGATGTCGTCCTAGTCCGCCGCTCTGCGGTCCGTGGTTAAACAGTTCTGATGGGTAGGAACAGTGCTGCGGATATATATAACCCTCCGATAACATCGGCGAAGGACAGTGAGGAGAGATACCTCACGACAGGGATCAATCCCTGCATTACCCGTTAAGTCGGGAAAGGAGATTGCATGGTCTATGTAATCGCACAGAACGGAAAGCCATTGATGCCGACAGAACACTATGGCAAAGTCAGATGGCTTCTCAAAAAGAAAAGAGCGAAGGTTGTAAAACGCTCACCATTTACGATCCAGCTTCTGTATGGAAGCGGAAACGAAAGGGTGCAGCCTGTGACGCTCGGGGTTGACACCGGGTATCAGACAGCCGGCTGTTCGGCGTCAACGGAGAGCAAAATCCTCTTCGAAGCGGAAGAGGAGATGCGTAACGACATTCCAAAGCTTCTTACGGAAAGAAGGGAGAAGCGTAAAACGAGAAGGAGCAGGAAGACAAGATACAGACAGGCACGCTTCGACAACAGAAGACGCATAGAAGGCTGGCTTCCGCCATCAATTGAAGAAAAACTCTCAGCACATCAGGAAATGGTTGCTTTCATTTCTTCATTCCTGCCTGTATCCAGTATTGTAATTGAAACCTCTGCATTCGACATCCAGAAGATAAAGAATTCTGATATTGAAGGCAAAAGCTATCAGGAGGGAGAACAGCTCGGTTTCTGGAATACTCGCGAATATGTACTCTATAGAGATGGACACAAATGCAGGATATGCGGTGGAAAATCAAAAGACAAAACTCTTGAAGTCCATCATGTCATCCGTCGTTCGGATGGCGGCACGGACCGTCCCGACAACCTCATAACGCTCTGCAGCCACTGCCACGATGGCGTGCATAAGGGAATAGTAAAACCAATCTTCAAGAAAGCTCCGCAGTTCAAGGCGGAAACGCTGATGAGCGTCATGCGCTGGGAGCTGTACAGCAGGCTGCAGAAGCTGTACGGGAAAGAGAATGTATCCATGACATACGGGTACCTCACAAAGAACACGAGGATTACCCATAATCTGGAGAAATCGCACCACGTCGATGCCAGATGCATTGCAGGGCATCCTGAAGCATCCTCTGACGAAGGTTGGTATTACATGCGCAAGACCAGAAGCCACAACAGGAAAATCCACAAGGATACGATTCTCAAGGGCGGTGAGAGGAAGCTGAACCAGACAGAGAAGCTGATAGGAGGCTTCGGACTCTTCGACATCGTCAGATATGGTGATGATGTCTGCTATATCCATGGCAGAAGAGCCTCTGGATATTTCGATATAAGGAAACTTGACGGGGCTAGGGTCCATTCAGGCATCCACTATCGGAATCTCACGCTCGTTGAGCGTGTAAATACAAGAACCATTGAAAGGAGGAAGCCGATTCCTCTCCTGTCTACAGAGGCTGGAGTATCCTCGGCTATGATTTGATGAACCCATTATTGAGAAAAGAGAGAATGGAAGGAAGGAAAGAAGGGAGAGCCCTAGGTAGGGAAGAAGGTAGAGAGATTGGAAAAGAAGAGGGAATAATCCTAGGAAAAAACTCAGGTAAAAAAGAAGTAGCCGAAAACCTTCTTAAAACAACCTCCCTTTCCCTAGAAACGATTGCCAATGTCACGAATCTTCCTATAGAGGAAATTACCACATTGAAAGCGAATATTTAAAACTAAACATTCCTCCCTTATAGAGAGGAGTGTTTAGTTCAAACAGGAGTTACTAATCTCAGGGTTACTACATCTCCATTCCTTCAAATAGACCTCAATCCTCTAAGAAAACGTGAAGAGCCAGAATATTCCCACATAGGAAAACAAGCAAAAACATTTCAGTCTACATCGGGCTTAACTGCCCCTCCAAAATGAGAACTGGATTTTAAGACGCAGGCAATCCTGTTTTCAGAACAAATACTTATGGAAATAAGATTTTGAAAACCATTATAAAATAAAAAACCCCACTGCGGACAAAAGGAGGTAAACCGCTCTGTGGGGAACAAAAGGAGGTTCGGAATAAGGAATGCGTATTCCTTAATTCCATGAGTAATATATCGACTTTAAAAAAGCTTGTAAAGAGGTTTTAGAAAAATTTTTAAAAAATTTTTATTTCTTAATTTTTTAATATAATGTTTATATATCGCATATAATGTACTTATAATTCACATTAAATAGGTATTTTAAAGAATTTTATTCTTTTTAATATTCTTACAATAGTAACTAAAAGCATAAAATACCTAAAGTATACATATTAAAAGGTTGTATACAAATTAAGAAGCTGAATAATTTTCCTTTATGAAAGCCCTCTTTTGAGGGCTGTTTTTAAAGAATGCCAGCAAGATCAGGAAAGATTTCAAGGCTCCGTTTCAGTATTCCATTCATATAGGATATCGCTATGCCGTAATTTGTAAAAGGAATCTGCTGCTTTATAGCCCTTTCCATTCTGCTTAGGACTTCCCTGTTATTAAGCATGCAGGCTCCACAGTGGATTATAAGGCCATATTTACTCAAATCATCTGGGAATCCGGAACCGGAGGAAAAATTAAAATTGAAATCCTTTCCCGTGAATTTCCTCAGCCATGATGGGATCTTCACACTTCCTATATCCTCACACTGCCTATGATGTGTGCATCCTTCCGCGATCAGAATGTCATCACCATCCTTTAAATCCTTTATCCTGCTCACACCTTTTACGGCTTCCTCTAAAAAGCCTTTATAACGTGCCATGAGGATAGAAAAGGATGTAAGGGGAATGGATTGAGGTACGATCTTTGAAACAGGAGCGAATACCTGGCTGTCGGTTATCACGAGATCTGGCTCTCTTTTCATTTCCTCCAGTGTCCTTTCAAGTTCTACATCCCTTGATGCGATCACGGAAGATCCCGAGTCAAGAATATCCCTTATCACCTGCTGCTGAGGTAGGATCAGACGACCTTTTGGAGCAGAAGAATCAATAGGGATCACAAGAACGACAAGAGAGTGAGGCGGAATCAGATCTGAAACCAGATGCCTCTCATCTTTCTCTGCTTTAAGTTCTGAAATCTTTATCCTCAGCTCATCTATGTGGCTCTTATTCTTTGCACTGACGTAAAAGAGTCCATCCTTCCTTTCTGAAACCTCATCCTCCTTGTTATAGACGACAATATAGGGAATCTTCCTTTCCTGAAAAATGGAGATCAGTTCATCATCCTTCTCACTCCTACCTGTTATGCCATCTATTACGAGTACTGCTGCATCAGCTTTTCCAAGAACATCCCTCGTCTTTTTTATTCTCATCTCCCCTAATGTACCCTCATCATCAAAACCGGGAGTATCGATAAGGACACATGGTCCGATGGGAAGGATCTCCATGCTCTTATACACGGGATCAGTAGTCGTCCCCAGCACAGGGGAGACTACTGCGAGATCCTGATTTGCAACGGCATTTAAAAGACTTGATTTGCCCGCGTTACGATTACCGAAGAATGCGATATGGTAGCGCTCTGCGCGTGGCGTTGAATTCAAAGACATCCTCTTCTCCTAAAATCTGAAATCACGTTCACCTTTCTCAATCCGCTCAAGACGCTCCTTCGTGATGTTTTTCACATTCTCTTTCGGGATGTTCTCAAGCTCCTTCTCAATAAGAGCCTCTCCTATGTTCCTTGTCTCTAAAGATGCATAATCCATCAGATACTCCTTAAGCGTCATGAGCGCGTTTGGATGACAGCAGTTCTGTATCTGACCGCTCTTACAGAGGCTCATGAACCTGTCACCCGTACGCCCCTCACGGTAACAGGCTGTACAGAATGACGGGATATGTCCATTCCTCATAAGCCATGAGACGACCTCATCAAGGCTCCTGTTATCACTTACATCAAATTGTGAGGAATCCTCCTCGTCCCTGTCCTCCTCCGCGTATCCTCCGACACTCGTACGCGAGGCTCCGCTTATCTGAGAGATTCCAAGTTCCAAGGCACGCTCTCTCACGCTCTTATTCTCCCTGGTGGAGATTATCATGCCGGTATAAGGGACTGCGATTCTTATCAATGCAATCAGCTTCAAGAATACCTCATCACTGATACCGTTATCAAAATCATCGGGGTTTATGTCATCTGCCCTCTTTATACGGGGAACGCTTATCGTATGCGGACCTACACCATGTACCGCCTCAAGATGTTCTGCATGCATCAAAAGACCTGCGAACTCATATCTGTAGAGTTCAAGACCGAAAAGAACACCAAGTCCGACATCATCTATGCCGCCTTCCATCGCCCTGTCCATGGCCTCTGTATGGTATGCATAGTCATGTTTTGGTCCTGTCGGATGCAGTTTCTCATAGCTCTCCTTATGATAGGTCTCCTGAAAAAGAATATAAGTACCGATACCAGCCTCTTTCAACTTCCTGTAATTCTCTACACTGGTCGCGGCGATATTTACATTCACCCTCCTTACAGCTCCATTTTTATGCTTAATGGAATATATCGTCTTGATACTCTCAAGTACGTACTCAATCGGGGAATTGACAGGATCTTCTCCCGTTTCAAGTGCAAGTCTCTTATGCCCCATGTCCTCAAGGGCTATGACCTCCCTTCTTATCTCCTCCTGAGAGAGCTTTTTTCTCGCAATATGCTTATTCTTCTGATGATAAGGACAGTATACGCAGCCGTTCACACAATAATTTGATAGATAAAGAGGTGCGAACATCACGATCCTGTTGCCGTAGAAATCGTTCTTTATCTCCTTTGCAAGAGAATAAAGCACATCAAGCCTCTCTTTATCCTCACAGACAAGGAGGACGGATGCCTCCCTGTGATTTAACCCCTTTCTTTTCCTCGCTTTTTCGATAATGCTGTCTATGAGTTCAAGATTATCCTTGTTCTCATCGGCATACCTCAGTGTCTCAAGAATCTCATCATGATTGATGAACTCTTCCGCTTTCAATGATCTCGGATCATACATTTCTTTTATCTCCTCTTATGGTCAGGTATCAAACCTTCCCTTTCAGACGGTTCATATGAAACGTCAATTAGTTCACTACTCTACTGTCTCCATAATCAACGGGTATGGAGTACCCTAATCTCCCGACTTCCCACTTCAGCCGTTCGACGTTCTCCGCGGCCTCCAGACCTCCATATGCCTTATCATCATAGATACGGTACTTCCTCCTCTCCTCCTTCGGCGTGATGTTCGGCATTATTACATTCGCTCCATACCCAAGCCCCTCTATCTCCCCTTTTCCTCTCACGGTCGCAAGGGCTGTCGTCGCAGGCAGCAGGAGAAAAGGATTCATTATCCTTATTATCGAAAGAAGTTTCAACGTGAGACTCGCACTTCCATTCGGATAGGAGGCGAACGGAGTATCCTGCTGTGCGATGAACGGACCTATTCCCACCATGTGAGGAGTAAATTCCTTTATGAACAGCAGATCCCTCGTGATATCATCACTCGTCTGGAATGGAGAGCCAACCATGAAACCGCATCCCACCTGATAACCGATCTCCTTGAGATCTTTTAAGGCTTTAATCCTTCCATCCAGAGTCTGCCTTGGAGGATGAAGGCGGGCAAAATGGGAAGCCGTGATACTCTCATGGCGCAACAGGTAACGTCCTGCACCAGCATTATAAAGTCTTTCATAGCTCTCGCGACTGCGTTCTCCAAGGGAAAGAGTGATACGAACATCAAATGATGAGCGTATTTCCTCTATTATCGGGATAAGACGTTCATCGGTGAAATACGGATCCTCCCCACCTTGAAGAACGACTGTCCTGAAACCCAGCTTATATCCTTCTTCAACGGCAGAAAGGATAACATCAGGCGAGAGCCGGTAACGTTCTGCGTGCCTGTTTGAGCACCTGATGCCACAGTAAAGACAATCACACTTACACCAGTTGGTGAATTCAATAAGGGCTCTGAGAAACACATTTCTTCCGTAACTCTCATCCCGGATCTCCTCTGCTCTTGACCGTAGATAAAGGATCACCCCATCATCTTCAGTTTCGACAAGAATCTTCAATTCTTCAAATGGGAGAGTCTTTTCCCTATAAAGTTTTTCTGCTAGTGACATCATAAGGAGGAATAGGCGGTCTTAGCACTTATGCCATCGAGCTTTCCGATTTTCCCCGAAAGGGATGATATCTCATCCTGAGGGGCATCAACTGCGATGCTGATGATGTTTATGCCGCGTTCCCTGTAGGGAACACCCATCCTTCCGATAATATATTTACGGTAATCATGGAGAATCTGGTTAAGTCTCTCAACCGAGTCCTCCTTCTCAACGATTATGCCGATGACGGCTATGCGAGTATCCATAAGTCACCTTCTGCCTCAAAAGATTTTTCCGCCTCAGGAGCTGTAAAGGATTTTAGCAGAAAAGGGAGAATGATAACAGGGTACCTCTCAATCAAGTAAAGAAAAATCATAAAGATCTTCTCTTATCATCCACTCTTGTTTTGCCTTCAAAAACAGATGAGGACAAAACCCGATTTACTATAATCATCAAAATCAGCTCTTGTGTGCCCTTATACGTAGGCGGACATAATCTATGATCCATGAACCATTATGGTAAAGACTGTCCTTAAGCCTGATACGTGCCTCCTCATAGATATTCTCCTTCACATCTTCAGCAAGGCCCTCGAAAGGAGCCTTATTAAACATCTTTATCCAGTCGACAAGGCCATCAGGATTCTTCTGTACTGTCGGACGGTCAAAGAGGATCGCATAATCGGTTTTCAATCCATGAGAATCTATTATCGAGGTATACTCCCCGATGGATGGGAAATAGAATGACCTCTTATATTCCAGTCCCTTTTCGCTGAATATTCCCTCAAGGGTCGAATGCACGGTCTCTGCACACCCTTTTCCACCCATTTCAAGGACAAGCTCTCCTCCGTCTTTCAGATTAGAGGCGATGTTCTCGATTAAAGCAGGCTGCTTATCCTCATCGATCCAATGAAGAACCGCATTTGAAAAGATTAAATCCACTTTTTCCTTGAGAGAGAAGGAAACGGCATCACCTTCGATGAAAATGATCCCAGGATAGTCTCTTCTTGCAAGTGAAAGCATCTCATTCGACTGATCAAGCCCGATCACACGAAAACCTTTCTTTTCAAGCTCATTTGTGAGACGACCATTTCCACACCCAAGATCCAAGGCAGTGGAATCCCGTCCTTTTTGAATGAGATTCATGACATCCATTCCATAGGAAGGAACAAAAGAGAAGTTATCCTTATAGTTATTGCTGTCCCAGCTGATATTCATAATCACATGATAGCAGAAAAAGCCTTTATTTTTGCAGTGTAATACTCTTTCCCAGCTTCATTTATAGTCCAATTATAAAATAATTGGAGGAACGCAAAATAGCTACTTTCGATGGGACATCAGTACATCTCTCAGATATCCTGACCTTTACACGTTCTCCCATCAGTTCAAACTACTTACAGGAATGACCCCGAAAGAATACAGGAAAGGTCACATCCTTTGAAAAAAAGGGACGTGCCTTGAAGCAACGTCCCTTAGAGGTTAATGCTGTGAATTAAGCATGCTGTATGGCTGTCTCGTATTCTCAAGAACATCGCGCCAGAGAGAACCTTCGATCTCAACATGACTGCGCTTTGAGACGGCAACCTTTATCGGCAGATATACGAACTGGTTGTTCACCCTGGATGCTATGCACTGCGTCTTTCCTGCCATTGCAGCGTGTACCGCATGGGCTCCCAGACGGGCACAGTAAATTGAATCATAGCTGTTTGCAGGAGTTGAACGGATTATATAAGAGGGATCGATGTATTTTATCGATGTAGGGATACCCTGCTCTGCAAAATACTTTCCAATCTCATCCTTCAAAAAGAGTCCGATATCCTGATATTTCTTATTACCTGAAGCGTCAACCTTTCCCGTAGGAGGTACAAGGTTCTGCCCCGCTCCCTCTGCTACAAGGATGACTGCGTGGCCTCTGTCAAGAATTCTGTTCTTGAGGTGCTCGAAGAAGCCGTTTGGACCCGTGAGATCAAACGGAGATTCAGGAATAAGACAGAAATTGACATCAGACTGGGCAAGAGCTGTGGAAGCCGCGATGAATCCGGATTCCCTACCCATGACCTTTACAAGTCCGATTCCATTAATACTGTTCTTTGCCTCAACGTGAGCACCACGCACGGAAGGAACAGCACTTGCAACTGCAGTATCGAAGCCAAAGGAAGAATCGATGAACGAGAGGTCGTTATCAATCGTTTTCGGAACACCGACAACTGCGATCTTGAGCCCCCTCTTTTTAATCTCCTCTCCGATATCATATGCACCGCGGAGAGTTCCATCTCCTCCGATTGAGATAAGGATGTTGATGTTCAGCCTTTCAAGAGAATCCACGATCTCCTCAACCTGCTTTCCACCACCTCTTGCAGAACCGAGGATCGTACCACCTTTTTCCTGGATATCATCGACAACATCCGGATCAAGCGGAATGAGAGGCCATGGAGAGTTCTCCAGAAGTCCAAGGTACCCATACTGGATTCCGGAAATCCTTCTTACCCCGTAACGATACCACAGGCAGCGGACAACCGCCCTTATGACGTTATTCAATCCAGGGCAGATACCACCACATGTACAGATTGCGGCATGAACATGACTTGGATTGAAGTATATCTTCTCCCTTGGCCCTGCAAGTTCCAGAGAATCGGAATTCTTTGGAACGGTCTTACCTCCGACGACCTCAGTATCGAGATCATAGAGAATTCTGTCATCATCGGAGACATAATCGGATATCCCGTCTCCTTGCTTGGTTCCCATTCTTATCGGAGAGTTGAGCTTCGCTTCTCCAAGTTTTTCGACAGTGAAATCATATTGAGCCATCATAATCCTCCTTATAAAGGCTGGAAAGGGACTTTTTGAAGTCCTCAAATTCCTCCTCCACCCTCTCTTTCGCCCTAGATTGGAAATCCCAATAGAGCTTAATAAATTCCTTAGCTTTCTCAGTCAGAACCGCCCCCTCATGGTTCGAGCCCCCCTTTCTCCTCTCGACAAGGGGAAAAGCGAGGTTCTCCTCCGCCCTTGAGAGCATGGCATAGCTCTTGGTATAGGATATACCGAGATTGATAGCAGCCTTTCTGAGGGAACCGGCCTTCCCAATTTCTTCAAGAAGCCAGATGACCCCGATCCCCATGAATTTCTCTCCCCCGTCATCGGTAAGGTATATCTTCACTTTCAGGTCCATATCTCACCTGCGGCCTTGTAAATCAGGGCAACCAGATCCTTGATCTTCTCAGGCTCTACGGAACAGTATGCGACACGGAATGTGCGATCAAAGATGTTCACAGCACCTACTCCGTACTCATCAAGGAGATAGCGGCGAAGTGCCTCTGCACTGTGGCCGAGAGTATCAAACGCCATGAAATATCCGGAATTGAACGGATATGGACGGAGCAGTGTACTGTCCTTGTATTTCTCAAGTTCCTTTTTGAATATATCATAACGGAGATTCATCTCCTTGAAGAGCTTATCCTTGTCATCGTCACGGTGCTTTCCATTCTTCATCGCATCAAGAAGGAGTGTCTGTCCCGGCCTGTCACAGTTGGAAACCGTACATCTTATCGCACCGAGCGTCTTATTGGTAAGAGCCTGATAGACCTCATCGGTAAGCCCTTTGCCCCCATATGTGATGAATCCGATTCTGAATCCCCATACCATCTCCTCTTTCGTCGCGGCATCTCCTTTTATGGCGAAGATGTTCTCATCAAGATCACAGAGATATGTGAAAAGGGACTGCTTCTCAGTCTCATTCTCATAAAAGAGTCCGAAATAGGCATCATCTACTATTACGAGGATCTTCTTCTCCTTTGCGACCTCTTTCAGAGCAGAGACGATCATCATCGCCTCTTCATGCGTCGGAGTGTACCCTGTAGGATTGTTAGGGAAATTCAGTATCAGACGGACAGTATCCTTTCTTGCACTAAGGAGAGCCTTCTTCATTCCATCGATGTTGAAGCCTCCATCTTTGAAGAAATCGAATGGAATGATCTTAGCATCCACAAGATCGGTGAATATCAAATCATAGTTATCCCAGAAAAGATCAGGACAGACGACCTCATCGCCCTCTGCGATGAACATCTGAGCAGCGATGCTTATCGCATGTGTCAGACCGGAAGTTACAAGGGGAGAAGAGAAGCTCTTTCCCTCAAGAGAGGGATTCTTCTTTATCATCTCTTCCTTCCAGAGCGCCCTTAAAGCCTTGTCACCTCCACCTGGAGCATAATTGAAAATCTCCTTCGGCTGGTAAACGCCTTCTTCAAAACGGCTGTAGATATCACTGAGGTGCATGGGTTCCCCACCCTTCGTAGCAAGGCCAACGGTAGCGTTATACTTCTTTGCCTTCTCTCCAGCTTCCGCACTCTGTGCTACGATGCCTTTAGGAAAATACATCCTCCTTCCTAATGGAGAGAGAAAAGAAGAAACCACACTCTTATCAAGAACATCATTCAGTTCTTTCGCTAATTCATTCATGGGCGTCCTCCATAACTATTATTCTTGAGGCCAAAATACAACAATGCTCAGAAAAGCTCAAGCTGTCCTTCTTTTTCAGCACTTTTTTCCTCACCTTTTCCAAGCATTCTTAAAAATTCCTCCTCGCTGACGATCTTAACTCCAAGACGCTCAGCATCTTTCAGTTTTCCTCCCCCGCCCGTTCCTGCAAGAAGGTGCGTCGTCTTACCACTGACACTCGTAGTCGTCCTCCCTCCCCTCTTCTCAACCTCCTCCATTGCCTTTGACCGGGGATTGAAGTTCTTAAAGGAACCAGTCACGCACCAGAGTGTTCCGGCAAAGCTCTGCTCATAAGACTCCGTGCTATCCTGCCCATCATCAGAGACACTCATATGAAGACCAGCCTTGCCAAGTTTCTCGACAGTCTCAAGCAGTTGAGGATTTTTAAAGCTCTCGACGATTATACGGGCCATCTTCTCTCCGATGCCGTCTATCGCCATGAGCTCCTCTTCCTTGGCAGTTTTCAGCCGTTCAAAGGAATCAAAGCCACCTGATACTAAAATCTCCGCGCTCTTCTTTCCAACCTCACTTATTCCAAGGGAAGAGAGGACTGTTTTGAAGGGGCGGTTCTTTGACTCATTGACAGACTCAACAATCGCACTTACTGTCTTTTCTCCAATCCCCCTTGTTCCAAGAAGTGATGCGTAATTTGCGGTGTAGATATCCTCAACCTTTCTCAGAAGCCCTGCATCATAGAATATCTTTATCGTCTTAGGCCCTAGAGTCTCAATATCCATCTGTGTCCGGGAAGAGAAGAACGTCAACGCCCCAAGCTGCTGCTCTGGGCACTCGGGATTACGGCAGAAAAGATGAGCTCCATCTTTTTCCAGTACACTATGACAGCAGGGGCAGTGCATATCAATCTTATAGACGGTATTGCCTTCCTCGTTCTTTTCTATCACATCCTCTACCTGGGGAATAACATCTCCCCGTTTTACGATAGAGACGGTATCACCGATGGCAAGTTCAAGATTATCTATGTACTCTTGATTATGTAGTGTCGCACGCCTTATCGTAGAACCGCCAAGTGCAACCGGCTCAAGTTCTGCAACTGGTGTGATACGCCCGGTACGTCCTACCTGTACGCTGATAGACAACAGCTTGCTCACTGCCTGAGGAGATTCAAACTTATATGCGATGGCCCATCGGGGATGATGCTCGGTATAGCCGAGCCTCTCACGGACACGGATCTCATTGACCTTGAACACAAGACCATCTATCTCATACTTAAGGCCTTTACGTTCACCGGTTTTGAAATCTATGTAATCCTGCATCTCAGAAAAGGAATAGGACCTTCCCTCCAGACCTGCAGAACGGAGCATTGCCTCACTCTTTTCCTTGCTTTCTGAAAAACATGCCAGATGAGGATTTATTTTGAATCCGAGATGCTTTAAATAGCTCAGGATTTCAAGATGGCTCTCAGGAGTATTCTCTCCTTCCTTCCAGAATCCCTCGTAACAGAAAATATCCAACGGGACGGACGCTGCCTCTGAGCTCTTCTGCCTTCTCACAGTCCCGGCAGCGAGATTTCGAGGATTCGCCGCCTTCTTATCCTCATCGAGCCTGCTGTTGACCTCTAAGAAAGCCTCCTTCGAAAGAAAGACCTCTCCTCTGACTGCTATATCAATATCCTCGCTCAGGCGAAGAGGAATGGAACCAATCGTTTTTATATTCTGGGTGACATCATTTCCAATCTCCCCGTTTCCTCTGGTAACGCCACGGACCAGGATTCCCTTCTCGTAATACAGAACCATTGAGATACCATCGATCTTCTCCTCTGCAACGAAACTCAGATTCCTCTGTTCCTTTGCTATCGTCTTATCCATGAAAGAGATCACCTCATCCCGGCTATATGCCTTATCGAGAGAAAGAACGGGAATGGTATGTCGAAATTCGGGAAAATCATTGCTGAGATCGGAACCGACGCGTCGGGTAGGACTATCAGGAAGAACCAGATCGGGATGCTCCTTCTCAAGACGGACAAGCTCATCATAAAGCCTGTCATACTCCATATCGCTGACCAGTGGTTTAGAATCCACATAATACGCCCTCTGATATTCGGAAAGCGTCTTAACGAGCTTTTCCATCTCACTTCTTACATTCATGTTTTCACTATAGCATAGAAGACCGTATTTTTCTTTATTGAGAACGGTTGTTTTTTCTTTTCAGCCTGTCAGCATAACGCTCATTTTATTGTGAAATGCCCTCTCTTATGCTATCTTAATTTACATGGCTGATAAAACAAACGTCCCAAGACTGAACATGCGCTATGGCTTAATCTACACATCTTCAGAAGTTGGCAGGAAAATAAAGGAAATAAAGATTCCCGAACTGAATCAGAAATACTTCATCCTGAGAGCTGAGAGCCTGCAGGGGGAGAACCTGCTAGAGTTCGCAGGCTCCCAGATGCCCGTGATGGCAAAGGATGCCGTCATGTATGAAGAGGAGCCAATAGTAGCAGTCATTGCCCCTGATTATGAAAGTGCTGCAATCGCAAGAAGGGAGATAGCCATTGAAACGGGCGAGGAGGAGATAAGCGAAGAGGCCAGCCTTTATCAGGAGGATTACGGCTGGGGAAACATCGAGGATTTCCGACTCGGATGGAAGGAGACGATAAAAAGAGAAAAACCTGCTGAAAGCGTAATAAAAGAGGAAGAAAAAGAGGAAAAGGCTGCAGAGGCCGATGAGGAGAAGAGCGGAGAGGGAGAAGAGAAGGAAGATACAGAGAAAGAGGAAGTCGCAGCAGAAGAGGAAAAGACAGAGGAGGAGGAAGAGGTAATCATACATGAATACAAGAAGGTCAGCACCACATTCAGCCTCGACCCGATCAAATACACATCTTTCACATTTTTCAGCGCGACATGCTGGAGTGAGGGATCAAGTCTGCATGTGATGGTCCCCACCCAGTATCCAAAGCTGGTTGCCGATACGGTGGCAAGGGTTACAGGATTCGACAGGAGAAAGATAATCATACACACGAGCCAGTATTCCGAGACTTCGGATGAATACCTTTTCTACCCTGCGATCATAGCCTCGATAACGGCAAGCGCGTCATTAAGCATGAAATGTCCCGTGGAGATAAAAACAAGAGCAATAAACCGCAGAGGAGCCATCAAGACAAAGAGGATCACATATCTCAATAATGATCTTAGGCCGATAGCTGAAGAGGTCGTACATACGTTGGACATCGGAGCCTATCAGATGCTGGAGAGAGAGGTAGAGCGTCATGCGATGACGGGAATCATTCCAAGTTATCCGCTACAGGCTTTCAAGGCTTCAATAAAGATTGAGAAAAGCTTTAATTTCCCCTCTTTCATATATTCGAGCATGGGATATTCAGAAGCCCTTGCAGCAACGGAATATCATAGCTCAGTCCTCGCAAAAGAGATCGGGATGAGCCCATACGAGTTCAGGCTGTGGGCACTAAAGGATAAGAGGAAGTTCACTGACTATCTGCCGGCGACACAGATGGGGGATATAAAGCGGCTACTTACGGATATCGCGATGAAATCATCATTCAGCAGGAAGTGGAGTTCCAATGACCTTGGACGAAGTAACCCTTCCCTGCTCGGATATACAAAAGGAATCGGAATCGCAGCCGGAACCGGGATTGCAGGATTCTCCACCTCCTTTGTAACTGAGCATGAATATCAGGCGAAACTGACGTATACCCAGAGGGGGGCTATCGTCGTCGACACCTCCGCCTACAGCAGGGGAACGGCTGTGAATTTCTGGAAGAAGATCCTGAAAGAGGAACTTGAACTGCCAAGTGAGGACAGTGTCCTTTTTTCAAACAACGACCATAGCACAATAGACTCAGGACCGAAGATTCTCTCCCGCTTTATATGCAGTTTCTCAAAGCAGCTGCAGACGAATGCTAGGAAACTGAAAAGCCTGAAAGAAACAGAGAAGCTTCCTATCGCCATCACCTTCGACGTGGAGAACAGGTTCTTCCCCTGTGAGTTCGATGAGAGCGCATATGCGGCAATGGCGATCGAGGTAATGCTGCCAGAGACATCCTTTTCACCAAAAGTGAAGGAGGTATGGGCAGAATACAGTGTCGGCCTGATTGCGGACAGTGCAATCCTCACCTCATCAATCAAGCAGCTGATACTCAGGACACTCATCGAATGTGGAATGGAGATAGACAGCAGTCTCAGGATAAACATCTCCTTCGTCAGAAGGGATGCCGAGGGAATCGCCTCAGTCGTCTCCGTAACAAAAGCCATCGTCATCAGCAGCCTCTCATCGGCGCTGGAACAGGCCATTGGGAAAAGGGTGACACTGCCCATAAGTGCAGAGGATATTCTTCATTTAAGGAGGAAAGGCGATGAAAATTGACTGTGTCATCGACGGGAAGGCCCTCTCGCTTTCCCTCAACTCAAATAAACCGCTTTCGCTGATACTCGCAGAGGATATCCAGAATGCCTCGATCAGCAGCCACTGCAATGGACAGATGTGCGGCCTCTGCGTCGTCCTCATGGATGGCAAGGCGGTATTAAGCTGCCTTATCCCAGCATTTGAAATCAGAGGAAAGACGATAATAACTTTCGAGGGATATGCTAAAACGAAGAATGCGAAGGACATAGAGAAGGCATACGATCTCACGCATCTCAGACCATGCCAATCGTGTTATAACGCGAGAACACTTTTAATTGAATCCCTCCTTTCAAGCAACCTCACCAGCAGGGAGGATGTGATAAGGGAGATGGAAAGCCTGAAATGCCACTGCTTGGAAGCAGGAGACGTAATAAGAATCGTTCAGGCAGCAAGCGAGATCAGGAGGAAGAGACATGCTCGAAGGTCTTAGATCACCCAATATCCATACCCCGTCAAATCTGAGTGAATACTCTTCCATAATCCAGCACTACCCCACTTCATCGTTATGGGCGGGGGGCACATACATAATGAGCCGGAGAGATTTCTATCCAAGCAGCACCACGAACGACGAGATAATATATCTTGGCACGATCGAGGAGCTTCATCGATTCCAGCGTAATGACCGCATCGCCGAGTTTGGAGCGATGGTGAATCTCTATGAAGTGGTCTCAACAGGGAGAACGATCCTGCCGAAGATACTCATCAAAACGATACAGAGCTTCGGAGGGAACATCGTAACAGGGAGGATAACGCTCGGAGGAAGTCTCTGCACCACGGATTTCCGATCATCGCTTCCAGGCACTCTCAGCCTATTCGACGCATCCTGCGAGGTGCGTTACATGAAAAAGAAGAGAATGCACTCAAAATGGTTTCCCCTGATGACGATCTATGACAAGGGAGGCAAACTGAACCTGCCGGAAAGGGCTCTGGTATCGAGGATAAGGATAAACCTCTATGAGAGGAGCTATCAGAAATTCTTCCAGGAGGGATCATTCTTCCAGGATCAGGAGAACTCGGTATCGATCGCGATATCAGGCAATCCCGATCAGGACAACTTCAATGACGCACGCATCGCGATAACCTATCCGAACCTCGGGTTCATTGCAAGCCATGATCTCGACAACATATTCTCAAGTGCCAGATTCCCCCTTGACCAGAGTGAGAGCCAGAGCATTGAGGATGCTATAATCGAAATGGGAATGGCGACATTTCCATCGATCTCACCCCTGCAGAAGATCAGGACGAGGGGTATAATAAAAGAGATAATAAACGACCTGAACATAAACGCGTTGACAGCAGCCTCCCTTGATGAGGCAAACACGAGCTTATAAGGAGAAAAATGAGCAAATTCGTACATCTGCACAACCACACGGACTTTTCCCTTCTTGATGGAGCGGCTTCGATCTCCGCATATGTGAAAAAGGCGAAAGCCTGTGGAATGGACTCCCTTGCCATCACGGATCATGGAAACATGTTCGGTGCGATATATTTCTATAATGAATGCCGGGCAAACGGTATAAAGCCGATAATCGGATGTGAGTTCTATGTCAATCCGAAGGACAGGAGGGCAAAGAGCACAGACAGTGGCAGCAAATACTACCACCTGATACTCCTTGCCACCAGTGACAAGGGCTATCATAACCTGATGGAACTCAATGCGATCGCATACAAGGAAGGCTATTACTCAAAACCGAGAATAGATGATGAGAGCCTTGAGAAGCACAGCGAAGATCTGATCTGCACATCCGCTTGTCTGGCAGGAGAGATACTCCAGATCCTCATGACACCGCAGCAGAGAGGTGTACCTTTTACTCCGCCTTTCGAGGAACAGGCCAGGAAAAACTATGAGGAGGCAAAGAAAAGAGTCGCCTGGTTCAAGAAGATATTCCCGGGCCGCTATTACATAGAGTTGCAGGATCATGGTCTCGTAGAACAGAAATATACAAATCCGATTCTTGTGGAACTTGCACATGAGATGGATGTCCCCATCATATGTACCAATGATATCCATTACATAGAGAAAGAGGATGCCAACGCACAAGACACCCTGCTCTGCATTGGAACGAACTCCAAGAAGAACGAGGAGAACAGGATGAGGTTTCCAAATCAGGAGTTCTATTTCAAGACACCCGAGGAGATGGAAGAACTCTTCTCATGGTGTCCGGAGGCGTTGGAGAATACGGTACGACTCGCAGAACAGTGTAATATCGAAATCAACTTTCCCGGGCCAATACTGCCAAAATGCGACATTCCCGAACCTTTCAAGAGCGAGGCCGAGTACCTTGTATATTTAGCAAACGACGGCCTTAAAAAGAGGTATGAGACTGTTACGAGGGAACTGCAGTCCAGACTCGACTATGAGCTCTCTGTAATCATAAAGATGGACTTCCCTGGTTACTTCCTGATCGTAAGGGACTACATAGCATGGGCGAAGGCACATGACATCCCGGTAGGTCCTGGAAGGGGCTCGGGCGCAGGAAGCCTTGTCGCATACGCGATCACGATCACGGATGTCGAACCAATGAAATACTCTCTCCTGTTCGAGAGGTTCTTGAACATAGAACGTGTAAGCATGCCGGATTTCGACATCGACTTCTGCTTCGAACGCCGCGGCGAGGTAATCGACTATGTGACCGAGCACTACGGCAAGAACAGGGTCGGACAGATCGTCACATTCGGAACACTCAAGGCAAAACAGGCCGTAAAGGATGTCGCAAGGGTTTTGGACATCCCGTATGACGAATCGAACAAGATCTGTTCCTTCATCCCTGATGAGCCGAAGATGACAATCAGAAAAGCTCTTGATGAGGAACCCAGACTAAAGGAATATCAGAAGAGAGGTGGAATATACGCAGAACTGTTTGAAACGGCAATGAAACTTGAAGGCCTTCACCGCCATACCAGCCTCCATGCCGCAGGTGTGGTAATAGGAAGGGAGGATCTTGAGAAATACGTCCCGCTCTTCTGTGCAGATAAGGCTACAGGAGCCATCGCAACACAGTACACGATGAAACAGATCGAGGATTGCGGTCTTGTAAAGATGGACTTCCTGGGGCTTAAGACCCTGACACTCATCAAGCACGCGGTCGATCTTGTGAGAATGAAGGAACCTGATTTTGACATCAATAAGATAGATGAACTTGATAAGAAGACATTCCAGATGCTCTCCGATGGAGACAGTGCGTGCGTATTCCAGTTTGAGAGTCAGGGCATGAGAAGGATACTCAAACGTGCAAAGCCGTCGAACATAGAAGACCTTGTCGCCCTCAACGCCCTATACCGTCCGGGCCCCATGCAGTTCATCGACCAGTACATAGACAGTAAGAATGGAGTCATTCCGATTAAATATCCTGATCCCAGTCTGGAATCAGTACTGAAAAACACGTACGGGGTCATCGTCTATCAGGAACAGGTAATGCAGGTAGCACAGATCATCGCGGGATACTCCCTTGGACAGGCAGACATCCTAAGAAGGATCATGGGTAAGAAGCAGGCGGAGAAACTTGCCGAGGAGCTCGTGAAATTCCGTGAGGGGGCTGTTAAGCGTGGCTATACGGCAGAACATGCGGAGGAGATATTCCACATCCTCGAACCATTTGCAGGTTACGGCTTTAACAAGAGCCATGCGGTTGCGTACTCCATCGTCGCTTACCAGACGGCATATTTAAAGGCGAACTACCCTGCCGAATTCCTTGCCGCGAACCTTACAAATGAGAAGAACAACCCGAACAAATTCACCGAGTATCTCAACCTCGCACCACAGATGGGCATAAAGATACTTCCTCCATCGATAAACCGTTCCTATAAGGACTTCGGAGTATCAGAGGGAGACATCGTATACGGACTATCAGGAGTAAGGAACGTCGGAGAGGCTGTCTGTCAGATGATAGTCAAGGAAAGAACCGAGAACGGCCCTTACAAGGACTTCATCAACTTCATAACCCGTCTTCCAGAAGCCCCCTCCTCCCGACTCTGTGAATCATTGATAAAAGCCGGATGTTTCGATGAGCTCGGGGAGAACAGGGCAACACTCATGGCGAATCTGGAAGAAGCACTCAATTATGGAAAGGCCACAAGGGATCTTACCGCAGGTGGTCAGATGTCCCTCTTCGGGGATGAGGATGAGGCCATGAATGAGTTCACGATGAGATATGTCGATGACTGGACGAAGGAAGAGAAGCTCAAGATTGAGAAGGAAATGCTCGGATTCTACATCTCAGGCCATCCGCTTGACAGTTATGAAGAGAAGATAAAGGAGTGTGTGAGAATACGCTTAGACCAGCAGGAGGATATTCCTCTTTCCAAGAGCGAGGCACTCATCGCTCTTGTAATAGCGAAGAAGGTCTTAAAGACAAAAGGAGACAAGAAGATGGGCATCTATACCTTGCAGACGAGGGAGGGAGAGATTGAGGCCGTCTGTTTTCCTAAGACATTCGAACGCTTTGAGAACATGCTGGAAGAGAACAACGTTTACGGCTTCAAAGGTACTTTCTCCGCCCGTGAGAACGGTCTTAGCTTCGCCATAGATGAGGTATGCGCCCCAGATGCCCTTAGCCCGGAGAACATAGCAAGGATTGCCATCGTGCTGAGGAAGGCGAAGATCATGGAAAGAGGGAACATCGAGGAGCTGAAGAGGACGCTTGAGGGTAACAAAGGAGATATCCCAGTGTCCCTCGAGATCGAGGAGGACAAGGTCGGACTGAAGTTGAACTATGACATGTACATGGAGTACTCAAGCGATGGGATGAAGGAGCTTAAGGAGCTTCCGGTTGTCGAAAGCGTGAGAGTTTATTAACTTCTTTCTATTGGAGACTCAAATGGCGACTATAGCACTTTTCATAGCAAGACTGTTAAGCATATATTCCTTTATAATCTGGATAAGAATCCTCGTTTCCTGGATCAATCCGTTTCCTCGAGTGGGATCATTCACCTACTACCTCGCAAGAATCGTGGATCCATATCTCAACATGTTCCGTTCCCGGCATTTCAGGGCCGGAATGCTGGACTTCTCACCGATCATCGGGATAGGCCTGCTTTCGGTGGTTCAATCCGTGTTCCAGATATACGGGACATATGGTATGATGTCGCTCTCGCTCATCGTATGCCTTTTCATAAGCGCATTCTGGAGCTATGGAGTCTCGATATTCTTCACATTCGGATTCATACTCCTTGTAATGAAGACGATCGCCTCATTCATGACCAATTCGAACTTCTCTGTGGCAATGAGCCGCATAGGAGGATTCGCAGATCCTATCGCAGCATGGGTACAGAGGACGTTCTTCCGTAACCGCTATGTAAAACAGAGTACCGTGAACCTCATCACACTGCTGATCTTCATAGTCCTCTATTTCGTCTTAAAATACATATTCAACTTCGCCTACATGATGGCATCAAGGATTCCTTTCTGATATGAAAAAAGGATCTGAGAGCATCTTAGAGATCCCGAGGATAGGAAAGGCGGCAAAAACTGATTTCTCAAACCTCGGAGTATCCACTCTCTCCGATATGATATCCCTGATGCCAAGGGACTATGAGGACAGAAGGAGTGAGAGACGACTCAGATCCTTAAGCGTCGACAATACTACCATATACTGCCGGATAAGAATAATAAGAAAGGATTTCATCCCTTCCAAAAGAGGTGGAAGAATATTGAAAATAGAGGCAAGGGATGACGATGGCAGTCCTTTGGAACTATATTGCTTCAACAGAGAATTTCTCGACAAGAGTCTCCATATAGGAGATGAGTATTATATAAGCGCAAGCGTCAGCAAGACAAAGGGCGTATATCGCGCAGGTGCGTTTGAGATAAAGACACACCCTGAGGAACTGGGATTTGGACGCATTCTTCCCGTCTATCCACTGAGTGGAAACCTTTCACAGAAAACAGTGAGAGGAGCTGTTGATTATGCCTTGAATGCCCTCTCTCCGATTGAGGATGAACTTCCCCTTCCATTCTATGAACGCCTTGGACTCCTTCACCAGAAAGATGCCTATCTTCGTCTGCATCATCCGAGAGTGATTGAAGACGTGGAAAGGGCCAGAATGACACTTGCATTCACAGAACTTTTTTACCTGGAACTTGATAACGTGAGAGAGAGAAGATACACGGGAAAAAGGCCCAGCGTGATAACCGGACTGGAAAGAAAACTGATCGCATCTCTTCCCTTCTCTCTTACAGAAGATCAGAAAAGAGCTCTGGATGACATTAGAATGGATCTGGACTCAGATGTCCCGATGAATCGCCTTCTTGAGGGGGATGTGGGATCAGGAAAGACCCTTGTCGCATGGCTCAGCGCCCTGCATGAGATAGCAAAAGGGGCACAGGTGGCATTCATGGCACCAACTGAGCTTCTTGCAAAACAGCATGCGGAAAACGCTGCAAGCCTCCTTGAACCGCTTGGAGTGAGAATATGCTACCTCACAGGTGCCATATCACAAAAAGGAAGGACCCTGCTTCTCAAAGCACTGAAAGATGGGAATGTGGATCTCGCAATTGGAACACACTCCCTCTTTACTGATGACGTAGTATTCAAGAACCTGCGTTACGTGATAATAGACGAGCAGCACCGTTTCGGCGTAGAACAGAGAAGCCTGCTTACTAAAAAGGCAAAGGAGCCGAACGTGCTGAACATGACGGCAACCCCTATTCCAAGAAGCCTTGCTCTGACACTCTTTTCAAACCTGGATCTTTCCGTAATAAAAACGAAGCCGAACGGAAGACTTCCCATCACCACCTATCTTGTATCGGAAAAGAAAAGAAACGACATGTTCAAAGCAATTGAGGTGGAATTCAGAAGAGGTCATCAGGCATACTTCGTCTATCCCAGGATCGAGGAGGATGAGGAGGGCAGCATAAAAGCGGTGGAAAGAATGTACGAGGAACTTAAAGCCATCTATCCCGGATACAAGTCCATGATGGTGCACTCGCATCTGAAGGATGATGAGAAAATAGACATCCTGAACCGCTTCCGTGCTGGAGAATATACCTACCTCGTCGCGACAAGCGTGATAGAAGTAGGAATCGACATACCTAATGCGACATGCATGGTCATTGAACATGCCGACCGTTTCGGGCTTGCCGCCCTTCATCAGCTAAGGGGAAGGGTCGGTCGTTCAACGCTGCCATCATACTGTTTTCTCGTGTATTCGGATGGGATATCAGCAGATGCAAAAGAGAGGCTGAGGGTGATGAAGCAGACGAATGACGGCTTTCTGATAGCAGAAAAGGATCTTGAGATAAGAGGCCCTGGGGAGATTTCAGGACTCAGACAGTCCGGATTTCTGAAACTCAAGTTTGCATCCCTCGTCAAAGATACGGATCTGATAGCACTTGCAAAAGAAGAGGCGGAAAAGATCGCAAGAGAGGATAAAGGCCTCATAAAAGCGGAGAATGCCATCTTGAGAAAACACAGCAAAGGGAATATTTTTTAATCATGCGCATTACAGGTGGAAAATACGTAAGAAGAAACATCGAATGTCCCAAAGGTGTCATCCGCCCTGCCATGGACAGGATGAGGGAATCCCTTTTCGCACATCTGGGACCGTTGGACGGGGACAGTTTCCTAGATCTATTCTCAGGCAGTGGCTGTGTCGCAATAGAAGCGGCAAGCAGGGGTGCCGAGCCCATACACCTTGTCGAGATGGACAGGGGCAAAAAGGAAACAATTGAGAAGAACCTTTCCTTTGTAAAAGAAGAGAAGAAGCTCTTCATGATGGATGTGATGAGATTCCTGGAGCTTGCCCCGATGAGGTATTCCATAATCTATGCAGATCCACCATTCAACATGGAGAAGAAGGTCGAGCTTGCAAGGAAGATAGCAAGAAAGAAACTCCTGAAAGCGGGAGGACTCTTCATAATACACTACCCGGAGGAGGAGAGAGAGCTCTGGAGCGGGGAGATTGAAGGCTGGACATTCCAGGAAGAAAGGAAATACGGCCGTTCGATACTGAGATTCTATAAATCTGATTCGGAGGACTAGATGATAATCACAGAAGACAACATCGGAATAGAGGAGATATCACTGCGCGCAGCAGATACTGACAGGTTCTATGATGCCACCCTGCCCTTCTTCTTTTCTTCCAGCCAGGAAGTTGCGGGAGAGCATGCGACCCAGCTTGGACTGGGAATTGCGGAGATGAGTGAACGGGACCAGAGGACCTGGGTGATCGTTAGGACGAGGATGGACTTTGCGAGGATTCCAAAATGGAGGGAGCGCCTTACATTCGAGACATTTCCACAGAAGGGTTACAAGCTATACTGTCCACGTGTGGTAATGGCCAGGGATGAGAAAGGAGAAATAGTGATGAACGCCATGACGCACTGGGTTCTCATGGATATCGTTAGGAAAAGGCCTCTTCCCCCAAAACTGATCGAGCCGATGTTCAATCTGCAGGATGAGTCTAAATTCCACAATCCTGACATAGGAAAGATCATGAAATACGATGATGTGGAGAAGATTGAGATCTTTGAAGAAAGGACATTCTGTCCGAATTATTTCGACATAGACATCAACAACCATGTGAACAACGTTGTTTATATAAACTGGCTCTGCGAAGCACTTCCCGATGAGATTCCTATCGGATACGGGATAAAGACGATAGACGTGCAGTGGGAGAGCCAGACCTTTGAAAACGAGGAGGTCGCAGTAGAGACCGCGATAACACAGAAGGATGGAGGTAATCTATCCCTTGTTCACAGAATCAGGAAAAAAGCTGACGATAAGATCGTCTTTGAAGCAAACTCCTACTGGTATAAGAAAAATTAGTAATGTGGAGGCTTACGGTTGGGCCTGTCCTGACCGGCCTCCTCTTCCAGATCTATGACCTTCTTCTCTAGAGCTTCAAGCTGTGCCCTCATCTTGCTTATGGCCCTGTCCTGCTCGACTATGACCTCATTCAGCTCATCACATTTGAGCTCTAAATAACTGACCTTTATCTCAAGAGCATCCAATTCTTCCTGCATGAAAATGATTATCCATCAAAGGATGAGGAAAAGCAATAAGACAAAAATAAAACAAAATGCAACAAA
Organism: uncultured Spirochaetaceae bacterium; assembly: GCA_944392965.1. Lineage (GTDB taxonomy): Bacteria > Spirochaetota > Spirochaetia > Sphaerochaetales > Sphaerochaetaceae > Ornithospirochaeta. Next base: position 23,696 of record CALXYM010000011.1, on the reverse strand, counting down.
GTTCGCATAATCCTCTTTTTTCTGTTATCCTAAGTAAAAGGAGCTGAGAGATGAAAGGAGAAAGGGTCGCACAACTCGAACTGTTATTAAGAAGCCATCCTGAGGGGATGAGAAGAGCGGAAATTGCCAGGAGACTGGGCGTGCATCGCTCAACCATCTCCCGTTATGTCGAAGACCTCTCCAAGAAAATAGACCTGTATGAGGAGAACAGCCTCATCAAGATAAAGGCGAAAGAGGATGAAGGCCCCGAGGCTCTCAGCGTCTATGAGTCCCTGGCTTTCAACATGAGCGCAGAGCTTCTTGCTTCGAACATAGAGATACAGAATCCGCATCTGGCATCAGGGCTCAGGAAGATTGCCATGAATATGAGTTCCTATGCTCCAAAAGTCAGTGCCAACATATTCGCCCTGGCAGACAAGATCGATGAAGGACTTAAGAACAACATGGGACAGTCCATGGTGTTCAATAAGATACTGGAGGTTCTCATCGACTGCTGGATAAGCGGTCATATCGCGAGGATTACGAGTGGAAGCGAAGAAATTGAGATAGCCCCCTACTTCATAGGCTTTAAAGATGAGAAAGAGGGCCGCCGTCCTATCACGGTGACAGGAAGGCTTCGTCATACGATGGATATCGTGACACTGGATATCGCAAGCATGACCGATGCTGTCATGCTCGATGAGACATATACGATCCCAGATAATTTGAAACCATTTAAAAAGAGAGAAGAAAAGGGATATGACGCAATCGACATGATTCCTCTCACGCTGAAAATACGGGAGAAATCAGCTCTTAACAGCTTTTCCACGATAATCCATGGGAAGCCTGAGCTCAGAAAGAATGAAAAAGGAGAACTTATAGCCTCTTTCGATGCGGAGAATTCAATAGAACTCATGCTCAGAATAATCCAAAGTGGTACGAGCGTGGAGGTTATAAGCCCGGAAAACTATAAAAGACGGCTTATAAACTACCTCGAAAACATATTGAGCATCTATAAGCACTAGATATAGCGGTCTTTTTCTAAATTAGAGAAGAATCCTGATAATTAATTACAGTAAAAGAATTTTATACTTTTTATTTGTAAAATATTGAAATTGCTGTTATTCTGAGTCTGTAGCCTTATATTTGGCTACACCCCCTTTGCTGAGCTACCCAAAATTATTTAGAGACTATTTAATTAAGGTAGCTCTCTTTTAGAGGCCTTTTAGATAAAAACGAAAATGCCTCTAAAAAAAGGGGTTCTTTTTTTTACTCTCTGGAAAAAGATTTAAAACCTTATAATGGAAAGCTCTTCATCAGATCATCGATCTCAAATGCTTCAGGCATCACCTTCAGAGCACCTTTCTTCGTTGTAATCAATGTTGCTGCTGCATTTGCACGCCTGAGAGCGTATTTTGCAGGCTCTCCTTTTGGAAGTTTGAGACCGTTATCTAGGAGGGAAAGGAGAAAAGTACCGAAGAACGTGTCCCCCGCCCCGGTCTTCTCCACAGGGATGATATCCAAGAACGTAGGTACCCTGACAATCTCATCCTCCGTCATCAGGAAACTTCCATCCTTTCCCAGTGTTACCGCTATACCTTTAAGGTTGGCATTCTCTTTTAAAAGCCTCTTCGCTGCAGCCTCATAATCAGAAGTTCCAAGGAGCCACTCGATCTCATTATCGGCAATCTTAAGCAGAGTCGCCTTCGATATTCCCCAGAACACCTCACCTCGCGCTTCCTCCTCATCAGACCACAGAAGAGGTCTGTAATTGGGATCAAAAGAGATGAACTTATCCATCTTCGAAGCTTCTTCAATCATATGATGGACGGCCTCACGTGCTGGATTTGAGCTGAGAGAGACAGATCCGAAATGGATTATCCTGCTATTTTTCACAGCACTCAGGGGAACATCCTCCTTAGAAAGCATCACATCGGCAGTCTGGTCACGATAGAAAGAGAATTCCCTCTCCCCTCCCGCGAACGTCTGAACGAAAGCAAGCGTCGTAGGTGCACTCTCATCAACAGCGACATAAGAAGTATCTATCCCCGCTTCCATCAAAGCAGAGGTAAGAATCTTTCCAAATCCATCCTTTCCTACTTTTGCGACGAGAGCTACATTCTTTCCATGTTTTCTCAATGCGGCAAGCACATTAGCCGGTGCACCTCCAGGATTGGCTTCAAACACCTTATTCCCCTGAGAACTTAATCCATTCTCAGTGAAATCTATCAATATCTCGCCTACTGCTAGAACATCTATCATGGGAAACTCCTTCTAAAATATTTTTAATAAGTTTATACCCTCTAAGCTCCGAATCCAAGGAGAAAAAGATTCTCCTAGCCCGATATTCTCTGTATATGTCGCCTCCCCTTCGTTGATAAACACTTCAAGAGTATCACAATCATAAAACACTTCTAAGATGAATTTATCACTTTTGCAGAAAGGAATATTTGAAAGACTCTTTATTCCTCCTTCTTCCATAGAAAGAAAAACCGCATTAGAGCCTCTGAAATCAATTATCAGACGATGATTTTCCGAAATTCCAATCTCTATTTTTCCAGATCTTTTTCCTTCTAACATCTTCTCTATTCGCAATCGATTGACAACTTCCAACCGTACTCGCTCAGAAGAAATCTCTATTTCTCGTCCTGCTCCGTTAAATAGTTCTTCTACTTCCATTACCGGCTTTGAATAAAATCTGCCATCCCTGATATGACATTCCCTAGGTAAGGAAAGATGCCCTGTATATGTATCATGCTTATCAAAACCATTAAACTCAGGAAGCCAAGGCCAGGATCCACACCAGGCAAACATTATACGACGATCTTCATGCATAAAAGTCTGTGTGGCATAAAAATCCTTTCCATAATCCAGAGGAATGATATTTTCAACAAGAAAATCTGGTTTCGAGAAGTCAACATCACCAATGACCGCCATTGCAGGATATCCGTCGTACCCCTCATCCACGGGAGAAAACGTCAGGACCCATTTTCCATCCAAAAAGAAAAGATCCGGACACTCCAGCATCGTTCCTATGTTTTTTCCCGCAGCAAAAAGAGGTCCTATATAGTTCCACTCTAGAAGATTGGAAGAAGAGTATAAAAGAATCTGTCCCTTTCCTGTTTTGTCATAAGCACCTATTACAAGGTAATATTTTCCATCATGCAGGAATACCTTGGGATCTCTGAAGTCCCTGAAAAGGGGATTCTCAATAATAGGATTGCCATCATGCTTCTTGAAATTCACACCATCATCCGAATAAGCAAGACAAACCCTCTGCTTTCCCCCTCCTACCGCAGTATAGATAAGGAAAAGTCTGTCACCGACGACAATGGCAGAACCAGAGAAGCACCCTCCATCCTCATCACACTCATATGATCTATCTGGATAAAGTGCGATCGGGCAGTATTCCCAATCAATAAGATTCCTGCTTACCGCATGCCCCCAGTGCATTCTCGCCCAATCAAGCCCATGAGGATTACACTGATAGAAAACATGAAATAATCCTTTAAAAAAACATAACCCATTGGGATCGTTCATCCATCCTCTTTCAGGCTTCAAATGCAGCATCCTTTTCATTGAGATTATCTATCCTCCTATCAGGTCAAAAGGTCTTAAAGCCTTCCTCTCCTCAGCCTTTTACCGCACCTGCGGACATTCCAGCGGTGACATGCTTGTTCAAAGCGAAATAAACGATCATCGGAGGGAGGATGGAAATCGTAATTGCCGCAAATGTAAGACCCCAGTCGACATTTCCAAAAGCACCTACGTAATCTTTCAGCCCCATTGCCACCGTTTTCGCAGAATCCTTACTTATAAAAGTATTAGCGAAGATGAAATCGTTCCAGATAAGAATACTATACATCGAGGCTATCGTTACAAACGTGTTCTTTGCAAGAGGAAGTATTATTTTTACAAAGATACCATATGGAGTACAACCATCTATCGTTGCAGCCTCTATCAGCTCATTCGGAACGAATGTGAAGAAGCTGACGAACATCATTATGGACAAAGGAAGGGCGAAACCGACCTGCGGAAGGATCAGGGAAAAGGATGTATTGAGAATATCCATCCGACTGTAGAAAATGAAAAGCGGAATAAGCGTAATCTGTACAGGAATCATGATTCCAAATGTGAAAAACGAGTACAAGGCATTGTTGAATCTCGATACGAATTTGGATAATGCGTATCCGGCCATGGAGCTGAGAGCCATGATTAGAATCAGAGAACCTCCAGTGACTTTCACACTGTTAATCATATATCCCCATATCTTTCCTTCTTTGATGACCTTTATAAAATTCTCAAAAGTCGGAGCAGAAGGAAGGGAAAAAGGAGATGCGGAAAGTTCGACAGTAGGTTTCAGACTTGCCATAAAAACCCAGAATACAGGATATACCTGAATGAGCAAGAAAAGAATTATGACAATGGCGAAAACCACTTTTTTTAAGATTGCCAGCTTCTTATATACTTCATTGTCTCTCATTTCTCTCCCCTCCTTCCAACCAGGCGTAAAATTATGACAGCAATAATGCTCTCGACTATTATGAATACGGCTATCGCACTCCCATAACCGAACTGTAGAGAGGAAAATGCCTGCTTATACATATATGTGCTCATAAGCTCACTCGCATTTCCCGGACCTCCATTTGTAAGAAGATATGGGATATCAAAACCTCTAAGAGCTCCCGTTATACACATGGTAAGAGTAAGCAGTATGACAGGCTTTATCATCGGAAGTTTTATCTTCCAAAGAGTTTTCCACTTGCTCGCCCCATCTATTATGGCAGCTTCAGAAACTTCCGTATCTATGGATATCAAAGCGGCATAATAGATGACCATATACATTCCGGTAAACCGCCATCCTTCAGGAAGAGATACTGCAACAAGGACCGTATCAACATCGGCAAGCCAGCTACGTACAAGATCTCCCAGTCCTAGAGCACTCAGCACGATATTAAACAATCCCATAGGCTGAGTGGCATACATGCTTCTAAACATCTGTCCGACAGCTACTGTTGTTATGATACAGGGAATATAATATAGGGTTTTCACAATCGTGACATTCTTCTGCATATAAGTGAGAAGAACCGCGAAAAGGAGACCGATAAGAAGCTGCATCGAGACTACAATTACGACATAGACAAGATTATTGAAAAATGATTCCCACATCACAGAATCAGAGAACAATCTGATGTAGTTATCAAAACCAACATACTTCTGAGGTCCTATGCCGCCCCAGCTTACAAAACTCAATCTTATTGAGTCGATAATCGGATAGAAAACCGCGAAAAGATAAAACAGCAATGCAGGAAGCAGGAATACCAGATAAGCTACTTTATTCTTTATGATTCCTTTCATTTTTCCTCCCTTATGGCAGGCCGTCCCCTTTTGAAGGGAACGGCTGAGAAATAAAACTACTTATTGGCATTCGCCGCGATGGACGAATCTATAAGTGATATGAAATCTTCCGCACTCATATCTCCTGATGCAAGGAGAAGTATGTTATCCTGCATGATCGTATTCGTCGCAGAATCAAGATACGTATCCCATGGTTTCATGAAGGCTGGACCGAAATTATCCATATCCTCTGCAATCCTGTAATAAAGATCCGTAAATTCCACATCTTCCGGAAGATCCACTTTAAGAGGAGACATCTGCATTTTTGAAGCATAGATCTCTCCATAATTCTCAATCACGTAGAGAATGAAATCCTTTGTCTTCTCATCGAAGGTCTCAGCATTGAAAGCCATGCCGATACCACTGTTTGCACAGTATTCATTCGCCCCTGTCGTACCATCTGGAGCTGTTGGTAACAGAAAGTAATCGACAAGGCCCGCCTCATACGCCTCCAGCATCGCATTCTGCTCCCAGTCCCCGATGTAGTACATCGCAGCCTGTCCATTTAGGAACATGCTCTGTGCGGTCGCATAATCGGTAGCGGCAAACCCCTCGTTGAAATACTGTCCTATCTCCTGGACGAATTCTATCGCCTGACGTCCTAACGGATCACCCATGGAGGCTTTTCCATCACGCAGAGCAATAATATAGTCATTACCAGAATAACGGAACGGAATCATTGCCATATAACGCAGGACAGGCCATCTGTCGACGCCATCTACGGCTATGGGGGTTATCCCATTCTCACTGAGCGTCTTACAGACATCAAGCCATTCCTCCATTGTCTGAGGAACATCAAGTCCATACTGAGCGAAGATGTCCTTCCTGTACCAGATCATCTCAATATGGTACTCAAGAGGAAGAGTATACATACTACCATCGGTGAACTCTTGATATCTTAAAGCGGTCTCCTGATAGTCATCGTATCTGCCCTCATCAATCAGGAACTGCTTGACATCGACAAGTAAGCCGGCATCAACAAGACTCTGACAATACGGATCTGCATCAATATCGATGATATCAGGCATGTTGTTTCCAGCTATGAGGGTTCTCAGTCTTTGAAGATATGAAGGCCTGTCTGCCGTTGTCTCAATCTCAAGAACCCATTTACCGCCATGCTCCTGACTATAACGCTCGGCGATTTCCCTCATCGTAGTATCTATCTCGCCGCCTAGAGGTCGGGATGCAAACCATGTGACGGTTGTCACGTCACTCTCTTCCTCACTCGCACCTCCTGCCATTACAGGCATGAGCATGAGAATCGAAATGATTGCAAATAAAAATAATCTCTTCATCTATATTTCTCCTTTTACTGCTTCTGCAGTTTCATCTCACATCTTTTGATGACCGTCTCACCACCGATGGAATAAAATCCCATCTTTTTACCTTCCTTACCATAGAACCTTATAGAAAGGGCGACCTCATCATTGGCATAAACGACAACAGCCTCACCTGCCCTGACAATGCGGAGCTTATACGTATTTGACGGTTTTAAATACCTAAGCGTCTCTACAAGGAAGGGCCTATCTCCATCAATCTGCCATTGGTACGGACCCGTGTTCATCTTTCTCGGCCACATATCCCAGGCCATTGTATTTGCTTTAACCCTCAATTGATAACCGTTCTCAAGAGCATCATCCGTATCAAGGAAAAAACCGAATTCCGATGAAGAGGATGAAATCTCCGCATCAAGAAGAAAGTTCTGCGAAGAGGAAATAAGATGGGATACAAGCCCCTGTGACGAAAGATGCACATCCTCCTCCTTCAATCCCTTCTCACAGTAAAGTTCATCCATGGCCGGAAGAGGAAGTATACGTAAATCACCATCATCTTCCTGCTCAACCCTGTGGACCATCATCGTTCCTCCCCACTCCCAGGGACCGTAATCGGTCATTCCAATCCGTGTCGGAATCCAGCCAAAAGCAAACCTCTCCTTATCTGTTCCCGCCGTCTTTATGGCATAACAGCATCTTGCATCAAAACTGTCCTCCTCCGGTATAATCCAAGGACCATTGAGATTATCCGCCTTTCTATAATGAGTAAGGAACCTGTCTGAGAATGTGGAAAACACAAGGTAATACCATGATCCCATTTTAAAAATTTCCGGGCATTCCATTGTTATATGAGTATTGGGCTCATAGAACGGTTTTTCGTATTTCCATGTCTTTAAATCCTCAGAAGTGCAGAGAGCAATGCACCCTCCCCTGTGATAGCCTTCTCCTTTCCTTCTAGCACATAAAAGCATCCAGTACTTCCGATCTTCTTCATTATAGAAGACATAAGGATCTCTCCAGTCGAACATCTCATAGATATAATCATCGGCTGTGAAACGGGAATCCTGTCTGATTTTCAAATTAAGAAGATCTCTTCCCGTCGCCTCCATCACAGACTGTACGGCTTTCCCATCCTGCTTATATGATTCATTGAAAGCCGTGAAATAAGCATGATATACACCATCCCTATCCTTCAATACAGAACCGGTAAAGTTATTCAAATATGGTTTCGTCTCATCTCCTCTTTCAATGGATTCTCCCATATCTTCAAAATCAATGCCATTTTCTGTAACAGCTAAATGCCATGTGGTGTTTTCCGCATAAACGCCATCACCACTATTCCTTGGGTCGTGAAGATAAAAGGCATAATACTTACCATTTTCATAATATGGTATGACATCTCCAACCCATCCATTATTTGGCTTATAAGAAAAACTTCTCATATTCTCCCTTTTGCACTATACAAAGTGTGCGTTTGTAACTTTTTTTCTTTACAAATTCATTCTATCACTGTTTATCCAGATGTCAAGATTTTTTTAATTTTCATATTATTTACTTAAATTACAATGAAATAAATTTTAATTTCATTGAATGAAGTACATAGAGTGCACGATTGTTACATATGCACAAATTATACTTGATAATGCAAAACAACACATTTATAATAGTCATATGAACTGTTCAATAAATCAAATTGCCGAATATCTGGGAATATCCAGGAACACAGTCTCCAAAGCAATAAACGGGAAACCGGGAGTTTCTGAAGAAACAAGGAAAAAGATACTTGCCACCGCAAGTGAGATGAAATACAGGCAATACATACTTGAATATTCAGAAAAAGAGAAAGAAGTGAAACACCTGGGATCCATAATCTTTCTCACGAAAGCCAGCAGTCAATCCGGATTCTGGCTGAAAGTAATGGATGGGATAAACAAGGGTCTGGAAGGAAGTGGTTACACCCTTGTATTGGGGATAATAACAGAGGATGAGATTCTGCAGGGAAAACTTCCAACCATTCTCAATGATAAAAGCATAAAAGGAATTATTCTTGTAGAAGTATGCAACGCGGCAATCTGTACAAAGATCGTGAATCTCGGTTTCCCTGTCGTAACAGTCGATATGCCTCCCGCGGAAAATGAAATAAACAAGATCATGGATGTCATCACAATGGAAAATAAAGAAAACATAAAGAAGCTGATAAGACATCTATATGATAAAGGAAAAAGAAGGTTCTCCTTTGCTGGTAATCTCAATTCATTCAATGTCAGTGATGGAATCATAAAACGGTATGAGGCCTTTACCGAAACTCTTTCTGCGTTGTCACTGGAAGAGGAAAAAGCATATTCCTTTACAAAGGAGACGCAAGAACAGTTTTCAAACAACAATTATCTTGTACAAAAAATACGGGGGATGAAAAACCCTCCTGAAGTGTATATCTGCGGAAACGATAGTACAGCTTTACAGTTGATGCATGCATTCACATTCTGTGGATATTCTATCCCCAGAGACATAGCATTTGCAGGATTTGATGACATTCCTGACGCGTCTGACTCACTTCCTCCTCTTACCACGATAAGAATACCAAAGGAACTATTGGGGGAATGTACGGCATTCGCCATCCTGTCCAAGATAAAGGATCCGGCAAGGCCCAGGCTCTTCATGGAGGCTAATACGGAACTCATATTACGGGATTCTACGTAGCAGGGATGATTTCACTGAAATCCAGAGTACGCCTCATTCCTGCAGGATGACTGACATCTCATTTTTCAGGTCAGCGATGGTGTAACCTCTCATTTTCTCCTCCATCGCCTCCTGTATCGCTTGGAGTTTTCCATCAAGAAGCCTATGTATATTTCTTCCCACGGGGCACTCAGGGCTTGGATTATCGTGGAAGTGGAACAGGCTGCCCCCCTCTACAGAATCCACTGCCTTATACACATCATAGAACGTGATCTCTTTTAAGGATCGTGTTATTTCTATACCACCTGTACCTCTAAGGACCTTAATCAGGCCAGCCTTACTAAGCTGGCCCAATATCTTACGTATGATGACAGGGTTTGTGTTTATGCTTGAAGCGAGAAAATCACTTGTAACCTTACATTGATCTTTAAATACCTCTGCACAGGTAAAGATGTGCAGGGCTATGGTGAATCTTGATGATATCTGCATATAAGAACTCCACCATCATATTATATCTTTTGCTGTAATTTGAATAGTTACATCAGAATTTGCCATTATCATTCTGCCATGTTGACGGATCGGCGATCGTCTCCATGACATCCCAGTGCTCTGCGATCTTGCCATTTTCTACTCTCCATAGGTCGTAATAGCTTGTAGGAGCACCGCCAAATGTGCCTTCACTGACACCAAGGACAAAATTACCCTGGCTAAGGACCATGTGGGTTCTGTCATAGATCATCTGGATTCCCTGCTTTCCAAGAGCTTCAAGTGCAGCTCCAAGACCACTCAGGCCATCTGCAATGCCCGTATTGTGCTGGATATACTTATCCCCATCAAAATATGATGCGGTCTTTTCCGGATGCTTTCCCTGCATCACGTCAACAAGGAATGACTCAACAAGCTTTCTGTTCTCCTCGGTTTTGTCTAAATCTTCTAACTTCATGTATCCGTCGATCTGCGTATGTCCTGATGGATTCGGCTTTGCAAGAGAAGCAAGGTTGTCCCAATGCTCAGCAATAAGCCCATCCTCATCGAAACGGAAGATATCGAAGGCAACCTGTTCTCCAGCCCCTGCGAAGTTATAGACCGTCTGCATAAATACCTTGTCATCATCTTCAAATGTCCTGATGTTCTTAACTGTCGTTTTCACAGGTGCAGATGTGAGGTATTCAACGGATGAGATGAATGCATCCCTACCCGTTCCATAAGAAAGATTATGCTGAATATAATCCTTGGCAAGAAGTCTCTCCGCCTCTTTGACATCTCCTGATGCGAAGGTTGAGATCAAGGCAAGAGCCTTTTCTTTTTTCGTCATAGTATTTTCCTCCTGATCTTGATGTAACTATAATTATTACATCTAATACGAAGAAAGATACATAACCCTTGATGTAATGTAAATAGTTACATCAAAAAATATCAAAAACTCTTCACTATGATTGTGACTCTAATGAAACACCCCCTGAAAAACAGGGGGTGAGAATGTTACCAGCGTTTGATAGTCTCTTTCACAAGGGCCTGGAAGCTCTTCTTAACCCTCTCCCCTGTCTCAAGGACTTCCTCATGATTAAGTTTCTGATCGAGTATACCGGCAGCCATGTTCGTCATACAGCTTATTCCTATACATTTCATTCCCATATGGGATGCGGCTATCGCCTCAGGAACAGTCGACATACCGACGGCATCCGCTCCCGCGATACGGGCAAAACGAACTTCGGCAGGTGTTTCAAAATTCGGGCCTGAGAACATCATGTACACGCCCTCCTTCAGATCAAGTCCTATGGAGGCTGCTGCTTCCTTCACCTTTTCCCTTCCCTCTTTTGAGTAAGCCTCACTCATATCGAAAAACCTTGGACCAAGCTCATCGATGTTCTGTCCACGATTAGGACACTCCGCGATAAGTTTGATATGATCCGTTATGAGCATTAAAGAACCTGTTTCCCACTCCTTGTTAACACAACCTGCGGCATTGGTGAGGATAAGCTTGTCTATACCGAGAAGTTTGAATACACGGATAGGATAAACGACCTCATCCATGCTCCAGCCCTCATAAAAATGGAAACGGCCTTGCATGGCGATGATTCTTTTTCCTTCCAGTATTCCCGCAACGAGACGTCCCTTATGTCCGGGAGCCGTGGAAACGGGAAAATGAGGAATGGCATGATAATCTATCACAATGGGATCCTTGATCTCTTCGGCAAGATCTCCCAGACCGGAACCGAGGACGAGGGCATATTCATACCCCACCCCACCGAGTTTTTTCCTGATATAAGCGGCACTGTCTTTTAAATTGTCTATCATCATAAATAATCTCCTTAAAATGGTTCTCCTGATGCAAGAGGAGCTGAGCTCTTCTTACTTGAAAGCACGAGCGCGATAAGTGTGGCGACATAAGGGAAGAGGCCAAGATAACCTGTCGGAATTCCCTGGAACACAGGAATTACCCTTCCCATGTTCGCTATCGTCATACAGATTCCGAAAAAGAACGTGGAAGCCATGATTCCAAGCGGTTTCCACTGCCCGAAGATCAAGGCTGCGATTGCGAGGAATCCAAGCCCGTTTATGCCACTTGTCGAGTTATATTCTCCCGCATAGGTGGCAAGGATACAAGCCCCTCCAAGACCGGAGAGAAGGCCGGAGAGAAGGACTCCGATATAACGCATCCTATGGACGTTGATTCCCGCAGATGCGACTGCGGATGGATGTTCACCACAGGCACGGAGACGGAGGCCGAAACGGGTCTTATACAGCATGAAGAAGGAAATGGCCCAGATTGCAAGACAGATCCACGTGGTCCAGTATGTCCTTGTAAAAAGAAGCGGACCTATGATTGGAATCTTCGAGAGGACAGGGATGTCCTGCCGGATTATTCCCCTTAAAACCGTCACGTTTCCGCTTCCTGTGATCGTCTGAGCAAGGAACAGCGTCAAAGCAGTTGCAAGCATGTTTATCGCAGTTCCCGAGATGACCTGATTGCTTTTCAGGTTTATAGCGGCCACAGCATGCAGAAGAGAAAGAAGGGCAGATGCAATCATCGCGACTATGATGCCGCATACAATCGCAAGGGTATAAGATACTCCCGCGCTCTGCATCAGGTATATCACTGTCGCAGATGCAAAACATCCGGTAAGCATCAGTCCCTCTATACAGAGGTTGGTAACTCCGCTCCTCTCAGAGAAAAGGCCTCCCAAGGCCCCCATTAAAAGAGGCATCGTATAAGCGATTGCCGCAGGAATGATACTAGTAATAACCGACCAAACTTCCATCACTTAGCCTCCTTTCCAATATTCTTCTCTTTCTGTTTCTGTTCTTTCAACATTGGCTTACCGAGTTTTTGCAACTCCTTTCTCTCCTCTTTGCTCAAATCGGATATGTTCACGCTTTCCCTTCCCTGACTTTTCAATGCAAGGCCGACAGCTTCCTCCATCTTCTCAAAACTCTTTCTAAAACGTCCATTCCAGAAATTGGCGAGAATGACATTGGTGGCCGTGAAATATATTATGGTCGCGATTATGGTATCTGCGATCTCAGTCGGGATTCCCGTCGCAGCAAGAGAACCTCTTCCCATTTTCAGGATTCCAAAGAAAACAGCAGAGAAGAACACTCCTACAGGAGAACAGTTGCCAAGAAGGGCAACGGCGATTCCATCAAAGCCTTCATTCGGCATCTTTCCCATCTCCATGATGTTCGAATAGCCACAGTAATACGTGAGCCCTGCAAGTCCGGCCAGAGCTCCGGCTACCGCCATTGATATCATGATGGAGCGATTGACCTTTATTCCCGCATACTCAGCACAGAACCTATTAGAACCCACAGCTTTCAAGCGGAAACCCAGGGTTGTTTTCTCAAGAATGAACCAGATTACGACACAAGCGATGATGGCGATGAAGAAACCGTAATTGAGAGTTGAAAATCCCGTAAGCTCTGTCAGCCAATCAGCTCGGAGGGTATGCACGGTCTCTATCGGTTTTGACTTGACGACGATGGTCGGATCAACAATGAAACGCTGAATCCAATCATAGACGAGCCAGTAGGCCGTCCAGTTGAGCATTATCGTGGAAACTACTTCATGCACATTGAACTTTGCCTTCAGAAAACCTGAGATGAATCCCCAGAGAGCTCCGACAAGAGCGGAGGCGATGATTATGATCAGGAGATACAGCGGGCGGGGCATGCTCAGCGGAATGTAATACGCGAGAATGCTTCCCGTTATTCCACCCATGAGCATCTGTCCAGATGCACCGATATTAAAAAGCCCGGTTTTAAAGGCGAAAGCCACCGAGAGCCCTATCAGGATGAGCTGTGTTGCCATACCAAGCGTATTGCCGACTCTTCTCACATTCGAAAGAGCTCCGAATATGATCCTGTCAAATCCCGTAACAGGATTTTTCCCTATCAGGGCTATCAAAAGCGCTCCTGCCACTATGCCCAGGAACACCGCGGAAAGGCTGACAAGAAGAGGAGATGCCTTTCTTGCCTCAAGAGGTTTATTCACGAGTTTACTCTTCACTTCTCTCCTCCTTCTTTATTCCCGCCATCATCAGGCCCACAGCATGTTCATCTGTATCCTTCGTATAGACGATGTCGATCAGACGACCGGCGTTCATTACGGCAATCCTGTCTGAAAGATTGAATATCTCATCAAGCTCGAAAGACACAAGAAGAACAGCCTTGTTATTATCTCTCTCCTTAACGAGCTCCTTGTGGATGAATTCAATTGCTCCGACATCAAGGCCTCTGGTCGGCTGAACTGCGATGAGAAGTTCTGGATCTGCCTCGATCTCCCTTCCAATAATAGCCTTCTGCTGATTACCACCTGAGAGCTTTCCTGCATAGGAGTGGATACCCTCCCCGCTTCTGACATCGAACTTATCTATGATCTTCTCTCCATATTCCTCAATAGCCTCGTTATTCAATATTCCATGCCTGGAATACGGCTCCTTAAAGAACTCTTTTACTACGAAATTCGTTGAAAGCGGCAAGGAGAGGATCAGACCTCGTTTCTGCCTGTCCTCAGGGATATGTCCAAGTCCCATCTCATTCCTCTCCAGGATGGAGGCGTTTGTAATATCCTTACCATTGAAGATTATATTTCCACTCTCAACTTTTCTCAGTCCACTTATGGCTTCAACCAGTTCACTCTGCCCGTTTCCATCGACACCTGCAATACCCACAATCTCCCCTCTTCTTACAGAAAGGGAGAAATCCTTGACTCCGAGGACCTTCTTGTTATTCATTACATTCAGATTTCTTATCTCAAGAACAACGTCCTTCGGCATGGCTTCTGATTTCTCGACCTTGAAACTGACAGGCCGCCCGACCATAAGAGCCGCCATATCCTCAGCGGATGTCGATTTCACATCGACGACATCTATGAGTTTTCCACGTCTTATAATCGTACACCGCTCTGCGACGGCTTTTATCTCATCGAGCTTATGGGTGATGAGAATGATGGATTTCCCCTCAGCTGCGAGATTTCTCATAATCTGCATGAGCTCGTCTATTTCCTGTGGGGTGAGAACAGCAGTTGGTTCATCAAAGATGAGAATATCCGCATCACGGTAAAGCATCTTCAATATCTCAACACGCTGCTGCATTCCTACCGTTATCTCCTCTATGACCATCTCTGGGTCAACAGAGAGTCCATAACGGTCTGAAATCTCTTTGATTTTCTTGCTTGCGCTTTTTATATCGTATACGAACCCGCCTTCCTTTCCCAATATGATGTTCTCGGCAACCGTGAAATTATGTACAAGCTGGAAATGCTGATGAACCATGCCGATGCCCAAATCGAAGGCGTCATTCGGGCTTGTTATATGAACTTCCTTTCCCCTGACTTTTATTATTCCCCTGTCTGGGCGGTAAAGTCCGAAAAGGATACTCATGAGAGTGCTCTTACCGGCTCCGTTCTCTCCAAGTATCGCATGGATCTCCCCCTCCTCTACCTGCAGGGTTATATCATCGTTTGCAACAATCCCCGGGAACTCCTTCCGAATCCCAATCATTTCAATTACGTGACTCATTACTTCTCCAAATGAGGGTGCATTTCTGCACGACTAGTAGGTAAAAAGGCCGCCAAAATAAGGCGGCCCTTACTTATGCGCGTTCAATTCTTATTTGAAAAGACCATCACTGGTTGCCTGTACGGTAACCTCTCCGGACCTGATAAGTTCCGCGACCTGTGCAACCTGAGCCTCGATCTCAGGAGTGAGATTAGGATTGGATGCAGGAATTCCCGCTCTTCCCTCAGCAACACCGAGCTCGATATGGCGTCCACCTTCGAACGTGCCGTTTGCTGCTGCAACAGCCTGGTCGTAAGCAACACCTGCGACATCCTTCATTGCACTTGTAAGGACACAGGACTCACCATTTCCCATATCTCCTACCGTATACTGGTCAACGTCGACACCGATGGCCCAGACATCCTCGCCAGAGAGCCTTCTGTTCTTTGCCTCATTGATAACACCAACACCAGTACCACCAGCAGCAGCGAAGATAGCATCAACGCCTGAATCATACATAGCTGTTGCAAGCTGCTGACCAAGAGCAAGGTCTGCGAAAGATCCGGAATATACGAAGTTATTCTCGTTCATCGTAATATTCGTTCCAAGATTCTCATTCGCATATGTGATTCCCTGCTGGAATCCCCAGTTGAACTTCTGAACTGCAGGAATCTCAAGACCACCGACAAAGCCTACTTCTCCCTCACCGAGCTTTAATGCCGTAGCAACTCCGGCAAGGAACCCTGCCTCGTTCTCACGGAATGTGACGGCAACCGTGTTCGCACCTATTCCAGAAGCAAGGGCATCATCGATGATTACGATCATGAGATCCTCATACATCTGCTGTGCCTGGGAAACGGCCTCTACGAAAAGATATCCAGGGCAGGCAATGAACCTGTATCCCTGATCGTAAAGATCGGAGATTGCCGTAAGATAATCCGTCGTCGTTGTTCCCGCTGGACGAAGATATGTACATTCAAGACCGAGTTCCTCGGCTGCACGAGCTATACCTTCATAAGTTCCCTGATTGAAAGAACGGTCATCAATGGTACCGGCATCAGTAACCATTCCGATCTTCAGAGAATCAGAAGAACCTGCACTCTCGCCTGCACCCTGGGCAAAAGCAGCGAAAGACAGAGCAACCATCAATAAAACTGCTAAGAATTTTTTCATCATGTCTCTCCTAAATAGAGTTATCGTGAGATAATTGTAAAGGTCATGTCTGTCGCTGTCAAATAAAATAGAGGGAAGTCAAATCATTGAAAACCGGTCTAAAATACGGAACGGCAATGAATTATGAAAGGCCAGCATATTTTGCAGAAAACTGAAAAAACAACAAAATGCAACAAAAATAGCACTTCTTTCCTCCTCCATCTTATTATTCTACAAACACTTGCCTCCATGTTTCCATGAAAAAACGCCACACTTCAAGAAACCTTAAAACTAATCCAGGCAGATATGAACGGTTTACCCCGAGAAGAAAAGCAGAAAACAATGGAAGAATTCTATCCTCCTTGTCAGAAATAACTAAAACGGAACTCAATGCGGTTCATCTCCGCATCAATGAGATTGTAAAGCTCTGGACAATACAGATGAGCGAAAGGATCTTGCATATGGATTTGACGGGATTGAACCAGAGCTTAGTGGCAGTTCATCGAACACCTATGCACTAAGTCATTACCTAGAAGAAAATTTTATAATCCTGGCAAAGGCGGGACTTCTGAATATAGATACTCTGGATTTGGAAGCAGATATTGAAAATAATCTGATAAAAGAATGGCGGACCTTTCTGAAGAAATGGGAGAACCATCACTAGCTATCAGAGCCAGAGGCCACGGTGACGGACTACCTTGCAGGTAGCATAATGGAAGACGGTCAGGAACGTTCCTTCCAGACCCAACAGGAAAGCACATCCCCTTTTATGAGCCCGAGTTTCTCCTGAAGACCGATACTCGCCTCATTCGTCAGATATACATTGCAAAATGGGACCTGTCTCCGCCTGAGAGCCTCGTTTATGACATGGCTTTCCATATACGTACCGAGTCCTTTTCTCCTGTATTCAGGAAAGATGACAAGAAGGCCCATCGAGTCCTCACAATGGAAGCCACAGAACCCCATGATCGTCCCATCCTTCTCAATGGAGAAAACGTTTTCATGCTCTAAATCATATATAAGAGACTCTTCGCTTGCATTATAGTGTTCTTTGAGGATATCAAGATCATTAAGACGCATGATACGATACTCATAAGGCCCCTCATCAAGCATTCCTCCATGATAGGAATATGTATAGCAGGGACCATTGGATGAATAGCCGATGGATAGATAGTGCTCATACATCCGCTCTGAATGCACAGAGATGAGCTCCTCTTCTCCTATGGCATCATAAAGCGGCTGGAAATCGCAGGAAAAAGGAACGGCGAAAACGGTTCCGACAGGATGCCTGAGCACAAGCCCCACAGAATCATCATAATAAAGGATTTCTCCTATCTCCTTTCTCAGCAGATGGATTATATCCACATGGCTGTAGTAATCAAGTTTCTCAAGTCTTTTTATTATATCATCTCTCATCGGGGAAAAGAGATTAACCGGAAAAGTAAAGGAATGCAATAGAAAAGCCTTGGTTCATAACCAAAAATCAACTTATTAATTCAAAAGGATACGGCAAAATACAATTCTTTTTAATTGACAGTTAACATATAGTAAAACTAAAATGAAACCATGTTCCACAAATAAGAATAAAGCGGAATAATGCAAATATAAAAGTTCAAGAAACAAGGAGAAAGGAAAATGCAGGCAATTCAGGAAATCACAACCCGTCCAAATCGTCCAATCAAGGCGATCCAGTTCGGGGAGGGAAACTTTTTAAGAGCATTCATCGATTGGCAGATCGACATTTTGAATGAGAAAACAGATTTCAATGGAGATGTGATAATGGTTCAGCCTCTTGAAAGGGGCATGGGAGACATGATCAATGCCCAGAACGGCTTCTATACCACGGTTCTCAGAGGAATCGAAAATGGAAAGGAGATCGAGGACTACAGAAAGATCACTTCCGTACGTGGATGCATAAACGCATATACCGATTACGAGAACTATATCAGCCAGGCTGACAACCCGGATCTTCGCTTCGTATTCTCCAACACAACAGAGGCGGGAATCGCATATGATCCATCTGTAAAACTTGAAGACAAGCCTCAGAAATCCTTCCCAGGAAAGGTTGCCGCATTCCTTTACAGAAGATTCAAGACATTCGGTGGAGATGCTTCAAAGGGTCTGATCTTCATTCCATGCGAGCTCATAGACAAGAATGGAGACACACTTAAGAAGTATGTCCTTCAGCACGCTGAAGCCTGGGGTCTGGAAAAAGAGTTCATCGACTGGGTAAACAATGCATGTGATTTCTGCAACAGTCTTGTCGACAGGATCGTTCCGGGTTACCCGAGAGCAGAAGCAGAGAAGATCCAGGAAAAACTCGGATACAAGGACAATCTTCTTGACGCTGCAGAAAGCTTCCTCTTCTGGGCCATTGAATATAAGGCCAAGAGTCATGAGGATGAGCTTCCTACCGGAAAGGCAGGACTCAATGTCGTATGGACGGATGACATGACGTTCTTCCGCACGAGAAAGGTACGCATCCTCAACGGTGCACACACGATGAGCGTCCTCGCAGCCTACCAGACAGGACTGAACACTGTTGAAGAGTGCATGCACTCCCCTCTCATCTCCTCTTTCATGAAGAGAGGCCTTTTCGATGAGATCATCGAGAGCATGGATGGAGACAAGACTCTTCTTACATCATATGCAGGCGATGTGCTTGAGAGATTCCAGAACCCGTACATCGTACACCTTCTCCTCTCAATCAGCCTCAACAGCACATCAAAGTTCAAGACAAGAGACCTTCCTTCCCTTCTTGGATATATCGAGAAGAAAAAATGTCTGCCAAAGGTTCTTCCATTCAGCCTTGCCGCTTTGATCTCCTTCTATGAGGGAACAGAGATTGAGGCAGATTACCTCAAAGGAATGAGAAATGGAGAAGTCTATCAGATCAAGGACAGCATGGATGTCCTCAAGAAATTCCAGGAACTCTACAGTGCTTCCTATTCCTCTGTGAAGGAAAAGAGTGAGAAGATTGCAAACGCAGTTCTCTCCATGGATGCATGGTGGGGGCAGGATCTGACTAAGGTCGATGGACTGGAGAAGGTAATCGCAGAAGATCTCGAAAGCATCTGGACAGAGGGCATGGAGAAGGCGATTACAAAGCTCATGGAGAAATAAGATGGCGAAAAAACTTATTAGGATAACTGATAAGGATAATGTCGCAGTTGCACTATCCCCTATCGTAAAAGGGGATGTGCTCAACATCGACGACCTTACGATCACATCCACAATGGATATCACGGCAGGACATAAGATATCACTGTTCGATATAAAGAAGGGTGAACCTGTGATCAAATACGGATATCCCATCGGCTATGCGAAGGAAGACATTCCTGTTGGAAGCGCAGTTCATACGTTCAATGTGAAAACAGGACTCAGTGAAAATGCCGAATACACATATGACGAGGGAATGGCAAAAGAATGTGTCCTCGAGATGAATGAGAAAAAGAAGGGATACACGGACTCAAAAGTTCCTACGATCAATGCATATGAGAGAAAGAATGGGAAGATCGGAATCAGGAACGCACTCTGGATTGTCCCGACCGTCGGATGCGTGAACCAGATTTCCAAGAACCTTGAAGCCTGGGGAAATGAGAACCTGGGACTAGAAGATGGAGTGCACGCATGGATCCATCCCTTCGGATGCTCGCAGATGGGAGGAGATCATGAGAACACGCGTGTGATTCTCGCGGATCTCGTAAACCATCCGAACGCAGGTGGCGTTCTCGTAATAGGACTTGGATGCGAGAACAACACGATGCCCGAGTTCAAAGCTCTATGCGGAGACGTGGATCCTGAAAGGGTAAAATTCATGGTATGCCAGGACTACGAGGACGAACTGGAAGAGGCAAAGAGCCTGATGAAGGAAATTGCCGAAGTCATGAAGAATGACAGAAGGACAAGCGTCTCCATGTCCCGTCTTGTAGTAGGAATGAAATGCGGTGGTTCTGATGGATTCTCAGGAATCACGGCAAACCCCCTTGTTGGAAGGTTCACAAATGAACTTGTTGCGATGGGAGGAACAGCGATACTTACGGAAGTACCCGAGATGTTCGGAGCAGAGCAGATCCTTATGAACAGGGCTGTCAACAAGGATGTATATAACGACATCGTCGACATGATAAACGGCTTCAAACATTACTTTACCTCCCATGGACAGGTAGTTTACGAGAACCCCAGCCCGGGAAATAAGGCCGGAGGAATCACAACATTGGAGGATAAGAGCCTTGGGTGCATCCAGAAAGGTGGAAGAGCTCCAGTATCTGCAGTTCTCAAATACGGAGAAAGGGTCAAGGAGAAGGGAATGAACCTTCTCACGGGACCGGGAAACGACATCGTATCGACAACTGTTCAGAGTGCGGCAGGAGCACATATGATCCTATTCACGACAGGAAGAGGCACACCGCTTGGATCTCCTGTTCCGACAGTCAAGATCGCCACCAACCCAACTCTTGCAGAGAAGAAGGCCAACTGGATTGACTTTAATGCAGGAGCGATGCTTACAGAAGATGCGGAGAAAGTCCTTTCGGATCTTCTCAAACTGATAATCGCAATCGCAAACGGGGAAAAGAGGACGAAAAACGAAGAAAACGGCTACGCAGAGATATCGATTCTCAAAGACGGGGTCGTACTATAATACAAAGAGTGGGGAGATTAGCTCTTGTCTAGCCTCCCCTCTTTATTACACAAGGAGGAATTTATGAAGAAATTCATGGATGAAGATTTTCTATTAGACAATGAAATGGCCAAAAGGCTCTTCCACGACCATGCTGCGAAGATGCCTATTTTTGATTACCACTGCCACCTGATCCCTTCCCAGATCGCAGAGGATAAGAGATTTACGACAATCACTGACGCATGGCTCGGCGGGGATCACTATAAATGGAGACAGATGAGATGGATGGGCTTTGATGAGAACATCATCACAGGAGATGTGGATCCATTCGAAAAGTTCATGGCATGGGCAGAGACAATGGAGAACCTGATCGGAAACCCCCTCTATCACTGGACGCATCTTGAGCTCCAGAGATACTTTGGAATCACAGACGTATTCTCAAGAAAAACGGCGAAAAAGATCTATGATGAGGCTAACGATAAGTTTGCAAATGATCCAGAACTCTCCGTATTCGGCATCATGAAGAAGTTCAACGTATACGCAGTTGGCACAACAGATGATCCTGCAGATGATCTTGCAATGCACAAAAAGATCAGGGAAGAAGGAAAGTGTCCGGCAAAGGTCATCCCATCATACCGCCCAGACAAGGCGATCAACATCGACAAGGCCGATTATGCCGCCTACATCGATAAGCTGGGGAAAGCGGCAGACATGGAGATCAAGAGTGTCGCAGATGTCGTAAAAGCACTCATCAAGAGACTCGATTTCTTCGCAAGCCTCGGCTGCAGAGCAAGTGACCATGCTCTTATCACATGTCCTCACACATTCTGGGATGAGAAGAATGTAAATCTCGTATTCGAGAAGAAGATGAATGGTGCATCCCTTACAGCAGAAGAGATTGATGCATACAGAACATATGTCCTCTTCGCGCTCGCAAAGGCATATCACGAGAGGAATATCGCGATGCAGCTCCACTTTGCATCCATCAGGGATAACAACGCACTCATGTTCAAGGCGATGGGACCGGACACTGGATTTGATGGTGTACATGATAAGGAACTCGCTGAAGGTTTCTCAATCTTCTTCAGTCGCCTGACGGATACAGACAGTGTGCCAAAGACAATCGTCTACTCTCTCAATCCAAAGGATTATTACACTCTCATGACCCTTATCGGATGCTATCAGGGAGGAGGAGTTTCTGGAAAGCTCCAGATGGGATCTGCATGGTGGTTCTGTGATCATAAAGATGGAATGGAAGAGCAGCTCAAGACCTTCGCAAACCTTGGAACACTTCCAAAGTTCGTTGGAATGCTCACCGACTCAAGGAGCTTCCTCTCCTACCCGAGACACGAGTATTTCAGAAGAATACTCTGTAACGTGATCGGAACATGGGCGGAAAATGGGGAAGTCCCATACGACGAGGAATATCTTGGTAAGATCGTCGAGGATATCTCATTCAACAACGCTCAGAAGTATTTCGAGGGTTGATTGATGGCAAAAGAGAAGGATGAAGAAAAGCAGATGAGTGCGGTATTGCGCACCATCAACATACTCGAGACGCTCTCTGCATGCGAATCGAGCAATCTAGAGAGTCTTAGCAAGCAGACTGAACTGCCTAAGGCAACCCTTCTACGCTTTCTCTCATCCTTGTCAAACCTTGGCTATGTCTACCGTGACAGTGCGGACCGTTACCATCTGACGCTGAAGATGTTCTCCGTGGGATCAAGGTCGCTGAAATATATCGATCTTGTAAGTACGGCCCGCCCTTTTGCCCAACAACTCTGCAAGACACTTGGGGAGACCGTTCACATGGGAATTCCTCAGGATGACTACGCGGTCTATGTATTGAAAGAGGAATCCTCCTATACCCTCAGGATGTATTCCAGGATAGGTAAGGTTATTCCTCTCTACTGTACTGCGATAGGAAAAATCTTCCTTGCTGAGATGAGTGAGGAAGAGCTGAAGAGCTACCTTGAGAGAACCCCACTAAAGCCATATACGGCTAAATCGATTAGGGGGGAAGAAGCCCTGAGAGAAGAGCTTGAAAGGGTAAAAAAGAGGGGCTATGCAGTAGACGACGAGGAGCATGAGGAGCAGGTGATGTGCATTGCCTGCCCTATTAAGGATTACGAGAACAAAGTAGTTGCCGCAATCAGTGTATCATGGCCTATTTTCCGCTTCAACAGTAACGATTTTGAGAACACTATGAAGCAGATAAGGAAAACGGCTAATAAGATATCTGAGATAATGGGATATCAGGAGTAAGAGAAGGCCAGTTCTTCGGAGCTGGCCTTTATCTTTTCTGACTCAATGCTTGTCATAATCCCTGCTGTTGATACATCTCTTCCAAAGTAATTAACCTGATATTTTTTGTCGCATTCTCTTTAAGCTCTGCAGTGTATCCATCCTTTGAAAAAAAACAGTAATGTCTGATTCTTATTAGATTCATGGCATCTCCATACTCTTTCATGAGACTAAGTTCATCGACATCTATCATTCTATTTCGATATAAAATCTTCCGCAGATAACCCCTTATGCTCGCATAGTGGCAGAATGCGGATTTTTTTTCAGATTTTGAAATGGAAGCTCAAATTC
>CALXYM010000010.1 GCA_944392965.1 uncultured Spirochaetaceae bacterium | reverse complement strand
GGCTTGCTTCAGTCTCTTCTGGCCGTCACCAAAAGATTAGCATCACTTTACTTCTCAGCTAAGGACATCTTAATTTTATTGTTTCTTCATTCTGATTGTTTTTCCTAGAAAATGAATGTATTACATGCTATAAATTACATATGGCCGATAAATATGGTGCGAAAGAGTATGTGGATGCTATTTCTGATGAGGTGGATGAGGCTGTAAAAGCTGCTTTAACCGCTTTAAGAACCACTTTGGAGGTGATTCAGAACATCCAAGCAAACTATATGAAGTATGAAAAAGGGGAGGAGAGGAGTTTCCTTATAAGCGATGGTGTACTCCGTCTTTCACCTCTTTTAACGACACTTGAGCTTTCTCTTAATAATATAGAACGGCTTATCAACATCATGAATATCACGGCGTGCCTGAAGGGGCTTGATTCTACGGAGGCGAAGGTGATAGACAGGGGTGGCTACTTTCTGTTCAATTACTATATGCAGTTCGTGGATGATGGTTATTCTCTTCTTGATTATTATGATTCGCTTTTCACCTTGAAGGAAGGCGAACAGATGGATGCAGGGAATCTTTTCGTTTCGCTGGATAATGTGAAAAACATGGCTCAGAAGATCATGAATGGATATGGGAACATAGTCACAAGGAGGAAAGGACGTGAAAAATAAGACTTTGAGTTTATATGATATAGCTTTGAGGGAGGAAGAGTTCGTGAAGGACGCTGTTTCCGATGCGTTTGAAACCCTCTTCTCGATAATTGATGAGTTGGATGGAGTTCTTCCTATATTTGAAGGCGCAGAGATCGATGATACGTCATTTATCCCCCTATACTCATCCTATTCCTTTATAGAGTCTGCACTTGTGCATCTTGATGGACTCATGGATGACATTCTGGATTCTGCCAACAGGATCTATCCTCTTTCAAAGATTGATGACATCGATAAGAAGGAGAAAAAGAAGATACGTGATCTTGCTGATTCAACTGTATCAGCTATAGATGACTTCGTATCGGCAAATGATGAGATTCTTGATTACTTCTCAGAACGTAATCCTGATGAGATAAGAAGCAGCGCGCTAGCTCCTCATTTCATAGAGACTCTGGAGAACATCCTTCCGAAGTGTGAGGAGATTGTCGAAAGCTATTTCGATACCGCAATCTGGGCTAATCCCGAATTCGATGAATACTATGCGGACGAAGGGGAGGATCAGGAGTAATTCCTGATATCCTCCAGGCTGTCCTTTATTATCTTGATGGAGGAGAGGATGTCATCGAGGCTATCATAAAGTCCATCCAGTTCCTGATAATCCTCTTCCTCCTCAGCTTCATCCTCTCCAACGTCGTCTTTTATCGAATCCATCTCTCCTTCGACCTCTTCCTGAAGACTCGTAATCTCTTGCTCATATTCCTTAACCATATCTTCAATATCCGAAATGAAAGATGATGAGAGAGAACTCATCTTCTCTTCGATTTCCAGAACGAGATCATTATCCATAGTCACAACTCCTTTCAGATAGGATAAACTGTAAAAGGTAGAATTTGGTAGCAGTTTTTCTTAATTCTGCATTGTTTTTTCCTTCAAGTAAGGTATAATAGCAGGATTTCAATTATATAAAAAAGCAATTTTATATTAAATTAATATTGTTTTTATATGAAAATATATGATGAACAATAAAATATAGTATCAAAAAAAGTTCCACCGTATAAACCATACGATGGAACATTATAGCACGAATTAACCGTTACTCATTGATGGTGTAAATGTTGACAGCCTCCTGCATTGCCTTCTCAGAAAGTTCCTGTCCGATACCAGGCAGATCAGGTACGTCAAAATAACCGTTCTTTGGAAGGTAATCATATTTGCCGAGTTCCCTCATCGCCTTCTTTATGGCACCTTCGTGAACCTCGTGGATCAGGAAGTTTGGAATCACGCATTCAACCTGGAGTGTTGCAGCAGTCGCAATCGGACCACCGCATACATGTACCTGTACGGCAGCATCGTAGATGTTGGCCATGTCACAGATCTTCTTTGTCTCAGAAATTCCTCCGCAGAGGGTGAGATCCGGCTGGATTACCTGCAGTACATGCTTTTCAAGGAATTCCCTGAATCCCCATCTTGTATAGATCCTCTCTCCTGATGCGAGTGCGATGTTGGGAAGTGCCCTGTGTATTTCAAGCATGTTATCGACGTTGAGAGGGTTACATGGTTCCTCGTAGTAATAGATGTTAAGTGGTTCGAGGCATTTTCCAAGCTGGATACCCGTGTTCATGTCAGGGTAGGAGTGGGTTTCGATTATGATATCAAGATCATCCCCACCTTCTTTTCTCATTGCCTCTGTTCTCTTATAGATCGTATCGAGCATCTTGTTGCTGAGCTTGCCCCTCATCTTCCAGTTCGGATTTGTAGCCTCTCTTGCCCATTTTCCTTCATCCGTGACTCCCATTGGATCGACTTTGATTGCATCATATCCATCATTGAGTGCATCTCTTGTTGCCTTTGCGTAGTCCTTCGGATCTGTGAGGAAGAGATGTTCTGGGCCCCATCCGAACTGCAACTGGCTCGCATAAGCCCTGATCTTATCCGTAGTCTTTCCTCCAAGGAGCTCATAGACTGGAACACCCAGCGCCTTTCCCTTTATATCCCAGAGGGCAGTGTCAATTGCGCTTATACCTGCATTTATGACCGTTCCTCCACCAAGACCCCAGAAAGTCGTACGGAATATCATTTCCCATATCGATTCAATCTTCATTGGATCTTTTCCGACTATGAGAGCACCGAAATCCCTGGCAATTCCAACTCCGGCATAATGGGCTTTTCCATAGGAAAGGCCGACTTCTCCATAACCGGAGATACCCTTATCGGTATTAACCTTCACACATATGACGGAACCCATCACATTAGGTTTGCATTCAATGACATCAACACTAGTAATCTTCATTTCATAACTCCTTTTGCTAAATCAAGGTTTTCAGTTTTTTGGAATATCTTAAATCTGTTAGCCCTTTAGCTTGTTATACAAGTATATTGTAAGACTAGCATACGAATCTTGTCAATTTCTTTTTTTTCTTTAGCTATTTTATTGGCCTACAAATAATTAAATTGATTTCATCTATTTAGAGAAGTTTTTTTTAATATCTGTTGTAATAGCTATGGCTTCTGATGATGGAAGAGTCATATGCTGCCGTGAGCTTACTTATGTCCCTGTCTTTTATCGCATCATATATATCCTGATGATGTGAAAGCAGGATGTCGAAACTTCCGTTTATCTCTATGCTGCGTCTCACGTTCTCATTTATCCTCTCTTTTATAAGAGATTCTATCGCGCTGAAAATCAACATCAGCATCTCATTTTCCGCAAGGGAACATATCTCCCGGTGAAATGCTATGTCGTAGACATGAAAGTCATCCATGGAAGATTCATTTGCTGCTCTTATCATGTTGTCCAGCTGCTCCTTCAGCTTATCCAAGTGCTTATCAGAGAGGTTGTTCATAATAGATATCCTCGCACTTCCAAGCTGAAGTATGGTGAAAAGGTCATTCAGATCGTTAGCGTTCCAAGAGAGGATGTCCGCATCATAAAGCTCTTTAAAATATGATCCCATGCTGAACTTCTTTACAAATGTTCCTTCTCCCGTTCTTGTCTCGGTCAGTCCAAGTACGTTCGCTTTCTTTATCCCGCTTCTGAGACTCATGCGGCTTACTCCGAGTTCCTTTGCAAGTTCTGTCTCCGATGGAATCTTCTCTCCGGGTTTCCAGACCCCATTGTCTATCTGGCGCTTTATATAATCGAAAATCTGATCCGACAGGCTTGCTCTTCTGAACTCTTCCATAAAACCTCACTCCTTTAATAAGGTATCCTTCTGAAAAGAGAAAAACAAGGGTACATTCGTCAACTTATCTATTTTTTAGACAGTTAATGATTCTTTTTTTCAAGAAATTGACGTTTGACAAGCATGTGAAAGAGTTGCATAATGGCACTTGGAATATCTGAATCGAAAGTCCTAAGGCCAACTCTTTGAAGGAGGAAGCTCTTGTAGGGCTATTTAGATTATGTTAACTACAATTCTCGGCTTTGCGATCATAATCGCTCTTGTCCTTCTGATAATGAAGGAAAAAGCCTGTGCTCCAATAATATTCGCAGTTCTTCCCGTCGTTGCCGCCATGATTCTCGGATATACAGTTGATGAGATAGTTCCGATGTACGTTCAGGGATTCTCAAGCAATGCCAGGAATGCTGTTCTTGCAATGTTCTCGGTATCGTACTTCTTCATGATGAATGAGGTCGGAGCATTCGATCCTATAGTGAACGCTATAGTAAAGAGATGCAGTGGAAACATCATTCTCGTATTCATTGCAGCAACGATAATAAGTATGGTTACAACCCTTGATGGACAGTCTGCTTCGACCATCGTCGTCACGGCTCCCGTGATGTATCCGATATTCAAGAAGATGAAGATACGTCCGGAAAATCTCGCTTTCATAATCACTGTCACGGTGGGAGTTTTCATGTATCTTCCTTATACGAGTGCCATGATGGCAGTATCGACAGCATTGGAGATTCCCGTTGAACAGGTATGGTCACAGATACTTCCTGTTTTTGGTATCGGCGTTGCCGCATGTTTTGTGATGGCAGTACTGATGGCGATCAACGAGAAGAAGAGGATAGATTCAGGAAAGAATGACTATCTTGAGACTGAGATGGTTGAAGATGCCGGAGGCGGAATAAAAGAGCTTACACCAAGACAGAAGAAACTTCTTCCTTTCAACTGGATAATGACGATAATCCTCATGTTCTGCCTGTTTACAAGCATCGTTGACAGTGCTGTCCTCTTCGTATTCATGTTCGCACTCTGTGTTTTTGTGAATTTCCCGAATTCAAAGCAGCAGGTCGGTATGATCCGTAAGAGTGCACCTATGGCGATGTTCGTAGCCGTCATTTTCCTTATCGCGGGAGGTTACAGCAATGTCATGCAGCAGACGGGAATGATGGATGCCATGGTAGGAGCCCTGCTGGGAATAGCTCCTGATTTCATGATGCGCTACTTGCACGATCTTATTGGTCTTATCTCTGTTCCTCTGAACTTCTTCCTCGGTGCAGATACGTTCTATTTCGGTCTTGTTCCACTTGCTGGAAACATCGCCACATCCTTCAGTGTTCCTATCATCGGTTACTGCATAACGGTCATGATTGGAAAGGGAATAGGCATGCTCTGTTCACCAACGACTCCTAACCTCTATCTGCTTACCGACATGTGCCATGTATCAACAAAGAGTTACTTTAAGTTCACGTTCCTCAAACTCTGGGCCTTCTCAATTGTCATACTGATTCTTGGCTGGATAACCGGAATAGCCGCTTTCTAGGAGGATAAGATGATCAGCAAGGAATACAAAGAACTGTTTGCCTCCCTTAAAATGCCTTATCCTGCCGTCGCATTACGTTATCACGTAGTGCGGCCAGAGGGAGTACGTCATTATGAGGGTGATAAGCTTGCATTTTGCCAGTATGTGTCCGTGGCCCAGAAGGGAGGGGATAGCTTTTACATCGATGTGAACGATGATGCCTGCTATGGGAAAGTCCCCCTTGGCATGGAGGCTAAACCTCCTGTCACGGCCAGTGGGCAGGCAGGATTTGATTTCGACCTGTATAAAAGTCCTTCCCGCTGCAGGAGACTTTATCAGGAGATGCCTGTCATAGAGAGGGGAACGGTGAATTACGTACAGTTCTCTCCTTTGGAGGTCGCGGACTATGACCCTGATTTGATCCTATGTGTATGTGACCAGTCATCTGCAGATGTCCTGTTGCGTGCAACCAGCTATATCTCCGGCGATTTCTGGGAATCGAAATCCTCTCCAGTGCTTAGCTGTGCCTGGATGTATGCCTATCCCGTGATTTCAGGAAAGGTGAACCATATCACAACGGGGTTCTATCATGGATTGAAACGGCGTGGAACATATCCTGCGGGGCTCATCATGATAGCCATTCCGTTCCAGAAGATTGATGAGGTGTGTCTTGCTCTTTCCGAGATGCCGCGCACGCCAATCGCTTTCCGCCCAGATGAGGAGAGCCGTGAAGAGTTGAAAAGAAGAATGGCAAGGTGGCAGGAGATGGCTGCAGAGACAGGGTCCACCGTTGATTTAAAATAGGAGAGACTATGGAATACAGCATATTGTTTGAACCGGTGAAGATCGGTAAGGTTGAATTGAAGAACCGTTTCTCAATGGCCCCGATGGGTCCTCTCGGACTGTCTGACAGCGAAGGAGGGTGGAATGAAAGGGGAATAGATTACTATGTGAGGAGAGCTCAGGGGGGAACGGGTCTCATAATCACGGGAGTGACGTTCTCTGACTGCGTGGTGGAAAAACAGAGCATGCCGAACTGTCCTAATTCGACTTATAACCCCGTACATTTCGTCAGGACAAGCAGGGAGCTTACAGAAAGGGTCCATGCTTATGATGCTAGGATATTCTTAATGATGAGTGCAGGATTCGGAAGGGTGACCATACCTACGAATCTTGGGGAATTCCCTCCTGTTGCGCCATCTGCAATTCCTCATCGCTGGCTTGATAAGACATGCCGACCGCTGGAGAAGGATGAGATCAGGAGTATTGTGAAATCTTTCGGAGATGGAGCTTTCAATGCGAAAAGAGCAGGTTTTGACGGTATTGAGATACATGCAGTACATGAAGGCTATCTTTTAGACCAGTTCGCGATATCGATGTTCAATCAGAGAACCGATGAATATGGGGGATCTCTGGAGAACAGGCTTCGATTTGCAAGAGAGGTTGTAACTGAGATAAAGGATCGTTGTGGTTCTGATTTTCCTGTAAGTCTCCGCTTCTCCCTGAAGAGCATGATTAAGGACTGGAGGATTGGAGCTCTTCCTGGGGAGGAGTTTGAAGAGAAGGGTAGGGATATCGCAGAAGGATTGGAAGCTGCGAAATTGTTAGTCTCCTACGGCTATGATGCCCTTGATGCGGATGTCGGAACCTATGACTCCTGGTGGTGGAACCATCCGCCGATGTATCAGAAGAAGGGG
Organism: uncultured Spirochaetaceae bacterium; assembly: GCA_944392965.1. Classification (GTDB taxonomy): domain Bacteria; phylum Spirochaetota; class Spirochaetia; order Sphaerochaetales; family Sphaerochaetaceae; genus Ornithospirochaeta. The sequence goes on along the minus strand of CALXYM010000010.1, from coordinate 61,311 downwards.
CTTTACCGCGAGTATTGCAACATGATCAAAAAGGTCGTGGATGTTCCCGTTCTCTGCGCGGGTAGAATGGATGATCCAGATATGGCCCTCTCCTCCATTAAAAACGGAGATTGCGACATCATCAATCTCGGACGGCCATTGCTTGCTGATCCCGATTACGTGAGAAAACTCAGAAGCGGACACAGGTCTCAGATAAGACCCTGTATCTCATGCCAGGAAGGATGCATGGGACGCATACAGGAATTCAGTGCGATAAACTGCGCCGTTAATCCTCAGACGGCCAGGGAACGGGATTTTGCCTATGCCCCTGTCCTGAACAGGAAAAATGTCCTCGTCATCGGAGGTGGAGTGGCAGGAGCTGAGGCCGCACGTGTTCTCAAGACAAGGGGACATGAGGTGACGCTTTATGAGAAATCTTCGAGAATCGGAGGAAACCTCATCCCTGGCGGCGCTCCATCTTTTAAGGAGGATGATATCGCTCTTGCAACATGGTATGAGAGAGAACTGGAAAGGCTCAAAGTTGATATTCATAGGAACACGACTGTTGATGAGAGTACGGACATATCGGCTTTTGATGTTGTGATCTTTGCTACGGGATCGCGGCCCAAGAAATTCTCTCTTGGAAATGATGAGAAAGTCTACCTTGCTGAGGATGTCCTTTTAGGAAGGAAAGACCCGGGTAAGAGTACTGTTATCATCGGCGCAGGTCTTGTCGGATGTGAGCTTGCTTTGCACCTGAGGGAGAAAGGTGTTGATGTCACCCTTCTTGAAGGACTTGATAGGATTCTCGTCAACGGTCCTCTCTGTCATGCCAACAAGGATATGCTTGAGGCCCTCATACCATATAATTCAATCAACACGATAGTCTCTGCGAAAGCGAAGAGTTATGATGGCAAAAACTTGATTTACGAAAAGGCTGGTATTGAACATACCGTTTGTACCGACAGCGTTATCCTCTCCGTTGGCTACAGTGAGGAGAATTCTCTTTACAGAAAGATGAAGGATAACATCGCAGAATGCTACCTGGTCGGGGATGCGAGAAAGGTTTCCAATATCATGTATGCGATCTGGGATGCTTTTGAAGTTGCGAACAGCATCTGAACAGAAGTTCCTGATTAGGATTTCGGCAGTTAAGGTCGGCTTATTTCCTAGCTTACAAGGGATGCAGGTTTTCTGCATCCCTGTTTTCAATTGTCATTTCATATTTATAAAGTCTATTACTATTGTATAGTAGTTCATTATGCTACTTAATTTATAAACATCAATATAATTTTTATATTGTTTTAGTATTTGTTAATAACTATTTATATGGAACATATGATTTATTCTGATATCTTTTCTATGTCTATCACTCATAAAAAAACGGAGAGGTGACTCTCCGCTTTGGAATGGATACGCAATCACGTGTTCGTCATTATCACACGCTCACAGACGTCTGCTACATGTTCAGTCGCATCGGTACATTTCTCAAGATATATCAGGAGTTCCCTCCATGTGATTATCTTGATCGGATCATTTTCTTTTGTGTGCAGCTCTCTCATTCCATCGATGAAGAGCCTGTCTCCATCTTCTTCCAATGTATTAATTCTTATTATGCTTTCATGCAGTGTCTTTGATTTCTTGAAGTTCTTGAACTCCTCAAGCATCTTCACCATCTCTTCGCAGCTCTCGATAACGACCTTCACCATGGCCTTTGCCGGTGGAAAAATGTCTTCGATGTTGTTACAGTACATTCTTAGTGCGACATCCTCGATCTTGTCTGTCACCTCATCAAGACATGTAGATAGAAGCAGTATATCATCTCTTTCTATCGGAGTCATGAACGCCTTCAAGAGCACTTGGAGCATCTCATGCTTCTTCGTGTCCGCAGAGTGCTCTATCTCATGCATCCTGTCCACGTAATCCTTTATCATGTCCCTGCTGTAATTCGACATTATCTCATCAAGCAGACGTGCGGCTCTGAGAGAGTGCTCCGCGCAGTCTTTAAAATTATCAAAATAGAAAGAATCCTGTTTTTTCATTTTTCCTCCAAAATCAGAACAGAAGCATGAAGAGCTTCGCCATTAAGAAACTTATTAACCCACAGCCGGGGAAGGTAAATATCCAAGTAAGGACCATGTCCTTTACCACGGAGAAGTTTATCGCTGAAAGACGTCTGGATGCTCCGACACCCATTATCGCACTCGTCTTCGTGTGTGTCGTTGAGACGGGGATTCCGAAGAGTGAGGAGAGTAGGAGACAGAGGGATGCGGAGATATCAGCGCTGAAGCCCTGGTATTTCTCTAATTTCACCATGTCCATACCGACGCTTTTTATGATCTTTTCCCCTCCAACGCTTGTTCCGACACCCATGACGATAGAACAGAGCAGCATCAGCCATACAGGGATGAGTACGCCCTCGACACCTGTCATTCCATTCGAAAAAGCTATTGCAAGGAAGAGGACTCCGATGAATTTCTGTCCATCCTGTGCCCCGTGCATGAAGCTCATGGATGCAGCTCCCACAATCTGAGCATAGGAGAAGAAAGTGTTCGCCCTCCTTCGTTCAACTCTTCTGAAAAGTAATGCGACGAGTTTAGAGATAAGAAATCCTATCAGGAAGCCCAGGAAAAGGGATGCAAACAGTCCGTAGATGACTTTTATCCATTCTTCTCCATTGACCCCCTCTAGGCCGTTCTGAGTGGCGATCGCCGCACCTGTAAGACCAGCAATGAGAGAGTGGCTCTCACTTGTGGGGATTCCAAGCCGGGATGCTGCCGTCGAATAGACGACGATTGAGAACAGCGCAGCCGAGAGTGCGACAAGTGCTATGCTGGTGTTATCTCCGAAATCAACCATGTTTGAGATGGTCGATGCGACGCTTGCGTTTATGTGCGTCATGATGAATACCCCGAAGAAATTAAAAACGGCGCTCATCATAATAGCCTTTCGGGTAGATAAGCACCGTGTTGTAATACATGTTGCGATTGCGTTTGGAGCATCCGTCCATCCGTTAACGAATATTACGGCAAGTGTCAACAGGGAGGATATGAATAACATCGGGGAAGAGAATATCTCTGATATAAAATAAGAAAATGTTACGTCCACAGGAACTCCGAATGTAAACTTATTGTTAAATCCATGTAAATAGATTATCACATGTGTAAAGCCTATAAACAGGAGTTTTTATAAATAAAATTCTCTTTTTCCCCTGTTTTCTGCGAAAAACAGCCATTTATTGCCTGCCTTCAGCAGTTTTGTTGAAAAAGTTTTCAGTAAGATACGGTTTCAATTTGAGTAAAAAGGCCCTTGGATAACCAAGAGCCGAGGGGTAGTAAATAATATATCAACGGCAATGCCGCTTGATACCAGAAGGAGTCTACTGCAAGAGTTTTTAAAAGAAGGATGGGTCTCTATGCAGCAGACTAATCAACTTTTCAATTGCATTCTACTGCATGAACCTTAACTAAAACTTAAAAACTCAATTATTTTTTTTCTATTTATTGCAATGTTTTCTTTATTCTTTCTTATTGTATTGAAACGTATTATGATGTTATAAATATTTAATATGGTAAAGGCAGATTTGCATATTCACAGTAACATGAGTCCAGACAGTAAAGAGGATATAGATTCTATCTGCTTGAAAGCAATAGAGTTAGGGCTTGATACAATTGCGATATCCGATCATTATGAGTTTTATTGGCCGGGACGAGAACATAATATTTTCAATTTCAAACATGTCGAAGAGGAGCAGAAAATAGTCGAAAAGGCAAGAATTCATTATAATGGATCATTAAATATCCTTTTCGCTATTGAGATAGGACAGCCCCATCTCGATTTTCATAATGCTATGAGGTTGACCTCCTCTTTCGATTTTGATTTCATCCTTGCATCCTTCCATAAGGTCGGGGGGACGGATCTCGCGTTCCATGATTATCAGGATGATGAAGAAAGGAGACGGACGCTGCTGGAATATCTTGATGGGCTTCTTCTCATCGCCAGTGCCTTTGATTTTGACAGTCTTGCCCATCTTGACCTGGTCAAGCGCTATTCATTGAGGCATGGAAGAATGCTTGGAATCGAAGAAGAAGAGGAGAGGGTACGTGCCGTTTTAAAGACTCTCGCAATGCGTGGCAAGGCCCTTGAGGTGAACACCAGCCTTCTCAGATCTTATGTTGAGCCGATGCCGTCACAGTCAGTCCTGAGGTGGTTCAAAGAGGAGGGGGGAGAGTTCGTGACACTCGGTTCTGATGCTCACCGCTCTTCAGACATCGCCTTCGAGTTTGATTCAGTGTATGATATGATAAATAGCTGCGGGTTTTCTTCTCCCGTGATCTATAAAAACAGAAGGCCGTGCAATTGCACGTTCTCAGGGGGTAGTCTATGTTGAAACTGAACTCATCAGTTCCCTTGTATGAACAGCTTATGAATGCGATAAGAGCTGATATCGACAGGGGGATTTTCAAATCCGGATCGAAGATGCCGAGTGAGGCGGAACTTGAGGAACAGTACAAGGTGAGCCGCATCACGGTGCGCAGGGCGATCAAGGAGCTCTGCGATGAAGATGTACTTGTCAAGAAACAGGGGAAAGGGACATTTATACTGCAGAATATAACTCCCATACCGTTCTCCTGTAATCTGGGCTTCCATGATGTATTCGAGTCCAAGGGTATGGCGGTATCCAGCAAGATCGTAGAAAAGAGGATACTGAAAGTGAAGAAGGGCTTAGCGGAGGATCTCAAGATAAAAGCAGATGATGACGTCCTCCTTGTAAAAAGGGTCCTCTATGTCGCATCCTGCCCGAAAATGGTTGATGTAGTCTACCTCCCGGTAAAACTCTATCCCGGAATCTATGAGAAAGTGGAAGGGGATTTCTCCCTTTTCCGGCTTCTCAAATCGGTCTACGGTGTCGAATCCTTCCAGCAGTACAAGGTGATGAAGGTGAAAGGTGCTGACAATGAGCTTGCAGAGCTTTTAAACGTGAAGGAGAACACACCTCTTTTTGACATGTATAAGGTATCTTACATGTCAGATGGAAGTCCCATTCATATCTCCATAAGCTACATAAGCGGGGATGCTGCGAGCTATGTCATCTCCGGGGAAGAGAACAATAGGCAGTTTTACAGCGGTTTCAATTGGAAAGTTTAAATTTATATTCCGTTCCTTTTGTCCTCAGGGGTGTTTCCTCTGGGGATTTTTATTTTTATGCAATTTTATGTATATTATAATTCATTGTATTTAAAAGTAATATCTTAAAATATCTCTTCATTGCTATTCAAAAAATGTATAATAATTGAATTTTTTAATTGACAAGTGATATGTTATGATTCATCATATGACCATATATAACGTCTTATATGTCCGTTTAGGAGGGACCAATGAAAACTGAACATCTTTGTGCCATCGAAAACGCGGTGAAAGCCGTGGTAGGGAAGGAGAAAATCAATCATTTCTACTTCGTCGCCTGCGGAGGCTCTCTTGCCTTCATGATGCCGGCAGCCTTTATTTTCTCAAGGGAAATTGAGATTCCTGCAAGCTATCATCCAGCGAACGAATTTGTACATATGCAGCCTAAGGCATTGGGCAAGGATTCTGTAGTCATAACCTGTTCACATTCTGGTACGACACCTGAGACAGTGAAGGCTACGGAGTATGCGAGGAAGCAGGGCGCACTCACAATTGCACTTACACATGTCGAGGATTCACCTCTTGCAAAAGCTGCAGAACATCCTCTTCATTACGACTGGGGAAAGGAAGCGGATTCAAGCGATTTGAACAAGGGTGTGCTTTACAGCCTGATTTTCCGTATTCTCGACGGGTTATATCCATGTGACAAGTATAAGAAGGGCATTAAGAGCATTGACGGACTTGATGCCGCGATGAAGAAGGTCAGAGAGCAGTACAAGGATGTCACCGCATCCTGGGGAAAGAAGTACAAGAGGGAGAAGCTCATTTATACGATGGGAAGCGGTGCCGATCAGGGAGAGGCATACTCTTTCGCAATCTGCCTCTTAATGGAGATGCAGTGGATCAATGCCAGCTACATCCATTCTGGAGAGTATTTCCACGGTCCATTCGAGATAACGGATTTCGATGTGCCTTTCGTAATCGTGAAAGGGCTTGGATCAACCCGTCCGCTTGATGAGAGGGCTTACAACTTCTGTTCGAAGTACAGCGAGAAGATCATGCTCGTCGACGAGAAGGATTTCGACATGTCTGATATCGAGGAAGAGGTACGTGAGTACTTCGCTCCGCTTCTGACGGGAGCTGTCCTCAGAAGTTTTGCAGATGCCCTCGCATATGAGAGGGGACATGACCTTGGAGTGAGAAGGTACATGTGGAAGATGGAATATTAACAAGGAGGAAATAGATGAAGAAATTATTAGTAGCATTCATGGTTATGCTTGCCCTCGCACCTGTTTTCGCAGGCGGCTCATCAGAAAGTTCCGGCAATGCTGATGCGGAGACCCAGATATTCTTCTTCCACCGCTGGCCCAACGATCCTAAGAACTCAATGTTCAATGATCTTCTTGCCCAGTATATGGAGGAGAATCCCGATGTGAACATCGAGATGGACTGTATCCTCAACGACCAGTACAAGGAGAGGATCCGCATGATCGTCTCAACGAATGACGTGCCTGACGTATTCTCATCATGGTCTGGAACATTTGCAGAAGAGATGATCGCTTCAGGCAATGTCCTTGCTCTTAACGACATCTATGAAGCTGATCCTGAGTGGTCTGGAAGGCTTGCTTCTGCCAGCGTCGCTGGATTCACGTTCGATGGTACGATCTATGGTATCCCATGGAGCCAGGATGGAAAGGTTTTCTTCTATAACAAGACCATTTTCGAAGAGCTTGGACTTGAAGTACCTACGACATGGACTGAGTTCATAGCAGTTCTCGATGCGCTCAAGGCAGCAGGATATGAGATTCCTCTTGCGGAAGGTCTTGTAGACCAGTGGGCGGTACTGCACTATCTTGGAACGATCAATCAGAGGATGATTGATGAGGAGACCCTTGCAAAGGACTATGATCCGGCTACCGGAGAGTTCACCGATCCTCTCTATGTCACCGCTCTTGAGAAGTGGCAGCAGCTGACAACCTACATGGGAGACATCGCATCCGCAATTGATCATGAGACAGCAAGAAACACGATGTTCGCAACCGGTGAGTCCCCGATAATGTATCTCCAGTTCGCAGAGATTCCGATGCTTGAGCAGGTAATCCCTGAGGATTTCGAATACGGTTTCTTTAATTTCCCTGCATTCGAGGAGGGAAAAGGTGATCCGAACGCTCTTACTGGCGCTCCAGAGGGATTCATGATCAGCAATAAGGCTGAGAACATCGATGCCTGTGTCGATTTCTTGAAGTGGCTCGTAAGTCCGGAAAGGGGATACATCCTTTCAACAGTCGGAGGAGACATGTCATGTGTTGATGGAGCTCTGGATGGAGAAGGAATCTATGAGTCTCAGAAAGAGGCACTTGCGATGATACAGAACGCCTCTTATCTCGCAGCATGGTTCGATAATGCCTGCGACCCATCGGTATACGTCGTATACGGGCAGGGTGGACAGGCGATTGCAACAGGAGATGCGACACCTGAGAGTGTCATGGCTCAGGTACAGGCTGCAGCTGCATCTCTCCACTGAGTTTTTTCCTTAAAGGCTGGCGGGACTCTCCTGCCGGTCGTATATCTGAAGGAGGGATGTATGAATACAAGGAAAAAGAACCTTGGAGCTCTCTTATTCTGCCTCCCGGGACTATTGATACTGGCAGTCTTCGTCTACTTCCCATTGATTGAGAACATAATATACAGCTTTCAATCCTTTTCGCTGTCATCAAGCAGTAAGACCTTCGTAGGGCTTAATAACTACAAGGAGCTTTTCAGCGATCCCGTCATCTGGCAGTCTTTCAAGAATAATGTACTTTATGCCGTGGTATCCGTTGTGATGCAGGTATTCTTTGGACTTATCCTTGCCGCCATCCTGGAGGACAAGGTATTCAGGAGAAGTGAGTCCTTCTTCCAGACGGTCTTTTTCATCCCGACTCTGCTCTCTCTTACGGTCGTCTGTCTCCTGTTCGAGTTCGTGTATAATCCCCAGATGGGGCTGCTCAACAGCTTTCTTGAGGCGATCGGACTGGATAGCCTGACACGCATATGGCTTGGAAACAGGGATACCGCGATGCTTTCGATCATAGCCGTCTCCCAATGGCAGAGCTTCGGTTATGTCACGATGCTCTTCATCGTCGCAATACAGAAAATTCCTTCCGATCTCTATGAGGCCGCCATCGTGGATGGAGCCGGTAAGATCAGGAGATTCTTTACTATAACCTGTCCAATGGTCAAGCAGATGTTCTTTGTCACGATGGTTCTCACCGTATCAGGAGCATTCACTGTTTTCAATGAACCGTACATCTTGACAGGAGGAGGGCCAGGAACGGCGACCATGGTGCTCTCTCTGCATATGTATCAGACAGGATTCGTCATGAACAGGATGGGATATGCTTCCACGATAGCAATGCTCATCTTCGTAATAACCGCGGTGCTCTCATCTGTTCAGTTCTTCTCGTTTGGAACGGGAAAGGAGGAAAGGGAATGAAGAAGGACAGGATTTTTTCAAAATCGATATCGGGTAAGCTGATCTTCCTCATGCTCATACTCCTGTCGGTGATCATAATCTATCCTCTGCTGTGGATCCTCATGTCATCTTTCAAGGATTATATGAGTATCTATCAGGATGTATGGGGGCTTCCTGAGGTATGGCACTTCGAGAATTACGTACGTGCTTGGACGAGAGGTATATCGCAGTACTTCGTGAACAGCGTGATCGTGACGATTGCAACTTTAATAGGCGTACTGTTCATCGCTTCGATGCTCGCATTCGGAATCACACAGCTGAAGGGAAGAATCGGCTATGTCGCATTCTTACTCGTCATGGTATGTCTCCTATTATCCCCACAGGTATGCGTTCTTCCGCTTTTCATCCTGCTTCGTGGATTAGGACTTAACAGGACGTATCTTGCGATGATCCTTCCATACATCGCGTTCCGGCTTCCCATGTCCGTCATGCTGATCCGCTCGTTCTTCGTATCAATTTCGAAGGAGATGGAGGAAGCTGCGATAATAGATGGCGCATCACTCTGGCAGATATTCACGAAGATCTACGTTCCTCTTTCAAAGCCGATTCTCTCGACTGTGACGATCATGACAATCTACTATGCGTGGAACGAGTTCCTCTTTGCGACTATCCTCGTGGACAGCTCAAGTCTGAGGACCATTCCAGTAGGTCTGATGGTTTTCAGAGACGGACTGATGACGGAGTGGGGTGTCGTAATGGCTGGTATGGTCATCTCCTGTATCCCCCTCATCATTGTTTATCTCTGCATGTCTCGTAATTTCATCCGCGGTCTTACAGCGGGCGCGGTAAAGGGGTGATATATGAAACTTATCTGTATTGGTGATAACGTCGTGGACTGTTATCTTGATGAGAAGGTCTACTATCCGGGAGGTAACGCCGTCAATGTTGCAGTGAATGCCAAGAAGGACGGGGCTGAAAGGGTTGGATACATCGGAGTATTCGGTGATGATGAGGAGGCTGAGAACATCATCCGTGATATGCATGAGGAGGGGGTGGAGACAACCCGCTCAAGAAAGGTGTATGCTCCTTCTGCACATCCAGGGGTACGTCTTGTCGACGGGGATAGGGTGTTTGTGAAAGGAAAGAGGGATACCTGTCAGCACCTGTTCTCCATAAAGATAGTAGAAGAGGATATTTCCCTCATAAAGGAATATGATCTTATTCATACAAGCTGCTACTCGAATCTTGAGAATGAGCTTGAGACGCTTTCCTCCCTTCTCGATGTGGCTTTCGATTATTCGGACAGGATGGATGATGAGTATCTCTCCCGTACTTTGAAATATGTGAAATACGCGTTCTTCTCCGCTTCCTCCCTCTCCGATGATGAGGCTCATGAGTTCCTGAAACATGCCCATTGCTTGGGAGGTTCTGTGATCGGTCTTACAAGAGGAAGCCGTGGTGCAGTATTCTATGATGGAAAGGATTTTTATTCACAGCCTGTGAAATTCGTTCCTCCTGTGGATACCATGGGTGCCGGGGACAGCTTCATAGCCGGATTCCTTGTAAAGATGGCCGATGGCTATTCCATGAAGGATGCCCTTGACTACGCTGCGGATGTAAGTGCCGCCACATGCCTTGTTCATGGAGCGTGGGGACATCCTCATATTATAAGATAGTTCTTCCTGTGGATTTAGTTTTCTGGCCGTATGCTCATCCATACGGCCTTTTCGTTCAAGTCAAAAGCATTCTTCTCTCTGCTTTTTCATTTAAAAAACATATTTTTATGGCATAATCGGAATATGAGACTGCTAGTAGCCGAGGATGAGAAATCCCTTTCACGTGCACTTAAGACGATACTTGAGCGTAACAACTATACCGTTGATGCCGTCTATAATGGACCGGATGCTATCACATATATTGAGAACACGCCATATGATGCCGTGATTCTTGATATCATGATGCCCGGACTTGATGGGATCAACGTCTTGAAAGAGATAAGAAGAAACGGAAACGGGGTGCCCGTTCTGGTCCTGAGTGCGAAAGCGGAGATCGATGACAAGGTCCTCGGTTTAGACAGCGGCGCCAATGATTATTTGACAAAGCCTTTTGACGTGAAGGAACTGCTTGCACGGCTGCGTGTCCTCACGCGTGTCTCTTCGAAGGGGGAAGCGGATAAGATCGAGAGAGGGAATATCAAGCTTGATCTGAAATCTTTTGAACTTTCCTCTCAGAAAGGAACTTTTCGTCTTACGAACAAGGAGTTCCAGATTGCCCAGATATTCTTCCAACGTCCTGATGAGATAATAAGCGCGGATTTCTTTCTTGATCACATATGGGGCTATGATACATCCTCCGACATCTCGACAGTATGGGTATACATATCATATCTGAGGAAGAAGCTTTCGAGTCTTGGGGCCAACATAGAGATAAAAGCTGCACGCAACGTCGGATATTACCTGGAGGTCGGTAATGAGAAATAGGCTTCAGGGAAAGGTGATAAAGGTAATATCGCTCTCTCTTTTCATAGTTCTTTTCACTATTATCCTGATTGTTGCAATATTAAACTATCTGCATATAACGGCAGAGGCGGATGACGTGCTTCTTTCCTATTCCTCCTTGCCTGAAATGGAAGAGAAGGCTCCCATCTTTCCCCCTCCACCACCTCCTCCCAGAGAGAGCGGGGAGGCCCTTTTCACCCCGTTTAATATAAGGAGCGTCCTTCATATCGTGTTCTCAGAGAGGGGTGAGATCCTTTCAGATAACCTTTCCTCTGACTGGAGTGAGGATGTATCAAGACAGGTCCTTCTGAACGCTAGGAGGGTTTTCCATGACAGGGATGAGAAGGGGTATATGTCTTTTTTCAGGTATCTTCGCGTTAAGGAGGATGGAGGCATCGTAAACGTATATCTTCTTGATACCCAGGAGTCTTTCAGCAACTACTTCTTTTTTCTTCTTTATATGATACTCTCCGCGATACTTGGAATTCTTGCTGTTCTTGTACTTGCCAGCATGTTCTCCCTCCGTCTCATTAAACCGATAGTGGAGGGTTATGAGAAACAGAGAAGGTTCATAACCGATGCCGGACATGAGCTGAAAACACCCCTTACGATAATTGATGCGGACTGCGAACTTATAGAGATGGAGAAGGGAAAGAGTGAATGGGCAAGCGATATCAAGAAGCAGGTGAGCCGGTTGACATCTCTTACGAACGACCTCATCTTCCTTTCTAAGATGGAGGAGGGAGGAAAAGAAAATATGATAGAACTTCCGTTTTCCGAGATAGTCAGGGACGCGTTATCCTCTTTTCAGATCCTTGCCCGTGCTGAAGGAAAGGAGATCGATGCGGATATTGATGACATTGTCAGCGTCTACGGGGATGGTAAGCAGCTTGAGAAGCTCGTTTATGTGCTTTTAGATAATGCGGTAAAATACAGCCGGGAGAACACGAGGATATACATCAGGCTCAAAAGTAAAGGTAAGTACTGCCTCCTTGAGACCCGGAATAAGACTGAAGATGCAAATCTGAGAAGACTTGATATGCTCTTTGAACGGTTTTATCGTGCGGATGAGTCAAGAAACTCAGAACATAAAGGGTTCGGTATAGGACTTGCAATAGCAAAGGCCGTCGTTGAATCCCATAAGGGAAAGATTGCCGCAAAAGAGGTTGAGAAGGGGGAGATGACGATAGAGGTACTTCTTCCTCTCAGGAAGGGAGGTATCTGATATGGTTCGCAGGTTGAGGTTTTCCGGTCTCTGGTATCCATCAAAGACAGAGGAGCTTGATGGTATTGTCGACGTGGAAGGGGAAGGGGACTATACCGCTGCAGTCCTTCCTCATTCAGGCCTGTTTTACAGCGCACCATTGATCAGTGCGTTTTTTAAGCATATGGGAAATGATAAAAGAAAGGTGTTAATACTCAGTCCCTCCCATTATTATCCATTGGAAGCAGACAGGTTCTATGCCGCTGATTTCTCATTTTCTGAAACTCCGTATGGGGATGTAAGGACATATCCGTTTCCCTGCAGTGCGGATCTTTTCAATGATGCCATAGCCACAGAGCACGGGATAGAGATGTTCCTGCCATTCATAGGCAAGAAGAAACTCAGCGTCTCCTACGCTCTTTTATCCTCCATCTCTTCTCTTGATAATCTGAAGAGAATGGGAGATGAGCTTATCTCCGTCCTGGATTCGGAGACAGCGGTGATCGCTTCAAGTGATTTCACCCATTACGGCAGAAGGTTCGGGTATCATCCATATGGAAATGATGCTCTTGATGCAGTAATAGGAGATGATTTGAAAATAGGCACACTCCTTGCAGAAGGGGATGTTGAGGATGTATTCGCCATTCATGAAAGGACTACGATCTGTGGAATCGCACCTGCCATGCTCCTTTCTTATATGATGAGGGAGAAGGGATATTCCGGTACTCTCGCAGATCATTACACATCCTATGACGTATATCCTCAGCAAAAGGATGATTTCGTATCATATGTTGATGTTTTATGGAGTGGAAGATGAGTGAGAATGAGAAAAAGGGACTGCTTGATTTCGCATATAAAGTTCTTGAGAGCCTTTTCAGCGGGGAGCGTGTGGATATCCCCGATTCCGATATTTTCCGCGGCGCGTTCGTAACACTGCGAAAAAGAGGTGCTCTCAGGGGATGTATCGGATATATGGAGGGTATATGCCAGATTTATGAGATGATAGCTCTTCTCGTACGTGATGCGGCTTTCAACGATTACCGTTTCCCTCCTCTAGTACATGATGAGGTGGGGGATATCAGAATAGAGCTTTCCATGCTTACCCCGATGAGGGAAATAGAATCGCTTGATGATTTCACCTTGGGTGAGGACGGACTACTCTTATCATTGAATGGAAGAAGGGCCGTTTTCCTTCCCGAAGTTGCAAAAGAGACAGGATGGGACAGGCGCACATTCCTTGAGGAGCTTTCAAAGAAAGCCGGTCTTGATAAGAATGCATATCTGAATCCTGATGCCAGGTTCAAAATATTTCAGGCAGAGGTCATAAGCGATGATCTCATGTGATTTCTGCTTCCGTAAATGCCGTATAGAGGAGGGAAGGTATGGTCTATGTGAGTCAAGATGTGTCAGGAATGGTCATCTTATAAGTCCGTTCTATTCCCAGCTTTGTGCCATAGCCGTGGATCCCGTTGAGAAGAAGCCTCTCTATCATTTCATGCCGGGTACAAAGACCCTATCCATAGCCGAAGAGGGATGTAATTTCTTCTGTTCTTTCTGCCAGAACTATGAGATAGCGCGTTACCACAAGAAAAGGGAGGAGGTTTCTCCATCTTCTCTCATAGAGTATGCTCTGAAAAATGGCATCCCTTCCATAAGCTACACATATTCAGAGCCCCTTGTCTGGCAGGATTATATGTTATCCGTAGCAAGAAAAGCGAGGAAAGCGGGTATTTTGAACATCATGGTCACAAATGGAAGTTTCTCGGAAAACGCATTGGAAAGGATTCTTCCTTTCATCGACGCTTACAACATCGATTTAAAAGGAGATGAGGAATTCTATAATGAAATCGTCAAGGCAAGTTCTGCTCCTGTAAAAAGTGCGATAGAGGAAATTGTCAGGTATAACAGTCATCTGGAAGTAACGACCATGGTGATAGAAGGTATCCACACAAAGGACATGATAAGAGAACTTGGAGTTTTCCTTTACAACGCAGGCGTGAAGGTATGGCACCTTTCAAGATTCTTTCCCCATTATCTGATGACAGATAGGAAAGAGACAAGTGAGGAATACCTAGAGGAGGTATATCAGACGGCAAGGGAAAGCGGTGTTCCATTCATCTATAAGGGAAACACCCGTTATCCGAATAAGACAGTCTGCCCCATCTGTGGTGAGATGATAGAGAGAATCAGGTCAAAAGGTATCTGTAACCGGTGTGAAACACCTATTTATGGAAAATTTTGAACATTTGTACGATTTTTGTAACCTATCTGAGATTTTTCTGTTATCATAGTAAAAAACTAATGGCAATGGAGTAAAAAAAATGAAGAAAACTTTATTAATTGCATTACTAGTAGTGGCTGTACTATCTTCTTCATTTGCTGCAAGGGGTAGTAGCACAGAAATCATGCTGGGTCTTTCAAGTGGATTCAATCAAATGGTATTGTTTGATGATAATGGTACATCATCGACTAATATTATTCCAATCAAGATAGATGGAATGTTCTATCTGGGCGATAGTTTTGCCTTGAACACCGCACTCGGTATGGATATCTTCTTACCTGAAATTGAATCAGCCGATGCCCAAATGGGATTTGTTGCAGATATTCTTGCGTATTATAGAATGCAATTAGCTAAATCTGTGGATATCCTTTTAGGTGGTGGAGTTTCTTATCTGTATTTTAGCCCTATTGATGGAACGTCTTCAAATAGTTTAGATCTTTTAGCTTCTCTTCGTTTCCAGTTTGGTATTACTGATCATATTGTGATATTTGCAGGGGCAGAAGCGGGGTATAAAGTATTAAATGCAGCTACCATTGATTTGGGTGTTTTAGGCTCACGTACAGAGTATGGTAAAGATAGCATCATGCCATGGGCTATCAAGGCTGGTGTAAGCTATAAGTTCTAAGGATTGTTCTTTCTATTTTGGCTCCTGAAGTTTATCTTTGGGAGCTTTATTTTTGCCTTAATTCGTGTATTATTTAGCAGTATCAGGAGAGAGCATGTTAGAGGTAATACTTAGGGCATCATTCTTTTTCGGCATGATCGCACTCGGCTTCATATTGAAGAAGGTCGGGGTTCTTAAAAAGGAGGATGCTGAATCCCTTGGAAGAATCATAATGAACATCACTCTTCCCGCGGCTATTCTTGTATCTTTCAGGACGTACGTTTTCGATATCTCGATGATGCTTCTGACCTTTGTCGGTTTCCTTTCCACGATAATCATGATCTCGATAGGGTATATCATATCCCTCAATAAGAGCAGGGAGGAGAGGATCTTTTATATGCTTAATCTCCCGGCATACAACATAGGTAATTTCACACTTCCCTTCGTCTCCGGTTTTCTTGGAGCTGTTGGAACCGTTGCAACCTGCCTTTTCGATATGGGTAATGCGATAATGTGCGTGGGAGGAAATCTGGTATTTACGGAGATTGCCGTTGATGGAAAGAAGAACGGCAGGAGTATTCCCCGGTCATTGCTAACGGTTTTCACGAAACCTTCTTTCACCGTCTATGTGATAATGATGATTCTTGCCGTAGCTGGTATAAGGCTTCCCGATGTGATCTTCGATTTTGCAGCCGCTATCAGTCCTGCAAACGGGGTAATAGCAATGTTCATGATTGGAATCATGTTTGAGTTCACGTTCAGCAGGGAGAATCTGAAAGAGGTTTTCATCGTTACGATCCTTCGTCTCATCATGGCTGTTATAATAGCGTACTTCTTCTATAACATGACGGGCTTTTCATATGAGATCAGGAAAGCGGTTGCAATCACCGCATTTGCTCCCATAAGCAGTGCCGCAGGTGCATTCTGTCAGGAATTGAGGGGCAATCAGGAACTTGAAGGATTCGCAAGTACCGTCTCAATCATTCTTTCCCTTATCATCATTCCTGTACTTCTTACAGTTCTTTAACGGCTCTTAGTGCGATGAAGGATGGAATGTGGAGCTCATGAAGAAGTCCGTATCCGTTTGTATCCTCATATAAGTCTGTGATTTTAAGATTTGCTTTTATCAAACCACCTATCTGTTCCGTCATACTATGGGAGAACTGCATCCCATCCTCCTTCCTATATAGTTCAGGTTTTTCTAAAGGATTGAAAGGAAGGCTCTGCGTTATCCTTGATTCATCGTTCACGTCGGAGATATAGTTGATTCCATTTTCAAATGTCACCATCAGTATACCATTGGGCTTTAATATTCTGGCGCATTCCATCAGCACAGGTTCGACTTTTTCTATATAGCATAGTGAAGCGGGGTTGAATATGATATCAAAGGAATTGTCATCAAAGGGTAGGGGCTTTGTCATATCAGCCTTTACGATATTGACATCATAACCCTCTCTTTGGGCAACCAGCCTCTCTGATTCAAGCTGTCTATCCGTATAGTCAAGAACAGTACATCTTGCTCCTCTTGCTGAGAATATGGGTATCTGCTGTCCTCCTCCGGAAGCAAGCCCAAGTAGACGTTTCCCTTTTAATTCTCCGAACCAGGAGTGAGGAACAGGTTTTGTAGGGGTGAGAAGTACATCCCATTCTCCTTCCGTTGCCCTCTTGTATGTGTCATGGTCTATGGGAATTCCCCATTTCCACCCCTCATCTATCCAGCTTGTAATTGTTTCTGCGTTAATATCCTGATAGTTCATATGGGAATATGATAACAGTAAGGAATACCTGTCACAATGTTTTTATTTCACACACATTACAGACGCTGTTTTCTTGTAAAAAACAATGCTGTAGCAGATTATTCTTTCCTGCTCATAGACTCCTTTTGCATATGATTTCTCTTGAATTTGTCTTTTTGCTTCTCTCTGTTTTTTCTCAATGTCATTCTTTTCTTTCACACTTTTCAATTCAAATATCGCACATTGAGATCTTATTGGATCAGATAGTATGATATCAGGTCTTCCTTCGCCTGATTCGATATTCGATTTGACCGAGTAGCCTCTTGCAGAAAAAAGCCCCAGCAGGAATGCATGATAAAAAGATTCTTTTGAGTCGAGATAGCTAATACTTCTAACGAGATAATAGTTTAGAATTTCCGTGATTTTATCTGCGTCACATTCCCATATTGCCTCAAAAAGGGATGAGAGATTCTCTTTTCTTATCCTCTCTGTAAACCATTTATTAACAGTGGATATGAATAATTGTCTTATCTCCTCATTAGGAATTCGTATCTTCGTCTCTCCTGATGGGAGAAATGTATCTTCAAGAGTCAGATATCCTGTAGCCAGCATAAGGGACCAGATATTCTCCTCATCAAGATACAAATCCGTATATGTCAGATTCTCCGAGACATGCTTTGTTATGCTTTCTCCATTTATCAATGCCGTGTAATCTTCCGAGATGGACGCATTTGTAATATCGATTAACCGTCTGATTATGTCATTACTGCTCGTGTTTGCCCAGTAATTATCAGGATATGCGTTTTCATTTGCAAGAAGATCCTTAACGTAGGAAAGAACATCCCAGGGAGCATATAATGAAATTCCTCCAATGTTGTATCCATCATACCATTTCTTTATGGTATTCTGTTTATCCTTTAATCCTGTCGCGGACAAAAGATCTGCAACTTCCTTCTCTGTGAATCCGAAAGACGTGGCATACTGGCTATTTGTAATAGAGTATATTGCAAGATTATTTAAACCAGTGAAAAGGCTTTCTTTTGAAATCCTGAGACAGCCTGTGAGAACACTTTTCTTTATATTAGGATTATCTTTAATGACGGAGGAGAACATTGTTCTTAGAACATCCAGCATTTCATTGTAAAATCCATTTCTTTCTGCTTTATCAAGGGGAACATCATATTCATCTATGAGTAGAATAACTTTTTTCTTATAGTGAATATGGAGAATCTTAGCTAATACAGAAAGAGAGCGACGTATCTCATTCTTTGAAAATTCTCCTGATAGTATTTGGGAAAAAAATAACCTATCTCCTTCTTGTATTTCAGTGTTTTCTAGCAGAAAAGCGTAACTTGCGAAAAGATCATATATGTTACCGATAAGAATAGATAATGCACTCTCGAAATCCAGCCCATCAACATCTTTTAAAGAGAGAAAGATCACTGGATACTGGTTCATCCATTCTGATATTGCCATTCCATCTTCCATGACACTTAACCCAGAAAAAATATTTCTGTTGTCTTCCCTGATGTCAAAGAAGTATTTCAGCATTGTCTGGGCAGTTGTTTTTCCAAACCTCCGAGGTCGGGTAATAAGGATTGCTCTTCCACTATCTCTTATTATGCTGCTTATAAGAGATGTTTTATCGATATAGTAATCTCCTGAAACACGGATGTCCTTGAAATCAGCAGTTCCAATCGGTAAGGAAATTCTCT
This sequence comes from uncultured Spirochaetaceae bacterium, assembly GCA_944392965.1. Taxonomy (GTDB): domain Bacteria; phylum Spirochaetota; class Spirochaetia; order Sphaerochaetales; family Sphaerochaetaceae; genus Ornithospirochaeta. Next base: position 42,713 of record CALXYM010000010.1, on the reverse strand, counting down.
GCATTCACATTCTCCTTAAATAAGTATAACAGAAATTCACCTTTAAAGGCATCGGTTTTGTGTCTATGATGTAAAAGCGTAATTAATATCGAAAATACGTAAAATATTTTTTACAAACCTGTTGACACATTCCCCACTTTTAGGGCATAGTATCACACGTTGAAATTGCACTGGCAGAGCCATGGAATTTCCATTATGGTGGAAGTAGTTCAGTGGTAGAGCGCCAGATTGTGGATCTGGTTGTCGAGGGTTCGAATCCCTTCTTCCACCCAAAACCAAGCGCTCGTAGCTCAACGGATAGAGCGTCGGACTTCGAATCCGCAGGTTACAGGTTCGAGTCCTGTCGGGCGCATAGAGTAAACAAATTGGGCCGCTAGCTCAGCTGGTAGAGCAGCAGACTCTTAATCTGCGGGTCAAAGGTTCGATCCCTTTGCGGCTCACTATACCAAGCACTACGAAAGTGGTGATTTATACTGCGAGAGTGGTGGAATTGGTATACACGCTAGTCTTAGGAACTAGTGCTTCGGCTTGCGGGTTCGAGTCCCGCCTCTCGCAAGACCAAGATTTGCGAAAGTAGCTCAGTGGTAGAGCTCCACCTTGCCAAGGTGGATGTCGCGGGTTCAAGTCCCGTCTTTCGCTCTTAAGCCTAACTGATTCTGAAGGATGGAATTAGTTAGGTTTTTCTTTTATCTGTACGTTAGATGGAAAACTTGTGGGCAGAAAAACGGGCAGACATAATAACTTGAATTCTATTTGTCAACGACCTTCAAGACAAGCCTGACAGGAATGATGGATCTTGCCCTCTTGCTCTTGAAAACAAGGCGGAGGCATATGTCTGCCAATCCTGTGGACATGTATTTGCCGATTACAAGATCAGATGATCATTGCCGCCTTCATCCGGCAGGACAAGCCTTGTCGGATTCTGGCGGCTAACTTTATAAATTAGCGGATTTCTTCCTAATTCCTTTTAACATTAAAATTAAATAGCCATAATGTCTTTTTTTTGATAGTTATTCTTATCATGTTCCTTAGATGAGTCGCTATCCTATTTCTTTAGTTTAATATGAACTTTACTGTTTCTATATATTCTTCATTGTTAATATTTTAGAGTTCAGGATAATAATGAAAGTGAAACCTATGTCAAAGCTCTGCCGCCTCAGCTGAGAAGAAACAACCTAGGCAGATGGCCTGGTGCGGGGATGAGATCTCAACTCCTTTGATGAGCATCAAGGCCGCCTGCATCGGGAAGAAATTCAGGCAGCTGAGCTGATGGAGTGAGGCTGCTAATGACGGCAGGACAGGCTTCTTTACGTCCGGACAGTAAGTTTTAATCATGCTGATGCAAAACTGTGCTAAGCGGATGCTATGGAAGCAGCACTGTACTTGTCCTTCTCATTTTCTCCTGTGCTCAGAACGGGGTAGACGAGGACATAATAGGCTCAGCAGACGGACCGACGCCGATTTATGCCAGCAGTTAGGAACAGCTGGAAGTCAGCCTACGTTCTTTCAGTGTTACTGGCAATAGCAGTAAGAGCATCAGAAAAGTCCTTATGCATCTTCTCTGTTCTTAAGTTGATTTCCTTAACAGACTTATTTATCGATCCAATAGCAGCCAGAAGAAGACCTGGAATTGAGCCGAAAAGCGCAATGAACAGGCCAGCCAGGATGAGAATCAGCCGCATTGGGTAAAAGTAATCATAATAATCCAGAGTCAGACCGACTATCAGAACGGCAAGGCCAACGAAAACTGCAATAGCAACAAGAAAACAGCCAATGAATTTCAGCATTATTTACCTCCCTCTGATGCAATTCTCTCTCAGTAGCGGCTTCAGTTCAAGACCTAGGTACTTCATCTGTTTAAAATAAAGAAAAACAATCCGTAAAGGAGAGGAGATTTGTTAAATCAGGCCCAGAGCCTTCAGATCAGTGTCAGTTCCTCTGATATAGTCATCAATATTCTTCTCAATGAGTATATCTGGTTGGAGAGGACCTGACTGCCCTCCGTCAAAGAACTTTGTAGAATAGGAGAAAGAGAAGGAACTGTCAGGTATTTCCTGCACTCTCACCTCGCCGTAGTGGCTTGCGCTTCCACCTGACGGTCGGCCAGCAAGTACAGCGCCAAGCTCCTCCTTCAGCATCTGTGCATTGAGCACGGCAGAAGAGAAAGTACCTTCATCAATCAGCACATAGACAACCAGGTTACACTTTTTCAGCTCGTCTGCAAGAGGATTGATTATTTCGCTGTTTCCACCGCTGTTGTACCGCAGGTCGATGATGACAGTATCAATAGTGTATTCGTCAAGCACTGCCGAAACATCAGAGACAAAGGATGAGAAGGGATAGGCAGGCATCTCAGTACAGGCATGGTAGTTTATCAGCAGGGCTCCTGACGGCTCCAGAAGATAGGCACTGTAGAATGAATCGGCACCTAGTGTTTGAGGATATGCTTGTCTGAGATGAGACAGAGGTGTTGAGGAAAAATCCAGCCACGGAATTGATTCAAGGCTTGCTGTTGTTCCGTCAGAAAAGCTTAGATTCAGCTTATTCTGCCTAAGTCCTATCTCTGATAAGAAGTCTTCAAATGACAGATAGTTGTTCTTAAGCTGCAGTTTCAGATAAACATCATTGTCATGTGGAACAACAGCACGGGACAGTTCAATTATTTTATCGATGCTTGTTCCATTGATTTTTTCAACTGTTTTGCCTAAGCAGTCTTCATATACGGAGCTGACAGCAGCAACGACTAGATTATCACCAAAGAAATCGAAAACAACCGGATAGATCTTCATCAGAGAAAACAGGTCAGATGTCAGTACTGCTGACGTGTGAGAGTCATGAGCGATTGATGCAACAGTCTGCAAGGAAAAGAATGTATCAACATCACTTTTCTTTGGTTTTGCTATCTGTGCAGAAAGAATCTCTTTTGCCCTGGCCTCATCAACGCTGTTGTAGAAATCAGGATGATTCTCCACGAGGAAGTTATAAATGTAGCTGATCGGATCACCTGTAGCACATAAAGAATTTATAAACGAGGATAAAATCAGCAAAAGGCAAACCAGTCTTTTCATACATCCAATTATTGCTCTTACTAACAATAATGCATAGATACATATGCATCAGATGCTATTCAGTTAGAATTCAGTACTCACATTTTTTCTGCTGCAATTCATCAGGTAAAAAATGGAGATCCGATTGAGGAGTCTCCAGAAAGCCATACGAAAATGCCTCAGTATTACTTGTCAAGCTTTTCGCTGTAATCTTCTAAGCTTGGAAAAGGCAATTCTCCTTTTTCAATAAGGAATTTCATTAAGATACCCAGGCCATCTTCTTCCAGTCTTTCAAATGTGAGATTATCTTCACTGAAATAACACTCAAGATACCACCACAAAGCGTCACCGCTGGTATGATTCATCCCAGAGTATTCCATGTACAGATAATCTAAAACGACAGGATAGTAAATCTTTGGACCATTATCATCTACAATAGAGAATGTATTCCAGCACTTTTCATAATTCTCCTTATTCCCGATAAGATCGCCTGTCAGCTGGCTGCTAGTTTTTCTTGCGGGAATGAATTCATCTGTGACTTCCACACTGCTTTCCACACCAAGAAATTCATATTTCCGATTAAAGTATTCTTCAAACATTGACAAGTCATCTTCTTCAGGATTGTTCGCTTCTTCTTTATAAGCTTCGACAGTTGGATATGGCAAAGACTCGGCTTGTCTTAATTTGTCTATCAATATGTCAATTCCATGGATTTTCACATCAGACAGTGAAATGTCGAAATAGGTTTCTGAATACATCCACAGCGGGTTACCATTCAGCCTGTACTCTCCCTTATACTGTTCATATACATCGGCAAGAGCCATAGGATAATACAGGGTTCCTTTTGGACTGATATAGAATGCCCGGTCAATAATGTCGCCGTACCCATCGCCTTGAGTGAAAGGGCCATTATTTTGATGCGTTATGCTTATATCATTTAATACAGTTTGCGGATCTGGATCTATCAGGGTCAATGTCTTCTCTTCAATCTCAATTGGTTCTACTAAGTCCAAGTCTTCATCATAAGAGGAAGTCCAATTGTTTTTCACTTTTCCGACTTCAGGTAAAGGCAGTGTTTGTCCGACTTTACCTATCAGAAAGTTCAATGCTTTGTAGTAACTGTCTTTGAACTCCTGCATTGACAGATTAAAATAGGTTGACATGTACCACCAGAAAGGATTTCCAGATTCCGGATTATGTCCGCCGCCTTCTTTGTAAATTTCTGCAATCATCTCTGGAACATGAAGGATATAATTGTAAGCCATTCCATCTCCGTTGCATCTAAGCTCATCAATGAACTCGATCCGGAACGAATCCCCTTCATCAAATTGCAGAAGAACGCCAACAATCGGATCACCTGCTACAACACGACTTATGGACTGTTCATTCCAGCTGAGAATTGAGGCTACATCACTTTCAACAGTGAAACCTTTGCCTGCTTCTGCCTGCTCCGGAGGCTCTGGACTGCCAGCAGAACAAGAAATAAAATAAACCATCAGTAAAACAGATAGTAATATACCTAAGAGCTTTTTCATGGAAACACACCTTTCCCTTTAATCCAGAGTATTTTGATTTCTTTCTGCAGTCAAGATTTATGAGATTTCAGTTTGCCTCATGTTTTTATTATATATTGTTTTCAGCATATGCTCTTGCATCAAAGCATACTTATCGGAGAGAATTCATCCTATGAAAGGAATAATTCTTGACGGCTATGCATTGAATCCCGGGGATTTATCATATTCTGTATTTTCTGATCTTGCTGATTTTGAAATTCATGATACTACAAAAGCTGATGAGGTATATTCTAGATGTGCTGGTAAGGATATCGTCATAACCAATAAGGTTCCATTTTCAAAGGATCTTCTTTCTCGGCTTCCTCAGCTTAAATACATAGGTGTTACTGCCACGGGGTATAATATAATCGATACAGAGGCAGCTGCAAAGGCGGGTATCGCTGTTACAAACATACCATCTTACAGTACGGACGCTGTAGCACAGCACGTGTTTGCCTTCATCCTTTCCTTGTCTAATTCGGTTGTTCTTCATGATGAGAGTGTGAAAAAGGGAGAGTGGGAGAAGTCAGTTAATTTCTGCTACTGGCTCTCGCCTTTATTTGAACTGAAAGGAAAGACGCTGGGGATAATAGGTCTTGGAAACATCGGGAAAAGGGTTGCTGAGATTGCAAAAGCTTTCGAAATGCGTGTCATAGCGTATTCTCCACATTCAAAGGCAGAGGGGGTCATCTCCCTCTCTTTTGATGATGTTCTTGACAAGAGCGATATAATCACACTGCATTGTCCTCTCTCTGATAGTACGAAGGAGATGATCAATTCCTCAACACTTGCAAAGGTGAAGAGAGGTGCGATCCTTATAAACGTCTCGCGTGGTCCCCTTGTTAATGAGGAGGCCATCATGAACGCTCTTGATGACGGAATCCTCAGCTATTACTGTGCAGATGTTCTATCAACAGAACCTCCTGTTGATAACAGGTTGTCAAAACATCCGAAAACGGTAATCACTCCTCACATTGCATGGGCTCCCGTGGAGACGCGTAAAAGGCTTCTGGCGATTGCCGTGGATAATCTTAGAAGTTTTCTTTCCGGAGGAAGGGAAAACCGGATAGTCTGATCAGATTCTTTTTATTATCCCGTCTTTCGGCGTTGTAAAATCTATGCGTTCGCTCAGATCATAGTCTATACCCATGATCTCAAGCTCTTTAGCAAACGCTCTAACATATTTCGAGGAGGGGAAGCTCTGTTTGAAATCCAGGGTGAACTTCGTTCCTGTTGCAATCATGTTGATTCCAAGCCCTGAAGCTCCTGAGTTGTACAGATGTATGCTATCTATGTACTGTTCATAACCATCCAGGATGAAAGTACCTAGATAGCTTATGATGTAGGTATCAAGTCTCATGGTTTCAAAAAAATCCATGATTCTCTTTTTCTCCTCGTATCCTTTCAATTCATCCAATTTCTTGAAAAGTCCGATTATTGCGTTCGCTTCCTTCTTTGTAAGATCTGGATCCCTTTCCTCTTTTAGTATTTTCCTGTACTCCTTTACCTGATCCTCTTTTGAGCGTGAGGCAAATTCCTTGTTATAGGGAAGGCTTATTGTTCTTACACAGTTTTTAAACGTGTTTGGAAAACCTAGGATGTTCCTCATATCCATCGCTATGTTCGCTCTAATTGGTTTTTCATAATCTGGATTTAGTTCTGCAATTGCCTTATTCATGAGGAGGGCAAGCATTATAGCAGGGCTTGCACCTATTTCTCTGGACTTACTTAGGAACTGATCATGATCCATATTCATTTCATACCGGTAATCGCTTAAGAAAGTATTCTCATTTTCAGGAAGGGGAAATGCCTCCCTGTTTTTCTCTTTGAACATCTTCGTCCTGTCATAATCATACTCGTTCATAAACGGATCATCCGTCTCTCCTTTTAAAAGAGGCGTGTTTGCGAGCCTTATCCCTTCTGCAGGAGTATTAATTTTGTATCGGAAATGACAGTAATAATAGAGCAGTGTCTCTATGAATGGTTTTATCCCCCTGCCATCACATAAGGCGTGATGAAATGATATGAACACCGAGTTCTTCTCGTATGTCACATCTACAAGATGGTAATTACATCTTATGCTTCCAAGTTTTTCCAGGCGTCTCGATTTTCTTGCGAACAAACCAATATCGTTTCTTATCATGTAGAAATCACCATCTTTCTCAACCAGTTTCGTCAATAGATAGGGATATCGTGTGATCGTGAGTTGCAAAGCCTCATTCAACATGGATCCTGAGATGTTGTCTATAAGTCGGACTTCAATGACCTCGCTTTCCATGCCTTCCCTCTTATATAGGTAATTCTGTCCCGCAACATCTTTCTCTGCCGTCTTTCCTTTTATGCTTCCTGTGGTTCTTATCAGGTAATCCTTCTCACTTTCCTTAATGTGATTCATTATTTTTGCGAATGTGATTCTCTCTTCTCTCATCTTCCTTCCTCTTCTTTTTCAGTTTCCACTTTTGTTTTTCTCTTACATTGCGTTAACGTTTCATTTTTATTGCTATGGATTTGATGTCGAACGGAGATAACGGAAAGAAAAGGTGTCGGATCATCCTGTTTTGTTGATGAAATCGGCCTCTTTGACATGTTCAAAAAAAACTCTCTTCTTTATAATCGGAATTATGAGCCGTAACGTCTTTGATAATCCATCTTTCTTCTCCAAATACATGGAGCTTAGAAAGGATTACAACCATAATGATCTTCTGGAACACCCTGGAATGTGTTCTCTGCTTCCTGCATTGAAGGGGAAAAGTGTCATTGATCTTGGTTGTGGTTACGGTTCCTATGCCCATGAGTTTCTTGATCGGGGAGCCTCCTCCTATCTTGGCATCGATTCCTCTGAGAACATGATTAGAAGGGCAATGGAGGATAATGGGGGAGAGGGGATAGAATATCTTCGCCTCAATCTTGATGATCTGTCATCTCTTTCCGGTTCTTTTGACTTGGCATATTCCTCTCTCGTTTTCCACTATATAGAGGATTTTGATAGGCTTTTAAAGAACATAAACAGACTTTTGAACCCCGGAGGAATTCTTCTTTTTTCCCAGATGCACCCGTTTGTCACGGCAAGTCCCTCTTATAATGGTTATTTCGAGGGTGACTATTTCGCATTCACTTCCTACCCGGAGGAGGGAAGGAGAGAGGGCAGATGGTTTAAGGAGAAGGTCGTCAGCTATCATAGAAGGCTTTCCAGCATAATCAACAGCATCTCGAATAACGGATTCTTTATAGAAAGGATTCTAGAACCTGTTCCCTCTGATGATGCGATAAGGGAACTTCCTTCCTTGGAAAAGGATCTTGTCCGTCCTACGTTCCTGATAGTCAGGGCAAGAAAGGATTATTCTTGAGTTCTGTTCATTTTAAGGGGAGTAAAATGGGCGATTGGATTATAGAGACTGAACGGCTGGGACTAAGGAAGATGAGAGATGATGATATCCTGGATTTGGCGGAAATGCTGAAAAATCCAAGTGTTATGTATGCTTATGAACATGATTTCTCTGATGATGATGTAAAAAACTGGCTTGACCGACAGAAAAAGAGATATGAGCATTATGGCTTTGGACTCTGGGCCGTTATCGCGAAGGATTCGGATCGGATGATCGGACAGTCCGGTCTTACGATGCAACCGTATAGGGAAATTGAGGTTCTGGAGGTCGGATATCTTTTCAAAGAGAAATTCTGGCATCACGGTTACGCCAGGGAAGCAGTAAGAGGTTGTTTGAAATACGCTTTCGATGTTCTAGGGTATGAAAAAGTCCATTCAATCATTAAATTTGATAATATCCCATCCATCAGGGTTGCTGAGAGCGTAGGAATGAGAAGGGAGGATGAATTTCTTGCCAGATACTATAATGGGGATGTACCGCATTTTCTCTATTCCATTAATAAAAGGGGATGATGGCTAGGTTTTTCCCTCGTGTTCTAGATGGTATTTAGGGTAGATTTCTCTCTTTTGTAGAAAACTTTTCGTTTTTTTATGAATCTAATTTATTTCCATTTTAAGAGTTATTCGCATACTGTGAAATTTTTATGAAAAGATGATGTTTTCTTCGGGGAATATGCATTGTATAAATATTCATTATATTGTATATATTTTAGGCATAATAAGAGATTCATATTACTTGGAGGGTTAATATGAGAATGAAGAATGTATTAGTTCTTGCTTTGGTTGCTCTTCTAGCGGTGTTCTCCGTGAGCGCGGGCGGCGCTAGTGAAGAGGATGCCAATGTAATCAAGATTGGATTTATCGGACCTCTCACAGGGGATAATGCTAACTATGGAATAAGGTGTTCAAACGCGGCTCGCCTCGCAATAAACGAGATCAATGAAGCTGGTGGAATCAATGGAATGCAGCTTCAGCTGATCGCAGAGGATAGTCAGGGAGCTGTTGACAGGGCTATCTCAAGTTATGAGAAACTTGCCTATACGGACAATGTTGTGGCTATCATCGGACCTGTTTTCACATCTCCAGCTCTTGCCGTGGCTCAGCGCTGTTATGAAGATGGAATCGTCATGATTACCCCTAGCGCCACTCACAAGGATGTCACATCAGTTGGAAACTGGGTATACAGGACAGTTCCTTCCGATTCCCTGCAGTCAGAGGTCGCAGCCCATTATTTCTATGAGGTTCTCGGTTACAGAAGCATTGCATGTCTTTATGCTATGAATGATTACAGCCAGGGACTTGCTGAGGGTGTTGAGGAAATCTTTACCGCGCTTGGTGGAACCATCACTAGCATGCAGACCTGTATGGTAGGTGACAGGGATTTCAGAACACAGCTTGGTGAGATTAGAAGCACCAATCCAGAGGCTATCTATATTCCTAACTATACTGTTGAGGACGCTCAGATCCTTGAGCAGGCATCTCAGCTTGGAATGTCCATTCCATTCCTCTCCTCCGATGGTTTCTCCGATCCTGAGATCTATAACCTCGCCGGTGATTTCACAGAAGGAGTAATCTATGTAGGTCCTGCACAGGCTGAGGCATCCACTCTTCTTTCTGATTTCCAGGAAGCATATTCAGCTGCATACAATGGTGATGCTCCAGACAGCTTCGCAACTAACTCCTACGATGCGATGTACATCCTCCGTGATGCGGTTACCAGGGTTTTTGAAAATGGTGGAGCCCTCTCAGACATCGATGCTTTCAGAAGCATGGTGAACGATGAGATGAAGGCCACTGATGATTTCCAAGGTGCTAACGGTACGATCAATTTCGCTGCTAACGGTGATATGGTCGCAAGCCAGGGCGTATACAGGGTAGAAAACCAGACTCCGATATATCTTGGTTCGTTCCAGGTTGTTGACAATCATATCGTTCAGGTAGACTAATATATAGAAGGCTTGACAACGGCTGTCCGGCATCCCCGGGCAGCTTAGTCATTTATAACTAAATTGGGAGGATGTTACCTTGACTACTCTTATCCAGTATCTTCAGTACTTCCTGAATGGTATAACACTTGGGGCGATTTATGCACTCATCGCACTTGGATATACCATGGTATATGGAATATTGAAATTCATAAACTTCGCTCATGGCGATATCCTGATGGTTGGTGCTTATACGGGTCTCCTGACCTATACGGCCCTGCTTGGAGACAGTACGAACGGGGCATGGATGCTCATCGCGTTCTTCCTTGCCATGCTTGTCAGTATGGCATTCTGTGCCATCCTGGGAATGTTCATAGAGAAGGTGGCTTATAAGCCGCTGAGAAACGCGAACCGCCTTGCACCGTTATTGTCCGCAATCGGAGTCTCCTTCATCCTGAGTAACGGCGCGGCTTGGATTTTCGGGACACAGTCAAGGAGATTCCCTTATCCTTTTGATGATACCCCGATCGTTATCGCGGGACTTTCAATCACACCACACCAGATACTTACAATCGTAGTATCAATCATAATGATGATTGTTCTTACATCCTTTGTTAATAAGACGAGGATGGGTAAGGCGATGAGGGCCACGAGCCTTGATCAGCCAACCAGTGAGCTCATGGGTATAGATGTAAACCACGTGATATCTATGACATTCGCAATCGGATCGGCTCTTGCCGCCGTCGGAGGAATACTCGCATCCTTCGATTTCCGCGTTTCTGCGAGCATGGGAACGATGACCGGTCTTAAGGCATTCGTAGCCGCCGTCATCGGAGGAATTGGAAACATACAGGGGGCGATGCTAGGTGGGATAATCCTAGGTATCCTTGAGTCCGTCGGAGCACCATTACTCGGTATTCCAAGCTCATTGCGTGATGCCATAGCATTCGCAGTCCTCATCATAATATTGCTTGTTAAACCTGATGGCATCCTCGGTAAGAACGAGAGGGAGAAGGTCTGATATGGTTAATTTCTTACAACTCATAATAATATATGCTGGAATCTATGCGCTTATGGCTATAGGACAGAACTGTATCACAGGCTATACTGGTATGCTCAGCCTCTGCCATGCTGGTTTTTTCTGCATTGGTAGCTATGCGACTGCGATCCTCTGCAAGGACTTCGGCTTCTCATTCTGGGCTTCCCTGCCGATTGCTGCAATCGCTTCTGGCATTCTCGGTTTCTTAATCGGCGTTCCGACGCTCCGTCTGAAAGGAGATTACCTCTGTATCGCTACGTTAGGACTTGGTGAGATTATCAGAACCGTCGCAACAAACCTCAATCCGGTAGGATATCAGTCTGTCCCACGTGCGATGCTCTTTGGTTACCAGTTCAGTGCACGTAACAAGGTGCAGTTCATCCTACTTATCTGGGCATTCGTCCTTATCTTCTATATCCTGTTCCAGCAGCTTGCTCATAGCAGGCTTGGTCGTGCCATGGCGGCTATCAGGGAGGATGAGGTCGCTGCACAGTCGAACGGAATAAACGTCACCAAATATAAGATCGGCGCATTCGTCCTAGGTGCAGCCATCGGGGGTGTCGCCGGATGTTTCATGACGGCTTACACACAGACAGTAAATCCATCTTCTTTTACCTTCATGGTATCGGTAATGGTACTATGCATGGTTGTCCTTGGTGGAATGGGTAACGGCAAGGCCGTAATCCTCGGTGCACTCATCGTGCAGTTCATCTCGTATTTTCCTCAGCTTGTGGGACTTTCGAGCGTGATACCCGCGCAGGCTACACAGATCATCTATGGACTTTGTCTTGTGGTCCTCATGATCTGGAGGCCCCAGGGGCTCCTTGGAAGGGACAAATACCGCTATGGCGATCCCAGATCGACGAAGGAGAGACTTGTCGGATTCTTTAAAAGAAATCCTGAGAAGAAAGGGGGTAGGGCATGAAGATACTTGAGACTCAGAACCTTTCCAGGATATTCGGTGGCGTCGTTGCCGTAAATGATGTCAACTTCTCCGTATATGAGGGTATGGTCAATGGTCTTATCGGTCCTAATGGAGCGGGTAAGACGACATTGTTTAATCAAATTACGGGTATGGATAAACCATCTCGTGGAAAGATCATCTTTGATGGAAAGGATATCACAGGGCTTCCTGCCTGGAAGATAAGTCGCCTCGGCATTGCCAGGACGTTCCAGAACATCAGGCTTTATAAGGAGCTTACTGTGGTTGAGAATGTCATGATGGGACTCCATTTCAAAGTCGGAAAGGATCCTTTCAAGGCTCGTTTCTCTCAGGCTTTCAAGAGCTATTTCCTCGCAAGACAGGAGAATAAGGAGCTTTATCTGAAAGCTCTTGAATGGCTCCGTTTCTTTGACATGGAGGATGAGGCTCAGGAGTTTGCACGTAATCTTCCATATGGCAGGCAGAGGGAGCTTGAAATAGCACGTGCCCTTGCCGCGGAGCCCAAGGTGCTCTTCCTTGATGAACCTGCTGCGGGAATGAACCCCGCCGAGACTGAACATCTGATGTTTATTGTCGATAAGATAAAGAAGCATGGAATAACCGTTGTCCTTATTGAGCATGACATGAAGCTGGTAATGAACATCTGCGATAACATCACCGTTCTGAGTTTTGGTCAGAAGATAGCCGAAGGAAGTCCCGAGGAGATCAAGAATGATCCTCTGGTTATCGAGGCATACCTTGGAAGGGAGGAGGACTGATGAGCGACACACTGTTAACGATTGATGGAATAAGCGTTAAATACGGCTCGATCGAAGCCCTTCATGAGGTTTCGATGTCTGTTAAAAGGGGAGATATCGTATCTCTCATCGGTGCGAATGGAGCAGGTAAGAGTACACTGTTGAAGGCTGTCATGGCCCAAGTCCCTCTCTCATCTGGATCGATCACGTTTGAAGGAAATGAGATATGCAGCACGAAAAAGCATGGTAGGACCACCCATCAGCTCGCATCGCTTGGCATGGCACTCGTTCCTGAGGGCAGACACGTTTTCGCCGATATGACGGTTGAGGAGAATCTCGATATGGGGGCATTCCTCGTAAGGGATTCGAAGGAGATAGACAGGAAGAAGGAGGAGATGTTCGATTTCTTTCCTATTCTCTCTCAGAGGAGGAAGCAGAAAACAAGGAGTCTTTCGGGAGGAGAGCAGCAGATGATGGCCATTGCACGGGCACTCATGTCATCTCCGAAACTGCTCCTTCTCGATGAACCGGGACTTGGACTTGCTCCTCTCATCGTTCAGGATATCTTCCATAAGATAAGGAAGATTAACGAAGAGGATAAGGTTACGGTCTTCCTTGTAGAGCAGAATGCGAGGATGGCCCTTAAAAACTCAACGACAGGCTATGTCATAGAGACGGGGAATATCGTTCTCTCCGATACCAGTGAGAATCTTCTCAACAACGAGAAGGTAAAAGCAGCTTATCTGGGAGAATGAAAAATTAACAGAAAAAGCACCTTTTGGTGTATGATAAAAGACAGGAGGACAATATGACTATAGAGCGTAGAATGACCCTTAATCCGGTAACGATATCACCTGATGCGAGTGTTGTGGAGGCTTCCGAGCTCATGAAGAGGGAGAAGGTTCACCGCCTACCCGTTCTTGATAAGGATAAGAAACTCGTTGGGGTTATAAGCGAGAAGGACATACTGTATGCATCCCCATCTCCCGCATCAAGTCTCTCAATTCATGAGATGGCATATCTTCTAAGCCAGCTCACGGTGCGCAAGCTCATGACTAAGAACCCTGTCACGGTATCAAAGGATATCCCTGTGGAGGAGGCTGCCAGGATAATGGTTGATCAGGATCTCTCCTGCCTTCCTGTCGTGGAAGATGGACGTCTTGTCGGCATTGTCAGTAAGAGCGATCTTTTTAAGATCCTCATAGAGCTTTTCGGTGCGAGAACAAAAGGTGCGAGGGTTAGCTTTCTTGTTGATGATAAACCCGGTCTTATCGCAGACATATCAAAGGATGTTGCGAATGCGGGACTTGATATCATCTCGTTTGGAACATTCATGGGAACGGATCCGACAAACAGGATATGTACGGTCAAAGTCGCCACTGACGACACTGACAAGGTCCTTTCAATCTTAAAGCCCCATGTGAAGGCGATACTGGATGTGAATAACGTTTAATTTCATTTTTAATGCGTGGGCAGATTGCTCACGCTTTATTATTTTGTTTTTTCATGAACACTCATCCAGTCCTCATTGCTTCTATCCACGCCTTCAATCTCCCTCTTCTCCGGCGTTATCTTGATAATCGCAGATGTTGATCTGAACGGCACATCCTTCTCTTTTAATGAGGATACGAAGTCGTTCATGAGGGTTTTGTCAAGGTATTTCGAGTAGGATTTATTCCACCATGTTTTTGCAACTGCCTCATCTATGTGTCTCGTCTCACTGAGGTTCATGTATTCGATCATGGCAGATGGGAAATAGGATCTTATAAGTTTTTCCAGATCCTTTTCATCCCAGTTTGAGAGAGAGGAAGATGAGTATATCTTCTCCTCTGCATCTTCAAGTTTTCCCTTCAGCTTACCCTCTATGAAAGAACTTACACGGGAAGATCTTCTTGCTATTGACGTTGCTATTAGGATGACGGTCTTGTCATTGGCCAGCTCTCTTATCTTTTTTAAGATCATCTTTCCCTTATTCAAGTCAATCAGTATGTCCCGTGCTGCTATGAGTGAGAAATCAATATCCTCATCCAGGCTGTCAATGGCATTCACGTATTCAGGATCTATCAGGATGGATGGACGCAGAAGTTCATCAAGTTCATTTGAAAGGTGTTCAAGCGCATCCTTTTCTTCCTTCTTTCTTACTATTGCAGTACTTGATCCCTCTGGATTCATCTTCATGGCAGGGTAGAGCAGTACTCCCGTTCCTGCATTTATAATAAGAACATTCGCATGCCGGGGTATGGTTATTCCCTCATAGAGCCTGTCTCTTATCTTTCTTAATTCCATGCTTCTCAGGCTCATTGCCCTGTTAAGCCATAAGTCTCTCCTCCTGTCCTCGGGGCTCCATGTCAGAACCTCGTTCCCCTCATCGATGTTTATGCTTTCAAGCTGTTCCATCCTGTGTTCGGTGACACGGTCCTTTATGCTCTTCTCATATCCAAGATTTCCCGGATGGTAGTAGATCTTTCCGACAAGGGAAGAGGGAAGATACTGCTGTGCGACCCAGTGGTCCTTGAAGGAGTGGGGGTATAGATAGCCTTTCCCATGGCCGAATCCCTCCTTGTCCCTGCTGTCATCTCTCAGGTGGTTAGGTACATCATCCCTTGATTCCTTCTCCACATCCGAAAGTGCATCAAAAAAGGAAAGTGTGGAGTTGCTCTTTTCCGTTGTCGCAAGGTACAGTGCTGCCTGGGCAAGATGGAATCTTCCCTCAGGCAGTCCGATCCTATCAAAAGCGGAGGCACATGATTCGACGATGTGTATCGCATCGGGATCTGCAAGGCCTACATCCTCGCTAGCACTTATGAGCATGCGCCGGAAGATGAATCGTGGGTCTTCTCCCGCGGCGACCATGCGTGCAAGCCAGTAGAGGGTTGCATCGGGATCACTTCCCCTTATACTCTTTATGAATGCACTGATCACGTCGAAGTGGTAGTCACCTTCCTTGTCATAAAGGACGGCTTTTTTCTGTATCGACTCCTCCGCTGTCTCCTTTGAGATGTATATCCTCGTTCCTTCGAAAGGAGGAAAGTTCTCAACGGATGTCTCAACCGCGAGTTCTAGCGCGTTCAGAAGGCTTCTGGCATCCCCTCCAGAGACGGAGATGAGATGCTCAAGTGCACCTTCTTCAAATTCCACATCAAACTTCCCGTATCCCCTCTCCCTGTCTGCTAGAGCCTGTCTTGCAATCTTCTCAAGGTCCTTGTCCTCCAGTTTTCTCAGCTGGAATATCCTGGAACGGGATACCAGTGCGGCATTCACCTCAAAATATGGGTTCTCCGTCGTGGCACCTATGAGAATTACCGTTCCATTCTCAACCCATGGAAGGAGCGCATCCTGCTGTCTCTTGTTCCAGCGGTGTACCTCATCAATGAAGAGGATTGTCTTGATTCCATGCAGACTCCGTCTCTCTCTTGCCGCGTTTATTTCAACTTCAAGTTCTTTCAGCCCGGCGAGAACCGCGTTCAGCGTCGAAAAATGGCTTTTTGTCGTATTGGCTATCACCCTGGCCAGGGTGGTCTTTCCTGTTCCTGGAGGTCCGTAGAATATTATGGATGACAGCTGATCAAGCTGGATAGCCCTTCGTAAGAGCCGTCCCTTACCCAGGATATGCTCCTGTCCGACATACTCTTCAAGCGTCCTTGGCCTCATTCTGCTGGCAAGTGGCTCACTCTCATGGTCTATGCTGGATTCAAAAAGATCCACTTCTAAAGCTCCTCCCAGAAATATCTGTAAATATCATTGTCCTGCTGGCTCAGAGGCATGTTTCTGAGTCTTATCTCGCTCTGATAGAGACTGCCGTAAAGGCGGTCGGCTGCGAATGACGCGGCCTGTCCATAATTGAACTGACCTATCTCCTTGAGGGGGAAGGTGATACCGACGTTCTCGAGATTCTCATAGTTTGCTTTTAGTACCGAGCATTCAAATATGAGCTCATTGTATGCCGCTTCAAAGGGTTTACCGTGATTCCTTATGTAACTTAAAATTCCGGGTCTTGTAAGGTTTATTATCTGTATCCTGTTTGATGAGAAGAGATTACTCTCAACGAGGCTCTGATTCGGATTTTCCAGTGAATAATCATAACTGTCCAGGACAGGCAGTGTATTTTTTACCGCATCGTTCAAGAGATCGGCAAGTGCTGTCGCAGCATTGTCATAAAGAACATCAAAACGGGCCAGTCTCTCCCGGTAAGCCTCAAGTGTGGAGGGAAAGAGCTGTGAGACATCGTCGCTGTCAAGATTGAAATCCTCCCTTGTGAGGGCTATGCTATCTTTATAGAGCACTTCAATCGCCATTTCGGCCTCCTCTCTCGTAATCATGCTCTTTGCCATATCTTCTGTACTTTGACAGGCGGTTAACAGCACCATTAGAAGGAGAGAAAGTATAGTTTTTATGTACTTCATCCCCTTAACTATAGATATAATGTTGGAAAATCGCAAGTTTCAAGTTATATTAGATATAAGGAGAAAACGAATTGAACAGTATTAGTACTTTACAGGACGTACAGGGAAGAGAGAATACCCTTCTGAGAAACGTCTATTTATATCTTGCAGGAGGGCTTGCTCTCACTGCGCTTGTTTCCTTTGCTCTCTCGCAGAGCATGACACTCATGAGGGCTGTCGTTCTCAACCCGATTGCCATGCTTGTTGTCGTCATTGCACAGTTTGCCGTGGTTATGGTGATCTCGGGACGCACGGAGACGATGAAAGCCGGTACGGCGGTCATGACCTTCTTCCTATATGCGATATTGACGGGAGTCACGTTCTCTGTCCTTTTCATTGCCTATGCTCCCACCGCGATAGCCAAGGCATTCATCAGTGCCGCATCCGTATTCGTCGGTGCAAGCATCTACGGAAGTTTTTCTAAGAGTAATGTAAGAAGCTGGGGAAGATTTCTTTTCATGGCGCTTTTCGGCCTCGTCATAGCGACATTTATAAACATGTTCTTCTATTCAACAGCGATGGATCTCCTGATCTCCGCAGTAGGTGTTGTGCTCTTTACGGGACTCACAGTCTGGGATACCAATAAGATCGTTGCAATGAACAGGGAATTCGGAGGACAGATAAGCCAGGCCGATTACACGAAGCTCGGCATCCTCGGTGCACTTGACCTTTATCTTGATTTCATCAACATCTTCCTGTATCTTCTCAGATTCGTCGGTCATGGAAACAGGGACTAGGATTGTTGAGGTTGAAGAGGATTATATCGTCCTCTTCAAGGAGAGCGGACTGGATACGGTACCGCTTAAGAAAGAGAGGGGAAAACCCTCTCTTTTGTCTTTTGCCGCATCTCATTACCCGGAATGTCTGAGAGTTGGTGGTGATAACTACTGGGAGGGTGGGGTTCTTCATCGTCTTGACCGTCCAACAAGCGGTCTTGTCCTTGTTGCCCGTACCCAGGCCTTCTATACGAAGATGCTTGAGGAGCAGGAGAGGGGATGTTTTGTGAAACACTATCAGGCAAAGTGTGAGAAAGCTGTCATCCCTGACGGTTTTCCTCCTTTTCCCTATTTATTGGAAAAAGGTAGTGTGATTAGATCCAAATTCAGGAAATATGGTGAGAGGGGAAAGGCCGTTCGTCCCCTTATTCCCTCTTCCTATCTGTATTCAAAGACAGGAAGGGAATATGAGACCGTTATTGATGAAATCGATGGGAACGTATTCTATCTCACCCTTACAAGAGGATTCAGACATCAGATAAGATGTCATCTTGCATGGAGTGGTAATGCCATATATGGGGATGTCCTCTATGGAGGCTCAGAAAGGCCGTCCTTCGGACTTCTCAGCTACTCGATAGAGTTCATGGGAAGGAGGATCAGTCTTTTTTAGACCTCCTCCTCATCCTCCGTCATCTCCTCCTTCTCAAGTTCGAACTCATCCTCACTTGTAACTTTTTCTATCTTCCTTTCAAGGCTGGAGAGAGTCTTGTTCAGGCTTTTTGTAAGTTTTGTAGCCTCTTCATACAACTCTATTGCCTTCTCAAGTCCCGTATCCTCGTTTTTTAGTAATTCCGTTATCTCCTCAAGTCGTTTTAAATCCGTTTCAAAACTCATTCTTCTCCTCCGCTTTTACCCTGATTACTCCATCACGCAGACGGATGGTGTAATCATCTCCTGCTCTTGTATTTTTTACACTTTTTACTATTTTTCCCTTCTCGTCACTTACTATCGCATATCCTCTTTTGAGAATCGAGAGAGGATTGAGATCTTCTATGCTGTTTGATAGAAGTCCAAGCTCGTTTCTTCTTTCCTGAGCAAGTTCCTTAATAAGGGATGTGATGAGAAAGTTTTTTTCTTTGAGCTCTCCTGTTGCCGCTTTGAACCTGTCACTGACGATCCTCTCTATCTTCTCATCCAGGCTTGCCTTCTCATAGCTCAGATTCGTGAGCCGGGCTTTCAGGAGACGCTCAAGATTCTCCGCATTTCTCACTATTCCCTTGTATCGTTCAAGTTTCCTGTGGATGAGTGCAGAACTCATCTTCACCCTTGCAAGTCTCATGCTCTTCTTTGCTAGAATTGATCTTATCTCCTGTTTCAGCTCCCTATCTTTATTTAACAGGAACAACCTTTTCTGGTAAGAACTCTCCGTTACAAGTTCTGCTGCGGCTGACGGGGTAGGTGCCCTCAGATCCGCGACGAAATCCGAAAGGGGAAAATCCGAATCATGCCCGACTGCGCTTATGACGGGGATAGTGCTCTCATGTATGGCTTCTATCACCTCGGAGCTGGAGTAGGGGGAGAGGTCCTCCTCACTTCCACCGCCCCGGCATACGATGAGTACGTCACATGCCATGAAGTTGTTAGCCTGTCTTATCCTCCGACTTATGCTCTCCTCTGCCCCTTTTCCCTGAACAAGGGAAGGAAAGAGCAGAAGGTCTATCCCGGGGGCTCTCCGTCTCGTAACATTCTTGATATCGTGTATGACTGCCCCTTCAGCGCTGGTCACTATTCCTATTGTATGGATTTCCGGAGGAAGCTTCTTCTTATTCTCCTCATCGAAGTATCCAAGGCTTTTGTAATAGGCTCTCCTCTTTTCTATCTCAAGCCGGAGGTCTCCCTCTCCCTTGAGGCGTATCGATTCTGTATTGAAAGAGAGGCTTCCTCCCTTGGGCCAGAAGGAGAGGCTGCCCTTTAATACGACGAGCTCTCCGTTCTCTGGTCGTCTTGCCTTCCAGTTGTTACCTGCAAAGCAGGTACAGTTCAGAATGCTTCCATCCTTATCTTTTACAGAGAAGTACCAGTGACGGGATTGATTTGTCCTGAAATTGCATACCTCTCCTTCGACCTGGAGGCCGTAGAACATCTCTCCGATTGTCTCTTTTATGACTGAGCAGAGTTCGGAAACGGAAAATACATGATCGTTTAGATATTCCGAGTTCATGGTGTAAATACTAGCATAAAAGGGGAAAGAGGGAAAACAAGATCATCATTTATACCCCGATATGGATGAAATAAAAAAACGGGTGAATCTCTTCACCCGTCACAGTAAAAGTAATTATCTTAAGCCTCTTCGATAGCACCTGTAGGGCATACGCTTGCGCAAGTTCCGCAAGAGATGCATGTATCAGGATCGATTGAGTAGATATCGCCTTCGCTGATTGCGCCGACTGGGCACTCGCCCTGGCATGTTCCACATGCTACGCATGTATCTGTAATCTTGTAAGCCATGGTTTTCTCCTTTACTAAAGTTTTAGTTCCTGCATAGAGTATAAACGTTCTTCCCTCCCGGGGTCAATTAAAATGGCTTTTTTTATCTCAATCTTATGATATTTTGGATTATTCCTCAGCTAAGAGGGTTTCCTTCTGCATCTGGAATTTTCCCCATGAATATCATGATTGCCTCGATGAATGCCCAGATTCCGCTTATGATCGGTCCTAATCCAAAGAGCATCCAGCCTATGAGGGTCAGTAGGAGTTGTATGATTCCTTTTGTCATATAGCCCAGATAAAAATTGTGTATTCCAAGAGAACCGAGGAATATACCCAGAAGCCCTGCTCCGATTTGGCTCTTACCTTTTTGGGAGTATTGGGTATCCCGTTCCACCTTTGCCCCGCAGTTAGGGCAGTAAGATACATTGTCCTCTATTTCCTTGCCACAGTTCTTACAATACATATATCATCCTCCTATATAAGTGATTCTCCTTTTCCGTCCTTCATTTTTCCTGCGAATATCATTATCGCCTCGATGAATGACCAGAGCCATGAGGAGAAAAGCAGTATCAGAGAGAGGATGATGGATATGATGATGAACTCATAGTTGAAAGAGAAGATCCCGATGAGGACCAGAAATAAACTTATGAGTGTCATGAAAAGCTGTCCAAGACCTTTTGCGATATAGCCCAGGTAGAAGTTGTGTACTCCCAGCACTCCTAGAAATAGTCCGAGCAGTCCCGCTCCGATCTGACTCTTCTGTCCTTTTTCGCATCGGTTCTCATCCCTTCTAACTTTGAAACCACAGGAAGGACAGTAGTTTGCATCCTCCGCTATCTCATGCCCACAATTAGTACAATACATATGATGGATTATAACGTAGAAAGACGTATTCGCATAGAATTCTTGTTTTTTCCCCTCTCTTTCTCTTATACTCAACAGGGTATGAAGAAATTAGTTATTGCTGAAAAGCCTTCTGTTGGAAGAGAGATTGCGAAGACCCTCAATCTCAGAGAGAGGGGAAACGGTTACATAGAAGGTCCCGAGTACGTGGTTACATGGGCTCTGGGACATCTTGTAGAGCTTGCAGAGCCGAGCCATTATTCAGAGCGTTATAAGAGATGGTCACTCAACGATCTGCCGATGCTTCCTGAGAAACTTGACGAGAGAGTCATCGACGAGACGAAGGATCAGTTCAACGTAATCGCTTCCCTTTTGAAAAGGAGCGATGTCTCATCCGTCGTCATTGCAACCGACGCAGGAAGGGAAGGGGAGCTCGTTGCCCGTTGGATTTTAAAGGAAGCCGGATATGAGGGCAAGTGTGAGCGCCTATGGATATCAAGCCAGACTGAGAAGGCCATATTGGAAGGTTTCCAGAATCTCAAGGATTCCTCCCTTTATGACAACCTTTATAATGCCGCTGAATGCCGTGCTGCCGCCGACTGGTATGTCGGTATGAACGTCACTAGGGCTCTTACCTGTTTTTATGATGCAAAGCTCTCCGCGGGGCGCGTTCAAACTCCGACTCTGGCTCTCATGACGAAGAGAGAGGACGAGAGGGATGAGTTCCTTGGATCCTATTATTATTCTGCCCGTGGAAATTTCGGACTTTTCAGTGCCTCATATTATCCTGATGACAATACCGTCCGTTTCACGGATGAGTCTCTTGCTGAGGAGTTTCAGACATGGAAGGACAAAAAAGGTGTTGTGAAAAGCCTTGTAAGTGAGGAGAAGGAGGATCTTGTTCCACAGGCATATGACCTGACGGAGTTGCAGAGGGATGCGAATATTGCACTTGGATTCTCTGCGAAGGAGACTCTTGATGTCTTGCAGCGTCTTTACGAGGTTCATAAGATCGTGACCTATCCTAGAACGGATTCGAGATACATAACCCAGGACATCGTACCGACTCTTAAAGAGAGGATAGAAGCCCTTTCAAATACCATATTCTCCCGTATCGTGGATGAGTATCTTCTTTCAGGATGGACGAGTGACAATCCACGTTTTGTGAACGACGCCCTAGTCTCTGATCACCATGCCATAATCCCCACTGAGCAGAAAGTCGATGTATCCAAACTCAGCAAAGAGGAGGAGGCGCTCTGGCGTCTTATCGCGATGAGGTTCTTGGAGGTCATCAGTACCAATTATGTTTACAACACCACGACTGCGGAGTTCGATGTCGATGGTAAGATATTCAAAACCAGGCTCACCCTCCCTGTCAGGAAAGGCTACCGCAATGTCGCTGAAGCTTCTGGAGTGAAGAGTGTTGCCACACTTTTAGACGATGATGAGAACTCATTTGCCCTGAGAAACATAAAAGAGGGTGATGAGGTCACGCTCTCTTCTGTGAAAGTAAGAAAGAGTGCGACGACACCACCAGAGAGATACACTGATGCGACGCTCCTTTCTGCGATGGAACATGCAGGACGCTTTGTCGATGACAAGGATTTAAAAGAGAATCTTACAAATGGACTTGGAACTCCTGCAACGAGGGCCGACATGATTGAGAAGCTTCTGCAGAACAGGTACATAGAGCGTGATGGCAAATACCTTGTTCCTACCGCAAAGGGACGCGAGGTCGTTCGTCTTTCTCCTCTTGTACTCCGTTCTCCTGAGCTCACAGGAGTCTGGGAAGGGCGTCTTGAGAAGATAAGCAAAGGAAAGGAAGATAAGGAGCTTTTCATCAAAGATATTAAGAAGATGGCTGCCGATCTCGTGAAAGAGGTCGAGAAAAGCACTCTTAAATTCGCTCCATCCTTTACCGATGGCAAGAAGTGTCCTTATTGTGGGGAGATGATGATGAGAGCTCAGGATGCGGACGGCTCTGTCCACTATATCTGCCAGAAACTCTCCTGCCAGTATGAGGAGAGGGAGGTGAAGGTTCCACTCTCCACCGGTGCAAGTATAAAGAAGATCAATCCGTATACTCAGGATGGAAAGGTGCGTCTTGTCATAAAGAAGAGTGCAGCCCAGCTTCCTAAGAAGGTATATGAGACGAAGATTGAGGTAGTCCGGCCATCAAAGAGGGCCTTCAGAAATGAGCGGCCGAATGGTGTCCGTGTAAATGTAAAAGAGAGGGATACCTCCTCCGCATACTCAGGTGGAACGATGGCGGACTTCTTCCTCAAGAGCCAGAAGAGAGCAGAGGAGGATAAGAGAAAGAAGAAGCATTAGGCTGGAGTCCGCCTCTCATACTCTATTCCTCCTTCCATGGAAAGAGAGGAGTAGAATATAAATCTCATATAGAATTCTATTATTCTATACAGGCTTTCGGCTATGCTGAAAGCCTCTGTTTTTCCTTCTTTCCCTTTTCTCTGGTCATCATAGATGGAAAGGGTGCTTTCATCTATGTGGAAAGAACTTCCAGCAATATGCTTATAAGCGTTTTTCAGCAGTTCTATCTCCCTGTTCATGCTTTCAATCAAAAGGTTCAGATCCTCCTTTGAATAATGGATGATATGTGCTTTCCCCCTCTTTAATCCTGTTATATCTTTTTCAAAGAATTTGCTTAGATAAGAGTTGTATTCCTCTTCTCCTATGGCAAAAGACAAAATCCGTCCTTTCATGTATACCCTGCATCATTTTTGAATCTGTAAATCGGTATTCTCTTCATGAGCTCTCCTTTTTTTGAATATTACTATCTTATGTTGGACATATAATGGGTAAGTGATTTTATCTTATTTGTTATAATAAAAACATATTGTTATTATATAGACATAAAGTTTTAAATTTGCTATATTGTCGGCGGGAGGTGAGATGAATATAACAATAGTTGGATATGGAAAAATGGGAAGGATGATAGAAGAGGAGGCATTGCGAACTTCGAATAATGTTGTTGCCATAATCGATCCCCTCTCTTCTGATAAGGCTGTGACGGGTGGAAATTTAACTGACATTCCACCCGAGACGGATGTCGTTATAGATTTCTCATCCCCTTCTTCGGCGGTAGGAAACATCCTTTATTATGCTGAGGCTTCCATCAGTGCCGTCATAGGCACGACAGGGTGGTATTCTCACCTTGATGAGCTTATTAGGGTAATAGATACTTCCAGATGCTCCATCATCTATTCAGGAAATTATTCAATCGGGGTTGCCCTTTTAATGAGAAGTGTTGAATATGTCTCACGTCTTATGGACAGGTTTACATCATATGACATTGCCATTGAGGAGATACATCATAAGAGGAAAGCAGACTGTCCCTCAGGGACCGCTGAGATGCTCAAGGACATCATAATAAAGAACATCACAAGGAAGAAAAGTGCCGTCTACGGCAATCCTGAAGGACTGTTGGACTCAGAGGAGCTTGAAATCTCATCTCTTCGTCTTGGTTCCGTCAATGGCGTTCACACTGTCATATTTGACAGTCCCGTTGATACTCTTACCCTTACTCACAGCGCCAAAAGCAGAGCAGGTTTCGCCTCTGGTGCTCTTCTTGCCGCAGAATGGATAAATGGAAGAAGTGGTTTCTTCTCTATGGATGATTTCCTCTCTGATTTCCTAGGAGGTGTTTAATATGGAATTCAAAGGTGTCTATACGGCTCTGATTACCCCTTTTACAGAGCATAATACGGTGGATTATGCCGCACTTGAACGTCTCGTCGATTTCCAGATCGAAAGTGGTATCGACGGCCTTGTGCCATGTGGAACTACGGGAGAGAGTCCGACGCTCTCGCATGAGGAACATGATAGGGTGATCGCACAGACCATAAAGTTCGCACAAGGAAAGGTTCCTGTAATCGCAGGTACGGGAAGCAATGCGACGAATGAGGCCATAAGGCTCAGTCAGCATGCTCAGGATGCAGGCGTAGATGCCGTCCTTCTTGTTAACCCCTATTATAATAAACCGACACAGAAGGGGCTCTATCTTCATTTCAAGGCCGTAGCTGAGAGCGTCTCAGTACCATGCATCTTATATAACATAAAGGGACGGACGGGAGTGAATCTTGAGACTGAGACACTTCTAAGACTCTCTGATGAGTGCAGGAACATAGTTGCAGTAAAGGAGGCAAGTGGAGACCTTTTGCAGATAAAGGACGTCATAAAGAGGAGGAAAGAGGGCTTTTCTGTCCTCTCTGGAGATGATAACCTCGCTCTGGATGTAATAAGAGAAGGTGGGGATGGAGTGATATCCGTGGCATCAAATCTCTTTCCCTCTCAGATGGAGAGGATGGTGCATTCTGCTCTTGAGGGAGATTTTGAAAGTGCAGAATGCATTTCAAGGTGGTTTGAACCGTTCTTCAAGGCATGTTTTATCGAGACGAATCCAATTCCAATAAAGACGGCGATGGCTTATAGGGGACATTGCAAGGAGATTTTCCGGCTCCCCCTTTGTTCTCTTGAGAGTGATGAGCATAGATTTGCTTTGGAAAGGATTGTTGATGGCATGATGGAGGATATCCAAGGAGGTAGGATCTGATGGCTGAGGTCAATAGGAATTTCTTGAAACTCGCATCCGGCTATCTCTTTCCAGAGATTGCAAGGAGAACCAGAGCATGGCAGGAGAGAAATCCGTCTCTTGAGATTCTCCGCCTCGGAATAGGCAATACGACAGAGCCCCTTACGAAATACATTGCAGATGCAATGCACCAAGAGATCGATCTGCTTTCAAGAAGGGACACATACACAGGATATGGTGATGAGCAGGGAAATGAGAGCCTCAGAAAGGCCCTCTCTGAGTTTTATAAGAGAGAATATGGCGTGATTATAAACCCCTCTGATTTCTTCATCTCAGATGGTGCGAAGAGTGATGCTGCGAACATACAGGAGATATTCAGTTCATCCTCAATCGTCGCAGTCACCGATCCTTCTTATCCGGTTTATGTGGATTCGAATGTCGCTGGAGGAAGAACGGGAGAGTATAATGGGATCAATTATGATGGGTTCGTTTATCTGAAGGGGAGGAAGGAAAACGGATTCATTCCATCCCCACCTGATGTTCATGTCGATCTGATATACCTCTGTTCTCCTAACAATCCCACAGGAGCCGTCATGACGAGAGAACAGCTGAAGGGATTTGTTGATTATGCCCTGAGAGAGAGGGCTGTGATCATCTTCGATGCGGCCTATTCCGATTACATAAGAGAGGAGGGGCTTCCTCATACGATTTATGAGATCGAAGGCGCAGAGAGGTGTGCGATAGAGATCAACTCCTTCAGCAAGAATGCGGGGTTCACGGGTGTACGCCTTGGTTGGTCGATAGTCCCCGAGAGCCTTCAGTCCGGAAATGGGGAAGAGGGGGTTGTTCACAGGCTCTGGAACAGGAGGCAGACGACGTTTTTCAACGGAGCCTCTAATATAGCACAGGCGGGAGGAGAGGCCGCACTTTCTGAAAAGGGAAGGGCGGAATGCAGGAGCCTTGTCGATTACTATCTCGGGAATGCGAAGATCATTAAAGAAGGGCTTGAGAGCATAGGTATCCTCTGTTATGGCGGTATTAACAGCCCGTATATCTGGGCTGAGTGTCCGAGATCGATGACGAGCTGGCAGTTCTTCGATTTCCTCCTTGAGAAGGCGCATGTCGTAGTCACGCCCGGTTCCGGGTTCGGCCCTGCGGGAGAGGGCTTCGTACGGCTTTCTAGCTATGGACATAGAGAGGACATAACGAGGGCAGTTGATGCGATAAAGGAGCATATCAATGACTGAGAAGAGATTACCTTTAGGTGATGATGATTTTAAAAGACTTCTGGAAAAGGTTCCGACCCCTTTTTATCTGTATGATGGTGATGCGATCAGGAAAAATGCTGAGACTCTTTATGATGCGTTCTCCTGGGCAAAAGGATTCGTCAACTTCTTTGCTGTAAAGGCTCTGCCGAATATAAACATCCTTCGTCTCCTTTCCTCCCTTGGCCTTGGAGCAGATGCATCAAGCCTTCCAGAGCTTCTGCTTGCCAGGGAAGCGGGAATAAGCCCAGATATGACGGTCTTTACGAGTAATGACACGGCCGATGAGGAGTTCAGGGCAGCTTTGGAGATGGGTGTGATCCTCAATCTCGATGACATTACCCATATCGATAGGGTACTTGAGACTGGAGCGCCGTTTCCAAAGAGGATATGCTTCCGCTATAATCCCGGCCCAGAGAGGAGTGGCAATGCGATAATAGGAAATCCCGTGGAAGCAAAGTACGGTGTTACGAAGGATCAGGTGATTGAGTGCTATAAGAGAGCGAGAGCACTTGGCTCAGAGGAGTTCGGACTTCATACGATGGTCGCATCGAATGAACTTGATGAGAACTATATCGTTGAGACGGCACGCATGGTGTTCTCCCTTGTCAGGAGAGTGCATGATGAGACGGGTGTGAGAATAGGTTTCGTGGACCTTGGAGGCGGAGTGGGGATTGCATACCGTCCTGAGGATGATGCGATGGATTTCTATTCCCTTTCAGGGAAGATAAAAGTCCTTTATGATGAGATGATTGTCTCTGCCGGTCTTGCTCCCGTGAGGATAACATTCGAGATGGGCAGGGCGATAACAGGTCCTTACGGTTATCTTGTGTCAAAGGTAAGGCATGTATGCCATAAATATAAGGATTACGTGGGGCTTGATGCTTCAATGGCAGACCTCATGCGTCCGGCCCTTTATGGTGCATACCACCATATAAGTGTGCTTGGAAAAGAGGGGGATGTGAGGGACCATGTATATGATGTCACGGGAAGCCTGTGTGAGAACAATGATAAGTTCGCTATAGACAGACATCTTCCTGAAATAGAGAGGGGAGATGTTCTCGTACTTCATGATGCTGGGGCACACTCTCATTCGATGGGCTTTAATTATAACGCGAAACTCCGGCATGCCGAGTACCTGAAAATAGATGGGAGGATTTACAAAATAAGGCGTGATGAGTCATACTCCGATTATGTCAGCACGATGCTTTACAGTGCGGAGGAGATATGACGGAATTTGTTTTCAATGTCAGGGTGTACTATTCTGATACCGACTGCGGTGGCATTGTCTACCATGCGCGGTATCTTGATTTTGCAGAGCATGCGAGAACCGAGATGCTCAGGACGGCACTGCCGGAAATGAGCCAGAATGAGATGAAGGATGATGGGATGATTTTCGTCATCAGGAGTATAAAGATAGATTATAAGAAGCCTGCATATCTGGATGACGAACTTTCTGTCCATACCAGACTGTTGAAAGCTGAACGTTTCAGCGCGGTGTTCTCTCAGGAGATAAGGAGAGGAGATGAGGATATCTGCTCTCTTGAGGTCAAGGTGGCTTCCGTATCCTTCAAGGATAAGAAGCTCATGATGCTTCCCCCTCAGGTTATCGAAGCTCTTTCTTAAAAGGCCCTGCAATATGAAGATCATTGGTTTTGATAAGCTTACATTGGTGGACTATCCTGAGAAAATCGCATGCATCCTATTCACTGGTGGATGTAACATGCGTTGTCCGTATTGTCATAACGGGGAACTTGTGCTGCATCCCGAGATGTTTCCTCCTTTTTCCGATGATGAGATATTCTCCTATCTTGATAAGAGGAAGGGGATACTCGACGCGGTCGTGATCTCCGGTGGAGAACCTATGCTTCAGAGGGGTCTTGAGGAGTATGTAAGGAAGATAAAGGAGTACGGACTCCTTGTTAAGCTCGATACCAATGGAACAAGGCCTGATGTCATCAAGGATCTTGTAGAAAAAGGCCTTCTCGATTACATAGCCATGGATGTGAAGAACAGTCTCGATAGCTATGGTGAAACCTGTGGCATCCCCTCTTTTAATACTTCTGCCATCGAGGAGTCCATAGCTTTCCTCAAGGAGGGTAGGGTTGACTATGAATTCCGTACTACGGTCACAAGAGAGACGCATGGAGAAAAAAATTTCATCTCTCTAGCGTCCCTTCTTGAGGGAGCGAAGGCATATTATATACAAAACTTTGTGGCTAATGAAAATACCATAGAAAAAAATCTTTCTCCCCTTAGTTATGAGGAATTGCAAAGTTATATAAGAATACTAAGAAAAACTATTGAAAATGTACAAATAAGGAATATTTAATGACGCTATATATAGCGTTTTAAAAATTATCCTACACTTTATATTGAGTTTTATCTTGCATTCTTTCTTTCTGCATGATACATTGAATATTACGCAGATTTGGAGGAGTTAATGTACAACGTATTAAAAAGAGACGGTGCTGTTGTTGACTTTAATATCCAGAAGATAAGCACCGCCATAAAGAAGGCTTTCGACGCATCTAAGACCGAATACAATGATGATATCATCGATTTCATCGCACTTAAGGTCACAGCCGATTTCAATAAGAAGATTAAGGACGGGAAGATCGCTGTTGAGGACATTCAGGACTCAGTGGAGCAGGTTCTTTCCCAGGCAGGATATAACGATGTTGCAAAGACTTATATTCTCTATCGTAAGCAGAGGGAGAAGATAAGGAACATGAAATCGACGATTCTCGATTATAAGAACGTCGTTGATAACTATCTCAAGCTCAATGACTGGAGGGTAAAAGAGAATTCGACGGTGACCTATTCCGTGGGAGGTCTCATCCTTTCAAACAGTGGAGCAATCACTGCAAACTACTGGCTCAGTGAGGTCTATGATGAGGAAATTGCAAATGCGCACCGCTCCTGCGACATGCATATCCATGACCTCTCGATGCTCACTGGATACTGTGCCGGATGGTCCATCAAGCAGCTTATACAGGAAGGACTGGGAGGAATTCCTGGAAAGATCACATCAAGTCCTGCAAGCCATCTCTCAACGCTCTGTAACCAGATGGTGAATTTCCTCGGAATCCTTCAGAACGAATGGGCGGGAGCTCAGGCATTCAGTTCTTTCGACACATATCTGGCTCCTTTCGTGAAAAAGGATAATCTTACATACAATGAAGTTAAGAAGAGTCTTGAGTCGTTCATCTATGGGGTCAACACTCCTTCTCGCTGGGGAACACAGGCTCCGTTCTCAAACATCACCCTCGACTGGGTATGCCCTGAGGATATGAAGAACGTACCGGCGATCGTTGGAGGAAAAGATCAGGATTTCACCTATGGCGACTGCCAGAAGGAGATGGACATGGTCAACAAGGCGTTCATCGAGATCATGATCGAGGGGGATGCGAACGGCAGGGGCTTCCAGTACCCGATTCCTACATATTCCATCACAAAGGATTTTGACTGGTCTGAGACTGAGAATAACAGGCTTCTCTTTGAGATGACTGCGAAATATGGTACTCCTTACTTCTCCAACTATATTAACTCCGACATGAATCCGAGTGACGTAAGGAGCATGTGCTGCCGTCTACGTCTCGATTTAAGGGAGTTAAGAAAGAAAACGGGAGGCTATTTCGGTTCTGGAGAGAGCACCGGAAGTATCGGTGTTGTCACAATCAACATGCCACGCCTCGGATATCTTGCAAAGGATGAGAAGGACTTCTATGCCCGCCTTGACAAGATAATGGACATCGCAGCTCGTTCTCTAAAGAGGAAGAGGGAGGTCATAACAAGACTTCTCGATGAGGGGCTCTATCCTTATACGAAGAGATATCTTGGAACGTTCAATAATCACTTCTCAACAATCGGACTCGTTGGAATGAACGAATGCTCGCTCAATGCCAAGTGGCTCAGGTGCGATCTTACTGATAAGAGAAGCCAGGATTTTGCAGTCAACGTCCTTAACCACATGAGGGAAAGACTTTCTGACTATCAGGAGATGTACGGGGATCTGTATAATCTTGAAGCCACCCCGGCAGAGAGCACATCATACCGCTTTGCAAAGCACGATGTCGAGCAGTTCCCTGACATCATCACAGCAAGCAAGAACGGAGATGCTCCTTACTACACGAACTCATCCCATCTGCCTGTCGGCTATACAGATGATATATTCACTGCCCTTGATGTCCAGGATCGTCTGCAGACCCTCTATACGTCGGGAACGGTATTCCATGCCTTCCTTGGAGAGAAGATGAACAACTGGAAAGCCGCGGCCAATCTTGTGAGAAAGATTGCAGAAAACTACGAGCTTCCTTACTATACAATCAGCCCGACTTATTCAGTCTGTGCCGATCATGGTTACATAGCAGGGGAGGAGTATACCTGTCCAGTCTGTGGAAGGACCACTGAGGTCTATTCGAGAATCACAGGATATTATCGCCCTGTCCAGAACTGGAACACAGGAAAGGCTGAGGAGTTCAAGGAAAGGAAAACTTATAATATCGCAACGAGCATTCTTACTCATGGGGCACCGAAACATGAGGAGAAGAAGGAAGCTGAGATTCCTCTCTGCGTCTCTGAGACGATGCTTTTCACGACCAAGACCTGTCCCAATTGTAAGGCAGCCAAGGCCAGTCTTGATAAGGCAGGTATCCCTTACAAGGTGATAGATGCTGAGGATAATCCCGATCTTGCAATTAAATATGGAATCATGCAGGCTCCGACTCTGGTGGTAAATGCGAATGGCGTTGACAACATCCTTGTTGGGCTTGGTAAGATCCGAGGATATATTTCCGAAGCTGTTTAAGTATGATCTTCCCGTGGCATCACCACGTGAATTTTTGAGAGGATGCTATGAGAATAAGATATGAGGATATGAAGGGGGTATTTGAAGAGATACTCCTTTCCAGAGGACTTTCGGCACATGATGCCGCTTTAGGTGCTAAGATTTTCGCAGATAACAGTCTTTGTGGTGTTCTAAGTCACGGAGTCAATCGTTTCCCCCGCGTCATTGAATATATCGATAAGGGGGGAATCGATGTGAAATCGGAGTGTGAGGTTGTATTCACTTTCGGTCCTTTTGAGCGCTGGAACTGTCACAGGGGCTTTGGACCTCTGAATGCTGCAAAGGCGATGGAGAGAGCCATTGAAATCTCGAAGAAGGCTGGAGTCGGAGTCGTTGCCCTTGGAAATAATAATCATTGGATGAGGGGAGGAACATATGCTGAGATGGCCTCATCTGCAGGCTCTATCGGTATATGCTGGTCAAATACGATGCCAAACATGCCATCATGGGGGGCACGAAATCCTACTATCGGAAATAACCCTCTCTGCATAGCCGTTCCGAGAAAAAGCGGGGCTCCTTTTCTCCTTGATATGGCGATAAGCCAGTACAGTTATGGAAAACTTGAACGGGAGAGGCTTGCAGGAAGGACCCTCCCTTATCCCGGAGGTTTTGATGAGGAGGGAAATCTCACATCTGATCCCTCTCTGATTGAGAAAAGCCGAAGGCTTCTTCCCATGGGATACTGGAAAGGAAGCGGACTGTCAATCGCACTGGATCTTCTGGTGACTCTTCTGAGCGAAGGGCTTTCAGTTAAGGAGATAGGAGAGCTTGAAACAGAAATTGGACTTTCTCAGATCATGATTGCTCTGGATCCTGAGAAGTTTGGCATTGATGATCTTGACTCGAGGGTTTCTTCTACGCTGGAGTATGTGAAATCTGCTACTGTCGCGGAAGGATTTAAGGAGATAAGCTATCCTGGAGAGGGGCTTGCAAGGGCAAGGAAGGAGAATGAGGAGAATGGCATTGAAGTCGTTGATGAGGTCTGGGACAGGATACTTTCCTTCCGATGCTGAGCCACTCTCCTGAGGTATTTCTTCCCATACCTTTGACAGAATCGTCTAAGATATGTATTATACTTGCAGAATCGGGCATTAGCGCAGGGGTTTAGCGTACAAGTCTGGGGGACTTGGGGTCGGCGGTTCAAATCCGCCATGCCCGAAAAGGTGTAATGGACTTTAGTCCAGAAAAAGGGAAAAAGGTGGTCGCTCTTCCACCTTTTTTGTCTTTCTTGAGAGAGAAAGATTGAAAAAGAGCAGATGAGGTAGCCGATGCAGAGTTCAATCATAGATGACATCCTCAGCGTGGAAGACAGGGCATCAGCGATTGTCGATGACGCAGAAAAAGAGGCCAGAAACATAATCTTCGAGGCCGAGGCGAAAGCCAAGGAGCTTGTAAAGACTGAAGTTGACAGGGTGAAAGCCGAGTCAGAGGTGCTCATCAAAGATGAACAGGAGCTTCTTGATGAGAATCTACGCTCTTACGAGGAGAAGAAGGCGGAGCTTGAGAATTCCCAGGTGAGAATTGATGAGGAGAGCCTTGAAAGGGCATCAGAGAGGATTGTCCAGCTTTTACTGACATCCGGGGTGTGATATGGGAAAGGTAAGCGAATACGCTTTTATTAATGCGAAGCTCAGGGCCAGAATAGGCAAGATGCATTCATCTTCCGTCATAAACGACATGATAAAGGCATCAACGCTCAATGAGGCCATAAGCCGGCTGAAAGACACCGACCATTCCAATCTTGTCACCGTGTATGCCCAGACAGGGGATCTTCAGGCGGTGGAACTTGCACTGCTTGAGGATGAGATAAACGATTATCGTGAGGTCATCTCGTACCTGAAGGGAAGGGAGGTTGAGCTGGTAAAGGTACTTCTTGAGAAGGTTGAGATAGAGAATGTGAAGAATGCTCTTCGTCTCTGGTACTCATCCGTGGTAAGAAGCCATCAGATAGCATATAGGTCAAGCTACATCTACAAGGAGGAGATCGTTCATCCTGTGGATTATAATGCGATAATCAACGCCCGTGATTACGAGGGGGTGAAGGGGGCTTTCAGGGATACGATATATGAGTCCGTCTTTGACAGCTTTTCTCTGACGGCCATAAAGACAGGCGGTCTGTTTGATCTGGAGATAAGGCTTGATCACCTTTGGTTTGACCGCCTTTTCAAGGTGATATCCAACCTGAAAGGGGAGGACAGATCTGTGAGCGAGGAGATCTATCTTGTTGATGTCGATCTGAAGAACATCCTGCTCTTCATCCGCTATTCCCTTTATCATCATCTTGGACATGAGGAGCTTAAGAGGGTCATCATTCCCTACGGCAAGGTATATGAGGACCTTGCGCGCAAGAGGGTTTTCGACAAGGATGATAATCTTGATGATGTCAGGGAGGTCGTCAACCATCACTACCGCTCCATAATGGCGGAAGTCAGGGAAATAAGAAAGAATGATGATGATATGACCGGTAGCGACGAGAATGCCCAGCACATACTGATGATCGAGGAGTATCTGGCCCAGACCAGGAAAAAGGAGTTTTTAAAGATTCTATCAGGTCGACCGTTCAATATCGGGATCGCACTTGCCTATTTCTTCCTTTACAAGGATGAGGACAGGATGCTCAGAAGCATCATGAGTGCGAAGTTCTACAAATGGGATGAGGCTAGGATAAGGGAGGCTGTATTATGAATTTGTTCACACGCAAGATGAGACTGCTTACCGCGGTCGTTCTTGATGAAGATAAGGATAAGGTTGTTAAGAACCTTCTTTCCAGAGGAGTCATGGACTTCGTTCATATCGAAGGTCTTGATGCTGAGCAGATGAAGAAGGTCAGAAAGAGTGACAGCTCTTCCTCCTCATCCGAGCTCAGCGAATACAGGCTCAGGATCGAGAGCCTCTTTTCTCAGGCCGATCATAAGATTCCCGCGATATCCAGCAGCGATCTAAAGAACACTGATATCCTTGATCTTGACAAGCTCAGACGTTTCATTGAGCGTCTTACAGTCTCCACTCAGTCGATAAAAGACAGGCAGAGGATAGTCAATCAGAGATATCTTACTCATGAGGAGATGCTGCGTTATATTGATGAGAAGAAGAATGAATACCTGGATCTGAGGGTAGGCAGCGTACCATCCCGGACCGATGATTTCATATCTCGTCTTACCCAGCTTGGATCTGTGGTGGATTCTGATGGCGAGGGGCTTATCGTTCTCTCTTTCAAGAGAGAGCTTTCCCGCGTTGATGATGTTTTTGATAAGTTTCACTGGACTGAATCGAGCGACGTAGAGAATCAGAAGAGTGCACTGCTTAAGGCAAAGGCCAAACTCAATATCCTGATAGCTGATGACAAGAAGGATTTGGAGGCCCTGAGAAAAGAGGTCAAGGATAAGATAGGTGAGAGGCTTGATGATCTGGACAAGGCATGGCTTAATGTGAGAATTCATGAGCTCTGCAGTTCCGTCGAATCCTATTTCTCCTATACGAAGAATACGACGCTGCTCTCAGGATGGGTCCCTGATGATGAGTATGAGAAGGTCTATCAGGCGATAATGGAGGCCACGGATGGAAGGTGCATAATCGAGGCGAAGGAAGCGGAGGATGTAGAGAGGGAGAGCGTTCCTGTCTCCATGTCCAGCCCGAAGATCCTGAAGCCGTTCGAGCATCTTGTGAACAATTATGGCACACCTGAATACGGTTCAATAAATCCGACTCCGTTCACTGCAGTCTGCTACATACTGATGTTTGCCCTTATGTTTGCTGATCTTGGGCAGGGCTTTATACTTCTTCTCGTCGGACTTATCGGAAGCTGGTCTTATAAGAAGAATCCCCTTAAGAAGGATGGGCTTATAAGCCGCTATTTATGTTCTCTTCTCTTGTTCCTGGGGCCTGCGAGCATGGTAGGAGGCCTTCTCTTCGGTTCCTGCTTCGGCTTTTCATGGATTCCCGCGCTCTGGTTCAACTATCACAGTGTCGTCAATGGACATGGCGGAAACGCCTATGTTCAAGATATTTACGACATCCTGGGGATAACGATAAAGTTCGGTATAGTTGTAATTTATCTTGCTCTGATCCTGAACTGGATAAACCTTATCAGGAAGAAGAGATTCTTTGAGCTGATATTCGATAAGAACGGTCTTGTCGGTGGCGTATTCTATGCCGTCGGCATCTATATCGGCTTTGGTTTCGTCGGAAGCGGGTACAGCACTATCCCAAATCCTGTATGGCTTATGCCCGTACTGATCGTTCTTATCGTGATGATATTCGCCTCTGAGCCCATCGACTATGTGATCAAGCTCAGAAAAGGACATAAGGAGAAGATCAGCCAGCTTGTCATAAATACGCTGATTGAAAGTCTTATAACGATTCTCGAGATATTCTCGGGATTCCTTGCCAATACGCTCTCTTTCATGCGTGTTGCAGGTCTGGGGATCGCCCATGTTTCACTCATGACTGCTTTCCAGGATATGGCTGAGATGACGGGAAACGTGTTCTTCTATGCACTTATAATAGTTGTCGGAAACGTTCTTGTAATAGTTCTAGAAGGTCTTTCTGCTGGTATCAACTCGCTCAGACTCAACTATTACGAGTTCTTCACAAGGTTCTTTACTGGCCGTGGTTTTGCCTATGAGCCCATCGGGCTTGAGGGCAGAAGAAAGGCCAACTGAAATATATAGGAGGGTCTATCATGACCGCATTTGAATTTAAGAGGAAAGTTAATTTAACTCTTTTGCTGACGCTTCTGCTCCTTCTTGGGACAGCCTTCATTTACTCTCCGACTCTTTACGCTGCAGCTGAGAGCGTTCAGAGTGGTAGCTATCAGACGGCTTTAATATGTTTTGCAGCGGCCCTTGCATTCGGGCTTGGTGCAATCAGTGCCGGTATAGCAATCTCAAATGTAGGTTCTGCCGCCATGGGAGCCATTTCCGAGAAACCGGAAATCGCGAGTAATGCCCTGATTTTCATCGGACTTTCAGAAGGTCTTGTTGTATTCGGCTTCATTACAGCCCTCATGATTCTTGGAACGGTGTAAGTAATGGATTATTTCGTCATTGGCGATGATGATACCGTACTCGGATTCTCGATCGTGGGCGTCTCCGGCGAGGTCGCAAGGACTTCAGAAGAGGCCAGGCTTGCTTGGCAGAACGCACTCGAGAACAAGGAGCACGGGGTCATCATCATCACGGAGGATGTGGCTGATCTGATCCGGGAGACTGTCGATCATTATCTCTTTTCGGAGAGTTTTCCCCTTGTCGTTGAAATCCCATCCCCGGGACAGGCTTTTAAGCGAGATCTTAAGAGCCTAGTCAATCAGGCGATAGGAGTTTCAATATGAATAATGATTCTAATACTCTGATTGATGGAATCATCTCGGAAGCTCAGAAAAAGGCGGATAGCATTATCGCAGATGCTCGTCATGAGGCAGAGAGAATCATCTGTGAGGCAAATGAGGATGCAGCGAAGAAGGCCGAGGCGGAAAAGCATTCTGCTATGTTGCGCCTCAGCTCGATAAAGCTCAAGGAAGAGAGTGCAAAGAGGAGTATCGACAGGCTTGCTGAGCTAAAGATGATGGACTATTCCTATTCTGCCGTCATGGACAGGGTGATGGCCACATTCTCTTCTCTCGCATCGGGAAATGGTCTCAGGGACAGCCTCGTGTCTTGGATCGCAGAAGCGGCGATCGGACTGGATAAGAAGAGTGCTCTCGTCTCTTTCTCCCACCTTGCTCCTGTGGATGAGAAGATGCTCAGGGATGCGGAGGCTCTTGTGCAGAGAAGGACGGGGTCATCGCTTTCCCTCTCTCTTGATGAGAAGAGGACGGGGGAGATCGGGGTTGTCGTCTCCAGCGTCGATGGCAAAGTAAGCTATAACAACCTTCTTTCAAGCCGTATAAGGCGGTATATGAAGGATATAAGAAAGATAATACAGGAAGAAAATGCAAGATAAGATAGTTGGTAGGGTTAAAAGGGTAAACGGCCCTGTCCTCATCGTAAAGGGTATCACTGATGCCAAGATGATGGAGCTTGTCCACGTCAGCGATCTGAGGATCGTTGGTGAGATCGTCAAGCTCAACGGCGATGAGGCTACCGTTCAGGTATATGAGGATGCGACCGGTATCGCTCCGGGGGATAATGTCTACGGAACGGGAATGAGCCTTTCCGTGGAGCTTGGTCCGGGGCTTATTGGAAACATCTATGACGGCATCCAGCGTCCTCTTGAAGAACTGAGAAGCCTCAGTGGGGATTTCATAGCACGTGGAATAAGCGCATCCAGTATTAGCCATGAGAAGAAATGGCATCTTAAGCCCCTTAAAAGTGCGGGGGATGAGGTGTTAGCAGGCATGATCATCGCTGAGGTTGAAGAAACTGACAGGGTGTCGCATAAGATCATGATTCCTCCTACCTATGAAGGAACGTACCATATTGCCTCTATCGTGGAAGAGGGGGATTACACCGTTGATGAGGAGATTGCCAGCATAGAAGATGAAAAGGGAAGGGTATTCCCTCTTACCATGGTTCAGTACTGGCCGATACGTGTTCCCCGTCCGGTGAAAGAAAGGCTCAGTCTTGATGCTCCCCTTATCACTGGACTGAGGGTCATTGATACTCTTTTCCCCCTTGCAAAAGGTGGAACCGTTGCTATCCCCGGAGGCTTTGGTACAGGTAAGACGATGACGCAGCACTCGATCGCACAGTGGTGTGATGCTGATATCATCGTATATATCGGCTGTGGTGAGCGCGGAAATGAGATGACCGATGTTCTTCGTGAGTTTCCCCATCTTGTCGATCCCCGTACGGGACAGAGCCTGATGCACAGGACGATTCTCATCGCAAACACGTCGAACATGCCAGTCTCTGCACGTGAGGCGAGCATATATACAGGGATCACGATGGCTGAATACTATCGTGACATGGGGTACAATGTTGCCATCATGGCAGACAGTACCTCCCGCTGGGCGGAGGCTCTCAGGGAGCTTTCAGGAAGAATGGAGGAGATGCCTGCAGAAGAGGGGTTCCCCGCATATCTTCCGACACGTATCGCGCAGTTCTACGAGAGGGCAGGGCATATGAGGAACCTCTCAGATACGGAGGGCAGTGTATCCGTAATCGGAGCCGTATCTCCTCCCGGTGGTGATTTCTCTGAACCTGTGACCCAGCATACAAAGAGATTCGTACGCTGTTTCTGGGGCCTGGACAGGTCTCTTGCATCTGCACGCCATTATCCTGCAATAAGCTGGCTGGACTCATACAGCGAGTACATAGATGAGGTTAAAAGCTGGTGGGCGAAAGAGAGTAACGACCAGTGGTTCTCCAACAGGCAGAAGATAATGGAACTTCTGCAGAAGGAGGTCAGGCTCAATCAAATCGTAAAACTCGTCGGACCTGATGCTCTTCCCGATAGCCAGAACTTCATTATAGAGTGCTGTAGTCTCTTTAAGACCGCATTCTTACAGCAAAACGCATTCGATGAGATCGACCGTTACTGTTCGGTGAAAAAACAGGTTAAGATGCTTGAGCTGATAATCCATTATTATGAGGCGGGACAGGAGGCCATAGGCAAAGGCGTTCCTATGGTCAAGATACGCCGGCTCTCAGTCGTTCAGGATATTGCGAGGATGCGTTTCAACATCTCCAACGATAACGCTGATGATATTGATAAACTTAACTTGAAGCTCGACAGGGCGATGATGCAACTTGGAAGTATTTATGATGAATGATGATAGTCTGTTGAAAAGTGAAGATAGGAAATTCTACTCAGGCAGGGAGTACATGGGCGCCAGCCGTATAGACGGGCCCCTTGTATATATGAGAAACACCCATCCTGTAGGCTATGGTGAACTTGTTGAAGTCAAAGGGAGTGATGGAAAGATCCGTTCCGGCCAGGTCCTTGATACATCCGATGATGTCGTCTGTGTTCAGGTATTCGAGGGGACGGATGGACTATCCCTCCCTGGAACCAGTATGAGGTTTCTAGGAGAGCCTCTGACTCTCGGTGTTTCCGAGAATATGTTAGGCCGGGTTATGAACGGGCTTGGAAAAAGCCGAGACGGGGCTAGAAACCCAGCCTCTAGTGATGAGCGAGATGTCAACGGCGTTCCTATAAATCCCACGGCCCGTGAGTATCCAAGGGATTTTATACAGACAGGAATCTCTGTTATAGATGGAATGACCACCCTCATTCAGGGTCAGAAACTTCCGATTTTCAGTGGGAATGGAATGGATCATAACCAGCTCGCTGCTCAGATAGTCCGTCAGGCGAAGGTCAGAGGAGGAAAGAGTGAGTTTGCGATCGTGTTTGCCGCAATGGGTGTAAAATACGACGTGGCAAAGTTCTTCATAGACTCTTTCGAGGAGACCGGTGTTCTTGATAATGTTGCGCTCTTTCTCTCTTTGGCAGATGATCCTTCCATCGAAAGGACTATTACGCCAAGAACAGCACTCACGCTTGCAGAGCATCTTGCTTTTGACAAGGGTAAGCAGGTTCTTGTCATCATGACGGATATGACGAACTATTGTGAGTCTCTTCGTGAGATAAGTACCTTGCGCGGTGAGATCCCTTCGAGAAAAGGCTATCCTGGATATCTTTATTCGAACCTTGCTGAGATCTATGAAAGGAGCGGTAAGATAAGCGGTAAGAGCGGAAGCATTACACAGCTGCCGATTCTTACGATGCCAAATGATGACATCTCCCATCCGATACCTGATCTTACAGGATATATCACAGAGGGGCAGATCGTATTTGACCGTGAGATGCATGGACGTGGAATCTATCCGCCGATCAACTGTCTTCCATCTCTTTCCCGTCTTATGAAGGATGGTATAGGAGAGGGGATGACAAGGGATGATCATCCACATCTTTCAAACCAGCTTTTTGCATCCTATTCCCATGTCAAGGATGTCAGGAATCTCGCTTCCGTTATCGGAGAGGAGGAGCTTACAGAGACGGATCATAAGTATCTTGAGTTTGGTGAGTTCTTTGAGAAGAGGTTTGTTGCCCAGAGATATGATGAGGACCGTTCGATTGAGGAGACTCTCGATCTTGGATGGGAGGCCCTTTCGATTCTTCCACCTGAAGAGCTCCAGCGCCTTACGGAAGAGGAGATCAATGCTCATTATAAGGGGTAGAGAATGGATACTAGCTTAGCACCTACCAGAAGTAATCTCATGAAGCTGAAGGATGAGCTCAGTTTCAGCCGTCTTGGTTATGATCTCCTTGATCAGAAGAGGAGCATACTTGTAAGTGAGCTTCTCACTCTTGTTGACCAGGCAGTGGATTACCAGAACCGGGTGGAAAAGGCGCTGATGGATGCAGAGAAGACATTGCAGGATGCGATCATGAATATGGGAAGGCTGAGAGTTGCCAATCTCGCTGGTGCTGTGAATATAAACAGCAGCATAAGTCTTTCTGAGCGTCGCGTCATGGGGGTTGGGCTACCGAAAGTCGATACGTCATTCTCCGGAGATGGGCCTTATTTCTCTCCTGAGGGGACGAGCATGCTCAGTGAACTTGCGATAAACAGATATCGTAGGGCTCTTGAACTCATGGGAAAGATGGCTGAGCTCAAGGTCTCAATAATGAGATTAAGCAGCGAGGTTAAGAAAACGATACGCAAGGTAAACGCGCTTGAAAAGCTTGTGATTCCTGATAAGGAAGAAACCGTACGATACCTTACATCCAGAATAGAGGAGCAGGAAAGGGAGTCTTTCATCCTGTTGAAAGCTGTAAAGGACAGGATGGAGAGAGAAGAGGAGTTGAAAAAGGAGGTTAATCATGGCTAGTGCGCCATTTTTAGACATATTGGTTTATTTGGACGGTTCTGAGGGGTCCATAAGTGCACTGATGTATTCCATCATGCTTGCAAAGAGCACGGAGGCTCGTCTCCATGCTCTCTATGTTGTGAACACGAAAGCTCTTGGAGAACTCGTAAAAAGCCATATATTCGTCGATCAGGAGAAGAGTGAGTACCTGGCGGATTTGAAGAAGGATGCCTCTCGTCACATCAGGCATGCGGAGAAACTTGCCGCACAGAAGGGTGTATCCATTACGACATCCGTCATTGAGGGGTCTCCTCATTCTGAGGTGATGAATTATATAAAGAATAATCATATAGATCTTCTCTCCCTCGGTTCTATTAACGTGATAAGAAGCCGCAGGGAAGAGCTGACAAGCGAGAATGACAGGATGCTTCGTACGAGTCCGTGTCCTGTCATAGTAGTGAAGGACAATGATGATATCTGGTCCATGTTCGAGGAGGATTTTTAATGTCTCTGACTGATAGCTTGAAGAAGGAATATTGTTTCTGCCCCCTTAAGGGAAAGACTAAGAATGAGGTGCTGACTAATCTAATCGCCGATTTCTCCTCAGCCTACGGCCTTGATAAGGAGCAGGAGAATAAGGTTCTGGATGCGGTTTTAAAAAGGGAGAGTCTCGGTTCGACTGGTTTGGAGCATGGTATCGCAATCCCGCATGCGAAAGTAGATTTCATACATGAACCCGTTGTAGCTCTTGCTGTCGGAGAGAATGAGATAGATTTCTCTGCATCTGATGGTAAACCCACTCAGGTTTATTTTCTCGTCTTAGGAAGTGATGAGCATCCTAGTGAACATGTTCAGGTACTTTCACAGATTGCGCAGATTTCCAGGAATTCGACATTATTGAGGATGATAAGAAGTGCGAAAAACAGAGATGATTTGATAGCAATATTCTTCTAAATAACTTATACATTGTTTCATCGATAAAAGGCGGAAAAACCGCCTTTTTTTATTTATTTTTAATGTTTTTTCTTATATATGAAGGGATTAGGAAAAAGCAAAAAAATATTAAAAATTTTTTAAAAAAAGTGGTTGACAGGAAGTGAAGAATTGGGCTAAATTGTCATAGCGTGCTGAGGAGCACGAGAGATTTTTAGAGATCAGAAGCGCAGGGGAAGAGA
>CALXYM010000009.1 GCA_944392965.1 uncultured Spirochaetaceae bacterium | reverse complement strand
ATCTCCTGTGAGTATTACACCCTTCTTTTCTTTTAGCCTGTTCATGTAAGAATGTAATGCCTTATCGAATTCAAGTCTGTAGGAGAGTCTTTTCAATTCCCTCTGGCTGTTTGGAATATATGCAGAGATAAGATAGAAATCTTTGAATTCCGCAGTCGTTATCCTACCTTCCCTGTCATGTTCTTCGATTCCTAATCCATAGCTTACATTTATAGGTTCGATTTTTGTAAGTATTGCCGTGCCACTATATCCCTTCTTTTCCGCACTGTTAATATAATATTTCATTCCGAACTGGGAAAAATCAAAATCTTCCTGTGTTGCCTTGATTTCCTGCAGACAGATTATGTCTGCCCCGCTCTCTCTTACGAATTGTTCAAATCCCTTATTCATCACGGCTCTGATTCCGTTGACATTCCAACTTATTATCTTCATATCGATTATGGTAATATATTTTATAATGTTTTAAAAGTTGTGATATATATATTAGTTTTTTAATTATATTTATATTGAAATAATAAAATATAATATTATTTTATTTATAAATTACTTTGAAATCAAATTATTTTTACTGAAATTAATTTCCAATTACTGTGTTATTCATAATTTTATTACTGATATTGATCAAACAAATATGATTTTTGTATTTTTCTGATTTTAATATTGAGTCTAAGTGAATTCAGCTTTATAATGCAAATATTCGGAGGAATCATGGCCAAGACGGTTGCATTTCATC
Organism: uncultured Spirochaetaceae bacterium; assembly: GCA_944392965.1. Lineage (GTDB taxonomy): Bacteria > Spirochaetota > Spirochaetia > Sphaerochaetales > Sphaerochaetaceae > Ornithospirochaeta. The sequence continues at coordinate 72,012 of CALXYM010000009.1, read as the reverse complement.
TTCAGAAGGGTGGTGTCGGGAAGACAACGATTTCAGGGGCGTTGGCTTGTCAGAGCGCTTTGAATGGTCATGAAACTTTAATCATTGATTGCGATCCCCAGGGAAACCTCTCTTCATGGTTTCTTACGGATCCTCCGAAATACGAACTTGCGGATGTTCTTCAGGGTAGGTGTTTTGTCCTTGATGCTATTCTACCTGTACGTTCTTTAGAGCATTTAAGTATTCTTCCAACATTTGGTATCGGGGGAACTTTAAAGATTTACAGTGAGACGAAACTTGCCGATGAACCGTATGTGCTTGAAGACCTGATTAAAGAAGTTTCAGATAAATTTGAACATATTGTTTTGGATCTGTCTCCAGGACTCGGACGTCTGGAGAGGAGTTGCCTTATCGCCAGTGATGAGATAGTCACTCCGATGACCCCTGAGGTATTCAGTCTTGATGGTCTTGAAATTTTCATTGACGAGCTGGCTAAACTTAAGAAGAACATGCGTTCAAATGTTAAACATAATAAGATCATTATAAACTCCTTCGACGAGAGGATCAGACAGCATAGGGACATTTATAATGCTGCCGTTTCCTCAGGAAGGTTCAAAGTATTCAAGATCCCCGTTGACCCGTTATTCAGGAAAGCTCAGGAGACGAATAAGGTTCCACAGCTTTACAAGGTAAGGGGTAGGGGGCTTAAAAATGGTACTGTCCAGGCTCTTACTGAGCTTGATTTGAATATATGGAGAAACTGATAAGAAGGTATTAATATGGCACTGAAGAAAACCGAAGTAATCAACGAAGTGGAAAACGAGAGTCTGAGTGGGAAGAAAGCTAAGGCAGTTTTCTCAGCTAACGCCAAGGAGAAGAAGGTTTTGACCACGTTCTCTTTGGAGCCAACATTCAAAGAGGAACTGGAGGCAGTGTTCGATGATTTAGGACTTGGCTGGTCTGCTGGCGTTCGTTTTGCACTCAAAGAATTCTATAAGAAATACTCTAATAATTAATCTTATTTATATTGAGGGTATATCATAAGGCTATGGTATACCTATCAATATTTGTTTTTTATACTGTGATTTTTATTTGTATCGATTCAAGAATGTGATAAAATCGATATGATTATGATATAAATATACATATATCATATAGTATAAATAATTTTTTTAATTTGATTTTATTTAAATATTATTTCTTTATCATATAGAATCAATAGTAAAATAATTGAAATTATTATAGGAAACAGGAATTTTTCCTGTATTCTGATGTGAGATTGTATGCAGGGTGTACTCTTCTAATTTTAACAGGCTGACCTCCCTTGGTGTGATGTTGTAGGTCCGTAGTAGTTTCAACTGTGATTTCGTATATTTCCTGCAGCTGATAGATATTCCCCTTTCTGATATCCATCTCTCTCCCTGTGTCCGGAATATCTCAATAAGGCGTCTGTGTCCTATTCCACTTTTTAGACTGATTATGAAGCAAATTACTGTAGCCATGGCCTCTACCGTATTCTCAAGGACAAAGAGGGAAGAAGAGTCCGCATATATTCCCCTCCCATCATGGAAGGCCGAACCAAGAAGAAGCCCCTTATCCATGAATGCCCTGTATTCCATCGTTTTATAGCCGTTCCCATCTCCGTTCCAGGGAAAGAGTATCTTTGGCAGCGGGTAATCGTAATTCTCAATCAGATAACATTCCAGAAGCTGGTTCATTGACAGTGCTTTTTGTGCAAGATTCTCAGATGCATGTTCAAACTCATCATCCTTGATTCCTATCTCTCCGTATATATAACGCTCAGCTTCTGCAAACGGCTTATCCTGAAGATTGAAGATATTCTCTTGGATCTTGAGAAGTAGGCACTCCTCTTCTGTATCGGTAATATCGAAATTCGAGGCTCGGAAGAAAGCCATCATGTAATAGAACTCAGCAGTGGTTATCATTGTATTGATGTTCTTGATATATGAAATCACGATCTTTTCAGGATTCTTTTCACAGATTTCAAGTTCCTTACGCATCACCTGGTTTAACTTATTGGCATATTCTTCAACCCTTCTTAGTTCTTTATAAAGATTATTTTCATCTATTTCTCCAGAGACTATTACAGGTTCGCTTTCCTTTCTTTTTCCCCTTCCTATAGAATATTCCAGACAAACATGAAATTTGTCATTATACTGATCTTTAAAATAACCTGCCCTGAATTTTTCCATGAGTGCACCATCCTTTTTTCGTATGAAATCATAGTTCTATGAAAAATAAAAGTTTAAAAAATCAAAAATGAAGAAATTATGTAAAAATATATGTAAATTATGAAAAATTGCACTTTTAGACTATTAATAGTCAAGCTTAAAGTACCTATTATTTCATTTACAAAAAACAATAAAAAATCGAAATATTGTTTTTATATGTTGTTTATATATTAAAATTTTATAATATTGATATAATTTATATATGTAATTTATTTTTTATAATTTAGGAAGAATACTTTTTTAGTAAGTTTCTCAATGTGTCTACATTGTTTTTTAGACTTTCTTCCTTCATTTTCTCTTCATCCATTAAAAGACTGGTTGGAATCTCTTCTAGAAAACGGCTCGGAAGTGCGGTCTTGACCTCTCCCATGCTGTTTACTCTTTTTTGAGCTGTATTGATTATCAATTCACGACGAGCTCTAGTTATAGCGACATAAAAAAGTCTTCGCTCTTCAAAAATGTTATCTGGGTTCTCTTCAAGACTACGCTTTGAGGGGATGATGTCATCCTCCATTCCCGCTATGTAGACTATGTCAAATTCAAGCCCTTTCGAGGCATGCATGGTCATGAGACTCACCTTCTGATCCTTATCCTCATCATCGTCACTCGTCAGGGCTGTGAGGTTTATGTAATCACTCAAAGTCGCATCCGGATTCCTTTCAAGATATTTTGCTATCCTGTCTGCAAGAATATGTATTCCCATCATCTTGTACTCGACTGTCTTCGGACTCTCCGGATACTCCTCCATCAGCATGTTACGGTAAGCTATATCATTAATGATAGTTCCGACAAGATTCTGCAGTGTCGTGCTTTCCTTCCATTTTTTCAAAAGCTGCGTAAAGGAGAGTAGGGCTTTCTTTGTTCTCTCCTGCAGAGTATCGGAGAGGATGAGGTCGTTTATTGACTCATAAAGACTTTTGAAATTCTTATCAGCATATTCTCTTATTTTTTCTATACTTGTTCTTCCAATACCTCTTCTGGGGGTATTTATTATTCTAAGTAAAGAGACATCATCCTTCAAATTGGTAAGGACTTTCAGATAGCATAGGATATCCCTTATCTCTCTCCTGTCGTAGAAACTCTGTCCTCCTGATATCCTGTGGGGGATGGAGTTTTCCATAAGGTTGTTCTCTATCTGGGTGAGGAGACTGTTCGTTCTTACGAGTATGCCGAAGGATGAGAATTTTTCTCCGCTTCTTACCTTCCGCTTTATGTCTTCAGCAATGAATGAGGCCTCTTCCTCTCCCGTCTCATGGTGACGTATGGATATTTCCGCGCCTTCTGAACTCTCTGTCCAGAGTACCTTGTCTTTGCGCTCCGTATTGTGCTTTATCACGGCATTCGCCGCTTTCAATATCGTCGCAGATGAACGGTAGTTCTGTTCCAGCTTGAACTCTTTTCTCTCCGGAAAGTCCCTTTCGAACATCCTTATGTTCTCGTAGTTCGCTCCTCGCCATGAGTATATTGACTGATCATCATCACCGACAACTGCGAGATTACGATATTTTTTTGCTATCATGGATACCATCTTGTATTGCAAGAGACTTGTATCCTGGAATTCATCCACGAGTATGTATCGGTAGCGTTCCTGTACTTCTTCAAGTACGAACGGCTTCTTTTCAAATATCTTTATAGGAAGGAGTATCAGATCATCGAAATCGACTACGTTATATGCTTTTTGAGAGAGAATCCATTCATTGTATATCTCTCTTACCGCGCTATCCGTATCACTGAAATCCTTTCTTCCTGTCTTGACGTCAGAGAAAAGGGATGCAAGGGTATAGATGTTATAATCCGGAATCTGATAGCCTAGGCTGATGATGCAGTTTTTTATCAGAGCTTGATTGTCATTGGCATCATACAGGCTGAAATTATTGTGGTACCCGAGATGGTGGATGTATTTTTTCAACAGGATGAGTCCGAATGAATGGAAAGTAGTCGTTGTAAGATTCTTCAGTTTCTTCTTCGTTAACTCCCTTATCCTGTCACTCATTTCCTTTGCAGCCTTGTTCGTGAATGTCAGAGCCAGTATGTTCTCCTCTTTTATTCCGCTTTCGAGCATCTTTGCTATGCGGTAGGTTATCATCCTTGTCTTTCCACTACCTGCTCCCGCGATAATTAAAAGAGGACCTGAGATGGTCTCTGCGGCATCTGCCTGTTCCTTGTTTAATAACTGCCTGAGATTGATCGCCATAATTCGTGCAATACATAAACATAAAGAAGCGATTCAGGTCAAGTACTGGGTTTCTTAGACTTTCTTATTATGGAAGAGATGCTTGAAAGGGCTGAAGTGAGAACATGGCTGAGCTTTATTCTCCTTATTCTCCATCTGAGTTTTCTTGCCTCATTTATGGTCATGTCGCTTCTTTCCAGATGGTAATAGAATGCCAATTCACTCTTTTGTGCAATCTGGAAAAGTATCTCTCCTTCCTCATTCAGCTCCTCCATGTTTCTCAGTCGGCAGAGGAATTCCCTAGGGCTTTCACCTTTCCTTTTCCCCTGTTCATCTCGCTTTAAAGCGTTCACCAGCCAGAAATACATTCCATCTGCTTCATTTCGGTGTTTTCTTATGTAATTCTTAGATTTGAAAGAGATTAAGAGAAAAGCAAGAACTCTTCTTATCATCAACCCCAGATCCTCAGTCCTTTTCTCGGAGATGGTATTTCCCTTCTTTTCTTTTTTCCCTCCTACATGAAAATATTTCATGAAGTGGAGGAGTATGATGAGCCCTATTACTAGTCCGATTGTAATGAGTATTATCTCAAGAATCCTGCTGCTGAGAGTTCCGTTTTCAACATACCCACCTCTATATTTATCATCGGATTCCCAGTAGATATATCCTCCATCCGTCAGATGGAAAAGTCTTGGAATGAGGGAGAACAGCCAGTTTGCGAAGGCAAGAAGTCCCCTTGCCAGATCCTGTAAAATACCACGTATGACTTCAACCCCTCTTCCTAGGATGGCAGATGCATCTGAGAGAAGAATGGTAAAAAAAACGAGAAGTAGAATGGATAAGGCCGTCATGAGCCAGTTGTGTCCACTTCTCGTCGTACTGCTCTGGCGTAGGATTATCAAGGTCGCAAGGGATATGATCACGCTGAGCAATGAGGGGTAGGAGATCTCTGGCAGATATCCGTAATAGGCGGTATAGATACTCGTCAAGATGAGGAATATCACGCTTATATCGAAAGTCCTTAGTACTATTTTATCCGAGGTCCCCTTGATCTCCCTTCTAATCGCGTATGCCGTGAAAAAGAATAAGAATGGTATTGCCCTGATTTTTCCCATCAAATCCCCATTACTGAAGATGATGATGGCCACCTCTGCCATGAATCCTATGGTAAAAGCGAGTACTATCAGGCTTCTGACTGTCCTTTTCTTGCGTAAGAAGAGATGTACGGAGAGTGTTATCACAATGACGTAGAAGAAGAGCATTAGGGGATAGAAATCCATTATGAGAGATGCAGAGATGAGATTGTAGAAGGTATATAACAGCCCTACGAGGGCAAGCTGGTGGGAAAGTGATGCTAAGAGTCCTTTTGTATTCATTTCTCTCTCCTTCTTAGTTTCTCCACCGACATGTGTCTCTGACTTCTCTTATCCCTTGTATCAATATAGGAAATGAGTGTTAGATTATCTTCCGGTATCATGTTTGCTATCGTTTCGGGTAATGAGGCTGAATCATAAGCGAAATAGAAGAAATGCCCGACCCCTGATCTGCTTTTCGATATCGAGGTAAGTTCAAATTCCGAGGGTTGAGCTACAACTTCTAATCCTGCTTCATTAAGTTTCTCCTCAAGTGGCTCATAAAGGGAGAGGGCGTATAATGCCTCATCAATCCCGTCCTTAGGAATTATACACCTTGCTTTTCCCGTGGCTCCAGAACAAATGCTTAGAAAACATCTCACCCCGTGATGTTTCAATTCTACAAGTTCCGAGGCTATTATGCTTATCATCTCCTCCATCTCATTTAAATGATAGGATGGACCAGAGAAACTTTCCCCGTCGAAAATGAGATGGATACTTTTGGGTAGTATGTCCTCATAGACGTTTACGCTGAGAGGGAGGGAACGCGCAAGCATTCTCCAGTTCACATGTTTTATGGAATCTCCCTTCTGATAGTCCCTAGTCGATCTTATGACGCTCACATCCTCCATAACTCCGCGGCTTCCCGTATCGGCATTCCATAGGTTTTTCAGAAATGGTGCTGTATTTACTTCCAATAGTGCAGGATAGACTACGATGATACCACCGTTCTCTATCCTTATCTCCGACTCTGATACACCTATTCCATCTCCCGTCCGCAGTGTCCAGGATGAAAGATCACAGACACCTCTGCGTTCCGCGTGCAGTGGAACGGATATCTTCATCTCTTCAAAGGGACGCATGCTTCCAAGTCTCTTTATTCCTATGAGTTCTGTTGAGAAGTGTCCTGCGAGAAGAGGAATTACCTCCCCTTGATCGGGCTTTCTTGTCTCCTCCGTCACTATCGATAGTTTTTTAGGCAGGGGCATGATGAGGTCCATCCATGCGTTCGGGAAGAACTTTTCGTTCCTTATCTCGATATCAATGTCCATGCTTTCCCCGGAAAAAAGGTTTCTTCCCCGTGTCCTGATCTCCGCTTTCAGTCCTTTACCTGATATCCAGGCCCATACTCTGGAAAATAAGGCGAGCAGGAAGAGTGCGGAGAGAAGTGAGAACACCATGGGCGTTCCGTATAGCGCGGCTATGAATGTAAAGACTCCCGTAACTATTATGCATGGTATGGATGTGAAAATGCTTGAAGCGTGGGAGGCATGCTTATTTTTCATTTAAAAGATCCTTGACGGTGGGGGAGGGCTCCGTCTTTTCAAGAATCTCATCGATGATCTGGCTTACCTTTATTCCAGAGAAGGACACGCTGTCTTCCAGAAGCACCCTGTGATCAAGAACATCGTGCGCGATTTCTTTGATATCATCGGGGGTGACGAATTTCCTTCCATTCATCGCAGCCCATGCCTTTGATGCCTGATAGAGAGCTCTGCTCGCTCTGGGGCTGGCTCCCATCCTGACCCTGTTGTCTTTTCTTGTGGCGGTAGTAATCGCAACGATGTACGAGTTGACAGGATCGGAAACGTGTATTCTCCTACATTCCATCTGTGCTTCCTCTATCATGGAGGCATCAGCGACTATATTCACTTTTTCAAAAGGTATCTCATCTCCAACGATCCTCAACATTTCCTCCTCTTCCTTCTCCTCCGGATACCCGATGGAGAGGGATATGAGGAAGCGGTCCATCTGTGCTACTGGAAGATGGAATGTGCTCTCTGCTTCCACCGGATTTTCCGTAGCAAGTACTATGAACGGGGCGGGAAGAGGAAAACTCTTTCCATCTATTGTCACCTGATGTTCTTCCATGGCTTCAAGCAGGGCTGACTGCGTTCTAGGAATTGCCCTGTTTATCTCATCTGCAAGAAGGATGTTCGTCATTATTGGACCCTTTCTGAGCTCGAAATCCCCACTTTTCTGATTATAGATGTTCATACCTATTATATCACTGGGTAACATATCTGAGACAAACTGTATCCTGCCATATTCGCATCCTGCTGCGATTGAGATGGTTTTTACCAGAGTAGTCTTTCCGACCCCTGGAAGATCATCGATCAGAACATGACCTCCCGAGAGGATTGCCATTATTATTTTTCTTATCTTATCCGTCTTGCCGACGATGATTTTCTCCGTTTCCATTAATAATGCGTTTGATAGTTTTTCCACATCCATAGAAGTGCTCCAGTCAAAGATTCTCTTGTGGATTATACACCTCTTTTCATGATACAGAAACATATATATTTATCTCTATCAGCTATATGAAGTCATATGATCATTGTATTTCTTTGCCAATAAAAGAATAAGCGATAAAAATATATCGATTCTGTACTTTTCTTCATTTTCCTGAAGGTTTTGTGATGGTATCTTTATGCATTTGATATAGCAAAATTTGCATTTTTTTTCAAATTCTTTATAACATTCTATGTATGCAAGAATTACTACGATACCTCAATGTATTTCTTCTTGTTGCAGTACGTTGCATTTTTAAGTTTTTCACAAATTCTATTATCATTTTTTTAAGTAAATCGCAATTTTTAGCGTTTCAAATTTTTGTATTTGCTTTATTGAAAACATGTGATATCATTCGATTAGAATGCATATTTTGCACAATTATTTCATGTGTTTTTATAGGAGGAGAACATGCGTAAACTTGCATTATCTGTTGTTTTGTTAGTTATGATGTTAGCTCTCGTACCGGCACAGTTATTTGCTGAGGTTACAGGAGCACCGATTCAGCAGTACGACTGTCCGTTCCTGCTGACTGCAGCTGGTCAGGGGCCAGGATCAAAGCAGCTTAGGCTTTTGATCAACCTTTCAAAGGCATTTGTATTGGGAGAAGACTTCTATCTTGAGGATGAACCACTTCCTCGTCTTGATGAGATTAAGAGTGGCAAGTATAAGGTCGTAGTGGCTGTTATTGGAACGACTGATAAGGGACTCGGCGCATCTGGTATTACAATCGAGGACGAGATAAGGAATCTCGAAGAAGTGATTGCACTCTGCCAGGAGATGGATATTCCAATCATCGCAGTACATATTGAGCAGGATAAGAGATCCACGATTAAGACAAATGGCAACGAGAGAATCATTGATCTTGTATGCCCAGTCAGTGAATGGATGATCGTTCTTAGAGCATCTAACTCAGATGGTCGTTTCGACGCAATCAGCGAGGAGTATGGCATACCTCTTACAATCGTAGACTCCGCTCTGGAGTTCTCTCAGCTGTGCCAGCAGATCTTCGTTAAATAAGACGGGAAAGAATCGGAATTAAGGAGAGTTTTTCTAATGTCTACAACAATGCTGACTTTGATTCTGCTCATAATAATGCTTGTTGCGTTCATATTGAGCAGCATCAAGTTGAAATCACCTGACATATCGATGGTGATAGCGGCTGTGGTACTTGCGATTGCAGGAGTGATCGCGGTACCGGAGCTGGGCAGTCCCGTGAGGTACCTGATAGAAGGTCTGTTTGTTAACCTTGACCTCGCGATGCTGTTCATTGCCGCATCCATATTCGTAAACATCTATGCCCATAGCGGAGCGATAAGTACACTCACGCGCGGAATTGTAAATAAGGTTGGGAACAAGTGGCTGCTGATGTCTATTCTTGGCGTGCTCATGCTGCTTCCGGGTGCGATAACCGGAGCAGGTTCTGTTTCCATCTTCGTTCTTGGAGGACTAGTCGACGTCATACTTATGCACCTTGGAGTGAATCAGAAGAAGAGAACTGTTTTCATATTCTTCTTTGCAATCCTCTCAGCTGCAGCGCCACCTGTAAACCTCTGGACGATGCTCATGTGTGCCCAGGCGAACATGCCGTATGTCGGATTCTCCTGGTTGCTGTTGATCCCAATTATCATTGCGGGTGCGGTATGTATCGTGTATGTTGGCTGGGGTGCAAAACCAGAGAGCAAGGAGAATATTCTCGCACAGCTTCCTGAGAAGACGGAAGGTATGACTTGGTGGAGAATACTTCTTCCTGTAGTCGTGATCGCCGCATTGTTCCTTCTGGCTGTATATGCGCCATGGAGCATGCCCGTTCTCGGACTGCCATTGATGTTTGTCATCTCTGCAATCGTGGCTCTCATCTGTAACCCGAAGAAGACTACGGTAAGAGAGTACGGGGAGATCCTCGACAATACGATGGAACAGGTATTCCCTCTGGTTGCGAATGTTCTCTCAATCGGAGTGTTGCAGAGTGCGATGGCTGCAACAGGAGTAAGAGGACTTCTCGGAAGTACATTCCTCGGACTGCCGCTTGTACTGATCTATGCTCTGATCGTCATAGTCGGACCAATCATGCAGGGATGTTTCAACTATGGAGTATCTGTTGTTCTCGGTGGACCGCTCATCTTCATGTTCAACACGTTTGGAATGGATGTTACGGTTATCTGTGCGGCCCTTTCTCTCATCTTCCCGATGGGCGATGGACTTCCACCATCAAGAATTACAGGTCGTCTTGCATGCGAGGAGACGAAGTACACCGGTTCCTATGCGGGCTTCTTAAAGAGTGCTCTGGTTCCGATGCTCGTACTCGGAGTTATTGCGGTTGTGATGATAATCACGCCTGCGACATTCAGTTTCTTATATTAAGGGAGGCGAGCCATGATATTTCTACAGAACCTAGTACAGATAATCTACTACGTGATGGCCGGCCTCATAGCGTTAAGCCTGCTTAAGAGCCTTTTCAAGAGGAAGAAGAATGAGAACTGGGTATACGACATAATGTATGCCTATTGTATAATTCCGTTCCTCCTAAGGGTACTGCATATCAAGTGAGGAGGGGAGAGATGGAAAAGAAAGAGAAAAAAAGCCCCTCTAAGAGGCTTGTATCTAAAATAATCATATTGGTTGTGGCCCTCGTGATTGCCGCGATTGCCGGAGCACAGTTCTGGGAGTTGAGGCACTTTAAGGAGACAGTAGTTGTCTCTGACGCTCTGACAGATGTTAAGTGGTTCAGTGACTACGTACCATCACTTAAGGGCACATGGCTGGATACTCCTGTATTCTTCTTCGATTCGGGAGTTGAGGGTGGAACGGTATTCATCAATGGAGGACCTCACCCGTATGAGCCTGCATCCACGATGGCTGCTTACCTGATCATGGAGAACATAGAGGTTACCAAGGGTAAGGTAATCGTATGTCCAAGGTCAAACTACAGCGGATCTACTGAGGGAATGCTTGGAGATGCCTATCCGATGTACTTCCATGTCGAATCTGACTGGGGTACCTCGCGTTTCAGGATCGGAGACAGGTATACGAACCCACTCGACCAGTGGCCAGATCCATTCGTATATGTCAACTATCCGTCAGGACAGAGCCAGGCATATCAGGATATAAGGAATCTTAACAGGACGTATCCTGGAAGGGAGGATGGAACACCTACCGAGAGAGCTGCATATGCTGTGATGGAGATAATAAGGCAGGAGAATGTTGACATCGCGATAGACATGCATGAGGCTGAAATCCTTTATCCTGTTACATCTACGTATGTTGCACCTGCGACAGTACTTGACCGTGAGCATTTCGAGGAGACTGGTGAGATGGTATACGTCGAACCAGAGAAGAACTCACTCGATGTTGCGATGATGGCTGGAATGAACCTCTCTGGACAGTTCCTGATGAAGAGTGAGGCATCCCCATCAACACTTCATGGTCTCTCACATAGGGAATGGGCAGACTGGTCGGATGCAATGACGATCCTCATGGAAACTCCTGAGATCTTCATTGATAAGATCACTGGACCGAGGACAGAGGCTCTTATGACCGAAGGTAAGGATGAGTTCCTGCAGAAGGTAACGGATGCTGGACTTACGTACTTCCCGTATGATATGGAGTTCGGAACACCGATGTGGTACCGCACAGGCCGTCACTTGACGGGAGCTCTTGAGGTTTTGACATGGGCAAGTATGTTCTATCCAGAGACCTCCGTTGAAGCGACATGGCCGACATTCCTGGAGATGCAGGATCTGGAGAATCAGGGTGTGGATAGTATTGGACACTTCCTGAAGAATCCGGAGGATCCTGCCAACGCGGACAATGTCTACGTTATCTACAAGGAACCAGTGGGCGATAACATGCTCAAGTGGGAGAATTGATTTAATCATTTATTTTCTGGCTCGGATGACTCATCCGGGCCATGATGAAAAACATTGGAGGAAAACTTAACTTTTAAAAGGAGGAAATATGAAACGAATGAGGAAAGTTTTTGCAGTCATGCTTGTTATGGCTTTGATTGCAGCTGAAAGTCTCGCTGCCTGTACGATATTTGCAGTAGGAAAGAATGCAAGTGTCGATGGCACGACTATGATCAGTCATACATGTGATTCAACGACTGATGACTTGAGAGTGTGGCTCATTCCATCAATGCCTGCCGGTACGACACGCGACATCGTGCTCAATGGCAGGGCAGGGGCAGACTATTCCCAGTTCCCAGAGGTGAAGAATTATGGACCTGGTTCCCTCGTTCTCGGTTCATACACATTCAAGGAGGACTCCAACCAGTATCTACATGGAATGTACTCCTTCATGAATGACAAAGGACTTGCAATGGGCGAGAGCACATGTTCTTTTGACAGATCCAGCGAGCAGGGACAGAAGCTGACTGAGGTATATGACAGGTATGAAGGAATCGTAGATTGCTACATGCTGCAGGATCTTGCGCTCGAGACATGTTCTACGGCACGTGAGGCTGTTGAGTTCATGGGATCAATCCTCAACCAGTATGGCTGGAACGGTACTCCTGAGTGTATAAACATCACTGATGGTAACGAGTCCTGGATCTTTGAGGCATACGGCGGAAACATCTGGTGTGCAGTTCGTGTTCCTGATGATGCGGTATTTGTAGCTGCAAACAGGGCAAGGATCAATCACATAGATTTCGAAGACAATGAGAACTATATCTATGCTGAGAACATCGTCGACTTCGCACTTGAGAACGGACTTTGGGACGGAGAAGGCGAATTCATCCCATGTAAGATCTATGCTCCCAACCCGGAAAGGACATACTCCACAAGAAGGGAGTGGATGGCGATGACGCTGCTCGATCCGAGTCTCAACCTCGATCCAGAGGAGAAGAATCCGGATGAGAACTGGCCTCTGTTCGTAGTACCTCAGGAGAAGGTGAGTGTGGATACCATACACAAGCTCTCCAGTAATTATTATCAGGGAACACCGTATGATGTGACAAAGACTGTTGAAGCTGGGCCATTCGGCAATCCTCTCAATCCGAGACACGCAGAGAGAACAATCAACTGCTATCGCTGTACATATATTCAGATCGCATGCGTGGACGCTTCTCTTCCTGAGCCTGTAAGATGTCTTGCATATTTCGGATGGGGCGCACCTGATTCGACATATCTGACACCGATCTGGGCATCCCAGACTTCTCTTCCTGAGCAGTTTGGAATAGGCCTGAGAGAAGAACCGTACAATGAGGATTCTGGCTGGTGGGTAACGGCTCTTGTTCAGCAGACGGCTACTATCAACTACCAGGATGCCATTAATACAATCCATGAGGCAAGAGATCAGAGAATGGCTGATCAGTACGTAGCGACAAATGCCATACAGCAGGCCGCGGCCGAGATGGTTGAAGCTGGTAATACGGATATGGCTATTGAACTGCTTACCACTTATTCAACAGCTCAGGCAAATACATGGCATGATCTCTGGAAGGATCTTGCTGATGACCTCATCTCGACATACATGCATGGAAATAAGGATATGTCGACACCTGCGACACCTGACTGGTGGAATGCTGCTGTTGCTGCAGGTGATGAGGCTATAAAGAATATGAACTAAAAATTGAATGCTCTGCTTGATGGCAGAGCATTTAAAAGGAGAAATTATGAAGAAAATTGGAAAAGCTCTTGCTATCCTCCTTGTTTTCGCTATGATTGCAACACAGGGTCTTGCTGCGTGTACGATTTTCGCAGTAGGAAAGGATGCGACCGTTGATGGCTCAACGATGATTAGCCATACCTGTGACAGCCGTGGTGACGATGTTAGACTCTGGCTCATTCCTTCTATGAAGGCAGGTACGACGAGGGACATCGTTCTTAATGGTAGAGCCGGTGCTGATTATTCCCAGTTCCCAGAAGTCAAGGACTATGGAACAGGTGGAATGGTACTCGGTTCTTATACCTACGAAGAGGACACTAACCAGTACATCCATGGTATGTACTCCTTCATGAACGACAAGGGTCTTGCAATGGGGGAGAGTACATGTGGTTACGACAGTTCCTCTGAGCAGGGACAGAAGCTCAAGGAAGTATGGGGTAAGTACGAAGGTATCCTCGATTGCTACATGATCCAGGATCTTACTCTTGAGACATGTTCCACGGCTCTTGAGGCTGTTGAGTTCATGGGAAAGATGATTGAGGAATATGGATGGAACGGTGCAGCTGAGTGTATCAACATAACAGATGGAACCGACACCTGGATATTAGAGGCTTATGGCGGACATATCTGGTGTGCAGTTCGTGTTCCTGACAATGCTGTATTCGTAGCAGCTAACCGCTGCAGAATCGATTATGTTGATTTTGAAGACACTGAGAACTTCCGCGCATGTGCAAATCTTGTTGATTTCGCTCTTGAGAACGATCTCTGGGACGGAGAAGGCGAATTCCAACCAAACAACGTTTATGCTCCTAACAAGGAAGACAACATGGGATGCACGCTCAGGGAATGGAGAGCTCTTTCCAATCTTTGTGCTGATCTTAAACTTGATCCTTATGGTGATGCAGATGAGTATCCACTTTTCGTCGTACCTGATGAGAAGCTGTCCGTACAGACCATTAAGAATCTCTGCTCTGACTACTATCAGGGAACAGAGTTTGATATCTCCAGAACTGTTAACGCAGGTCCATTCGGTGATATCCTCCATCCAAACTACGTCTACAGACCAACCAACATGTACAACACGACATATTTCCAGATTGCCAACGTAAAGGCATGGCTTCCTGAGGAAGCTCGCTGTCTGGTTTGGGTTGGTTGGGGCGCTCCAAGTGTAAACTACATCACACCTGTATGGGCATCTCAGACATCCTTCCCATCACAGTTCGGACAGGGATTAAGGACGGAACCATACAACCAGGATTCTGCATGGTGGGTTGCTACCGGTGTTCAGCAGACTGCTAGAATCAACTATGAGACCGCTATCGAGATCGTTAGGGCTGCACGTGATCCTCGCCTTGAGAGCATCTATGAGCAGACGGCAATGATCCAGGAAGTAGCTGGCGACATGATTGAAGCTGGTAACAAGGATGCCGCTGTATCCATGCTCACAGCATATGCGAACTCAACAGCTAACGAGTGGCACGAGCTTTACAAGGATCTCGATGCTGAGCTCAGAAGCGAACTGATGTTCGGATGTGTAAACATGAAGGTTCAGACCGATCCTCAGTGGTGGACGGACATTGTCAATGAGAATCTTGACAATCCAAGACCGTAATAAGGATTAATCCTGAATGAAATAACTGGTCCACCTTGAATGAGGTGGACCTTTTTGGAGAGTAGAATTGAATCTTGTTATTGCTTTGTTGGTCCTGCTGCTCATTCTGGCTTTCATCGAGAACATGATGCACCAGCGGGCATTAAAGAAAATTCCCATTAGGATTCTTGTAAACGGTACCCGTGGAAAGACCACGACGACGCGTCTTCTTGCGGCAGCCTTGAGAGAGAAGGGGATAAGGACATATGCCAAGACCACCGGATCCGATGCCGAGATCATCAAGGATGATGGGAAGATCGAAATCCTTAAACGCAGGCTCGGCGTACGGCTCACAGAGAATATTGCCTTTGTTAGAAAGGCGGAGAAAGCCGGATGTGAATGTATTGTCGTGGAGTGCATGGCCTTGCATGAAGAGAGTCAGAAGATCATGGCCTCTAAATTCATCAAGCCGACACATACGGTCATTATTAACACTCTCTCTGATCACATGGATGCCATGGGTAATAGCAGGGAGGAGGTCGCATGGACCCTTTCCCGTTCCGTTTCCCCAGATACGAAACTCTATGTGTGTGAGGATCTTTATGATTCTCTTGAAGTAAAAGAACTTCACAAGGTTAAAACCGGTCACTACGACCACTCATCTCCTGTGACGATTCCAGATGAGGACATGTCTATTGCCGTCGAGGTCCTGAAAGACTTCGGCCTCGGAGAGGATGATGTTCTTAAAGCTTCTCTGAGCGTGGCCCCTGATATCGGACTCCATAATGAGATCACCTTCCCCTGCGGATCTGTTCTCATTCCAACATTCTCCATAAACGATGAAGAGAGCATGGATGCCCGCCTCATAGAGGAATTCAAGAAGAAAGGCAGGAGGCTTTCCCTTGTATTCAATAATAGGAAAGACAGGGAGTTCAGAATTTATTATCTGAGAAATATTATCCAGAAGAACAGGGATAAGATAGGAAAGGTCTACATCATCGGGGACTATAGGAACAAAGTTGCCAGATATATCAGGAGAAAATGTTCCATTGACGCTGTGATATCGAATCCTGAGGAGCTCAGAGGTGAGCTTGAGAGAACTTCTGATATCTTCATTGGATTAGGAAATATAAAAGGTGCGGGGGAGCACCTCATAAAACTTTGCATGTAGGTGGTCTTATGCTACATTCAGCTGTTGCTTTAAGTATAATACTTGGTTTCGTTTCCATAGAATTTCTTGGACTTCTTCCCGGAGGTATTGTAAGTGCGGGGTATCTTGCATTCTTCTTTGAACAGCCGTACAGGGTGGTCTCGACGCTGCTTCTGGCCATCGCCACCTGTTATGCTGTCAAACTCTTACAGAATTTCCTCATCATCTATGGCAGAAGAAGGTTTATGCTCACGGTACTTTTGAGCATAATACTCTCCGCGGTCATAGAGAACAACTTCATATATGTCTCTGGGATCAGTCAGGATTTCAGGATTATCGGGTACATAATCCCCGGTCTTATTGCGAATGACATGCAGAAACAGGGAGTTATAAAGACACTGCTGACGGTCCTTATAATCTCCTTCGCCATATTCCTCTGTATGCATATGGGAGTGCTGACGCGATGAAGAAGCCAGAGAAAATAGGTAAGACATATCTCATAGCAGCATTCCTTATACTGCTCCTCGGTGCTGTTCTCACCTATACCACCCGGCATGAGGAGGATAATCCATACAGGGATTTGCAGGTTGAGGCTGCTCAGAGGATGTTCGATGCAGAGGCCTATATGAAAGAAGAGATCCTATCTCTTGGGATTCCCATCGAGGCCGAGGATCTTAATCAGACCGGGCTTCTGGGGCCTGAATTCACGGAACTCACTTCTACTCCAGGTGATGTAGATGCCAAGAGAACAAGTTTAAGTCCTGATTTTTCGGCTCTTCTCATCCGCTATTACATCAATGCTGGGCTTAGTGCAGGAGATACGATAGCAATCGGATCCAGCGGATCATTCCCCGGTCTTCTTATCGCTTCCCTAATAGCTGCCGATGTAATGGATCTCAATGTCCGTCTCATCTGCTCCTTAGGTGCGTCAATGCATGGAGCGACAAGGCCGGAATATAATATCTTTGATATCCTTCATGCCCTTGAAAGAGGTGGTTTTGCATCATTTGATGTTCTTGCCGTCTCTCCAGGGGGAAATAATGATCAGGGAGGAGGAATACTTGAGGGAGTTCTATATTCTGGTACAAAGGAGCTTTCCCGCTCTCTCTGCGAGGAATCAGGTTACCCTGTAATCTATTTTGATGACATGGCTAAGAATATACGATATCGTTTTGACCTCTATGGTGATGATATCAGCTTGTTCGTGAACATTGGGGGAGCAAGTCCGAATTGTGGTACGAGTTCCTATACCTTGAATTTTCCTCAGGGGCTTGTCCTTGATCCACCGACAATACCGACTACAGATGACAGAGGATTGAACTATGAGTTCGCCGCAGTAGGAATTCCCGTTCTGAATCTTCTGAACGTTCGTCAGCTGGCAGCCGATAATGGGATCGTATACGATGCTGTCCCATTTTCTCCTGTAGGGGAGAGTGGTGTCTATACCGATATAGAGTATAATACTGCTATACCAGTGATTTTCCTGATCTTTGCGGTAGGTGTTATCTGTATCGGAGTAATAAGAAAAAGAGATGATAAGAAGGCTGAGGTTTAAGATTTCATGTGTCACCGCAATGCTCATCATCGCATTGCTCTCCTCTTTTTGTTTTCTGAGGGAAAGGGAGACTTATGACACGTTCTGCCCATCTTCGTCGTATTCTCATACGATTCACCTTTCCAATTACGATCCCTCCCTTTTAGGAACACGTGCAGACTCTCCGATTTTCGTCTTTGATTCCAGCATCCCGGGAGAGAGTGTGTTCATCATGGGAGGAACTCATCCCAATGAATCGGGAGGAATACTCTCTTCGATTGTTATAATGGAGAACATCGATGTTGAAAAGGGAAGGGTATACGTAATGCCTGTTGCGAACATGAGTGCGTATTCGGTAACCCTTCCCGGTTATGCATATCCTGAGAGTTATACCATACGTACGAGCTGGGGAGAGAAGACGTATAAGGTCGGTTCCCGCATCGCATCTCCCCTGGACCAGTGGCCTGATCCTCCTTTTTATATCCACTACCCGTCCCGTCAGGGACTAAGCTATGAGGAAGCGAGGAATATCAACAGGACATTCCCCGGTAGAAATGACGGTTCGCTTCTTGAACGAGCCTCGAATGCCGTGATGACGTTTCTGCAGGTGGAGGATATAGATTACGCTTTCGATCTTCATGAGGCTTCAATCACATATCCTGTGAATCAGACGATAGTCGCTCCTGAGTCCTCCTTCGATATCGCATATCTTGCGTCCCTGTTACTGGAAGAGGAAGGTGTGGAGCTCAGTGTGGAAGCCACCAGCGAAAGTAACAAGGGGTACACACATCTTGAATGGTCCAGGATAGAAGGCTTATGTCCGTTTCTGATCGAGGTTCCTACTGCATTCATAGACAGGACGCCTGGGGCTATGACGCCTTCCCTTATAACGACAGGCAGGGATGAGTTCCTGTACAAGGTCGCCTCATACGGCTTTGCCGGTGTTGATTATCCTAAGGAGGGTATAGATATTTCCAGAAGGGTTGCAACCCATGTCGTCACAGTGGACAGGTGTCTTGAAGTTGCTGGTATGCTTAAAGGAGAGGAGGGTGTATCAATTAGCCTTCCTTCTTACAAGGAAATAATAGAGAAAGGGGTCGGTTTTTTCATCCATGAGGATGATGAGGGATCTCTGAGTATACGGTGAGGTTGTATGGAGATTCTTAAAGTAGAGGGAAGCAGAAGGGAGTATCTTGATCTTCTGCTTCTTGCTGATGAGAGTATGGACATGGTCTTACGCTATCTGGATAAGGGTGAGATGTACATCCTTCTTGATGGGGGAACTCTGAGAGCAGAATGCGTTGTCCTTGAGGATGATGTGGACACGCTTGAGATCAAGAATCTCTCTGTTCTTCCTAGCTATCAGAGGATGGGATATGGAAGCTCCCTTATCAGGTTCCTAGAGAATGAGTATCGAAATAGATATTATTTTCTTCAAGTAGGAACGGGAAACAGCCCTATGACCATACCGTTTTATGAGAGATGTGGATTTGTGAAATCCGGAATCAGACGGAATTTCTTTTTAGAGAATTACGACCATCCCATATATGAGGATGGAGTAAGGCTTGTTGACATGATAGTATTAAGGAAGGTCCTCTGAGTAAATCAGATTTTTATCGCATCAACAGGACACATCTCATGACAGCAGTAGCAGCGTATGCATGCATTTAGATTTATCTCTGGATGGGGGTCTCCCATCGTGAGTGCTTTTGCAGGACATATATCAATACATCGTCTGCATTTCACGCAGTTGTTCTGGAATGTGGGAGCATTCCTCTTCTGAGCCTTTCTCTTTTCCCTGATACGGGAGAAGTAGGGGAGGATGAGAGCTGAGAAAAGGGATCTTTTTCTGCTTTCAATTCTCTTGTAGTCCTTTATCACAAGGTTATCCGGATTGAGGATCGGATAGCTGTACGTTCTTATATCAGTAAGGCCTTCTTTTATCGCCTCATTGAGAATAGGCATGTCCTTTCTTTCATAACCCATTATCACAGCCTCTGAATAATCTGCCGCAAATGCATCCTCCGATGATATCAGAAGTCCGACTTTTCTCGGTGTTCCATTTGCAGGTCCTGCACCCTCCATTCCTATTATCCCATCGATCACGGCATAATCCGTATGGCTTTCCCTGAAGATTGAGATTATGAGTTTCGCGAATTCCTCAACACTGGGACATTTCAGATGCATGGGACTTTTATTCAGACCAGGAACAAGACCGAACATGTTTTTCACAGCTCCTGTCTGCATCATGAGCTGATGGGTCTTGAATTTTGCAACGCTTATCACGACATCCGCTTCATCGAGTGCAACGGCCATTGGTACTTTCAGCTTCCTGTAGACGGTATGTTGCCTGTTTCGTCTCGTAAAATCCTCAAAAATCGCTCCAGTCCTATCTATCACGTCCTTAATTCCAGAGGCCTTTGCATTGAAAGTGGGAGTATGAAGTCCGGGGGAGTCCCCGACGAGGATCTTTCTCGCTCCTTTTTCTTTTACGATTTCAATCAAAGCCTCAACGACTGCGGGATTTGTCGTTATCGCTTTCTCTTTTGGTGCATCAGAGAGAATGTTCGGCTTTATGAGGATGGTCTTATCACTGACATCTGGAAAAGCCGTCTTTCCTGTCATTTCAAGAAGAATCTGTTTTATCTTCTCCTTCTCATATTCATCTATTCTTGCTATTGCCACACTGCTCATTTCTTCTTCCTCAATAGACACGCATACATCGGCCCAAGTCCGTTTGACGTATCCGGCATTATGATTCTTCCCCTCATCCTCCTTTCTGATGTTTCGAGATCAAGGGGAATTTCCTCTACCTCCTGCTCATGCCTGCTGAAAAGCTTCTCGACGACGCCTTCATCCTCCTCGGGATTTATGGAACATGTGGAGTAGAGTATGTATCCACCTTTTTTCACGACGATCAAGGCAGAGGAGAGTAGTGCAAACTGTTCTTTCGCAAGCCTTTTAGGGCGGGAAGGGGACCACAGGGAAAGATGTTTTGCATCTAGATATACATGCCTCTCGCTAGAACAGGGGGCATCAAGAAGGACCGCATCATATGCATTCTGCTCATAGAGGCACCATGATGATGCATCAAAACCTTTTATGGTGATTATTCTCCTATACTCCTCACAAAGACACTCTTCTATAACTGTCTTAAGCCTTGTCCTTCTATCCGGGCTCCTGTCATTTGACACCAGTTCACCCTCTCCTTTCAGGCGAAGTGCGATTGAAAGCGTCTTTCCTCCCGGAGCCGCGCACATGTCGAGAATCCTCTCTCCCCTTTCAACGGGAAGAAGGGATGCTACCATTTTTGATGCGGGATCGAGGAAGTAAGGCCTTTTTAGTTCATCTGAGAGATTCACGTTCTCCTTCTCTAAAGAGAAACTCTCTTTTATTCTCTCCCATCTGCCGCAATATATCTCTTTATAAAATTCATCGAATGTCGTTCTGCTCTTTTTCTGTTTCATCTTATGCTATGCGAAGAGTGCTGACACGAGTCCGATTATGAGTCCCAGCACTGCACCACCCAGGACTTGGGCGAACGAGTGTCCAAGTAATGTTTTAAGATTCGTTGGTTCAAAAGGTCCGTCCTTATGCATCTTGCTCAGTATCTCAGACCATTCGTTTATCACTTTAGCCTGTTTTCCCGCCTCCAGACGGATTCCCATCGCATCATGCATTACTATTATTGAGAACACGAAGGAGATTGCAAATGCAACGTTTCCAACCCCGTATATCGCACCGATGGAGGAGGTGAGTGCGATTACCGCCGACGTATGGCTTGATGGCATGCCTCCCGTGGAAAGCAGCTGATGATAGCTGAACTTATGCCCGGAAAGGATGGCGAAAATAGGTTTTAACAGCTGTGCCGTGACGCAGGCTATTATCGCTGCCATCAGGGGGATGTTTGCTAGGATGTTGTTTTCCATGATATATGATGATACTGTTTCATCTGTTTTCTTTCAACCTTTACTCCAGGAGTCTCCATCTTCTAAGAGGAGCGAAAGGTGGAGATGAATGGAGAAAGGATCGGTTGATATGAGTGGTATGAAAATAATTTTATTATGTTAAAGAAATAGTATTAATAATCTCAAATCAGTACTATACTTGATTCCAAGATGAGCAGAAAGAAAAGCTACATAATGACGCAGCTGGACGGGAACAACCATTCGGTATTCAGCCTGAACTACCATCTCATCCTCATTGTCAAATACAGGAGAGAAGTCATCACCGATATCATATCGGAGTATCTTAAGCACATGTTCTGCTACGTAGCGCCGAAGTATAAGATCACGCTCTCGGAATGGAACCATGACAAGGACCATGTGCATGTCCTCTTCAGGGCTGAACCTGACAGCGAGCTGTCGAGGTTCATAAACGCATACAAGAGTGCATCATCAAGGCTTGTGAAGGCTGATTTCCCGGAGATAAGGGACAAGCTCTGGAAGGAATATTTCTGGTCAAGAAGCTATTGTCTGATAACGGCAGGCGGAGCGCCTCTCGAGATTCTGAAGGAGTACATAAGGACTCAAGGAGAAGACTATGACGGTAGGAAAGGCTGAGACAGTCGTCATCTCCAAGTGCATGGAGTTCAGGATCAAACCAACCATGGAGCAGAAGGTGCTCATCTGGAAGACCTTCGGATGCTGCCGCTTCGTATGGAACCATCTGCTTGATGAGCGCATCAGCTATGAGAAGATGAATAAGGGGAAGCTCCTCAACTCTACACCAGCCCATCTGAAGAAGAACAATCCTTTCCTTTCCGAAGTCGATTCGATGGCCCTGATAAACACGCAGCTGAAGCTCGCAGATAGGGAATGGACATGCAAATCCTGTGGTACACATCATGACAGGGACAAGAATGCGACAAGAAACTGCTGGATGAGGGTAAAGACATCCTGAACCGCTGGGCTAGCGGGGATAGCTCGTTGATACTGGCTCCAACAGGGGTCTTGAGCGGGAAGAAGCTCACAGTAATGTGAGACAGGGTGGAGAGTAAGTCACCGCTTTAGATTATTGAACAGTAAGTACCTTATCATATAAACTCATTTGACTATGAACAAGAAGAAGATAGCACTCTGCATAGCATCCTTTTTCTCACAGTTCTCCATATGCATGGTGAATTTCGCGATGATCTATTTCATGAGAGAAAAGTATTCACTCTCCTCATCTGTAATAGGAATCGCATCAAGCATATATACTGTCACGTATTTCATCTCATGTCTTGCCTTCTCTCCGGTCTATCCACGCCTTAAAAGAAGAACGAAGGCGTTCATTGCCCTCTTTGGCATGGCAGTGACGAATATCATAATCCTCTCTTTTTCAAGTGTTGGGCTCATGTACCTCATGCTCGCCCTCTATGGAGTGACAATGAGCTTTCTCTGGCCCAATATCGAGGACTGGATCACGGAAGGAGAGGAAGGAAGACAGCTTGCAAAAGCCACAGGTGGATTCAACTTCTCATGGTCTTTCGGAGCAGGGCTTTCCACGATGGTCGGAGGTTTTCTGGTAGAGATGTCCCCATCCGTGCCTATTGCCGTAGGTGCTCTTATCTTCCTGCTTGTCCTGGCATTCCTCTTGAAACTTGATGGCACAAGAGTTGAGGTTAAAAATGGAAAGAAGGAGGAGGGGAGTACAGGACGTGCCACTCTCCTCAGATATTTCAGCTGGTGTGGAAATTTCCTCAATTACTCGTGCTATTCCCTTCTCATCAATATCTTCCCCCTTTATGCAATGGATGTGTTGGGCTTCTCAGAGAGCATCTCTGGGACGCTGCTTCTTTTCAGGGGGATGACAACATGCTTCTCATTCATCTTCTTCTCCCGTTTCCCTTTCTGGCAGTTCAGTAAAGTCTCGGTTCTTCTTTCTCAGTTTGCACTCTCAATTCTATTTTTTATCTTCTCTTTCCTTTCTTCTTCATTATCCATCGCACTCTTTTTTATCGCATTCGGCATCGTGTTTGCACTTTTATATCAGATGAGCATTTTCCATGGTGCAAGTGGAGCCTCGAACAGGGAAAAGCGTATGATAATCCATGAGGTGCTTCTGAACATCGGTATGGTGACCGGCTCATCTCTAGGTGGAATAATTTATGAGCATTTCTCATTCACGGCCATACTTTATATCCTTTCTGCAGTGGCGCTCCTGTTCTTCATAGCAGAGACGACAGCCGTTTTTATTCTTTCGAAGAAAGGCATAAGCCTTTAACATGTTTGAAGAAAGGGATAAAATGGAAATGTTTTTTAGGAGAATACATGGGATTGACTATCTGTTATAAGATATTGAAAGAGCATCTGGTGGAAGGGAGACTCGTAAAGGGTGAGCCTATTTCAATCAGGATCGATCAGACTCTTACTCAGGATGCCACAGGGACTATGGCATATTTGGAGTTTGAATCGATGAACATAGACAGGGTGAGAAATGAGCTTGCCGTGAGCTATGTCGACCACAATACCGTACAGGTTGGATTTGAGAACTTTGATGATCATGAGTACTTAAGGACGGTTGCTGCGAAAAAAGGTGTTGTCTTTTCAAGGGCAGGAAACGGAATCTGCCATCAGGTGCAGCTTGAGCGTTTCGCTCTTCCAGGAAAAACACTTATCGGTTCTGACAGCCATACGCCGACGCAAGGTGGACTTGGAGAGATTGCGATAGGTGCAGGAGGCCTTGATGTGGCCCTTGCAATGGCTGGACTTCCTTTTTCCATCATATGTCCGAAAGTCATAGGCATAAGACTTACGGGAAAACTCAGGGCAGGAGTCAGTGCCAAGGATGTTATATTGAAAGTCCTTGAGAAGTTTGGGGTGAAAGGTAATGTTAATTCAGTGTTCGAATATTTTGGTCCTGCAGTCAGCAGTCTTTCCGTCCCTGAACGGGCTACGATCTGTAACATGGGTGCAGAGTGTGGGGTTACGTTCTCTATTTTTCCCTCCGATGAGAGGACATATGAGTTTCTGAAAGCCCATGGCAGGGAGGACGGATATAGGGAGATAAGAGCTGATGAGGATGCTCTCTACGATGATGTCTACGAGATAAACCTCTCAGAACTGGAACCTCTTATTGCGACACCGCACAGCCCTGGAAACATATCCAGTGTCAGGGAGCTTGAAGGGATGAAGGTCAATCAGGTCCTTATCGGAAGTTGTACGAACAGCAGCTACATGGATCTGAAGAAGGTAGCCAAGATCCTGGAAGGAAAGACCATTGCTCCCGGCGTTTCTCTTGGAATCGCACCAGGTTCAAGAGAGGTTTTTGAGATGATAAGTGAGGACGGAAGTCTTACTACGTTCATAAAGGCAGGGGCAAGGATACTGGAGAGTGCATGCGGATTCTGTATTGGAAATCATCAGAGTCCAGGTACCGACAGCATCTCGCTGCGGACGAATAACCGTAACTTTGAGGGCAGAAGCGGTACGAAGAGTGCCAAGGTGTATCTCGTATCTCCTGAGACGGCCGCCTTAAGTGCGATAAGCGGGAAGCTGGTCAGTCCTCTGGGACGTGTTCCTTTTGATGAGATAGTTCTTCCTGAGCATTATTATTGTGATGATAGCATGCTTATATTCCCTCCAAAGAGCTCTGAGGGGGTGGAGATCTTAAGAGGTCCGAATATTGGAGCTCCTCCGGCATCCATGCCGATGGCAAATGAACTGAAAGGGACTGCGACGCTCAAGGTCGGTGATAAGATCACGACGGATCACATAATGCCTGCTGGCGCAAGACTCAAGTATCGCTCGAATATTCCAGCCTATTCCGAGTTCGTCTTTGAAGGTGTTGATCCTACATTCCCATCCAGGGCAAAGGCTTTACGTGATGAGAAAAGGGCTGTATTCGTGATAGCAGGCTCATCTTATGGACAGGGATCAAGCCGAGAGCATGCCGCGATCTGTCCTCAGTATCTCGGATTGAGGGCCGTGATCGCTAAATCCATAGAACGTATCCATCAGGCGAATCTGTGCAATTTCGGTATATTGCCGCTGCTGTTTGATTCAGAAGGGGACTATGATCTGATTGAACAGGGTGATGAACTGGAATTACATGACGTCATTGATTCGATTGAAAGAGGTGTATTCACCTTATTCGATAAAACAAAAAACAAGGAGATAAAATTAAACCTTTTCGCATCCGAAGAGCAGAAAAAGATGTTGATAAAGGGGGGGAAACTGAATCTTCTTAAGGATTAACAATGTCGAGAGTAAAAATGGAAAATGGGACTTTGAAAGTCCCAAACAATCCGACAATCCTCTATATCGAAGGGGATGGAGTGGGGAAAGAGATCACCGAAGAGATGATCAGGTGTGTGAATGCCGCCGTTTCAAAGGCTTATAATTCAAAGAAACGGATTGAGTGGCAGGAACTTCTCGCGGGGGAGAAGGCCTTTAAGGAAGTTGGGACTAGTCTTCCTGATAAGACCCTTAGCTGTATCCGCGATAATCTCATCGCCATAAAGGGGCCTCTTACGACCCCAGTTGGCAAGGGTGCACGAAGTCTGAATGTTGCTTTGCGCCAGCAGCTTGATTTATATGTCTGTCTGCGCCCTGTTGTGTATTTTGAAGGGGTTCCGAGCCCCGTGCGCCATCCTGAGAACGTGGATATGGTCGTTTTCAGGGAGAACACGGAGGATATCTATGCCGGAATCGAGTGGAGGAGTGGTACTGATGATGTGAAGAAAGTCATCTCTTTCCTTCAGAAGGAGATGGGGGTGAATAAGATCCGTTTTCCCGAGACGAGTGCCATAGGTGTGAAACCCGTGAGCCCTGATGGTTCTAAACGGCTTATAAAGGCAGCTATCGAGTATGCTATCAAGAATAAGAGAAAGAGTGTTACGCTCGTCCATAAAGGGAATATCATGAAATTCACCGAGGGTGGTTTCCGTGAATGGGGCTATCAACTTGCAAGGGATGAGTATGGTGCTGTGATGGAGAATGGAAAGGTATTCATACCGGTAAGCGATGGGGAAAGGATAGAGATCAAGGACGTTATCTGCGACGCGTTCCTTCAGAATATCCTGCTCAAGCCGGAGGAGTATGATGTCATAGCGACCCTTAATCTCAACGGGGATTATATCTCCGATGCTCTTGCTGCTGAGGTTGGCGGAATAGGGATCGCCCCCGGGGCTAACATCAACTATGAGTCGGGATGTGCGGTGTTTGAGGCGACTCATGGGACAGCCCCTGATATCGCAGGTAAGAACATCGTTAATCCTCTTTCTATGATCCTATCTGCGGAGATGATGCTCTCCTATATCGGTTGGAATGAAGCCTCTTCCGTACTTCTAGATGCAATTAGGAAGGCCATAGCCACAAGGCATGTGACGAAGGATTTCCGTGATCTGCTCGTAAAAGAGGGAAAGAGGGCGAAAACGCTTACAACCAAGGAATTTACAGATGAGATAATCTCATTCATTTGAAAGGGAAGTGGTCCCGTGTTGGCGGCGTTTTCATAAGTGTATAATCTTGCAGGATGACATGATGAATTAGTTATGTTGTCCTGTTTTTTTGACGATCGCGGGAGGTTTGCGGTGGAAGTGAGGTGCAGGACCGTGAAATTGCAGAGTAGGTTGCTTCCGTATTTAACAAACCGATGAAGTAAGCAGGATACCTGTTTCTGAAAACTAGCAATAATTTTGTACTGATAAAGTATGTGACATAATCTATGTGTTCATCAGTTCATGCGGTATAAGGAAAAGCGAGCAAGAAGTCTTAGACCTCTTACCCGCTTTCTAATCGATTCTGATGGTATAGGCTTTCCTGCTATCTCTCGTTTATAGGGATGACCTTTCTAAGCTCAGGCCCTATATATACCTGTCGTGGGCGTCCTATCTTCTGATATGGATCGTGTCTCCATTCCAGGTAATGCGCAATCCATCCAGGAAGGCGTCCCATTGCAAAGAGGACTGTAAACATCGAGACGGGGATGTTCATCGCATGGAATGTTATTCCCGTATAGAAATCGACATTTGGATAGAGGTTGCGTTCAATGAAATAATCATCATGCGTGGCCTTTTCTTCAATCTCCTGTGCAATATCAAGCAGGGGATCTGATGAAGGATTATCCGCAAGTACCTCCTTGCATATCCTCTTGGCAATCTTCGCCCTAGGATCAAATGTCTTATAGACCCTGTGACCGAAACCTGAGAGACGGAAGGGATCATTCTTATCCTTTGCCTTTCTTATGACCTCATCAACACTGATTCCTTCCTTAATGATTCTGTTGAGCATATCCATGACGGCCTGGTTAGCACCTCCGTGCTTGCTTCCCCAGAGCGCACAGCAGCCTGCCGCAACTGCCGCATACAGGTTCGCTTCACTGCTTCCCACGAGGCGGACGGCACTTGTAGAACAGTTCTGCTCGTGATCCGCATGTAATATCAGAAGCTGGTTCAACGCCTTTACATGGAGGGGATCAGGGCTGTAATTGTTCACGGATGAATAGAACATCATGTTCAGGAAGTTTGCACAGTAGGAGAAGTTGTATTGTGGTTCGACGAACTCGAGTCCATTCATCTGCCTGTACTCAAACGCTGCTATCGTTCTCATCTTTGAAAGAAGCCTCGTAACTGTAAGGTCGATGTTCTCTTCGATGTCGTTCTCTTCAAGCTCGGGGTAGAAAGCCGAGAGGCTTGCGACCATCGCGGCAAGAATCGCCATCGGATGTCCGTCATGTGGGTATGCCTTGAAGAAATCCCTCATGTTGACATGCAGAAGGGAGTGCTTGTTCAGCAGCTTCTGATAATTGATTCTTTCTGCTGTTGTTGGCAGCTGTCCTTTTACAAGAAGATATGCGACCTCGATGAAATCGCAGTGTTCTACAAGGTCCTCGATGTCATAACCACGGTATCTTAGTATTCCCTTCTCTCCGTCAATGTAGCATATGCTGGACATGCAGGAACCCGTGTTCACGAATCCCGGATCATAGGTTATATATCTCGTGCTGCTTCTTAAACTGGTTATGTCTACCGCCTTATCTCCCATCGTATCCGTCATTACGGGAAGGAGTACCTCCCTCCCATCAGGGAGAATAAGTCTGGCTTTCTCTTCTTGCATATCTTCTCTCTCCTATATCCTGGAAATGGCGTTATAAAGAGACTGCGTGCCTTTATCCCCCTCTCCCTCTTTCTCCATCTCCTCGTAGATTCTCTCAACGAGATCAAGGCCTTTGAGATTCAATCCCATCTTCCTGCTCTCACTAAGGGCTATCTTCATGTCCTTTACGAAATGCTTCACCATGAATCCCGGTTCAAAATCGCCGTTTACGATACGTGGACCGTAATTATCGAGACTCCAACAACCAGCAGCTCCTTTTGAGATCGTGGCTATCACATCATTTAAATCCAATCCTGCGTTCTTTGCATATACGAGGCTCTCTGAGAGACCTATCATCGTTCCGGCGATGAGGATCTGGTTCGCCATCTTCGTATGTTGTCCGCTTCCGACCGGTCCAAGGTGCTTGATGTTCTTTCCCATCACTTCAAAGTATTTCATTGCCCTGGATATATCCTCATCTTTTCCACCACACATTATGGAAAGGGTTCCTTCCCTTGCTCCCTTGTCTCCTCCTGAGACTGGTGCATCAATAAGGGATGCTCCCTTTTTTTCAAGAGCTTTGCTTAGCTCGATCTCAAGGCTTGGCTCCGTGGTCGTCATATCGACGAACAGTTTCCCTTCAATGTCGGTCTCCATCATGTTCTCATATACTTCTCTCACATCCTTGGGATAGCCCACGATTGTGAATATGATGTCAGAGTTCTTTGCGACCTCTTTTGCCGACTGATACCATGTGGCTCCCTCTTCAATAAGGGGTAGGGCCTTCTCTTTAGTTCTCGAGTAGATGTTGATACTTTTAAAATTCTGAAGGAGCAGGTGGGCCATGCTCTTTCCCATCACTCCGAGTCCTATGAATCCGATTCTTTCTTCCATGCACGAATCTTATCAAAAAAGAGGAAATATGAAAACAATCCGGTATCAAGAGTTCTTATTACATTTTTCTGAAAATTTTAGTATATTCAGAATATGCAGAATGAAAATATCAGTGAAGAGGTGATTGTCGATCTCGCAGATTTTTTTAAGGTATTCGGGGATGCGACTAGATTGAAAATCCTATTCTATCTTGTTGAGGAGAGTGAGGTTTCCGTCTCTTCAATAGCTGAACGCCTCTCCATGAGCCAGTCCGCTATATCCCAGCAGTTGAAAGTTCTCCGTCAGAGTAGACTTGTGAAATTCAGGAAAGATGGGAAGAACTCCTATTACAGGCTCTGTGATGAGCATATAAACAAGATCCTTACCCTTGGAATGGAACATTATAAGGAACTGTTGTAAATCCATTATAATTTTAATTATAAAAATATCATATTTATATAATAACAATATTATATTCATATGAATATGATTGAAAAAAGATTTGAATTCCTATCAAATTGGTGGCTCTGACTCATAGAGCTTCAAAAGTCATACCACATTCATTTAGAGTTAAAACTTCTGGTTATAATAGAAATACAAATTTAGACTTCTTTATTACTTTTAAACCAATTAAATTAATCTGAGGGAAATTTTCTCTTGGAGGCGATGATGAGAAGAATACGAGTGTTTTCATCAGTTCTATTTCTGTTGATCTTTTCATCTTGCATGCTTTTCTCCTCTCCTGCATACAGGGATTTCTCTTTTGAGACGCTGGAGAGCTCTGATGGGGATATCCATTATGCCATCTATGTACCTTCGTCTTATGATGGGACTAAAGCATATTCCCTTTTTATATCTCTTCCCGGTTATGAAGGGCTTTATTTCCAAGGTATCGGAGAGAATTTGAGAAATGAGGATTTCGTATTTGAGGCGATGAGATATGATGAGCAGATGATAATAGTCTCTCCCCAGCTCATGGACTGGGGCATGCGTTCAGCTATTGATACCATCACCCTCACCGAATATCTGTTATCAAGTTTCAATCTTTACCTTCATCCCTCTCCATCTTCTAAGAGATGCGAAAGGTGAAGAGGAATGGAGGAAGAAGGGCTTATTATAAGATATACGATATGAAGAAGTATTAAGAAAAAATCAGTAACAGATATGATTAAGATGTTTTTTCCCATTCATATTCTCAATGATCTTCTTCATTGGAAGGCCCACGACGGTCGTCCAATCTCCGTCGATTCGCTCTACTATACTCCATCCGTTTCGCTGTAGGCGGTATGAGCCTGCGGCCTCTATCCAGTCTCCTGTTGCGATATATGCGTCGATCTCCTCATCGCTGAGCTTTTTGAACCAGACATCAGCTGTGTCCACAATCTCAGATATTCCGTCATCAGGAAGATAGAGCAGGGAAGCTGTTATGACACTCTGCTTTTTTCCTGAGAAGGATTTTATCCTTTCCTTTGCCTCTTTTTCCGTTCCTGCTTTCCCAATGAGGCTTCCTGAGAATAGGACAAGGGTGTCTGCCGTCAGCGCAGGCAGGGTAGGGATCTTCTTGTCTGATGTGAGGTATGCCTCCATCTTTGCTCTTGCTATGTTCAGCACTGTTTCTTCCGCTGTTTTCCCTTTCCTCTCCTCTTTTGTCTCCATCGGAAGTTGATATACGGTGGAGCCTCCGCATTCCATGAGCTTTCTCCTGTTCTCGCTCCTGCTTGCAAGTACTATCTTTGGAAAAAGACGGGAGAATGCGAGTTCCGTCTCATCCGGTTCTGTTATCCTATTCACTTTCAAGCTCCTCCGTGATTTTTAGCCAGCGTTCTTCGGCCTCTTCCTTCTTCTTTTCTATCTGAGCCTTCCGGGAGAGGACTTCATTTATTTTCTTCGCATCTGAATAGACTTCGCTTCTCATGCTCTCTTCTTCGAGTTCTTGTATCTCTTTATCAAGTTTTGCCATGAGATCCTCTGTCTCTTTCAATTCCCGTTCTAGCTTTTTACGCCTGTTCTTCTTCGCCTTATCTGCCTCATAATCGGATTTCACTTTGACGCTCTCGTCTTTTTTCCTCTCTTCCCCCTGGCTGAGGAATTTGGCTTCTTTCTCCTTCAGCTTGTAGTTGAAGTAGTCCCAGTCCCCGACGTATTCCTCCCTCTCTTTCCCGTTTAGATAGAGGATCCTCGTTGCAAGATGCGATATGAAATGCTTGTCATGGCTTACGAATACAACGGTTCCCTCGAATTTGTTAACGGCATTAAGAAGTATCTCCTTTGTTCCGATATCAAGGTGGTTCGTAGGTTCGTCGAGGATCAAGAGATTTGCAGGATGCATTAATATTTTCAACAGTGCAAGCCGTGATTTCTCTCCACCAGAGAGGACTGAGCATTTCTTGGCAACATCATCACCTGAGAACAGGAATGCTCCAAGCATGTTTCTTACTCGGGGAATGTCCTTCGTGTCCGCGATACTCTCAATCTCTTCGAGAACCGTGTTATCCGGGTTTATCGACTCACTGCTGTCCTGTGCATAATATCCGATTTTAACGTTTGAGCCGTATCTGATTGTTCCTGTATAAGAAGTGTCTGCTCCTGCAAGCATTCTCAGCAGGGTGGATTTGCCGCTTCCATTCCTTCCCGTGATCGCCACACGCTCTCCACGGTTTATGATCATTGAGAAGTCATCATAGATTACATTGTCCCCATATGCCTTATGAAGGCCATCTATGATGAGCACATCATCTCCACTTCTAGGGGCTTCTGGAAATGAGAAGGAGACGCTCTTACTCTTTTCTTCAAGTTCCGTATCCTCCATCTTCTCAAGGGCTTTTATCCTTGATTGGACCTGTTTTGCCTTCGTCGCCTTGTATCTGAAACGCTCTATGAAGGCCTCAGTCCTCTCCCTTTCCTCCTTCTGCCTTATGTAGTTCTTCTCCCTCTCGATCCTCTCTTCCTCTCTCTGTCTTATATAGCTCTCATAGTTTCCCTTGTAGATCTTGAGCTTTCCTCTATCGAGGCTGAATATCTCATTACAGGTGCTGTCAATGAAATCCTGATCGTGGGAAACGAGGACAAGGCCACCCGAAAAAGATTTTATATATCCTTCAAGGTAG
This sequence comes from uncultured Spirochaetaceae bacterium, assembly GCA_944392965.1. GTDB lineage: Bacteria > Spirochaetota > Spirochaetia > Sphaerochaetales > Sphaerochaetaceae > Ornithospirochaeta. The sequence continues at coordinate 39,078 of CALXYM010000009.1, read as the reverse complement.
GTGAGGGCATCGATATCGAGATAGTTCGTAGGCTCGTCGAGAAGCAGGAAGTCACTCTCTTCTAAAAGTACTTTTGCAAGGGCGATCCTCATCTGATAGCCGCCTGAGAAATCCTCTACCGACCTTGTCATGTCTTTCATCTCAAAACCAAGACCGAGAAGAACCTGCTCTATCTTCCTCTTCCTTCCATAGTAACCGCCCTCTGTCAGCTCCTCGTGTAGTGTGGCTATAGCCTCTGCATTCTTTAAACTGGCCTCCATGCTTTCCAGCCTTTCGAGTTCCCTTATCTTTGGAATGAACCTGTCGAATCCATGTTCTGCCGCTTCATATACGCTAGAACCTTCGGGAACGATGTCGCTTTGTGGAAGGTAGGAGATTCGTGCTCCTTTCGTCAGTGCGATATTAAGGCTCTCAGCTTCTATGTTATTACTTATCGCCTTAAGCAGCGTGGATTTTCCCGATCCGTTTGAACCCATCAGAGCGACTCTTGATCTTTCTGAGAGGTTGAACGATATGTCTGATAGGATCCTTCTCTCGCCAAAGGAAAGTGAGAGGTTCTGAACCTGTAAATTTTTCATAGCAACATTGCACCTTTTATGAGTAATCGCTATCATTGATAACAGTTAATCATGTAATTTTCAAGGAGCACTGATGATTTGCCTAACCCTTGCAGAAAGAACTCTTGAGGATGCTGCTTCCTGTGTTAAGAAGAACCGCGAGTATATTGATTTATGTGAACTGAGACTTGACTATCTTGATGATAAGGAACAGAAGAGAGCATCCCTCTTTCCCCAGATGGTTGACCTCCCAGTGATCCTGACATTCCGCCGTATCCAGGATGGTGGAAAATGCTCAATCTCTGAGAAAGGACGGAGAAGCCTGATGTTCCAGGCTCTTGACGGTTCTTTCAGCTATGTCGATATCGAAGAGGATGTGAAAAGAAGCGAGGTTGAAGAGAAGGCTAGAAGCAAGGGGATCAGGATCATAAGAAGCCTTCATGACTTTGAAAGGGTTCCCGAGGATATCTTCTCCAGACTCTATCATCTTGCAGAAAAGGGTGATATCGCGAAGGTTGCTGTCACACCGCGTTCTTTCCAGGATGTGCTGACCCTTTTCAGGGTTGAGGAAGAGCTCAAGGGAGTAGAGAAGATCGTAATCGGTATGGGAGATTATGGGGTCTGTACGAGGATTCTTTATAAGAGACTTGGCTCAATGCTCACGTTCGTAAGTGCGAATGAGGTTGCTCCCGGGCAGATCAGCGCGGAGAAGATGAAGATAGAATACAGGGCTGATCAGGTTAACGAGCGTACAGCCATCTACGGGATAATAGGAAATCCCGTGATGCATTCAGCTTCTCCTGTCCTTCATAACAGGGGATTCAAGGCAATCAATTTTAATGCAATCTATGTTCCTTTCCTCGTTGATAACGTCAGGAGCTTCTTCATGTTCGCAGAATATGTGAAGATGAGGGGATTCTCCGTAACCGTTCCTTTCAAGGTGGATGTCCTTTCCTATCTGGGCAATATAACCAGAGAGGTTAAGCAGATTGGATCATGCAATACGGTCGTGCGGGTCCCTGGTATGTGGAAAGGAATCAATACTGATTATTACGGATTCATAAAACCAATAATGACGGATATAGACTCAGGCAGGATAAAGAATGCCCTTGTGATTGGTGCAGGAGGCGCTAGCCATGCCATCGTATGGGCTCTCAGAAACTATGGGGTCAAGGTGACGATCCTGAACAGGACGCTCTCCCGAGCAGAGGATATTGCTCGGCTTAACGTATGTGATTTCGACAGGATAGAGAATGCGAATAAGTACTCGGGGAAAGTCGATCTGATTGTTCAGACCACGAGTGTTGGTCTTTTCCCCGATGTGGATCAGAATCCAATCGAGGGGTTCAGGTTCTCGGGCAAGGAAATCGTATATGACATAATCTATAAACCCAGGATGACGAAGCTCCTCAAGGAGGCTCAAAAGGCCGGCTGTATCTTGCATTACGGCTCTGAGATGCTTCTTGAGCAAGGCAAACTTCAGTTCGAGGCTTTTACCGGATACCACTATCCGCATTGGGTGGATAGCGGATTATAAGAAGGATGATGGGACGAGGGCAACCCTGTACAGCCGTGATATGGATAGTACCTTGTGGCTGAGTATCATGTGGTCTCCCTCCTCAAAGCTCTCTACCATTTCAACCTTTCCGACAGCGGTCCTTCCGTTGTGGTTCTCAACTGCCAGTGCAAGGCTCTTATCCTTATATGCTTTCTCTATGAGTCGGTGTTTCTCTCCGTAGTTGAACGCATCTGCAATTTCAATCTCCAGCTTCTTTTCAAGCTGTGATGGGCTGAATATGATGCCGCTAGTTATCATCATCTCCTTGATCCTTTTTATGAGCGGATCCTTCTCTTCGAGAGATGCTGAGAGACTTTTTCTTTTCTCTTCATCAAATGGAACACTTCTTTCCTTTCCCAGATCAATTAGGGCAGGGGAGTCGATGAAATATTCCTCCTTCTCATAGGAAGAGTAGTTGAATTCTGGACCTTTGGTCATGGAAAGCATGTCAAAGGATGCATTTCTCAACACCATCCTCCATTCGCTTTCAGAGAGGCTGTCCATGATGAATATTCCTCCCCCAAGATCTTCCAGGATATACTCCTTCATCTGAGGAAGGTTCTTTATTATCTTTGCACTCTTCTCATCTGCTCTCAGTATCAGAGCCCTCTCAAAGGAGATTCTTGAATACTCCCCATACCAGATTGCTATCCGCTCTGAAAGCATGGGTGAGAGCTTATAATCTGATATGGATTCAAGGAAACCGATTATATCCTTATCGTTGTATGAAAGTCTGAATGCATTGAGTATGCTCTCTTTTGAAAGCCTGAATATCTTCATCCTGTCCATGCTTACGGGCTCTGCAAGAAGGCTTATCAGGGGAGGAACCGCACCAAGGATAGATATGCTGTAGTCATTTGAGATCATGAGGGGACCTTCTGAGCTTTCGTCTGAGGGAGAGAAGATCATTCCCTCATGATTCTGTAGAAGGAGCAGTGTGAAAAGATCCTCCCTGTTATGGAATGAGAAACCAGAGATCAAAGCAGCCCTGTTTATATATTCATCTATCCTGCTTTCTTCAATCCCTCTTATTTTTTTTATCAGATGTATGAAGAAAAAACTTTTTTTCCTGACCCATTCATCCAAGGTTGGAAACAGTATGTAGGAAGAGAGTCTGACATCATCCAGCCCCATCAGGTCAAAGGCTTTCTTCTTATCCATCTTCATCCGCTTTCCTTCTTTCATGAGGATTTCTAGTTCAAACAGATTTGACACTATCTTATGTGTGAGATTATCAAGTTCTTCTCTTTCAAAGGATGGAAAGATGGAATGATAGGAAGGAGAGGAAAAGAATGTACTCATCCTTCTCTCATTCAAATAGAGCTCTTCTATTCCTATCAGGCTCAGTATTGCCTTCACGACATCACTCAATGTGAGCGTCCATGGAACATTTATATCTTTTCCAAAAAGCGGATATATCGAGACTATCTTCTCTATTCTTATCTTGAATACCCCACGCTCGCTCAGGTTCTCGAGCTTTCTCTCTTTTATCGAGGGGAATATGAGTCGTAGAAGGTTCTTATCCGCACCACCTGCTAGATGATAGGCGGAGATTATCTCTCCCTCCTCATCCGAGACGTTAGCAGCTATCTCATTCTCGTTGCGTGAATAAAACTCCTCAAGGCTCTCACCGTTCTCTGGATACAGCCCTTCCAGGAGCCTGATGTTCTCATCCTTAGACATCGTATCGCTCCAGCGTATAACTGTATCCCTGCTCAGAGAGGAATTTCTGCCTGTTCATTGCAAATTCCTCCTCTTCGGAATACTCGGTTATTATCGTGTAGAAATGGCTTGACCTTTCCTTTGGACGGAGTATCCTGCCAAGCCTCTGTGCCTCCTCCTGACGGGATCCGAACGTCCCTGAGACCTGGATTGCCACAGAACAATCGGGAAGGTCGATTGCAAAATTCGCGACCTTTGAGACAATGAGGACTCTTATCTCCTTTGTACGGAATTTCTGATATATCTCATCTCTGGCCTTGTTGCCTGTTTTTCCCGTCACTATTGGCCATGAGAATCGCTTTTTAATCTCTTCAAGCTGTTCTATATACTGCCCGATAATGAGTATGGAGTCATCCGCATGTTTCTTTACAAGGTAATCGACGATATCGAGCTTCCTATTGTTCACACTTGCAATCCTGTATTTCTCCCTCTTTGAAGCAAGTGCGTATTTCACCTCTTCATCCTCGTTAAGAGGAACTCTTATTTCATGGCAGAAAGCCTCTGCAATGAATCCTTTCTGGGCAAGCTCAGACCAAGGGCAGTCGTATCTTTTCGGACCCACGAGTGAGAACACCTCATCCTCCCGGCCATCTTCTCTTATCAGGGTTGCTGTAAGACCGAGTCGGTAGATACTCTGCAGCTCTGCCGTAATCCTGAATACGGGGGCAGGAAGCATATGAACCTCATCATAGATAATAAATCCCCATTTGCCGTCTCTTAAAAGGGAGAAATGAGCATATTCCTCCTCTCCTGGTTTGCGGTAGGTCAGTATCTGATATGTGGATACCGTTATTGGTTTTATCTCCTTCACATCTCCAGAGTATTCACCAACCATTTCCCTTGGAATATTTGTTTTCTCTCCGATCTCCCTCATCCACTGATGTACGCTCTGTACGTTCGGACAAAGTATGAGTGTACGGGTCTGAAGTCTGGACATTGCAAGCAGTCCAACTATGGTCTTACCCGATCCGCATGGAAGCACAATCGTACCAAATCCCGTACCGCTCTCTCCCTTTCCCAAGAGGCTATTTACAGCACTCTCCTGGTATTCCCTTGCTTGAAAGGACTCAGATAGGCTTATGTCGATGTGTTCCCCCTTGTTCAGAGGAATTCTATCATCGACAGGAAATCCCATTTTTATAAGTTCTACCTTTATCTTACCCCTGTCGAGTCGTGAGAGGGAGAACGTGTTCTCATCCTCAACCCTCAGATATTTCTTTGCAAGGTGAGATGATGATAGCTGGAGGAAAAAAAGTTTTCTCTTTACTGTCAAGAGCAGTCTCTCAGGATCACTCTCGTCTTCGCTCATGATGAAATTCCCATAGCGGGATGATGTGTCCTCTATGAAGAAGATCACCCTCTGATCTATGTCATAGCGTGACCATTTTTTCAGCCGGGATATTATCTCATCTGAAGTCAATCCTGCACTGATCGCATTCCAAAGAGAGAGAGGTGAGAGCGTATATGTGTGCATGTGTTCAGGGCTTTTTACCAGCTCTGAAAATGGAATGATATCGAGTCTGGCACGTTCTGCATCCGCACTTGCAAGATCAAGCAGGATCGTCCTGTCGCTCTGTACCAAAAGCGGTTTCATATTATCTGCCATATTTGTTGTTCTCCAGTAACAGATCCAGGACGACCAGCGCACTCATCGCTTCTACGACAGGTAAGGCACGGACAAGGATTAAAGGATCATGCCTTCCTATTATCTCTATTTCCTTTTCCATTCCATTTATGTCTATCGTATGCTGTTTTTGTGCTATCGACGGGGTAGGCTTGAAAGCAGCACGGAAGATTATTTCCTCTCCGTTGGTGATTCCACCAAGAATGCCGCCTGCGTTGTTGGAGAGAAAACCTTTTCTGCTGATTTCATCATTATTCTCGCTTCCGTAGAGCTTTGTGGATGCGAATCCGAGGCCAAACTCGATTCCCTTTACCGCTCCTATGGACATAACAGCATGTGCGATAAGGGCCTCTGCCTTATCAAAAACCGGCTCTCCAAGTCCTGCGGGAACTCCAGTTATATGGCATTCGACAACTCCACCGAGGCTGTCCTTTTTCTTTTTAGTCTCTTCGATGAGTGTAAGTATCTCATCATCATGCTCATTTGATATGGTATAAAGAGGAGCCTTGAACGGAGGATGGAAATCCCCCTTTATGTCAATGTCCTTCACGCTTCTTATGCCAGCATGAACACTTATTCCATAATCTTTTAAAACTAGTTTTGCCACGGCTCCCGCCGCGACACGTGAGGCTGTCTCTCTTCCTGATGATCTTCCTCCTCCCCGGTAATCCCTTATGCCATATTTCCGGAAATAGGTATAATCGGCATGGCCTGGACGGAACACGTCTTTTATTGTGCTGTAATCATGGCTTTTCTGATCATTGTTGAAGATTACAAGGGCTATCGGGGTGCCTTCCGTCCTTTCTTCAAATACTCCGGAGAGTACCTCAACTTTGTCTTTTTCGTTTCTTTTCGTTCCTATATCAGTACTCCCTGGACGTCTTCTGTCCAGTTCACTCTGAATATATGCAATATCAAAGTCCACTCCACTGGGACAACCGTCTATAATGACGCCGATTGCCTTTCCATGAGATTCCCCGAATGTCGTGATCCTGAAATTATTTCCAAATGTATTTGCACTCATGTTATCAGATCTCCTAGCTCGCTCATCATTGCTTCAAGTGTCTCTCCCCGGTCCCTGTACGGTCCCATATCTATCACCCTGTCTGAAATTTCAAGATAGATGGAATCCCTTCTTTTATAGAGCTGATGAAAAGAACCCTCTAGATCATTCCCATCCAAGAACGCAGGTATACCGTGTTTAAGTATGACGGGGAGCATATCAGATTCTTTTCTGCGGAGATATATGAGGTATCCATGTTCTTTTATCGTCTTTATGAGGACTTCGTTATCTGATGCTCCTCCACCAAGACTCATGACCAAGGGACCCTTATCGTCCTCAAGATATTCCCTCACAACAGTACTTTCCATTTCCTTGAAGTTATTCTCTCCATGTTCCCTGAAATAATCCCTTACGCTGAGGGGCTTTATTCTTTCAGCAATGAGATCATCCGAATCGATGGACTGTATGTGCAATTTCTCTGCCAGAAGACGGGCGAATGTGGTCTTGCCCGAGTGTTTTATCCCTAAGATGAATAAGTTCCGCATATTTTCCTTAAAGAGATATTTTAGCAGATTGATAAAATTCCTTCTAGTCTGGGAACAGACTCGTCCATTCTTCCTCTTCTTTTTCCTGATATAGTTTTGGCTTTTCTGCTTTATTCTCCCTGTTCTTCTCTTCCAGGATGTATTCCTTTCTTCTTTTCCTTCTCTCCATCTTCTCTATGAACTCTGCTTCCTTCCTGTTCTTTCTGTTCTCATTTCGATATCGATTGACCTTTATCTTGAAGCGGAGCGCATAATGGAATGTGATTATCATCATGTACCAGAAGAACGCAATCAGGACAGGAGCAATGTTTCTCATCGTCCTGTAGTCCGGCATGGTTGCAGTTTCCGCACTTACAAGAAGCGTATCCATGTTCTCGAGAGTAAGGATGATTGATATTATACATGGGATGATCCAATAGATCCCTTCACGCGTTAAAATGAACCTGAGACAGGTTAAAGTAGCCATAATAGTTAATATCAGGCAGATTAACGGAATAATATAGGCAATCAAATCTTTTTACTCCTCACTGTATATGGTATCATTATAGCATGGAAGGCTTAAAGATTGAAGAATCGCTTCTTTCCCTGCTTAAATCAAGGAAGAGGGAGAGAATAGAAGATATACGCGGTGCATATTACCGTGATACCACTGCCATAATACACTCATCCGCATTCAGACGTCTGAAACATAAAACACAGGTTTTCTTTGCTCCAAGCAACGACCATATCTGTACGAGGATGGAACATGTTCTTCACGTTGCCTCCATTGCTTCTACAATCTGTCGTCCCCTTGGGCTAGATACGGAACTTGCCTGGGCGATCGGAATGGGCCACGATCTTGGACACACTCCGTTTGGACATGTAGGAGAGAGGATAATCTCAAAATTATCTCTTGAACGGGGATTGGGTGAATTTGAACATGAGGTCAACAGTCTACGTGTCGTCGATTTTCTTTCCAATAATGGTAAGGGATTGAATCTGACATATGCCGTCAGGGATGGAATAGTCTCCCATAACGGCGAGGATTTAAGAAAACGCATCATTCCCACATATCAGATAAAGGATCTGAATTCCATTACTTCAAGAAAAGGTTTGATACCTGCGACATTTGAAGGTGCTGTCGTTCGATTCTCTGATACTATTGCTTATCTTGGTCGAGACTACGAGGATGCAAAGCGTCTCGGAATCCTGAAGGGACTTTCCTTACCGCAAATCGTGAAGGATAGGCTAGGAGAGAGTAATGGGAGCATAATAAATACTCTGGTCAACGATCTCATCGAAGGTGCGAGTGTAGATAATGGTATTGGATTCTCGGATGATATCTTCGAGGCTGTAAGTGCCTTCAGTGAGTTCAACTATAGGCATATCTATCGTTCTGATATCCTTAATGGATACACTCGATATTTTACTAGGTTAATCAATCTTATTGTTAATTATCTTGAGGATATATATTCATCCTATGGTCTTGATGAAAAAGGATATCTTTCTGAAAAAAACATGCTGGCTGCTGGTTTTTATAACCACATAAGAGATATGCAGCCTCAATATATCGAGAAAGAAGGTGATGACAAGCGTATGATTATCGATTATGTCGCCGGTATGACCGATAACTTCTGTCTGGATTGTGCAAATGAGATTATAAAACCCGAGCATCTGAACGATGAGATAGAGATGAGTCAAACCGGTAAGTGGTTTGATGCCCCTTATTGATTGTAATGAAACTTAAAATCTGTATTTAATTTATTTGTTTTATGCCATTTATACATCAATTAAATACTGTTTAAAACTGTTACAATTTATTTGCTTTATTATACTTAATATAAACAATATTATTTTAGTATTGTTATTATATTAAATATATAAATTTAAATAGTATATTAATAATAATTATATTGAAAAATATAATTAAATGATATTTTAATAATTTATTTTCTGTTTTTTACATATTTATTTAAACTAGGTCAGGTATTGTATTAAACTGTTATGATATCAAAATTTCATATTTCGCTTATCCAATTATTCTTATAAGTAAAATAAGAAATCTTATATTTGAATCTCGTAACGGTGAATCTATTTCAAGCAATCAACTTCAAAGATGAACATCTCCGATACCTTACCTGTGCAATAATATCTAAATTGATAAAAACATTAAGTTTTATAAAATTTTCAAATTGTTTTATATATCTATAGATATTTGTTTTAGATATATTCACTATAATAATATTATCTATATCATAAGAAAACTAAATTAAATCATATGATTACAACATAGAAATAATATTTATTTGCTATGTTATAATATCATTTTATGTTGTACTTATCTATTTACATATTATATGGGTAATATTGTTTCAGCATTGCTGATAATTGAGTGTCATCACAGTTGCAATAATTTCATATATGTTTCCTCCGGCTATACTTACTTTTCAGGCAGAGATGTAGCATTATAAGGGAGTATATCGACTCAGCAGTAGCAGCTGGCAAAAGTACGTTTAGCAAAGAAACTGAATAATACTGAGTTACTTGCTAGGTTAAATAGAGCTAGTAATCTTGGTCTCCCCCTGATCTTAGGCTTTATCTTGTAGCAGAAGGAAGTAATCCTCCTGAAACTAAATCACTGGGGCTTTATAGAAAAATAAAAAGCCCAGTTGTTACAAGACAACCGATAACAGATTATTCTCAAATTTCTTCCTTCTTCCACGTTGATCAATTCATGCAGGAATATGAGTTCCTGTTTTAAAGGAGAAATTGAAAACATTTATCAGTCAACAGAAAATGGGTTTGTTAAGTTGGCTCAATTTCTTAACATATAAATTCTCTCATGGATTGTCTCTGATGTCATGATCTTTGATTAGATCTCCGTGGTCAGAAAACCTGTCCAGTAATCCTCATTACAGGACAGAATCATAAGCGACTTGGAAAAGAATGATTTTTCTATTCCAAGGCTTCAATTCGTTAATTAGAGGCAGTTGATGTATAATCCTTTGAGGTGCGCTCTGTTCTTGGTGTGTTCACCTTTATAATATCTTATAAGAAATCATTCTGTAATATTTTCTATATAAAAATTTTTCAATATATTTTCTTACCTCTGAAAAAACAAATTGGGCATACTGTTAGAAAATGATTATGAAATATATCGCTGCTCATAATTCGTTTGAATATGGAAAAGGACTTTCAACATATGGACAGCTTACTAATAAAGAAATTCCAATCAATTTTAAAAGATAAGAGAGGAGGAATATGAGACATTCTATAGACAATCGATATCTGAAATGTATTTGAGTGTTATCCTGTTATTATTTAAAAGGGCGGCTTTCCTTATCCAGAACGTCTGTCTTTTGATTTTCGATGTATTTTTTACGTCTTCCATACTATGCACAGTCCTGGCAGGTTTTGCTTTTTCCTTCACCTTAACCGCTCCTTTTCGAATGAGTAGGTCTTTATGATGTAGGAGTAATGTGGATATGGCCAACAATTTTTTCATACGCGGATTTTGACTATAGGATCAGGTGTAAATGACCGAGGACAGGATAAAGGAGGCGAGGTATGTAAGCCGGGATTGTTCGAAGTGCAGGACGTTGGATAAGGTGCAAGGAAGTAAAAAACGTTGCATATACAGTCATTGTGACAGCAGGATGTATGTAGGCACTAATGTGGTGGCCGGCATCTGAGATAGCTACATCATCCAGGCATGAAATACAGGTAGGTTCTGGTCTATGGACCATGATTGATGGATTGTTGATGATGTACCTGTGATGCATGTTACGCGGAGAAGGTTGAACAACACTCCAATACAAGTTATATGCAGTTCCTAAACAGAACTGATAGCTGAGATGTTTAAAATTCAGTTGCTATGATATTACTCAAATTAATATTCAATAAAATTCTTAATAATTCCAGTAAATTACAATATATGACTTATCTAATTTTATTCTATGCCAGTATCTTTTATATTAATTTGATTACTGATTTTGATTTAAAACAATATTTTTAATTAAGTAAAAGATTAGTTATTGCATATTAACAATAGTATCTTATTGGTAAAAAATACAATAATAGTATCAATACTATAGCATAATAATATTATTTCTATAATTTAATTCAGTGAAAATTACTATTTTGATAAGAAAGATACAAATTTGAATTTCTTATCTATCTGTTTCCCTATTAAAGATATTGCTTTTCCCATTGTGAATGCAGCAGCGACTGTACCTATACCAAGACCCATGATTCTTCCTGTAAATACATATGTCAGCAGTGCTGTTATGGCAAGACAGATCAGGTCAAAGGATATCTTCACTTTTGAATATGGTACTTTAGTGATCATTTCAAGTTCTCTTGGAAAAAGGTCTGTCGGGATTATTGGAAGTCTGCACCTATTTGATACTGCGATACCGAATGAGATCAATACATAGCTCATTATGAAGTAGAGAATATTCAGAGCAGGGGAGGAAGGGAGTGCCATGATCCATGTTTCGTGGATATCCATGAAAACACCGAATACAAAGCCCACTAGGAAGCTGAACAGGTATGAGAATACGAACCTATGTCTCAGCAGCATCAATAGGAGTATAAGTGTTGTCTGAAAGATGTATGTCCAAGTTCCTAGACTCAAGGAAGGGAAAACGACATTAAATGCATAGGGGACACTTGAGATGGCAGATATTCCTGCTCCTGATTTGAGCATTAATACGACTCCGAGCGTATTGATGATGACTGCTATTGCAAGTGCGAGTTCTCCTCTGACGGTTATATGCTTTTCTCTCATTTTTTTTCTCCGAGGAGATTATAATCAGTTGTGTAGTTTGAAACAAATTAATAATATTTATAAAACTATAGGTGTAAACTATGAATCTATATCACCTGCGATATTTTGTAACACTTGCAAAAGTAGGAAATTATTCACTTGCTGCGAAAATACTTTCCATAACACAGCCAAGTCTGACTCTGGCTATAAAGAGTCTTGAAGAGGAACTAGGAATCGTCTTATTTGAAAAGATTGGAAGGCATAATGAACTTACCGAATACGGAAGGATATTTCTATCAAGTGTTGAGATAAGCCTTTCCGTGCTTGATTCAGGAATTGACTCCATCAAGGCGGTAAGGGATGGCTTTGATCTGATCAGAATCGGGCATCTGAGGACTCTCGGACTGGATTTCATTCCGTCTTTAATCCGTCACTATGATAATAGGGGGCTTTCATTTTCCTTCTTCTCTGGAACTACGGATCAACTTGTGACGATGCTTGAGAAAAGGCAGGTGGACCTGATCTTCTCTTCCCTTCCAAAAAAAGAGGGAATTCATAGCATGCGGATAAAAGAAGAGGATTTTGTTCTGATTGTTCCCACCGATCATCCTCTGGCAATGTATGATGAGATCAGCTTATTTGAGACGAGTGGATATGAGTATGTATATTTTTCCAAAGAGAGTGGACTGCATGATGCAATAGATGGTATTTTTAAGGCTCTGGATCTGAGGGTTAAGGTAAAGTATGAAATACTTGAAGATGATGTCATCTCAGCATTTGTCGCCCATGGTTTCGGCATAGCGGTTGTTCCTCTTACGGAAGGACTGGGGAATTTCAATGTGAAGATAATAAGAATAAAGGATGAAATTCCTAAAAGGGAAATATACTGTTCCTATCTCGAGGGGTATTATAAGTCTCCTCCTTTCCATGCTTTTCTTTCATCTATAAAGGAGCTTGGGAATCTTTAGAGAAAAGAAAACTCCATAAATAAAATATTTAAATTATAATGGAGGGAGGAGGAGATTTGATATGGATATTGAAAAAGTAAAGAATCTCATAGATGTGGCCGCATCCAGGGAAGTGGCTGACCTAAAGATTACCAATGCGAAAGTCATAGATGTTTATAACAGGGATGTATTCACTTCAGATGTGTTTGTAAAGGATGGATACATAGTCGGATTTGATGGAGGAAGGAAAGCTCTTGAAGAGTTTGATGCCGGAGGAAGGTATCTTGTTCCTTCCTTGATAGATGCACACTGCCACATAGAATCTTCACATCTCTCACCTGCGGCGTTCTCAGATGCTGTAGTTCCTTCTGGAACGGGATGTGTGATTGCCGATCCTCATGAGATTTGCAATGTTACCGGGTTAGATGGTATGGAATACATGCTCAGAGCCTCTGAGGATATCCCTCTTTCGGTCTATCTCATGTTTCCTTCCTGCGTTCCTGCTACTCCTTTTGAACATTCAGGAGCAGTACTGACTGCAGAGGAGGTCAGAAAGTATATCGACAATCCTCGTGTGCTAGGGCTGGGAGAGATGATGAATTACCCCGGTGTAAGCGGAGCAGATAATACTGTTCTGGAAAAACTAGAGGAGGCATATAAGAGGGATAAGATTATTGACGGTCATGCACCATCCATCAAAGGGTCTGCACTTGACAGCTATGTCGTTGCATCGATCGAAACAGATCATGAGTGTGAGACTCCGGAAGAGGCGCAGGACAAGATAAGGAAGGGCATGTATGTAATGCTTAGGCAGGGGACGGCATGTCAGAACGTCGTACAGCTGCTTCCTGCGGTCACAGGGAAGAATTTCTCGCGTTTCCTCTTCTGTACCGATGACAGGCAACCACAGTCTATTACAAGGGAGGGACATGTGAGCTACGGGGTTTCCCTTGCAATAAAAAACGGTCTAGATCCCGTCGTTGCAATATCGATGGCGACGCTCAATGCCGCTACCTGTTACCGTCTCAGAGACCGGGGAGCGATAGCCCCTGGCAAGAGGGCGGACTTCTTCCTTACCTCCTCAATAAAGGATGGTATAAAAGCTGAAGATGTGTTCCTCTCTGGAAAACTTGTCGCCCAAAACGGCATGATACTTGAAAAGGCAAGACAGGTCCCTGCCCAGAACGTCTCAGGCCGGATGGATGTGAAGGATTTTTCGGCCTCGGCACTCTCACTCAGATTGAAAGGAAACAGGGCAAGGGTCATAGATATAATTCCAGGTGGTGTCGTGACAGGAGCCGGAGAGGCGAGTGTGAAAATCGATAAGGATGGTGAGTGGATCCATGAGCCGGATGTGGATATCCTGAAACTCGCGGTTATCGAGCGTCATCATGGAACAGGTCACCATGCTACCGCATTGATTCGTGGTTATGGCATGCGTCATGGTGCTGTTGCCACTTCAATAGCTCATGATTCTCATAACATAATTGTGGTCGGGGATAATGATTCTGACATGGTTCTAGCTGTGAAAAAACTCATCGAAATCGGTGGTGGAATAACGATGTTCAAGGATGGATGTGAAATAGGGACGCATCGGCTGGAGATCGCGGGACTTATGACGGATCTCTCCTTAGAGGAGGTGACTTCCTGTCTTGATCAGATGCATGATAAAGCACTTAAGCAGCTGGGAGTAAATCCATCGATTGATCCATTCATGACACTCTGTTTCATGGCTCTTCCTGTAATCCCGTCCTATAAATTGACAGATTCCGGTCTGTTCGATGTACGATCGTTCTCTTTCGTGGATAACAGTCTCTGATTCTGAGGGGGGCAAAGTGCATGCCTCCCTCTTTTTTATGATTCATCCTTGCTTTCTTTTGCAATCTTCTCTATCTCACTGATGAACTGACCCACGTCATCAAACGCCCTGTATACGGCTGCAAAACGTACATATGCCACGGGATTGAGCTTATAAAGCTCTTTAAGTGTCTCTTCTCCGATCATGGCACTGGTGACGGTTCTCTTCGCTCCTGCGAGATCCGTGATCCTGTTCTCAATGTTGATGAGAGTCCTCTGCAATGCATCGGGATCTATGTTTATCTTGTCTGTACAGACCCTTATTCCATGTTCAACCTTGTTTATGTCGAAGCTCTGATGCTTGCCGTTCTTTTTTACGACGATTATCGGTTTTAGCTCCACGCGTTCATAACTGGTGAACCTGCATCCACAGGAGGTGCATTCCCTTCTGCGTCTGATGCTCATCCCGTCTTTTCCCGGACGGGATTCTATAACCTTGTCTAAAAGACACCCACAACGAGGACATTTCATATTAACAATTTTATACTTTTTAATTGAATTTGCAATATTGACGAGAACGGTTAAAGTCAATATCATCAATGCAAACATTCTATGGAGGCCTCCGGTGGTTAGATGCTTTTCCCCCGGTGTCTGTCATCCTGAATTCCCTTACATCAACTGGAGTTTTATCATGGAAGAGAAGAAGAACCACGGCATGGGCTCTTTTGTCGTTGTCGTGCTTAACGGGATGGCCCAGGGCCTTTTCTCATCGCTCATAATCGGGCTGATTATCTTGCAGATCGGAACTTATACCGGTCTTGATATCCTTGTTCGTTTTGGACAGATTGCGGAATATATGACAGGACCGGCGATTGGTATAGGAGTCGCAATGAGCATAAAAGCTCCGAATCTGGCTCTCTTCTCATCTGCCGCGGCAGGAGCGATAGGGGCTCGTACCATAACTTTTTTAAACGGTTCCGTGTCCCTCGCTCTTGGCGAACCTCTTGGTGCATGCATCGCGGCACTCTCCGGTGCTCTTGCGGGAAAGGCGATCTCCGGTAAAACTAAGGTCGATATCATCCTTGTTCCAATAATTACTATACTGGTCGGAGGCCTTGTCGGAGAGTTCATATCTCCTGTGGTAAGTGCACTTATGAATGCGATCGGAGCTTTCATCAACAGTCTTACGATGCTCTATCCCTTCTTCATGGGAATCCTCGTCTCCGTTGTTGTAGGAATGG
Organism: uncultured Spirochaetaceae bacterium; assembly: GCA_944392965.1. Lineage (GTDB taxonomy): Bacteria > Spirochaetota > Spirochaetia > Sphaerochaetales > Sphaerochaetaceae > Ornithospirochaeta. The sequence goes on along the minus strand of CALXYM010000009.1, from coordinate 23,337 downwards.
TCCTGACACTGCCGATCTCCAGTGCTGCCATCTGTATCTCCCTAGGTCTGAGTGGGCTTGCAGCAGGAGCCGCATGTGCTGGCTGTGCCGCACAGATGGTAGGATTTGCAGTCTCCTCTTACAGGGAGAACAGGATAGGTGGTCTCATAGGGCAGGGGCTTGGTACGAGCATGCTGCAGATCCCGAACATCTGGAGAAACTGGAAAATATGGATTCCACCAACACTGGCAAGTGCTATCACGGGTCCCATAAGTACATGTGTTTTCCATCTTGAAAACAATTCCAGTGGTGCAGGAATGGGTACAAGTGGACTTGTCGGTCAGTTTAACGCCGTTGCCGTCATGGGTAGCAGCTGCATCCCGGCGATTCTCCTTGTTCATTTCATACTGCCCGCTATTCTGTCTTTTGTATTCAGCGAGATGATGAGGAAGAAGGGCTGGATAAAGCCGGGAGACATGACCCTGATTGCCTGATCAAGGAGATTCTCCTGTTCTCTCTTTTCAGAATTAATTCAGCTCTCGCTCTTTCATCTGAAGCGATGTCGAAGAGAAATCTGATATCATCCTTCCTGACATCTCCGTCGAGAATCCTCATCAAAAGAGGAGAGATGAGTTTTGCCTGTCTTAGCTCATCACGACCTCTTTTTGATGCTGTCCTCAAAATCGGTATTGTTTTCAGATGGAGGCTTCTTTTCGAGGCCTTTCCGCTCTTTACCTTCTCTAGGTGATATTCTATCTCTATAAATGGTTTCTCATATCTCTTGTCACATCCTTTGAGCTGTTCCTTGATCTCCTCATATAGAAGGTGGTGATATTCCCTTCTTTCTCTATCATCAAGAGCATTCAGCATCCTGTAAAGAGTCTCAATTTCCCCTCTGAGATCATGGACATGTACGCGTAGACAGCGTTCCAGCCTCTTCTCCTTCTCTTTCTGAAGCATGGCCTTCTCTTTGCAATCTTTTATCCTGTGCTTTTCCCTTCCTTCCTCCATAGCCTTCAAATCTTCCTTCTTCGGCCCGTAGAACCTGAGAAACTCCGTATTCGGGTGTATTGGAGTGTGCTCCCGTCCTGCCATCTCCCTTCTGAGTGTTTCTGTAAGTTCATTTACTGAGCACAGGATCTCTGCTCTTATTTCATCAAAATCATCTTTGAAAACTTTCTCATCCTTTACTCTGGCATAGAATACAGATGAGAGTTCCAGAAGAACCGCATCCATATACAAATGTTCGTGATACAGTCCTCCGATATGTGTGTGCAGTGAGAGAAGCATCGTCCTGAGATACGGATTCTCACATGCTTCATGGCATCTGGCTAGATAGGAGAGTATCGACATGTGTTTTTTCATGTCCTCCTTCCCATCAAGGACACCCTTTACATAACTTTTTATCTCTTTCATCGCATTTTCATAAGAACCGCGTGTCTTATGGATAAGCTTTGAAATGAGAAAATCAACTGACTTCTTTGTCTGATGCCTCAGAACACAGAGGTCCGAATGGGCTACAGCCTTCCTCAGATACAGTACATCCTTATCATCGGCGCTTATGAGGAAAGGACTTCCCTGCTTGTAAAGACGAAATATGCCATCTTCTAACATAGTTATATTTTAATATGATACAGAATGTAACGCAATAAAATGTTTTGACACTAATTTAACAAACTGTTATTATTTTAACAGTTTTTGAGGTGTATAATGTCAGGAACCGTCAGTCAGGAAGTAAAGGATATAATAGCGAAGAGTCCGTTTCTCTCGGAGATGCTCATCCGGGATATTGTGAGCTATTCGAATCTTGCGAATGAGATAAGACCCCGTGTGGAGGAGCGCCTTGGAAAGAGCGTGAATCCTCCTGCTGTCGTCATGGCCCTGCGTCGTCATGCTGAGGAGCTCCGTGAAGAGGTTCAGAAGAGGCCTAAAATGAAGATGCGGTATGAGTTGAGCATGAAGACGAACATCTATGATGTGAATCTCTTGAGAAATGAGAACTCCATCAGGATACTGAACCTTCTCTATGAGAAAGTACAGCTTGAGAAGGGTGATTTCTTGAATGTGAGCTTAGGGACTTTTGAGATGAGCATATCCGTAAGCGATAAGTACGCGGGGGTATTGAAGGAACTGGTGAAGGAAGAGAGCGTTCTGAATGAATTCAGTGATCTTGTTGCTATAAACATCGCCTTTTCCGGGAACTTCGTAGAGACTCCGGGACTTGTATATCTTGCAGTAAGAAAACTTGCTCTTGAGAATATAAACGTCATAGAGATACTCAGCACGATGAATGTGCTTACATTCGTAATTGAGCGTGCAGAGAGCATGAAGGCTTACGAGGTGCTTCAGACATTTTTGGAAGATACTACGGCATGAACGGAATGAGTCTCATCAGGCGTTTTGCTTTCTCTTCCTCTGCGGCATAGGTTGTACTTCTGCACTTTTTCCTTTCAATCAGCATCTCATCCGTATATGTGAGTCTTGTCCCGTCATTATAGAAGAGGTCCATCCCATAATGTCTGAGTACGGCATGGCTTGCGGCTAGATCCCATGCATAGCATGCCTGTGTAATCGACGCATCGATCTGGGGAAAGATGACAGGGGAGAGGATGTGAAGTATGGAAGAGCCTACAACTCTTATCTTCCCTTCAAATGCAGAGAAGTCATATTTGGATATTCCATGGCTCGTCATCATTATCTGGTTTATCTCCTCGCTTTTTGGCTCTCTTATGAGTTCTTCTGAGTTGATATAACATTTACCACCGGGGAAGAGCTTTATTCGCAGTTCCTCCTCTCCGATCCCGAAACGTGGGGCAGCGATCATAGCCCCGACTGGATTTCTATCCCTGTCGAGGATACCAAGGGCTGTAGCATAGCTCGGCATTCCCTGCGAATACACATCCGTCCCGTCGATGGGATCGAGGATGAAAGTATATTCCTTGTCCTTAAAGAAAACACTCTCTTCCTCCTCGCTTATCACGTTCACATCCGGAAAGAGCTTTCTTATCTTCTTAGATATCTCCCTTGAGATATGGACGTCGGTCTCTGTGAGTACCGAACCATCACTCTTAAACTCCCTTTTTATGTTCTTCTGCTTGTCCCTTGCATAACGGCTCATGTCGATAAGAAAGGAGTAAAGCTCTTCAAGTTTCTCGATATCTAAAGTATTTATTGTCATTTTCTACCTTTTTATTTATATTTGCCCTAGTGGAAAAAACTCTGGACGGCATTTGCTCGGATTATATCAGAAAGAGCAGTGTTTATAAAGCATTTACAAAGAATCCCAGGGAGCCTTTAAGGGCAGACGGGATATCGAACTACCCACTCTCGAGGCTAATAAAGCTCATGGATGAGAAGTGGGGCTCTCGTTTATTTGCCATTACCGCCACCGAGGAGAGCGCGAAAGCACTCTTCATAGATTTAAAAGACGTGGAGAATCTTAAGACGGTATACTATCCCTCAAGTGGGAAAATGCTCTATAGCAGTGGAATCAGCAGTGGAGATAATGATGCGAAAAAAGCCCTTCTGGAAATGGAAGGGATGAGCAGGGGTATTATCGTGACCTCCCTGAGAGCTTTCATTTCTCCAGTCCTCTCAAGAAAGATGATGGACGATATGACCCTCCCTCTCTCCCTCCACGATAACATCAGTCCCGATTCGATTGCATCCCGCTTGGCATCATCTGGTTATGAGAGGGTAAGTTCCTGTTATGAAGAGGGCACATATACTGTAAGAGGTGAGATTATAGACGTCTATCCTTTCGGGGAAGATAATCCTGTCAGGATAAATACAGAATGGGATGAGGTCTCTCAGATAAGGATTTTCGATGCACTCACCCAGAAAACGGTAAAAGAACTTTCAAAGATAGGTATATCGCTTTTAAATGCAGCCTCCGGTGACAGTTATACGACTTTTTCCTCGTTCATAAGGAATGATGACTATTTCGTGTATATAGGTTCAGAACGCCTTGAGACGAGTTACACGTCCCTTTTAAAAGAGGCGGAGGCGCGTTATAAGGATGCCTACAGGGCTCATCAGGATGTCAAAAAGCCCTCTGACATCCTCCTTTCCTGGGACACGTTCATCTCTTCATCCCGTCCTTCGCTGACTCTTTATGACATCAAGAAGAACGATTATCATCATTTTTCAGTCACGTCATCCCGCTCTTATTTTGGAAATGTCACATATTTCAAGGATGATATCACGGCTCTTTTGAAAGAGGACTGGGATGTTTACGTCCTTGCTCCATCTTCCGTACAGAAGGACAGGCTGGATTCTGTGCTTAAGGATTTTAAGGTCAACATACTCGTGAAGGACATCTCCTCAGGATTCGTGATTGAGGATGAGGCTCTTCTTGTCGTACTTGATAACGAGATATTCGGAAGGAAGAAACACAGGGCAGAAAAACTCGTAGACACATCCTCTTCTCCGCTTGAGAGCTTCGTTGACCTGAAAGAAGGGGATTATGTCGTCCATGTGAACTACGGCATAGGACGCTTTGTCAAGATCGACAGGGTCAAGGGCTTTTATACCGAAAGAGATTACATAAAAATCGAATATGCCGATAAGGAATTCATCTATGTTCCAATCGAACAGGCGAACCTCGTACAGAAATACATAGGAAACGACCAGAGAATTCCAAAACTTGAGAAGCTGGGGTCCTCATCATGGTCCAAGAAGAAGGAGAGGGCGCTCAAGAGTGCGGAGGAGCTTGCCAAGGAGCTTGTAAGGCTCTATGCAGAGAGGGAGAGGACGGAGGGATTCCCATTCAATCCGGATAACGACTGGCAGCTTGAGTTTGAGGCATCCTTCCCGTTCTCTGAGACTCCCGATCAGATAAAATGCCTTGATGAGATAAAGAAGGACATGGAGACGAAGAAGGTCATGGACCGTCTCGTCTGTGGAGATGTGGGTTATGGTAAGACTGAGCTCGCATTCCGTGCCGCTTTCAAGGCGGTACTTTCGGGTAAGCAGGTGGCGTTCCTGGCTCCGACGGTAATTCTTGCAGAGCAGCATTACAATAACTTCCGAGAAAGGTTAGGCCAGTTTCCTGTCAATGCAGCACTGCTTACCCGTTTCGTTTCTACGAAGGAGCAGAGGAAGATACTCTCCCGTTTGAAGGATGGAGAGATTGACGTGCTTTTCGGTACTCATAAGATCCTCAATAAGATTACATTCAAGGATCTGGGACTTCTGATCGTCGATGAGGAGCAGCGTTTTGGTGTCAAGGATAAGGAGCGGATCAAGCAGATGAAGACGAACATCGACTGCCTGACCTTGAGTGCGACTCCGATTCCAAGGACCCTATACATGTCCCTTTTAAAGGTCCGTGACATGAGTCTTTTGACGACCGCTCCCCGTGAACGTCTTCCCATAGAGACATATATCGAGGCATTCAATTTCAATCGGGCTGTGGATGCGATGAGGACAGAACTCAGACGTGGTGGTCAGGTATTCTATCTTCATAACCGTATTGAAGACCTTGAAGAGGTCGTGATGGAAATCAGGAGGGAGATACCTGAGGCAATAGTCGAGTTCGCACATGGGCAGATGGATTCTGATGATCTTGAGGATGTCATGCACCGTTTCATATATGAAGGTGTCCAGATCCTCGTCTCCACGACGATAATCGAAAACGGCATAGATATCCCGAACGTGAATACGATCATAATAGACAGGGCAGAGCGTCTTGGGCTTTCACAGCTCTATCAGCTCCGGGGAAGGGTAGGGCGATCAGATAAGAAGGCCTACTGCTATCTCTTTTATAAGGATAGGGCGAATCTGAATGATGATGCGCTCAAGAGACTTAGGGTGATGAGTGAGAACACTGCTCTAGGTTCAGGATTCAAGATCGCAATGAAGGATATGGAGATACGCGGTGCCGGAAATATCCTCGGACGTGAACAGTCAGGTCACCTCGAAGCTGTTGGTCTTGATATGTACATGAAGCTTCTGGATGAGGAGATAGACAGACTCAGTGGAAATGAAGACATCCGCAGGGAAGTTCTTCTTGAACTTGATTACTCCGGCTTCATTCCCGATTCCTACATCTCAAGTGGCGTTGAGAAGTTTGAGATATATAAGAAGATCGCATCTGTCAAGAGTTCTGAGCAGCTTGAAAGTCTTAGAGCGGAGATTGAGGACCGTTTCGGACCCATTCCCGAGGATGTTGATAATCTTCTCTGCATAGCCGAGATAAAGATACTAGCAGCATCCCTGGACATATATAACATAAAGGAGAAGAACGGAGAGATTGAGTTCGAGCTCTCCCGTGTCAGCTCAATAGATCCAGGCAGGCTGGTGAACCTGATACAGTTAAGTGGTGGTAAGGTGTCACTTGATCCGAAGAGGATGAATTATATCAAGATGAAGAGTTCCAGCGTGAGTCTTAAGGATAAGGCGCTCTTCATACTCGAACAGCTCAGGAGGCTCGAATGATAGATCCGAGAATTTTCAAGATAGAACTCAGGGAAGGCAGGGAGAGGACGATAAAAAGCTATGTATTAAGGAGTAATGTCCTCGATGATAAAGGGGAGAAGGTTCTGGAAGAGGCCGGAAAATACGTTGTCTACTATGAGGATGGTACGCTCTTGAATTCCCGGACTCTGTTCGGTAACGATAAGCCTCTTATTATCGAGATTGGTTTTGGAATGGGAACTGCGACCCTTGAGATAGCCAGGAACAGGGATGCGTATAACTATCTTGGACTGGAGGTGTATCTGGATGGTGTCATAAAACTACTGAAAAGGTTGAATGATGCATCTCTTTCAAATTTGAAGGTGATGCGCTTCAATGCAGTAGATGTTCTTGAGCATATGATCAGCGATGGAAGCATTGCCGGATTCCATATCTTCTTTCCCGATCCTTGGATGAAGAAGAAGCACCATAAGAGAAGACTGATGAACCCGGACTTCATAAATCTCCTCATAGATAAGCTGGATAGGGGAGGATACATATATTTCGTCACAGATTGGGTGGAGTATGCAGATGAGGTTCTCTCCCTTTTCAATGGGAATGAAAGGATTGAGAATCCTCATAAGGGATTTGCCCCTCACATCCAATGGAGGCCGAATACGAAGTTCGAGAAGAAGGGCCTTGAGAAGAATCATGAGGTGAGGGAGATCTGGGTTGAAAAAAAATAGGCGGGATATCTCCCGCCCAGGGCGTCAGGCATTCGCCTCTTTTTCCCTTTTTGCTTCTGCGATCACGTCATCCGCAAGTTTTCCCTGCAGTATCTCATAGTGGTCGAACTCCAGTTCAAATGATCCTGTGCCGCTCGTCATGCTCTTAAGCTCAATAGCATAGTTTCTCAGCTCAGCCATCGGAACTTCAGCCTTTACCGCGACGACATGTCCTTTCTCCTCCTGTCCAAGGACCCTTCCCCTCTTGCTGGAGAGGTCCGAGAGGATTGAACCAAGGTATTCGTTGTCAATAAATACCTCAAGGCGCATGAATGGCTCAAGAAGTACGCATCCTGCCTTTGCAAGAGCAGCTTCCATCGCACCTTTCGCAGCGAGCTTGAAGGCCATTTCCGAGGAGTCTACAGGATGTTCCTTTCCATCTACGAGGGTGATCTTGATATCGACGAGAGGATATCCGGCAAGGTATCCTTCCTCCATCTTCTCATGCAGTCCCTTCTCAATTCCCGGAATGTATCCCTTCGAGATGGAGCCACCTTTGATCACGTTCTCAAATTCATAGTACTTGCCTCTTTCAAGAGGTTCGATTTCCAGAACGACACGACCAAACTGTCCATGTCCACCGCTCTGCTTCTTGTGGGAGTACTCTGCAAGTCCGCTCTTTTTTGTAATCGTCTCACGATATGCGATCTTAGGAGTCTTCGTGTGTATGACGACCTTCTGCTTGTCCCTGATACGATCAAGGATCATGTTGATATGAAGTTCTCCCATTCCTCCAATGATAGATTCCCTCGTCTCCTCATTGTAGCTCATCTGGAATGTGAGATCCTCTTCCTGCACTCTATGCAGAGCCTCATTCATCTTATCCTCGCTCTTCTTGTCCTCTGCACTGATTGCAAGCTGGTAAATCGGCTGTGGAAGATTCAGAGGGCGGAAACGTCTCTTGAATTCTGGACCTGCAACGAGAGTGGAGTTTGTGCTGATGATGTCGCACTTCGTTATGATTCCGATATCTCCTGCCGGGAGAGCTGCCGTTTCTATAAGTTTCTTTCCTACTGCCCTGTAAAGTTTACCGGGTTTCGCCTTCTTTCCAATCTCATTGTTATATATGTCTGTATCAGGGGTAAGCGTGCCGGTAACGACCTTTATGAAGCTCATCTTACCTGAGAACTGGTCGATAGCAGTCTTGAAGCAGTATGCGGAGAACGGCTTTTCCGGATCTATCTCGAGCGTCGTCTCCTCACCCTCATGTCCGATGATGTATTCCTCTATTCCAAGCGGCCATGGGAAGTTGTTCTTGATGAAATTAAGTAGCGACGTTATACCTGCACCCTTATCAGTAGCACCACAGAATACTGGAACAACCCTGTTTTCCCTCATGCCTACTGCAAGGCCGTGACGGATGTCATCGGGCTCAAGTGTGCCTTCTTCGAAATATTTCTCTATAAGCTCATCAGTTCCCTCTGCCGCGTTCTCAATGAGCCTGTTTCTGAAATCCTCTACGACTGCCGTGTATTTCTCTGGAATAGGGATAGCAGTCTCTTTTCCCCCTTCATGGTACTCATATGCCTGATTCTCAATAAGGTTAATAACCCCACGGAATTCCTCTGCCTCTCCAAGTGCTATTACAACCGGTACGAAATGGGCACCGAATTCCTCAACTAGAGAATCAATCGTGTGGCGGAAGCTGGCCCTCTCCTTATCCATCTTGTTGATGAATACGGCTCTTGGCTTATTCCTCTGATCAAGCCTTCTCCACAGTTTTATAGTCTCAATCTGAGCACCCTCTCTTCCGTCGACGACCATCAGTGCTGCCTCTGTAGCCCTGAATGCGGAAATAGCTTCTCCAATGAAGTCCGCCGTTCCCGGCGTATCGAGTATGTTTATCCTCTTACCATCCCACTCTGTAGATGCAAGTGTGGTATGAATGCTTATCTTCCTCTGGATTTCCTCTTCTGTATAATCGCTCGTGGTTTTACCACTATCAACTGTCTCGGCACGGGAAAGAACACCTGTATAGAACAGCATCTGTTCTATGAGGTTAGTCTTTCCCGTCCCATTATGGCCGATGATTGCCACATTCCTGATGTCTTTCGTGTCAATGCTCATCATTTCCTCCTTTTGAAAATTAAAGCCTTTTTAAAAGATTAAAACCTCAATAAAGCAAAGTCAAATTATTTCTAGGAATTTGAACGGTTTATAATCTCTGAAAGGAAGGAGGAGAATCAAGTGTGATAGAAAAGCCCTCTCTTCATCATGAGGAGGGCATCTCTACTATCTCATTATCTCTTCGATAGCGTCATTTATCTTGTTCTTCAATAGGAACTTCAAAAGCTCATCGCCTTCCTGCGCGTCCCTAATCTTCTCACTGTATTCGCTGAAAAGAGTCCATGCCGGTGTCTCTAGGACATCCGCGATCTTCTCAATGGTCGAGAAAGAAGGAGCTTTGCGGATTGTCTCAATCTCTGTTATGAAGGAGGTTGAAACGCCGATGAGCTTTGCCAGTTCTGCCTGGGTAAGCCCCTTCTTCTTACGTCTGATCTTCACGTTTGCTGCGAAAATCTGCTGTAGGTTGCTAACTTTTTTCATGTTGCGTTCTCCTGATGCTTTGTTAACAATCAAATGATTGATTATAGTTTTTCCTGATAATGGCTGAACTCCATGGAGAAGCTGCCTCTTCCCTGTGTGGATGATCGGAGTACAGTAGAGTAGCCGAACATCTTTTCAAGCGGAACCTGTGCGCTCACAATGTCTCCACCAGTTTTGCTCTCCATGCTTTCAACGATACCGTTTCTCTGTGTGATGGAACTTATCACATCGCCGATATACTCGCTAGGACTGACTACCTGGACTTTCACTATGGGTTCCATCAGTATTGGCCCTGCTGCCTGACATGCCTTGTCAAAGGTGAGGGATGCACAGCTTGTGAATGCAAACGGAGTGCTCGTAAGCTCGTCATATTTTATATCCTTCACATCCGCTATGATGTCAGTCGTCTCGTAGCCGAACTTTATGCCGCTTGAGAACGAGCCTTCGATTCCCATCTTTATCGCGTCAAGAATCTCTGATGGAATGTCCCTCGTCTTAGCTGAAACGATGTATTCATTTCCCTTGCCCCTCTCATTCGGCTTGACTGTCAAGGTGAGTCCGGCATAATTCTCCTTTCCTGCAATCTGCTTGGAGAATTCCTCGCTCAAAGTCTTTTCCTCTCTGATGGACTCCCTGTAGCTCACCTGTGGGTTTCCAACTCTTGCATCGATCTTCATCTCCTTTGTTATTCTCGTCACGAGAACGTCGAGATGAAGCTCTCCCATGCCAGAGATTATGAGCTGACCAGTCTCGCTGTCATCCTTATATGAGAATGTCGGATCCTCCATCGCAAAGACCTCAAGGGCCTTCTTGAGTTTTTCCTGAGCATCCGTTGTCTTAGGTTCTATTGCTATCGAGATAACAGGTTTAGGAAATACCATGTTTTCAAGGAGGTTAGGGGAGCTCTCTGTCGCGAGAGTATCTCCCGTCTGTGCGTTCTTGAATCCTATTATCACGCCGATATCTCCAGCCCTTATCTCGCTGAGCTCCTCGCTTCTATCGGCATGCATTCTCAAAAGCCTGTTCACCCTCTCTTTTTTTCCCTTTGTAGCATTATAGATGGAGATGCCCTTCTTCAGGACACCTGAATATACACGTACAAAACACATGGCTCCCGCTTGCGGGTCAAACTGGATCTTGAATATGAGTGCCTCAAGATTGCCATTAGCGCTATGGTGTATCATCACGCTCTTGCCATTTCTTGCATCATGAGCTTCCACGTCAGGTACATCCTGAGGGGACGGAAGGAGTCTTATGATTCCATCAAGAAGCGTCTGTACTCCGATATTTTTCAGCGAGGAACCGACGAATACCGGAATCGCCTCTCTCTCGAGGGTCGCCTTCCTCAGTGCCGAATAGATTAAATCTTCGGGAATTTCCTTACCTTCAAAATAGAGTTCAGTTATCTCATCGGAGAATGAAGATGCGCTGTCTATCAGCTTTTCCCTCCATTCTTCTGCTCTCTCCATCTCTTCTTCGGGAATTTCCTCTTCCTTGATGGTAGATCCCTGGTCAGCCTCCGAGAATGAGAGCTTCTTCATCTTCATCAGGTCTATAATCCCGGAGAATGAATTCTCGCTTCCAATCGGGATGAATAACGGCACCGGGTTCGCCCCCAGCTTCTTTCTCATGTCCTCAAGGACTGCGAAGAAATTTGCCCCGAGCCTATCCATCTTGTTTATGAACGCAAGGCGAGGAACATTGTATGTATCAGCCTGTCTCCAAACCGTCTCACTCTGAGGTTCGACACCACCTACGGCGCAGAATACCGCGACCGCTCCATCCAGTACTCTTAATGAGCGTTCAACCTCTGCCGTGAAATCAACATGTCCCGGGGTGTCGATGATGTTTATCTGATGATCCTTCCAATAACAGGTGGTTGCAGCACTGGTGATGGTTATTCCCCTGTCCTGCTCTTGCTGCATCCAGTCCATGGTCGCTTCGCCGTTGTCAACCTCACCGATCCTATGGTTCTCTCCCGTATAAAAAAGGATTCTCTCTGTCGTCGTTGTCTTACCTGCATCGATATGTGCCATTATACCGATATTACGAATTTTGCTCTCATCCATGCGACTTATCTTAGCAGAACAAGTAAAAAGTGTAAATTTATAATTATTTCTTTATAAATATGAATTTTCTCTCAGTAGATTCTCTGATGGGAGTATATTCCCGTTTTGCCTGATGCAATCAGGGCAGTTGTGGACATGAGGAAAAGGAGAGCCGGTTCCGTGTATCCAAAGAGTTCCATTCCCAGTGCGAAGGTGACGAGGGGAAGCTTCATTCCTGCAGAGAGGAAACCGATTGCTCCGAGAACAGAGAACGCAGATGCGTCAAGACCGAACACGGTTGCAAGGAACGATGTGAATGTAGAGCCGAGTACGAGCAGGGGAACGACCTCACCGCCTTGGAATCCTGCTGCAAGAGAGAGCAGTACCATAACCAGTTTTATGACAAAATCCTCTATCCCAGCAGCCCGGAACATCGAGAGCCTGATAAGATCGACAGAGAGGCCATTGTACCAGAATCTCCCTGTGATTATGAAGATCAGGACGGAGAATAGGGTAAGAAGAACTGCGGGAATTACGGCCTTGAATGCCTCGCTCCCTGGATAGAGCCCATTGAGCTTTTCCTTGAAGAATTCGAGTAATTTGCAACTTAAAGAGCAGACGATGCCTATTGCGATTGCGAACAGGAACACGGTAGCTGTGTTGCCCAGGGATAGCTCAAGTGGTCTGAAAGAGGGGATGGTCAGTACATGGATGCCGAGAAGTTTTGAAAAATAAAACGAAGAGAAGGATGCGAAGAGTGCAGGCAGCAGAGCATCGAAACGGGCAAGACGCGGGGATGCGAGGTGAATTCCGAAAAGGGTTCCCGCGACAGGAGCTCCGAAAAGGGAAGAGAATGCTGCGGAGGCGCCACTCATGAGATAGTAGTCCCTCCTACTTGATCCGAGAAGTCTCTCTTCTGCCCTGTCAAGGATAGAGGCAGCGGAAAAACCTATCTGTACACCGACGCCTTCCTTGCCGACCGAGGCTCCAAGGAAGTGAGAGAGAACAGAGTTGAAGAAGCTTGTCGCTGCCATCTTGACAGTGATCCTTCCTTCCTCTCTCATACCCGTGTTTCCATCCTCTCCATAGTGGATCTGGCTTATCGCCATACTTGTTATCTTCTTGCTCTGATAGCCGAGCTTATGATAAGTAAATATGATCACAAGCGCTCCTACCGGCAGGAATAATATGAGATAGCGGTTTAGCGAATTAAATTCATTCGCCCACGTTACAAGATTGGAAAAAAGTGTTATGAACGGCGCAGAAAGGAGGCCCGTCAGAAGCCCCCTTGTAGCGTTCTTTATATGTGTCTCCATAAGAGAAGATATTATGTTATCTCTTCAAGACGTGCAATAATCTCATCGTGCTTTTCTATCTCAGATGCAAGTGGCTCGCTCTTTGTCTTAAAGACTGCATCTGCATACATCAAGAGCATCGCAGCCTCCTGCCTATCAGACATTTCTGCAAGTGATACGGTGGAATAGAATGGAACCTTTGAAGCACCATCGGCTCCCTCGTAATACCTCATCTTCTCGGAAAGAATAGTGTTCTTATCATATTCCTTTTTCATTTTTCCTATCTCGGAACTGCGCTTCTTCGCGTCCCAGTTCCTTGCATAAAGCTGATCTGAGAGTTCCTTATAGAGCGTCAGGAATAGTCCTCTTCCCTGAATCTGTGTATCAAGGCTCCGTCTCATGTAGCTTATAGCCCAGTTATCGTTTCCGAAACTGATGGGCCACCCTGGAAGCTGGTTATATAGAAGTCCGAGTACATACCATGTATCCGTATGGTCATAACCGTAACCGTCGATGGCCTTGAGCTCGTAGTCCCTCATCTCTTCTGCCCTTGAGAGAGATTCCAGAACTCCCTTTGTCTGTCCCCATCGGCCGATTGCTGAGCTCAGCCAGTGATATGCATCCGGGTTCTCCTTGAGAGCGAGGGATTCCTCCGCGTATGCCTGGGCCTCTTCATACATTGCAAAGCGTCCACTCTTATCATTCTCATCCAGCTGATCGCCCTGGGTGAGACTATTGCGGCTCTGCCTCCATCTTATTTCACTTCTTTCCCCATCATCGGTTGAGCCTTCATAGGCCTGGGCAAGATATTCCTCATCCGAATTGAAATCCTCCAGCGTATAAAAGAGGTAATCGCTGTATTCAGGATTGAATACGGCGAAAAGCGCTGTGGAAAGCAGCAGGACTGAGAGTAATGTCAACAGTCTTTTCATCAAACTCCTCCTAGTGAAGCATTGTTCTTATGATCTTCTCCTTCTTCCCGTACGGGGCAGAGCGGAGAGTGATATCCAGTGCGGTAAAGTGATCAAGAATCCCTTTTTCATGAGAGAAGTCCAAAAACGTCCTCTTCCCATGATAGGCTCCAAGACCCGAGTCTCCGACGCCTCCGAATGGAAGGCCATGGCTTACAAGGTGCATTACCGCATCGTTTATACACCCACCTCCGAAGATGAGTGATGAGTGTATCTTCCTGATGTTTGCCTTATTCTCGCTGAACACGTAGAGTGCCAGGGGATGAGGCCTGTTTCTTATGAATGTGATGACATCATCGAGGTTTTCATATTCCATGACGGCCATCACCGGGCCGAATATCTCCTCCTGCATCACAGGTTCATCCTCTTTTACAGGAAAGAGTATCGTCGCCCCGATCTTATTCTGCTTCTCATCCCTCTTTCCCCCGTAGTATACGGGAGATGAGTCGATGAGAGCGCTGATACGTTCAAAGTGATGGCGGTTTATGATTTTTCCAAACTCGGGATTACTCGTCTGATCATCCCCATAGCTCTTTTCTATGGCCTTCACCATGAGCGAAAGGAATTCCTTGCTCTTCGATTTATGAACGAAGAAGTAGTCGGGTGCGACGCAGGTCTGACCTGCGTTTATGAACTTAGCGAATGCCAGACGCGTCGTAGTCACTTTCAGGTTCGCACTCTCGTCTATTATCACGGGGCTTTTCCCCCCGAGTTCTAAGGTTGCCTTCGTCAGATCTCGTCCTGCTTTCTCTGCAACGATCCGTCCGACGTTCACGCTACCGGTGAAGAAGATGTAATCCCATTTGTAGGATAAGAGCTCGCTATTGACATCCCTTCCTCCGAGAAAGAGCGCGATGTACTCCTCATCAAAAGTCTCCTCTATCATCTGCTTAAGAACCCTTGAGGTGTTCTCGCTATATCGAGAAGGCTTTATCACGGCTGTGCATCCTGAGCTTATAGCACCGATTAATGGAACGAGTGTAAGCTGCACGGGATAGTTCCATGGACTCATGATGAGGCTGACTCCGAGAGGTTCCGTTTCTATGTAGGATTTTGAAGGGAAGTGGAGTAGTGCGGTATGAACCCTTTTCCTCTTCGCCCACTTCTCAAAATGTTTCATCGTATTACCGAGCTCTGAGAGCACGATGCCTATCTCGGTCGCATAACTCTCTGTTGGACATTTCCCGAGATCAAGGCGCAGTGCCTCTTTCAGTTTCCCCTCATATCTTATTATCGCATTTCTGAATTTTTTCAGGTTCTCTTTTCTAAATGAGATGTCGCGGCTCTTACCACTGTTAAAGAACCTTTGCTGCTTATCGTAAACTTCCTGGATTGAACTCATGGCTTAATTTTTACAAGATTGCCTATATGTGTCAAGAAAAGCGATGTTATATCAATGTTAATATTCATTATCAATGTTTGATAAAAGGATTCAAATTGGACAAAAATGGATAATCTGTATGATTTTGTATAACTGTTTTAATTTTTTTTGTGAATTTTTGAATCTTAACTAGTTTGTAACAGTTTTTGTTTTTAATATTTAGGTATAGAAAAGGGTAAGTTTCATGAAAAATAAAGTTGGCTCTGCAATACTCCGTGTTACGATTTTGATCATCGTACTTTTAGCAGCATTCCTTGGATTGAGATACTATTTTTCCTCCAAGGAGAGCGTTACCTACTCATCTCCTACAACTCCCGTTCGCGTGTGTGGGGCTACGCTCGGTTCGATAGAAGAGGAGATAACCATCACCGGTTATATAGAATCTGAGAAGATGGTACCGATTGTTCCTTTTGTCAGTGGGACGATACTCGAATACGATATCGAGGAAGGGTCTAAGGTGAAAAAGGATGACGTGGTCGCAAGGATAGACAGCGAGCCGTATAGGTTACAGGCTGCTCAGGCTGAAGCGCAGGCGACAGCGTATGAGAGTACCTATAGACGGATGGAGAATCTTTACGAGGCGAATGCAGTGACGTTGCAGGAGTACGAGGCGGTCGTTGCTCAGAGGGATGCGGCTACTGCACAAAAGGAGCTTGCTGATCTGCAGCTGTCATATGCTGATGTGAAGGCCCCTGCTGATGGCACAGTCGTCATAAGCCGTGGTACGGTCGGTTCTGTTGCCACTAATACCGATTATCTGGCCATTATTGCGGATATGGATAACCTGATCGTGAACCTGAGTGTTTCTTCCCGCTATTATGATATGATCGTAAACAACATAGACAGTCTTGAAATCACGGTCACTGATGAATCGAGAGGCATCTCAAGCTCTGCTTCCGTTGTATCATATGCACCATATGTCGATCCTCTAAGCAGGAGTTTCAACCTCCGCCTTAAACTAGACGATTCCTCCCTCTTTACGATCGGATCGGCTGTCAATGTTAGAATAGTGTATGAGAGTATTGAGGATGTATATACCCTCCCTGCCTCGGTATTGAGACTCGATAATTCCCTTTATTACGTTGAAGATGGCATTGCAAGACATATGGAGTACACTCCGCTTTACAAGAATGATGAGCTTTTTAACGCTCCTGAAGGGATGGAAGATGTCCTGTTCGTCATAGAAGGTCAGAACAGTCTCTTCGATGGACAGGAAGTAAGAATCTTGGAGGACTCTGGTGAAAATATCTAGGTTTTCTGTAGAACATCCCGTAATAATCGGGATGATTCTGATAGCTCTTGCCGTGTTCGGCTTTGTCAGCATCTATGATGTGAACATCGAGTTCATGAGCGATATAAACATCCCGCAGGTTTATGTGGTCTCCATCTATCCGGGGGCAAGTAGCCAGGATATAGAGGAAACCGTCATAGACGTCATGGAGGATAATTTCGTAACCCTTGAAGGCTTTTCCAGCATGGAGAGCCAGGCGTCGAACAGCGTCGGTGTGGTCATCCTCTCTTTCCAGGAGGGGATAGACCCTTATGATATGCTTCCTGAGGTCAGAAACAGGATAACGGAGATGGAGAGTGAGCTTCCAAGCGGACTGTCTGGCACGCCAACGGCGCTGGTTGGAGGTGCATCCATGCTCCCGATATACTCCTTCACAGTGAGTGCGGGAAGTGATTTGGCGAATATTTCCAGTTATGTGAATGATGATTTTCTACCTCAGATCACGAGAATACCCGGTGTCTCCACCGTCAGCGTGAATGGTACTATAGAACCAGAGGTGGATATCACTCTCAATCTAGAGAGAATGAATCTTCTCAAAGTCAGCGTTCTCCAGGTCTATCAGGTCTTATCTGCCAGCAATCTTTCTGTTCCTCTTTCGACGGGAGAATACGCGGGCAGTGAGATTTCAATACGATATGATGGATCGTTCGATTCTCTCAGCGATATAGCTAATCTCACCATCGGTGCGACCGCAGAGGGTAAGATCATCAGACTGAGCGATGTCGCGGATATCACATTCGGTTATCCTGAAAGTTCTTATCATGTAACAAGTTACGGAGAGGATGTGGTACATGTCGAGGTCTCGAAGAGGTCAGGGGAGAACACATTAAGAATCATCAATGAGATTGAGACAATCCTTGATGCGGAGTCGAAAAAGTTCAACGGGGCAGTGACTTTTACCACGATAAATGATGACAGTCAGACCATCATATCCAGCCTTTCAACCGTAATCCAGTCGGGCGTGCTTGGCATACTGATTGCTGTCATAATCATTTTCATATTCCTTAATGATCTGAGGGCTACAATGGTTATTGCTCTCTCGATTCCTCTTTCCATCTTCTTTACATTCATAGGAATGAGGATTGCAGGAATCTCGATAAACCTCATGAGTATATCAGGTATCGTCGTATCATTAGGAAGCATAGTAGATGCCTCAATCGTAGTTCTTGATCAGATATATAAGTTCTATCAGAAGAGAAATCCTGATGGATCCTTCCCATATACGGTGAACCAGTCCATTTTCCGTGGCACTGCTATCGTCGATAAATCCGTCATAGGAAGTAACCTGACTACGGTAATCGTATTTATTCCTCTTGCGATGCTCTCAGGTATCGTGGGTATGATACTTTATCCGGTATCTATGACCTTCATGATCTCGATTGCTGCTTCCCTCATCGTCGCTATCATATTCATTCCGTTCTTCTTGAAGAAATTCCTTCCCAATGATGAGAAGAACAGGAGGCTAGAGAAGGAGAGCTTCATCGTAAAAGGTCTTCATAAGGTCGAGGCCCTTTATAAGAGGCTCATCGGATCATGTCTTGAGCACAGTACCTTTGTAGTGGTTGCCGCGCTTCTGATACTTCTCTTAACCGTATATCTTTTCTTCTATGTTGGATTCGCGTTCATTCCAAGTACAGATAACAGCGACTTTTATATCAACATCACATTCCCCTATGGTTATACCCTGGAGAATACGGATAATGGGATGGCTGTAGCGGAGAGTATCATGCTTGAAAATGTTCCAGAGCTCCGTACCTATGTCATGTACTCGGGAAGGGGAACAGACATGCTTGATTTCAGTACCTCTTCAACCAACAAGGGCAGTATCCATGCGATTTTGGTACCTGTCGCAGAGAGGGAGAGGGATATACATGACATAATAATCGATCTGCAGTATAAGATATCCGCTGTCCTTCCTGGTGCTACAGTACAGGTCAAGAACGGTGGTTATGATAATCTTGTTGGCTATATCTCTGGTGGTGGAGGTTATGGCCTAACACTCGTAGGGGATGACAGTGAACTCCTTTACAGGGAAGCAAGAAGGATAGAGGATTTTCTCAAGACAGATCCAGAGGTCCTCAGCACTTCGATTAATTCCAACTATGACACCAGGACCGCAATCTTGAATGCAAGTTACGAGAACATGTCGAACATGGGAATCTCGAGCTATGAGGCGGGAATGACGACAGCTATCCTCTTCAATGGAATGGATATCGGACTATATAAGGATCCATCCCTTGGAAAGAATTATAATATCAGGCTTACAAGTGATGTCACAGATGAGCCGATAAATGAGAACATGCTCAACTCGCTTCATTTGGTAAGTCAGGCAGGAGCAGATGTCCCGTTCGCTTCCATTGCAGATTTCGACATACAGACCGAGCTTTCCCAGATTAACCATACCGACAGGGCAAGAACAGTCACCGTCTCCGCTCAACTTGTTGGAGAGAGTACCAGCTCAGTCACAGAACGGGTGAACCAGTATCTTGCAGAAAATCCGCTTGATCCTTCCATTACAACGCAAACAGGAGGTATGGGAGAGCTCTTGAACGATTCCATCGTTCCGATGCTGCAGGCAGGTCTTATAGGACTATTCCTAGTGTACATGGTCATGGTTCTCGTATTCGAGCGCTTCAAGCATCCTCTGCTGATAATGCTTACGATTCCTTTCTGTGCGATAGGAGTTCTCCTTTCGCTCTCTGTATTCGGCTCTTCTCTCAACATGGTCTCGATCATGGGAGTCATCACGCTCTTCGGTATGCTTGTAAACAACGGTATCATCCTCGTCGATTACATTAACCAGCTGCAGGAAGAAAAGAGGGATCAAAAGCTAAAGGAGAGGGAAATAGAATATGATAAGGTCGATGGCTCCTTCGGACTTCTTCCTTATGATGAGGAGATGTCAATGCTTAAGGAGAATATCAAGGAGGGAACGACGAGCCGCTTGAGACCTATACTCATGAGTAGCCTTACTACCATTCTCGGAGTAATCCCGATGGCGATAGCAAGAGGTGAGGGTGCAGAGGTATATGCACCTCTTGGTCAGGTAATCATGGGAGGTCTTACCACAAGTACCTTCATCACACTCATAATCATGCCTATCTTCTATTTCAGAAGTGAGAGAAGAAGGATGAACAGGAAATATAACAGGAGGAAGGGGAAATGAGAAAAACAGCTGTTTTCGTATTAATTCTATTAATAGTCTCTTTCTCCATTTTCGCAGAGTCGTACACTTACGAGGATCTGCTCGCGATAATGAATGTGAACAACCTTGAACTCCTTACTCAGGATGAGGTGATTAAAACTGCCTCTCTTGATGTTAAGGACGCAAAGGCGAACTATTCACCGACCATTGACTTACAGGTTAGTGGAACGTATATGGTGAATCCACCATCGATTTCTAGGGATGATTTACTGTCTGTTTTAAACCAAGTAAATCCTATGTTTGGTAATCTTATAGGAGAAGATTTAGATCGATTGAAAATCATCGATAAACCGTTCATGTATTCTGCCCAACTCAATCTTACACAGCCCATCTTCACATGGGGTAAGGTGACGAATGCCGTAAAGCTTTATGAGAAGATATTGGAGATAAGACAGGTTGAGAAGGAGGACAAGATAAACAGCCTTTCTGTCGAGCTAGAGGGGTATCTTGGTGGATTATATTACGCAAGAGAAATTCTTGATCTGCTGAATAAGGCAGGAGAGGATGCTGATAGGCTTATCGAGATCGCTCAGAGCGGATATGAGAACGGTGTCATGCTTATCGATGATTATAACGAGGCGCGTCTTTCCAAGAGTGAGCTTGATATGGGGATTACCGAGGCAGAGGTGCAGATCGCATCGCTGATGGATAATCTTGAGAAGACTGTCGGGGTAGATATGGCGGAGGAGGATTTCACCTTCGTCCCTGATGAAGCCCATTATTATGAGGTTGCCAAGATGGATAGGACGGATTTGAGAGCAAGAGCCGTCAGCAACGCAAATAGTAATATCAAGATGGCTTCCATGTCTGTTGAAGCGGCGGAACTCGGGGAGGATATTGCCAAGGGTAGCATGTACGGAAAACCTGATCTCGCACTACAGGTCGGTCTTGGTTATACAGGATTCGTCGGCAGCGGATGGGAGCACAGTGGTGATTACAGCCTTAATATATCTGTTGGTCTGCAGACGACGCTCTGGGATGGTGGAAAAGTTTTAAACAACATCGATCGTTCAAAGAGCCAGATAACATCTGCGAATATAACGCTTGAGAACGCTAAGAGTCAGCTGAGCATGGCACTTGAGGAGAACTTTAGAAACATGGATCTCGCAATCTCAAGGATAAACTATTACCAGACAAGGAATGATGTTCTTACTAGTGAGCTTGAGACATTGAATAAGCAGCATGATATCGGCTATGCCGGAGAGAGTGATATACTGCAGAAGCAGATAGAGATATATCAAAACCAGATATCACTTCTCCAAGAGAAGGCAAATCTCATGCAGGCTTCTTTGGCTGTTGAATATATCGCCGGTCTTAGGTGATCTGTTAACCGCTCCTTTAAGGGGCGGTTAATTTTTGTCTCAACATATTTAATGAAACTCTGGAAAAGGAAAGCAATTAATATTTTTTCAGAATCTCTGTTAAAGAGGTAAGGGAAAATTTTTTTTGTGATTGACTAAGAACAAAAAACTTATTAATACAATACGGCTATGGACACCAATATGACGAAAGGTTCGCCTTTCAAGTTGATGCTTTTATTCAGTATTCCTCTTCTGATAGGAAATGAGTTTCAGCAGTTTTACAGCATGGTCGACACCATCGTTGTCGGCCGTTTTGTAGGAATCAATGCGCTTGCTGCCGTTGGTGCTACAAGTGGTTTTTCCTTCATGGTTCTGGGGTTTTCACAAGGTCTCACGATGGGCTTTTCCGTAATAGTAAGCCAGCGTTACGGGGCGGGGGATTATGATACAATGAGAAAAGCATATGCTATGAGCATTATCTGTTCCCTTATATCCTCTCTAGTGGTCTCTCTTCTTTTTGCTCTTCTGAGTTTACCTCTTTTACGTCTTATCCAGACGCCAGAGAACATAATCGGTGATGCCAACCTATATATCATAACAATATATATAGGGCTTGCCGCACCTATATATTATAATCTTTTTTCTTCAATATTGAGGGCAGTAGGGGATTCTAAGAGTCCTCTTATCTTTCTTCTGATCTCAAGCGTGCTGAATATCGTACTTGATCTCTTTTTCGTGATCGTCGTACCTTTCGGTGTTTTTGGTGTAGCCTTTGCAACGATAATCTCACAGATAATCAGCGCGCTTCTCTGTTATTTTTATATAAAGAAGAAATATCCCATGTTCCGCCTTTCTCGCTCTGATATGGCGATAGACCATGCTTTATGTAAAAGGCTTTTCGCAATCGGACTTCCCGGTGCGTTACAGTTCTCCGTTTGCGCCATCGGTGTGATAATCGTCCAGGCTGCGATTAACAGCTTCGGGTCTAACGTCGTTGCCGCTTACAGTGTAGGGACAAAGATTGAGAATGTTATCACTGTCGTATTCTCTGTTCTTGGAATGGCTATCAGCACGTTCGCTGGGCAGAATCTCGGGGCAGGGGATTTTAAGAGAATCAGACATGGTTTCAATGTTGCTTTCTGGATGATGGTTGGGGCGACCGTGCTAACCATGGTTCTTGCATATTTCATTACGGAACCGATGGCATATCTATTCGTTGACAGGAACACGACTGATCCTGAGATAATTGAAAACTGTATTTTTTATGTACGGACGATATCAAAATTCTTTCTCTTTCTGGGACTCATCTTCATTTACAGAACAGGTTGCCAGGGGCTTGGTTCCGGGATGATTCCCATGGTAAGCAGTATTTCTGAACTTGTTGCTAGGGTTATTGCCGCCTTTACACTTCCAGGAATATTGGGGTATTTAGGGGTGGTACTTGCAAGTCCAATCGCATGGGTCGCTGCAGGGATGATCTGTCCTATATGTTATTTCCATTATATTAGAAAAATAGAAAAAAGGTTTACTTTGCGAAGAGAAGAAAAAATTGCGAAAAAAACAGTTGACACGTATATTTAATTTTGTTAACTTCTAAACGTTGCATTTGGGCCGCTAGCTCAGCAGGTAGAGCAACGCCCTTTTAAGGCGTGGGTCATTGGTTCGAATCCAATGCGGCTCACGTAACTCTTGTCTCCTTCGTCTAGTGGTTAGGACAACGGGTTTTCATCCCGTCAACACCAGTTCGATCCTGGTAGGAGATGGATTAGGCTATCCGATGATACGGGTAGCCTTTTTCATTTACGTATATCTTAGTTTTCTTTAATGCCTTTTTTACAAAATTTGTTGTTTTATTTTTTTCTTTACAACTGGGAAATCTGTGGTAAACTAACAAATACCTCACTACATTGTGGGCAAAAACTTTCATTCATTCTTAATAAGTAAAGAATGTTGAAAATATGATGTTTAGCTTACTTCTCATAACGTATATAGTTATTGAGAAGTTTAGGTTGTCTGCTAAAAAAAGTGAAATTTTTTTAGAAAAAATAATTGACACGGAAGGAAGAATTGGGCTAAATTGTCATAGCGTGCTGAGGAGCACGAGAGATTTTTAGAGATCAGAAGCGCAGGGGAAGAGA
>CALXYM010000008.1 GCA_944392965.1 uncultured Spirochaetaceae bacterium | reverse complement strand
CGGCCAACTACCGTGGACAATTCCTCTTAATGCTAATTAACTTAATGGCATTGGGCTTGTCCTGAAGGTCGTTGACTTTCTTGAAAAATATCCCTAGGAACGGTGTCCTAGGGATGGCATTATTATTTCACTACGATATTAACAAGCTTGTTTGGAACCACGATTTCCTTAACAATCGTCTTTCCTTCAATCCATGTCTTTGCCTTCTCATCTTTCTTTGCAGCTTCTAAGACTGCGTCCTTTTCGCTGTTGAGAGGCATCATGATCTTGCTTCTGAGTTTTCCATTGATCTGGATTACAATTTCTACTTCATCATCCACACACTTGGCAGGATCATATTTGGGCCAGCTCTCCTTTGAGATTGATGGCTTATGCCCAAGCATTTCCCACATCTCCTCTGCAAGGTGCGGTGTGTATGGGGAAAGGAGAAGGGCAAGGGTTTCCATTGTCTGCTTCGGGACTCTGTCGAGCTTATTTATCTCATTTACAAGAACCATCATCTGGCTTATAGCAGTATTGAAGTTAAGAGTCTCCGTATCCTCCGTTACCTTCTTGACTGTCTTATGGGTAAGTCTATCAAGTTCCTTTGATGGCTCTTCATCAACGAGTTCCCTTTCTGTCATGATTCTCCAGATCCTATCAAGGAAACGGTAGACGCCCATGAATCCATTTGTAGCCCATGGTTTACTCTCTGTAAGTGGACCCATGAACATCTCATACATTCTTACAGAGTCCGCACCATAGTTCTTAATGAAGTCATCGGGATTGATTACGTTCTTGAGGCTCTTACTCATCTTTGCAATTACCTGAGTGACTTCCTCTCCCGTCTCCTCTTCAACGAACTTGCCCGGTTCTATCTCTTTTACCTTGTCAACAGGGACGAGGCTCTTGTTCTTCTTCTGATAGGCGAAGCTTGTGATCATACCCTGATTTACAAGTTTCTGGAACGGCTCTTTTGTGGAAACAAGTCCAAGATCGTAGAGGACATTATGCCAGAATCTTGAGTAGAGGAGGTGGAGAACGGCATGTTCTGTCCCTCCGACATAAAGGCCGACCGGCATCCAGTACTTCTCTTTCTCAGGATCCACGAATCTTTCGCTGTTATGTGGATCTATAAAACGGAGATAATACCAGCAGGAACCCGCCCACTGTGGCATCGTGTTTGTTTCCCTCTTTGCTGGCCCGTGGCATTTTGGACACTCGCAGTTCACCCATGATGGTACGTTTACAAGCGGGCTCTCTCCTGTTCCACTCGGTTCGTATTTCTCGACCTCTGGAAGGGTGAGAGGAAGCTCCTCCTCTGGAACGACGACCGTTCCACAGTTTGGACAGTGTACCAGTGGAATCGGTTCTCCCCAGTATCTCTGACGGGAGAATACCCAGTCGCGGAGTTTGTAGTTTATCGCCTTATGTCCGCACTTATGTTCCTCAAGCCATGAGAGCATTTTCTCAATCGCGTCCTTTTTGTTCAGGCCATCGAGCCATTCTGAGTTGACGTGTATTCCGTCTTCCGTCCAAGCCTGCTTTTGAACATCCACTTCGCTCTTAAGAACTTCGATGATCGGAAGATTGAATTTCTTTGCGAATTCCCAGTCCCTGTCATCATGTGCAGGTACTGCCATGATTGCACCTGTTCCATAGCTGATGAGGACATAATCTGCGATCCAGATTGGAATTCTCTTTCCGTTTACGGGATTAATGGCATAAGAGCCGGAGAATACACCTGTCTTGTCCTTTGCAAGATCTGTTCTCTCAAGATCGCTCTTGTGCTTTGTCTCTTCGATATATTTTTCTACAGCATCCTTCTGCTCAGCTGTCGTGAGTTCTTTTACAAGGCGGTGTTCAGGTGCGATAACCATATATGTCGCACCGAAGAGGGTATCGCAACGGGTTGTGTAGACCTCGAGATATTCATCCATGTTCTCTATCTTGAAGAGTACGGATGCTCCTTCACTCCGTCCGATCCAGTTTCTTTGCATCGCCTTTACTGATTCCGGCCAGTCGAGAGTATCGAGATCTTCGAGAAGACGGTCTGCGTATGCAGTGATCTTGAGGATCCACTGTCTGATGTTCTTCTTCTCAACTTTCTCTCCGCAGCGTTCACATCTGCCTTCTTTGACTTCCTCGTTTGCAAGTCCCGTCTTACAGCTTGGGCACCAGTTAATCGGAGTTGAGGCCTCATAAGCAAGTCCCTTCTCATAAAGTTTCTCGAAAATCCACTGTGTCCAGTGATAATATTCCTCGTCACAGGTGGAAATTTCCCTGTCCCAGTCGTATGAGAAACCGAGACTCTTAAGCTGGCGGCGGAAGTTCTCTATGTTCTTCTTTGTCGTCGTGTAAGGGTGAGTACCTGTCTTTATCGCATAGTTCTCCGCAGGAAGGCCGAATGCATCAAATCCCATCGGGTGAAGGACGTTATAGCCATTCATCGTGAGATATCTTGAGTAGATGTCGGTTGCCGTATAGCCCTCAGGATGTCCGACATGGAGACCTGCTCCTGATGGGTAGGGGAACATGTCAAGGACATATTTTCTCTTTTCTTTAGGGAAGGATGGGTCCTCCGTTCTTTTGAACGTCTTGTTCTCTTCCCAGTATTTCTGCCATTTCTGTTCAATTTCGTTAAAAGGATACTTGCTCATGCGTTTATATTATTCTTTAAGGAGTTTTTGTTCAACTTTGGCAGTGATACAGGCTGTTATTTTAAGTGAATTTCCTTTCTTTAAATAATTATGTTAGAATTCATCCTATGCGTTTAAAAGTTAATGATGTTGAGCTGAATTATGAGGTTATAGGAGAAGGCCAGCCTCTTATCATGCTTCATGGAAACCGTGAGGATCATACGATATTTAAAGAAGCCGGAGAGGTCTTGAAACAGGAATATAAGATTTATCTCATTGATTCCAGATGCCATGGAGAAAGTGAGGATACAGAGAAGCTCACGTATAATCTTTTAAGTGATGATGTCATAGCCTTTATCGAAGTTCTTGGAATAGAAAAACCCGTCCTTTTCGGTTTTTCTGATGGTGCGATCGCCACTCTCTATGCGGCCGCTAAGAGATCGGACATCCTTTCTGGAATTATCGTATGTGGGGCGAACTCCTACCCAAAGGGACTGAAAAGATATGTCTATCGGGGAATACGGCTGAAAACCCTCTTTGCTAAGGATAAGTACGACTATCTCATGATTTCTGGCCCCCATTTGAAAGGGGAGGATTTTGAGAATATAAAGGTTCCTTCCCTTGTAATAGCTGGGGAAAAAGATGTCGTAAAAGAGAAGGATACTAAATTTATTGCTTCTTCGATAAAGGATTCAAAACTGTTGATTCTCAAGGGGGAGGATCATGGTTCTTATATCATACATAGTACGAAGATAGCTGAAATTATCCTTAGCAACTGGCCTATAGCCTGAATTTAAAATTTAGTATATAAAAAAAGCGTGTTACAATTGTTGTTTTTGGGGTATATTGAATTTATATGGCAAATGTAAATTACACAGAAGAGAGCATTAAATCGTTATCGCCACTGGAACATATCAGGACAAGACCGGGAATGTATATCGGACGTCTTGGGGACGGCAGTCATATCGATGACGGTATCTATATCCTCCTCAAGGAGATTATAGATAACTCCATCGATGAGTTCGTGATGCATCATGGAACTAAGATCATCATCACCGTGCTAAACAACAAGGTGACTGTAAGGGATTTTGGCCGTGGCATTCCCCTCGGATCCGTTGTGGACTGCGTGTCGAAGATAAATACGGGAGCTAAATACTCGGGGGATGCGTTCCAGTACTCTGTAGGCCTTAACGGAGTTGGTACGAAGGCTGTTAACGCACTTTCAAGTGAGTTCAGAGTGGCAAGTTATCGGGGCGGGGAATTCGTCTCCGCATCTTTCGCGAGAGGAAAACTTAAGAAGAAAGAAGAGGGCAAGACTGAGGAGCCGGATGGAACTTATTTCGAGTTCGTTCCAGATGAGAAGATATTCGGAGAATATAATTACAATCCAGAATATATCCGTTCCCGCCTCTGGAACTATGCTTATCTCAATACCGGGCTTACCCTTTCCTTCAATAGGGAGATAATAAAAAGCCAGAACGGTCTGATGGATCTTCTTGCAAAAGAGCTTGGAGACGTGGCTCTTTATGATGTGATACATTTCAAGAACAACGAGGTGGAGTTCGCCTTCACCCATACCCAGAGCTATGGAGAGAATTACTTCTCATATGTCAATGGTCAGCATACATCCGATGGAGGAACGCACCTTGCAGCCTTTAAAGAGGGTGTGCTGAAGGGGGTGAACGAATATTACAAGAAGAACTGGGCTGCTCCCGAGATAAGGGATGGAATAGTTGGTGCGATCGCCATAAAGATAAAGGATCCTGTATTCGAGAGCCAGACGAAGAACAAACTTGGAAATACCGATGTGAAAGGCTGGCTGGTTGCCACTGTGAAAGAGGCCGTTGTCGATGCCCTGATGAAGAATCAGAAGGTAGCACAGGCTCTGCAGGCAAAGATCCAGAGCAATGAGAGCGTTCATAAGGAGGAGCAGACCCTCCGTAATGGAGCAAGGGAGAAGGCTAAGAAGACTGCGACCAGCATAAAGAAGCTGCGTGACTGTAAGTATCATCTTACCGACAGGTCCAATGCTCACCGGGAAGAGGCCGAGAGGTCGATGATCTTCATCACTGAGGGTGACAGTGCGAGCGGAACGATCACGAAGTGTAGAAATGCGGAATATCAGGCGATATTCAGTCTTAGAGGAAAACTCTTCAATGTTGAGGGGCAGAAAAGAAGTATCATTTACAAGCATGATGAGCTTTATAACATAATGGCAGCTCTTGGTATTGAGGATGATATCGAGAACCTCCGATATGGTAAGGTCGTAATTGCGACCGATGCCGATAATGACGGTTTTCATATCAGGAATCTCGTGATGACCTATTTCTTTACGTTCTTTGAGGAGCTTGTTACTCAAGGACATCTTTTTATCCTGGAGACACCTCTTTTCAAGGTAAGGAATAAGAATGAGGTTATCTACTGCTTCTCTGAAAAAGAGAGGGATGAAGCTGTCTCTAAGATCAAGAATGCTGAGATAACCCGTTTCAAAGGACTGGGAGAGATTGATGCGAAGGAATTCTGGACTTTCATAAAGGATGATACGTATCTCGTCCCCGTCTCCATCTCAAGTATAAAGGAAACGAGGGAAATCATGGACTTCTGCATGGGGGATAACACTCCTAAGAGAAGAGAATATATTATGGAGAATCTGATCTAATGGCACATGCAGACGAATTATATAAGAAAAACTTTCTGGAATATGCATCATATGTTATCAGAGAAAGGGCCATTCCGGATATCGAAGATGGCCTGAAACCAGTTCAGAGAAGGATTCTTCATACCCTCTTTACGATGGATGACGGTCGCTTTAACAAGGTTGCAAGTGTCGTCGGCGAGGCTATGAAGCTCCATCCTCATGGAGATGCCTCCATCAAGGACGCCCTTGTAGGACTTGCCAACTGTGACCTCCTGATTGAGAAGCAGGGAAACTTTGGAAACTTCCTGACAGGAGATGGCGCGGCAGCCGGAAGGTATATCGAATGCCGTCTTTTCCCGATTGCAAAGAAAATTTTTCTCTCTCCCGAGATCACGGAATACGTCGATTCCTATGATGGAAGGAAGAAGGAACCTGTTGTTTTTCCTGCCAAGATTCCTGTTGTCGTCGTACAGGGAACGCAGGGAATCGCGGTCGGAATGTCCACCGTCATCCTTCCTCATAATCTCATCGAGGTTCTTGAGGCGGAGCAGGATGTCTTAAGGGGAAAGAAGGTTGAGATTTATCCTGATTTCCCCGGGGGAGGAATCCTTGATGTCTCTGAATATGCGGATGGCACTGGAAAGGTCACGATAAGGGCCCGTCTAAACGCCGATGATCCGAAGAAGATAATCGTTGAAGAACTTCCTTATGGTGTCACATCGGAACGCCTCATACAGTCTATTGAAGATGCGAATAAGAACGGACAGCTCAAGATTGACAAGATTGATGATTTCACGGCAGAGAATGCTCGCGTGGAAATCAGATGGCAGAGGAACACGTATTCAAAAGACATGGTTGATGTCCTTTATGCCACGACAGATTGTCAGGTTAAAGTCAGCTGTAACCCGCTTGTAATAAAGGACGGACTTCCTCATATCGTTCCAATCTCTGAGCAGATCGAGTATCATGCTCACCATCTTGTGGATGTTCTCACAAAAGAGCTCAATATCGAGATGGGGCATCTAGAGGATAGGCTCAGGGCCAGGACTCTTGAGCGTATCTTCATTGAGGAGAGGATATATAAGAAGATTGAGACGAAGAAGAGTGAGGCGGAGGTGAATAAGGCCATCATTCAGGGATTCGACCCCTTTATGGCGGAAATTGGAAATATACCGCTTTCAGAAGACGACATAGAGCGCCTTTTAAAGATTCCAATCCGCAGAATCAGCCTCTTCGATATTGAGAAGAACCGTAACGAGATCAATGAGATAAATGCGAAAATCGCTGCTGTTAAGGATCATCTTGCAAATATCGTCGAATATGCCATCAGTTATCTTGACGATCTGATTGATATGGCGGGAAGGGAGTCTCATACAAGGAAGACCGAGATATCCTCCTTTGAGAGCCTCACTGCAAAAGAGGTTGCGGTAAGGAACATGGATCTCCGATATGACAAGGAGACAGGATACATGGGCACCAACGTCAAGACCGGAGAGGTACTCATGAAAGTCTCTTCGTTCGACAAGATATTCTATATGAAGAACAATGGAGAATATCGAGTCGCTAATGTTACGGATAAGGAGTTCATAGGAACAGATGGTCTTGCTTATTATAATTATGGAGAGAAGGATATAATCAGCAAGGAGATCTTTACCGTGATCTATACAGAGAAGAGTAAGCTCGATCAGAAGAAGATATGTTATATCAAACGGTTCCAGATTTCCTCCTTCACGACGGGTAAGCTGTATTCCATTCTCAAGAATCCTGATGCGAAGATAAAGAAGTTCAGTCTCTATCCTTCGGCTGTCATCTTCCTGACATATAAGAAGGGCAAGGGATATAAGCAGCTTGAGGAGAGGATGAGGTTTGCCGATTTCCGTGTTCAGAAGAGTCCTACGGGTGGTGGTGTACGTCTGACGGCGAAGGAGATTGAGAAAATTGCAATCCGGCAGACGAAGGACAATAAGACGAGTGCAGAAAGCGATCCAGATCTCTTTGCAGATGGAGCCGACGATGATTGATGACAGGATCCTCTATGAGGACAACCATCTGATTGCAGTTAATAAGCTCCCGGGGGAGCTGAGCCAGGGTGATAAGACCGGAGATGTCTCCATTATAGATGATGTGAAGGACTACCTGAAAAGAAAGTATGATAAGAAGGGGAACGTCTATCTTGGTCTTCCTCATCGGCTTGACCGTCCAACATCTGGGGTGATTCTTTTTGCTAAGACAGATAAGGCTCTTTCCAGACTTTCCGAATCTTTCAGAAAGGGTGAGGTGGATAAGAGCTATTACGCAATCGTCCTCGAACGACCAGAGAAAGATAGTGCACGTCTCATCAATTATCTTGTTCGCGATGAGAAAAGAAATATAAGCGTTTCCTATCCAAGGGAGGTGAGGAACAGTCAGAAGGCAGTTCTTTCCTACCGTCTCATCGCGCAAAGTGACAGATACTACCTTTTGGATGTCAACCTAGAGACAGGACGGCATCATCAGATAAGGAGCCAGCTTAAAGCCGTAGGGCTCCACATAAAGGGTGATTTGAAATACGGTGCACCTAGAAGTAACAGGGATGGGGGAATCTGTCTTCATTCAAGGAGGATATCTTTTCTCCATCCTGTGAGAAAAGAGATGGTGGAGATAATCGCACCTCTTCCCGATAGTGATATCTGGCCTGTTTTTAAAGAAAGGTTTGATTCTGATCTTGAGAAATGAGTCTGGATAATACTCCATTCCTTTTTAAAAAAGTGCAACAGGTAGGATATATTTGTTGCATTTTGTTTTATTTTTCCAGAAATAAAAAAATTTTTTTGCGAAAAAATTAACTATTAATAAACATTTCAATTGTTTTTTCTTGTGCATTATTTTTATGTTTTCGAGTTTTGTATTCGTGTATCAATTATGTATTTGTTGTTGTTTATTTACCTGATGACATGAGTTATTTGATTATTTTTATGAATAAATATGCTTTTTATATCCGATATTAGATTGTTTGATATCAATCACAATCGCACAAAAACCATGCTTTATTGCCATGTTTTATGTTTTTATACGAACATTCTTGCGTATAAAAATACTGTTGACATGTATTTTTTGTTGATTTTATGATTGTTCTATATTCTTAAGAAAGGAGCCCTTATGAGTAGCAGGACAGATAAGATTCTTTCTCTGTTTGAGGAAAAAGACTACTACTCCGTTTCTGAGCTTTCTAAAATCCTCTCTGTCAGCGAGATGACTGTAAGGAGGTATCTGAATGAACTCTCTCAGAAAAAGCTTGTCAACAGGACGCATGGTGGGGCTTCAAGAATAAAAACGATTAATTTTGAACCTGTTTTCAAAGAAAGACAAGAATATGCCCCTCAGGTGAAGAGGGAGATAGCAAAGGCGGCTGCATCTTTCGTACAGGATGGACAGATTATCGCCATCGATACAGGTACTACATGTTCTTTTATCCCGGAATTCCTCTCAGATAAAAAGATAACTGTTGTGACTAATAGTCTCAAAGTCATGAGTGAGTGCGTGGGCATGGAAAATGTAAAACTCCTGGTTCCTCCTGGTATCATGCGCAGTCATGAGGGATCAATCTGTGGGACAGAGACTGTGAATTACCTCTCCCGGTTCCATCTCGATATCTTTTTCATGGGGGTCGGAGGCCTTGATGAGAAGGCGGGGCTTACCGATTATTCTCTTGAAGATGTCTCGGTCAAGCAGACGCTCATCAGGAATTCTTCAAACCTCATAGCCTTGGCAGATTCTTCAAAAATAAACCGAATAACATTCGCCAAGATTTCAGATTTAGAGGCAATGGATGTCCTCATTACAAATAGAAAACTCAGTACAGGGCTCAACGACTATCTGGAGAAGTCGAGGGTAAAGGTCGTTGTTGCAAACATGGAGGGTGAAAATGATTTCAGAAATTTTGACGAGAATCTTCAACTCTGATAAGCCGATCGTGGCGATGTGCCATCTTGATCCGCTTCCAGGAGATCCTAAATACGACAAGACAAAGGGAGTCGAGTATGTGCTGGACAGGGCCTATCGTAATCTTTCCGCATTGCAGGAAGGAGGGGTGGACGCGGTCATGTTCTCCAATGAGTTCTCTCTTCCTTATTTAACAAAAGTTGATGCTGTAACCTCCATGACGATGGCAAGAATCATTGGAGAATTGAAAAAGGAGATCAAGATTCCCTTTGGAGTGAACGTCCTCTGGGATGCGACTGCAAGCTGTGAACTTGCAGTTGCGACAGGTGCAAGGTTTGTCCGTGAGATTTTTTCTGGCGTGTATGCCTCGGATTTCGGGCTATGGGATACGGATGCGGGCCGTACTGTGAGACGACGCAACCAGCTAGGAGGGGAGGATATTGCACTGATGTATAACATCCTTCCGGAGGCAAGTGCCTACCTTGGGCAGAGAAATATAGAGGAGATTGCGAAGTCTACGGTCTTTAACTGTCAGCCGGATATCCTCTGTGTCTCTGGTTCCACGGCAGGATCCAAGACAGACACATCCATTTTGAAACGTGTAAAAGAAGCTGTTCCCGGAACTCCTGTCTTCGTTAATACGGGGGTAAGGGAGGAGAGCGTGAAAGAACAACTCTCCATCGCTGATGGTGCTGTCGTCGGCACGGCGTTCAAGATCAACGGCAACTTTTTCGACATGGTTGATGTCGAGAGGGTAAAAAGGTTCATGGATGCGGTAAACGCATTAAGAAAATAAAAAGGAGTAGAGCATATGAAAAGACTTGCTTTAATCGTGTTGCTGGTCCTGTCTTTCATCGCATTTCCATTGTTTGCAGGTGGAAGTAGTGAGAGTACGGACGCGGAAGATGATCTTGTAACCGTTGCGGTCGTAATTCCCAGCCCTCTAGGGGATAGGAGTTTCTGCGACAGTGCAAACGAGGGTGTGATCAGGGCAAATGCGGAACTTCCCGTCAAGGTGGATCTGATTGAGACGCAGGGTGTTCATGAGCATGAGACGGCGATGAGGGGAGCCATCAACCGTGGCTACGATCTTATCATGGGAGTTGGACTGGATACGCAGATGATGATCGATCTTGCAAATGAATATCCCGATCAGGCTTTTGCAAGTCCTTCTGAGCTTTCTGAGACAAACCTTCCTCCAAATCTCAAGTCCTTGCTGATAAACGTCAATAAGTCCTCTTTCCTGGCAGGCCTTATCGCGGGTGTCATGACGGAGACAGGAAAGGTCGGTTGTGTCGCTGGTGGAGATGCCCCTGGAATCAATCAGTTCTATTATGGTTTCAAGCAGGGTGTTCTTGAAGCAAATCCTGATGCGGAAGTCTACGTCAACTATCTTGGATTTGATTTCTCGAACCCAACACTCGGCATGGAGAGTGCCGTAGCCCTTTATAATGAGGGATGTGATATCATCTACGCAGTATGCGGACTCTCTGGAGAGGGTGTATTACAGGCAGCTGCAGAGACTGGAAATTTCGCAATCGGTGTTGATACCGTTCAGGATGAGTTCTATCCAGGATCTATAATCACATCTGTTATCAAGCGTGTTGACAACTCCACATACCAGATCATCGAAGATTATGTCAACGGTGATTTTGAAGGAGGATTTGAGACACTCGACCTTGAGGATGGTGCTACTGGAATCTCATGGGATGTCGGTTACACGACATTTGAGGACAATGGTCCGGATTTCATGGTGGCTAAGGTTCCTGATGCAAAAGCACTCGTAGAGGAGTATAAGGAGAAGATTCTTGCAGGGGAATACGAGGTATATGATGCCTTAACGATGCCCCTCTGGGATTCTTTAAGATAAGCACGACGTACTCTGCCCTCAATATAGAGGGCAGATATTAATAGGAATAGTGCATGAATGCCATAACTTTTGAAAATATCTCAAAGTATTACCCTAGTACGGAAGTACAGGCCTCTGATAACGTCTCTTTTTCTATCAGGAAGGGAGAGATTCATGCAATCTGCGGAGAAAACGGCGCAGGAAAATCCACCTTGATGAACATTCTCTTCGGCCTGGAGAGGATGGATAGTGGCCGGATCCTGATTAATGAGGAAGAAGTTACTCTCAGAAACGCCTCAGATGCCCTTGCTCATGGAATTGGAATGGTGCACCAGCATTTTAAGCTCGTGCCTTCCTTTACCGTTGCAGAGTCCATTTTACTGGGAACGGAGGAGAAGCCTTTCATCTCAAAAAAAAGTGAGGTGGAAGCAGTAAGGGAGCTTTCCGAGAAATATTCCCTTCCCATAGATCCCTCCGCATTAATAGACACGTTACCTGTCGGCATGCTTCAGCGTGTCGAGATTCTAAAGATGCTCATAAGGAACGTCGAGATACTGATTCTCGATGAGCCGACAGCTGTTCTTACTCCGAATGAGGTTGGACCTTTTTTAGATACGCTTAGAAATCTGAAAGAAAGGGGTAAGACGATAATCTTCATCTCCCATAAACTCCAGGAGGTACTTGATGCTTCTGACCGCATCACCGTGATGCGGAAGGGAAAGTTCATAGGAACGAAGGAGAGCAAGGAGACGAACATATATGAACTTGCAGATATGATGGTGGGCCGAAAGGTTCTCCTTTCCGTAGATAAGAAACCTTCTGTTCCGGGAGAGACCATACTTTCAGTAGAAAATATAAACGTGACCTCTTCCTCTGGGCTGAAGATTCTCGATAATGTCTCCTTCTCCGTTCGCCGTGGAGAGATATATGGAATCGCAGGCGTCTCCGGTAATGGACAGGAGGCTCTGATCAAGGCTATCGCCGGAGAGGTTCAGGTGAGAAGTGGAGTGATAAGGATTTCGGGGAAAGAGGTTCAGAATTTGAGTGTAGAGCAGAAACGTAAGGCGGGAATGGCATATGTCCCGGAGGACAGGGTCCATGTTGGCCTTAACGTGGAGGCATCCCTTCTGGATAACTCACTTCTTGGTTATGAGGATGAGAAATGCTTTAAGAAGGGTATGTTCTTAGATGAGAAAAAGCTGAGAGAAAGGGCGGAGAAGATGATAAGTGACTATCAGATATATGGTTCTTCCGTAGATGGTCTGGTCTCAAAACTTTCTGGTGGAAACATGCAGAAAGTCGTTCTCGCCCGTGAGTTTGAGCATGTCCCCGATCTTCTTATCGTGGAACAGCCGGTCAGGGGACTTGATGTCGGTTCCATTGAGTTCGTACATAAGGCGATAATCGAGGAGAGGGACAAGGGGACTGCCGTTCTTCTTGTTTCTGTGGAACTGGATGAGATACTCTCCCTTTCTGATCGTGTCGGTGTCATGTATTCAGGTTCTCTTGCAGGAGAACTTTCTGGAGATGAGATAAATGAGACGAACATTGCATTGCTGATGGTAGGAAAAAAAGGAGGCGTGGAGTAATGAAGAAGATCAAAGCTATAAATCTCGCGATGCCTGTTTCCGCTATCATACTTGGCGTCATAGCCTCGATGCTCCTTATAGCGCTTACAGGGGTATCTCCTCTTTCTGTATTGGAGACGCTTTTAAAGGATGGATTTGGCCTTTCTGGTAAAGTCGCACCTCTTTTCATGACACTTGGGACATCGACTCCTTTAATGCTTACAGGTCTTGCCGCGATGCTTGGTTTCAAGGTCGGTGTCTTTTCCATAGCTCAGGAAGGACAGTATGTCATGGGAGCCATTATCGCAGCCTGGCTCGGGGCATCCCTTAATCTGCCGTCTCCCATCGCAGTTCCCATGATAATGATTCTTTCAATGGCCGTGGCGGCACTCTACGGCCTCATTCCTGCACTTCTGAAAGTCAAGCTTGGGGTTAATGAGATCATCAGTTCAATCATGATGAATAACATAGCAGCCTATGTACTTGAGTACCTTGTTGCATTCCCAATGAGGGCCGATGCTGGGCAGAAAGCGCAGTCAGCGGTGATCAACAGGGATTACTGGCTTTACCAGTTCGTGTATGGTTCAAGATGGGGCATAAGTTTTGTAATCGCCGTCGTTTTACTTATTGTTGCCTATTTCGTCATATTCAAGACGGGGAAGGGGTATAAGGTCAGAATGGTCGGACAGAACATCAACTTTGCATCCTACGGAGGTATCAGGAGCGATAAAGTCATTATCACTACCCTTACCACGGGAGCTGCCATCGCAGGACTTGCCGGATGTATGGAAGTCCTTGGCAATTACCACAGGATCATGACTGGTTTCTCATCCGGTCTTGGTTTTGACGGACTTTCTGTGGCAATGCTCGGCATGTCACATCCTGCCGGTGTGTTCATCGTCTCGATACTGCTTGCTGGAATCAGGCAGGGAGCGCAGCTCGGATTACAGATATCCCTTTCCGTTCCCCGTGAACTCGGAGCGGTTCTCATAGCTCTCGTCATTCTTTTCGTTGCCGTATCCGATGTCTATAGACCAGCTCTTGAAAGACTTCTTTCTAGGAAGGAGAGGAAAAACAGGAGGAAGGAAGGATGAACATCTTTGATATAATTACTATAAACGTATTACAGAGCGCGATCCGTCTCGCAACTCCTATCATACTTGCAGCTCTGGGAGCGGCACTTTGTAACAAGGCAGGAGTTCTCAACCTTGGAATCGATGGGTTCATAACCATGTCGGCCTTCGTTGCCATCGTCTCCACGTATCTGATAAGGAATTTCACTGCGATAGGAATGATGCATCCCGTTCTTGCCACGTTCCTAGGGGTACTCATAACAGCACTCTTCGGGGGACTTCTGGGGCTTATATATGCCTTTTTGAAAGACCGTTTCAATGTTGATCTCGTAGTCCTTTCGATAGCGACGAACATGCTGGCGCTGGAGATCACCGTATATATAATGAGGGCAGTGTTTCATCAGAGTGGAACATGGAGCGACTCTTCCATTGTACAGCTTCCATCGATTGAACTGCCTCTGATAAGCTCCATCCCTGTATTGGGAGATCTTCTCTCCGGTTACAACATCATAGTATATCTGTCCTGGATATTCGCTGTCCTGCTTATCGTATTGATGAAGAAAACGAAATGGGGAAGATATATCACGGCTGTGGGAGAAAACAGGGATGCTGCGGTCTCTGTCGGCATCTCCGTAACAAAAGTGCGGTATTTCGCCCTCATCCTCTCCGGTGTTCTATCTGGTCTTGCAGGTGCGTTCCTCTCGGTGGGACATCTTACTCTCTTTACCCGGGATATGTCCGCAGGGCGTGGATGGCTGGGAAATGCGGCGGCCCTTTTCGGTTTCAATAATCCGGGTGGCGCATTCGCTGCAGGACTTTTCTTCGGTTTTGCAGACGCACTTGCCCTGAGACTGCAGAATGTTACGAAGATACCTTCATATATTATTCAGGTCATGCCGTACGTGCTTACGATAGTGATTCTTTCCATTGTTTCTTATAAGGCACTGAGAGACAGGCGGAAAAGAAAAGCTGCTTAGGAGGATTTATGATAATAAACGCTACACATATTCTTACGATGGACAAGGAAGCCAGAATCCTTTCGCCTGGCCATATCATAATAGAGAACGATGAGATAAAGGAGATTGGGAAGGGGAAAATGGACACCCCTGAAGCGATTGACTTCTCGGGTAAGTTACTGATGCCCGGTTTGGTGAATGCCCATACCCATACACCCATGATCCTTACTCGTGGCATGTGTGAAGGTGTATCTCTTTTTACAATGGATGGATTCCTGAACACCCTTCGCAGGTATGAGTCATATGGGGATGCGGACCTGTCCGATTTGACGATTGATGCCTCCCTTGCAGAGATGATAAGAACGGGAACGACAACTTTTGCTGATCAGTATTTCTATGCCGACAGGATTTTCAACCATACCGATAAATCAGGACTGAGAGGGGTTATCGCATATGGTATCGTCGAACTTGGAAGTGAGGAGGCGAGGAAGAGAGAGACAAGGTTCTGTGAAGAGTTCCTTGAAAAATGTCAGCAGCATCCAGTCATCAAGGGCTGGGTTGGACCCCATGCGTTCTTCGTAGACAATTCTCTTGAGCTTATAAAGCAGGAGATTGCGATGGCGAAGAAATACGATACGGGTTTCCATATCCATTTCGCAACCAGCAATGAGGAAAATGACTGGGGCAGGGAGCATTATAACTCAACTGCGGTGAAGATGATGAAGGAACTTGGAATATTGGAGGTTCCAATTCTCGCTGCACATGCGATCACGGTAAGTGAGGATGACATGGAGGCTGTAAAGGACTATCCTTTCTATCCAGTCATGTGTCCATCCTCTTCTATGAGAAGTGGTTTCCCCACTGCTCCGGTAAAGGCGTACAGGGATCATGGAATAAATGTCGCTCTCGGGACAGACAACGTCTGTTCATCCAATAGCTATGACATGTTCCGTGAGATGGCTACCGCAGGTAAGCTCATCATCCACAGGGAAGGGGATGTCAAGGCGATAACTCCGTTTGACCTGGTACAGATGGCGACGATGGGAGGAGCAAAAGCCCTTGGTCTTGAAGAGAAAGTAGGTTCCCTAGAGAAAGGAAAGAAGGCTGATATTATAGCATTAGATCTTGATGATATAGGCTGGACACCTTTTGCGGGACAGGATTTCTACACCCAGCTTGTGTATTCAATAAGCGGACATACCGTTTCTGATTCCATGGTCAACGGCAAATGGCTAATGAGGGATAAGAAACTTCTTACCGTGGATTACCGTAAGGCTGTAGAAGATAATGAGACTGCGGTAAAAGAACTTATCAAGAGAATGGAGAAGGATGAATAAATCTGTATTAGGAATCGATATCGGCACGACTGCCATAAAGATGATACTCCTTTCTATTCTGGATGAGGGACATACGAAGATCGAGAGGGAGATGTCTTTTCCCCATGATCTCGTCTCCCTTCATCCCGGGTGGGCCGAAGAAGATCCATTCATATGGAAAGAGCATCTCATCTCTATGCTTTCATCCCTGTCAAAAGAGGCTGATCTGAGTACTTTGGAGGCTATCAGTGTCACGGGGATGACCCCTGCGCTGCTTCTGCTTGACGAAAATGGGAAGCCCCTGCGTCCTGCGATTCTTCAAAATGATATGAGGACTGCCTCTGAGATTGCTTATCTGAAATCCGCCCTTGAAAAGGATTCTTCCTATTTCAATGCAACTGGAAGTCACGTCAATAGTCAGCATATAGCACCGAGGATGCTTTATCTTTATAAGCATGAGAGGACTCTCTTCTCAAAGGTAAGGCATATCTGCGGTTCATATGACTATGCGGCAAACATCCTTACCGGAAATGTGAGAATTGAGGAAAACTGGGCGCTTGAGAGTGGTCTGTTCACATTGAAAGGGGATATCATCAAGGCTGTTCTGGAGCTTTCTCATATGGATGAGTCATGGCTTCCTGAAGTCGCCTCATCCAGGGATCTTGTGGGGAGGGTTTCAAGAGAAGTCGCAATGGCAACAGGTATAAGGGAGGGAATAGCCGTATATGCAGGAACTGCAGATCATGTGGCCTCAAGTTATGCATCCGGTGCGAAGGAGGATGGCTCTCTTGTTCTTAAGCTTGGTGGGGCTGGGGATATACTCCTCTCGTCTTCCCGCTTAGTGACTGATGACAGGCTTTTCATCGACTATTCTCCATCTTTCTTTGCTCCCTATCTCATTAACGGATGTACGGCAGCCAGTGGCTCCCTCTTGAAATGGTTCGTCAGAGAGTTTGGAGGTTCTTATTCTGATCTGGATAAGGATGCTGAGCAGATAGCTGCAGGAAGCGATGGAATCGTGATCTTACCATATGTACTCGGAGAGAAGACTCCTGTTTTCGATCCTGATGCGAAAGGCGTGATCTATGGTCTCCTTTTAAATCATACGAAGGCTCATATATACAGAGCCATGATGGAAGCCGTTGCCTACGCATTCCGTCATCATGTGGATATCTTTAAAGAGATAGGAATCGAGATGAGAAAGGTTTTCATAACTAATGGAGGATCCACATCTCCTCTCTGGCGACAAATAATGGCTGATGTCCTGAAAAGCGAAGTCGCATATATAAAACATAATCCCGGATCATCCTTGGGAGCCGCTTTCATCGCGGGAGAAGCCCACGGCCTTATAAAGCCGGAGGCAATTGATGATTTCCTTTCTCAGAAGATTATCTCTTACCCCAATCCTGATAATTACAGTGTATATGATAGAAGATATGAAGTTTACAGGGAACTTTATCCTAGGTTGAAAGATCTAGAAAGGCTGTAAAGATGGTATGTGTCTGCATCTTCTTTTCCTTTCTTTTGAGAAGAGATGCTGTTATCCTTTGTATAAGGAGGCAATCCATGAAGATGATTACTGCCATCATTGAAGACAGGGATGGGGATCGTACTATAAAATCCCTCAATAGGGAAGGTTTTTATTGCACGAAACTTGCGACTACCGGAGGCTTCTTGAAAAAGAACAATCTTACCATTCTTATTGGATGTGAGGATGAGGCTGTAAACAGTGCTATTGAGATAATAAAGAGAGAAGCGGGAAGGCGCTGTGAAGACAGGCTTTACATGGCGGAAGGAGGGAATCCCAAGGGAATCCTACCTACCGTTCCGACAGTGGTCGGAGGCTGTACACTCTTTGTAACGGATGTAATACAGTTTATCAAGGCGTGACTAAGATGTCATATTGCCGATCGTTTTCCGGTCGGCATTTTTCAGTTATCCCTTAGAAATGCGAGTCTTTCCTCTTTTGCTTTTCTTACACTTTCAGATGTCTTGAAATAGTCGAATCCATGGTAGGTCCTTTTCCTGGATATCAGTGTGACGGGGATTTCTGCATGTTGCAGTTTTCCTGCAAATTCCAAACCCTCATCTTTCAGTGAATCATATTCCTCAACTTCTATGTATGTCTCAGGAAAGAAAGAAAGATTATCTACCTCATCTGGTACGGCATATTCTCCTTTTCCTTCTCTCAAATATATCTCCCACATTCTCTTATTCAGACGTGCATTCCATAGCGGAGAATCATTGAAAGTCTTCATTGATAATGTTTTCATTTTATCATCAATAACGGGATAGATAAGAAGGAGTTTCTTTATTTTTATATTGTTTTCCACAGCGTATTTCGTAAGTTCTATTGCAAGTGCTCCTCCTGCACTGTCTCCTGCGACATAAATTTCATCGGTGAGGGCATATTTCTCCTTATTACTTATAAAATAAGCTAACGTATCTCTTATATCATTGAATGATGCAGGATATGGCTTTTCATCGCTTGTTGTATAGTCTGGAAAAACTACATTGAAATTTAATTCATTTGAATATCTTTCTGCCTCATCATATGCCATGGCGGGGGCTGTGAAAAAGAATCCTCCCCCGTGGATGTAGATCAGAAGGGGACGCTTTCCTTCTGCTTTATAGAACGCGGCAGGGATGTTTCCTCCTGCTTTTCTTTCTATTTGCATGTTTATTCTCTTTTTGCAGGTACTCCTTAGTATTCTGTTTGCCAGACGTAGTAATGGAAGCTGTAGGAAGATTGGCGGTATGGATAGAAGAGTAGGGAGCCGTAGCCCCCTCTCTGTTGGATATTTCCGTAGTCTATGAATAACATAGATTGTGATAAGCGATAAGATGAAGAGTATGATTATCATTTTGCAAGAAGATATATCTCTTTCATGTCCTCTCTTTCAAGTGTCTTGAAAGCACCGAGTGTCCTTTTCCCATAGAATGTGGCTTTATCCAGAAGTTCTTCAAGCTGTTCATCACTGAGTTCTATTCCTGCTTCTTTCAGACTTAGGGGCATTTCAAACTTCCTGAAACACTCTTTGAAAGCTTCTATTGTATTCCTTGCACCCTCTTCCCCTTTTTCCTCAATTCCGAATACAAGGTGTCCCATTTTTGCAAAACGATCAGGATCTTCTTTATAGACATAGGTGCTCCATGCCGGGAAGATGATAGCAAGCCCCTCTCCATGCGCGATGTCGAACATACCAGAAAGCTCATGTTCAAGCTGATGGCATGCCCAGTCTCCCCTCTGATCATTTCCCAGTGCCATGAGACCGTTATGAGAAAGGGAGGATGCCCACATGAGGCTTGCCCTTGCATCATAGTCCTCTGGCTCTTCAAGTACTCTCAGTCCCTTTTCCATCACGTCTTTTATAAGTGTGCATGCGAGCCTATCTGTGAAATCCAGACCCTCTCCAGAATGGAAGAACCTCTCTATCGTATGCATCATGATATCGATTGTTCCGACCTCCGTCTGGAATTTCGGTACGGTGTATGTGAGTTCGGGATTCAGAAGAGCGAAACGGGGACGGCAGAAATCGCTGTTACAGCCCCTTTTCAGATTGCCTTCCTCATTGGTTATTACCGAGCTGTCGCTGAGCTCACTTCCGGTTGCCGAGAGTGTGAGTATGACACCGATGGGAGTACTCCCGTATGGCTTTCTCGTTCCATCATAGAAATCCCATACCTCCCCTCCATTATATAATCCATATCCAATGGCTTTTGCACTGTCAATCACCGATCCTCCACCGACTGCGAGGATGTAGTTGACCTCCTCTTTTTTAGAGAGCTCTATTCCTTCTCTCACTAGGCCAAGTCTCGGATTTGGCTTGACTCCTCCCAGTTCTACAAACGGAATATTCTTCTCTTTTAATGAGGTTCTCACCCTGTCAAGCAGACCGGATTTCTCTGCAGATGAACCACCGTAATGAATCAATACCTTCCTCGCCCCTTCTAGAACAAGCTCTTTTCCTACTTCCTCTTCTGCACCTTTTCCGAACACAACACGGGTAGGTGAATAATAACGGCTAATCATTGTTATCCTCCATTATGACGGCCTTGCTTTCCCTGCCGTCAACTTTGATTATAAGATCCTTTTCACTTCTTACATGTATAAAGTGCTCACTTTCCTCTATGAGTTCAAATTCTCTGATTCTTTCAAAATCTATACGGCCATCGTTCTGCAGGGGATTCACCGTGAGATATATTGCTCCAAGGCTCGTCATGTTCTGGAAGAAATGGGTTCCCTGGCTTGGTTCCACTGAGAGTTCCTTTATCCCCGTTTCGATTATGACGTGCGCGTTTGAGATGTCCGACCATGTGCATGGAATGCCGAGCCATCTGTCTGAGGAGCCGAGACGACCTGCAGCGATTAAAAGGTACTGCCTGTCCATGCTTGCATTCAGTGCACCAAGCTCCTTTGCCATTGCCTGCATCTCTCTTGCCTTGAAATTCTCAGGTTTTATCGTGATTATATCCCTTATGCCCTCGACTTTGCCATTCCCCATTACCTTCTGGGCATATATGAGACTTGCTTCCGTTTCCTTATCATCAATCTCGATATCAAGATCGAAGTCTGTGCTGCTTATAGGTCTTATCTGCAGGATTGAGAAATCAGGTTTATCTCTTTCTGTGTTGACCGCGAACTCGATCTCAACTGGACATGCCATTCCCCTTTCTCCCATCTTCAGTACCTCGTCTATGATTTTTGCTAGGGGAATTGCGTCATATTTCAGTATTCCATTGAAGGTAAGCATGTTCATACCGTCTTTGCTAGGACGTTCTGAGAGACGGCCTGTCATGACATCCACAGATGAG
Organism: uncultured Spirochaetaceae bacterium; assembly: GCA_944392965.1. GTDB lineage: Bacteria > Spirochaetota > Spirochaetia > Sphaerochaetales > Sphaerochaetaceae > Ornithospirochaeta. The sequence goes on along the minus strand of CALXYM010000008.1, from coordinate 54,643 downwards.
AATATGTTCTTCATCGCCTTTGGATATTCAAAGGCCTCCTGTAGTGGAAGCTTTATAAGATTGTCCTGGTCCCTCGTACTGTCGAAACGTCTTGTCAGGTCCAGAGCGTAGAATTCACTCTGATCGCTTACCTCGAATCCTGTGAGGTTGTTCGACGGCTTTTTGGGTTTTGCAGGGCAGAACCGGAAAGCAGTTCCATCATCGACGACCGTCTTGCCAAAACCGAAGGAGAGCATACCGATCCCATCTTCTCCCTTCTGCCCTGGAGATGGATAGAAGTTTAAGGATCTTGCAACTCCTGATATGTTTGGAAACCACCATTTCCCATGCTCACTTCCTGTTATCTGCTGAATGATGACTGCCATCTTCTCCTCTTCAAGGCTGTGTTCCGTATTTTTCAGGTATTCCTTCGCATTTTTGAAATATGTGCTCGCCCATACGGTTTTTATGGCGTTTTCTATCTCTTTCAGTCGTTCTTCATCACTTCCTCTGTTGGGTATCATGGAGGTCTGGTAAACTCCTGCGAAAGGTTGGAAATGGGAGTCCTCCAGAAGGGAGGAGGAACGGACGGAGATCGGGACTTTTATTACCTGGATTATCTGTTTCAGACATTCTCTCAGGTAGCAAGGAATCTCTTTCGACAGGAACAGGGCGAGTATCTCTTCATCACTATCTTCTACGAAGGAGAGGTCGTTCATCCTGTTTTCAGTCAAGAACAGGTCGAACATTTCTGTCGTTATCACAACGGTTCTTGGCGTTGATAGATAAAGGGTATCCTCATATTTTTTCCTAAGTCCCAGTGCGTGCATCTCGGACGCGAGGAATGCTAGCCCTCTTCCTTTTCCTCCCATTGATCCTTTTCCAATCCTGGAGAAATGCAGCGTCTCATCATAATGTTCCTTACTGAATTCAGCAATTACACCTCTTGTCCTGTTTGAGCGGTATTCTTTTATAGTCTCATAAAGTTCAACCCTCACTTTCTCAGGACTGTTGCTCTCATTTATGTTTATGTGCTTTATAAGGGAGGCGAGGTTATATAGTGACTGCGCCCTGAGCCAGCGTGAGAAGTCGTTACGTTTAGAATGATATATGAAGGAATCTATCGGAACCGTTTTTATAAGATGCTGCAGGCTCTTCATCGTCACGGCCCTCGCAATCTCCTCTCCCGTTGCCGGATTGATGAAGATGAAGGGCCCGAAATTGTAGTATTTGACGAAATGCTGCTCAAGGTCCATCAACAGGGTGGGAGAGAGCTTATAAAGGAAGTCGCAGCCGAGTTTCCTGCTCTCCTCCTCATTCGCCATGTCCCTGGACTGTATGAGGACAGGGATCTCCTTGTCTGTCTCTTTTATCCTCTTAGCAAGTTCAAGTCCCGCTTTCTCCTTACCTCCTGAATAGGGGAAGGATACGTCTGTAATCACCCCGAGTATGTTGTCTCTGTACGTTGTGAAAAGATTCCAGGCCTCATTGAAATTCCTTGCAAGCACGATTTTGGGTCTTCCTCTCATCCTCAGAGTCTTTCCCCATTCATTCAGAGCTTCGAGGATGCTTATCCTGTTCTGTCTGATAAGGGCCATGTACATTTGAGGCAGATAGGAGGAGATGAACCTTACAGAGTCCTCCACGAGGACTATCACCTGGACATCTGCCTCAGCTGTGTCATGGTCGATGTTCATCTTATCCTCTATGAGCTTTACCATGGCAAGGAATAAAGATGCGTTACCCTGCCAGTAGAATAGATAGTCTATATAAGGGCAGCTCTCACCTTTTAGCATCCTTGCCTTTCTGTGGTCGGGGGAGGGGGAGAGTGCGATTATGGGCATATAGGGCTTTATCCTCTTTATTCTCTCTGCGAGTTTTTCAACACGTCCAGAACCGAGATCTAACATCGTTATCACAAGGTCAAAATGTCTCTGTTCAATCAGCCTTATCGCTTCTTCCTCACTGTTTGTGTGGGTTATCTTCGGAGGATTTGAGAGCCCAAGATCTGTATATTCCTTGTAAAGCTCTTCCTCAACCCTGCCGTCCTCCTCGAGCATGAACCTGTCATAATCTGAACAGATTAAAAGTACCGTATATATATGTCTTAGCATCAAGTTGCTGAATGGCAGCCATGTCTGATCGAGTAAATACATATTATGATTCTATCATAGGCGGGGGATGTGTTTTTATAAAAATAAGAAAATAAAATAAATTGAAATAATATGTGAATATTTTTTAAGATTTAGGAAATAAAATAGTTGAAAATTGATGTCTATCATAATTTTCTTGACGGCTTTAAGAAACGGTCATAATCTGAAAATGAGGAGAGTAAAAACTAAAAATGTACGAATTGAATTCTTTCATCAGCACCCTCGAGCAGAAGAACCCGGGGCAGGATGAGTTCATCGAGTCCGTAAGAGAGGTTCTTTCTTCTGTAATAGATGTCGTAAACGAGAATCCCCTGTATCTTAAGAACAAGATCCTAGAACGGATAACGGAACCCGACAGGATCTATTCATTCAAGGTCGAGTGGGAGAATGATGAGCATGAGATAGAGGTCAATAAAGGTTACCGTGTACAGTTTAATAATGCACTTGGCCCTTATAAGGGAGGGCTCAGGTTTCATTCCTCTGTCACGCTTGGAACTCTGAAGTTCCTGGGATTTGAACAGATCTTCAAGAACAGCCTCACAGGTCTTCCCATGGGTGGAGGCAAAGGTGGATCAGATTTCTCTCCAAAAGGAAAGAGTGATGACGAGATTCTCCGTTTCTGTCGTTCTTTCATGACTGAACTTGCAAAATACATAGGCCCAGATACGGATGTTCCCGCAGGTGATATTGGAGTAGGAGCAAGGGAGATAGGCTATCTCTATGGACAGTATAAGAGGATAAGAGGAGAGAACACGGGAGTCCTTACTGGGAAGGGGCTCGACTTCGGGGGATCATTGATCCGTCCTGAGGCTACCGGTTTTGGTTCTATGTATTTCGCCTCTGAGATGCTTAAAGCACATAACGACAGGATGGAAGGAAAGAGGATTGCTATCTCAGGCTTTGGCAATGTCGCATGGGGTGCTGTGATGAAGGCGAGTGCGCTCGGGGCCAAGGTCGTGACGATTTCCGGTCCAGATGGATATATCCTTGATGAGGATGGGGTGAATACTCCGGAGAAATGGGCATACATGCTCTATCTGAGGAACACGAATAACGATGTCGTCGAGCCATACGCAAAGAAGTTCGGTGTTGATTTCATCCCGAATAGGAAGCCTTGGGAGGTTCCTGTCGATATGGCGTTCCCATGTGCGATTCAGAATGAGCTTGATGAGAGTGATGCGAGGACTCTGATATCGAACGGGGTGAAATATGTTATTGAGACTTCCAATATGGGACTTACGAGGGAAGCGAATGAGGCTCTTATTGAAGCTCGTATTCCGACAGCTCCCGGTAAGGCTGCCAACGCCGGCGGTGTCGCCGTCTCAGGCCTTGAGATGAGCCAGAATGCCATGCACCTTAAATGGACGAGGGAAGAGGTTGATGAGAAGCTCAAAGGCATCATGGCAGGTATCCATGAATCCTGTATAAGGGAAGGCAAGGAGAAGGATGGATACATCAATTATCAGAAGGGGGCAAATATCTCCGGTTTCAAGAAGGTGGCGGATGCCATGTGTCAGCTTGGTTATTAGCTTCTGCTCTGAAGAGATTGCTTCATGCCTTTCCCATTCTGGAAAGGCATGTGTTTGAGAGGAAGTCGCAGGCCTTTTTTCTCAGGGATGCGGCATTTTTTTCAATCATTTCATCACGATCTCTAACGTAGTTCCCGCGGGAAGAATGAAAGAAATAATTTAAATCGATCATATATTTCTGACATAACTGTTCTTTTTTACGTATACGGAGTGACTTTTTCCTCATATGCCGGATATGGCGGAACATGCTCTTTGCATGAGATGTTTCTTTCAAGGGCTTTATCTTGCTGGTGCTTATATTTAAGTACTGTTAGCGACAACATGTGAAAATATTGAAATATGTTCAATTTAAATAATTTTTTGTTAATCCGTTTTTTTAATTTTATATAACTGCTTATAATAGAAGGAGTATTGTTTGTTTGAGAAGTTGACAAAAGGAAATATTTAGATAAAAATCTTCCCTGAGGTGTGGAATATTTGCAAAAGGGGAGGTTTTTATGGTTCGCACAGTCAAAGATGTCGCTGCGGAATTTGGAGTATCCGTTGCTTCCGTTTCTGCAAAACTTAAAAAACGAGGGGTGAAGAAGATCGGTGGTAGGTATGTGATCGATGAGAATACCTATACCTGGCTTCTTTCAAGAAAAGGTCAGGTGGGCCGTCCTGTAAAGAAGGGTGGTGAGAGGTAAGAGAGAAGAAGTTTCATAACCTTGATAGATGCTCATTCTTTTTCTGTGTTATCACACTATTGATATAAGTTAATGCTGTATCAGCAGATACAGAAAGAATGCAGTATGATATAATTCTTTATCCCTGAAGAAGAATCTTAGAAATGAGCAGGAAGAAACCGGGTTACGATTTTGTGACGAATACCTATTATATAGACGATGGAGGCTGTTTCGGGATGCTCATCGGTCTTGTAATTGCCGGAGTGGCAATCGGGGCTGTAGTTACCTGGCTTAAGGAGCATGTATGGCTGATGATTGCCGCAATCCTCGTGATCATCGGCATCGCATCATTGTTTGTCTATCGCAGATCCGTGGAAAGGAAGAAGCAGAAAGCCATAGATGAATACAACGAGAAACAGCGCAGGTCAGCGGAAAAGACCCCGGAGGAAAGAGAAAAGGAGATAGGGGATTTCATAAATCTCTGGAGGTCTCAGAATTACCTTCAGGTTGAGAAGCTCAAGGAGCAGTACGATTTCATCCCTGTAGCCGATCATGAGGAACTGAGGCAGCATTTCTTTATTTCAGAATTCGTGCCGCAAGGCATTGAGAAGCTGCTGGTCTATCTTGAGCCTCCTTTTGCCCCTCCTGTCATTGGAGATAATGATAGTTTTCTGAGAAGGCTTGGGTCTGATACCATTTTCAACATCTTCTCGGAACGATCGCTTCTTAAGCCGATCCTCGTTGATGTAACGCCAGGCAAGATGTTTACAGCTGTACGGCTGGGGAAGGAGGAAGTGAAGGAGGATATCGGAGACATGAGGTTCGTCTGGTGCAGGAAAAAGGGTTGAGTATCCGGATCAGGTCATGTCTTTCCGGTTTCCCTATAGATTTTAAAATCATAGATTGACGTAGCCTTTTCCCGGAAACGAAGAAGAGAGAATTCATAAGAGCCTGCATTCTGAATCCTGTTGATTATATCGCTGCTGATCCCTCTTATTTTCTTCCATGTTTTGCCGGCCCATTCCCTGTAGGAGCAATTCCAATTAGGTGAGGCGTAGAAGATAACAGTCCCTTCTGGTATGGCTTTGTTGATTGCCTTTATTTTTCCGGATCTGGGCATGGGAAGAGATAAAGGGATAAAGAAACCATACCGTTTGCGATGATATGGATCTTCTGTGGGGTTCCATATGTTGTATTCACTGGATATAAAATCTCCCGCAGATAACCCCTTATGCTCGCATAGTGGCAGAATGCGGATTTTTTTTCAGATTTTGAAATGGAAGCTCAAATTCATGCTATGTTACTTACATGCAGAAGGCGTACCGTTACAGGCTTTATCCGACAGACGAACAGGGACAGCAGATGACAAGGATCATCGGCTGCTGCCGCTTTGTCTGGAACCGCCTTCTGGAATACTGCAGCAAGTCCTATACTAGAAGGAAAGAGAGCCATACGGCATTCGACCTCAACAACTTCATAGCTCACATTCCCTCAAGCCTGCTTTCCCCTGGCTTTCAGATGCTCCTGCCCAGACGCTTCAGTGTGTGTCGGCTGACCTCTCATCCGCATTCAAGGCGTTCTTCCGCAAGGATGCAGCTTATCCCAAATTCAAGACAAAGCACCGCTCGAAGAAGAGCTTCAGGATTCCGCAGAAAGGCAAGGTGGATGTAAATAACAGTCGTATCTATGTACAGGGCATCGGCTGGGTTAAGGCGGTAATACACAGGAAGCCTATCGGGAAGCTTAAGAACATCACGGTGACTGTGAATCCTTCAGGAACAGTATATGCCTCATGCCTCTTCGACGACGGCCTTGAAGCCCCCGTCCCTGAACTGCCGGAAAAGCCCAAGGTGATCGGCATCGACCTCAATCTTGAACGTCTTGCCGTATGTTCTGATGGAAGGGAGTATGAGAATCCGAGAACACTGAAGCAGTATGAGAAGAGGCTCAGGCATTTACAGAAACTCCTTTCAAAAAAGAAGAAAGGCTCAGAAAACTGGAAGAAGTTTAAGACTGAGATAGCGGTGCTTCATGAGAAGATAGCCAACATCAGGAAGGACAGCATCCACAAGATGACGAAGAAGATAGTCTGCGACAGCCAAGCGGAGGTCATAGTCATCGAGGATTTGAACGTTTCCGGGATGGTGAAGAACCATAAGCTCTCGAAGCACATACAGGATGCGTCATTCTTTGAGATAAGGAGGCAGCTTGAATACAAGAGCCTCTTTTATGGGAAAACACTTATGACAGCGGACAGGTTCTTCGCATCGTCGAGAACCTGCCATATATGTGGCTGGCATAATGCGGAGCTGACACTCAGTGACAGGGAGTGGGAGTGCAAGGTATGCCATACCAGACAGGATCGGGACAGGAACGCTGCCCTCAATCTTGAATCCTTTGGCCTGAAGGCCTTAGCCGGGGACGCCGGCGAAGTTAAGCCTCTGGAGATGCCCACTGTGGACGGACGTGCAGCAATGCACCTAAGAAGCATGGCATCAGTGAACGAGGAAAAAGACCATGGATACTCCATGGAAGCCTTCAGGCTTGCCTGAATGGTACCGTCACGCTACCATATCATTTACGCTTTCTGAGACGTCCCTTGGAGAATATCCGAGTTCGATTGCGGCCTTGTCATGGGAAAAGCGTGTGTTGCTTTCAAGCGTCTGGAGACTGTAGCGGGTGAAAAGTGGTCTTTTCCTCCTCCTCTTGGCATCAAGTTCAAAGAGGGGAGAGAGTATCTTTGCCATGAAGATCGGCACGCATGGCTTTACCCGCTTACCTGATGCATTCGCCATGTATCTTATGAGTTCTTTTATGGAGACGGATGATCCGGAGAGAATGTAGCTCTCTCCTTTCCTTCCATTATCCAGAGCTCTCAATATGCCATCAGCCACATCCCTCACATCCACCATGTCATATCCACCGCTCACTCCCATGGGAAGGCGGTTTGAAAGGAACATCAGGCACATCTGCACAAGATGGTTTCGGCCCATGTCCCCCGGACCTATTATTCCGGAGGGAAGGACTATCATGGCAAACAGATCATCTTTTGCCGCATCAAGGACGAGATTACTGGCTTCTGCCTTACTTTTCGCATATTCTCCATATACCGCTTTGGGGTCGTAGTATTCAATCTCTCTCAGCGTTGCCCTGTCCCTCCTTTCAGGGATTGCATGGACGCTGCTTACGTATACCATTTTTTTCACACTATATTCTTTCGCTAGACTGAGTATGTTCCTTGTTCCCTCCACGTTGACGTTATATAGGTCTTTCATCCCTTTGTCCTGGATGCTTATAATGCCTGCGGTATGGATGAGATAAAGTTCTTCGTCCTCTTCATGGGAGAAGAAGGGCTTCATGCTTTCCCTGTCCCGCACGTCCCCATAGAAGTATTCAATTCCCTCGGCCTTTTGACCTTTGTCGTTTTTAAGTATGAGAGCCCTTATCCTCTCTCCTCTGAGTGAGAGGGTACGGATTACCGTGCTTCCAAGATGTCCCATGCCCCCTGTTACAAGATAAATCCTTTTCATGTTCTTGACCTCCTGTCTCACATTTTCATAATATCTACAGCATGTTGTAAAAACAACAGACAGTTTTTATTGAAACGATGTGTATACAACAGATCATTGATCTTCTGTCGTTTTACCAACATGAGAAATGTGTATTTTTTTGAGGAGGAATTATGAAGGGTGAGAACAGAAGGGTTGCCATGACCCGCCGCATGATAAAGGAGGCATTGATCTTTCTCATGGAGGAGAAGGATTTTGCGAAGATTTCAATAAGCGATATCTGCACGAAAGCGGATATAAACCGATCCACGTTCTACTCTCATTATAAGGATACGAGGCAGGTCATCTCGGATATCGAGGATGATATAATTTCCCGTTTTCCCGTGATAGAGGGGTATGACAAGGATTTCAGGCTTGCCATACGGAGCATTTTCGCATTCATAAAAGAAAATTCTGAACTTATCACGATAATGGTGGTGAAAAGACGCGATGACAGCTTCATGGAGAAGATAATAAAGACTGCTCTTACCCGTTATGAACATCTTTCCACCGAATCGAATGAGGAGAGGATGAGGCTGAATTACATCTTCTGTGTCAGTGGCATAATAGGGATAATAAGAGAATGGATTTCCTCCGATTTCGAACTCTCCATAGACGCCTTTACCGATATCGTGCTCTCCCTGGCGGTCAAGGTTACAACTTAATCTGAAATAATCAGTTAGTACGATAATGTGCAAAAAGAGTTTTTCTTTGACAATCTGGAGTGGAACAAGGTTTCATTATTGAATTTTTATCGAGCTTTGTACCTCTTTTCTGTTGTAAAGTAAGGGAACTTGATTTATTCTTAAAGGTGACATATTCACGGCCTTTGCCGTGTTAATCATATTTATATTGGAGCGTAACTGAAAATGGCAGACAAAAAAATGGTTACAATCGACGGCAATACCGCGGCCGCGCATATAGCATATGCGTTCAGCGAAGTTGCTGCAATTTACCCAATTACTCCATCCTCACCTATGGGCGAGTATGCGGAGCAGTGGTCCTCAACAGGGAGAGAGAACCTCTGGGGTAAGAAAGTAGATATCATGGAAATGCAGTCAGAGGCGGGTGCCGCCGGTGCTGTACACGGCTCTCTAGCTGCGGGTGCTCTTACTACAACGTTCACCGCCAGCCAGGGACTTCTTCTCATGATTCCAAACATGTACAAGATCGCAGGAGAGATGATTCCTACGGTTTTCCATGTTTCCGCGAGAAGCCTTGCAGCACAGTCCCTGTCCATCTTCGGAGATCATTCCGATGTCATGGCATGTAGGAATACCGGATTTGCTATGACATGTGCTTCCTCCATTCAGGAAACCATGGACATCGCGCTTGTCGCACACCTTTCAACTCTTGAGGCTCAGGTTCCATTCCTCAACTTCTTCGATGGATTCAGAACCAGCCATGAGATCCAGAAGGTAGAAGAGATCAGCTATGATGATATCAGGACTCTCGTTGATGAGAAGTACATCGAGCGCTTCAGGGCAAGAGCTCAGAGACCAGAGCATCCAAAGACGAAGGTTGCAGCTCAGAATGAGGACGTCTACTTCCAGGGAAGAGAGACAGTAAACAAGTATTACGACGCTGTTCCTGAGATCGTACAGAAATACATGGACAAGGTTGCTTCCATCACAGGAAGACAGTATCACCTCTTCGACTATGTCGGAGCTCCGGATGCGACGGATGTCGTAATCGTAATGGGTAGTGCCGCAGATACGTTCGAATGGGTTGTTGACTATGTGAACAAGAAGGGTGGTAAGGTTGGTCTCCTCAAGGTAAGACTTTACAGGCCATTCAGTGCAAAGCACTTCGTCTCCGCTCTTCCAAAGAGTGTTGAGCGCATCGCTGTTCTTGACAGGACGAAGGAGCCGGGCGCACCTGGTGAGCCTCTCTATCTCGATGTTGTTGCAGCTCTTGATCTTGAGAAGAGGACGGGTATCAAGGTTATCGGAGGACGCTATGGTCTTTCTTCAAAGGATTTCACTCCTACCCATGCTCTCTCCGTATTCAACTTCCTCGCAAGCAAGGATGCACATCACGACTTTACAGTCGGTATCAATGATGATGTGACTAAGAGGAGCATCCCAATCTGTGATCCTATCGATGTCACACCGAAGGGTGTTGTCTCCTGTATGTTCTGGGGACTTGGTTCAGATGGTACTGTTGGAGCTAACAAGAACTCCATCAAGATCATCGGAGACAATACGAACCAGAATGCTCAGGCATATTTCGCATATGACTCAAAGAAGAGTGGTGGTATCACAGTTTCTCACCTCAGATTCGGTGAGAGCAAGCTCGACATGCCATGGCTCATCGACCATGCTGACTTTGTCGCATGCCATAACCCAGCTTACATCGGACGCTATGACATGCTCTCAGCTCTCAAGCCAGGTGGAACATTCCTTCTCAACAGCCAGATTCCTTCAGATGAGGTATTCGATCACCTGACAAGGAAGATGCAGGAGCAGATCATCGAGAAGAAGATTCACTTCTACAACATCAACGCTCTTGAGATTTCTGAGAAGGCAGGACTTGGAACAAAGATCAACACAGTCATGCAGGCAGCGTTCTTCAAGATCAGTGCCATCCTTCCGGAGGCGGAGGCAATTGAGCTTATCAAGAAGTACGTTAAGAAGACCTTCCTTAAGAAGGGTGAGGATGTCGTTAACAAGAACTATGCAGCTATTGATGGCGCTTCCGCAGCTCTCGTAGAGGTAAAGGTTCCTGAGAAGATTACAAAGAGTTATGAGCCAAAGAGACTCATCAGCGATGACGCAGACGAGTTTACAAAGAGCATCATCGAGCCTGTAATGCACATGGAAGGAAACAACATCCCAGTCTCTGCAATGTCTTTCGATGGAACTCTTCCAACCGGAACGGCAAAGCTTGAGAAGAGGGGAGTTGCAGCATTCGTACCTCACTGGGATTCTTCAAAGTGTATCCAGTGTAACCAGTGTGTACAGTCCTGTCCTCATGCTGCCATCAGGGCAAAGCAGATTCTCCCAGCAGATCTTGCTAACGCACCTGCGACATTCCATACGATCAAGAGCAACACGAAGAACGATAGAGAACTTCAGTTCAAGATCCAGGTATATCCAGAGGACTGTCAGGGTTGTGGAGTCTGTATCGAAGCTTGTCCTGCAAAGGAGAAGGCTCTCTCATTCAGCCCGATTACTGTAGAAAGAGAGGCTGGCGAGACTGCTAACTCAGAGTTCTTCGAAGCTCTTACATATGACAACCTCGATGGACTTAACATGAACACTGTAAAGGGTCTCCAGTTCAAGCAGCCTCTCTTCGAGTTCAGCGGTGCATGTGCTGGTTGTGGAGAGACTCCGTATGTGAAGATGCTTTCTCAGATCTGTGGAGAAAGAGCTGTTATCGCTAACGCGACAGGTTGTTCTTCAATCTACTCTGGAACATTCCCAACCATTCCTTATACAAAGAGGGCTGATGGAAGGGGTCCGGCATGGGGTAACTCACTCTTCGAGGATAATGCTGAGTATGGTCTTGGTATGCGCCTTGCCATCGACAGCAACAGGAACCTGTTGAAGCTTAAGATCGACGAGCTCTTCGCAGCTGGATGTTCAGCAGAGCTTAAAGGTGCTATCGAGAAGAGTCTCTCACTCTGGGAGGATGACACAGAGGCTTCCATCACAGCTCAGAAGGAAGTACAGAAGGTTCTTGCAGAGGAGAAGGAGACAGAGGCTAACAAGGCATCTCTTGCAAAGGTCAGGGAGCTCCAGGACTACTTCTCTGATAAGGACGTCCTTATCATCGGTGGAGACGGATGGGCCTACGATATCGGATACGGTGGAGTTGACCACGTTGTCGCTTCTGGCAAGAACGTTACGATCCTCGTACTCGATACTGAGGTTTACTCCAACACAGGTGGACAGGCATCCAAGTCAACACCTATCGCAGCAGTTGCAAAGTTCGCAAATGCAGGTAAGCAGGTAGGAAAGAAGAACATGGGCTTCATGTGCATGAGCTATGGTCACGTATATGTTGCATCCTGTGCTCTCGGTTACAACAGGCAGCAGGCTCAGAAGTGTCTGCAGGAAGCTGTAGCTTATAAGGGACCTTCAATCGTATTCTGCTATGCACCATGTATCAACCATGGTATCAACATGAGATATTCTCAGGTTGAGGCAAAGAAGGCTGTCGAGGCAGGTTACTGGCCACTCTACCGCTTCAATCCTAGCGGAGAGGAAGGAAAGAAGTTCACCTGGGAGACAAAGCCAGCAACAGCTGATTATGAGACATTCATCAAGGGAGAAGTCAGGTACTCATCCCTTTACAAGACGAACCCGGAGCATGCTGATGAGCTCTTTGCTAAGGCTGCCGAGGATGCGAAGGAGCGTCTTGCATTCTATCAGAGATGTGGAGAGGTCATAGGAGAGATCCTGTAATCACTCATTCTCTGTAAAGGGACTGCGATGCTGTTGATTCAGTATCCTCTCCCTTACTTGGAAAGGCCACGGATTCCGTAACCGGGATTTGTGGCCTTTTTTATCTCTTTATATAAAGGGAGGGAAATCATTATAATAGTGGTATGAAGATTCTCTGCGTTTCAGATGCAACAGATACTTTGATATACTCGGAGAACGCCCCAGAGCGTTATAAGGATGTGGATTTCGTCATAAGTAGCGGGGATCTTCCTCTGCGGTATTATGATTATATCCAGACCGTGTTGAAAAAGGATGTCATATACGTATATGGGAATCATAATCTGGAGGACTTTGACAGGGCGATGGGAAAAGGCCCTGTGATGGGACCTAATTTCTCTCCCATAATGCCCCTCGTATTTCCTGGGATGCTTTTGGATGGTAAGGTCATCCGCTTGAAGAATAGCGGACTTCTTGTCGCGGGACTTGGTGGTTCAATGTTATATAACTATGGTAAGAGTCAGTACAGTGAAGGGCAGATGAAAAACAGGATCCGGAGACTCATTCCACATCTCTTATATAACAAGATGAGATACGGCCGCTATCTGGACATCTTGATAACCCACGCTCCTCCACGCGGACTCGGGGATGGAGAAGATCTTTGCCACAGAGGATTTAATTGTTTTCTCTGGTTCATGGAAAAATTCCATCCTAAGTATCTTTTGCATGGGCATGTACATTTAATAGATATGAATGATCAGAGGATAAGGAGATACAAGGATACGCAGGTTATAAACGTATATAAGAATTACATTCTTGAAGATGATGATATCGGAGATGGAAGATGAGTGAGCTGATGAGCGTTGGTGATGATTTTTCAAAAGCAAAGACCCGGGCCCGTTTCCAGTCCATATTTAATACTCTCACATGGAAAAACACGGATCTTCTCTCATTTTACGAGGTCACGAGCATAATAAAACCGAAGAGTGAGACTTATAAGGGGATGCAGTGCATTCCTGTGAGTAAGATCATAGGATCCGAGGGACGCTACCATGATTTCTCATCCGCTTTCCTTCCTAAGAAGGAGATGCTCCGACAGCGATGGGAAAGCGTGGATAGGGCCGTTCTTAACGATGTTGTTCTTCCTCCCATCTCCGTTTTCTCCCTTGGAGGATGGTATTTCGTCAGAGATGGCAATCATAGAGTATCTGTTGCCAAGGCGCAGGGGGTGGAGTTCATAGATGCAGAAGTCGTAGAGCTGGACAGTCAGATTCCTCTAGAAGAGGGAATGACGATGCGGACGCTCAAACGCAGGGTCGTCACCTATGAACGTAACGCCTTCATCCAGCAGTACAAACCATCCTATCTTCCGATGGGAGAGATCGTATTCACTTCTCCCGGTGCATATCCGGAAATGGTTAATCATATTCTTGTCCATAAGTATTTCATCAATCAAGGTCAGAAAGCGGAGATTCCTTTTGAACAGGCAGCAATCAGCTGGTATAAGAACGTCTATGCTCCGATCGTAAAAGCGATAAGGGAGGAACATATTCTTTTTCAGTTTCCGGGCTATACGGAAGGTGATATGTATCTCTGGCTTGTCAGACGCTGGGATGAGATGAAGAGAGCACAGAAGAACCAGAATATCCCCGTACGCGAAGCGGCAAGGGATATCAAGAAGAGTAATAGGGGAAAGACACTTCTCAGGTATGTGAAGTATTTCCTCTCAAAGCTACGAAAAGACTGATTTCACGGCTGATGCCAAGCGGGATGTGGTTATCTCAAGCTCCTCTCCGGGGCGGCTAGGCATCATGAGACCATCCTTATGCATGTATGGAGGATAATCCAGCGATACCAGTCCCATCAGGTGAGCCCAGTTCTCGACGGCTTCTATGGCATCGAGAGAGTCCTTATAGCTTATGGAACTTGTTGCGAACGGGTAGAAGTATTTCCCTTCAAGGCTTCTCTTCTCATAAAGATCCATCGTCCCGTCTAAAAATGCCTTCATCTCCGCAGACGGCATTCCAAACACGCTTTTAATTCCCACCATTATTATATCGGCATTAAGCAGTTTCTCATTTTTCGCAGGAGGAAGGGCGAGAATGTCCTCGTAATACTCGTTTACATCGTTCCTGTCTGCTGCAAGCAGATGCAGGTCCTGATCATCAACCCTATAAAGGCGGGCATCGATGCCTTCTTTCATTAACGCATCCCTTATGGATGATGCGATGAGATAGAGATTTCCGGAAATTGAATGGAATATGATATTTGCTCTCATAATTCCTCCTTTTTCTGATTGTACACTAGAAAAATTATAAATTGTTAATTTTGTTAGCAGTATGCCGTGTAAATCTCTCCGCTTCTGCTCACATGGACCTTTTCTTCAAAAAGATCGGAGAGGGTATCTTCTCTCAGGACCTCTTCTTTTTTCCCATCCATTACGATCTTCCCATTTTTCATCAGTATCACACGTCTGATTTCAGGGATTATCTCGCTCAACTCATGTGTAACCATTACCACAGTGCTGTTTTCAGCATAGGTGCTTATTAATCTTCTCAGCGATGCTCTGGATGGAAAATCGAGAGCAGAGGATGCCTCATCAAGAAGTAGGAGAGGAGGCCTGTTTATGTTGACACGGGCAAGCATTATTCTTCTTTTCTCTCCGCTTGACATCGTGTTCATGATCCTATCTTTCTTATCATAGAGGCTTACACGTTTAAGTTCCTCATCTGCTCTTTTCCAGTCTTCTTCTCTTATTTGATGATGAAAGTCGAATCCAAGGGAGGAATAAAGTCCTGAACACACGATCTCCCTGATGGTGTATGAGGTGTTTAGAAATGTCGCGTTCCTTTCGGATACAACACCTATGAGCTTATCAAGCTCACTTCTCATCCATCTCTCTTTCCCGAAAAGGATACTTTTGTATTCATCAAGGGCCAGAGGGTACACATGTCTTGATATCACATCAAGCAGGGTGGATTTTCCCGCCCCATTCGGACCTACTATCGCGATATGCTCTCCCTCATTGAAATGGAGGGATACATCTCTCAATATGAGTTTCCCATCCCTTCTCACATTTGCATGTTCTATCCTTACAATCTCAGACATCAGAAATCCATTTTATCTATCTTGAGTTTCACGTTAGATGTCGCCGCCACTGTCAGAGCAACGGCAAGATCCGTATTCCCATCTCGGATCGCGTCGACAAGATATCTGTAATCTACCGTTTTTCTTTTGAGCTCCGCAATACTCTCCTCAACTTGTTCGAGTATTTTCCTCAGCTGAGGTCCCAGATCGTTCAGTATTGTGTTCAATATCATATTGTTGTTGCTGTGCATTATCATGGTGTGGAACTCGTAATCGAGATCCTTCACCTCTTTGAACATTCTGGGATCCTGGTTCCTCTCAAGCCCCTGTACGAGAAGTTCGAGACGGGTAATCATCGAATATAGCACTTTTACCGTGAATTCCCTGTCGTTGAGACGGGAAAGGGTTCTTGCCGCAGATACCTCAAGGTTCATCCTCACTTCTAGAAGATCGTTTATGAGTTTGCGGTTTGTGATGCTTCTGTTTACCATGGATGCAGAGAGGTTTTCCACGAGGGTGTCCAGATTGTCAGCTTTTACAACACCTCGTTTTCCCTGTCCGATCTCGATAAGGCCCTTTGCCTCGAGGATTTTAAACGCTTCTCTGATGCATCGTGTGGAGACGGAAAAGAAGTTTGCAAACTCCTCCTGAGAGGGAAGGTTCTGTCCCACTTGGAACTCCCGGGCAAGGATTTTCTGTCCGATTATCTTCGCAACCCTGTCCGCTTTCGTATAGTTCTGCATCCCATAAGGGTTCTTCTTTCTCGCCATAATAATATATTAACCTCATATACACCTTTTGATAATCAGAAAGATCTTGAATTTTGGGTAAAATACATGCTTTATTTGGGATTTTAGATATCTTTATGGATTTCAAGATGAAAAAAAGCACTATCATTCCCATAAATCATTGAAAAGTAGGATATTCTTTTTTTTTACTGAATATCGCTCTCAGCATATTATAAATAGAAAAAGAAAAAGCATACAGTTATTCGATATTAATTATTTGTATCCGGTTTTACAGGATTTTTATAAATATTTATGATGAAAAAGGAAGATGTGGAAGAAGTCAAAGTGAGTACCTCTGTGATATAATGAAAGCATGGCAAAAAGACAGAAAGAAGGTAGAAGACTTCATCTCAGTCCATATTCCGCTATTATTCCTTATATCATGGTAGAAAGGAGTGATGCACAGAATCATATTGAGATAAGTTTTGAAACTGCTAATGCTGAGGCCATGATAAGGGAACTTAGGCAAGAAGGTTATGACAGCATCGGAATGCTACATGTCATACTAGCATCATATGTACGTGCAGTCTCTCAGCGTCCTGCGGTAAACCGGTTCATAAGAGGACAGAAGATTTACGCAAGAAATGACATTGTGGTCAATCTCGTCGTCAAGAAGAAGATGTCTCTTGATGGCTTGATACTACCGTAAAAATGCATTTCAAACCGGAATATACGATCTATGATGTGTATAAGGTTGTAAATAAGACGTTGACGGAAGTATATGAGGCTGAGGAAAACTCGGTAGATAAGACTGCGATGCTTTTAAACTACATTCCAGGTCTTATTAAAAAAGGAGCGATCTTCCTTCTAAAGACGTTGGATTATTTTGGACTTCTTCCCCGAGCTCTTACCGAGGTCTCTCCTTTCCATGGTTCTCTTTTCATAACGAACATGGCATCATTGAACATTCCTCCGATCTTTCATCACCTTTATAATTTCGGAAATGTTCCGCTTTTCATTGCTTTTGGTGCAAAGAGAGGGGATCTGTTCCTCGATGAGGACGGTTCTGTGAGAAAGAGACGAGTCATTGACATGATTCTGAACATGGATGAGAGAATATGTGATGGCTATTATTATGCTTCTGCGATGAAACTGCTCAAGAAATATCTTACAAATCCAGAGCTATTACGGGAGCCTCCTAAGGAAATCATCGAGGATAAATAGCTCCTGTGTCCGCTCTGAATACAGATGGAGAACAGGAATCTGAATGAATAACCAAGAAAATAGTGTAAAAATTCATTTTTTATGAATATTTATACAAAAACTATGGATTATTCTTTCAATTCTTGTATAATTATGCCTACACGGAGTTGGTATGATTAAAGCAGCTGTTATTGGAGCGACTGGATACGCAGGGTGTGAGCTCGTGAATATTCTTTCTTCACATAAGGATGTCAAACTGAGCTATCTTGCATCACACTCTTATCAGGGGAAGAGGTTTTCTGATGTCTATCCTTCCTTTTACAGGAAGGTTGATTCTCTTCTGATGGAAGATGATATTGAGAAGGCGGCATCCGTTAGTGATGTCATATTCCTTGCCCTTCCACATGGTCTTGCAAGCAAGGTGGTGACACGGGATATCCTGAGAGAGAAGGTCGTGATTGATCTCGGGGCTGATTTCCGCCTTAAGAAGAGGGATGTATATGAATCATGGTATAAGAGCGAGCATCACAGCCCTGATCTTTTAAAGGAGGCTGTATACGGTCTTCCTGAGATTCATCGCGATGAGATAAAGAATGCTCATCTTATTGCGAATCCAGGATGCTATACCACCTGTTCGATTCTGACGCTTTATCCGCTTCTTAAACATGAACTTGTGGAGACTGACGGGATAATAGTGGACGCGAAGAGCGGGGTAAGTGGAGCAGGAAGGAGTGAGAAAACGGCGAATTTGTTCTGCGAGGTCAATGAGAGCGTGAAGGCCTATGGGGTTGCGGGCCACAGGCATACCCCTGAGATAGAGCAGGAGCTCTCTTTCGCTTCCGGATCTGACGTTGTGATATCATTTACCCCCCATCTCATTCCGATGCAGAGGGGAATACTCTCCACCTGTTATGCATCTCTCAAAAAAGGTGTTAGCAAAGATGACGTGGATAAGGCATATATCTCATGCTATGCTTCTGAGCCTTTTATCCGTATTACAGATTACATTCCAGAGACGAGGTATGTCAGGGGAACGAATTTCTGTGACATATCATTCAGGATTGATGAGCGGGCAAACCGTATCATATCGATTGGTGCCATAGATAATCTGATGAAAGGTGCGGCAGGACAGGCCGTGGAGAACATGAACATAGCCTTTGGGTTTGATGAAACCGAGGCTCTTGATAGGAAGGCGGGAATATGATTGTTGAGGATAAGATGAGGATGCCGAATGGCTTCATGGCCTCCGGTTTGCATGCAGGGATAAAGAAGATAAAGAAGGATATGGCCCTGGTCTACTCAGAGAGGGAGTGCAGTGCTGCCGGGACGTTCACTACGAACAAGGTTAAAGCTGCTCCTGTAAAATATGATATCTCTGTGCTCAAGAGCGTAAAGCATGGAATCATCGTAAACAGTGGAAATGCTAATGCATGCACCTCGAAACAGGGTGATGAGGATGCTGCTGAAATGGCACGTCTTGCAGCTTCATATCTCAAGGGGGATAAGGATGCTTATTTCGTGTGTTCCACAGGGGTCATCGGAGTTCCCCTTCCTATGGCGAAGATAGAGGGGGGAATTAAGGAGCTTGTAAAAAATCTGTCTCCTTCCTCCGAGGCTCTCATGGATGCAAGTGAGGCGATCCTTACAACAGACACCTTCCGCAAGGAGGCAAGCGCTGTTATCAGGATTGGGGGAAAGGATATCACTGTGACGGGTTTTGCGAAAGGCTCGGGTATGATCCATCCGAACATGGCAACGATGCTCGCGTTCATAATCACAGATGCAAATATCTCATCTTCTCTCCTTCAGAAGATGCTGGGCTCCGGGGTTGAAGATACTTTCAATATGATAAGCGTCGATGGGGACACATCCACGAATGACACGTGCCTCGTTCTTGCAAATGGAGCTTCCGAAACTCCCGAGATAGTGGAGAAAAGTGCGGAGGCTGAAGAGTTCAAAGAGGCCTTGAATTACGTGCTATCAACCCTTGCCTGTCTCATTACAAAAGATGGCGAGGGCGCCGGTCGCTTCATAGAGGTGAAGGTCGAGGGGGCAAAAAGCAAGAAGGATGCACGTCTCCTTGCTCGTTCAGTCGTCTCTTCCAATCTTGTTAAAGCCGCATTCTTTGGCAGTGACGCCAACTGGGGAAGGATACTTTGTGCAATGGGCTACAGCGGTGCGGATTTCAACCCCGATGATGTATCCCTCGTCTTTTCCTCTGCAAAAGGGGCAATAGAGGTTTTGAAGGATGGTGTGCCGGTATCTTTTGATGAGGAGAAGGCAAAGACAATTCTTCTGGAGAAGAGCGTATCGGTTCTCGCAGTTTTGAAAGACGGGGAAGAGAAGGCGAGTGCATGGGGATGTGATCTTACGTACGACTATGTGAAGATCAATGGAGATTACAGGAGCTAGCATGGACTACGAATCATATATAAGGAAGGCGGAGGTACTTATCGAGGCAATCCCCTATATAAGGAAGTTCCGGGGATGCATTGTTGTCGTGAAGTACGGAGGCTCCGCGATGCTCGATGAGAGTCTGAAGAAGGCTGTCATTACCGACATTGCCATGCTCAAATACCTAGGACTCTATCCTGTTGTCGTACATGGCGGTGGTAAGGAGATATCCTCCCTTTTAAAGAGACTCGGTAAGGAGAGTGTATTCATAGACGGTCTCCGTGTTACCGATGAGGAGACTGCCACGATTGCAGAGATGGTGCTTTCAGGACATATCGGGAAAGGACTTGCAGAGGATCTTGAGAGTGTTGGCATCCATGCCTGCTCAATAAGCGGTAAGGATGGAAGGACGCTTTTAAGTGAGAAGAAGATGGATGAGAAGGGAAGGGATCTGGGATTCGTCGGTTCTGTAAAGAATGTTGATCCGACTCTTATTGATACCTTGCTGGATGCTGATTTCGTTCCTGTGATATCCCCTGTTGGTGTGGATGAGGATGGAAATACCTATAATATAAACGCAGATTATGCCGCCTCTGCGATAGCAGGAGCCCTAGGTGCGCAGAAACTGGTATTCATGACCGATGTTGAAGGAATTTTGAAGGATAAGGATGATCCTTCTTCCCTTATAAGAAGGCTCAGTGCCAATGATGCCAGGGCTTATATAAAAGAGGGAATCATAAAAGGTGGTATGATTCCAAAGACCGAGTGCTGTCTGGATGCGATAGAAAAAGGTGTTAAAAGTGTCCACGTTCTCGATGGTAGGACGCCGCACTCCATCCTTCTTGAGGTGTTTACGAGTCAGGGAATAGGTACGATGATTAACAATGAGGAGGAAGATGATGAGTGATTATATAGCCCTTGCGAAAGAGAATTATATGAAAACGTATGCGACGCAGGATCTGTGCATCGATCATGCCGATGGCATCTATCTCTATGGAACCGATGGTAAAAGCTATCTTGATATGGTTGCTGGAATCGCAGTGAATGCCCTTGGATATAACAATCCTAAGATAAAGGAGAGGGTGGAGGAGGTGATGAAGGACGGTTTCTTCCACGTATCCAATCTCTATTACAATAAGTGGGCTCCTGAGGCAGCTTCCCGGCTTAACAGGCTTAGTGGAGGATCTGAGGTGTTTTTCGCCAACAGCGGTGCGGAGGCGAATGAGGCGGCTCTTAAGGCAGTGAGAAAATATGGATCGAGGACAGGAAGGACCAAGGTTATCTCGTTCAATCATAGCTTCCATGGAAGGACATATGGGGCGATCACCCTTACAGGCCAGGATAAGTATCATGTTGGGTTCTCTCCCATGGTTCCTGATATCGTATACGCGGAGTACAACGATCTTGATTCCGTTAAAACTCTCATTGATGGGAATACATGTGCCGTCATCATGGAACCTGTTCAGGGGGAAGGAGGAATAATTCCAGCTGAGATGTCGTTTATCAAGGGGGTAAGGAAACTCTGTGATGAGAATGACATGCTCCTGATATTCGATTGCGTGCAGTGCGGGCTTGGGCGTACAGGAAAGAATTTCGCATTTGAACATTATGGCGTAAGGCCGGATATCATGACGCTTGCGAAGGCAATCGGTTGTGGTGTTCCCCTCTCTGCCACCGTCGCATTTGATAAGGCGAAGGGGATATTCTCCCCTGGAGATCATGCCTCTACGTTCGGAGGAAATGCTCTTGCGACAGCTCTTTCCCTGGTTCTTTTCGATGAGCTTGAAAATGGTCTTGCCGCAGAGGCTGCAAGGAAAGGAGAATACCTGAGATCTGGTCTTGAAAAGATAAAGGAGGCGCATCCTGATAAGTGCTCTGAGGTAAGAGGTATGGGGCTGATGCTCGGTCTTGACTTGAAGATAAAGCCATCCGATGTCATTGCAAAGTGCAGGGAGAAGGGGCTTTTAGTATGCTCTGCAGGATATACTGTACTCCGTTTCGTTCCCCCTCTTGTAATAGGATATGAGGATATTGATAAGGCTCTTTCAATTGTGGATGAAGCTCTTTCAGAATTATGATTTCCGCCCTCTCTGAGGGCGTGTTTGTTAATTAATGAGGATGTAACATTTTTGAGACATGGAGATAAAACAGGAAGAAGATAATCCTATCAGGAGGAGTTATGAAAAGACTTTTTGTCCTTGTTTTTTCCTTATGTGTTCTCTGTTCTACCATGTTTTCTTCTGATCTTACTCTGAATTATCTTGGCCGCTATGAGAGCGGGATGTTCAATACGGATGGCGGTGTGATGGAGATCGTCGCCTATTCCCCTTATTCACAGAAGGCATATGCCGTGAACGGTCAGAGTGGCTTTCTCAGTATAATCGGTTATGACGGGGTAGGTTTCTCAGGTGTGGATGTCGATGTTAAGAGCATGATTGAGGCCTATGACAGCACGTTCTCCTATGGGGATATGACAAGTGTCTCAACCTCAGAGGATGGGAGGCTTCTGGCTTTAGCTCTTCAATCTGAATCCTACTCGGAGGATGGAAGAATCGCATTGTTCAACGTGAATGAGGATGGTTCCATCACTTTTGACAGGCTCTTTATTTCTGGCGTACAGCCAGATATGGTCACTTTCTCAGGAGATCTGATTTTAAGTGCAAATGAGGGGGAACCCAGAAACGGTTATGAGAATGAGGATCCTAAAGGGAGCGTGAGTGTAATAAACCTTGAGAATGGAGATGTTGATACCATCTACTTCGATTCCTTTGATGAGAGGAGGGACGAGCTGACCTCTTCTGGAATCATCATAAAGAAAGGTTCTCTTCCATCCCGTGATTTCGAGCCTGAATATCTCAGTGTGAGTGGGAAAAACGCATATGTTACCCTTCAGGAGGCGAATGCGGTTGCAGTTCTGAATCTTGAATCCCTTACTTTTACATCCATCGTCTCTCTCGGCTTTGAGGATTATTCCGTTACTCCGGTGGACCTTGATAAGAAGGATGATGCATATTCTCCTTCTCTCTATCCTGGTCTTTATGGAATAAGGATGGCAGATGGTATCTCAACTTATACCGTCGATGGTGAGACTTATATCGTTACCGCTAATGAGGGGGACAGCAGGGAGTGGGGAGATTATCTGAATGAGGTGGAAGTGGAGTTTGAGGACGGTGCTCTATCTCCTGCTGGAAGAAGCTACGATGTGGAAGGGAAAGTCGTATTCTTTGATTCATCCGACTATGATGGTCTTAATGATGGATGTGACTATATCTTTGGAGGAAGGAGCATGACGATCTATTCCGCAGTTGACGGTTCTCTGACATACACGAGTGCCGATGATGCAGAAAGGATAACAGCCTCCGCTCTTCCCCTTTATTTCAACGCCTCGAATGATAACGCCATCATGGATGACCGTTCCGGTAAGAAAGGTCCTGAACCGGAGAGCGTCACGGTAGGGGAGATTGATGGAAGATACTATGCCTTCCTCGCACTTGAGAGAACAGGGGGAATAATGGTTTATGATGTAACTGATCCATATTCTGCCGAGTTCGTCACATACTCGAATACGAGGGACTTTGAAACGACTGTTCCCGGTTCAGAGGAATATGATGACGGAGAACTCGATAAATGGGTCACAGGAGGGGATGTTGCTCCGGAAGGACTTTGTTTCATCCCATCTGATCTGAGTCCCATAGGACAGCCGCTTTTAATCGTAGCTTATGAGGTCTCAGGTACTGTTGCAGTCTTCTCTATAGGCTGATTAAATAGAGTTTTGTTTGCTTGCACCCGTTTTTAACCGGGTGCTTTTCTTTTTCCCTATTGACTCTTTCCCAGATATTCTTATTTTCTATCTGTCGGTATAATAAATAAGTATTTGAGAAACATAGGGAAAATCCATATAATATCAAAACTCGGAGAGAAACATTGGATAGCAGAATAATAAATATACTTGTCTCATCCTTTCCTCAGATCCTGATCCCAGGTCTGACGATGACGATACCTTTGACGGTTATATCTTTCTTCTTCGCACTCATAATCGCGATAATCACGGCGACGATACAGTATGCGAGGATAAGGATTCTTAAGGATATCGTACGCTTTTATATATGGATAGTCAGGGGCACACCTGTTCTTGTACAGCTTTATGTGGTTTTCTATGGGCTTCCAAGCGTCGGTGTCACGTTGGAACCGTTTTTAGCTGCAATCATCGTTTTCTCCTTCAATGAGGGTGCATACGCCTCGGAGACGATAAGGGCAGCTTTGGAAGCCATTCCAAATGGGCAGAGGGAGGCAGGTCTTTCATTAGGACTGAATTTCTTCCAGGTGATGAGGTACATCATATATCCAGAGGCATTGAGAATCGCATTCCCCTCTCTTTCCAATTCTCTGATAGGAATGGTGAAGGATACGAGCCTTGCTGCAAATATCACGGTTCTGGAGATGTTCATGGCGACTCAGAGAATTGTTGCTCGTACATATGAGCCTCTTCTCTTATATCTTGAGGTCGCATTCATCTACCTGATATTCTGCACTGTCTTGACGAAGATCCAGAGCTATGGGGAGAAGAAACTGAATAAATACGGCTATGACAAAGCCTGAGGAGTATAAATGAAAAAAATAATAAGAACAGCTTTAATTGCGATAATCGTTTTATTGGCATTCTCATCATGTACAAAGAATGATGAGGGCGATGCAGGTGATAATCTTCTATCTACGGTGACAGAGAGAGGAAGCCTCTATATCGGGACAGAAGGGACCTGGGCGCCATGGACATACCATGATGAGAGTGATGCTCTTGTCGGTTTCGATGTGGAGGTCGCAACGAGAATCGCTGAGATAATGGGACTCACTCCTGTGTTTTACGAGAGCGAGTGGGATGGCCTTTTCGCAGGTCTCAATTCTGGACGTTATGACATCGTTGCAAACGGCGTCGAGGTTACCGATGAGCGGCGAGAGGCCTATGATTTCTCAGATCCGTATGCGTATATCAACACTGTCATCATAGTCAAGGATGATAATAATGAGATCGGCAGTTTTGAGG
Organism: uncultured Spirochaetaceae bacterium; assembly: GCA_944392965.1. Taxonomy (GTDB): domain Bacteria; phylum Spirochaetota; class Spirochaetia; order Sphaerochaetales; family Sphaerochaetaceae; genus Ornithospirochaeta. Next base: position 29,931 of record CALXYM010000008.1, on the reverse strand, counting down.
ATCTTGATGGAAAGACGACGGCGAACACGCTTGCCTCTACTTATTCCCTTCTTGCTGAGAGCTATGGGGCGAATGCAGTAGGTGTCGATTCTCTTGCCGATACAATCCTGCTTGTGGAGCAGGGAAGGGTGGATGCTACATTGAATGCAGATGTCTCCTTCTATGATTATATGAGAGTCCACCCCGATGCTCCTCTAAAGATTGTTGCCGAGACTGATAATCCCTCTCATGTCTCCATTCCTGTGAGAAAAGGAGAACCTGAATTCCTTGAAGCTGTGAACAACGCGATCGCTCAGCTCAGGGAGAGCGGGGAACTGAGAGAGATATCGATGAAGTATTTCGGCTCGGATGTTACAGAGTGATGAGACGAATTGATGTAGCTGCTGCAGTAATAGTAAGAGATAATAGGGTCCTCGTTACCAGAAAAGGTAGCGGGGATTTTGTTCATCTTTGGGAGTTTCCCGGAGGAAAGATAGAAGAAGGAGAGAGCGGGGAAGAGGCGGTATCACGGGAGCTGGAAGAGGAACTGCATCTTTCCATAACGGTAGTTCGCCATCTCTCTGATGTCGAGTACGATTATCCTAAATTCCACCTTATGATGAGATGCTACGTCTGTTGTGTAACAGATGGAGAAGTGACTCTCACCGAACATGAGGAAGCCCGCTGGATGACTCTGGATGAGCTTGATTCTCTCTGTTTCTTGCCTGCGGACGATCTTGTCGTTAGCGAAATCAAGAGGCAATGCGTACTTTCTTGATCCTCAGTCTTTCTCATCCTTCTCCTCGAGTATGGAGTGATGTGTCTTGGCCTCTCTTTTAAGAACGCATTCTGAGATGAATTGGACATTCTTAAGATTCCTTCCTGATACGAATTGCCTTATAGCGCATTCCCCTTCAAGACGGCCTGAAGCATAACGGTACATCATGAATCCGTGGAACGCACCGGGAGCTGTGAATGCCTTCACCGGCGTCTCTGCTTTCTCTAGTTCCATCGCATAGAGACATCCATCATCCATCAAGGGATCGTATTCGGCTGTCAATATCAGGGCTGGTGGGAGACGGGTCTTATCAGGAGCCAGAAGAGGGCTGAACGCAGGAGAGAGTATGTCCTTTGGCTCTCTTGCGTATGTGTCGATATAAAAACTCAGTCTCTTTAAATTGAGCATCGGGGTATCGGCATGTTCCTCGAGGGAGAGCGTTCTTAGTCTTCCATCTGTTATAGGATAGAGCAGGATCTGACCTGCAAGGCTCGGCCCCTTCCTGTCTCTTGCCAGAATCGATACTACTGCTGCAAGGTTTCCCCCTGCGCTGTCTCCTGCGACGAAGATCCTGTCCGGGTCTATCTTCCAGTATTTCGCTCCTTCTGCCGCCCATAGGAGTGCATCATAGCAGTCTTCCACAGGAGTGGGGAATTTGAATTTCGGAGAGAGTCTGTAATCGATACTCAGTATGCACGCTCCAGTCACCTCTGCCAGATGAGAGAGGAACACCTCATAGAACTCCATGTTCCCAAATGTCCATCCTCCTCCATGATAGTAGATGATGAGAGGAGAGAGTCCCATCGCAGTAAGATGGGGATTCGAGAAATAATATCCTGTAATGACCCCTGATGAGACGGGGATGATATATGAGCTTGTTAATATATTCTTTGAACCTTTTGGGAGAATTTTCAACAATCTCTTATTTAGGCTCATGTTATTTACCTGATCTATCATTTCTTCCGAAGGACGGTCCTCTGAACGGATATAGATGTCGTTTGTCACTTCGACAATCTTCCTCATCCTTCTGGAAAGTTTATATTCTGTCATATGTCAATTTTAGTTAAAGATTCTCTCTTATTGCAATAAAAAGAGGAGGAAATAAGGCTAATACGTACTTTACGGAGATAAAAATATGTCTGTTTCAAGGATTTTTCCCTTTCCTCATGTCTTATTATTCCTCCTTTTCCTCTTTTTGATTTGAAAAAAGATATGTTGTCATCAGTGCTAGAGGTTCTAATAATTGTTCATACTGACCTAGAGAGAGTAAAAAAGTTGTCTATTTCATAAGATTGCATTTATTTTTCTGAAAATAATGTGAATTTCTTGTAAAAAAAATTTGCATTACATTCTCTTTCGTGCGATAATTCTAGTGTTCAGGGGTTGCACTGATTGTTCTGGCATGTGACCTCGGACACCCCGTTTCTTTTCGGGACAAGGAGGTTGCCGCTGGAGATCAGCGGTTTTTTTATGTATTTTTCATTTTATGTGTAACCAAAAAGGTTTTTTTCTGTTAAAAGTCTGATAATGAAAAAGTTTTTAACCGTTTTATTTTTAATTCTCATATTCATCTCATGTTCTACGACGGAAGAGATTGTTCCGCCGGAGGATGTCATCCTCGAGGAGGATACGGGGAATGAGTATAGGATTGTAGAGACGGTTGAAGTTTATAATCCTCCTCTTGTAGAGGAGGAGCCTATCGGTGTTGAAGAGACTCCTCTTTCAGTGGTGGAAGATGCTGTCACGGAGGATATGCCCGTTTCCGATGCCGTTAATCCCGTGGACGTGGAAGAGAAGATAGAGCCTGAGGTCGTGGAAGACATTTCACGCCCGGTGAATATCGTTGAGGAGATAAGCGAGATGATTACGGAGCCTTCTGGTACGGAAACAGAGGAGGGCGTGACCATTCCTTCCGAGGATGTTCCTCCTGCTGTTGAAGAGGATGTGCCGGTCGTTATCCCATCTCAGGAGGAGACCTCTGACTCCTTTTCTCAGCGTTCTGTTCTTGACAGTGAGATAAGCGATGAGATTCTTTTTGTGATGGTGGAGCTTATCGTGGTGGTATTCATCTTCACTCTTTCAAGCGTGATAAGAAATAAGTTCCAGCGTCCGCTTCCCATACCCGTTGCGGTGATTCTGACATTGCTTTTCGTCTCTATACCGATGCTTGTCAGCGTGGTAATCCTCGGCTGGGACAATCTTCTTCTTATCTATCTTGTACTGCTCATCTGCCTTGTTGTATTCCGTTCGAAAGATAACAGGATCTAAAGCTTCTCTATTTCCTTCAGTTTCTCAAGCAGTTCCCTTTTGTAGAAGAAGTGATCAAGTGCCGCATGGCAGGCTCCTTCTATCATTCCTGATTCTCCTGCTATGCTTTTGAATACCGTGTAATTTTTTTTCCATCCGGGAAGAAGGGAAAGTACCATGCTGTTTAATGCGGCGTAATCTTCATCCCTGAGTTCGGAGTATTCTCCTATAAGCATGGTGCTCTCTGCTCCAAGAGTTTCCGTTGCCAGGGCTATTGAGACGGCAAGTGGCCTTAGCCTTTCCTCTATTATCTCGCTATGGATGAGGATCTCTCTTGTTCCCATGGGCTTCCCGTATCTTTTCTCTGCCTCCGCTTTAAATGCTTTTCCACTGAAGAATGTCTCTAAACATCCGTTCTTTCCGCAGTAACAGGGCTCTCCATGAGCTATCCTGATATGGCCGAACTCATCAAGGCGTAATCCTTCATAGTACGCACTTATATGTTCTCCAGCCATTATGAAGAGCATCTTCTCAAGCTCATCATCACATCTTCTTCTTTCTGCTATTACCTGTGCTTCTATCGGAGGGAGCGTGATGCTTGGGAAAGGGAGGATGCTTTTCAGATCCTCTTTTCCCTCAGTAACGATAACCGCACCATATATGCTGACGCTCTCGTTTCTCAGTATCCTTTCAAGTGATGCATGGAGGTTTTCTTTTAATTCCTCTTCATCTCTTCCCCTTGGAAAACGCTCAAGACGGAGGATTTTCCCTTTCAGGTCGCTTGCGGCTATCAGGCAGCCTTTTTCTCTGATCGCAAGTCCGATCACTTTACCCGCTCTCACATCGATATCTAACAGCGTCGCAGGTCGGCCTGAGTCGATTGCGAGTTTTCCGCTTTCCTTTACAAGCCCCTCCTTTATGAGGGCATCAACGATTTCTGAGATGGAGACCTTGTTTATCAAGAGTTCTCTTGAGAGCTCGGCTCTTGTCATGTTCTCCTTCTCCCTTATCGCTGACAGGGTTTTCAGGCGGTTGATTAGACGTGCGTTATCAGGTCTTGAAAAATCCATATAAAAAGAATAGCAGATGAAAACCTCTTTTTCCACAAATGTATTGCCGTTTCATCTTTTTGTGAATAATTTTATTTTCTGAGGTGATATTCAAATGGCAACAAAGAAATTTAAAACTGAAGTCACTGATCTGCTTCAGCTTATTATCCACTCCCTTTATTCGAACAGGGAGATATTTTTACGTGAGCTTATCTCGAATGCATCAGATGCTATAGATAAACTTAAATACCTGAGTCTTGTGGATGGAGACTTGAAGGGCTTCTCTTTTGACCCAAGGATCGACATCTCGTTTACCGAGGAAGGAAAGAGGACACTGACAATCAAGGATAACGGTATCGGAATGAATGAGGAGGATTTAAATAATAACCTTGGAACCATCGCATCCAGTGGTACTAAGAAGTTCCTTGCCTCCCTTACCGAGGATCAGAAGAAGGACAGCAACCTTATAGGACAGTTCGGTGTCGGATTCTATTCTGCATTCATGGTCGCGGACAAGATTGAGGTCATTTCCAGAAAAGCAGGGGAGGAGAAGGCCTATAAGTGGACAAGTGACGGAAAGAGCAGTTATGAGATAACCGAAGCAGAGAGAGATGGACAGGGAACCACGATAATCCTTTATCTGACGGAGGATGGTTATACCTATGCCAATCGATATGAGATTGAAAGCCTTGTAAAGAAATATTCGGATCATATCGCATATCCTATCTATCTTGAGTATGACAAGGTGAATTACAATTATGAGAAGAAGGATGAAAAGGGAGAGCCTGAAAAGACGACGGAACATGTCATCGAGCAGATAAACACCTGTTCCGCGCTCTGGAGAAGGGCAAAGAGTGAGATAAAGGAAGAGGAGTACAAGGAGTTTTATAAGAACAATTATTATGATACGGAGGATCCTCTTTTTTACATCCATACGAAGGCCGAAGGAACGACGGAGTATGTGACGCTCTTCTTCATTCCTCAGAAAGCGCCGTTCGATATGAACTATGCCGATTACCGTCCGGGGGTGAAGCTCTACGTCAAGAGAGTGTATATCACCGATGATGATAAAACTCTTCTCCCGACGTATTTGAGATTCGTCCGCGGTATTATTGACAGTGAGGATCTGCCTCTCAACGTCTCCCGTGAGATTTTACAGGAGAACAGGGTGATGGCATCCATCAGAAACAGCTCCGTCAAAAAGCTCCTTTCTGAGTTCAAGAAGATAAGTGAGAACAATCCTGAGCTTTATGAGAAGTTCATAAAAGAATACAACAGACCTCTTAAAGAAGGGCTCTACAGCGATTATGCGAACAGGGATGCCCTTTTGGAGCTTGTACGCTATCATTCATCTTCAAGGGATGGCTATGTAAGTCTCAGAAGCTATAAGGAGCACATGCCCTCAGATCAGAAGGCAATCTATTATCTTACAGGCGGAAAGGAGGAGACGCTCAAATCTTCCCCGCTTCTTGATGCTTATAAGAAGAAAGGCTATGAGGTTCTCATCATGGACGATGACATCGATGAGATCGTGATCAGCAGTGTTTACGAGTATGAGAAGATACCTCTCAAGGCCATCAATAAGGCAGGTGCCATGGATGACCTGAAAGAAGAAGGGGAGGATGAGAAGAAGGAGGCTAAGAAGAGCCTTGCTGAGAAGATCAAGGCCGCCCTTGGAGAGGAGGTGAAGGATGTCCGGATCTCAACCCGTCTCGTTGATATCCCAGCTGTCGTTGTAAATGATGACAACGATCCGAGTGCTCAGATGCAGAGGATCATGAAACAGATGGGAGGGCCTGATGTCGGGGATATCAAGCCGATACTTGAAATCAACGTGGACTCTCCACTTATCAAGAAGATAGAGGACAGTCAGGATGATGAGTTTGTGAAGAAGCTCTCTTCCATCGTTCTCTCTTCTGCGATGCTGCAGGAAGGGATAATGCCTGAGAATCCTGCAGCCTTTGCAAGAGACATTTCAGAACTTCTTTCTAAATAAGTATCATAAGGGAGGACAAAACCTCCCTTATTCTTATAATATACGGTATATGGAACAGGATGTTTTGAATCAGGAGGCAAGCGGCTTCATCTCAAAAATAATCAGTTATTTCGATCCTCAGACCATGCTCATCAGGATCATAGCCCTTGTCATAATAGTCGTAGTTGCATCTTTGCTTACAAAGATCGTATCCAAGTTTTTCAAGAACCTTCAAAAGCGTAATAAGATATCATCTATTTTCGCTACTCTCATGAGAAAGACCGCGAATGGAATCATCTGGGTTATTGCAGCAATCTCAATTTTGCAGGATTTCGGTGTCAACCTTACTCCTGTCATTGCAGGACTTGGTGTTTCCGGTGTCGTGTTGGGCCTTGCACTCCAAGAGACGATTGCGAGTTTTTTCAGTGGTCTTATAATAGCCGTGAAGCGTCCATTTGAGATAGGAGACTATGTCTCCATAGATGGAACCGAGGGGAGTGTGAAAAGCATGGACATAATGGGAATATCCCTTACGACCGCGGATAATAAGCTCATAACTATGAGCAATAAGAACGTGTGGGGTAGTGTCATCATAAATTCTTCTGCTCTCGATAAGCGACGGGTGGATATGATAGTTTCTGTCGCATATGGTACGGATCTGGAAAAGGCTCGGGGAATTATCACGGATATAATAATGTCTTACCCGGAGGTGCTTAAGGATCCTGCGCCGAGGATCGAGGTGCATACCCTTGCTGATTCCTCAATCAATTTCATCGTACGTCCTTGGACAGCCAATTCCGATTACTGGACCGTTTATTGGAGATTCCAGAAGGAGATCGTCGAGGTTCTTACTGCTAACGGCATTGAGATTCCATATAACAAGCTCGATGTCAACATCACAAGGGAATGATTATTTCTTGCCCATTCCTATGAGGAAGATTTCAAAGCTGTCATCACGCGAGGCCTTCGGTTTGAAGGCCTTTGCTTTTGTGAAAAGCATCCTCATCTGTTTCAGTATCTCCGCCTCTCCTCCTCCCTGAAAGATCTTTATTACGAGGTTTCCTCCCACTTTGAGCTGTTCCATGGCAAGACGAAGGACCTCCTCTGCAAGGTGTTCACTTCTGGATGTGTCGACGGTCCTGTTTCCTGTCGTCATCGGAGCTGCATCACTAATTATGGCATCATAGGGGCCGAGGGCGGTAAGCTGTTCTCTTATCTCCTTTGAGAAAGCGTCTCCTGTTATCTCCGTTACAGTAGGAGGTACGGGATCAAGAGATAGGGGATTGAGGTCACATGAGACTATCCGGCCTTTTCCCTTTATGAGCATTCTGTGCGTATAAAGAGTCCATGATCCAGGGGCAGCTCCCACATCAAGTACGCTGTCACCCGGCTTTATTATCTTGTCCTTTGTATTTATCTCTTCGAGTTTATAGACGCTGCGCGCAGGATATCCTTCCTTATGTGCCCTCTGTGTATAAGAATCCGCTTTATCTCTTCTTGAATTCGCCATGCCTAGATAATAGCCTAAAAGGAGAAAAAAAACAGCATCGCCGACTGTTGGGATGGGAGAGAGTGTCGGCGATGCTACCATTCTTATTTGTTTTTCACACATATTTACAAGGAGGTGAAAAAACTGTTGCTCTGTATTACTTATTATGCAAATCCCATGCCAAGTATGCTTTTTAAGGAATTATCCTGTAATAAAGGGGTTTTACGATGTGAAAAAATTTCACAGTGAGAATTTTTTGCGTTTCAAAAAAAAGGGCACCTCATTTAAAAAGGTGCCGAAATGCTAAAAAAGGAGGTTGAAAAAAACTGTTTTGCTCTGTTGTAATTATTTCATAGCAATATACGTGCCAAGTATACATTCTTTTTCATTCTTGACCTGTTAGAGGAAAAATAGTTAATTTGTTCTCATGCCGAATATTCTGAACCGGAAATTCCAATACGCGTATTGGAATGCCAGCATAATCATCGTGGTTGCGAATATCATCGTTTTCTTCATTTCAAATTACGTATATCCGTATTTGAACTATATGATGGCGATGATGCCATTACGGATTCTCTCCGAGCCGAGCAGCTGTTATACTTTTGTCACTTACATGTTTGTACATGGGAGTATCTCTCATCTCTTTTCAAACATGCTGGGACTTCTGATTTTTAGAACGATCCTGGAGCGGAGAATAGGCAGTAAGGAGTTTCTTCTTTACTATTTTCTCTGTGGAACCCTTGCTGGAGTGCTCTCCTTCCTGTTCTACTTCATGAGTGGACAGTATTTTGTGTTCTTAATCGGTGCAAGTGGTGCCCTCTATGCGGTAATGCTCCTCTTCGCGATTTTCTTTCCAAATGCCGTCGTGTTCGTTTTCGGACTTATTCCGATGAGGGCACTCACCCTTGTCATAGTTTATTTTGTAATGGAGTTCGCCTCATCCTTCATCTCCGATGGAATAAGCCATGTGACCCATCTTTTTGGGCTTCTGGTCGGACTTCTATATGTGATGATAAGGCTGAGGATCAATCCTTTCAGAAGGCGTTAACAGCCAAGCAGATATACCGCAGGGGCATCGAGCTTAAGGCTGTCTTTCACCTTGATAGGAGAAGATAGCCTGTTGGAACATTCGGGATCGAGGATGAGGTCGTATTCCCCATCAAGGCTCAGCTCAATGCGTTTATCCTCATTGGTGTATATCAGAAGAAGGGTAGAGTAGTTGTTGCTGCCCGAATTGTCTAGTGTTATCAAGGCTGTTTTCTTATATGGCAGTGTAAATTCCTTTATCCTTTCAATCGCTTTTTCCGATTTGTCAGTGAATGCCTTCATCTTTTTTCTCAGGGCGATGAGACCTTTATAATACTCGACAAGTTCCTTTGCGTCTTTTGTCCTCGTCCAGTCGAACCTGTTAATGAAGAGGGGTGTATTATAGGAATTCTTGACTCCGATCTTGCTCCTTGCCGCCTCCTCTCCGGAGAGCATGAAAGGTCTGCCCTGCATAGTGAAATACATCGCGGCGGCAGCTTTATTCGCTTTTACCGTTTTCTCGTCAAGAATGAGGAAATCCTCTTTATCATCACAGGTGAATTTGAGCTTGTCCCAAAGGGTCCAGTCATCATGGCTCGACACATACTGTATTGTCTGATTCGCAGTCTGTGTTCTGAAATGCCAGTCCCCATTCATCCATCCTGCCACCGCATGTCTTAACAGGTTCATCTCTACGGCTCCTCCGTTGACGAAGCCGGTTGATCGGGAGTCGAAATTGCTTCCTTTTATAAGATCCCTAGTTGAATCGGAGAATGCGCCTATTCCGTTACTCAGCAGGGTCATTGCGTTCTTATCGGCGAGCTGGAACCCTTCTTTTACAGCTGTTCCTCCAGCAGCCCAAGGCTCTCCATATATCAGCTTCTCATCTTTTCCATATAACCTGTCCAGGTTTTCCCTGATATCATTCATGAGCCTGGTGTCTATCAAGCCCATGAGGTCGAAACGGAACCCGTCTATATGGTATTCCCGTGCCCAGTACAGGACCGAGTCGAGGATGTAACGGTGGACCATTGGGCGCTCTGAGGCGATATCATTTCCACAACCTGAGCCATTTGACGCGCTTCCGTCCCTGTTGCGACGGTAAAAATACCAGGGCTCAATCCTGAAGAGCGGGCTGTCCAGACGGTATGTATGGTTGTATACGACATCCATTATGACCCTCAGCCCACTCTCATGCAGGGCTTTGATCATCTCTTTCAGCTCTCTTACCCTTACTTCTCCCTTCTCTGCGTCAGTTGAGTAGGAACCTTCAGGAACATTATAGTTCTCAGGATCATATCCCCAGTTGAACTCGTCATCAGAGCCCATCTCATCTACTGAGCCATAGTCGAATATCGGCATCAGCTGCACATGTGTAATGCCAAGGCTTTTCAGATAGGAAATCCCCGTAGGAAAAGTGTCATCGAACGTCAGATGCGTATCCTTTTCCGTAAGAGCGATGAATTTCCCCCTTGCACGGTTGCTTATCCCTGAGAATTTCTGATAGGTGAAATCCTTGACGTGTATCTCATATATGATGTCCTCTGCTTCCCTCTTGGGGGCCTTGTCCTCTGCCCATCCTTCCGGATCGGTTTTCTTCAGGTCCAGAACCATTGCCCTTTTCCCGTTTGCTCCCGAAGTCACTGCATAAGGGTCTATGCTCTGATACTCCCTGTCATGGGTAGAGATGATGAAATCATAATATGTTCCTTCGAGGTTTTCTCCTATCCTCACCTCCCAGTGTCCATCCTGGTATCTGTCTAGGTAGGCCTCTTTATATGCGGTAGAGAACAGTCCATCCTTATATAAGTTGAGTGTGACCTCTTTTGCAGTAGGTGCCCATAGCCGGAATATCGTCTCATTCCCTTTCAGTTCAAAACCAAGTGGCCCCGAATAATAGGGGAGTGTGTCAAGTTTGTTCATATCGGTATGGGACATTATAGACCTACCTCTCTCTTCAGGTTAACAGAACAATTCTACAATCATTCTCTTTAGGTAACAACATATTTTTTTTCAGTGGATACCGTACTCTGCTCTCAGCTCATTATAGCGCTGCTTGATGATATCATAGATTATTCTGATTTTCTCATCATGATGGATGAACGCGCTCTTCATCGCGTTGATTGTTATTTTCTCAAGATCCCTGATGTTAAGGCCGTACTCCTTTACCGCGATATTCATCTCCTTCGTGAGGTTCGTGTCGCTCATGAGACGGTTGTCAGAACAGAGGAATACCCTGAAACCGTGCTTGAAGAAGGTTGCAAACGGATGGCTCTGATAGCTTTCCACTGCACCCGTTCCCACGTTGCTTGTGAGACACATCTCAAGTGGGATTCGCATGTCGTTTACGAAGTGGGATAGACTTCCCATCTTTCTTATCGCCTCTCCTTCCAGTACCATATCCTCGACAAGACGTACACCATGTCCTATCCTGTGTGCTCCACAGAGTTGGATGGCCTGCCAGATGGATTCGACGCCGAATGCTTCTCCTGCATGGATGGTGATGTTGAAGTTCTTATTCCTTATATAGCGGAATGCGTCTATATGTTTCTTTGGCGGATGTCCATATTCATCACCTGCGATATCAAAACCGACAACCCCTTTTTCCCTGAATGCGACCGCAAGTTCTGCAATTTCTAATGTGGAGGAGGGCTCCTCATTCCTCATCGCGCATAATATGAGAGTACATACGATGCCGCTTTCCTTTCTTCCTTCCTCGATACCTTTCAGAACCGCAGTCACGACCTCTTCAAGATTCAATCCTTTCTGGGTGTGAAGGGAGGGCGCAAAACGGATTTCGGCGTAGACCACGTTCTCCTTTGCAAGATCCTGGACCGCTTCCCGTGCGACTCTTATGAGATTTTCTCTGCTCTGCATTACAGCGGTGGTTATCGAGAACGCTTCAAGATATAGTTTCAATGATTTCTGTTGGCATCCTTTGACCAGATATTCCTTTAACTTATCCTCGTCATATGATGGCAATGCGATATTGTCTTTTTTTGCCAGCTCTATGATTGTATTTACCCTAAGCCCCCCGTCCAGGTGGTCATGAAGTTCCACTTTTGGACACTTCCTTATCATTTCGTATGTAATCATGAGATAATTATAATTCAAAATTCAATAAAGTATTAAGGTTTTTACACTCAAAAGATTTTCTTTCCTCATATTTGATATGATATAATTTCTGAAAAGGTAAATTTTCCTTAACACCGTTTTTATAAATTTTAGATGAATAAAGATTTATATATTAGAAAAATTGCATGCTTCGTAATTTCAACTATTTACAATTATCTGGTAAAGAATAATAATCCTATACTATAGGAGATTATTTTTATGGCAAAAACTACAGATTCATTAAACAAGAAGCTTCTCGCAGCTGCCATCAGCTCGACAAAGGCCAAAGATATTAAAGATCTTATCGCGGCAGGTGCGGATGTGAACACTCATAATGAATGGGGACTCACGCCTGTGATGCTTGCAGCTCAGTACAACAATTCAACGGCGGTTCTCAACGCTCTCATCGCTGCAGGCGCAGATATCCATGAGGCTGAGCCGAAATACCGTTCAAATGCTCTTCACCTTGCCGCTAACAGCAGCAAGAATCCGAAGATCATTGAGGCTCTTCTTGCAGCAGGAGCAAACATTGATGCCAGGAACTATCTTGGCGAGACTGCTCTGATCATGGCTGTGAACAGCAACAGCGAGACCAAGATGACGACACAGCTTATAAAGAGTGGGGCTGATGTGAATGCCTGTGACTATCAGGGACACAGTGTTCTCGACTATGCACGTGCTGCAAAGAGGACATATGTCATCAATCTTCTCAAGGAGCATGGTGCGAACTGAGCTCTTTTTCTTAGCGCACAGAACATCCCTTTTATCATAAGAAGGGATGTTTTTTATGTCGATTCCCTTTCTTCTAGTGTGGCATTGAATACCAGCTTCTTAACTGCCCTGTGTTCTCCTTTTAATTCTATATCCTTGATTATAAGGTTAGCAGCCTCTTCCCCAATTTCGCTTGCAGGGACTTCCATACTCGTCATCGTTGTCTCAAGATATTTTCCAAGACTTATGCCTGTAAGTGAGATGAGTTTGATATCATCCGGAACTCTCTTTCCCCTTTCCTTCAATGCTCTCAGCGCTCCAATTCCCTGAATGTCCACAGAAGCTAAAACCGCGTCGAGTTCAGGATGTTCATCTAGGAGCTTGAACGTGCATTTTCTCCCATATTCAAAAGTGTGGGGATCTTCATCATCCATAGCTACGATCGTCTCCAGACCAGCTTCCCTCATTGCCTTCGCATAACCGTTGAAGCGTTCAGAATATGGATGGATTGCAAGATTCCCGATGATGAGGCCGATGTTTCTGCAGCCTTTTTTTACAAGGAACTTGACCGCATCATATCCTGTGGCATAGTAATCAGAGATTATTGAGCTCAAGGAATCATCCTGCTTTCTTATGGCCTGCAGTACCGATATCCCTTCTGCGTTGATATCTTTTAAAAGCCTTATGTTCTTTCCTGTGGAGGATATGATGATTCCATCAACAAGTCCGCTTCTGAGACGCTTTAGAATATCCCTTTCTATGTCTTCATCCTCATATGTGGTACAGATCACACATTCATAGTTTTTCCGCCTTGCGTGTTCCGTGATTGCCGGGATCATATCAGAGTATATGGCATTTGCAAAACGGGGAACGACGATGGCGATTGTCCTGTGCTTTCCTTCCCTTAATCCTTTTGCCAGAACATTAGGATGATAGCTGAGTTTCTCTACCGCATCGAAAATCCTCTTCTTCGTTTCTGGATGTACATAAGATACGTTGTTAAGAGCTCTGGAAACCGTACTGATATCAACGTTTGCAAGTTTTGCGACATCTTTAAGTGTAGCCATTACCTCATCTTCCTGTTTTTTTTCTGCAATTTTTTTATTATTGTATGCAAAATTTTGCAGAAAATAAATAGTTTTAATATGACAACCTCCAAATCATTGCAGTTTTTATTTTTTATTTGACCTGAAAGATAAGTAAAAAGAGAATTGTACTTGTAAATAATACAAACGATTGCATAAAGTTGGATGAAACGCGCGGCACCCAATTATAAATGTAAAAGAAAAGGAGTGGCAAATGGCAAAAGTAAAGAATTTTAAGACAATTTTTCCTGCAGTATCAGTACCTCTTAATGATGATTATACAATCAATGAAGAAGAGTTCAGAGTATATCTCAGATGGATTAAGAGCTTCTATGATCAAGGGATTCAGGGGCTTGTATGTAATGGACATACAGGAGAGATTACAGGGTTAAGCAGGGCTGAGAGAAAAAGGGTCATTGAGATATGTGCCGAGGAATGCGGAGATAAGATGACTATCATTTCTGGGCTTAACTGTGAGAATACGATTGAGTCAATCGAGATGGCAAAAGAGGCAAAGGCAGCAGGTGCTGATGGAATACTTCTTATGCCTCCTCATATGTGGCTTCGCTTTGGAATGCATAAGGATGCTCCATTTGAATATGTAAAAGATGTTGCAGAAGGTGCGGATATCGATATCATCATCCATCTCTATCCTGCTACCAGCAAGGCCTTCTATCCTGTAGATACCCTTATAAAGATGTGTAAGGAGATTGAGCACGTCAAGTGTATAAAGATGGGTACCCGTGTTACTTCAATCTATGAGCATGATGTGAGAAAGCTCCGTGAGGAATGCCCGGATATCTCCCTCATCACATGTCATGATGAAACACTCTGTGTCTCATGGTTCCCTGGAATGGATGGTGCATTAATCGGTTTCGCAGGTTGTGTTCCTGAGCTCATCTGCCCAGCATGGGAGGTCTTCAGAAATCCTGACAAGCACACTCTCAAAGAGGCTCAGGACTGGTCGAATAGGATCTACCATATCTCTCAGGCTATCTATGGAGGTGGACAGCCATCAGGAGAGGCACATGCAAGACTTAAGGAAGCTCTCTATCAGAGGGGAGTATTCTCCAATGCGATCATGAGAAAGCCTGTTCTTCCTCTTGATGATGAGGAAAAGGCTTGGGTCGCTCTTGGACTTGAGAAGAGTGAGCTCGGCAAAGTCGACATGAATAAGTTTAAAAAGTAAAACAACATTTTATTATTCGTCTCATCGCCCTGTCTTTTTACAGGGCGGATTACAAAAGGAGCGGCTTCTGCCGGAAAAACAATGAGCAACGATGTAAAAGAAAAAAAGGAAGAGGTATTTGATCCTTCAAAGGTTCAAAAACTCTCATTTAAAGAGATACTAAAGAAGATTGGGCCTGGGATCATTCTCAGTGGAATAGTAATTGGTCCGGGTGCTATTACAACAGCGGCTAACCTTGGTGCGTCATATGGTTACCGTCTTATGTGGCTTTATATATTAATCGCTTTCATGGGAACGGTATATGTTCTTACCACTTACAGGCTTTCCATGCTTACGGGAATGCCGACGATACATGCGATAAGACATTACTACGGTAACTTTGCAGCAGGTTTTACAGGTGTGGCATTGTTCTTGACCTGCGTGTTCTTCACCATGGGAAATATTTCCGGTTCCGGAACGGGATTGAATCTCATTTTTGGAATCAACTGGAAGCTCGGTTCTCTTATAATGCTTGTGATTCTATTCTTCTGCTATTTTGCGAAAAACGTTTATTCAAAGATAGAGAAGGGAATAACACTCTGTATTCTGGCAATGGTGGTCGCATTTTACATCACACTTATCGGACTTGGTGGTCCTGAGTGGGGAGAGTTCGGGAAGGGGCTTGTATCCGTAGGAGCATTTCCAGAGGGTAGCCTTGTTGCCGCTTTAGGATTCCTCTCCACACATGCGGCTCTTACGACCGGGATTTACGGAACTTATCTTGGACATGAGAAGAAGTGGAAGAAGGAAGACCTTTTCAATGGTGCAATGAAAGCCGATGCAATTGCCCATGTCGTGTTTGTTATCCTGATCAGTGCTGCTGTAATGCTTGTTGGTGCCATTGTCCTGAATCCTCAGGGAATTCAGCTTAAGCAACCTGCACAGCTTGCAGATCTTATCGCTCCCGTATTCGGACGTGCTGCGTATATCATAATGGGCGTTGCCCTCTTAGGAGCAGCATTCTCATCTCTGATGGGTAACACGCAGAGGGGAATCGTCCTTTTGAATGCCGGTTTTGATAAACCTACTGATCTTTCTCATAAGTCAATTAAAATCGGATCTGTGCTCGTTCTTGCAGTATGTACCGTCATCTGTTTCGTCTATAACGGTTCTCCGGTTCAGCTGATTCTCATCGCGAACTATGCGACGGCAATCGCAACTCCAGTCTCAGGTGCGTTCGTCACCCTTATGCTCTGGAGAAAGGATACGACGGGAGGGCTTAAGCCTCCAACGGCATTAAGGATCTGTATGACGATCTGTTATGTCATCTGTCTGATACTGACAGGATTCTCCTTATACGATCTTATCCTTGGTTGATTCGTTCATACCTGACTAGGGCTGTAGAGATACAGTCCTAGTTTTTTCTTTCCTTCTCCTCTCGATATATTCATCCATTGCGGCTTTGGAAGTGTTGAGTATCATGTGTGGAGGAAATTCCAGCTCCTTCAATAGGTTCATTGAATACTCCACATTGCAGAGATTCCATTTATGATGGGCATCGCTTGTTGCAACCACGGGAACACCATATTTCTTACATAACCTTATAATATCGACGCAGTTCTCCCTGCTTCCTTTTCTGGCAATAGGGGAGTTTGAGTTTATCTCTAGTATTTTACCTTCTTCTTTCAGAGCTTTAATGACCGGTTCATGGTCGAAGTCAAAGGATGGATTTCCCACATGCCCAAGGCAGTCCACGTATTTATTTCCAATCACTTTCAGCCATGCCTCGGTATGTTCTTCCCTCGTTCCCGGTTTTATGGCTTCCAGATGGAGACTTGCTATGACAAAGTCGAGTTTTTTGAGAATGCTGTTATCCAGATCTATCCTTCCCCTGAAGTTTTTGATGTTCACTTCTGCACCCTTATATACCCTGATTCCTTCAATAACTTCCGGGAGACGGGAAAGCCCCAGGAAATGGAGTCTCAGTGCTCCATCCGTCATCTCTGGACCATGGTCCGTGATTGCAATGAATTCAAGGCCCATCTTATTTGACTGATCAATCATTTCCCCTATGGTGGCAAACGCGTGCTGGCTTGCTACAGTGTGGGTATGCATATCACCTTTGACTATATATTCACTCATATTACTATGGTACAGGAAATAGAAAGGGTTTGAAAAGGAAAGAGCTTTTAATAAATGTTAATAAGGCTTGCTTTTTTGTTTAACTAAGTTATTCAAATGTCTATTTTTATATTTTTTACATTGAAATTAATTATCGCTTTTAGCTATTATAATTATAACCATAAAAGTAAAAGAGAGTGTGAGATGCCTGAGATAATTACGGGAATTTTGGTTATTATTATTTTTTATTATGCAATAAGTAAATTTATAAATCGAGGCAAAGGTGGAAAATATTCTCCAGAAGGAGAAAGAGTTTACAAATTGCTTCAGGATCCTGATAGGACAGTTGAAGAATATGATTATATTATAAAAAAAATGAATCCTTTTGCATTTGAAGAACTTATTATTTGTGCTTTCAAAGAACATGGGTATAAGGCATGGCATGGGAGGAATTATTCTTGGGACAAAGGTATAGATGGATGGGTTTCTTATAGTGGTAAAGCTCATCCTATTCAATGCAAAAGATATAAAGGGTATGTGCCTTTATCGTTGATTGCAAATTTTTCTGAGGTATGTTTAAGATGTGGAACGGATGGTATTTTTGTAACTACGGGGATGGTTCCTAAGCAGGCAAGACAATATTCAAACCATGTGAAAATTTTGGATGGAGATAAACTTTTTCATTTTCTTACTACAGATGAAGTAATGGTGTTTATGGATTTTCAAGAAGAGTTTAAGACTTTTTCAAAAGAAGAAAAGCTTTTTTATGATATTGAAGAAGATGATGAAGAAGACATATCTCTTACGGATGAAGAAATAGAAGATTATACAAGACAGGAACAAATCTTAAAAGATACATATGAAGAGAACAAAAAGGTATTAAGGGGCTTATTTAATAAAATTAAGACAGTAAAGAAAGAATATGGATTCCGTTATGGTTATCTTATCGTATCTATTGTTTTTTTCGCATGTGGACTATTTCTCCCACCAGAAGATATTAATATTATAAGATTTTTTAGGGGACTTTCTTATTTTGTTTTAGCTTTCTTGTTCCTTATTCTTTCCTTATCGCCCAAATTTCATCCTAATTTATTTTCCGATGATTCGTGTATAAAAAAGAAAACCTTTGTTTTGGTAATGGTAGTAATTTTCATCGTACTAGTTATATATACGCAAATTCTTGATATTATTGCAGTGTCGGCATAGATAATAAAACGATTATTTTTATTGAGGAAGACCGTCGTTATGCGACGGTCCCCTGAAATCTCTCTTCTATTCTTATTTAGAGGTTCTTCTCTACGATGTTATCTTCGATCCTGCTTCTTTCTTTTTTGATTTCTTCTTTTATCTCAGCCGCAAGATTCTCGATATCGTAGCTTGTAATCTCTCCTGTGGAGCGAAGTTTCACCTCGACTTTCTTCTCTTTCAGACTCCTGTTTCCAAGGGTAATCCTGATTGGAACTCCGATAAGGTCTGCATCTGCGAACTTGACTCCTGCGGATTCCTTCCTATCATCATAGAGAACGTCAATTCCGCTCTTTATGAGTTCTTCGTAGATCTGCTCTGCGATCTCGGTATCCTTTACAAGAGATACGAGATGTACATCGTATGGTGCGACCGTAATTGGAAGTTTCAGCCCGGATTCATCATTATATTCCTCTGCAAGGCATGCAAGGAGCCTTCCGATTCCGATTCCATAGCAACCCATTATCACGGGTTTCTGAACACCGTTCTCATCCTGGAAATTACAGTTCATTGCCTCACTGTATTTCGTCCCAAGCTGGAAGATGTTACCGATTTCGATTCCCTTTGACGCCTTAAGTGGTTTTCCACACTTAGGACAGAGATGTCCCTCACGTGCGGAGGCGATGTCTGCAATGATACCGTCATAATCCCTTTTGAAGTTTGTGTTCAGAAGATGGTAACCCTCTTCGTTCGCACCCGCCACGAGGTTGTTCGATTCTGCGACGCTGTCATCGACTATCGTGATGAAATCACCTTTAGCACCGATTGCGGAGGCAAAGCCAGGAACCATTCCACATGCTCTGATCTCCTCTTCATGTGCAGGACGGAGGCTATTTGCCTTTGCCGCATGCTGGAGTTTTGCCTCCTCAACTTCCATATCCCCCCTGATGAAGGCAGCGATGAGCTTATCCTCTTCCTCTCCTGTCTTGTCATTTACGAAGGAACCAACCATGAAAACGGCCTTGCAGGTTTTTTCTTCTGGGATGTTGAGGAATGCGGCAAGCTCTTCGATTGTCTTTGCATGAGGAGTTTCCACCTTCTCCATTGGCTTCATTTCTTCTTTGTTGTAGGTCTTCTTTATTTCGGCTATCTGTCTGTTTGCCGTGTATCCACAGCTGTCACAGATGATGATCGTGTCCTCTCCGATAGGTGAGAGATACATGTATTCGTGTGCGACTTTTCCTCCCATCATACCAGTGTCGGAGGAGACAGCGATTGATGGAAGTCCACAGCGGTCATAGATCCTGAAATATGCCCTGTAGTTGTCTGCATAGATCTTTTCAAGTCCCGCCTGATCCCTGTCAAAGGAATAGGCGTCCTTCATCGTGAATTCCCTTACCCTGATAAGTCCTGCTCTTGGGCGTGGATCGTCACGGAATTTCGTCTGGATCTGATAGACAAAGAGAGGCAGTCTCTTATATGAATCTATCTCTCCTCGTGCGATATCGGTAACAGCCTCCTCATGGGTCATCGCAAGAACCATGTCGCGGCCGACCCTGTCCTTAAAGCGTGCGAGCTCCTTGTCGATGGAGTAGTATCTTCCGCTTTCTTTCCATAGATCCCCAGGGTTTACGACGGGCATGAGTATCTCCTGGCCTCCGATCCTGTTCATCTCTTCTCTTACGATGTTCTCAATCTTCTTCGTGCTTTTGAATCCAAGTGGAAGAAGGGAAAAAATTCCCGCTCCAAGCTGACGGATATACCCGGCTCTCAATAGGTATTCATATCCCTTGCTCTCGGCACCGCTTGGAGCCTCTCTAAGAGTACGGGAAAACATGTTAGACATTCTCATTTCTGGTCAATTCTCCGTTTATATCTCACGTAATATTTTTCTTTTAAATTCCCTACAGGACAGTCTTACTGCATTTTATCTTATTATTATTCCCTCTTCAACGGGGCTTAGATGATTCTGTTTTTACTTTGGCTTACGACTTTTCTGATATCAGAGAGAATCTCGTTTCGTACTCTTTCGCTTATTTCAAATTCATCAGCCAGCCTTCTTAAATCATCTTCCGTAATGTTTCTACCTTTTCCCATAACTGTAGTGGAATGTTCGCCAAACGAGGTAGTAGATTTTGTTAAATCATAAGCTGGTGATAGATACCATTTTCTTTCATCCCCATCAAAGAGAAATGCGAAGTTTTTTCCATGGTCATCCTGATTTGATATGAAGATGTTGAAACATGCTCTGCGGAAGGCTTCTATAATTTCTTTTTCTGATTGAGTCAGAATCTGAGTGACTTGAAGAAGGTGTTTGTAATCAAGTGCGGGAATACGATGGGATGATTCCAGCAGTCCGGAAAGGGATATCATGTGAATTCTTGTATTATCTCTTCTGTCAAATCTTTTTGTTGCGAAAAAACCTTTTGTCTGAGAGGATTTAATAAGTTTGAAATCTGCTACGTTCACCCCTGCGTCCACAGCCATTTTGTTACATTCATATTCTTGGACTCCAGCATTTAGTCCATCGAAAGAGGCGGGAAATTTTACGATCCACATTTCCCCGTCAAATGTCATGTTTACTTTGGGTCTTGCTCCTCCTGAAGAGCCTCCCCTCTGATAGATACTATCCAAATCCTCTTCTGTAATGTCCTTTTCAGTTAAAATAGCTTTCGCCATGGAAAAGAGTTTATCTAAATCATCTACTTCTGAATCTGTTCTTTTGTTTATGTGCGGAACATACTTTAGGCAGCCTGCAGAATCTTCTGAAAGCATGCAAAGTCTGGTAAGCTCGTTGATCTCTCTCTTATCGATTCCTTGGGATTGTAAATATCTGTCTGTTAGAAGGCGTCCCCATCCATCAGGAAGAGAATCATCAAATACGCCAAAAAGACCATTAAAATCAAAATCTTTTGGTATGAAAATCTCAGGTTTTAAAGGTAGGGAGAATGGACTTATGGAAAAACCTGAATTTAACCAGAAGGAGGAATACTGGAAAGCAATCTTTCTTTCATATTCAACTAGTGTCCCAACTAAGTTATTTTCTATGTATACGTCTGCCCTTGTTATTTTTTGCATTAATTAGTTCCTCTATCGACTTGAATTGAATGCTTGGAAATAGAGAAAGGAATTCTTCCTGACAATTAAGAATGGTTGCTATTTTTATAAGTCCTTTTAGTGAAATCTCTCCTTTCTGCTCAAAGCGGCGCAACGATGGAAGGCTTATTCCTGACCGGGTTGCCAGTTCTCTCTGTGTAAGCCCTTGCTGCTTCCTTCTGTTTTTTTCATTTTCAGCAATTGAAAGTAATATATCTTTAGGAGTCTTCCCATAAACATCAAGATTTACCATAAGTAATAATATTTTATTATTTTATGCTATTTTTGTAAATAAATAATAATATTTTATTATTTTTTCTCTTTGAATATATGGTATATTTGTCTTAATCCTGAAAAAGTGAGATGAATTAAATTCACTTTCCATATTATTCGTTGATAGTTTATACTTACTTCTGATGATTATGGATAAGAGGACAATAAAAGAAGAAATAGCACAGATGATGCGGCGCATCTACGACCGCGGCCTGACCACTAGTTTAGGGGGGAACATCTCTGTGCGTCTGGGGCAGCTCATGCTGATTACTCCTTCCTCATTGGATAAGGCTTCATTAAGTGCGTCAGACATAGCCGAGGTCGACATCTCAAGCGGGAGAAATCTTAGTGAGAACATACGCTTAAGTATCGAGAGCGATATGCATCGTCTTATATATCTGAAGAGGGAGAGCGCTGTCGCCGTCATACATGCCCATCCGGTGTTCTCATCTCTTTTTTCCGCTTCTTCTGATTCGATATCTACGGATATCATCGCAGAAAGCTATTACCAGATAGCGGATTTGAAAAAGAGCAAGTATGCCTTGATGGGATCTGAGCGTCTTGCAGAACGTGTTAGTGATGACGCGGTCAGCCACTCTGTACTACTGCTGGAAAAACATGGAGCTTTAACAGTTTCCGATAAAAGTCTGCTGGAGGCTCTTGAGCGGCTTGAATGTCTTGAGAATGCTGCTAAGATGAGCCTGTTCTCCCGAGCTTTGACTCTTACAGAACTTACCGCAGATGAGAAAGCGGAGCTGGATAGAATGAAAAATAAGTAGGAGGACAAATGGATTTTAATACATTGGAAATGCTGAAAAAAGAAGCATTGGATACGAGAATAAAAACCATTGAATGCATATCTTCATTCGGTTCTGGGCATATCGGGGGTGCTATGTCCATAGTGGAACTGATTACATATCTCTATTATAAGGAGATGAAAGTTGATCCTGCCAATCCTTCATGGCCTGATCGTGATCGTCTTGTGCTTTCCAAAGGACATAGTGGCCCCTCTTTGTATGCGATGCTTGCGAAAAAGGGATTCTTCCCTCTTTCCTGGCTTGAGACTTTGAACAAGGGTGGGACAAATCTTCCAAGCCATGTGGATATGACGAAGACTCCAGGTATTGATTTCACGGCAGGAAGCCTTGGACAGGGAATCAGCGCTGCACTTGGAATCGCACTTGCACTCCGCATAGAGAAGAAATCCTCGTATGTCTATGCGATAGTAGGAGACGGGGAGAGCCAGGAGGGAGAAGTCTGGGAAGCTGCTGAACTTGCGGGAGCTCAGAAGATAGACAACCTCATCGCTTTTACCGATTTAAACGGCCAGCAACTTGATGGATACACGGAGGATATCATCCCGATGCACCACCTGAAAGAGCGCTATGAGACTTTCGGCTGGGATAGTTATGAGATAAACGGACACTCGTTTGAGGAGATAGAGGAAGCTATTACAAAAGCAAAGGGTGTGAAAGGAAAACCTCATATGATCATCATGCATACGAATAAGAGCCAAGGGTACATTCCTGGAGAGGGTGTGAAATCCAATCACAGTATGAGTGTAAGTCCAGAGACTGCTAAGGAGGCTATCGATGCGCTTAGAAAGAGGGAGGAAGTATGAGCAAGGCTAGGGATTTCAAGAACTATAGAGAGGTCGTGGTCGGAGCTGTTTCTGATCTTGCGAGGGAGCATGAGGATATCGTATTCCTTGATAGTGATCTTTCATCATGCATCACAAGTACGAGTTTTGCTTCTGAGTTTCCGGAGCGCTTTATAAACTGTGGCATTGCAGAGGCGAACATGGCCGCTGTCGCCGCAGGAATGAGTGCGACAGGACTTACGCCTTTCATCCACAGCTTTGGCTGTTTTGCATCCCGCAGGATGTATGATCAGGTGTTTCTTTCTATCGGATATGCAAAGAGGTGCGTCCATATAATCGGAAGTGATCCGGGAATTACTGCTCAGTATAACGGAGGGACACATATGCCTTTTGAGGATATCGCACTCTATAGGCAGATTCCTGATTTCATCGTTATAGAACCAAGCGATGGTGAAAGCCTTTACGCTCTTACCCGGCAGGTATATTTTTCGAAGAAGAACTCCTATATAAGAACCCCGCGAAAAGGAGTTGCCTTCCGTTATGACGAAGGGATGAAGTTTGAGATAGGAAAAGGTATTGAACTTAAGGACGGAGCTGATGTCGCCATAATCGCAACCGGTGCGGTCATGGTCGATAATGCCATGGAAGCTTATGAAATTCTGAGAAAGGATGGAATAAATGCAACCGTGATTGATCTTCATACCATCAAGCCTCTAGATACGGATCTGATTCTAAAAGCCGCAAAGCGTACCGGTCATGTCGTAGTATGTGAGAACGGACGCTATGCAGGAGGAGTAGGGGAAGCCATAGCGGCATTCCTTGCTAGGAACTATCCTGTGAAGATGGATTTCATGTGTGTCGGTGAGCGCTTCGGAGAAGTTGGTAATCTTTCTTATCTGAAAGAGGCATTCGGTTTCACAGGTTCACATCTTGCCTCAATGTGTAAGGAACTTATCAGGTGAAGATACAGTTGGAAACCATTCCCGTATGGGATGGCCTTAAGGAGGGGAGCGAGTGCTTTCTCTGCTCCCTTATGAAGGAGGCTGAGGCTGACGGGGTAAGATATTATCTCTCTTCTGCGATAATGACCCCTGAAGTGAGGGTTGAGACTAATAAGCACGGTTTCTGCAAAAAACATTTTGCCATGCTCGCAGAAGGCAATAAGGCACAGAGCCTTGGCCTCGTGATGGACACATATTACGAGGAGAATAAGAAAAGTTTCATTCCTTCCATGGAGAACATACTCTCTGCGGGAAATCCAAGGAAGGCAGAGAAAGCATTCTCCTCCCTTTTCAAGGCATATGGGGAAAGAATGAATGGCTGTCTTATCTGTTCCCGTATGAATGACAGGCTCATAAGATATGCATATACCGTTGCCGCTCTTTTTGAGGAGGATGCGGATTTTAAAGCGGAGCTCAAGAAAAGTAAGGGATTCTGCATGCATCATACGAAAGTACTCGTGGAAATCGCACCGGAGGCTTTGAAAGGGGATGTTCTTCTTGAGTACTACAAGACGCTTGCTCTTCTTTTAAAGGATAATCTGGATCGTGTACAGGCCGATGACTACTACCTTACGCAGAAATATAAGAGTGAGAATAAGGATAAGCCGTGGAACGGCTGTGAGGATGCTGCAAAGAGGGCTGTATACAAGCTGATAGGGGAGGCCGAGGTCATCGATCCCCTGAAAAAATAATCATTTTCTTCTTTTTATCCTGAAAAGGACGGGATTCTTATCATCGTCGTCCTTTATCAGGCATCTTTTCAATACCGTATCCTGATAGTCCTGATCGGGATATACATGCATATAATCTATATACTCTTTCTCAAAACGGTAGATGAGCATGTAATCTTTTCCCTCCAGGAGACTTAATGCAAGTGTGAGCGCGGGATTATGTTGCAGATGAAAGAGTCTCGCCCTATCTTTCTGTACGGAATTCACATAGTCTTTTGCTATGAAAAGGGAGAGCGGAATGTTTCCCTGGCGATCCCATATTATGATATCCGATCCCTCGATAGCAGCATCTATGTACCACTCGGATCCGAAATATTTATTGAGATGCTGTGCCATCCGGCATGAGAAGGCCTCCCTCTTCGCTTTTCGCGCAAAGAGGAAACTGTCTGATTCGACCAGGTCTCTGAGCGCTTTCTTAAAGAGTGTGAAAGTATCTATATTCTCGCTTCTGAGGTCTTCTCTTGCCATATTCAATCCTCGAAAACGATCTGGATCTCCATCTCGCTTACTTTGCTTATCGTTTGATATATAGAACATGTTTCAGATGCTCTGGTTACCGCATTTTTGAAGTTTTCCTTCTCTTTTACTCCTTTCACGTTAAGGCGCAGAAGGGTATGTTTGAGTGTTGTTGGAACCTCTTCCCTTTTTTCTCCCTCAATATGTGCATCCACAGATTCATAATCATCCGTAAAGATGTCCAGAAGTGTTGATACGAAGCATCCCGAGAGTGCTCCCAGAAGGTATTCGTAAGGACCTGTTGCTGCTGTGAAATCAAATTCCCTTCCAAGTGAGTTCTCAAAATATCTCCTGGAGGGTGTGAAGTGTCCATCAATTATTCTCTTTACCATATTCTCATGATAGCACAAGTTTCTTTTTCTTGAGAATATCGAGTGCGGCTGAATAGGCGGAGGCGAAGGCCCATGTGAGATTATATCCCCCGCATTCACCATCAACGTCAAGGACCTCTCCCGTGAAATAAAGTCCTGGAATGATTTTCGATTCCATGCTTTTCCTGTCAACCTCTCTTACCGGAACACCTCCCTTCGTGCACATTGCCCTCTTTCCATTCAGATGGGCTTCCACCTTTATTCCTCTTAGTGTTCTTATCACCTCATCCATCTCCTTTGAAGAGAGCTCTGCTATTCTTCTTTCTTTTAATGTGGGAAGAAGAATGTTTATGAGCCTTTCAGGGAGAGGAAGTACGTTTTTTAAAAGGGCTTTGCCACTCTGTTTCTTGAAATAGTCTTTCTCAATATCAAGGAATCCTATTTCTATCATATCCTTTGCCTCGACATAGTGAGAAAAGTTTTCCGCAACAGGTCCAGATATTCCCCTTGCTGTTATCACGGCATCTCCTTTCATCATGATCTTGTCTTTTTTGAGTGTAAGACTCAGGCTTATTCCCTCTGCTTTTGAAAAAGGGATGGAGGAAATCATAATCTCCGTAAGAACCCCTTTCTGTGGAATTATCGTGTGCCCAAGACTTTTTATTATTGGATTGATGGATCCATCGCTACCTGTCTGAGGGTAGGTTATCCCCCCGGTTGCAATGATGACGTGTTCTGCTTCATGTATTTTCTTATCTGTGATGATGTGGAATACGTCTCCTTCTTTTCTTATCGATGAGATTCTCTCTTGAAAGAATATTCTCCCGCTCTTTCTTAGAAGGGCATTCACTATGTCGGATGATTTATCACTTTTGGGGAATACCTTAGTTCCTTCTCTTTTTGCCTCCACTCCAAGTTCCTTGAAGTAGGAGATTATCTTCTCAGGAGGGAACGCATATAGGCTAGGAGATACGAAGTTCCTCTTATCGTAGTAATGGGTCACTAGATCTTCCAAAGTATCCGTGGTGGTGAAATTACACCGACCTCCTCCCGTAACAAGAAGTTTTCTTCCCCCTTCCTTCTGATGATCTAAAGAGAAGGCCTCTGGCCCTAGAATACTAGATGCCATGAGGCCTGCGGCTCCAAGTCCGATTATGGCTGTGCTTTTATTCATCCTTCTTCTTTTCAACGATTGCAAGATGAAGCTCATCAAGCTGTTTCTGCTCTACGAAGGATGGGCTGTCATCCATCGGTGATAGGGCAGCCGTGTTCTTCGGGAACGCGATTACCTCTTTTATTGAACTCTCCCCTGCGAGGATCATGCAGAGTCTATCTATTCCCGGTGCGATTCCTCCGTGTGGTGGTGGACCATACTTGAAACAGTCAAGCAGGAATCCGAAGCGCTCCTGAGCGACATCGTCTGGGAAGTTACAGATTCTGAATACCCTCTTCTGCAGTTCTATGTCATGGATTCTTATCGATCCGGAAGCAAGCTCATAGCCGTTGAGGACGAGATCATAGAGATCACCCTTGACCCTTCCTGGATCCTCTTCCATCGTGTCGATGTACTCGGCCTGTGGCATACTGAACATATGGTGAGCCGCTTCCCAGTGTCCCTCATCCTCATTGTATTCGAAGAGCGGGAAGTCGATGATCCAGCAGAATTCAAATCCCGGTTTAATCAGATTAAGATCAGCTCCGAGTCTGTTTCTTACAGCACCGAGGCTGTTAGCACATTTCTTGAAGTCGTTGTGTGCAACGATGAGGATCACATCCCCGTCTTTTGCACCAGTCTCTTCAAGTACTTCCTTCTCAAGTCCTGCGAAGAATTTGGAGACTCCACCGTTAATGGTACCGTTCTCAACTTTCATCCAGGCAAGGCCATGTGCCCCGTATATCTTAGCTGCGCTCTCAAGCTCTGCAAGATATTTTCTCGTATAATCGTGTCCTTCCGTCTTCGGTGCCACGATATAGCGGACGAATCCACCTGATTTCAGTGTTTCCGTGAATGCGTTGAATGTACTCTTTGAGGCAAAGGAGGAGGCGTCCCCAATTTCAAGACCGAATCTGAGGTCAGGCTTATCGGAACCGTATTTCTCCATCGCTTCCTGATAACTCAATCTTCTGAAGTGTGCGGGAAGGTCGATGTTCATGACGCTCTTAAATACGTAATTAAACAGGTTCTCGATTAAAAGGAGCACGTCATCTCTCTTTACAAAGCTCATCTCGATATCGAGCTGTGTGAACTCAAGCTGTCTGTCTCCCCTTGGATCCTCATCACGATAGCAGCGTGCAATCTGGAAGTATTTATCAAAACCAGAGACCATGAGAATCTGCTTGTAAAGCTGTGGTGACTGTGGAAGTGCAAAGAACTTTCCAGGGTATATTCTTGATGGAACGAGGAAATCCCTTGCTCCTTCCGGAGTACTCTTTACAAGAGTAGGGGTCTCAATTTCATAGAAATCCGTCTTATAGAAGAATTCCCTGATGGCTTTTACAACCTCATGGCGGAGACGGATCCTATTCTGCATTCCTTTTGTTCTCAGGTCGAGGAAGCGGTATTTGAGGCGCAGATCCTCTCTTGCGCTGTTCTCATCCTCGATCATGAAAGGTAGTGTCGCACATTCTGAGAGGATTTCAATCTCCTCTGCCTTTACCTCTACCTCTCCTGTTTCCATGTCCGGGTTTATCATCTCATCCGGGCGGCGTCTTACAATGCCCTTTACTGCAATACAGTATTCCATTTTCAAAGAACGGGCCATCTTCTCAAGACTTTCGGACGCGTCATCATCCACGACAACCTGTGTTATTCCGTAACGATCTCTTAAGTTGATGAAATGCAATGCTCCGTGATCCCTGTTGCGATGTACCCATCCGTTAAGGACTACTTCTTTTCCTTCATCCTTAGCTCTGAGCTCTCCGCAGGTGACACTTCTCTGCATGAATGCTTCTTCCATTTATATTTCTCCTGATGGTATGGATATTCTATCAGAAGAGGATAATTATT
Organism: uncultured Spirochaetaceae bacterium; assembly: GCA_944392965.1. Classification (GTDB taxonomy): domain Bacteria; phylum Spirochaetota; class Spirochaetia; order Sphaerochaetales; family Sphaerochaetaceae; genus Ornithospirochaeta. The sequence goes on along the minus strand of CALXYM010000008.1, from coordinate 1,469 downwards.
ACGAGGCTTTTCTTCAAGCTAAAACATATGATGGAATCTATCATGGTTATTTATTTTTCACACAGATTAGAATAGATCACTATGAGTACCCGTTCTAGTAAGATAAAGAATTAAATCTTCATCTTGGATTTCGTAGATTAACAGCCAATCAGGTGTAATATGGCATTCCCTACATCCGGAAAAGATACCTTTTAATGCATAATCATGATATTGGGGAGCTAATATTTCTCCTTCAGAGAGCTTTCTGATAACAGTTTTAAGTAAATCAAGATTATATCCGCGTTTTTGTATTGTTTTTAGGTCTTTTTTAAATCTTCCAGTAGGTTTTATTATTAGTTTCAAGAAAGAATATCCTCCATCATATCATCTACACTGGTATATCCTTTGTAGAAGGATGGATTGTTTTTCATTTCCTTTACTTCTTTCAATGCGTCCAATGTCTCTCTATTTATTTTTGGAGCTCCGACTCTGAAAGGAATGGCCTGTTCTTTTACAGCCTGAGCTAAAAACATATTTACGGCTGTTGTCATATCAAGACCGAGTTCTGCAAAAAGATCCTGTGCTTCTTTTTTAAGATTTTCTTCTATTTTTATATTAGTACTTTGCTTTGCCATAATGACTCCTTATGCATTATAATGCCTGATATATACCTATTGTCAATACATTAGGTAAAATAGGAAATTACTAGCTGATTTTTAATACATCTTCACGATAAAGAGTCTTACATTCTACCAAGCGGATATTGTCATTTGCTACAGCTTGCATTTCTTTTGAGAACCCGGAGAGTGAGAAAAAATAATAATATCTTTTTCCCCTTTGTCCCATGGCGTCCGCATATTCTTCCATCAGTTTGAATTCATCGATGTCAATCGCGGTATTCCGGAATTTACACGAACCTATGATTACATCATTATCTATTGCACTTGTGATTACTATATCAATTTCGCATTCCTTTTTGTTTTTGGGATTAACTCCCCACCATGAACCAACCTCGGATGGTAGTATTGGAAGATTCGGATTCCTGAATTCAAGATATTCCCTACAGATTGTTTCAAAGACTGGTCCCATGTAATCATTCATTAAGTGCCAGATAGCAGTATCGAACGCTCCTTGTATTCGACCAGAGAGTATAGAAGAATAATTTCTAGGAATAAAGAAGAACCAGAATCTAAAATATAGATCTGAAATATAGTAGATCGATTTCTTCTCATCTCCTCCTAGAGGTTTTTTCTTTGATACTATCTTTAGCTTGATTAGAGTTTTCAAATATTTATTAAGCGCACCGCTTTTTATTCCTGTGGAATCAGCAATCTCTGTATATTTTGTTTTACCATTCGCTATTACCGATATCACATCTTTATAAAAGTTGCCGCAAGAAAACCTGGCAGGCTAGTCCCAATGCCATTAAGTTAAGGATACATTAATCAGACATTTTAATATGCAGGACAGAAAGCAAGCTTCAATTTGTA
>CALXYM010000007.1 GCA_944392965.1 uncultured Spirochaetaceae bacterium | reverse complement strand
GTTTCCCCGGAACCTTCGGAAGCGCCATTAGCAAATACTGGAACTGCAACCATTGTGATTGCAAGAAGTAAAACTAACAGTTTTCTCATCATCTTCTCCTTTTTATAAAGTAGAATTAATAAAGTTGTACGTTGAAACTGTAAAACATGTCTAAATATTTGGCAAGGGAAATTTAAAGAAATAATGAAGATTTTGAACCTTTTCGAAACAAAGTTTCACTTCAGCTCCACAGGAAATTCAAATACTAAAATCACCTTATTCTTGTATCTTTAATAAGATAATATAGGAAAATTAATACTTATACTAAAAGTTTCATTAGATAGCCACAGAGTAAAAATACTCCTTAGCAGAAGAAATTTTATGAATTGAATACAGACATCTCGATATTTAAAACCAGACAAGTTTTTTATCTTTTTGCAGTATGCAGTAATTACACGGCATTTATGTCCACAGCATCCATCCTCTCAACGTCGAATGATATGGAAAGCTCTTCGGCAAGCCGTGAGAACGCATAGTGGAGAAAATTCTCATCTACATTTGAGTTTCCTCCCCCTTCTTGCATTTTCCCCTGCTGCGAATGAATTCTTTTTGCCGATTCTACGATAAAAGTGAAATCACCCTCACCCAGAACAATACGTTCCATTGACGGATTCAGACAGCTCTGTGATGCCATCTCCGATTCTGAGAACCGGTGAGAAGAAAGAGAAAATACAAGTAAACAACAAAGAGAATACACCTTAACTAAAGATTCTTTCTTTTCAAAATGATGTATTTTTAAACCAAAACTATGTTATTATAAGAGCAGGGCATTTTGAGGGGTGATGCATAAGGAGAACAAAGAATGAGCACATTAGCAGAAAGAATGGAGACCGTCATAACAGAATGCAATGTAAAACAGACGTCTTTTGCAAAATCCCTCGGAGTCACACCGAACTACATCTCGATGATCGTACACGGGAAGAAGGAGCTCATCTCCCCTACCCTCGCACTTCTGATTGAATATCTTTATGGTTATTCCTGCGAGTGGCTTCTATCCGGCGAAGGGCCGAAGATGAGAAGGGAGAACATCGTAAAGAACATTACTTCACGTCTTGAGACGATGGATATTGAAAAACTGGAAAAAGTAGACGATTATATAAAAACCTTATGACGATAAAAGCGGCCTTTTTCGATATCGACGGAACCCTGTTCTCTCATAAGAGTAACAGAGTACCGCCTTCAACAGAGACAGCTATAAAAAACCTTAGGGAAAAAGGTATCATCACATCAATATGCACAGGACGGCACAGTGCGGAGGTCGAAAGACTGGACCTGGGCAGCCTCGTGTTTGACTACGTCATAACGCTCAATGGACAGATGGTCAGGGATGGAAAAGGGAAAATCATAAAGGCATTTCCATTCAAAGACGAAGACCTGAAAAACATCAAAGAACTTTTTGACGAGAAAAAGACGGCAATCATGGCGGTTGAAGAGGATGACCTGTATCTGAATATCGTGACAGAGGCGGCAATCATGGCAAACGCAGCCGTATCCATACCTCTTCCCAGAACGGGTATGCTGAGCGGGAAACCCATCTATCAGCTGATATGTTATGGAAGTGTGGAAGAGATCGGGCAAGTAACGGAAAAACTTAATGCGAAAGCCGTATGGTGGAATGAACAGAGCGTTGATGTTATACCCCTTGAGGGAGGAAAGGACAGGGGAATAAAAGCCCTGCTTGAAACCCTTGGACTACGTAATGATGAGATAATAGTATTTGGAGACGGGATGAACGATGTTCCGATGTTTGCACTCACCCCCTACTCTGTCGCAATGGGAAACGCCATTGATGAAGTGAAGACGAATGCCGCATATGTGACAAATGACATCGATGATGACGGCATTTATAATGCTCTGAAACACTTCAATGTCATCTAACAGATTTAACATACATGTAAACAAACTTTTACAAACTCTTAAATCAGGATGTATACTATTTTAAAGTCCATAGAAAAAAGAGGTATGAAATGAAAATCGGAATCCTAACAAGCGGAGGAGACTGCCCCGGATTGAACGCTGTTATCAGGGGATTTGCGAAGTACGTCTACAACAACATTCCAAAAGCGGAGATAATAGGCATCTCCGATGGATACGGCGGCCTTATTACGGGAGAGGCTAAAAGCCTGAATGAATCGGATTTCTCCGGAATACTGAATGTCGGAGGTACGATTCTTGGAACAAGCAGACAGCCATTTAAGAAGATGACGGTAGAGGATCAGAACGGACAAAGTAAGCTCGATCTGATGAAGAAGAACTACAAGAAGCTCGGCCTTGATCTCCTCGTAACACTTGGAGGAGCTGGTACTCATAAAACCGCAGGACTCCTTTCTGAGAACGGTCTCAACGTGATAGGAATTCCAAAGACGATCGACAATGACATCTACGGGACCGATGTGACTTTCGGCTTCCATACAGCAGTCGATATCGCAACAGAGTGCATAGATCGCATACATACGACCGCGGCAAGCCACGGAAGGACGATGCTGATAGAGATAATGGGAAACAAGGTCGGCTGGCTCACACTCTATTCGGGAATTGCAGGAGGAGCGGACATCATCCTCATCCCGGAAATCCCGTTTGAACCGGAAGAGGTGGTAAAGACCGTTCGGCACCGTCTCGACAGTGGTAAGGCTTTCAACATCATAGCCATCGCAGAAGGGGCCATGACAAAGGATGAGAGCAAGATGAAGAAGCAAGAGAGGCTTGAGAAGAGGGGTGGTGATACGACGATAACGAATTCCCTCGCAGAGTATATCGGAGAAAACGCGGACGTGGAGACACGTGTCGTAGTTCCAGGTCATCTGCAGAGAGGAGGAAATCCAAGTCCGTACGACAGGCTTCTATCCACGGAGATGGGATCATTCGCAGGTAAACTCGCGAAAGATGGCATCTATGGGACGACGGTTGCAATGGAGAACAATCAGATAACCTATAACAGGCTCTCTTCCATCGCAGGCAAGACGAAATACGTCCCAGAGGATCACCAGATGATTGATGTGGCACGTTCAATTGGAATAACCTTCGGAGACGGAAAGAAATTCAAGGAGATCAGATAGTGAAGAAGTATGCTGTCATAGATTTCTCCAGGACGAGTCTGTCGCTCCTGGTGGCGAATGAGGAGCTTAATCGTCTTGAGATCATATTCAAGACGTATCGTCCGGTACTGATCGGGGACATGGTAAGCAAGAAGGAAAAGCTCACAGAGAAAGGTATAAACAAGATAATCTCGGAGGCTCTGGAACTGATAGACAGTGCGAGAAGTCTGGAGGTTGATGAGATCTATGGCATAAGCACCACACTGCTGAGAAACATACAAAATGAGGCTGAGGTCACTTCTGCGATAAAGGAGAAGACCGGCCTCAGCGTACTCTCCCTAAGCGGTAAGGAAGAGGCGTATGCCGCATGGTATGCGAATGAAAAGTACAAGATGCTTGATAAGGCCGTACTTTTTGACATCGGGGGAACTAGTACTGAGATATGTGACTTTTCCCGCCCCTATGAGAGCGATATGATAAGTCTCGATTTCGGGACCAGTACGATCCGTAACGCCTTTGTAAAGGACGTCTATCCGACAAAGAGCGAGGAGGAAGAAATAAAATCATTCGTGAAGGGAATGCTGAAGGAGCATGTCGAGAAGAAGGATATGGAGAACGCAGTCCTCTCAGGAAGCAACATGAACGCTCTTTACAAGATCTATCAGGATTACTACGACGTTCCTAAATCCCACGAACGGCTCATGCAGTATAAGAAACTGAAAAAACTCATAAAAGTACTGATGAACGACAAGCAGAGGAGCTCCCTCATAATAAAAAACGTTCCTGAGAAAGTCCATCTCATCGTCCCCAGTGCGATATGTCTTAAAGTGATGTTGAAATATTTCAACATAGGAAACATCACAGTATCGAGTTATGGGGTGAAGGAAGGCTTTTTGAAACTCCTTAGAAAGGGGGATGTAAAAGCGGAGCCGCTTGTCATCGGAGAGAGAGGGTAAAATGGCGTCGAATAAGATTATTTCCAGGCTTATCAAGGGCAACATAATCAACAGGGAATACTCATGGCTTGAATTTAATAACAGGGTGCTTGACCAGGCCATGGATCTTACCAATCCCCTGCTTGAACGCTGTAAGTTCCTCTCCATATTCAAAAGCAACCTCGACGAGTTCACCATGGTCCGGCTCGGAAGCCTTGAGAATCAGAATCTCTCTAGTCCAGATGAGACGGATAACAAGACAGGTCTTACCGCGGATGAACAGATAGAAGCGATCCTTTCAATCTATCCCAAGCTTTATAAGAGTGCAGATCACACCTTCAATTTTTTGAAAGGAGATCTCTACGAGAAGGGAGTGAACATCCTCAAGGCAGAAGATCTGAGTCAGAAGCAGAAAGCAAAATGTCTTGCACACTTCTCTGAGTACATACTGCCGAGAATCAATCCCCTTGTACTCGATCAGAAACACCCCATGATAAGATTTCAGAATCTGAGGACCTACATGGTACTGCTTTTAGAGCGCAATGGGAGGCAGATGTTCGGTGTTATAACACTCTCTCCGAATATTGAGAGGATATACCGCATAGACGGAGGAAAGAAAGTTCACCTGATCCTCTCAGAAGAGCTGCTCTACCTCTATGGGAATCTCGCTTTCCCTGGCTATACGGTAAAAGAGAAGGCATTGATAAGAATCACGAGGAACGCCGATTTTGAAGCAAGCATGGAAGAGGCGGACGTGGACTACAACTTCGACTTCTCGAAATTGATAAAAACTAAGATCGAGGAAAGGACGAACCTCTCCCCTGTCAGGGTTGAGATAAACAGCTCGTCAGAGGAAATAAAGAACTACATAGCAAAACAGGCTGGAATAAAGAAGAACCACATATTCGAAAGTAAGACGTATTTCGACTTCAAGTTCCTCTTCAAGCTCGCCTCGTATTTTCCTCAGGATGTTCTTCCTTCCTTACAATACAGGCCGTTCAAGCCTCAGATCGACCCAAAGCTGAGGGGAGTGAACCTTCTAAACTACGTGGAGAAGAAGGACATATTCCTCTCCTACCCTTATGACAGCATGGATACCCTCATAACGCTTTTGGAGCAGGCGGGAGAAGATAAGAATGTGACAAACATAAAGATCACGATTTACCGCCTCATGGATCATTCACGGATCGCAAATGCCCTTTTAAGAGCTGCCGAAAGGGGTAAGGATGTAACAGCTGTCATGGAGCTCTGTGCACGATTCGATGAGGAGAACAACCTCTATTATGCGAACCAGCTGAGAGATGCTGGCTGTACGGTGTTCTACGGGCTCGGCGATTACAAGGTCCACAGCAAGATAATAAGCATAACGAGGGAAAAGGACGGTAAAGTCTCCTACATCACCCATATAGGAACGGGAAACTATAATGAGGGCACGAGTAAACAGTATACCGACCTCAACATAATCACCAGCAACAGGGAGATCGGAGAAGACGGTGTCATGTTCTTCCGTAATCTTGCAATATTGAATCTTGAGGGGGAGTATAAAAGGCTGCTTGTCGCACCAAGTTCATTGAAAAAAGGTCTCATTGCGGAGATAGACAAGGAGATAGAAAAAGGGAGCAGGGGCCTGATAATGGCTAAAATGAACAGCCTTACAGACCGAGACATGATAGAAAAACTGATAGAAGCGAGTCAGGCGGGGGTAAGGATCTATCTCTGCGTCCGAGGCATCTGCTGTCTCCTTCCTGGAGTGAAGGGAAGCACGGAGAACATAAGCGTCATCAGCATCGTCGGCAGGTTCCTTGAGCACTCGAGGATATACTCTTTCGGAGAGGGAAAAGACGAGCGGCTTTACATAGGCTCAGCGGATCTGATGACAAGAAACATCAACAAGAGGGTCGAGATCGCAGCTCCTGTCCTTGACAAGAACGTACAGCATAAGATAAGAAGCCTGTTAACCCTGATATTAAGCGACACGGTAAAAGGGCGGAGACTCAACAGCGACGGAACGTATTCAAAGATAGAATCCCTCTCATCGCCTGTCGACAGCCAGGAGGAATGTCTGAAAAACAACAACTGTTACAGTTGAGTAATCGGAAATTCCACATAAGTGTTTCTTCCTTTTCTTATCTCCTCCTCCAATGAGAGGAGGAAGGAGGGAACATCGCTGTTCAGCCGGACAGCGCACTCCCATACGACTATGACCCTGAAACCGAGGGCGATCATATCCCGGTGATTTCTCTCATCCCTTGCCCTGTTTCGTCGTATCTTCTCTTCCCAGAATCTGTTGTTACTTTTAACACCACGGTTCAGCCGGCAGTCATGCCCATGCCAGAAACAGCCATTGACATAGATGGCCGTCTTATATTTCGGAAGGAGGATATCTGGATGCCCGGGATAGCGTTTGTCATATTTACGATAGCGATAGCCGAAAGCGAAGAGGAACCGTCTTATAAGGACCTCCACGCGGGTATCCCTTCCTTTTATATGCGACATGATGATGCTTCTATCCTCAGCTTTGAAACAGTCCATGACATCATTATATATAACAAACACCCCTTGAGCGACAGAAGCTGCCCTTTTATAATCAGGACGTGACGGAAGGAAGAAGAGTGACCGTTCTGGAGATGAAAGATGAGGAACGGCAGAGAATGAGAAGATATTATACCTCCTATTTCAGGGCCACAGGAAGGATGAGCGTCTACCTTACAGACCCGGTCATCATCCTGGGTGAGGCTGCGGATATAAAGGTACATATTCCTCTTGATACGGAGTTCCATCTCACCGGGGATGCAGGGGTAAACGAGTATGGAACCTATCTAAAGGTAAAGGAGACTGATGAGATAAAAGAGATCCAGAAAAGACTTGACCTGAGGCTGATGGATACGGGTATTCATCTTGACATGGAAAAAACACCTATCCTCTTTCCTGTTGACCTGAAAAGAATCCGCATAGAGAACATAGCACTCGCAGAGCTGGGAGAGAACACGTTCCGAATCATTTATCGAAAGAGGCTCTCGATGGGCAGATAGAAGAGAGAAAGCACTCGGAACAAAGAGGTTTCCTCGCCTTGCAATAGACTCTGCCATGCAGGTTCGCGGTCATGCTGAGTCTTGACCATAACGCACTGTCAAATTTCTGCCTTATCTCCTTATAGACCTTGTCCCTGTCATCGGTAGAGGTCAGACCGAGACGGAATACGACACGGGCAAAATGGGTATCTACTATCACACCGGGTCTCTTTAATATATCTACCAGATAGCAGTTCGCAGTCTTTACACCTATCCCGGGAATTCTCGTCAGCTCCTCGATTGTCTCAGGAATCATGCCACGTTCAACATACACTTCAGCAAGGGCCTTTATGCTCCTTGCCTTGTTCTTGAAAAGTCCTGCGCTCTTGATAAGCGACTCGATCAGGGAAATATCAGCTTCTGCTATATCCCGTGGTAAAGGGAGTCTTTCATGAAGCGCCTGTTCGGCCTTCATAGCCTCCCGATCTGTAGAAGATGCAGATAAAATGACCGTACTGAGGAACCTGAAAGGGTCATCCTGCTCTATGAATGCTATCCTCTCTGGATAGGCATTATCCAATTTCTTATAAATCTCTATTGACTTACTTTCCATTTTTGTTTTAATATCTCTCTCGTTGTCCGGGATGTCGCCTAGCGGCTATGGCGCCTGCTTTGGGAGCAGGATATCGATGGTTCGAGTCCATTCATCCCGACTTTGCTGGTACCTGAGATGGTACCAGTTTTTTTATTGTTTTTCGAGTGTCTTTCCACATGTTACCTCTGCTGTCCAAAATTGTTATAATTTAAGTATGAAGAAGGCTCTTTCTTTCCTGATTATATATATTGTTCTCTCTCTGACCTTAAAAGCCTCCATATTCTCAGGATATGATTTTACCTTCTTCTCTTCCGTCGCGGAATCAATTGCGATATCAGACTCGGAAAGAATTGGATTCGACTACACAGGGTATGGATATCTGGGAGACATGACAACGGGAATATTCCTCCGCCTCGGCGTGCAGGCTCCCTACTCCACGCTCCTGTATACACTTGATGACATCATGGGATCCATGAACAGTGATACCTCCTCAGACTTGGAACAGGGAGTATTCGATGAGAATCAGATCGAGAGCAGGATAAGGGAATACAAATTCCTGATAGCTCTCGGCCCCTCGTTCAGACGTTTCGTCTCTCCTACCCTCTCATGGTACATGGGTCTGGGATTGAGAGCTGAGATTGACCGTACTGCATATATCAATGACTCCTCATCAAGAAACATCACTTTCAGATACCTGGTATCCACGGATGTGGATTTCGGATTCAGACTCACGGCAGACATCCATACCACGTTCCGTATCGGGGTTTACTTCACCCGTCCCCTGTTCATCCTGGATCAGAGCTATGTTTCAAGAGACGGGGGAAACAGTGAATCTGAATTTGTATTCACTCAGAACATATACCCTGATCTGAACAGTTCAGATACCACGCTCAACGCAGTCGGGTACATCTCTCTTGGACACACATATACAAGCTATCTTGACCCGGTTCCATACAGATACGTCATCACAAGCAGGAATTTCGGAGAGGGAAAACTGGAGATGATGAATATTAGGACGGAGGACTGAGATGAAAAAGGTCATTGGAATTGTGGGAGCAAGAAACAGCGGCAAGAGTACTACGGCATCAGACCTTAAGAAAACATATCCATTCATCAAGGGATATATCAGTCTCAGCCACGGAGAGAAGGATGAGATAACACTCTTGGATCTTGAAAACGGAAATCGTCTCCCCCTCATGTCACGTTATTTCAATACTCCAGAGACCATAGGATCCTATCATTATCTGAAAAGCACGTTCGATTATGCAGAAAGAGGTAAATTCAATCCTTCCGACATCGTCATGATAGACGAGATCGGCAGACTTGAATGTACAGGCAGAGGCTTCGATCCCCTCGTAAGAAAACTGTTGAATGAGAATATAAAACTAATTCTTACGATACGTACGGAGTTCATCGACATTGTGAAGGCGAATTACAACATCGATATCGAAACATATGAAATAAGTGAAAAGGAAAAAGTAAAAGAGTTAATTAAAAAACTGTTTGAAAAATAAAAAGCCTTAATTCCACTCGGAATCAAGGCCTTGTACGCCTGATTGGGATCGAACCAATCACCTACTGCTTAGAAGGCAGTTGCTCTATCCAAATGAGCTACAGGCGCATATTAAAAATTGTTCCTCTTTTATCAGAACATGGGCATTTTACATTGCTTTTATTAAAATGTCTAGTCCATTGTGAGAAATCAGCCCAAAGATTTTTAAGGACTTAATTGAAAAAGCAAATGCAGGGTATAAGGGAGCTGTGAGCGGTTATCTGTTCAAAACTTTCTGAGGTTGCCGTTCATCGGCAGTGCCCCTTTCTATATTCATAGTATCTCAGATTTTCCGATATCGTCAAGAATATGAACATTATGATAAATAATTGTACGACACCAATATTACAACATGAGGATTTGAGCGAAACAGATCTGCAGAGATTCGAGAAGAAGTTAGTTATACTTTGCATATACTTGATGGAATCCGATACGTTAGAGAATCTACAGGGGTGTCTCAATGGTGACCTCAGAAAATAGAAAACGTATCCATATTCTACATGATATAATATCAGTCATGGATGAAGTAAAAAAGGAAAAATCAAAGCCTGACTATCCTGCGGGAAATACTCATTGCCACCCTGCATGCATATATAGAAAGAAACGAAATGGCAGGCTGATTTGTACAAACAAGGAGACCCACTACGAAGATAGGATTGCAGATATCAATAGATACGGCTACTGCCCCATCGACGCGGATTATTTCAATCACCAGGATACCTACTATTCGGAAATACTTACAGAAAAGGGATTGGTCCGCTTAGCCCTCTATGCGGGAGAACCACTTTGGATACCTCCAGCTTTCGAGATATACCTCTCATGGTTAAAGAAAAAGCGAAAATCCATAACCGTTCTAAAAATGCCATCAAATACCTGTGAGATGGGTCTATATAACAGACATCTGATAACTGACATGATTTTTGCTGAATTCCTTCTTGATGAAGAACAGCTTGAAAAAATTGAAACGCTGAAGCAGAGATATTATGAATCCATACTGGAACGAGTTCCAGACGAGCTTAAAAACATCCTTACAATAAAGGAAAGAAGAAGACGGTGGGAAGAAAAGCCTACGGAGGATGAGCTTCCCATGATTGAAAAGTATGGGAACTTCTGGGACTCTACCTACTGGCTGGGACACATCGTCGGAGATTTCTATAAAAGCGGGAAATTATCCCGCGATGAATACCTAACAATTAGAAACCATTTTGATGATTGGGAATGAACTCATAGAAATGCTGCCATGAACAAGGGAAGAGTCATCATACGATCTACCTTGCCAGAGGAGGTTTCTGTCAGTTTGAGCCCCATCGGGATTTCGCTCATAGAAAGAAGTTTCGAAAGAGACAATGCTTTGTTATTCCCGCTTTTCACTTCAATAGGTAACAGAGCTTGATCTGTCTCGATTACGAAATCAATCTCAATCTTCTGAGGAATATCGTAATAATATAGCTTGTAACCGTTCTTATGGATGAGATCTGCTGCAAGAGCTTCGTAGAACCTTCCTTTTGCAGCACCACTCCACTCCCTATTTAGGATAGTGTTTCTAAGCAGCATACTATCTCCTGCAACCATATTGAAGAACATTCCGATATCATACAGATAGAATCTCGCCATATTCTGTTCCGTATACATTGAAAGAGGAACATCAACCCGAGACAAGGAAGATGAGGGATATATGAGTTGAGCTTTTTCGAGCCATTTTACAGCAGTCATATAATCACGGGCCCGGGAACGGCCCTTCTCAATCTGAGCATAACTAAACGCTTTTCTTCCATTCCCAGCCTGACGTACGACGCCGTCTAAAGCAAGGCGAATTTTTTCACGCTCAAAACCTTTACTGTACTTCTCAATATCCTGCAAATTCAAGCGGAGAATGTTGTTCTGGATATTTCTCACATCTTCCCAAGAACTGCTTTCAAGTGAAGCATTGACTGCCGCAGGCATTCCCCCCACCATCATGTACTCATTTAATAATGATGTATATTGGAATATGATACTGCTATCTAGAAAAGAAGGATTTGAAAATGCTTCTGAGAGTATGTCAGCTACATCATCTCCATAGCCTCTTGCCCATAGATATTCCTCAAAACAAAGGGGATACATCATTATTTCTTTCTCATATCCTACAGGTAAGGATGGAACGTCCTGAGACATGAGTGTAATAAGAGAACCAGAGGCAACAACATCGAAACGATGATCTGTACTAAGGAACTTCAATGCGGTTCGAGAATTCGGACACTGTTGGATTTCATCAAGAAAGATTAAAGTGTCCCCTTCAATCAGTTTAAACCCTGGAATTCTGAGACTGAGTTGGCGGATTATAGAATTACTATCAAGAGCTTGATCAAATGCTGACTGCATAAGAGGATTCTCAAGGAAATTAATCTCAATGAACTGTTGATAGCATTCCTGTCCAAACTGTCTTATAGAGAATGTTTTTCCAATCTGCCTTGCTCCATTGATAAGGAGGCATTCATCTCCCCGTTCTTTTTTCCAAGCTCGTAGTACTTTGTCAATTCTGCGCTTCAACATATGTATATGATATACTCTAAAATCCATATTTACAACCATACAAAATGATATTTGGTCATATTTAGAACCATTTTTACAGCTATTTTGGTCGTAAATAGAACCAAATATTATGATTAAAAGGAAGAAAAGACCTTGAATGATGGAATACTCTGGACTCTCCTTATCTCTATAAAGAAAGAATTACCAATATATTTTTTCTTTTTATCCCGTTCTATGCTATAGTTGGGAAAGGAGGGCGAAATGCTTGTAACATTAAAAAACGATAAGATAACAATGACCATCTCCACCCTTGGTGCTGAGCCACAGAGTCTCTTATTTGAAGGGAGGGAATATATCTGGAATGGAGATAAGGAATTCTGGTTTAGAAGAGCTCCCCTGCTCTTTCCAATGATAGGACCGACAAAGGATGATAAGATCGGATATAAGGGTAAGGAATATAAGATGCCTGGCAACGGTTTTGCCCGTGATCTGGAGTTCTCCTTAGTCTCCAACAGTGAAACCGAGGCAGTATTCTCTCTTGAGGACACAGAGAATACGAGAGAGGAGAATTACCCATTTGGATTCATTCTGAAAGTCACCTACTCTCTTCTTGAGAATGGCTATAAGGCGAAAGCTGAGATCTATGCGAAGGAGGATCTCTATTACACCTTCGGATGGCATCCTGCGTTCAGTCTGGATATAAACGGTAAGGGAGCAGATCTTGAAACGTATTCTCTGTCCTTCGAGAAGGAGGAGAAGGTTGATAGAAAATACGCGAAGAATGGGGAATTCGTATATGAGAAGGACTTCCTGGTCGGGGATCAAATAGATCTTAAGAGAAGTGAGACGGACAAGGGACCGATCACGTTGGACAACATTCAAAGTGAGGAAGTCACACTTACATCCTCCCTCGGAGAGCACGGTGTCACGGTTACAATGGGTAAGATGAAGACGTTCACATGCTGGACTACACTCAATAAGTGGGCGCAGTTCATCTGTCTTGAACCGATGCTCTCGTTCGGAGATACGAAGAGGGAATTCGATATCGACAAGATGAAAGAGACAAAACTCTTAAAGAAAGGAGAGACGGATACATACGAGAACGAGTTCATCGTTTTCTAGATTTTCTCTCTGTCTCGATATAGGCCTTGCGGACGCAGTCATAGAGTGCGTCTTCAAGGCCTTTTCTCTTATCCATATCCAGCAAAAGCTCATCGATTACAGGATTCATCCTGCGAAGTACGGATATCGAAAAGTCCTCGGCTTTTAAAGCCTCCTTTCTCATCTCCATGTCTTTTTCAAAGGAGTATATCCTTTTATCTATCTCAGAGTTCAGAAGAGTGACAAGAGTATCCCTTTCTTCCATCCTTACATTCAAATCCCTTAGCCGTACGGGATGCAATGAGGATGGGATATCATAAGGTTCTGCAAGATCATAAAGTTCCTTCCCTTCCAATAAAGGGCCATCCGACTCTTCAAACGTATGATATATCCCGCTTGATGAGGATATCACAACATCATAATCCCCCACCCGGTCTCTTCTCTCATCATAAGAAATCGCCCTCCCCCCGGGAACTAAAAGGAATGTCTTTGTGATATCCCGGAGTGTCATCGTAACAGAACATCCGTTCTTCACAAGGGCAGCGGCAACTAGCCTTGAAAGCTCCCCGCTTCCTATTATGAGAATCTTCTTTCCTCTATCTATACGCTCAGCAAGCGCCTTACCTATCCCATCATCGAATACCCTGATCTTATGCTTAGAGTGCATTTCCTTCGCAAAGGAGATGACATCCTGACTGAGTCTCAAAAGATATGAGGAGGCGCTCCTGTTCCTAATTGCCCTCTCCCTCGCCTCCTTTATCTGAGAAAGAATCAGTTCCTCTCCGAAAAGAGGCGACTCTATTCCAAGAGAAAGGGTATAGAAATGCCTGATCGCATCCACATCAGAGAGATTTCTTCTTTTATCCATGCTCCTGATGTGATTAAGAGAGAAAGCCCTCTCCATACTTTCAAATGAGACAGGGCGATCTGTTGAATAGGCCTCAATACGCGTACAAGTGATCAATAGAAGCAGAGGGGTATTTCCACTCTCCTTTCTTATCCTTTTCTCTCTCCTTGCCCTTTCCTCTCCGTCCATCTCATATGCACTTCTTAAGGCATCCGCTTCTTTTCTGTAATCCAGTATGCTTAAATAGAGCATGGCACTACCTTGAAAGGGTGAACGCGATCGCAGGATACACTCTGGAAAAGCTAGCGGTATCAACATTGCACATCAGCTGGACGGCATAACTATCACCTTCGGCAGCAAGTGCGAACATCAGTACACCGTTTTCTCTGTTGAAATTGAATGCACGATGATCATATTCCCTATAAGCCGTAGCAAGATGAATAGAAAGCGTAGGCAGAAGCTGCATCTCGATGCCCGCATTGAACGTCACCGTAGCAGTATCGAAGATGTTTCCTCTGATTGAATACCCGATACGTGGACGGAAGAGATTAAGATCCCCCCTTCGTGTGAACTGTGGATAGCGTAGTGATATCCCAAAAGAGGACGAGTCGAGAATCTCCTGCCATCCGAAATAGAGTTCATTGCTCCTGTAACTTATTATGTTCTCTACGAAGTAAGAGAGGGAGAATACATTGAAGTTAAGAGCAAGAGATGCTCCAATATCGAAGAACTCAGAGCCATCTACATTATCAAAAGAACCGAAATATGCGTTCTCAATGGCGTTTATAACACCTGTGACGGTCCTATTGCGACGACGCATATCCCCACCCCCCTTTATTCTTACACCGAAAGAGAAGAAGTCAAAAGAGCCTGACCAGTCTATCTGTATTCCGATCCTGTTGTATATATCAAAACTCAACCCAGACTCTGAGATCATGCGATCTGAAAACCATGTGGAGGTAATGGCAGTAAGACTCAATGTATTTCCAACGAAACTGAAATGCACCTCCGTATTCAGATTTTGAAGAGCATACATATCCTCTTTTCTTCTCATTATCGGAGTATCCCAGGATTCGGACATAATAAATGTGAAATACATCTGATCATCCGTCTCAACACGGCTGAGGGCACTGGGGTTTATCATGGCATCCTCTATTCTGTCGAAATAGGAAGGATTATAAAGCGCGGAAAAACTTAGATCATCATAGCCGTAAGATGAAGTGGGAACAGAGAACACCTCCGCCATCACTATGATGAGAATAAGAAAGAAAAACGTTACCTTCCTGCGCATACCCCTACTATAGCAGAAAGATAAACAGTTTGGAACGAAAAACAAACCTCCTTGTGCTATCATAAGAATATGAGTACCGTATTCTTCCATATAGACCTTGACGCTTTCTTCGCCGCTGTGGAGATACTCGACAATCCAGAATACAAGGGTAAACCGCTGATCATAGGCTCAAGAAGTGAGAGAAGCGTGGTCTCTACGTGCTCATATGAGGCAAGAAAATACGGGGTGCATTCCGCAATGCCGATGGTCACGGCACTAAAGCTATGTCCGAATGCACTGGTTGTGAGACCAAGGATGAAACGTTACAGCGAGAAGAGCCGGGAAGTCATGAACATAATAAGGTCTTTTGCCCCGGGCTTCCTTCAGGTAAGCGTTGATGAGGCATTCCTGGATTTAAGCAACATGGAGAACATATACGGACTACCGGGGAAAGCTGCTAAACTTTTAAAAAAGAAGATAAGGGAGGAAACCAACCTCTCCGTGTCAATTGGAGTTGCCTCCTCCCGGTTTCTTGCAAAACTCGCATCGGACTATCATAAGCCGGATGGACTTACGATCGTACCTCCAGAAAGAAATGAGGAATTCATTGATAAAGTCGGCCTGCGTAAACTCTGGGGAATCGGGGAAAAGACATATGAACGCCTTCTTAAAAAAGGAATAAGTTCCACGAAGATACTCAGGGAAATCCCCTATGAACGGCTGAAAACGATGTTCGGTAACTCCCTTGCTGACTACCTGTACAAGGCATCAAGAGGAATAGATCCCGGGATATATCAGGGAGAGGCAAAGAGCCATTCGATATCAACCGAGAACACCTACTACCCCGATGTATATGGAATAGAAACACTTTCAAGCCTGCTTTTAGAGATGTCCCAAGAGCTTTCATTCAGAGCTCTGGAAGAGAAGGTAATACCACGTACGATTGGAATAAAAATACGCTATGGTGATTTCTCCACTTATAATGCTCAGACGACCCCGGAAGAGGCGATATACTCCTCCTCTGACATATTCAAACACGCAGAGGCCTTGCTGAAAAAGATATATAATAACCAGGGCGTAAGACTGCTCGGTCTTACTCTTGCACAAGTCTATGACGGTGAGGATGTGGAACAGAAGGAGCTTTTCAGGGAAAAGAGCGAGAAAGAACGCCTGATAGAAAAAGCTATCTTAGACATCAACACAAAAAACAAAGGTGTGAAAATCGTAAAAGCAAGAACGCTGAAAAAAGAATAGAAAAAATCGTAATTACGATTAAGAATACTAACTTAAATGAAAATGATATACTTAGAAACACCATTCTGACCTTCTCCGTAAAGTTGGGAACGCTAGCTTAAGTAAAATATGTTATACTTTATAGATACAATGTCACTTGAAAGTCTGAGTTGGGAATGCTAGCTTAAGTAAAGTATGTTATACTGACTTGATACTCAGGACGGGCATATCTGTTGTTGGGAATGCTAGCTTAAGTAAAGTATGTTATACTCGGGACTACAAAGGTAGCGGCAACGAAAGAGTTGGGAATGCTAGCTTAAGTAAAGTATGTTATACTCTGTTGTGGATTTAGCGTCTTTGCAGATTCGTTGGGAATGCTAGCTTAAGTAAAGTATGTTATACTATGCTGTCTAGTCACTCCGCACATGATTGAGTTGGGAATGCTAGCTTAAGTAAAGTATGTTATACTTTCAAGTTCACTTGTAACCAATGCTTCGGTGTTGGGAATGCTAGCTTAAGTAAAGTATGTTATACTGAAAAGGAAGTAGTTAAATGACAATGTATAGTTGGGAATGCTAGCTTAAGTAAAGTATGTTATACTATAAGGTTTCAGGTACTGCTACTTTTGGATGTTGGGAATGCTAGCTTAAGTAAAGTATGTTATACTCGGCGTTGCGGAGATATGCCACCACAAGACGTTGGGAATGCTAGCTTAAGTAAAGTATGTTATACTGAACTTATCTCCGTACTCTCCGGAGCAAAAGTTGGGAATGCTAGCTTAAGTAAAGTATGTTATACTGGATATTTGCAGCGTCCGTATTATATTGATGTTGGGAATGCTAGCTTAAGTAAAGTATGTTATACTGGGAACTGACCCAAGTTCCCAGCTTAGGCCGTTGGGAATGCTAGCTTAAGTAAAGTATGTTATACTAATAGATATTCAGTAATTAGAACATCTATGGTTGGGAATGCTAGCTTAAGTAAAGTATGTTATACTGTCCTGGTTCTACGGCACACGATAGTGATGGTTGGGAATGCTAGCTTAAGTAAAGTATGTTATACTTCAGGGTAGATGATACCCACCCAATGCCTTGTTGGGAATGCTAGCTTAAGTAAAGTATGTTATACTCGTTGCGCCAATAGCTATAGCATTCCTTTGGTTGGGAATGCTAGCTTAAGTAAAGTATGTTATACTGAGAAGGAAAAACACTATTGCATTAACCGTGTTGGGAATGCTAGCTTAAGTAAAGTATGTTATACTATTGATAAAATTATTATTTATCTTATCAATAGTTAAAAGGAAAAGTTTTTCCTTGAATTTGAGGATAAGCACATGTTGTTTTATCCTCTTTTTTTATTTTTCTTGATTTTTAACAGTATCGATGATAATAATAAATCAACATACTTTATTTAAGCTAGTGTTTCTAATAAGACACTGGTCGTAAGCTGCCTCCCTTTTTGGAGGCTCATTTTTTATGAAAACAACAATCCTTGTTCGGGCTCCTCTATCTGTTTTACTTTTCCTCCGTAAAATGTTCTTATCATACTGAATTGTTTATCCGTTATATAAAATATGGAGACACTTCCATTTTGGGGGACTAACCGCTCTATCCGGGAAGCAACTGTATCAGCTTGTGCTTTAGAAGTAAAATAATAAGAATAAAATGATAACTGGAACATTCTAAAACCTAAGTCTAATAAATCATTCCTGAATCTATTGGCTCTTTTCCTATCCTCATTAGTCAATGTCGGCAAATCAAATCCTACAAATAACCACACCGCCTCATATGCTCCTACAGCCATTATTCTCCTCTGAACTTAGGATATTCGATATCACTTCTCTCCCCTGAAATAAATCTATAGTAACTGTAAACATAGATCTCTATCGCTTTCGTCAGTTCATAATCCATGTTAAAAATTCTCACAGGACAGGTTATTATCGAGATAAGCTGTTTCTTCACTTCGGGAGAAAGACAAATGTATTCCTTTTCTTTTGAAAGTTCTTGTACCGTTTTATCGATGAAAGGTCTAATTGGTTCAACAAGATCATCACAAAGAGCGAACGGATTCACCCTATTAGAATGAAATATACTTATTGATGGACAAAGACCAGTTCCGACGACAGCTCTCGCAACCATTGACCGTGCAATCGTATAGCCATAATTTAAAAGAGCATTTATACCCTCCTCTTCATCCTGCCGTATAAAAGATGTACCAAATAATGCGGGGAAATACGTTCTTGCTGCCTGAGCCTCTATATTTGTGCTATCTCCAGAAAGAATATGGCTGCTCATGACCTCCAGTACCTTGGATTCTTCATAATTATCGGTTAACTGTAGAAGTTTTGCCTGATTTAAAACTTTTGCTTTTATTATTTTCTGCCATACCTGCTTCTTCTTCGGCAATTTTGCATTTATCTGCTTTTCCTGTCGAATTGAAGACTCTGTATGCTGATACCAAGGAAGAAGCATTCCCAAAGGCATATGTTTCTCATCACAGATTGTAAATGGAATGGAATAAGATGCGCAACAGGCAAGAAACTCTTCTGAATAACTGTTCTGCTTACCATGAACAATGATTGAATTGATATCGGCAAAAGCAACGGATTCTATCTTCTTTCCATCTTTCTCAATGCATATATTTTTATTCTTAACATGGAAATAATAACCGTCTCCTGCGATATCAATCAATCTCCACACGCTCCTGCTCCTTTTATAAATCTTGATCTATAAACAACTAAGCCCAGACTGCTTAAAACAACCTTACGTACGTTCATGTTTTCTATGCCAGAAACACAAAAAGACGACTTAACGACTTCGTTTGAAATAGATAAAGGCGTATACCAAATCTGAATTGTTTTTCCTATTTCCGTAAAAGTATCTACTACGACAAAAGTCCTGCCTTCTGGAGCATTAGGAGATACAATACTCTGCGATAAAGCCTTCTTACTGCTTCCTGCTGCAGAAATCAAATCTATTTCCAGAACATCCTTGGGATATATCCTTTCCAGCAGTGTAAAACCTTTTTGCTTATATTCAGGAACATAATCCTTTTTCATCGCGTTAATCTTTCTTATAACCTCTCCTTGAACCTTTTCTTTCTCCCCCAGATAAAGATCAAGGCTGAAATTATCTCCCGTATCAAATGCGGAATTTGTCGTATTTCTAATGTACAACTTATTAGCTTTCTGATTGCTAATCTGATAATACACACCTCCGACCATTTCACAGGCGATAGCCAGTATATTCTTTTCCGTTATCTGTTTTGCTTTCTTTCCACTTGATATCCTCTGCTTATTGCTTTCCTCAAGGCTTTCCCTTGCTCTCTCCAAACAAGCAATAATATCCTTGAATTTCTTTTTATTATTCTCCTGAAGAACGGTTATGTTTTTACTCGCTGTCTCCGTAAGAAATGTAGGTAGTTTAAAGTCTTTGTTAAGTGCAAACTCTAAGGAACCCCTCTTATCCCCATGAACGGAAGAAGCACCTATATCCTTAATGGATTTTTTCGTACATAAGATAACGTCATCCTTGCTTCTAGCAAGTACGGAATACTGGGTATCCTTAACGAGTTCGCCATTTCTACTTGTCACCTGTTTTCGCGAGACGAATGTCTTTGTTTCCATGAAGTTTCTTATATAAGAACTGAACTCCCTGACCTGTTCAAGTTTTGCAAGTTCCTTGTCCTGTCTATAGTATTTAGGAATCGGCAGACGCTTGAGTATGACATCAGTTTTAATGCCTCTTGAAGCAGCTGTCTGAATTACCGTAGCATAATTCTGAGTAAAATAAGCAGCAACTATCGCATCCAATGCGTGATGTCGATTATCCGTACGATTTTTCTCATCGGTATACTCATCTTCTCTTATCAATCCGATGGATTCTGCAAGACCATTGGTTATATCATTCAGTTTCCACGCCCGACGCAAAAGAGCTGTCTCATGACCTCTTATCGTCCTTACAGCTTTTCTCTTCTCTTCTTTTGGATAGAGAGATTGCAGGTATTGGCAAGCGACTCTAGCTATATACGCGTTATCGGGATTAAATCGAGGCAAAAAAGACTGCTGCTCAAGGTATTTCTCGTATTCCTCCTCTGTAATGTTAAACTTATGGCGTTTTCTGACAGACATTGTCGTACTAGAAAGATACTGTTCAATATTTGACCATAATCTCTGCTCTGAGCCATATGCAACATATGGAATCTTCTTAACTTTTTTCGTCTCATTGCAGGTTTTATGAGCAAGTACCAGGTTATCATAAGAAGAATCACCCGTATCCTCTTTAGGGAAAATATGATCGATATCAACATTATTGGTTATGATGTCATTTACACTTATCGACCTAAGACAGTATGGGCATTTTTCCTTCTGTTCTTCGTAAAGACGGAATTTCTTTATATATGATTTAGAAAGATTGTTAGGCTTGCAGTAAGTATCAAAAATTCGCTTATTCTCCCGCTCCTTCTCATTATTCCTCCTGTTTATCTCATCCCTTTTATCCTGTCCGACTTTGAGATCTCTAGAGAGTTCCACGCAGATAGTCTTAGGTTTCTTACCGAGTATTTCAATAAGTTCATTAATCAGTTTTCTTAGTTCATTCAAACACTGATGAACTACAGGATTAGCTATTCTCCCATACTTCTCCTCATCTCTATTTGTCTCAGGATAAGTAAAACTCTTCCTTGCCCTCTTTTCAACAAAAGAAGAGTGCCAGGCTTTTCCCATAAGGGCCTGAGTACTGGCAGGAATAACCATCCCATAATAAGGAAGAGAATCGAATACGATATCAGATGTAAAGCATGCAAGCCTTCCTTCTTCTACTGCTTTTGCCTCCGCTTCCTGATAGCTTATCCCCTCCTCTACGATATAATTCAGAATTATTTTCATCGCAGAAAGCCCTACAGGAGCATAACCTTCTACGAGTTTCATATGAAGAGCCTCCTGAACATTCTCATCAGATAGGCAAAACTCTCTCTTCAAAATATCTTTCAACTTCTTATCATCCGGACAGTTGATATAACACTCCAGGAAATGTAGTCTCTCATTTTCAGAAAGAGAGGAAAACCATGGCGAATCCTCTAATTCTTTGAACCTAAATCCTTTTATCTGTTGGGAACCTTTCGTTGTACCCTGCAGCCTTATTTCTGAGGAATTCTTATATTCAGAAAACAACCTCTTGAACTCAGTCACTGTCAGATCCTTTCCACTACGCAGGAAATCAAACAGTATTTTCTTCTTTTCTCCCGACAAGGGTTCAGAGATTGTCTTAAATCGGTTCTCTTCCTGAATCTCGATTTTTATCCGGATATTATTAACCGCTTCCCATATCCTCCTTTCCTCATTTATGAAAGCAACTCTTGGTAGTTTTTTCTCATTCGGGAAGTAAGGACAATTACCCGCTTCTGGAACCAGCTTCTCATTTTCATAAAACATCACATCCTTTATTTTCTGAACATATTCATCACTTAGAACATCAGGATAAAACTTCTTCTGCTTCTCAAGAAGCACCTCAACTTCATTCTCTATGATATCCCTTGTAGGAAGAGGTGTTTTCTCACTGGCGTTCAAACTGTTTCTGAAATTGGTGTTATTTATTCTTCTCGATTCATATAGAACTTCTATGTAAGTGTTCAGGCCATAAGTCTTGCTTATCTCCTCCGTTGTCCTCATCTTAGCTTTCTCATCATCTTTTAAATCACCAGAATCCAAAAATGTTCGAATCGATGAGGAGCCCCGATGTCCTGCTATATGGTAAAGAGCTATGCCAAGCTCATGTAATGTAAGTTGTTCTCTTAAACCTTTCACACGGAGAGAATATGGATCTTTCCTGATTTCCTCATCATCAAAGCGAAGTCGTGCAGGATCTGATACTTCCTCATCTGAAAAAGGAAGCATTAAATCCTTTTCACTTAGAACCTTCCAAAGCCATCTCATCCGGTGAGACTTATGCCGGATCGCATTCCTCTGTCCTCGTTTCATCCTTCGCTCTTCGGCACCTTTGGATGAGGGAAAGATACGGCTTGTAGCATGAATCAGATCTGTTGGATATAAATCACCTTGCTCATCTGGCTCCAAAGCGACAACAGCGACCCCTGTTGAGCCTACTCCCAAATCAAAACCAACAGAATACTCCCTATCTCCTAGCCTCTCGCTTATGTCAGCTGCCATAGCGATATAAGTTCTAGATTTTCTCTTATCCATATAGTCTCCATGAAAAGAAAAATTTTGTACTACAAGACTATATTAGGATACAATTTTAAATCTATAAATAAAAATGAATCATCTACTATCAGGTCAGGCCTGAAAGCCTTTTCATCTTCGCCAGACAAAGCCCATTGAAAAGATGGATTACCCTGCCTACCCCGATTACGGCACAGACTGTGCCAATGCCTACAGAAACAAGACGTCCGAGAAAAAGGTAGCCTATTATGATGGCTATGACGATATTGACGAGATCTATTATGTTCTTCATCGTTCCCACATCCTTTTTAAATACATCAGAAAACGCTTGGACAAGCCCATCCCCGGGATTAGGTATGATACGCATGTCCAGGCTCATCGCGGCCCCTATTCCTGTAAAGATTATGGCTATGATGAGTGCGGCAAAACGCAGAGGAAATGTACTCCACAGAGTATCTTCAAGCTCCGTCAGCATTGGGAGGAATAAGGCAAAAATGTTCATTACACGGGTAAAAACCAAGCTTAAAGGAAGCTGTAGGATATCTAGAACAGCCTGTTTTTTAAAGGGAAAGGAAGGATCCTTTCTTTTCATCGTATAGTGGATTATAAGTTCTATCACGACAAATAGGGAATAAAGACAAAACGTGGTATCCCCTATCTGCATTCCGAGTATTACAGAAAGTGCATGGGAGACAGATATTATCGCAGAAACACCAAGACCTGTAGTTGTATTGAGGGTCAACCCAAAAGCGAGGAACAAAAGCCCCACAAGATAGAATGATATACGATATACCATCTCCCGTTTCATAGATGCGATGATACAGGAAAAAGAAGTTTTTTTCACCTGATGACTTTTATCAGTTTATCATCAGGCTCAGAGACTTCTCCTACTATGGCAGCTGGAGTTCCTCTCATTCTTTTCAAAAACTCATCCGCATCCTCTGCACTAAGGGCAAGAAGAAGTCCTCCCGAGGTCTGAGGATCAAAGAGAATATCTTCCTCTTCCCTTTTCACCTTTGGGGAGAAATCAACATCTGGAGCGATGAAATCCCTGTTGTTATATGCACCTTCAGGGAGGAACCCAAAGCGTGCTAGTTCCAAAGCACCCTGTATTTGAGGAACCCAGTCGTAATGCAGTACGACAGTCTTTTCTGAAGCTTTAGCCATCTCTCTAAGATGTCCAAGAAGGGAGAATCCAGTAACATCCGTCGCAGCATGAACAGAAAGCGTACGGGCATTATCCCTCGCCATCTTATTAAGCGTGGTCATTGACTCAACAGCCTCTCTTACGCTCTCCTCATCTGCTTCATCAACCTTATTTGCAGTATTTATTATTCCCACGCCTATCTTCTTTGTAAGAATGAGCTTATCACCCGTCCTGAGTCCCCTGTTATACCAGACATCCTCTTTTTTGGAGAATCCTGTCACAGAAAGTCCATACTTGGGCTCCCTGTCACTGATCGTATGCCCTCCTGCAATTACAGCTCCCGCCTCTCTCACCTTCGACATTCCACCAAGAATTATCTCCTTCATAACAGAGAGATCCAAGCAATGGGGAAAACACATGAGGTTCATAGCAAGAACGGGCTCTGCTCCCATTGCATAAATATCGGAAAGGGCATTGGCTGCAGCGATCTGACCAAATGTGAAAGGATCATCAACCATGGGAGGAAAGAAATCAACAGTTTCTATCAGGACCCTGCCATCACGCATATCATAGACAAGGGCATCATCAGAGTGTTCAAATCCCTCAAGAAGATCATCAGATTCCATAATCGGGATCTCAGAAAGAACCCTTTCGAGATCCTTCGGGCTGAGCTTTGCAGCACAACCTGATGTTTTAACTAGACTTGTAAGACGGACCATCCCTCCTCCTTTCTCAGATATGCCCTATCATATGTAAAGGCATGATTAGACATGAAAACATCTCTCCTGACAGAGAGTGCCGTCCCACACGAGGAGGAGAGGGCACGGGGAACGGGAATTAGCGTTCCCTCTCCGATGATCCTCTTTGCTTTCACTGCCTCATAATGGGAGAAGAATGTTATCACTACCTCCTCCCCTTTATCAGCCATTCTCCCTTTCCTTCCACTATATCAACCTTGCATCCCATAGCCTCAAGATATCTTGAGACGTTTTCCTTGCTTGCCACATTATCTACACGAATATCTATTCCATCGGGACTGTCCTTCAAAGCTCTCTTCGCCATGATAACCGGTTCCGGGCAACTTAATCCCATAGCATCAACTTCTTTCATTCTGCTCTCCTTTTCTTCGTAATCATCACTGATAGAGCGATACAGAACACTATGCCGACAACAACGCTTACCTTGCCAATTAAAGCAGGACCTGTTCCTGCAGAGGCTGCCGCTCCTGCATTATGGCTGAACGCGGCTCCAAGCACCATGCCAAGAACGGTGACAGCACTGTCACTGTTTCCCTCTCCTGCGAGAATAAGCTGTCTTAGAGGACAACCTCCAAGCATCGCCGCAGTAAGGCCGACGAGAGTCATCGATAAGAAATTCCAGAGGTGCTTATCATGGGCAATGCTCTGATCTGCAAATCCAAGGTGAAAATTACCTATTATGAGATTACCAATCAATGCCGCAAGGAAGATGAATACGAATCCTGTAATGAGCGTGAAATCCTTGATAAGGAAGATATCCCTTATACCCCCTGCCATGCAAAGCCTCGTACGCTGGGCCGCAGCTCCTACTACCAGAGCCAGTAAGAGAGAGAGGAATACAGGGGCATGCATGCTTCCCGGTCCACTCTCACTGAATTTCAAAAGGGTTGGAAAGAAAAGAAGGATGAAGAGCAGGACAATGTTGATAAACGGGAATGCCACTCCTTCTATTCTATCACCTGTTCTCGCACGGCCTAAGGAGAAACCGTTATTCAAGAAGAACGCCCCGATTCCAATTCCTGCGATAAACCCGAAAAGTCCGACAAGAGCGTTAAGATCCCCTGCGGCAAGACGGAGTACCATCCGAAGTGGACAGCCAAGGAACACGAGAGCTCCGACCATCATGAAAAAACCAAGCATGAACCGTATTATCGGGCTGCTTCCTGAACGGGGCTTAAACTCCCCTTTCATCACACTGATGATAAAAGAGCCCAGTACGATTCCTATTATCTCCGGCCTCATATACTGCACTGCTGAAGCGTTATGCAGATTCAAAGATCCTGCGATATCACGGATGAAACAGGCGATACAGAATCCCATGTTTCCCGGATTCCCAAAATGCATCAGAACAACCGCGATAATACCTATCAGGGCTCCTGTGACAGCTAAATTCCGTTTTTCCTTTATAGAAGCAATCATGAGAACATCTTACCATTATGTTTTTCCAATTACAATGAAAAAAACGTTATAATGAGGATATGATTTACCTAGACAATGCATCCACCAGTTTTCCTAAAGCGCCGAAAGTCGCAGAAAGAGTCTATTCCTTTCTAAAAGAGAATGGAAGAAACATAAACAGGACGAACAGTGAAAAAGGATATGAGACTGTCAATGACCTCATAACACTGAGAATGGATATAGCACGCCTCATTGGACACGAGGGAGAAGATACCGTATTTTTGAACTCGGGTCTAACTGAGTCAATAAATACCGTCATCCGTGGCTTTCTTAAGGCAGGAGACCATGTCATAACATCATCAACGGAGCATAACGCTGTAATGAGAACGCTATGTTCACTCGGCTTAGAGTACTCCACTCCTAAAACGGATAAAACGGGCAGAAACAATCTTGATGAACTAAGAAAACTTAAACGAAATGACACGAAAGCGATAATCTTCTCAATCTCCTCAAATGTAACAGGCGTAAACGAGGATGTTGAAAAGCTTGCATCCATTGCACGGGACCTACAACTTCCGCTGATAATAGATACGGCTCAGGCACTCCCTTTTGTAGAGGTAAAAATGGATGAGAGGGGGATAAGCGCAGTATGTTTTTCAGGTCATAAAGGATTGCTTGGGCCTGAAGGAACGGGAGGTTTTGCATTAGAGAGGTCTTTTGCTGAACGCATTGAGCCTCTCTATACGGGAGGAACGGGAAGCCTTTCGGACTCATTCATCCAGCCAGAGCTCTTTCCAGATAAGTTCGAAGCGGGAACAAGGAATCTTCCTGGCTTCTACGGCCTTTACGAGAGCGTTGAATATGTCATGAATAATCTTGAAGAGCTCAGAAAAAGAGAGAAGGATAACACTACCCTCCTCCTTCAAGGATTACTTAGAATCAATGGTATTACAGTACATGGAGAAAAGAAAGAAGATCGGAACTCCGTGATAAGCATAACTACAGAGAAGATGGATAACGCACTTTTAGCAGAGAACCTGTTGCAAAAGCATGGCATAGAGACGAGGGTTGGCCTGCACTGCGCACCTGCGGCTCATAAGGCGATAGGTACATATCCGGAAGGGACCATCAGGTTATCTCCAGGACCGTTCACGACAAAAGATGAGATAGAAGAGACTCTGGCTGCATTAAAAGAGGAAGTAAGATGAGAGAGTACTACGGAAAACTAAGAGAACTCCTTGAAAAAGGAGCTGTAAAGAGGATCACTGATTTAAAAACGGGAGAAGAGGGAATATATAAGAATGAAGAGCTTATACTCTCAACAGCAGGATACAGCATGCCCGAACTATATACGGAAGAGGTGATCGCACTCCGGCCTACCCTTGTACTATTCGGGTTTGGGCACATCGGGAAAAACATCTATAAGATGGATTCCCTTCTGGACTTTCCCTTAGTCATTTTCGACGACAGGAAGAACATTTTAGAAGACGGTGATTATTCTAATGCCGAGATAATCATTGATGATTTTGACAACATCTTCAAAAAAAGATACGCATTTGAAAATCCCTATTTTCTCATATTCACCCACGGACATAAGGCAGATGAAGAGGCTCTTTATTACGTACTTAAAAACTATAACTCAAGATATGTAGGTATGATAGGAAGCAAAAAAAAGATAGCCCTCACCTATTCCAATCTGGAAAAGAGAGGAATAGGAAGAGTTCTTTTAGAAAAAGTCCATGCGCCCATCGGAATTGAGATCATGGCACAAAGCCCTGCGGAAATCGCAGTCTCAATCCTAGCGGAGATAATAAAGACGTACAGGGAGGATAAAAAACAGCTTGCTATCGACTATAGCATGCTGGAATACCTTGAGAGGGAGGAAGAGAAACTCATTCTTGTCAGGATAATTGAAAAGGAAGGCTCTGGACCAAGGGAGAAGGGAGCGGAGATGGCGGTAACGGAGAGAGACTCATTCTCAACAGTCGGAGGTGGGGCTATTGAGATGGAATGCATAAAAGAAGCCAGAAAAATGCTGAGGTGTGGAGAAAAATTCAAAGTAAAGGATTTCGTCCTTGAAACAGAAAGTCCCCTTGCCATGGCATGCGGGGGAAATGCGAAGGTACTATTCAAACTTTTAGAGTAATCATCATTAAAACAAAAACCTCTCATCCAACCTATGAAATGCTGAATGAGAGGTAGTACTAAAAATTAGAACCTATTCGATCAAATGGAATCGCCTAGGCAGACAAGATCCATCCAGTAATATATCTGAGGTTTTGCCTCATCAGGCATTGCATCCCATTCAGCCTGCGTTCCATAGAAATTGACCGTCAATCTCTGTCCATTCGATATAAAGGAGTTTTCAAGCTTCTTCATGCTCTTCGGATAACCGATCTCTTTCAGATATACCCCTCTGAACGCATCATACCCAATACTTTCAAGGCCTTCTGGAAGATAGATGCTTTTCATACTTCCACAGTTGTAGAAAGCAATGCCCTTGATCTCCTTCAGATTGCTTCCTTCTTCAAATTTTACTTCAGAAAGATTCTCACAGAAACGGAATGCGGATGATCCGATAACTTCAAGGGTTGCAGGTATGGTTATACTCTCAATCTCCTCGGAAGATTCAAAAATATTAAGAATTTCCGTATAACCAGAAGGGATTACCATCTCTGCCATGACATCGCCTACATAAGCCGCAAGTGTCGTTCTCGATGCCTTTCGTACTATATGATTGTTTTCATCGACAGCATAGACCCTGTTTGAAGGGGAAACTGTGACAACTGCAGATGTATCGTTAAAAGCATTTCCTCTAATATCTGTCACAGATGCAGGAATATTAATACTTTTCAGTCCCGTATTCTTGAATGCCGTCTCTTCTATTGTCTCAAGTCCGTCGGGCAAAATTATTGATTCAAGAGCCACACATCCTTCAAAAGCGCCATATTGAATTTCCTCCAGTGTTTCAGGAAGATTAACTTCTTTCAGAGATGTACATCCATTAAAACAATTGTGTCCTAAAGTAATGCCATCGGCGATAGTAACAGAAACAAGTTTTTCACATTCCTCAAAAACTCCATTGGTTGAACTATAAGTGCCACTTACCAATGTCTTACTCGGAATGGTGATTTCTTCAATTGCAGTACGAGAAAAAGCACCTCCTCCAATTGACCTGTATTCAGAAGAAGGTTCTAAAGTTACCTCACGAAGATTACTACATTCATAGAATGCCATGCTCCCTATACTTACAACGGTACTGGGTATTTCTACAGAGATTATTTCCTTATTGCCGCTAAATGCCCGTTCATCGATTCTTGTTATTGTGACACCATTGACAGAAGAAGGAATAATTATCTCGGTATCATCTCCATGGTATTCGGTAATAGTGGAGCCATCGATGGTGAAATCACTACCACCTTCTTCATCTCCGCCGTCACCAGATTCTCCCCCAGGAGGAAGATTAGGATCGACATCAGGAGTGGAAGAGATTCTATCAAACATTCCATCTCCTGTTATGTTTCCATCAAAGAACTTTACATTCAAAAGTCCCGTCATTGACAAATGCCCATTCAGATCCATAGCTAAGATAGAAATTTCACCTTCTATGTTAAGAAGATATGTCCCTTCTGCCTGTTTTTCATAAGTATATGGCATTGCTGCAGAGGATCCTGTAGCACTCATCCAGACGACCACAGTTTCATCTGTAAAGGAAGCTCTGACCTTCCCCATTATTACATTAGATGGATCATCAACAGGTCGCCATGTAACATCATTAACAGTTTCCCAAGTACCAAAGAAATAACTATCTCCCGTTACGGGCTTATCCGGATCCTCTCCACTTCCATCATCTGGGACAGCAGTATTATCATAATCCCTGCCATCTGTCCAAGTTATTCCAGATAGAATGAGATTGTCTCCATCCTGAGAAGCTGTGAAAGATGAAGAACCGAAAAGAGAGGTAAATGCATTTTCATCTGAAGAGATGGAGATAATGCCATCATTAATCTCATATTGAGCATTTATGGTCTGCATATCACTATTCCAGTTCTCCGTTATGGTGACGTTTCCATTATCGAATTCAAAAAGTAATGAATTATCATTTTCCTTGATTATCCATTTCTTTCCACTTACAGTGTCTTTCTCTTCTTCCGAGCTTGGTGGCAAGTTAGGTTCAATATCTATCGTATCTGATGTTTTATTCATCTGAGGGGCACCAACCAATCCAGTGAAGAAATCCAACTCTTGAAGTCCTGTTAAAGTGAGAACTCCATTTAAATTAAAGGCACTCACCATATGGGAACCCGTTGAATCAACAATCGTCAGAGCATGACTGGTTGAATCATAGGTATAATCCAGGCTGTCAGAAGATCCCAGAGCATCCATATAGAAAATAACCTTGTCATCTGAAAATGCTGCATAAACATATCCTTCAAAATAATCAGAAGGATAATTGCTTATCATTACTTCATTATTACTTTTCCATGTTCCGTACAGTTGAGATGACGTACCGCCTTCACCTGCGGGAGCACATGACTGGAAAAGAATAAGAACAACTGCAATAAAACACCAGAGTACATTTGTTTTTTTCATTCTCTTTTCCTTTTTTTTCATAGATTCCGATTTAAATTCAAGGCAGAAAGATTAAGAGATAAAAATATAACTTAAAGCCTACCCCAATCATGGCTAAGAATAGGGTATTTTTTTTTCCGGTCAATATTTACGGTGTTTTTTCACATTAAACCATAATGTTTTACTGTCCTATTTTTATACCCTTCTGACAGTACGAAAAATGGGTAATTTTAAAATCTAAATATTGTTAGAAAACTTATCTTCCTTAATAGAGAAAGTGAGAAGCAGAATACTATAAGTCATATTACAAATATAAAGTCTCAAGAAATCACTTCTTCCTTCCAATCCGTTATATTGCGTTCTATAGAAGAGAAGTTTATACCCAAAAGATGGATGGTATTACCTTCCTCCAAATATTTTTCGTAATATTTTTTCTCTTTTATCTGATTAAGAGCAGTGTCTGCATTCTCATCCAATTTTAGTTCTATTATATAGACAAGTCCTTTTTTTACAGTGACAGTGATATCTATTCTTCCTATATTTGTCCTCTCCTCCGCTTCGACTCTGTCGAAACCTAATAACATGAGTACGGTAAAAAAAGCTATCTGATAGTTTCTTTCTTTTTCCAAGAACATATCATAAGGGATATTCATGTATGCTTCTTGAAACATCTTTATTATGCCCTTAGTATCTCCTTCCATAAAAGCCTTTTTCAAATGCTGGATCCTAGCCCCTCCGACTGTCAAACCATATGTGCTATCACTTTTGCATTCATGGTATCTCGGACTTCCCTATTCGGATAATCGAGAATTATATTGCCATAATCGTTACACTTCATTGTAAGATATCCGGCCTGTATAAGGTATGAGTAAATAGAATCTTTAACAGGATTTTGAGAAAAAATTTCATCAATCTTGAATGTTCTCGTAGCAGCTTCTTCTACAGAAAAGACAGTTCCTTCCCTGAATAATTCAGGATGTCCCGTTATAATCTTATCGACTAATGACTGAGCTCCTGTTTCTATCCAGTAATTCTCAAATCGGCAGCCATTAGTAAAAAACCTGCCTATGGAAACAGGATTATATACGCTTATATCACTATCCAGACTAAAACGGTATCCATCATAATACTCTTTTATTTCCGATCTGAACTTCCTTTTCTCTTCTTCTGAATCTATATTTTCCTTTTCAAAATACTGTCTGAAAAAAGAAGAAAAATACCGATTTATCTCATCATCCGTATACCCGCAAAGAGCTGTATAATCTGGATCATTGGATATGTCTATCAAATTATTAAGCTTTGAGAATATGGACACCTGAGAAAATCTTGTTATACCTGTAATAAAGCAAAACTTTATTCTCTCCTCACGTGCTTTCAATGCACTATAGAAGCTCTCTATTCTCTTACTTATCTCCTCGAAAGTCTTATTTGGAATTGAATCAAGCAAAGGATAATCATATTCATCAATGAGTACTACGACCTGTTTTCCATACTTCTTTGAAACAGAATCGAGCAGATAGTTCAGCCATGTAGAGGGAGTAACCGCATCAAAAGGAAAATCCTCTATTACTCCCAATTCATCCGCGACAGGAAGAATAACATTGTTTTTTAAAGTATATAAAAACTCCTCAAGCCCATAATTATCAGTATTGTTCATATTCAGTCTTATTACAGGAAATGAAGAGAAATCATGCTTATCGTATATATATGTATCTTTAAATAATTCCTTACATCCAGAAAAAAATATTAAGAAAAGTATCTACAGTAAGACTTTTCCCAAATCGACGAGGACGTGCTAAGAACCAGTATTTTGAAGGAGAACCTTTCCTAATCATCTGGTAAAGATGTTCCGTCTTATCAACATAAAGGTACCCACCTTGAATAAGTTCCTGTAAGGATCTGGAATCCGTTGCTAAATATTTAAGTCTTTCTGCCATGTTATTAATATATCATACATGATAGAAAAATTCCTTCTGAGATTAAAGGTAAATCAAAAGTCTAATTAGCAAAGATAATCTGAAAACATTTTCCTGCAACTTTTTCCCCAACTATGCTATGTTAATCTTATGGATTATCTGGAAAGCCTGAATGAAGAACAGCTGGAAGCTGTTAAGGCGGAAGAGAAGCATGTGCTTGTTCTTGCCGGAGCGGGAAGCGGAAAGACCCGTGTCATAATATCGAGGGCGGCATACCTTTTAGAAAAAGGGGTACGGCCAAGCAGGATATTAATACTCTCCTTCACCCGTAAAAGTGCAAGGGAGATTGCAGAGAGGGTAAAAAGCGAAATAAGTATAAAAGAGAAGTCGGCCCTGACAGGGCAGACATTTCATTCATGGTGCTACGAATTGATAAAAAGCAATCCTGGTATATTCAAGGAAAGCACCTACTCCCTCATAGACGAGGATGACGCGGACAGCATATTCCGTTACACGTTTCCACGTGATGAGGCTTCCCCTCTTCCTATAAAAGGAAAGGATATTCATGACGTCTATTCATTCATGGTCAACACCAGAAAAAGCCTTACAGAGGCCATAAGGATGAAACTGAGAAGGACATATCCGGAGACGGAACTGGAGGACTACATAAAAAAATATGCAGTTCACTACCGTAATGCGATAGAGGCATATGTACGCTATAAGGCAGCACACAGATATCTTGACTATGATGATCTTCTCTATACGGTCGCAAGGACTCTCAAGGTAAATGAGAAGGCAAGAGAATACATATCGAGAAGATATGAGCACATATTAATTGATGAGATGCAGGACACGAATCCATTGCAATATGAGCTTCTCTCATCTTTCTATGAGAACTCACATATATATGCAGTGGGAGATGACGCACAGTCGATCTACGCCTTCCGCGGTTCAGATTTCAACAGCATTCACCGATTCACTTCCATCGTCCCTGATTCAAAGACCTATAAGCTCAGAACGAATTACAGAAGCTATGATGAGATTCTTGCCGTCTCCAACTGGCTCCTTGCCCAAAGCCCCCTGCATTATGATAAACATCTTATCGCGAAAAAGGGAAAGAGCGGGATAAAGCCAAAACTCGTACACACTGATAACGGTTATGAGGAAGCAAACTATATCACAGATAAGATACTTGAGAACATCACTGAGCATGATTACGACTACATAGACCATATGGTACTATCGCGCACCGTAATGGGATTAAGACGCGTAGAAGCCGTATGCATAGAGAAGAACATCCCCTACCGTCTATATGGGGGAAGTTCTCTCATAGAATCAAAACACATAAGGGATGTCATCTCTCCAATACGTGTCGTTTTGAACATCCATGATGAGATTGCATGGATGCGCTTTCTCACCCTTTTCAGGGGGATTGGAGAAAAAAGCGCATTAAAATACATAGAAGCTATAAGGGATGTGGGGAATACGGATGAGGCGATAAAGACATTGAAACTTAAGAAAACGCCGAAGGTCATAACCGACACACTTGAGAGGATCAGTGAGAACAGGGAAAATGCCCTGAGTGCGGTCAAAGCATCATACAATGCACTTGAAGAGAGATTGCAAATCCTCTACAAGGAGGAATGGGTTTACAGGAAGAAGGATTTTGAGGTACTTTTCTCCCTTGCAGAAATTGCCAAGAGTCTTGATTCCTTCATTTCCGACTTTGTACTCTCTCCACGACTGGAAGAGACGATGAGAACAGATGAAAGTACTGATGACTATGTCGTACTCTCAACGATACACTCGGCAAAAGGACTTGAAAGTTCCATCTGTTTCGTAATAGATGTCTCCCCTTATGCGTTTCCGACAGAGAGGGCATATGCAGATGGAATGGAGGAAGTTGAGGAAGAGAGACGTTGCCTCTATGTGGCACTTACAAGGGCAAAAGACGATCTGTATATAATGAGGAATACGAAGAGCGTTAGGGCCTATGAACTGGAAGCGTCAAAATGTCCCTATTTTCTTAATGATCTTGATTTTAATCTTGTAGAGATGGTGAACATCGAGGAAGATGGTGCGATAGAAGGTGATTTCTTCCAAGGTGACATGAGCGAGTGCAGCATACTTGATGATCTTGATTTCACCTGAGAGGAGATGAAAAAATGAACAGGTACTCATACGTGAAAGAGTATATAAAAGGCAACATTACATCGGCAGAGTATAAGATGCAGGATGCTCTTATCTCAATGTTATTAGAGGAGAAAGAGAATATTTCAGTAAGGACACTGATTGAAAGGGCAGATGTGGAGAGAAGTACGTTTTATGCGTACTTTGAAAGAATTGAAGATGTCGTAGAAGAGACGGAGAATGCTCTCATTGCAGACATTTTGAACATCTCTCTCGATGAGGAACTGGGCACATACATGGAAAATGTGTTCTCTGTATTCGCAGAGAATAAAAAAGGGGTGAAAGCCCTTCTGGAGAAAGCAAACAGATTCTCCTTCTATTCAAAACTTTTGGACTGTGTCAAATACTATCTTTCAAATAAATTTACGAAAGAATATTCTTTTGAGAATGATATGAGGGAGGATGCCTCGGCTGCGGCAATAATAAATCCCCTCATCCGCTATGTGACGGATGAAAGGGATATCGATCTGAATCAGATGGAGAAGAAGGTAAAAGAAATACTGATGATTTCTTAGATCTTCTTCATACCTCTCAGAATCTTCTCAGGGGTTATCGGCCAAGAACGTACCCATACGCCTACGGCATCGGCTATCGCCATTGCAATGGCAGGAGCCGCTCCGTTAGTCGCAATCTCGGAAATTGATTTCGCTCCGAATGGTCCATACTGATCATTGACATCGATGAGGACTGCCTTGAAATCCTCAGGGGCCTCTTCTATCATAGGGGCTCCGTAATCGGTGAAGTTCCCGTTGATACACCTGCCATTCTCATCGAGTATCATGTTCTCATAAAGGGTATGCCCTATGCTCTTCTGCACTGCCCCATACATCTGGCAGAGCGCGAGCTCTGGATTGATAGGCGTTCCCGCGTCCTGAAGCGCATAGAATTTAAGAACCTTGACCTTACCCGTCTTCTTGTTGACGGCGACCTGGGCAAAATGAGCTCCATAAGGGACAGCGAAATTAGGAGTCACGAAACATCCCGTTCCGACAATCGCACCCCGTCCTCCGCCAGAGAGCGCGGTATGGATAAGAGAGGCATAGGTAAGTTCCCTTCCACTCTTTTTGGAAACAACCTTACCCGGGTACTCCAGCTCAAGATCCTCCTCCGCCTCCTCCATCTGAAGAGAAGCTTCCTTCAAGACCTTCTTCCTTAAATCCTTCGCGGCATTAAGGGATGCATTTCCGCTGAAATACGTTCCGCTGGAGGCGTATGCACCGGTATCAAAGAGACAAGAATCTGTATCGCCAGAGACGACAGAAACATTCTCAAGGGGACATTTCATTATCTCAGCACAACACTTGGCGCTTATGGTATCCAGTCCCGTTCCGATATCAGCACCTCCGGAGAGAACGAGGAAAGTTCCATCACTTACAAGCTTGACCTGTGCGTTCGAGTGATCCAGGCCTGGAAGTCCAGATCCCTGCTGTATCATCGCAAAGCCCTTGCCAATGGCCCAGTCAGGATCATCAGATTCCTCCTTCACTCCCCAGTTCATCATCTCAGCACCCCTATCAAGGGCCTCCTCAAGGCCACAGGAACCGACAGGAACGACAGCTCCTTCCCTTCCCTCTCCAAGACCTTTGAGGATTTCCAGCATATATCCGGAATGAACGATGTTCTTCTTAGCCATCAAAAGTGGATCGATACCAAGCTTCTCAGCAAGTTCTCCCATCGCACTTATTATTCCGAAATAACCCTTCGGCGCACCATATCCCTGATATGCCCCTGTCGGAGGAATGTTCGTATAATAAGTGAGGAGATCATAATACATGTTCTCTACGGCGAATATAGGGAGGGTCTTACTTGAAGCGTTCATAGGAACGGTGAGACAGTGGTTACCATAAGGTCCCGTGTTCGCCCTCACGTCCATGTAGATGGCAGTGATTGTCCCATCCTTTTTTCCACCCATCTTGACACGCACCCTCATAGGATGCCTCGTTGAGTTCGCCCAGAACTCCTCCTCTCTTGAGTTCCTATAGTAGATAGGTTTACCGGTAATCCATGTAGCATACCCGGCAAGATCCTCAACAAGGATATCCTGCTTACTGCCGTAACCTCCACCCACACGTTCCTTGATGACGTGGATCTTATGCTCAGGAATCTGACAGACCCATGAGACTATCCTTCTAACATGGTAGGGAACCTGCGTCGACGCATGTATCACAAGCCGTCCATTCTCAAGGCGACAGTAACATACATGCGGTTCAAGAGGAGTACACTGTACCTGACTCGTCTGATAGGTTGAATCTACGATCGCATCGGCCTCTTCAAATCCTTTTTCGATATCTCCGATACCACCGTGGGCACCTGCGGCGATGTTATGCCTTATATCCCCGTGCAGAGGGAACTGGTATATGACCTTGCCATCTAGAGGATTAGCACTCTTGTTATATTCTTCTAGATCATCGGGAGCCCCCGAACGG
This sequence comes from uncultured Spirochaetaceae bacterium, assembly GCA_944392965.1. Taxonomy (GTDB): domain Bacteria; phylum Spirochaetota; class Spirochaetia; order Sphaerochaetales; family Sphaerochaetaceae; genus Ornithospirochaeta. The sequence goes on along the minus strand of CALXYM010000007.1, from coordinate 40,930 downwards.
TACTCCACGATACCGTTATGCACAAGGGGAGCACCCTCAGCCATCGCCTCCTCTACCGTGAATACGGCCCCAAGAGGCTCATACTCGACCTTTATGAGAGAAAGGGCCTTCTCCGCGATCTCATCGTTATCTGCGACAACTGCAGCGACACGATCCCCGACATGACGTACTTTCCTGTTTAAAAGCCTCCTGTCATGAGGACTTGGTTCCGGATTTCCCTGTCCTGCCTGCATATAATACACATCAGGACAATTAAAGCATGTTATCACAGCATCAACCCCATCAAGGGCCTCAGCCTCGCTTGAGTCTATACTCTTGATATAAGCATGGGCATACGGACTTCTGAGAACTCTCAGGACGCTGTAACCGGGAAGAACCTTATCCTCCACGAACACCTTCTCTCCGGAGACAAGAGCCTCTCCGTCGATCTTTCCCGTAGGTTTTCCCACATAGTCCAGATTCTCCCTGAAAGAAGGTGCTATCTTAGTCTCATATTTCCCGCTTCTCCTCTTCTCCTGAACAAGACGGACAGCAAGATAATAATGCTCATACCCCGCATCTCTTATGAAGATACCGGAAAGGGCCTCCTTCACATCACTTCTCGTAGCATCAGGCTTCTTCTCCAGCAGATATGTCAAAATAAGAGCCGCAGCAGGTGCATTGTAAGCACTCTGGACGATTCCCGCATCGATCATTGCACGCTGTACGTCGTTTATCTTCCTTTCTTTCACAAGGCACTCGGGCGTATAGATTTCCGCCCCCTCTGCACGGAAGAAGGGAATCAGGTTCGAATACATGAGACGGGAATTGAAGATTATGGTATCGCTTCCAGCAAAGCCCTCTCTGTCATCACTGTCCCGGACAGACGTGTAGCCGGCATCATAGAGAACCCTCCTTAGATCACATAAGGGTTCACCTTTCAGTTTTAAACTCTTACCGTTTATCTTAACCCTGATTTCCATTACGCCCTCCCGCTCTCTTTCCTGTAAAGAGACGCAAGATAACTCTTATACTCGGCTCTGCCATACATGTCAGAACAGAACTCGGCTTGCTCAAGAGAGAAGAATATACCCGATCCTTTAATCGCGTAACACTCACTCTTGGAAGAGAATGAAGCCGTGACTACAGCATGGGAGTGGCTTGTAAGGCCTTCCCTGAAATTCCTAACCTTCTCATCCCCTCTGATTGAGACAGAAAGGATTATTCCCCCTTTCTTGCAGTATTCCATGATTGGGATTCTCTCCTCTTTTCCATCCTGATTCAGGACAAAGAGGACAGCTCCAGAAGCAGAAAGTGTGGGTATGAGATAGGAATCATCACGCCATGAGGCGATATTTCCTCCAATCGTCGCCTGATTTCTCAGCTGAGGAGAAGGCATATATGAAACAGCCTCTTTCAAATACTCGGGAGAATACGGGCAAGAGAGTATGGAAGCAAACGTCGCAGCAGATCCTATGGAAAGCTTTTCTCCATCCTTTCTTATCTCATCACTTAAAAATGGCAATATGTCTATCAGAGGCATGTCCTTTTTCAATGGAGAATTCAAACGTAGGACCTCCGTTCCTCCCGCAAGGAGGATACCATTTTTACTGAAAGCCTCTTTCAAAGAGTTTATCCTTACAAGATCCCTCATCATCCCTCCTATTCAATTATTCCAGGTTCCGCACCGGCAGCAATCCGTTCCAAGAAATAAGAGAGCATTCTCCTCGTGCTCTCCCTTCTATATTTCGGCATCGCATGAGGAGAGAGTATTCCATCCCATGCACTGGTGAACTCCTCGACAAGGGAAGGAAGTTCCTCTATATGCTTTCCGATAAGGATCATCTCGACATTTCTGTCCCTTTTCACCTTGTTTCCCGCAGCTCCGCTGGAAGCCCTGAAATCTTTTACAATCCCATCCTCCACGTCCGCAAGTATAGAAAGAGAGAGCTTGCTTATCGCATTCGCCCTTCTTGTTCCTATCTTATGGTAGAAAAGATGTGTCGCCTTCACTGGCCTCACCCTGATCTCCTTTATAATCTCATCATCCTTGAGGGCAGTCTTTTTTGCTCCCGTGATGAAATCATCCACCTTCATACTCCTTTCTCCGTCGATTGAAGAGAGTACCACTTCAGCATCTAAGAGAATCAGTGGCTGAGGAAGATCTCCTTTGGGAGATGCATTCGCGATATTTCCTCCTATCGTAGCGGAATTGCGCAGAGAGACGGCTCCCATCAGGGATGCGGCCTTACGGATATGGTAGAACACCCTCTCATCTGAGGCGATCTCTGCACTCGTCGTGAGCGCTCCTATCACGAGTGTTCCATCCTCTTCCACGCGTATTCCTTTTAATTCCTCAAGATTCGTTATGATCATGATAGGAGCAGGAAAAACAGGATTTATACCAATTCCCCTCTTTGCCTGCACCATGAGATCCGTTCCTCCAGCCAGAGGGATAGCATGGACCTTCTTCCTTATCTCCAAAGCTTCTGTTAGATTTTCCGGTATATAACAGGATGCGCTCATACGCCCCTCCTTCTTGAATCGGCAAGCCGGATGCTCTCAACGATGAGATCATAACCTGTACAGCGGCAGATGTTTCCGCTTATGGCCTCCCTTATCTCAAGTTCACTTGGATTCGTCTTCTCCGAGAGGAGAACATAGGACGCAAGTACCATACCGGGAATACAGAATCCACACTGCACCGCACCTCCATCTGCGAAAGCCTCTATGATTATGGCCCCGAGCTCAGTGTCTCTGATTCCCTCAATCGTCCAGATGTCAGATCCTGCTACAGATCCCATCGGGATTATGCAGCTTGTAACCAGTTTCCCATCCTTTATCACGGAGCAAGCACCGCACTCCCCTTCTCCGCAACCTTCTTTGACACCCGTGAGTCCGAAATCCTCCCTCAGGGTATCTATAAGACGGCGAAGGGGATCACCTATGAATTCAACTTTTTTTCCGTTAAGTGTGAACGATATCTTGTTATCAAGCATTTTCAAGTGCCTCCTCAATGTCCTCCGGTGGCAGAGGAATCTTATAAACCTCTTTTCCTATCGCACGTTCAAGGGCATCCACGTATGCGGCATCCACACCGTTGAATACGAGCTCTCCCATACCCTTTGCTCCGAATGGTCCGAACTGATAGGGATTCTCCTGAATATGGTAGTACTGTTTCGGGAAATCCATGCTGGTCGGAATCACATAATCAGACATGCTCGTCTGCTTGAAGTGACCATTTTTATTCTCCATCTTCTCCATTGAGGCATAACCGAGGCTCTGTATGACGCCACCGTTTATCTGGCCATGCACGATGAGCTCATCAATAGCTTTTCCTATCTCGTGGCTCGTCCATACACCTTTCACGAGGACCTCGTTTGTTCTCCTATCTATCTCAAGCTCTACGATCGCAGCTCCCCATCCATATCCGAGATAAGCATCTCCGCGGAACGTCTCCTGATCCCATGGAAAACCTTCGGGATGCTCATATTCCTTTTCGACGGAGAAATCTCCCTCATTCCACCGTTCCTTCATCTCGATGGCACAGCGTTCAATGAGTTTTCCTACGACCATGGTCGAACGTGATGCGGCAGTCGGACCGGAGTCTGGGACGATGGAAGTATCAGGATTAGGATAATCCACATCCTCAATGGGAATCTCAAGTACGGTCGCCGCTATCTTTCTAAGCGAGGTCTGGAAGCCCTGTCCCATCTCGGTAGAACCGACCTCGATAGTCACCTTCTCCCCACTTTTCTTCAATCTCGCATGGGCCTTGATTATCGCCTGCTCTCCATTGCCGGTGAACGCGCCTCCATGGTTGTAGAAGCTTACACCGATTCCACGACCGGAACCGTATCCATACTCCCTGCTCTTACGGTAGTAATCGGATTCCTTTGCAATGTTATCGAACATGTCATTGAGCATGACTTCCTCAACGACATGACCATTGGTAACGGTTTCCCCTCCTTTCTTTATGAACATGCTCTTTTTGAAATCAGCAGGATCAATGCCTAGTCTTCGTGCAATATGGCTCATATGCATCTCGATTGCAAAGAGCGTCTGTGGAGCACCAAAGCCTCTGAACGCATCGCTGGGGAACGTGTTCGTCGCCATTCCATACCCCTCAAGATAGGTGTTCGGGATATCATATACGCCGTTGGCATGGAACACACCACGCTGCAGAACGACATAGGATGCAGAGAGATACGCACCGCAATTGTAATAGATGGTTCCCTTTGTCCCAATGAGCTTGCCGTCCTTGATAGCCGACTTATAAATGACCTTCGACGGATGACGCTTGACGGAGAATTCCATGTCCTCCTCCCTGTCGAATATCAGCTTGATGGGTTTATGTATCTTGCTCTCTGCAACAAGAAGCGGACCGGCAAGGACATCGGGGAAATGCTCTTTTCCTCCAAAGGCCCCTCCCGTGACCGTCTGCCGAACGATGACTTTATCAAGAGGAAGCCCTAAGAGCCCTGCGACAGACTTGCGAACATAGAACGGGCACTGGGCGGAAATATAGAACACATAGCTGTCCCCCTCCTCTGTAACGATCGCACCATTCGTCTCAAGATGTACATGTTCCTGGAACCCCGTCTCGAAAGTCTCTGAGAGCGTCATATCAGCGTCCTTGAACACATCATCCATCTCCCTTCCTTTCTGACAGTAAAGCTGGCACATCACGTCGTTATCCTTCTCTGGGAGAATGGCACCACCTTTTACGGCGATAGCATCATCTATCGAAACCGCGGCTTCCTTGACCGCGTATTCAACTTTCGTGTTCTCAACAAGACTTTTAAGAACTGCACGGGATGGCCCGACGAAAAGCCCTATCGTCTCTCCCACATATTTCACATCTCCGGAAGCAAAACACCTCCAGTCCTTTCCTATCATGTGAAGGCTGTTGACACCGTTTTCCGGGATATCATCAGCAGTGATGAAATAATAGCCCTCGGGAAGGACGGGATGTGTGATGCCCACGATATCAGCACGTGCCTCGGTACTTCTGAGCATCATGGCATATAACATACCATCAAAAAAGTAATCGGATACGTACTTCGCCTCTCCTCTGGCCTTGCTAAGCGCATCACTACGCCTGATCTTATCGTCAATTCGTGTTGCTGCCATATAGCACTCCATTATCTTTTTCTTTATACAATGAGGAATTAACCCCATTTTCATATTCCCATTTCGATTATACACCCAAAAGGGAAAGAAAAGTAGCAAAATTGTTGAAAGAAGGAAAAGAGGAAAATCAGAATTTCACCCTTGCACTCTCAATGCACAATTTCTGTACCAGAGTGTTATCCAGGCTCATAAGCTGGGGATGTCCGAAACCTGAAAGAAGAACGAACTTCACACATCCCATGCTCTTCTTCTTATCCTTCATAAGAGCTTTCGCAAAAGATATCCAATCCCCTCTTCCTATGCGGTAGTCCATGTCATAACCGTAGCTCTTCAAAAGACTTATCCCGCTCTCGGCGAAAGAGGAAGATACAAGACCCATAAAAGTAGATGCCTCTAATGCCCTGCCCAGCCCCCATGCAACGGCCTCTCCATGACTGATTTTATAGCCTGCCATGCTTTCAAGCGCATGGGCAAACGTGTGTCCCAGATTGAGATAACTTCTTATTCCCTTCTTCTCAAGGGGATCCTTCTCAATGAAGGAACACTTGACAGAAAGAGAGAGATAGACGAGTTCCTCAAGAGCCGCCTTCTCTTTCCTCATTATCCTGTCCCTGTTTTCCGAAAGAAAATTGAAAAGGGTTGAATCCTCACTTAAAAATGCGTGTTTTATAACTTCCCCGAGGCCACATCTGAATTCCTTCTCAGGAAGTGTCCTGAGTGTATCTACGCTTATTATCACATCATCCGCGGGATAGAATGTTCCAACGAGGTTCTTTCCCCCCATATAGTCTATCGCGGTTTTTCCACCGACAGAGGCATCTACCATGCATAAAAGTGTCGTTGGAACAAGGGTAAGGCGTGTTCCCCTCATATACAAAGACGATGCGAGTGCCGTCATGTCACATACGACACCTCCACCAAAAGCGATGAACCTGGTATCCCGGGCTGAAGAGAAGGAGAGCGCAGAAGAGATTATCGCCTCAAGACTTTTCATATTCTTGTTGACTTCCCCACTCTCAAGAACAATCCGCTTCTCAGGAAGAGAGGAAAAAAGGCGTGCGCTGTTCGTGTCAAAGACCCAGAACACGTTCTCCCCATATGAAGAGAGGGCATTTGAAAGGTCCTTTATATCTTTTGCGAAAAGCACATTGGTCACCGCTCCCCCGGCAAGGCCGACACTGAACTTCTTCTCCATCCTGACACCTCCATAAGGGAAAATTAGCACAAAAGGTTTTCTTTGAAAATCAAGAATGCTCCCCTTTCTTGCCTTTTTACCCTCTTCTTAATTAACATATGTCCTATGCTTAACTATTTCGACCATGCGGCGACAAGTCCGATGAGTGCTAAGGCCATTGAGAGCTATGTCAGGGCCGCACATGATTTTCCTCTGAATCCATCCTCGATCCACACAGGTGGGATTCTCGCACATAAGGCGCTTGAGGAGGCAAGAAAAAAAGTCTCATCCATACTAGGAATAAGAGAGGATGAGGTGATTTTCACCAGCGGGGCGACCGAAGCAATATCAATGGTGTTCTCCAGCCTCCTATGGCAGAAGAATCCCGGGCGCGTGCTGATCTCAAGGGTAGAACATGACGCGGTGAAATCCTTCATACCTCTTTTAAAGGAGAAGGGATGGGACGTCGTCACACTCAGGGCAAAAAAGGGCTTCGTGAATCCGGAAGACGTGAGAAATGCTCTCAATGAGAACACACGGCTGGTCTCAGTAATGAACGTGAACAACGTGAACGGAGCAATTGAAGATATCCCTGCAATTGCATCGGTAATCAGAGAGTACGAAAAGAGTATTAAACATAAGATATTATTCTTCTCAGACAGCGTTCAGGCCCTTGCAAAGACTGATCTAGACTTGGATGGAAGTGGGGTTGATGCCGCATCATTTTCTGCACATAAGATCAAAGGTCCACGGGGTGTTGGAATGCTGTATCTGAGAAACAGGAACGCCATCAGACCTCTTGCAGGAGCAGGAGGTCAGGAAGGCGGACTGAGAGGGGGGACAGAGAACCTTGCCTCCATAATCTCATTCGCTTCTGCACTGGAGGATGCATACGAAAAAAGAGAGGAGAAGGAAGAGAGAGTGAGAAAGCTCTCTGAAAGGATAAAGGAGAGCATACTGGAGACAGGGCTAGAACTGAACAGTGAGGGAAATGTGAGCCCCTATATCATAAACATCTCCACTCCCCTTCCCAGCGAGGTGTTCACACGGATGCTGGACGACAGGGGATTTGCGATCTCCTCAGGTTCTGCATGCTCGAACAATGCGAAAAAAGGTGAGAACATCATAGAGGCAATGGGTTATGGAAACAAGAGGGCACGTTCCTCAGTCAGGATTTCCCTTTCAGACGAGACGGAAGAAGATGAGGTTGATGCCCTCATAAAAGCGATCAAGGAGATAACACGTGGGATCTAAACTCTATCTTATAAAAGAAGGTGAGATATCCTTAAAAGGTGGAAACAGGGGGCTCTTTGAAAAGAGACTCAGACACAATATAAAGGACAAGCTTAAAAAGTGGAATGCGAATGTTGAGAAGCAGAAAGGAAGGCTCTATCTCCACCTTGATGAGAATGCAGATGACGATGTGGTGAGAAAAGCCCTTTCTAGCACGTTCGGAATCACGGGATTCGCACGGGCATACGAGACGGAAAAGGACATCGAGATGATTGTTGAAACGGCGAAGAAAGTCTTGAAGGAGAATCCTTTCGGCAAAAAGGGCTCTTTCAAGATCGAAGCAAGAAGGGAGGACAAGAGCTTTCCCCTTTCAAGCTATGAAATTTCACTCCGTCTTGCGGATACTGTTCACGAGATGTATCCATCTCTGGATGTGGATTTAAAACATCCGGATTATACCCTCCACGTGGAGATAAGGAAAAAAGCATATCTCTATACTGATGATGAGAAAGGACCGGGAGGACTTCCCGTACAGACGGCGGGAAGGGGCATGCTCCTCCTCTCAGGAGGAATTGACAGTCCTGTTGCGGCAATAAGAGCGGCAAAAAGAGGAATGAAGATAGACTGCATATACTTCCATGCATATCCTTATACGAGTGATCTTGCACTGGAGAAGGTTAAGAAGCTTGCATCCCTGATCGCCCCATATCTTGGGGGTACGAGGCTCTATGTGGTCCCATTCACAGACGGACAGCTCAGAATAAAGAAACTGAGCTACCCTGATGAAACTACGCTGATGTTCAGAGCAAGCATGATGCAGACTGCCGAGAAGATAGCGAAAGAGAGAAGAGCAAGTGCTATAGTAACGGGAGAGGCGTTAAGCCAGGTCGCATCCCAGACACTCGATGCAATGAGTTTCACGGACAGCATGACGGAAATGCTTGTCATCAGACCTCTTGTCGGAATGGACAAGGAAGAGATAATAAAGACAGCAAAGGAGATTGGGACATACGAGACGTCAATCCTGCCCTACGAGGACTGCTGCGTGATATTCTCCCCCAAACACCCTGTCACTCATCCAGATAAGGCTGAGTCGAGAAAGCACTACGATGCACTTGAAATGGATGAAGAGATAGACAAGGCCATAGCAAACATGGACACCTACTACTTCAATCCTCTAGGAGAGGAAGAAATATCAGAGGTTTAAGAACTCTTTTAGAGCGCCGTTGTCACCAAGGAACTCAAAGCATTTGATTCCAAGGCTTTCAGCGGCCTCTATGTTCTCCTTTTTGTCATCGATGAAATAGGTCTCATCAGAAGTCGCATCCTCTTCCTTCATTATATATTCCCAGAACGCCTTCACAGGTTTCGATATATGCATCAAATGAGAAGCATATAGCCTGTCAAAATGCTCGGGAATCTCCTTATAGGCGATCTTCATATAATCCCAGTGCGGAGCAAAAGTATTCGATCCAATTACCGCGATATCCCCTCTCGCTCTCAGTTCATCGACATAGGAAATAAGCTGTGTATTAAGTACCGGGTCGAAGTATTTCCTGAAAAGATCCTCCTCTATGCTTATCCCCCATCTCATCTCCATATGCCTGTAATAGTCTTCAGGTGCCATGTACCCATCCATCAGTGGCTTGTCATAGAGGGCATAATCAGCTCTGAACTCCTTATAGTCAATGCCGAACTGGTCTGCCATCCTTCTGAGCGTTCTGACTCCCAGGAGGACGACATCCCCCATATCGAAAATATAAAGGCTCATCTGATTTCTCCCGTCTCCGCCTCTACGAAAGAGGCAAGCTTCTCCATGCTCTCAGGTGAGATATAATGTTCGATGAGGCATGCGTCCTTCTCCGCCTGAACCGGATCGACAGAAAGGACATCACGGAAGAACCGGGTCAGGACACTGTGCCTGTGATAGACCTGCGAGGCCTTCATCCGGCCCTTCTCCGTCAGATATATGTCCCCATATGCCTCCTGCTCGATATAACCTTCTGCATGCAGCTGTTTCATCGCCCTGATGACGCTCGGTTTCGTAACCTCAAGTTTCTTCGCGATATCCGTAATCCTTACTCCAGCCCTCTCCTGAGCCTTCTCAAGTTGTAAAATCGCCTCTAAGTAATCTTCTCCTGCTCTTAACATCTTTTCCTCATCTGGTAATGATCATGCCATGAAGGTCCTTCATGCATCTGCCATCGAGAACAGCGGCCTTACCGTTCACCAGTACGGTATCAACACACCCTTCTTTTGCATTGAACAATACAAGGTCACCCTTCATTCCCTCTTTTATGAATCCTCTGTCCTTGAGACGGAGACGCAATGCATTCTCTCCGCTCATCCTCCTGACCGCGTCCTCAAGGGTCAACACCTTTTCTTTAATGACATAGTCCCTTATGAGATGCATCGCAGCCTCTCTAGTACGGGGATGAGGAGATGGGGATGAAAAAAGAGAATCCGTTCCAAATCCCATCAGGGGGTGACGCATTATCCTGACGAGGTTGTCCTTTGTCTCCGTGATATCCATCATCACTGCCTTCCCCGTCTCATCTGCAAGGATATCCAGCAGGACATCCAAGGGATCGGAATTCCTCTTTTCTGCAATCTCAGAAAGAGTAAAACCCTCGAGTTCCTTCTGGCTGTCAAGAGATAGCATCTTTATATTCTCCGGTCCGACGAGAGAATATATGCTATCCCAGCCGGAAGGGGAAATAATCTCTCTCTTTATCTCCTCCCTCTCATTTTCAAGAGAGACAGCAAGACGCTGTTCTATCCTGGTAAGCTTCTGGAACTCGGGCGGCAGCAATGAGAAAAGGCTTGTTGAACCGTACTCATATGGATACTGGTCAAACTTCACATCAACCCCATTGTCCCTGTACTCCTCAATCAGACGAAGAGCCTCTTCAACCTTATCCTGATTCCTCATTCCTATGGCTTTCAGATGTGATATCTCAAGCTGAACACCACTTCTCTGAGCAAGGGAGAGGACTTCTTTCAATGACGGAAGGATATCATCTCCTTCACATCTGTGATGTACTGAGAACATACCGTTTCTCGCTTTCACAACCTCAAGAAGAGAAAGGAGCTCATATTCATCAGCAAAGAGGCATGGAGAGTAATAAAACCCAGTGGAAAAACCTATTGAACCTTCTTTCAATTGCATATCCAACAGTGAGCACATCAGAGAAACCTCATCCTTTGATGCTTTACGTCTCACATCCTTTCCAAGAGCGGAAAGACGGAGAGCGGAATGGGAAGTGAGAAATGCCATGTTTATCCCGAGACCGACCTCTTCTATCTTACTTTTATATGTTGAGAAATCTTTCCAGTTCCACTCCCCCTCATAGCATCCAAGGACATCCTCAACAAGCGAGATCAGATCATCCGTTTCCGCAGGAAGAGGAAAGAGGCCGATGCCACAGTTCCCGTTCACGTCAAGAGTTATCCCCTGGGTCAGCTTAGCCTCCATCCACGGCCTTTTAAGAACTTCAAGATCATCATGGCTGTGGATGTCTATGAATCCTGGTGAGAGCACCATATCAGGCTTCTCTATCACGTGTTTTCCACTAAGAGAACCAGGAGCTGCGATGAGGCAGATTATGGATGAATATACAGCCACATCTCCCCGGTAAGGTTTTTCTCCCGTACCGTCTACGATAAGAGCGTTCCTGAAAACGTAATCATACATTTATCCTGTAACTCCTTATCACCCTACTTTCAATGAATGATGTGAAATCCTTGTAGTTTCCCCTCTTCAAGGCAATGAAGTACGCCCCATCAAATTCATCCTTGTCCCCAAGAGTGAAAAGAGGAGGAAGGATGTTGTTTCTCAATAGTTCCCCAGAGAGTACCAGATAGGAGAAGAAAGACGAGTACTTCTCGAACGGACTGATCCTCTCAAGCTCTCCATAGAGCATTACTCCTGATACGATCCCATTCAGATTCTTCCAGCTCTCATACTGAGCAAGCAGTGTCTCCATCTGCACGTCGACCCTGACCTTGTCCTTTCCCCTAACCTCCCTTAGGCTGTATCCGTCACGGTAGTTCATGGAATTAACATCATCTATCCCCTGCATGAGACGGGAATAGACGAGCCTCATGTCCCTGTCCGTCCAAGGATCCTTCATATCCGCCAGAGATAACAAAACAGAGCGGAAATTAACAATTAGGAGGTGGTATTCCAAGCTTACTGATGCTACAATCTTCCCAGAAAGGATACGTTTAACATCCTTCTCTTCAATCAGTATGTTCTCCTTATCAAGGAGGAAAAGGAGAGAAGAGAGGATTAGGGAAGCCAGTCTCTTGTCGCTCTTAAGCTGACTTGAGACGGGATGAAGGATTTCAAGTTCCAAAAGACGATCGACATCAACTCCGCCAGGACGGATGTCCATGTTCTTGAAATGTCTCAAAACCCTTCCATCCCTCGGACGTGGAGCATCCTCAGGAATGGTCCAGGACCAGCCCATCTTTATGGCCCCGTCTATTCTGCCCTCGTTGCAGAGATATCGTATTCTTCTATCCGAAAGCCCCCAGCGCTTAGCTGCTTGACTGACATCGATATATTTCATGGTTTCATTTTACTCCGATTTTGGAATATAAACAACAAAAATATATTATGTTTAATGTGGATTTTACAGTATATTAACTAATTCAGTATTAAATAAATCTGATTAATGCGATAGACTAAACGCTTGTCCAAGGAGGAGAACATGGAGAAGTATGATGCAATCATCGTAGGATCGGGACCTGCGGGGATGGGAGCTGCGTTTTCAATCCTGAAAAGGAAGAAGGATGCACGCATCCTGATGCTCGATAAGAGAAGCTATAGCACAGGCGGTATGAGAAATGACTGCAAGATGAATTTCACATTCCCCATCGGTTTTCCATTTGAATACTGGAATGAAGAAGATGCAAACAGGTATCTTGATGAGGTCATAGAGTTCCTCCAGCCGAACATCCTTTCAAAAAGCAACATAAAAACATATCAGGCGAGGGCGGAGAGACTCGGCTGTTCGCTACTTGAGATAAAGCAGACACATCTTGGTACGGACGGAGGACTTGAACTGATAAAAGAGCTGTTGAAAAAGCTCTCTGAAGCTGGCGTCACGCTCAGTCTTGGAGAGGAAATGCTCACAATAGATAATGAGAAGAAGATTATAAAGACAGATAAGAGGGAGATCAGATATAAAAGCATACTGATCGCCCCTGGCCGTCAGGGCTTCCATTTCCTACAGGATGTAATGCATCAGCTTAATATCAAATACATGGACAACATCATCGACGTGGGAATAAGAGTAGAGACGAGAATCGAACACTATCCTATCGTAAAGGATTACTACGATCCGAAGTTCTACTTCAAGGAAAAGGTCAGGACCTTCTGTACGAACAGCGGGAACGCACATGTCGTAAAAGAGAAGTATGCAACCGAACGTGGAGATATCTGGTACAGCGTCAACGGACATGCGTTCAAAGCAGACGAGAGCAGGAATAACGGTCTTGTGAACTTCGCACTTCTAAAGACGGTACGTTTTACAGAGCCACTTGCTTCCGGACAGTGCTTCGCGGAACATCTGGGACTTCTTGCCGCCCTCATGGGAGGAGGAAAGCCCTTGATGCAGCGTGTAGGGGATTTCCGGCTAGGAAGGAGAAGCAAAGCAGCGACGTTCAATGGAGACCTTTATGACTTCAAGCCAAGCCTGGATGCCTGCCCTTCTGACATCTCTCTTGCCATGCCGAGCAAGATTCTCCGCTACATCTGGTCGGCAATGAAGAACCTCGATACAATAGTCCCTGGCGTACTCCATCCATCTACGATCATGTATTATCCTGAGATAAAGCTCTATGCTAACAAACCTGAGTACAAGGATGAGAACTTCCAGGTTGCAGAGGGTGTGTTCTTCGCAGGAGATGGAGCCGGCACAAGCCGCGGAATAACCGGAGCCTGGGCCAGCGGAATAAGGGCAAGCGAGGGTATGATCCGGTATTTCTAGCAGAGGACGCTATCTAGGAAGCGGAAGCACTCATCGATCCATGACGTGACATACTCCTCCTCAACACCCGTCTCTCTGGTTGCAAGAGAAAGACCGTGTCTTCCCTTTGGATAGACATGAAGTTCAGAATATATCCCGTTTTTCACGAGAGATGAGTACATCATGAGACTGTTCTCCACAGGAACCGATGCATCGCTTCTCGTGCTCCATATGAAGCAGGGAGGAAACAACGAGGTCACATTCTTCTCCGCACTATATAAGTCACGCTTACTTTCATCCCCCATGGTGATCATGTCCCGAGAGAGGGCATGAGCATGTTCGCCCATCGTAATTACTGGATAGGCAAGAATTACCGCATTTAGTTCGGCGTCCTGATTAAAGTTCTTTCCATATTCAGCAAGCATCGCGGCAAGGTGTCCGCCAGCTGAGAATCCTATCGCACAGACTTTCTCAGAATCCACGCTCTCAAGACTCTTCAGATAGGATATGGCAAGAGAAGCCTCCTCTATCGGATTTGATTCCCTTATATCCTCACCAACAGAATAATTGAGAATCGCAACCTCATATCCCTTGTTGAAAAAGGCGATGGCTATCGGTTCTGCCTCCCTCTCTGAAACGCGGATATAAGCTCCTCCGGGTATGACAAGGACGGCTCTCCTCTTAGTAGGGAAAACCATATCCTCATGGTCTTCCGACGAAAAATCATGATGAAGGAACACTCTGAGTCCCGCATCCTTTCTTCCAATCTTTTTTTCTATTATCCTCATAGCTTTATAATAACACATCAGAAGCCACTCCTGACAACCAAGTAATTGAAGATAATGGAAAAGCTACCTATAATCAGGGCATGAAATTTCTAATTTTCTCAGATATACACGGATGCTCGGACAGTGCAAAGTTCATCGTAAAGAAGACGGAGGAGGAGATGCCTGACAAGGTACTCATTCTTGGAGATATCCTCTACCACGGACCGAGAAACGACATTCCTCAGAATTACGAGCCGAAGAGAGTGATTGAAGAGCTGGAGAAGATAGCACCAAAGATCCTCGCAGTAAGGGGTAACTGTGAGGCTGAGGTGGATCAGATGGTGCTCTCCTTCCCTTGCCTGAGCCAGGAGGCTCTGGTATATGCCGATGGTAATACGATATTCCTCACTCACGGACATATATATAATGAGGAAAACAGGCCCCAAATGGGATATACCCACTTTTTCAGCGGGCATACGCATCTTCATGTATTGAAAAAAGAGGGAGAAACAATATTTCTCAATCCTGGTTCAATCTCAATTCCCAAAGGAGGACAGGACCGCTCCTATGCTCTTTACATCGATGGAAGAATCTATTTAAAAAGGATGGCAGATGATTCCGTCATACAGGAAATCTGAGCCGTACGGATACGCAACCATCCTTCTCATCTATCAGGACCGATCCATGATGCATCTCCATTATCTGATGCACTATTGGAAGCCCCAGTCCTGAACCACCTTCATGTCTGGAATCATCTCCCCTCGCCCATGGTTCAAAAAATGGTGGCCTGGGCTCTGGTAGCTTACCCCTGTTCGTAACAGTAAGGATGACATCATCAGAATTCTTCTTTACCTCGATTATGATATCATTTCCTTTCTCTCCGTACTCTTCAGCATTATCAAGAACCTCCTTGAGAGCCCTCTTTATAAGCTCAAAATCAACCTTTACGAATACATTTCCGTAATCCCCTTCGATCTTGTATCCGCTCCTGTGCTCTAAAGCGGAGGAGATCACGTCAAAGATATCCGTCTCAACAAGGTTCACAGTACTGTCCTCATAAAGAAGATTGGAGTAATAGGCAACACTTGCGATACGTTCAGAAAGGATATCATTCTCCTTCTTCACGGCTTTTATAAGATCATTGTTAACAGGGAATACCCCGTCTTCCGCGCCAGAGAGGAGAATATTCATGCTTGTGACGGGGGTATTGAGATCATGGCTTATGTTCCTCAGCCACTCCTTTCTTGACTTTCGATGCCTTTCAAGAGCAATACCCAGATGCTCAATACTATCCGCAATGACAGAAAAATCATCATAATTGACCAGTTTCTTGTCGATAGAGACATCATAATTGCCTATTGAGAGTTCTCTTAATGCCCTTCTGATCTCCCTTATCATGTTCGCATTACGCTTGGAGATGAAATATCCTGCCAAAAGGGATATTAAGACAGCGATGGGAAGGAAAATCAGGAATTTTCCCGCGAAATCTTTTAACAGCATTTCAGTGGGGCCATACACGTCAATATCGAAAACGATTATATCGATATAACCATAAACCGTACCATTATTGTACAGCACGATCGAACCGGCGATATCATCACGGGTAATGACGCTGGGAAGGCTGACTGCTTCAGTTCCCTCCAGGCCGGTCTCACTTACTCTGATATCCTCTACTATCACATTTCCAGCAATTGGACGGGTTGATAAATCAATGCGGTATTCAGGAACCCGTATCTCCTCATTGATATAGTCCTCGGTGGTACTTACAGATATCGTAAAAGAGCTCGGAATAGCCATAGAGGATGAATTATAGGAATCCAGAAGGCGTCCTCCGCCACCATAAGGCTGAGGGATGAGCCCCCCTCGGCTCGAAGAGCCAATGGAAATACTTATCTTACCGACATCATCACGGACTAAAAGGCCTGCAACCCTGTCTGATGCACTGTCAACAAGGATATAAAGAAGATCTGCAAATGATATCCTCCCCGCATCCTGAAATGTCGTGGAAAGGGTCTGGGCATAATCATCGAAAACCCTCTCCTTCCAAGTGCGTTCCGCAATCCGGGTTGAGACGAGAAGCATCACGACCTGTATGGCCATTACGAGAACCGTTATGCCGACAATCGATAAAAGCAGCCTTATGTAGATATTCCTACGCATCACTTATCTATCTTTTTTCCCGCAAAACGATAGCCATATCCCCTCACGGTCTCTATCCAGGCCTCTTTCTTGAGCTTAGCCCTTATATTCTTTATATGGGTATCTACAACACGCTCATAACTCTCAAAGCTGTAATCGAAACACTCCTCGAGAATCTGTGCACGTGATATCAGATTCGGAGAATTGGATGCAAGATACGCAACGATCCTCCACTCCGCCGCAGTCAGGGAAATATCCTCTCCATCAATCGTAAGCTTGTGTTCATCCTCATCGATGACGAGAACACTTCCACCAAGGGAATAGGAACGGGAAGAAGAAGGACTCGTCTCAGAATCCACACGACGGAATAGTGCCTCAACACGGAGCACAAGTTCCTTTGGACTGAACGGCTTGGTAATATAATCATCACATCCAAGCTCAAAGCCAAGTATTTTATCAGATTCATCGATCCTTGCAGTAAGGAAGATGATGGGAAGTTTCTGATTCTTTCCCCTTACTTCTTTGACAAAAGAGAAGCCGTCCCCGTCGGGGAGCATGACATCCTGAATAAGCATGTCAGGGACACGGGACGAGAATGCAGCCCTCGCTTCCTCCAGCGTGCCGAATCCTTTCACATCAAATCCGGAAAGTTCCAGGTACTGGACAACTCCATTACGTATAACCTCATGATCTTCTACAATGTAAATCAGCTTCATACCATTAATAATATTGATGTAAGGAATAATTAGCAAAGGATAAAACCCAAATACACCAAAACTCCAATTTCGAACTGAGAAATAGTATAATATGTGTAAAGAGTGTAAAAAAACAGGGCTGATATATAATCAACCCATGCTTCATTAAAATTCAGGAACCTTATTCGTCTTCCCTTTTGAGGGCAGCCGTCGGGAAAACGCGGGAGCAAGAAGGAAATAAACTGGAATGGTCCTTTCTTCTCCACCTCTCCTTTGTGGTAGGATAGCAGTTCCCTCAGCTCAATCTTACTTCGAGTAGAACTCTACTACGAGCTGGTCGTTAACTTCTACAGGAATCTCTGCGCGCTCTGGGAGTCTTGTGAACTTACCAGAGAAATCCTCTTCGTTCCTTTCAAAGTACGGAAGATTGAATGCTGGATGTCCGAGGAAGTTAGTCTTGAAAAGCTCATTCTTCCTTGATTTCTCCTTCAAGCTGATCACATCACCGACCTGGATCTGGTAGGAAGGAATATCTACCTTCTTGCCATTTACAAGAATGTGTCCGTGAGTAACAAGCTGACGGGCAAGGCGGATCGAGTTACCGAAACCGATGCGGTATACAGCGTTGTCAAGTCTTCTCTCAAGAGAGATAACGAGTGCATCACCAGTCATCATGGTAGACTTGAGAGCCTTCTCATAATAGTGGTGAAGCTGCTTCTCTAAAACGCCATAGTAAGCCTTCAGCTTCTGCTTCTCGGTAAGCTGCCTTGAATAATCAGTAGGCTTCTTCCTCTTCTGGAAAGCAGGATTTCCCGCTCTCTTCATTGCCTTGGGATGTCCACAATAATTTACCCCAAGCCTTCTACACTGCTTGAATCTAGGACTTGTGTTTCTTGCCATAGATTTTTACCCTCCGGTAGTTTTGATTGTGCATATTACAGCAACTTTGTTAATCTATCTTTTTCCTTTCTATTTGTCAATATAGAAAGGAGTAGGCTTTAAATGAACGGGAGCACACTGAAGAAATAAAAAGCCCCTTGCAAAGGAGCAAGGAGCATGAGAGGCCCTACCTTCTCTCATCTCATACAAGCATCGCCTCCAGGGCCGCCTTGCTTCTCGCACCTACGGCCTGGGACACAGCCTTTCCACCCTTGAAATAAATGAGGGTCGGGATGCTCATGACACCAAACTGTGATGCAAGTGCCTGATTCTCATCGACATCGACCTTCACGATCCTGACATCCGACCTCTCCTCTGCAATCTTATCTAAAACGGGCGCAAGCTGCTTGCAAGGTCCGCACCATGTCGCGAAGAAGTCCACGAGGACCGGTTTATCAGAATTGAGTACCACACTCTCAAAATCTTTCTCATTGATATGTTCTACTGCCATTTTCTATTCTCCTATGCCAATAAGATAATACGAAATGAAATAAAGAAAAGTGATAATGTCACCTAAGACTGTCCTTAGCCCTCAGGGAAAGCCTCTCGATATTTTTTATCTCAATCTCTCCCCGTCTTAACTCAACTTCCCCCTCCTTCTCAAGATACGAAAGAGTCCTGGTTATTACCTCCCGTCTTGATCCAAGATGATGAGCAGCCTCCTCGTGGGTGATCTTCAATGAATAGGTGCCTTTTAAATCCGCCTCCTCACAGAGATACGCCGCAAGACGCGAATCCAGTCTTTTGTTCAGTATCTGGTCAATAAGCCACATCAGATCGCTCAGATGAACAGAGAGAACGGAACAGATATATGAAGAGACTCCTATGTTCTTCCTTCTTATCTTGTCAACGATGAAAGTTGGAATAAGAACACACTCCGAATCCTCCTCAGATAGGATGTTGACACTGAAATCGATATCTTTAAGGAGGCAGGAGGCTGTGAATATGCATAGATCCCGCTCAAAAAGACGGAAAAGTGTTATCTCCCTCCCATCCTCTGAAAGGGAATACACCTTTAACTGTCCAGAATGGATGATGATGAAACCACTGCATTCCCCTGCAGGATTCACCTTTTCCCCTTTTTTGAATGACAGTGATTTGATATTATTCAAAACCTCTTTCCCCTCCTCTTCGCTCAGACTGGATGAAAAAGGTATGTATGAGAGTAAGTTATCCATAGATAAATGATATCAGCAAGCGACGCTTGATGCTATAATCATTTCCATGGAAATGACGGTATTAGCAGAGCATCCAAGACCAGATCTAAAAAGAAAGGATACATGGGTTTTGAACGGACCATGGGATTATGGAGTCAACACGGGAGTAAAAGAGGAGTTTAATATGAAGATCCTCGTACCGTTTTCTCCAGAGACGGAAAAAAGCGGGATAAAAAGAGAACTCAAGAGCGATGAGACATCCTATTACAGAAAATGTCTCTCTTTGCAAAAAGAGGAAGGATACCGCTATATTCTGACATTTCTCGCAGTCGATTACTATGCAACCCTCTTCATAAACGGGAGGGAAGTTCTAAAACATGAAGGGGGCTACCTGCCATTTTCATCCGATATAACCGATTACATTGAAAATGGAAGCCTTGAGATAAAACTCCATGTAAAGGATCCTTCCGATACAAGCTACATAGAAAGAGGAAAGCAGAGTCTGAGGCCTCATAGGATATGGTATCCTGCACAGAGCGGGATATGGCAGAGCGTATATTTAGAGAAGGTTCCTCTCTCCTATATAGAGAAGATAATAGTTACCCCAGATCTTGACACATCCGTATTCAGGATCCTCGTCGTTACGAACACGAGAGAGGGAGGAATGGCTGAGCTTGAGATAGATGACAGAAAATTATCTATTCAGACGGACAGAATAGAAGAAGTTAGAATAGACAATCCCCATCCCTGGTCACCGGAGGATCCATTCATCTATTACTTTAAAATCAGGTATGGCCTTGATGAGGTCGAAAGCTATAGTGCGCTGAGGAAGTTCTCATTAATGGAGGATGAGAAAGGGATAAAAAGACTTGCTCTGAACAACAGGCCCATTTTCCACCATGGCATTCTCGACCAGGGATATATGAAAGGGAGCCTCATGACATACGAGAGCGATGAGGCGATCATAAACGATCTGAAAATGGTAAAGGAGATGGGATTCAACACCATAAGAAAACATATAAAGATTGAGAGTCCCAGATGGTACTACCATGCGACGAGGCTCGGACTCATCGTATGGCAGGACATGGTGAGCGGAGGTGCAGATTATAACGACATCGTAGTCACCCTCCCCCTCTTCACATTCTCATTTTTAAAGGACAGGAACAACCATTTGCTTTCCAGAAGAACCGATGAGGAGAAAAGAAAATACGAGAGCTTCATAAAAGAAAGCATAACATATCTATATTCGGTTCCGTGCATAGGAATGTGGTGTATCTTCAACGAGGGCTGGGGACAGTTCGACTCATCACGCATACTCTCAGAAATAAGGAAACTCGATGATACGCGTACAATAGACATCACCTCCGGCTGGTATGACCAGGGGGATGGGGATTTTTTGTCAAAACACGTCTATTTCAAGCCTTACAGATTCAAGAAAGACAGGAAAAACAGATGTGTGATCCTCTCTGAGTTCGGAGGCATAGGCATGGGAGAGGAAAAAGATAGCAAGGCACGGAAGTTCACCTACAAGGATGCCTCTGACAGTGAGACTCTGTTAAAAGAGATAGAAAAGATGTACAAAAGGGATGTCATCTCAAATATAGAAAAAGGCCTTTCGGCTGCCATCTACACGCAGTTAAGTGATGTAGAACAGGAGACGAACGGCCTTGTAAGTTATGACAGGAAACGCATTAAAGTCCCCATCGATGGAATGAGGAGGATAAGCGAGCGCCTCGTCATACGTTGAATTTGAAGAACATTATATCGCCATCCTGGACTACATAATCCCTGCCCTCAAGACGGAGTTTTCCATTCTCCTTCACCTTCTGTTCGGATCCATATTTGAATAGATCCTCGGCGTTATAGACTTCAGCCTTTATAAATCCCTTCTCAAAATCGGAGTGGATTATTCCAGCACACTCAGGAGCCTTCGCCCCTTCCTTGAACGTCCAAGCCCGGTCCTCGTCCTTGCCTGCGGTAAAGAACGTCCTCAGTCCAAGAGTCTTATATGCAGCCCTGATGAGAGGATTCAGGCCACTTTCAGTCAGGCCAACAGACTCGAGGAATTCCTGACGCTCCTCTGCACTCTCAAGGGAGGCAATCTCACTCTCGATCTTTCCACAGATCACAATGCACTGGCTTCCCTCCTTCTCTGCGATGGCCCTTACGGTCTTAACGTAATCGTTATCGTTGCCGATCGAGTTCTCGTCCACGTTGCAGACATAGATGACGGGTTTCATCGTCAGAAGATGAAGGTCATAGACAGCCTCCCTCTCATCCTCATCGGTAATGATACTCCTTGCACTCTGGCCATCGGAGAGACCTTTCATGAGCTTCTCATAGATTGGCAGGAGCCTTTCAGTCTCCTTCTGGGCTTCCTTGCTCACCCTGGCCATCTTCCCCTGCTTCTGATATCTCTTCTCCACGCTGTCATAATCAGCGAGGGCAAGCTCTATGTTTATAGTCTCGATGTCTCCCGCAGGATCGATCTTATTATTCACGTGCACGATATCCGGATCATCGAAACAACGTACGACATGGGCAACAACACCGACTTCCCTTATGGATGCAAGAAATCGGTTTCCAAGCCCCTCTCCTTTGCTTGCGCCTTTTACAAGACCTGCGATGTCCACGAACTCAACCGTCGCAGGAATCTTCCTCTCAGGAGGAATGAGCTCAGCTATCCTGTCCAGACGCTCATCTGGAACGGCTACGATTCCGACATTAGGGTCTATGGTGCAGAAGGGATAATTCGCAGCCTCCGCAGGAGCCGATGTCACGGCTGAGAATATCGTCGATTTTCCAACATTAGGTAATCCTACTATTCCACAATTCAAACTCATGAACTTTACCTCAAATCCGTACTTTAACACAAAAGAACTCTGATGGACAGTGCCTTGTCTCATTACTATAATCAATAAGGAATGGAAGATAAGAGTGCACTTTTAATAACAATCAACATCCCAGGAAGCAATCCTAGGGAAGCCTACTATAAGGAGATGGAGATAAGAAGCCTTTTAGAAACACTCTCTATAAGGGTTGCATTCCATATCCCCTTTACAGTCAAAGAAGAGAATCCGAATACCCTCATAGGACCGGGACAGGCTGTGGAGGCATCAAGAATCGCGAATGAGACAGAATGTGACATAGTAGTCATAAACTCCTTCATTTCCGCTCGGATGGAGAAGAACCTTACATCGATCCTTTCCCTCCCTCTGATGGACAGGGAGAGCGTCATACTCTCTATATTCCTTAAAAACGCCCATTCAAAAGAAGCACTCCTTCAGATAGAGAAAGCGGAAGCCGAGTATCTGAGACCTAGGCTGAGGGGAAGACTGGATAACCTTGAACAGCAGAGAGGAGGAGTCAAAGGCTCAAAAGGACTTGGAGAGAGACTCATCGAGCTGGATAGAAGAAAACTTGACAGAAGGATCAATGTCCTTACAAAAGAACTGGAGAGGATTGAAAAGATAAGAGCCACGCAGAAGAAAGAGAGAAAAGATGGTACGGTGTTCTCATTCGCACTCGTAGGATACACGAATGCTGGAAAAAGCTCGATAATGAATGCCCTCACAGGGGCCGATGTCCTTATTGAGGATAAGCTCTTTGCAACCCTCGATACGACGACGAGGAAAATGAAATTAAAAAACGGAGAGATCGTGCTCCTCTCAGATACCGTCGGTTTCATAGAGGACCTTCCCCACCGCCTGATAAGCGCATTCTCTTCCACCCTGAACGAAGCCCTTGATGCAAATGCCCTGATAATCGTACAGGACCTCGAAAGCCCTAACAGCTATGACAATTTCCTTACCACGGTGAATACTCTTAAGGAACTTGGAGCGGAGGAGAAGGTAAAACTGCTCGTGCTGAATAAGGTGGATAAAGAATATGATGACTATAACACGATAAGGCTCAAGAACTATGGATATGACTATGTGGTGACAAGCGTGAAAGAGAACATAGGACTTGATGAGCTGCTACAGAAACTCGAAGATATAACCGAACTGGAAGAGGAAACGATCGAGATAAAAGCACCTTTAGATGGCACCATATTCAGTAAAATCAGAAAGGGAGACACGATCATCTCAGTGGAATATAAAGAGGATGCAATCCATATGAGGATAAGAGTGAAAAAAGATCTCATCCCCTACTATGAAAAATTCTCATTGGAATGATTCAACACCTCCTCACACCACGATTCTATATTCCTCTTTTCAGAGGAGAAATTTATCCCGACCAGATGGATAACACATCCATCCTGTTCAAAAATCTCATGGTATTTCCTATCCTTTATCTGAGCTAAAGCATTCTCCGCACTGTCATCAAGTTTAAGCTCCATCGCATAAAACTGTCCGTACTTTTCAAGCCGGACGCTTATATCCATGCGACCTATGCTCGTATGTTCCTCAGCCCTAGCCTCCAGACCTATTGTTTTTAAAGAGGAGAAAAATGCTATCTGATAGCCTCTTTCCTTATCTAAAAAAAGATCATAAGGAAAGGAAGAAAAGAAATTCCTGTAAATATCGATAATATCTTCGACACATCCCTCTCTGAATGCTGTTCTGACAGCTCTCACCATCTCAGCTTCGGCAGAAAGACCGTAAGTATTTAAAACAGACGCGGAAATCGCATCTCGGACTTCCTCATTTGGATAAGAGAGTTCATAGACCCCGTTTTTCTCATCCCTGATAGTAAGATACCCCGCCTGTAAAAAATATGAATATACATATGTACGATCTGCATTTCCTGAGAAAATAGCTCTTACCTCAAAACTCTTTGCTCTTGCACTTGGGAGTTTATATACATCCCCTTCTTCGAAATAAGACGGGTACAGGGAGACTATCTCCCTGACAAGGCGTTGAGAACCGGTAGTAACCCAGAAATTACATCCTCGCTTGAAAAAGAATCCGATGGAGACGGGATTATATACACATACTGCTGATCTCGGGGAAAAACGGTATCCATCATAATAAGACCTTATTCTATTCCTGAAATCAGCTTTTCCATCCTCATTGGAAACACCATTCTCCTGATAATACTTCTCCATATAAGGAGAAAAATAATAATCAAGTTCCTGATCCGTATAGCCGCAGATTGACGCATATCTGGGATCATCCGAGATATCCACAAGGTTATTAAGCTTAGAGAAAAGAGAAACCTGAGAAAATCTCGTTATTCCAGTGATGAAACAGAATTTGATATCCTCCTCTCTAGCTTTCAAGACGCTGAAGAAACTTTCTAAGCTGTCACGAACCATTGAAAACACATCATCATGTATAGAATCGAGGAGAGGATAATCATACTCATCAATCAATATGACAACCTGCCTCTTGTATTTCTCACTAACGGCACTGATGATATAATTCATCCAGAGAGAAGGAATATTCTCACCGAGAGGAAAGTTCTCATCTACTCCATATTGCTGTGCTATCGGATAAAGAACATCCAATTTAAGCGTCGTAAGAAAATCTGAAAGACTGGAAACTGATACGTTATTAAGATTTATCTTTATTACGGGATTAACATCAAAGCAGTATTTATCATATATGTAGAGACTCTCAAACAAATATTTGTTTCCAGAAAAGATATTCAGAAGAGTATCAACAGTGAGGCTTTTTCCAAATCTTCTGGGGCGGGACAGAAAATAATATTTCTCACTTCCCTCACCTTCTATCAGATCAAGAAGATATCTGGTTTTATCAACATAGATATTCCCATGCTCTATAAGCTCCTTGAAATTACTGTTTCCAGTGGTGATGGGCTTCAAATACTTTTCCATAAAAATATTATACCATGAATGAACAGAAAAATTTAGAGATAAAAAAAATGGGAGCCGAAGCTCCCACCTTTTCCAGTAAGGAAATTAGAACATCCAGAGTGCTCCAAGATATCCTGCGAATGCAAAATATGGATCAAGCTTGGAATTATCCATGATTCCAACACCAGGAGCAAGCCTGAGATAGAACTGCATCGGGAAATCTGGAATCTGATAAGAAATACCGACAGGAACAACAACAGCAAGATCAAAACCGAAATTATCAGCAAAGATAAAGCCCATGTTAGCACCCAGACCTACGGTAAGAGGCATATGATGTCCACCGCCGAAATCGAAGTCATAGACCTCGTAAGAAACAGCAACATCTCCACCAAGGCTAAATGGATCAAAGCCGAATTTATCAATACCGATATTAGCGAGGATATCGAAGTTTCCCATACCGAACTTAAGGCCGACACCTGTGTTTGTACCAAGGTTAAGACCGATTCCGAATGCGCCGTCTCTCTCTGAACCTCTATAGCTTGCTGCTGAGACAGGAACAAGAATCAAGGCTATGAGAAGAGCGATGATTAAAACTCTCTTTTTCATTCTCTTACACGCCAAAAAGATTTGGCTTCCCCTTAATAGAATTTAGGCAATGCCTATATTGTTAGCTTATATCGATAAGCCTTGAAAAGTAAAGACAAAAAAGTAATAATAAACCTGCATTTTGCGACCATGAAAAATATCTTTTTATTTAAGAAGGAAATATTTAATTTATGAGAAAAAGCCTGTATGGTATGAAGCTGGAAGAGATGATGGAAGAGCTGGGATTTGAAAAAAAGTTCCAGGCACGCATCGTCAGGGACAACCTTATCAAGGGTGTGACGGATTTCTCCAAGATGACGAGCCTCAGCAAAAAGGACAGGGAAAGGCTGACAAGGGATGCGATGACAACGACGGTCATAGAGAAGCAGGAAAGTGAATCAGCAGTGAAACTTGCCCTAAGACTCTCTGACGGTCTCATCGTTGAATGTGTACGCCTCAGTGATGGGAAGGACAGATATACCGCCTGCCTCTCAAGTCAGGTAGGATGTGCGATGGGCTGTGCATTCTGTAAGACCGGTACGATGGGACTGAAGAGGAACCTTGAAGAAGGAGAGATAATCGAACAGTTCGTTCATCTTGAGAAACTCGGAGAGAAGATAAGCCACATAGTATTCATGGGCATGGGAGAGCCCTTGAACAACTTCTCTTCTCTGATGGAAGCCATACAGACGTTCCATGACAGAGAACAGTTCGACATCTCATACCGGAAAATAACCATAAGCACCTCAGGTTATGTGCCAGGAATCCATAAGCTATGTGAACTTGAGCTTCCTCTGAAGCTCGCAGTAAGCCTCGTAACGGCAGATGATGAGAAGAGAAGCAGACTGATGCGTATCAATAGGACATATCCTCTTGGAGAGTTGAAAAAGGCCCTGATCTCCTTCCAGAGGAGGGAGAACAAGAGGATAACCCTTGAGTACTGCATGCTCTCCTCCTATAACACGGGAGAAGAGGATGCGGAGAAGCTGAGGAAATTCTTAAGCGGTCTTGACGCGCTGGTGAACCTCATTCCATGGAACCCGATTGAGGGTATGGATTTCAAAACACCTACAGATGAGGAGATAAGAGCTTTCACGAATGAACTGAGAAAGAGGAACATCAATTACTCGATAAGAAGGAGTAAAGGACGGGACATCTCAGGGGCATGCGGACAGCTTGCTTCAAATATAGAATGATTAATCAGGCCAGGGAAAATCTCCTGGCCTGAACACTTTTAAAACAGATCCCTGTAGTTTATTCCGATCTCCGTGTACGAGCAGTCACGGGTTATCATATCATATAGGGTCTCAGGGATAGGTACGCTTCTACCAATCACGGTCTCTACTATGCTCTCGAACTTCGCAGGATGTGCAGTTGAGACGACAACGGTAGGCTCATCAGCATAGAAATGCCTTCTCACGTATTCAGCACATGCGGTATGTGGACAGATGATGTATCCACTCTCGTCATATACATCCTTTATCGTCGTCCTTATCTTGAAATCATCAACACTGTGGCTCGTCACGTTCTTTTTGAACTCATCATATGTCTTGAAAAGATTGAAGAGCCTCTCCATATTGCTTGGAGCCCCGACATCCATCGCATTTGCAAGGGTGTGACAGCTCCTTCTCGGCTTGTACTCCCCGCTTTCGAGATAATCAGGAATCGTCCTGTTCGCATTCACCGCAAGTTCGATATGCTTTATGGGCGCCCCCATGGCCTTCGCCCAGAATGCCCCGGTTGAGTTCCCGACATTACCGCTTGGAACGATGAATACAGCCTCTTTTCCATATCTTGCCTTATAGATGAAAGATGACCATACATAGTAAACGACCTGGGGAAGAAGGCGACCGAGATTTATACTGTTGGCACTGGTAAGGCCTTTGAGTGTGGGATCCATGAAAGCATCCTTTACCATCTTCTGGCAATCATCGAACGTGCCATCGACCTCGAAAGCCTCAACATTGCCATCAAAGCAGGTAAGCTGCCTCATCTGTCTGTCAGAGACACCCCCCTTAGGGAAAAGGACCTTGACATTTATGTGCTCCCTCTCATGGAAAGCTGCGGCAACAGCTCCTCCTGTATCTCCACTTGTGGCGACAAGTACCGTCAGATCCTCTCCTATCTTTCTCAGCCTGTTTTCCATGAAAAAAGCGAGGAAGCGTGCCCCGAAGTCCTTGAACGCGGATGTCGGGCCGTAGTAAAGCTCTAAGGTATCCTTTCCTCCATTCTGATGGATACTTACAGGGAAATTGAAAGCCTTCTGACAGATATCATAGAGATCAGATTCTGACTCATCCCCCTCGAAATAGGGTTTAAGCACCTCATATGCGGCATAAGCATACCCCTTCTCCATCGTGAAAGTGGAGCTTAGAGAGGGTATCGTCTCAGGGACGAAAAGCCCTCCATCGGGAGCAAGCCCTTTCATTATGGCCTCTGTAGCCGTGAATTTCCTTCCATTCTCATCTCTCGTAGAAACAAAAAACATATTACCTCCAAATCAAATCCTGCTTCCAAGATATGCCCCCAGACGCAGCATATCCGCAAATACCCCGGCAGCTGTGACCTCTGGTCCAGCTCCCGGCCCCTTTATTACAAGCGGCTGATCATAATATCTTCTGGTTGTAAAAGCGATGACGTTATCCGTTCCTTTTGCCTGAGAGAACGGATGATCATCTGGATAGAGCTCCAATCCTACGGAACACTTACCATCCTCCGCGACTTTTCCGACATAACGCAGGTTCATTCCCTGCTTCCTCGCACTGGAATAGAGACTCTGCATCTCCTCATCCATCTGGTCAAGGCGGGAGAGGAACTCATCTTTGCTCGCAGTCCGCAGAGCCTCTGGGACAAGGGATCGGATCTCGATGTCCTCAACCTCTGTCCTATACCCGAGCTCCCGTGCAAGGATGACGGTCTTTCTCGCAACATCCATCCCCGAGAGGTCATCCCTCGGATCGGGTTCCGTATACCCCATACTCTTCGCTTTCAAAACTAGGGAGCTGAAAGGGACCGAACCATCGTAGGAGCTGAAAAGCCATGCAAGGGTTCCAGACACCATCCCCTCCACCTTGAGGATGTCATCCCCAGTCTCCCTGAGATCCTTGAGTGTCGTTATGATTGGAAGTCCCGCACCAACTGTCGTCTCATAATAATATTTGCTTCCCGTCTTACGAGACGTATCTATAAGACTCCTGTAGTAATCATAAGAGGCGCTGTTTGCCTTCTTATTAGGCGTTATGATATGGAATCCTGCATCAAGCAGCCCCTTATAAGTCAAAGCCCTGTCCTGACTGGAAGTACAGTCGATGATGACCTTATGGGGGTAGTACGTGGCTGCAATATGCTCCATGAATATCTTCTCATTATAGACGACGGAGTACTTCTCAAATCTCTCACGCCAGGAAGTAAGATCGATCCCCTCATCGGAGAGAAGCATCTTAGTACTTGTTGCGATACCGCGGATCCTTATATCGAGATCGAACTGCTTCTTGAGCCTCTCTGATTCCCTCGATATCTGGTCCAGCAGTGTTCCCCCTATGTTTCCTGGGCCGAAAAGACCGACAGAGAGGGTCTGTGCGAACATGAAGAATCCAGAGTGGAGGCTTCTTAGTGCCTTTGCAGAATCTGCCATCTTAATGACGGCAGAGATGTTTCTCTCACTGGAACCCTGCGCGATTGCCCTGACGTTGACGTTGCTCTTTGCAAGAGAGGAGAAGAACTTACCGGCAACTCCTATTGAACCGGACATCTCCTCACCGACTACAGCAAGGATTGCACAATCGTTCTCCACCTCTATGTTGTTTATCGCCTTCTTCGCAAGCTCCTCACTGAATTCCTTCTTTATTATCCTGAGAGCTCCGGCGCTGTCCGATTTTGGAACGGCGAAACAGATTGAATACTCACTGGATGCCTGGCTGATGAAGATTACGCTTATCCTTTCGTTTCTTAGGGCTGTGAAAAGCCTGGATGAGACACCTGGGACACCGGACATTCCGCTACCTTCAACGTTTATAAGGGAGACGTTGCGGACGACGGAGAAAGCCTTAACACTCTTATCCTTATCTTTGATGATCTCTTTTGAGACAAGAGTTCCCTCGTCCTGGATATCTCCCCAGAACCTGAGACGGATGGGTATTCCCTTGGCCTCCGCGGGGATGAAAGAATGAGGGTGTACGATCGGTGCGCCGAAGAACGAGAGCTCGGTGGCCTCCGCATAGCTGAGTTTTTTTATGACCTCTGCACTTGGAACATCTTTCACGCTCGCAGTCCTTAAAAGAGATCGATGATTCCAGAATGTGAGAGGACAGTTCAGGTTCGATGCGATTATTGAAGCTGTATATTCACTCTCACCTTCACTTCTGACCCTGCCAAGAGCATCCTTCCTTTCCGTGTCGGGAACAAGGAGCTTTCCATATACGAATGACGCACCGGATGGGAAGGAAGAACGCCTGACGGCATCACTGACATCGAAAAGGCTCGCATCAAAACCGTTTACCTCCATGAGGGAGGAAAGAATTGAAGCGAGGAAGAAGCTCGTCATGCTCTCAAGGTATATCCTACTCTGCTCACTGCTCTTTTCCAAAAGCCATACGGCCTTCAATATATCCTCAACCTTTGCAAAGGAGGCGTTGATCGCCTCTGTGACCGAACTTGTAACATCACTTTCCAGACTGTTCTCACTCAGCTCCAGCCATGAATTGCGGCTTCTTTCTATCACGGCCCAGAGCTTCTCATCCTTGCTCTCTGCCCTCTCAAGAAGTCCTGTAAGGCTGAGCTCATTATCCTTTACAGGGGAGATGACAAATACCTGATGGGCCTCTCCACCATTCTTAAACAGCTCCAAGAGCTTTAAAATACCGCTTCTGGTAGATACCATCACACCTTCAATGGCATGAACCATATAATCACTCTGCATCTATCAACCCCCTAGCTGAAATCAATTATGCAAAATTATAGCTATTGTCTCAAGTGAAAAAAAAGAACAGGGCCTACAGCTCTGTTCTTCCTAAGCTAAAAAAATCTAAAGTTTACACGACCTTCTGGACTTTTCCACTTCTGAGGCAGCGTGTACATACTTTGATTGTTCTTGGTGTACCGTCGATTAAAGCCTTAACAGAAACGATGTTCGGTCTGAAGACACGCTTCTTCGTAACTCCAATGTGCTGTCCTACACCACCTTTCTTCTTAGCCTGACCTTTGCGAGGAACAATGGATCCTGATACCGTTCCCTTTCCACAAATATCACATCTTCTAGCCATGATTATATTCCACCTTACTTAAGTAAATGCTATTTCTAACACTCCATCACGGAGGCAACAAACTGACTATAGCAAAAAGGTTAAGGATTTGTAAATACCAAAGAGGGAAATTTGTCCAAACCCGTATACCTCGTACCCATCATGAGATAACTTCAAGGGCCGTTACATTTAACTGCAGACGGCTCAAGCCCTTATAGGTATTCACCTCAGAAGAGAAGATAAGCTCCCTAGTGCATTCTTCATAAACCTTTAACACTTGATATCCTCTGTAAGCCTTCAAAACTTCAATCCTTTCCAGAGCCTCCACCTACTCGATTTTTCAAGTAGATGGATCAATTCCTCTGAAAATCAAATCGAACAAACGAATCGCCAAATTCCAATTGGATTTAACTTTATATTTGCGAGAGGCCCTAGGAATCAAGAATTAAACAAGCTATACCAAATCAAATCCGCCATGTATTCATCCTCAGCAGATCCTGAAAATACCTTATTAAATACATATTCGATATCCTTATAATTCTCTGAGTAATAAATTAATTGCGTATCATCTGAAGCAGATTCAATAACGGCATTGCCCTGTGCATCAATAGAAACCGTCATTGAAAGCTCATACCGAATATTTTTTCCCCATGACCAACTAAAAGATTCAAAGAACTGCTCAATTAGTATCTTATCATCAAAGTATCCTGTTGGAGTAATAATTAGCTCAATATCTTTCAAATTATGAGAAGAAATACATTCTCTCAGGGTTGTATCTGTATTTTTGTATGCAATCCCATTGTGCCCAATATACAGAGGAGCATCTATAAACTCTGAGGGGATAGAATCAATAATAAAAGAGTAACGTTCTGACGACATCCAGTTAAGCAGGTCTAAAGCCTTTACATTATTGTCATAAATATCAGAAACATCTTTCATGGTTTTCTCTGTAATGAATGGAAACTCCTTCCACTTTGAAGCGTCATCCATTTCTTTTCCTGAATTAAAAATGTTGAAAAATTCAATACAAGCGTTTATTACCTCTGAATACCGTTCTGCGCTCGGTGTTACTTCGCCATAAATAACAGAAAGCAATTCATTGTATTTCCCTTCATATTCCACCACATTTCTTGTATAGATAGCGTCAATAGCACTTTGCGCATACTCTTCCATTCCTAATTGTACATATGCAGATTTACTCTGTATTTCATGAATTTCCTCAATACTTTGAGCATTATCAATCTCAAACTTAAATGCAGTCTGGGCAGTTGCGATAAGGCTTTCATACAATTTGCCATCACCACCGAGAGCCTTTAACTCAGAATAAAGATTTATAGGATATCCCCGATTATCCCAAATCTTAGAGAAATTCTCTTCAGTTGAATAAAGGAGATCCTGAATGTAGTCCTCTACGACATCGTATATGACAGATATATCAAGAGAGAATTTTAAACCAGTATGTACATACACCTCCTCAACTCTTTCAAAAATATTAGGGGCATAATGACTTCTAAAATACGTATCTAAATAGTTTTCGCAGTTGTTTTCTAAATATTCTGGTGTGATTCCAAATGATGAGATTATCGCTTTTTCCTCCTCACTCAAACTTCCAGCAAGATTAGCAGCAACATAATAACCTAATGCTTCTTTATAACTATTAAAAAGGACATCGGTATAAAATTCTCCAAAAGGAGATGCTTCCTTTTGTATTTGTTGATAACTATAATATGTATCGCTTATTCGATTCCTGGCATAAGAGCCAGCATAAGCAGAAAAAACATTTCCAGAGAGCATTGGAGAAAAGTAATTATCAAAACCATCCTCTCCGTTTATAAAAATCGAAAAGGCTTCTTCTACATACTCTGGATTTTCTTCGTATTCATCAAAATTTTGATAATATTTAATTACTGCAAACACATTATGAAAGATTGTATCATCATCGCTCACATGAACGTATTCCCCTAACATTGCGGCAGCATCTAAACTTTTATATACGGCTTCGACACTATAATAAGGAAGATATCTGAAATCAAAATATTCCATAAAATCAACGCCAGCCAATTCATTTTTTAATTCAGTCATCGCTTCTGAATCATTAGGCGTATCATTAGGCGTATTAAAAAAAGTAGAACAGGAGCAAACAAAAAAAGCAAGTAAAACAATAATTATTTTCCTCATACATATCTCCAATATCTAAATAAGTTTATCCAATGCTGTCACTCTATCACCTCAAGAGCCGAGACATTGAGCTGTAGACGGCTCAAGCCCTTATATGTATTCACCTCCGGAGAGAAGATGAGTTCCACTGTACTGCCTTTATGGACCTCCCCCTTTGAGATATCATAATCCCAGAATACCGCAGGCCATATCTCCCTGTTATATAGTATCGAGAAGCGGAGATAGGTGCCCCCGTTCCTGTTCGGAAGCACATCCTCCACAGTGGCCCTTCTGATATGGAATTTCAAACTCTCATTCTCCTGTCCATATGGCTCAAAGAGATCCCTTATCTTCCATATCTCCTTGCTCATATAGCTCTCAGGAAGTTCGGCATCCACAGAGATGCACTCTTCCTCCTCTTTATCATCAAGGGAGAATATGACGTCATTAAGTTCTGTTTTGAATCTTTCCAGATTCGACTTTTCCATGGAAAAGCCAGCAGCACAGCTATGTCCTCCGAAATCCTGGAAAAGGGAAGAGAAATGATCGAGGAATGAACGGGCATTGAAATTCTTTCTGGTCCTCATACTTGCACTTATCCTGCCATCGGCCATGCTTGCAAGGATGAGAGTCGGTTTACCGTACTCATTCAAAAGCCTGCTCGCGATGGCTCCTGTAAGACCACGCGGAACATCCTTTTCCACAAGGATGAACCTGTTCAGATAAAAGTGGAGGGAATCCTCTGCCTCCTCCCTTACACTGTCGATAGCACTCTCGGTATTGCTCTTTCTCTCCCTGTTCATCCTAATAAGCTCTTCAGAAAGCCTCTCAATCTCTTCCCTTTTGCAGGAAAGAAAGAGTGAGAGTGCGACATCAGGCCTGCCAAGGCGTCCTGAGGAGTTGATAAGAGGTGCAATATAAAAGGATATGTCACGGCTTGTGATTCTTTTCCCTATCAAATCGAAACTGGAGAGCACCGGCTTCAAATAATCAGGAGCACTCTTTTCCAGTATTCTGAGTCCAAGCTTCACGAAAAGTCTGTTCTCCCCCCTCATCGGCATAAGATCGGCTACCGTTCCGATAGCGGCAAGGGCAAGACTCTCATCCAGCCCATCCCTGAGCGTCCTGCTCTTATAGAGCATTGCGGAACGGAAAAGACTTATCAGGGTTGAAAGCTCTCTATCATCGAAATCGGAATACCTGACTGCCCGGGAAATATTGGAGAGCGTAAAGAGGCTCTTTCCTCTGACAGAGGCGATTACGGACTCGATGTCTGACCGCACATCATTGAGTACAATTTCCACAGAATCACTGAACGCCTTATTCAAAAGACTCAGTTCCTGCTGCTTATCCATCACGATGATGGGAAGTCCCTGATCAAGAAAACGTACCATTCGGCTCTCACTGCTTGGTACCATGTTGACGCTCAGCTCCTCACTCAGCTCATCCTCTAAGACGAAGTTGACCATCTTCACGGCACTCATCTTCACCGTGTCCTGTCCTGGGCGGGCATGGAAGAATATGCACTCGCTCTGGTAAAGAGGAGTTCTGGAGAAACGGAGGGCATAGGCGAACTTGAATGCGACCATACACCCGGCAAGCCCATCAAAAGGATAACCGGAACCGGGGATCTTAGGATCTATTATGGCAAGGGCCGGAGGAAAGACTTCTCCCGCGATATGATGATCAAGGATTATGGTGTCTACTCCCTCCTCCCTGAGAACCTTAACCTCCTCGATGGCGCTTATCCCGTTATCGACGGTGATAAGCAGCGTGGAACCAGAATCAACGACCTCTCCAACGATATCCGACGTAAGTCCATATGGTTCATCATTAAGTGGTAAACGGCATGTTATATCTTTCGCGCCAAGCCTTGTAAGCTCCTTATAAAGGATTGCGGTACTCGTGATACCATCGACATCCCTGTCTCCGAAGATGTATATCTTCTCCTCATTCTCGATGGCGTCATTCACCCTCTCCACCGCACTGTCCATATCATCAAAGAGAAAAGGTGAATACTGGTAGACCAGATCATTCTCAAAAAGGAATTTCAGGCTCTCCTTATCATCCATCCCTCTGCGGCTTAAAATCGTGGCAGAGAGCATATCAAGCCCGTATTCTTCGCTAATCTTCCTCACCTTTGAGGCATCTACCCTGTTTATATCATATATCATTATAAAACCCTTTATAAGAGAGGCCATATGCCTGATGACAGCGTCTTGATCTCAAGAGGAAACGACGCTTTCAGCAGACGCAGCAGGAAACGGAAAATCCTGTCCTCCTGATTCTCACTGATCCGGAAAGAAAAAATCGCCATGCTGTCAGCTTTGACACACTCACGTATGAAAGCCCTCGCCTTAGGAGGCAGGAGAAGGCTCTCCTCCCCTGTTGAACAATCCTGACAGCAAGAAGCTCCAATCAAGCTATTATAGCCGAGAACCTCACTCTCTGAATATACCTTCTGACATACAGGACACCTTTCATAATCTCCGAAGGAACCGGAAATGGAGAGGTACTTGATTATGAACATTATGACGACCCTCTTATAACAAATACCGATGTCAAGAGCATCAAGAGCTCGGGTCAGAAGCATGTAAAGCTCCTCATCGTAGGACTTTGCCAGAATGGAGAGTTCAGAGAAAAGAAGGGCTGCAGTAGTCTTATCGATATCCTCAGTAATTCCATCCCTGAGATTCACGATATCCACATCCTTTATCGATATCCTATTTCCACCTGCGGAATAAAGGGAGAACACACCATCGGAAAAAAGAGGGGCCTTTATGCTCTTTGCACTCTTCTGTGCCCCATAGGAACGTGCCTTGATTAGACCGAGGGAGGGAGAGAATAGCGTGAAAATGCGGTCCCGCTCTCCACTACGCTCTGAATTAAGTACGGTACATAATCCCTTCTGATCCCTTTCCATGAAAAAAAAATAGCTTTTCAGGGTGAAAAATGTCAACTGAAAGGTTATATTGTTACCAACATGAAAAGAGTTATCCTCGCCTTAGTCCTCATTCTGTCCTTTTCAGATCTTCTCGCCATCTCCATCAGCGGAGAGAGTCTTGAGAACCCATTTCCATCTGAGGAGAATCTGAAAGCATTTGATTTTGAGAACCAGGTTGTGGATTTTCCTGAGCTGAAGATCAATCTGATCACTACCGAGACCGGTGGCGAGATATACTCCTATTTCGGACACACGAGTCTGGAAATACTGATTCCCGGCTATCCTACGCTTTTTTACGACTACGGGTACTTCTCATTCAACGATGGATTCTATCGCAACTTCCTCCTCGGACGTCTCTTCTATAATGTATATGCTACGGATGGGAATGCTAGAATCGCTAGCTTTCAAGAAGCTGACAGGAGTGTACATAGAACGGCCTTGAATCTGAGCACGGAGATGGAGAACGCGATATTCGCATTTCTCAGATATAACACGAGGGAGGAAAACAACACCTATCTCTATGATTACTATCTCGACAACTGTGCAACAAGGGTAAGAGATATCTACAATGAGGCAACAGGTGGAGATTTCAAAGCATGGGCAGAGGGAATACGTACCGGTCGAAGCCTGAGGGACTGGGCGAACCTCCATCTTGATAAGAATCCTTTCGTCTCTTTCACCTTGAACTATCTTGAAGGTCCTTTGATAGACAATCCCGTAAACCTCTACCAGGCCTGCTTCCTTCCATTAACGCTCATGCATGCCGTAGAGGAATACGAGAACGTGGAAAGTCAGGTTATAAACACGTCCGAAAGCAGGACGACATACAGGACTCTGAGTCTTGAAGCATGGACACTCATCTTCTCCATTGTCCTTTATTTCCTCACTCTTCTTCTCTACTCATCTAAAAAAAGAGCATTTAACCGCCTTTCAGACATACTTCTGGCCCTAATCTACATATATCTTACCGTACTAAGTGCGGTACTTCTTTTCATGATGTGTTTCACGAATCACAGCGTCACCTATTACAACTCAAACCTCTTATATGCAAATCCTCTCATCATCATAATGGCTGCAGAGGCAATAAGGGGAAGGAGGGAGAACAAGAGATACGCATTCTCCCTCGTATCCATCACCCTTCTTTGTATCGGATTCATCTTCAAGGCTATCTTTCCAGATGTGTTCATACAGGAAAACCTAAGCCTGATGATGCTCATGGCAACCATCTACCTGATAAATATAACAAGACATTTTTACATCAAGGACAAAAACAGTCTTTGAGCATGAAAGATTTACAATCAGACATCTTGATGATAGACTTAGTCTAATTCTAGCAGGGATGGGAGATATGGATTCAGATAAACCATGCTCCTTAGGAAAAAGGAAGGAAAAATGAGAAAAGTCATCCATATTGTCACACTTTCAGTTCTTATTCTCCTGATCTTCCCATCATGTCAGACGTTCACATCCGACTATTACGTGGATGGAGAGTATTACATAAGCCAGGGTGAGAAGGATTTTGGAAAACCGGCAGATCCTCCACTTTCTGAAAATAGGATATTCGAGGGCTGGAGCATTGAAGGATCCGATGAGGTATATACCACATGGGACGAGATGCCCGAAGGGGATGTAAGGTTCGATGCCGTAATAACAGATATAGTAGAATTCTATGTCGATGGCAGACTATGGAAGAGCATCCCATTCAATCAGCTTGATAAAGACCCTGGAATGCCATACCTGAGCTCAAGTTCCATCGCTTTCAGGGGCTGGAAGCCTGAAGGCAGCGATGAAGTGATCATGAATTGGGAGGGAGCAAAAGAAGGTGTTCTAAGATATGATGCCTTCCTGGTTCCCGTCATAAGGTTCTATGTAAACGGGGAGCTGTGGGCCTCCACACTGCAGAGCGAGGAGTACAGATACCCTGGAGAACCAGATGGAAGGATAATCCCGCGAGGATATAAGTTCATAGGATGGGCTGCAGCGGATGATTATGATGTTTATGATGGGGATTTGGAGAAAGAGGTTCCTAAAAAGACGAGATTCGATGCTCTTTTGGCCCAGAACACCGTTGAATCCGGAATAAATGATGCGGATGAAGATCTCATTCTGAATCTTGAAAGGGATATTGAGATACTGGGGCCTGTGATTGTCGAAGAGAGCTATGAGATTGTCGATGGAAAAGTGAGGGTCGGAGGAATCGGGTATAATGACCTGCTGAAAGCCGCCATAGAGCTTTACCCTCAGGCTGATCAGGTCATCAACATCATAACAGATTATGAGACGATAGATTACACGATAGACACTGGAAATACATCAAGTGGCAAGACTTTTCCCAAAGGAGAAAGGACTATCACGTTTGAGGTTGCATCCTATACGGGTATCGCAATAAACATAAAATGAACAGTAAGTAAGCAGCACCCCGCCAACGAGGTGCTGTTTTCATTATCTCACAATCTTCGTTCCCGCATCAGAATAAAGCGCATCATAGAGGTGTGCAGGATCGGTTATCAGCCCCAAGCCTCCTGTGGAGGAGACGAAGTCGGTAATGGCCTTCATCTTTGGAAGCATCGAACCGGGAGCAAAATGTCCCTCTGCCATATACTCCCTGGCCTCCTTAACCGTAATGGTATCCAGCTTCTTCTCGTTGCTCTTATTGTAGTTAAGACATACCTTCTCAACCGCCGTCGAGATTACGAACATATCAGCACCTATCTGCTTTGCAAGAAGAGCTGCGGCAAGGTCCTTGTCTACGACAGCCTCTCTTCCATAAAGAAGCCCGTCATCCTCTCTTACAACAGGGATTCCCCCTCCCCCAGCAGCAATTACGATAACTCCGGAATCTATCAGTTTCCTGATCGTACCGGACTCTATGATCTCCTTCGGCTCTGGAGAGGCGACGACACGTCTCCAGCCCCTACCTGCGTCCTCGACTACGGCCCAGCCATCATTATCCCTATGGTATTCCGCTTCCTCCTTCTGCATGAAGGAACCAATCGGCTTCGTGGGATTTGAAAAGGACGGATCCGAGTCATCTACAAGTACCTGCGTGACTACTGTTGCGACATCGAGTTCCATGCCAAGCAGGTTCAACTCGTTGCCAAGGGCTTTCTGCAGTTGGTAGCCGATTGCCCCCTGAGTGTCTGCGACACAGCTGTCGAGAGGAACCGTATGCAGTATCTTCCTCGCATACTCAGCCCTGAGGAGTATATATCCGACCTGAGGGCCATTACCGTGGACAATTACCACCTTATGTCCTTCTTTAATCAATCTTGCAATGTGATGTGCCGTCTTACTTGCAGCCTTGTATTGCGCACTGACGGTAACATGCTTGCTGTCCTCAATCAGGGAGTTTCCCCCTATTGCGATTACAATGAGTTTCTTCTCCACTCTTTCACTCCTAAGTACAGCTTAACACAGATGCAACAAAATGCAACATAAAAAGACATTTTGAGCCCATTTATATCCTATTATCCTGTAAGTACTTATTTTCTACATATTTTCCATATTATGTCAGGAATAAGCTATTTTTTCTTAAAAACGTACCAAAAACGTACCAGTGATATCAATCGAGGGAACATGGATATCATCATCAAAAAAGAACATTTACACTTTCCAAGACATAACATCCAGTCAAAAGAAAATGGCTCTCATGCAGCTTGTGTCGGATGCCGAAAACAGCCGCAATCTGTTGATGCAGAGCCAAAGCGCAAATGCCGCGTTTATTAAAAATCAGCCGGAGTCTACATGGGGCAAGATTTTATCCGGCGCAACGCCTGAAAAGATAAATGCACGGATGAATGAACTGCGAGAAAGCTTATGCGCCATAAACATGGTATCTCTTGCCGAAGCCATAGCATATCAGGAAATGGGAGAAACCGAAGCGGCAAAGGTAAGTTTGGAGTATTACGCAAAGTTCATCCAGAGAACCTATCTTGAAACAAAGGAATTCGTTGAGAGGCTGGACATGATTGACCCGTCACCGGAAAATTATTGGACGCAAAAGCTGCCCGAGATAGAGAACCGAATCTTTGCGTTGCCGAGCAATAGCCCTACACTGTGTTCGGAGGAACAGAAAGATGAGCCAGAAACTTTGCAAAAATAAAAAGTGTCAGCGTCCGCTACCGGAAGGGTACAAGTATAAATACTGCGAGCACTGCCGTAGCGAGCGGGCGCAGCAAATAAAAAGAGCTGGAAAAGCGGCGCTGGGCGTTGTCGTAATGGTGGGCGGTACTGCTGTTACCGTTCTTACCAAAGGGAAAATCAACCCGAACAAGAAGTAAGCCCTAATTTGTAATAAGAACGATATTGAATAAACAAGAACATAAGGATGCTGAGTAGATGACACACGGAAGAATCACTATTATAACCGGATCACCCGGGACAGGTAAAAGCACTGTGGCTGATAAAGCGGCTATGGAATCGGATATGGAGAAGTCCGTTTGTATTAGGACAGATGATTTCTTTCACTATCTCAAAAAAGGTGCAATCCCTCCACATTTGCCGGAGTCAAACGCACAAAACGGTGTGGTGATTGAAGCGTTTTTGGAGACTGCAAAACGATTTGTCAGAGGCGGCTACGATGTGTATGTAGATGGGATTGTCGGTCCGTGGTTTTTAGAGCCGTGGCTGGGGGCAGCACGCGAAGGATATGATGTGCATTACATTGTGCTGCGAGCTTCCAGAGAAATAACACTGAGACGGGCAGTGGAACGGTCGAAGCTGGATTTGAAAACTAACACCGAGTTAGTAGAAGTCATGTGGGAACAGTTCTGCGATTTAGGGAAATACGAAGCAAATGTAATTGATACAACTAATCAGACTGTTCCTGAAACAATCGAAAGCATCAAGGCACACCTGAAAAGCGGACAAAACCGTATCAAGTGAAAGGAGGCACCCGAAGCATGAAGCAGCGCACCTATATTGCAATCAAAAAGACATTTTGAGCCCATTTATATCCTATTATCCTGTAAGTACTTACTTTCTACATATTTTCCATATTATGTCAGGAATAAGCTATTTTTTCCCAAAAACGTACCAGTGATATCAATCTATGGG
>CALXYM010000006.1 GCA_944392965.1 uncultured Spirochaetaceae bacterium | reverse complement strand
CATTGAGAACCAGAAGTCGAACATAGGATGTACCGAATGATGAAATGACCAATATGCGGCAAAGAAATGCTCAGGGGAATGGTCATATCATCAGGGAGCATGCCATTCAGCACGAATGTCATATTCAAGTCTGAGAGGAATGATGTGTGCCCCAATACTATTCTGAAAAAGGAAGCGGATGCTTATATCTGTATGGATTGTGGCCAGGCATTTGCAATCTACAAAGTGAAATGATTGCTGCCGCATTCATCCTGCAGGACAAGCCTGGCAGGTTTTCTTGCGGCAACTTTTATAAAAGTGTGCCTGAATCCTTTTTCCAGCCGTCAGCGTCTTTTTCTGGCTTACCTAAATAATGAAAGGAGCTTTCAACCTTTGAACCATCTTGGTTTATTATCTCGACATCTTCCAGAGCTTCCCTTTTCTCATTCTTCCATTCGGCAGGATAAAGTCTTGATGCGGCAAGTTCTACGGCTTTTATGATCTTCGTATAGCCTGTACAACGGCAATAGTTTGCAGATAAAGCCCTTCTTATCTCCTCTCGGGATAGGCAATGATTTCTATCAAGGAGCGCTTTTGCCGAAAGAATCATACCAGGAGTGCAGAACCCGCATTGGACCGCACCTGATTCAAGAAAAGCATTCTGTATACGGTCATCAGTAAGCCCCTCAATGGTAGTCACCTCCTTTCCTCTAACATCAGAAATCTTAATCTTGCAAGCCCTTCTAGGATATCCGTCAATAAGAACGGTACAGGCACCACAATGACCTATGGAACATCCCTCCTTCGTACCTTTAAGATGCACCACATCCCGAATGAACCTAAGAAGAGACAGAGAGGCATCTGAAGAGAAAACCTCTCTGCCATTTAGAGTAAAACCTATATTCATATCAGGCTCCTAAACAGAATGAATTCAGAAAAGCTCCTGAAAAATAATGACCGCTCCTGACACTCCTACGAATATGTATACGAGCTTCTTCATGAGATTCATCGGCAATCTGTTCATAATCTTGTCCCCTATTAAAGAGCCGATGACCATTGAGATAATGCTCACGATAAGAAATGGAACATGCTCAGAAGCAAGACTTCCATTTGTGAAGCGGATAGCCAGATTAAAGATCTTGAAAAGGAAGAAATAGGCATTGGCGGTGGCTATATATGGAATCTTATCGTTTATCGCAGGAAGCAGATAAAGTGCTACGGGAGGACCTCCGATGGCAAAGAAACCATTAAGAACTCCCGATATGCCACCAAGAACGATTCCAGAGAATGCATTCGCTTTCAAATGCACCTTCTTATCAAAGAATAGGAAAAAGAGGGCGATAAGAATAAGAACCACCCCGAGGTATATCTTAAGGATGGACACATCCAGATCTGCCGAGACGAGCGTACAAAGCATTCCTACGGGAATGGCAGAGAGAATGAACGGGGAGAGAACCTTCCAACGAACCTGTTTTATGTATTTGAAAAAGAAATACCCTACCCCGAGTATTCCGGCAGCCTGGGTTATCGTAGTGGCAGTCTGGAATGGAAACAGCATCGACATGAAGATCATGGCGAATATGGGAAAGCCGAATCCAATAGAAGACTGCAGCACTGCGCCCACCAAGCATACGACAATCAGTGCTGCATAAGTCATGTTATTTTCCCAGCATCTCCCTTACCCAGCCAGGAGCCAGATCGGGAAGGACTTTGCCCTCTTCACGGGCCTTCGCATACTCTGCAATCTTTATCCTGCGGTTCTTCTCATATTCGAGTTTTTCCTCAGCCTTTTCCAAGACAGCTTCAATAAGGTCTTTCGGAACGACTGTAACACCATCGGCATCTCCCAATACGAGATCTCCGGGATGAACCTCAACACCACCACACGTAATCGGAGTATTTATCTTTCCTGGTCCTTTTTTGGATGGGGTACGCTGCATGAAGCCACGGGAGAATATGGGCATTCCCAACTCCTCAAGTCCTAGGCGATCACGGACGAATCCATCACATACGATGCCATTGAAACCAATGGCTTTGGCCGCAGCTCCCATGAGATCTCCAAGATATGTCCTTTCCTGACATGCCTTACCATCAATCATGAGTACATATCCCGGTTTCCCCTGATAAATCGCGACATGGATCGGGAAATTATCTCCATCCTTCGTCTCAACGGTACAGGCCGTACCGACCATTCTCATATTCTTTTCTATAGGAAGGATCTCCGCGGCAAGGCATCCATCATTAGGTACGCCCATTCCTTTCATTCCATCACAAAGCTCGGCAGACCCGAAGCGTGAAGCACGCTTGATAATCCCCTCATCAAGAAGAGGAGGCAATTCAAAATAATTATTTTCCATCTCGTTCCCTCAGCTGAATAACAGCCTGAATTTCTCGATGGT
The DNA here is from genome assembly GCA_944392965.1 of uncultured Spirochaetaceae bacterium. Lineage (GTDB taxonomy): Bacteria > Spirochaetota > Spirochaetia > Sphaerochaetales > Sphaerochaetaceae > Ornithospirochaeta. Next base: position 79,492 of record CALXYM010000006.1, on the reverse strand, counting down.
TCCATAAACATTTCCAATATGCTCCGATATTGCTACGGCAGCCGTCTCCGGATCATGCGCCTTAAGCGCGTCCAGAAGCTTCTTATGCTCAGCAAGAGAGTTATCAGAACGTCCAGGAACCATCATTGTCCTTATCTGGAAACGACGGAGCTGGTTTTTTATCTCAAGAATCATATCCACAGCCACATTTTTCTCAGAGGAACTGTAGATTATATTATGGAACTCGCGGTTCATGGCGCTGTACTCATCGTACTTCTTCTCTGCACTCAGATTCTGCATGGAAGCATACATCATTTCAAGTTTTGATATAGCCTCATCAGATATCCTTTCTGCCGCATCCTTTACTACCATGACCTCAAGCATAAGACGAATCTCATAATACTGCTGGATTTCCGACATATCCAAGGCCACGACAGAGGCCCCCTTGTTATTTTCAATAACTATGAGTTTCTCGCTCTCAAGTTTCTGTAAAGCCTTGCGCACGGTATTACGGCTTACCCCGATTTTCGAGGCAAGCGTTGCTTCCACGAGCCTTTCCGCAGGATGAAATTCCCCGGAAAGGATACGAGATTTGATATACTCATAGGCTCTCTCATTTGGTCGTTCCATATATCAGATCCAGATTCCTTAACCAGCTTTTACCCTATCATACTCCAGAAACCTTAAACTAAAAAGTCCCCCACATACGGGAATCTCCTTGTAAATGCCTCTGCAAACTTATAGTCCTGACAGCCGGAGATACGGCGTGCGTGGTTTCCCCTGATGAAAGCCTTCATACCATAATATTCGATGAGATGAGATTGTGCCTTGAAACAGTTCATTGCAGCCTTCTTCATCTCCATGGTCTCGGTGATGTCAATAATGACCTCCGGTTTGAAATCACATATCTCGCTCTGATGCGGTTCAAATCCGAAGATCCTCGTCTGCTTGGACGTTGGATACCCCTCATATTTCACTCCATTTGAAATGGCAAGTACGCTGGCTTTAAATACGAACTTATTAACAGCGTCGTGATCGGGATTAAGCAAATCAATCGGTCCATGGGTAATGATATGATATGGCTTGAACTCCCTTATCGTCTTCGCAAGGCGGTCAATGAGAGCATCATCCTCAAGATGCATATAGTAATCCTGGAGACCCCAGAACTCTATATCCTCAATACCAAGACATTTGGCAGCTGCCATTGACTCAGCTTTCCTGATCTCCTCGACCTTCTCCGCAGTCTGCCCCGGCTGTTTCCAGAGGTCATTGGACTCCCCTCTCACTCCGCAGCTGAGAACGATGACCTTCACAGGTGCACCATGCTTTATATACTTTGCAATAGTACCTCCAGCACGCCAGACATAATCAGCGGCGTGTCCGGAAACAACAAGTAATCTCTGATCTTTGATATCCATAATTAATTTACCTCCACGACATTATTCTTTTTCTTGCTTATGATGTTCTCGACAACCAGTACGGCAGCAGCTATCGCAACGCCAAGGAAATTTAGCCATACAGGATGAGCGCAGAAAAGCATTACTCCCGCAGGGAAGAGGAGTATGCGGCCAACAACAGAAAGTTTTGTCTTCATCCAACCAGTAAGAGAGAATGAGACAACCGCGCATCCGATCATGGCTGTAACGAATGCCCAGATAATGGCTCCAGCACTTCCCGTCCAAAGAAGTTCGTTATTATAAACGAATATGAATGGGATTACGAATCCCGTACATGCAAGCTTAACAGCCTCTACTCCAGTCTTCCAGACACTTGATTCAGCGATACCAGCTGCAGCGAACGTACTGAGAGCAACTGGAGGCGTGATCGTAGAAAGTGCTCCGAAATAAAGGATGAACATATGAGCTGCGAGTAATGATGATCCCATGTTTACAAGAGCAGGAGCGACAAGAACAGCAAGAATCATGTATGCGGCAGATGTCGGAAGTCCCATTCCAAGGAAAAGGGATGTGAGCATCGAAAGGATGAGTGCTATCATCAGATTTCCATTTGAAATCGTCTCAATAATTGAACTGATCTTAAGCCCAAGACCGGTGAGATTGATGATGCCCATCACGATACCGGCAAGGATACATGCAGCTGCGATAGGAGCAATACCTTTAACAGACGTAAGAAGAGACTTATACAGGTTACTCAGCGTCATGTTCTCCCTATTCTTTATGAAACCGACCACAAGTGTAAGTAAGATTGCAAAGAATGCTGATCTCTGTGCACTGTAGCCCATGATGAGCAGAACAATCAGAAGTACAACAGGTGTAAGATAGAGCCAACCATCTTTAAGAATGGCACGGGCTTTCCTCATTTGAGAAGTATCTGGATCTGGAACATCGGTCTTGTTAGCAATACAGAAAACAGAAATAGAAAGCGTACCGTAATAAAGTATAGCTGGAATAAAAGCGGCAAGAGCGATGGTTCCATAAGATATTCCGGTCATCTCACTCATAAGGAATGCAACAGCACCCATTACAGGAGGCATTATCTGACCACCAGAGGAGGCGACAGCCTCAACAGCTCCCGCGAACTCTCCCTTGAAACCGACCTTCTTCATAAGAGGAATCGTAAATGTTCCCGTTGTTACAACGTTAGCAGCTCCGCTTCCGTTGATTGTTCCCATCAACATAGATGAATATACTGCCGCCTGAGCCGGACCTCCTTTGAGCTTGTGGGTAAGGGCATAAGAGATGTCAACGAAGAACTCTCCCGCTCCTGTAAGCTCAAGAAGGGCGCCAAAGAGGACAAACAGATATATATACTGTGCACTTACGGTCAATGTCTGCCCGAACATGCCATCATAAGATGTAAATAGATAAGGTGCGATACGCTGCAATGTGAAACGAGTGGTACGGAACATTCCGGGAACATATCTACCGAGGAGAGCATACGCGATGAATGCGATTGCAATGATAGGTAATATACGTCCCGTCATTCGTGATGCAATACACAGTACGACGATTACAGACGCAATTGATACGAGAATGTCGAATTGGGAATAGATACCTGCATTCTGAACGAACGTATCCTGCAGGATTATCTGATAGATACAGATGAACACATTCGCTAAAAGAAGGATTGCATCTATCACCTTACCAACAACCGTCTTAAGGGGCTTTGCTATGATGATGAAGCTTCCGATAAGAGCCCAATGCACACCGGAAAGCACATGAGATGGATAGACTCCGAAAGAGGCCGTCCACATATGGAATAAAGGAAGAGCAACAGCTACGATAAAGACTATTATCTTCCCGATTGATAGTTTCTCTTTTTTAATATCAGTCATAATTACTCCTCCCAGGTGGCAATAAAGCCACCTGAGGATGAATTAAATAAGTTGTTATAAAATGTTAACGGCTTTTTTATTTAAGACCTACTTCCTCGTAATACCTGAGGGCACCCGGATGCACGTCGATATTTACCCTTGCAGCATTCTCAGGCGTGATCTCCTGACATGACACATGTGCAGTGACATAGTCTTCCTTATGCTCCAGTGCAGTCTTAACAAACTGATAGATAGCCTCTTCTGGAGCATCAGCAGATGCGAAGAGCTCCGTGTCCATTATAACTACGTTGGTATCCTTATCCGTTCCCTTGTACGTTCCGGCTGGAACAATACCTGGACGATAGAAAGGATTCTCCTCACAAACCTGTGCAAGGATCTCAGGATCGATATCGACAAGGACGACATCGGAAGTAGAAGACGCGTTAATCATTCCTGCTGTCGGATATGCCGCAGCCCAGAATGTTGCATCTATCTCTCCATCGATAAGTTTATTGAATCCTTCCTCAACGCTAAGATAGTAAGGAGTAATATCATTTTCTGGATCTATGCCGTAAGCTCTGAGAATCGCTTTTGAACACTCGATGACGGTCTGTCCGGAAGGGCCGAGATTGACCTTCTTTCCTTTTAGATCCGCATATGTCTTGATACCCGTATTACCACGTGTTGCCATCTGGCACTGCGAAGTATAGAGATACATGACCTGTTTAATGTTAAGCTTACCTGTCCTCTCATAGTTTCCTGTACCGGTGAGTGCCCAGTAAACACCATCGGAATTAGAGAATCCAAGCTGAATGTCATTTGAATTCGCGAGATTAAGGTTCTCAACCGATCCTTTTGTCGGCTGAACAATCACGTTTACATTTGGATTGGCGTTATTCACAGCCGCTCCCATGGCAGCTCCTACCACATAATAGGTACCGGAAGTTCCAGCAGTTCCCATTATGAGGTCATTGCCCGTCTCACTTCCACCCATTGCGAAAAGGCCAGGGAGAGCCAATAATAGTGACAATAATATAATAGCTCCTTTTTTCATCTGCTATCCTCCTTATGAAATCAACCCGGCAGGATTGTCTCTTACCATTTTCCTTACGTCATTCTCACTGAACCCATGTTCAACGAGTTTCTCTGCATATGAAAGCATTCCCTGATCAGGATAGATCGACGTGGTCTGTCCAAGATCCGTGGCTATCACAACATGATCTGCTCCGACTGCTCTTATCTGAGAAATAGAATCCTCAAGATCCACCTTCTTCGTAGCCCATGTCGTATAGCAGTGCTCGATATAAGCACCAAGGGAAACAAGTTCCTTCTGCTCTTCTATCGTGTAATATGTCGTCGGGAAATCAGCATGTGTGATAATCACTCTTTCTACACCTCTTTCCTTTGCCCTTCTGACAAGAGCAAAACACTCTTCATGGGAAATATGACTTGAAGCGAGGACCATATCATACTTCTTGATGATATCAAGGACATCATTCACCTCAGGAATAAGTTTCCCATCTTCATCGAGAATCGAAATAACAGGAGCTTCTATCCCCTCCTCTTTCATTTGGATGAGGATCTTTGCCCAATAGGGAAGTTTCTTATTAGGATCTCCGTTAAAAACGTGCGCCCTCTCATGCTTACTGTCACAGGTTGGAAACCATACGAGCTTTGCTCCTGCACGACCCGCCATCTCAACTGCCGTCGGATTGATACCACCGACTGAACTGTTAAGGGTAATCGCTCCAATAGCACGACAGTCCTTCTGCATGGTATTGATTAGCGTTGCCCTTTCTGCGGTACAAAAATAATGGGATTTAATAACATAACCCGCCATTCCTGATTCCCTGATTCTTCCTATCATATCCAAATCATCCATCAGGCGGGGAAGAATATCTGGAGCGGAATGAACATGGAGATCATACGCACCTTTTATTAAGCTATCCATTTAGTCCTCCTATTGTTTGAACATTATTGTTGAACAATTTTATTTAACAATGCATTTCTCAAGTTGTCAAATATTTTTTGCAGGGACTTTCTCTGAATCAAAAATTCATGATACACCCAGGATGCATAATAAAAAACCTCCTTCAATACAAGTATGATTCTTAGACGTGAATGTTTCCCCCTCAGGCTCCGTTGCCGGCTTACCTGTGGCACTCCATCCATACGGCTGATTGACTGTATCCTATCCGGATTGCAGAACTCGGATAATGTAATTGCCTCGGATGTTGATGACGAATGCATCCCATCACCGCAATGCCAGAGATGTATCTTTTTAGTCTTGTAGGCCGAGCAGCTTCTAGCCCGTATAACGGGCATCCACAAACTCCACCCTTTGTCGTTCATCTGGCATTTGTAGATGACTTTCTTACCATTAATTCATGTTTTTCAACCTGTCGAAAGAACATCCGATATTATGCTATACTCCTAAGAAGGAGGACAGTTTGCCTTACGAAGTAACCGCTACAAGGAAAAGACCACAGGATTTTGAATCCCTCATCGGACAGGAGTTCGTCGTATCCACTTTGGAAAACGCAATAAAAGAGGGGAAAATCGCACATGCGTACCTTTTTTCCGGTCCACGAGGGGTTGGGAAAACCAGTTCCGCACGTCTTTTAGCGAAAGCTCTGAACTGCGAGACGGGGCCGACGGCACATCCTTGCGGGAAATGTGAATCATGCGTCAACATCACGAAGGGCTCAAGCGTCGATGTCATTGAGATAGACGGAGCAAGCAACAACGGAGTAGATGCTGTAAGAGCAATAAAAGAGGAAGTCGCTTTTCCTCCCCAGTCGTCAAGATACAAGATATATATAATCGATGAGGTGCATATGCTCAGCATAAGCGCCTTCAACGCGCTTCTAAAAACAATTGAAGAGCCACCGGAGTATGTCATCTTCATATTCGCGACCACGGAAATACAGAAAGTACCACAGACGATCAGAAGCCGCTGTCAGCAGTTCCATTTTCAGCTCATAAGTCAGGAAAACATCGTAAAATGCCTTAAAAGCGCGGCAGAAGATCTGAACATAGAAGCTGATGAGAACGCCCTTTACTGGATAGCAAAGGAAGCCGCAGGCTCGATGAGAGACTCCTATACCCTCTTTGACCAGGTCGCAGCTTTCAGTGAGGGCCATATCACACTTGAGAAGATAAGAGAAAAACTGGGGCTGGCAAGCACCGATGCGATATCAACCATACTCAGACACTGTTATCTTGGAGAAAGCGGAGAGGCGATCTTAGCTCTTGAGAATCTTTTCATGCAAGGGGCGACGGAGAATCAGATTGTAAAGGATTTCTCATCCTATATAAGAACCCTGCTTTTTTACAAAGAAGGAATAAGGAGAAGGGAGCTTCTGGGCTTTGACGAGAGTGACCTGCCCGAGGACCTCGTAGGTCTGTTTTCAAAGGACATGCTTGAGACGATGCTGAGGGCGTTCCTAGATCTCTATCGTGATATGCGCTACTCTCTCTCCCCCCGTTTTGAACTGGAGCTCCTTATCTCCAGGCTATCCTCAATCCGGTTCCTCTCCACACCTCTTTCTGTGGCACAGAAACTTGAAGAGATCACAAATGCAGTAAAAAGCGGTAAATTCGAGATAGAGAGAAAGAGCGTGAGCATTCCTTTATGCATACCTTACGCCACTATTTCTCCGGAAAGTAAGAGAGAAGAGGGAAAAAAACTCCCAGAAGAGAAGACAGAGGTACCAGAGAGAGAAATAGCCTCCCCCATACCTGAAAAAAAAGAAGAGAAGAGGGAAAAAACCGTCAAAGGAGATCTGATAAAGGAAATTGCCAACGCACTGAGAAGCAACAGCCTGAATCTTGAGGCGCGGTACATCGAGACGGGAGTCAAAAGCTTTACTTTAGATGGAGATGTCCTTACCTTAATTATGTCTTCCAAAATGGCGAAGGACATGATTCTCAAATCAAGGAGTGAGGAAGAGAGGCTTATATCCAGAGTACTTGGAAGGAACATACACCTTTCTCTTGAAGAGTATAAGGAAGAGGAGAAGAAGTATTCTGCGGAAGTTGAATATCTTAGATCTGTTTTTAAGAACACGGAACCATATGAGATTAAAGAGGAGACGATAAGACATGAACATAAACCCGTTCGAAATGATGAAGCAGCTGGGGAATTTAGAGAGCAAGATGAAGGGGATGAAGGAGGAGATTTCTAAGATCACCGCCGAGGGATCCTCTGGAGCAGGACTGGTAACCGTAGTATTAAACGGGGAATACCAAGTACAGAAATTCACGATAAATCCAGTCATCATAGAAAAGAGTGAGAAGGACACCATGGAGGTCCTTATCCAGAGCGCATTCAACGATGCTGCACAGAAGATAAGAAAGATCACAGAAGAGATGATGATAAGAGAAGTACAGAACAGTGGCCTTGCAGGAGTAAGGAATTGAACGCAATAGAAGACCTGGCCCGACTTATAAAGAAGCTGCCTGGTATGGGAGAGAAATCGGCATTAAGGCTGAGCTATCATCTGCTCAAAACAGATCCATCCTTCAATAAAGCCCTTGGGGAGAGGATCATGAGCATACAGGAGAAGATACACCCCTGCCCTATCTGTGGCAGCTATACGGAAGAGGATATCTGCGAATACTGTACATCACCAAAACGAGACCGATCACAGCTGATGGTGGTTGAGGAGAGCCAGGATACGGTAACCATAAACCAGGCAGGAATATATAACGGGCTTTTCCACGTACTAGGAGGAGCAATCAATCCGTTAAATGGGATCGGTCCGGATAAGCTCAGGATAAAGGAGCTCATAGAAAGGATAGAGGAAGGAAACTTCAAAGAGGTCATAATAGCGACGAACCCTACAGAGGAGGGGGATACCACCGCCATCTATATAAAACGGCTCCTGGAAGGTAAGGATATCTCAGTGACACGTCTGGCATCAGGGCTTCCCATCGGAGGAGATCTTGGTTATGCGGATAAGACGACGCTCATGAGATCATTGAAATCTAGAATCAAAATCTGATCCCTGATGCATCAGATGCACAGAAAGGGATATAAGAAAAAGAACAGAGACGGGGATAAGGACCAGGGAGGGATGAGTAAGCATTACAAGACGCCCTTCCGAGAGTATTGAGCCGATTGAGGGATAGAGAATCGGAATACCCGCTCCTAGAAAAGAGAGGGAGGATTCTGTAAGAATGGATGAGGAGAAGATGCTCAGACTCTGAGAGAGCACCTCCGGCATCACATGTGGAACTATATGACGCAGGGCAATCTCTACCTCCCCCATTCCCTCTGATCTCGCATAAAGTACGAACTCCTCATTCCTTACAACGATAAGCCGGGAATACGCGGTGCGTGCGATATTAGGAATCTGTGCAAGACTTATCGAAACAATAAGGATTATAAAACCGGAGGAGAAGATTGAAGAGAGGAAAAGAGCGAGGATTATCGAACTGAGGCTCTTGAGCGCATCTGAAAGAACCCATGAAAAACCTGAGATGGGACCACGGGAGGAAAGCAGGAAGGAAAGAAGAACTCCCAGGAATGTGGATATCACAGTGATTACAAACGACAATGATAATGATATCAGGGCTCCAAGAGAGAGCCGTGCCAGCAGATCCCTGCCGTATGTATCCGTTCCAAGGGGATGATCAAGGGAAAAAGGCGCAAGGGTATTCGACATGTCAACGGAGGAGAAGCCTGCATTGAGGATGAATACTATGACCAGGAGTAAAAAAAGGATCAGGCCAAGGTAAAAGCTACGTTTCATCACTCCTCCTTCGCCTTCGGATTAATAAGGAACATCAAAAGCCTTGAGATGATTGATATCATGGCAACAGCCAGCGAAATAAGCATTATTATGATAGTCGTGGTCGCAGTATCCCTCTGCAATGACGCAGAGACGATGAGACTTCCCAGACCAGGAATGGAGAACACAGTCTCAGTAACTGCAGAACCGGCAATCAGGGACGCAGCCGACTGGGAAGAAAGGGCTATCAGGGAAAGGGATGCGGGAGGAAGGGCATCAGTTAGAATGATGAGCCCCTCCCTCTTTCCTCTGGAACGGGATCCGGTTATGTAGTCCTTTCTCATCTCCCTCTTCAAACTCTTCTTCAGGACTCGGATATAAAGTGCGGTATGCATCAGGGCAAGAGACAGGGAAGGAAGGAAAACAGTCCTGAGATTGCCGATAATCGAACTGGTCAACGAAACAAATCCACTTGTCGGAAAAACCGGGATGTAAATGGAGAATACGAGCATCAGTATTATGGCAAGGCTGAAAGAAGGAAGAGAGAATATGATGAGAAGGAAAAAGTCGGATAAGTGATCGATAACTCCCTTCTCCTTCCTGACAGAGAGTGCAGAGATGATGAGAGAAAGCAATATGGAGATTAAAAGAGTTATAACCATTATCTCCAAAGTCACAACAGAGCGTGAGAATATGAGATTTCGAATGGGATAGCCCTGGATATTATTTCCCCAATTTAAAGTGAAGAAGTTCTTGAGAAACTCAAGATAGCGTATGAGAAACGGCCTATCATTGCCCAGAGCAGATACAAGTTCCTCATGCCTGGCACTGTTTGCCGTCTCTCCGAGAACGTACAAGGAGATGTCCCCGGATGAGAACGTGGAAAGGGTGAATACCGCAAAAGAAACAAGAAGGAGAGAAAGCAGAATCAATATTATTTGTCTTGTTATTTTATTTGACCTTTCTCTCCGCATTCCAGAAATGGTTACCGTCCTCTATTATGATACCGGTAATTGTAGCCGAAGATGCGTTTATAGTGCTATAGTGTCCGGGAACAATGACAGGTAGATCATTCCAGAAATAGACTTGGGCATCCTTCCACAGCTCAGATGCCTCCTCGATACTTTTTGCACTGGAAATGGATGCGAGCAGTTCGTCTTTCACATCGCTCTCATACCATCCCGGATAAGTTGATGAGAGATAGAGTTTCATCGTTGGAAGGCAGACAGATGAGAATGCAGAGATGAACATGTCATAGGATTGGGAATTGTTACGGCTGTCAAGGAAACCGACCCAGTCCTGAACGATTATCTCAACATTTATTCCCACTTCTCTCAGCATGCTCTCGGCCGCAACGGCTATCCTGTCCATATTGGAAAGATTGGAAGTGAGAATCCTGAACGGCTGTCCCTCATAACCGCTTTCAGCCAGGTATTCTTCTGCCTTCTTCAGATCCCTTTCAAGATAAGGATCCCCGGAAAGGGAGAAAAGCTGCTGTTCTTTTTCCATGTAATCCGTATGAATACTGTACCCATAATCTCCATAGCATGCTTTCATCAGACCATCATAATCCAGAGCTGAGGCAACCGCTTTTCGGAAGGAAAGAGACGAGGAGAGAGGACTTTTCTTATTGAACACAAGCGCAATCGCACCGCTTTCTTCACCACCCAAAAGGGTAATCTCCTCATTCTCCGACAAAGATGGGATATCATAACTCATGACATCGTTTATATAGTCATAATCCCCTCTCTCAAGACCTAGACGCCTAGTTGTCGCATCAGGGACTATATTGAATGTTATATTATCAAAATAAGCATGCTTAATACCGCATAAGCCATCAGTTTCCTCCCCATATGCAGAATAGGAAGGAAAACGTTTTAAGCATACATCAACTCCCGGATTGAAAGAGGAGAACATGTAAGGTCCCGTTCCCACAATCTCAGTGATAAGTCCATATTCATTCTCCTTCAAGGACTCGGCAGATGCGATAACTGCGCTCTGAGGGCTTGATGCCATCAGATAAACAAGAAGATAAAGAGGCCTTTCACTGAATATCTCAACACCATCCTCCGTCTCAGAGAACCTTGCAGCACCAACCATTTCAGACGCAGCCTCATAGGAGGAGAGATATCTGTTCAGGGAAGCTGCGACATCATGGCTGTCCATCACCGAGCCATCATGCATCATCACATCATCTCTTATCTTGATGGACAGATGCCGTCCATCCTCACTTATATCATAAGAGGAGGCAAGTTCACATTTAACAGCTCCATCCTCAAGAACGAAGAGCTTCTCATACACAGAACCCACGAGGATATCTCTTAAGACCCGGCTTGTGGACTTCATGACATCGAGGGATGCGACATCCTGGGAGATGGCGATATTCAGATTCTCATCTCCTCTTTCTTCCTCCGAGCAGGAGATGAGGAGTAGTAATAACAGGAAAAGTACTGGAAAAATTTTCTTCATAACAAAAAAAATAAGGCCATCCTCCGATGGCCTGAAAATCAGAGTTTATCAATAAGCATCGAACACTTTCCACTTGGTATTGGAAGGGTCTTCTTCTTATCCTCATCCAGAATATGGATGGTAAAGTAATAGAGCTTCTCACTCTCAAGCCTTATCTCCCATCCTCTGGCATTCTTGTTTGAGAGTATCGTTATGTTATTCTTTTTGAGGGACAGCTTTTCAATACCCATTTCTTCAAGAGCCTGCATCGTCCAGTATACGGTCTTCCTTGGAAGAGAGATGTCAAGACCGACGATGTTCTCGATGATAAGGGTAATCGTTACAAGACCGAGCATCGGAAGATAGCGTTTCCTGTTCTCCCCGCTTATGGCAGCACCCTCTCCCGACGGCCTGTATACCTCATAAGTGTCTCCCATCACCTCCTGGTCCGGATGAAGAGTATCGAGGATGTAATACATATGCCTGATAGCACACTCACGGGCGAAGATGAACGAATTGTAGTTCATAAGTCCCCTTATGACGATATACGTACAGAAAGGAACGACTCCACACCTGTAGCCGTCACCCTTCTCATCAAAGTATTTGCTTGACTTAGGAACGGTCGGGAACGGATTGTCTGTTCCGAACTTCTCATCATCCTTCAAATCTTCAATCAGGAAAGATGCGTACTCATCATTCGGAATCTCTGCAAGCATGGTATAGAAACCTCCGATATGAGGATTCTTAATCATGTTCTCATTCTCATCGAGATCATAATAGAAACGGCTCTCACTGTCCCACATCATCCCGTTGATCCTCGTTTTCAACGAGAAATAGATCCTCTTATAGCGGAATGCAAGCTCCTTATCATTCAAAATGTCCCCGATATTAGCCATATACAAGGCCGCAAGGGCTACCATTGAATTGAAATCAACGGTATACTTTGCCCCTTCCCTCTCTAAATCATGCATCTCCGTCGCAGAATAAGGGACACTGTAAAGCCCGTTTGGACACTGGAAGTTAGCCTTGAGCCACTCGAAATACTTCTCGATGTAAGGAACGACATCCTTAAGTCTCTTCTTATTTCCGATCTTATGGTAGAAAACGAACTCCACATAAGGGAAAAGAGGAAGAGTAAGCCCCAACGGATTGTCTTCTGTATAGACAGGTTCCAACGTGTTGATATCATACATGGAAGCAATAGAACCGTCTTCCTTCTGTCTTGAGTAGAAGAAATCAACCATGGAATACGGACTATAGGTCTGGTTGCTGTACACAAGAAAGAGCGAGGAAAGCATTACATCAAAAAGTTTGATCGTGGAACTCGACTCATGCGTATAGAATCCTTCCTCAAAGGCTGAGTTATCTTCCTTTGTCTTCCAGAGCTCATCTATCCACACCCAGGTTCTGTCGTACATGTCGACGAAATCCTGATCGTAGAAATGTATTCTTGGCACAAAATCTTTAACCACTTATTTCTTCCTTATATTTAATGAAAAACTACCAAATTTTGACCTTATAACTCATTATATAGAATAATTCATAAATGGTTGAAAGTCAAACAAATTTTTTAATCGTCTTTTCGTTTTATAACAAAGAATTAAACGAATTAACTTAATTTTTTTGATATTGACATCATCTCGAAGAAGCAGCAAATACATCACACAAAAAGAACATGGTAACCATCCATCTACCCCTCAGGATATCCATGACAATATACTCATTTTCAACAGATTTTTCCACATCTTACGAAAAAAAAACATAAAAGATCAGCAGAAGATGAAAACACCCTTTTCTATCATGGTGACGGAGAAAACTTTTCCATCCCCATAACTCACGATCTCCCCATCCACATGACTTGAGACACACTCCGTTGAACACTCGATCTCAACGCTCTTCGTCCGGTATCCCTCGAAGTCTTTCTTATCCTTTAAATGGGTTCCCCGGAGAAAACGGAGAACGGCAGAAATCAGGCTAAGACGCGTGAAAGGATGGATGGTGAACATCAGGTCGAAATAACCGTCATCAACTATGGCATTTGGGGCAAGCATGAACGTAGACCCCATCCTTCTACCGATGCTTACCGATATCTGCTGCGTCTGTACGTGATGCATCCCCTCTTCCGTTCTTATCACGACATCATAGGGCTTAGGGGGATTAATCATTATGCGGATGAACGCGAGAACATAGCTGATGATACCGTTCACCCTCTTAAACTCCATGGCAAGAAACGTTACAAGAGGTTCAAAGCCATAGCCGTTTCCATTAAGGAAATATCTGCCATCCGGATAACGTCCTCCTTTCACAAGGCCTACATCAACCCTCTTTCCCTCCCCCTTAATTATTTTTTTCACGGAATCCTCGACTTTTCCCTTGATATCATAATTCCATGCAATATCATTACCTCTTCCTATCGGAATGATACCCATCTTCACTTGCCTACCGCTCTTCATGATACCGTTTATCACCTCATTGACAGAACCATCTCCACCGCAGGCGATTATTGCAGAATATCCTTTCTTTGCACCTGAGAAGGCAAGAGTCTCCGCATGGCCTTCCCTTTCTGTATAAGCTATATCGACATCCTTTCCACTTTGTAAAAACAGTTCTCTTATCCTCTCAGCCTTCTTTTGCCCCTTTCCTTTAGAGGAATTAGGATTGATGATTAACAGATATTCCGCCATAGGGATATTCTAAACTAAAAAGAGGATATTATCGACGTTATTTCATCTCTTTTATGTTATACTTTCGCTATGAGTGAAAAAATTTTAAAAGGCGTCAACATACTGACGCACGACGGAATAAGAAATGCTGACATAACAATCGAAAATGGAATCATCGGGAAGATAGAATGCAGGAATGAAAAATCCAATCTTTTCGCCATTCCTGGATTCATAGATACCCATATCCATGGTTTCTCCGGTGCCGGCACGGATGATGGATCTGCCGATTCCATCTTGAGAATGAGTGAACGCCTCATCGACTATGGCGTCACATCCTTCTTCCCTACCATCTATACGGATACACTTGAGAAGATGGAAAGGGACATCATAGCCGTAAGAGAAGCAAGTGGAAACGAAAAAGGGGCAAAGATAAGGGGAATACACATTGAAGGTCCATTCATCAGTCCTAAGAGAATCGGAGCACAGAACCCCGAGGGAAGAAAGGATCCGGATGCAGAACTATTCCTACATCTGGTAAAACTAGCTCCCGGTCTTGTAAAAGCCATGACCGTCGCCCCCGAATTAAAAGGGATGGAAGATGTCGCAGAAGAAGCAAGAAAAATGGGGGTCATCCTTCTTGCGGGGCATACGGATGCCACCTTCAGTGACATCAAAAGGGGTGCAGAACTAGGAATCAGGCATGCAACGCACCTGTTCAATGCGATGAAAGGCCTTCATCATAGGGAACCGGGAACGGTCGGAGGAGTTTTCATGCTTGATGAGATGACGACAGAGATAATAGCAGATGGATTACACGTACATCCTGAGGTTGTAAAACTCACCGTGAAAGTAAAAGGTCCTGACAACGTCATCGCGATTACAGATTCATTAACACCCACGGAACAGGAGAGGGAGCCTTTCCTCGCGAATGGAGTGCCTGTGGTGCTAAAAGACGGATTATGGGTTACAAAAGGAAGGGAGGATCTCATACAAGGCTCTTCCCTCACGATGTATAAGGCATACACAAACCTCTTGGAATGGGGTTTTACAAGAGATAATGCAATGAAAATGACATCTGCAAATGCCGCAAGAGTATACTCCCTTGACGACACGGGAAGAATAGAAGTAGGAAAGAAGGCAGATATCATCATAATGGATGAGAAAAACTCAATAAGCGAGGTAATAAGAGGATAATTATGTGGTACGACAGATTAAACGATAAAAGAATGTGGCAGATATTCGAGGAGATTTCAAAGGTTCCAAGAGAGAGCGGAAACGAGGAGGGAATAAGAAACTTCCTCCTCTCCTGGGCGGATAAGAACGGATTCAGAGCAGACAGGGATGAGGTCGGAAACGTGTTCATCTATGCGGATGCGACAAAGGGTTATGAGGAAGTTCCCGCTCTTGCCCTGCAAGGACACATGGATATGGTATGCGTGAAAAGAGAAGAAAGCTCACACGACTTTACAAAGGATCCGATAGAAATTGAATATGACGGACGTTTTATAAAAGCTAAAGACACAAGTCTCGGTGCTGACAATGGAATAGCGATCGCAATGTCCCTCGCCCTTATATCCGATCCGGAAAGCCAGCACGGCCCTATCGAAATCATTGCCACGGTGAGTGAGGAGACGGGGCTCACAGGAGCATTCAATCTCGACCCGGAAAAGGTAAGCGCAAAACGTCTCATCAACCTCGACAGCGAGGAAGAGGGCATCATCTACATAGGATGTGCAGGCGGTGTAGATCTAGAATCAACCATCTCTTTCAGAAGAGAGGATAATCCATACAAGAAAGGATACAAGATAGAGGTTTCTGGCCTGCTGGGAGGACACAGTGGTGGAGAGATCGACAAGGAGAGAGGAAATGCGATAAAAATCCTTTCAAGAGTACTGAAAGGAATCGGAAAATTCGGACTCAACAGAATCGGCGGGGGAACAAAGAGAAATGTGATCCCATCCTACGCTTATGCTGTGATCTCAACAGATAACAAAATAGAGAAAAAGATTGCAAAGATAGAAAAAGAGGTTCAGAACGAGCTGAAAAAGGCAGATCCTGGGGTAAAAATAACACTAGAGGCTATCGATAATCCTAAAACGATAATACAGAGCAAGAAAAGAAAGAAGATTGTAGATGCCCTCTTCATAGCCCCACACGGAGTGAGGACCATGAGTACGAGCATAAAAGGAATCGTAGAGACGTCAAACAACCTTGCAATCGTGGAGACCGGAGAGAACTCTCTAACTGTCATAAACTCGATAAGAAGCAACATCGGATCGAGCAAGGACAACCATCTGGAGGTTCTCAAGACGTTATATGCCTCCTTCGGTTTTGAGAACAAGGCAAGCGACGGATATCCGGAATGGGAGCCAAATCTCTCATCCCCGCTGTTGAAAGTCGTTGAGAAGCTCTATAAGGAGATTGAAGGCAAAAAGGCGAAAGTTACAGCGATACATGCTGGCCTTGAATGCGGTATCATAAACAAGAGAATCGACGGTATGGACTCCATTTCAATCGGTCCGGATCTCTTCGACGTACACTCAGTCAACGAGCATATAGTTGCCGAATCGGCAGAGAGGGTGTCCAAGTTCCTTAAAGAAATGGTAAAGAGGATGAAATGAGGAAGATAGTTGCCGTCCTTGGCTATGGCATCAAGAATCCTACAAGTGCATTCACATACCCTGCAGATGTGATAAACGCAGGGTATGCGACATCTCTGATGAAAGCAGGAGCGCTTCCTTTCCTCATTCCATCCACACTTAGTAAGGATACGATAACAGAGACTGTAAAAGCCGTTGATGGAATTCTCATTCCAGGAGGAAATGACATCGACCCCTCCTTTTATAATGAAGAGGCAAAAGAATATACAAAGGACTTCAACAGAAATAACGATCTCTTCCAATTCATGATGATAGAAGAGGCTCTTGCCCAGAAAAAACCCATAATGGGGATATGCAGGGGTCTGCAAGCCCTTAACGTATTCTTCAACGGCTCACTTTATCAGGATGTTGAGAAAGAGAAGGAGAAAAGCATCCGACATAAATGTTATGAGAGCCCAGAAGGAGTATCTCATGAGGTGGAAATAAAGAAGAACTCTCTTCTTCATGATGCGGTAAAAAAAGAGCGCCTCTCTGTAAATTCTCTACACCATCAGGGAATAAGGGAACTCGGAGAGGATCTTGAGGCGGTAGCATTCAGCCCAGATGGCCTGATAGAAGGCATAGAGAACAGGGAGAAGGGAATACTTGCCGTCCAATGGCATCCAGAGGCACTCGTGATGGCAGAAGATGAAGATGCTTTAAAAATCTTCAGGCTCTTTGTTTCGATGATGGAGAGATAACATGCAGAAACTTACCCTATTCAATCCCCTGACATATAAAAGAGAGGATATTTCATTCAATCCCCTTATGCTGAAAATGCTTCTTGCCCCGAAGGGAAGCGATAGCTTCATACTCTATTCCTTCTCCTATACGGATTCAGGTTGTATTCTCAAGCAGTTGGATTCCGGAACAAAGACTCCACTGACGAAAGAGGAGAAGGAGAGGATAGAAATGGGGCTTAGTCCCATGATAAGAGAAGATGAGAACACCTCCATACCAGAGGGGAAATACATCTTCCAGCAGTTTCCAGATCTGAGTGAGGAAAAGCTTCTGAGTACGACATTCGCAGCTATAACAGCGGCAAAGGGAGGAGAGAATCTTCTTTATGTACGGCTGTACAAGGAAAATGAGCTTGAATGTGTCATGCAGGCATTCCGCCCTTGTAGTCAGTAGCCAATTTTAGTTATATTCTTCTTATGCAAATAGAAAATCTAGGGCCGAGCCTCAATAGGCTCAGGCTAGAAAACGGTGACGAGATAATCCTTATAGGAACGGCTCATATATCAAGTGGAAGCGTTGAACTCGTCGAAAAGACGATTGAAGAGGAGACTCCTGACAGGATCTGTATCGAACTCGATCAAAGCAGGATGAAAAGCAAGAGCGAGAAACAGAGCTGGGAGAACATGGATATCCGAAAGGTGTTCAAGGAAGGCAGGGGGTTCTTCCTCCTTGCAAACACAGCTCTTGCTTCCTTTCAGAAAAGGATGGGTGAGCAGACTGGGATAAAACCTGGTGAGGAGATCCTTACCGCGGCGAAAATCGCCAAGGAGAAGAACATTCCACTCTCCCTCTGCGACAGAGAAATACAGGTCACCTTCAAAAGGGCCTGGGCGAAATCCTCACTCTGGAACAAGTGCAAACTCCTTTCGACCCTTATATCTGCGGCATTCTCTGATGAAAAGATCACGGAAGAGGACATCGAGGAACTGAAAAAACAGGATACTCTTGAATCAATGCTGAACGAGATCGCTAAGGAGCTTCCAACAGTGAAAGAGGTCCTTATCGATGAGAGGGATAGGTATCTTGCAACAAGTATATATAAGGCTGAGGGACACAAAAAGGTTGCAGTAATCGGAGCGGGGCACATGGGTGGCGTCATAAGGACAATGGAACTCCTTGAAAAAGGAGAGATTTCAGATGACGTGTCGGAAATAACAACCCTACCTGCCAAGAAAAAAGGTACAAAAGCACTTTCCTATATCGTCCCTACCCTGATAGTCCTCCTCGTAGTACTGGGAATCGTTCTTAACGGATGGGATCAAGGTCTGAGAATGTTCCTTTACTGGATGCTTGCCTGTGCCGGATGTACCCTTGTCGCATCCGTCCTTGCACTCGCTCATCCTTTAAACATCTTACTATCAGCAGTAACAGCCCCATTCTTCGCACTAAACCCCGTACTCGGAGTCGGAATGCTCTCTGGAGTCCTTGAAGCGACTTTCAGAAAGCCCAAGGTCATGGATTTTGAAAAAATGACAGATGATGCAGGTTCTCTTAAAGGATGGTACAAAAACAGGATTCTACACGCTCTGCTTGCATTCTTTCTTTCTTCCATAGGAAGCATGATAGGAACGTTCGTCGCATTTCCGATGCTGATTGCAAATCTTTAATTGAGAAGAAGAGGCCAGGTGATCTGGCCTTTTCCATGATTTCTAAAAAACTACTTCTTTTCGTAAGACTTCCTGTAACACAAAAAGAAGGGGGATACAGGAGAGCATGATGGTCCTACTACCCATCACATCTCCAATAAGTGCACAGAGAATTCCTCCTGCAACAAAGGTTGCTATCAGACCAAGATGATACATAGAACGTTTAAAATTTGACTTATCCTTCTTACTGAGGGCAGTATACAAAGAGGCACTGAACCCCCTTAGATGTGCCGTACAAAAGAGTGTGGACATCGCAACACCACGGGCCTCCCTGAAACTGTTGAACTGCATGCTACTTATGACGGCGATAACAACATGGAAAACGGAAAAGGGAGTATCATCCGGCAGAAAAGATAGAAAAAGGAGTAATACGATCTCTGTACATAAAAGTATTGGAATCCACCTGCCTTTCAGCTTCTCAATAAACATCTGAGAAAAGAAGGAACCTATGGCAAATGCAGCTATTGGGATAAGTACAGAGACAGCCCCATCAATATTCCTCTCTGCAATGCTGAGGGCAAGAATCAGGAGATTAGCAGTCTCCGCATTAGCGAACACCCTCCCCTTCAGAAAATATGAATATGCCCCCATGAACCCCCCGGAGAGCATTAAAAGTACGAATGTATGATAGCGATGACTTGGTACGGTTGTGTCTTTCATAAACCCAACTATAATTACAAAGAAAAGAATTTACCAGTTAAAAAGGACATCCTCTATTACAGGGAACCTGAAATTTTACTTTTCCCCGTTTTTCTGTTATATCTATATAAGAACCTCTTTCTTTTCTGCCAAAATCTTCATGCAACTAAAGCTTACCAGCTTATTCCAATGAAGTTACTATTCAAACAAAAGCAGTGCTTTAATTTTCCATAAGGAGGACACATATGAATATTTCAGATATGAAGAATAACCAGGCAAGACTTTTCAGCACATCAGCTCTTTCTCTTGATGTGACAGATCCTGAGTTTGCAGAGATCATATCCCGATTTGCCTTTTTTGAAGTCACACAGTTTGGAGATCTTGAAATCAGAGACAGGATCCTTATCACGCTCGCATCCGTAATAGCTACAAATGGAAGAGAAGCTTTCCATATGGTTCTCCGCGGAGCACTCAAAGCAGGGGTAAAGGAAGAGGAGATAAAAGAGCTCATCTATCAGAGCACGGCATATGTAGGACTATCGGAGATACTCTACTTTCTTAGGGAGGCTAACAAAGAACTTGATAGAACAGGTCATGATTTTGCCCATACGAAAAGGACGACAGTAAAAGAGGAAGAAAGAAGAGAAAAAGGAGAGGAAATACAGAAAAAGATATTCGGAGAATTAAAGAAATGGGCAAGAGAAGATGAGGAACACATCGATAAGTGGATAAGCGAGAACTGCTATGGGGACTTCTATACGAGGGAAGGTCTCTCTCTGAAAGATAGGGAACTCATCACATTCATCCTTCTCCTTTCCTCTGGAGAAAAAGAGGAAAGGCTTAGGATACATATAAAAGGAAATCTCAACCTGGGCAGAACAAGAAAAGAGCTAATCGCCGCAGCCTCAGAATGCATTCCTTATGTGGGATACCCTAAAGTAATGAATGCAATAAAAGTTCTTGACGAACTAACCCTTTAGCCCAAAAGCGCTGATGATGGCGCTTTTTATGCTTTTCACGAAAATGGTGGTATCAGAACTCTTCCTGTTCTTTATGTAAGGAGAGATAACTAACTCGAATCCGAGATCAGAAGCGGCTTTCTGCTTACGTTCAAGGAAAGGAACATTCCTCACCTCTCCAGCAAGGGAGAGTTCTCCGAATGACACCAGTTTAGAAGGAAGGCTGCGATTTATCTTGGAACTGTAAAGAGCCAGGGCCAGGGGAAGCTCGATAGAAACATCATTAAGTCTGACACCACCTGCAACATTGATATATATGTCCTGATCAGTAAGCTTCAAATCAGTATGCCGCTCTAAGATCGCAGCAACCCGTGATACCCTTGCAACATCAACCTTATCGGAATATATCCGCTGTAATCCACTCTTGGCAGGGACAACAAGAGCCTGGAGTTCCACAACAAAAGCCCTGGAACCCTCTACTATGGCTGTAAAAGAGATTCCGGGAGGAAGAGAATCCTCATCTCGGCTGGAGAGGAATACCTCAGTAGGATCCTTAAGGCCATGGAGACCTCTTTCGTCCATTTCAAAAAGACCTATCTCATCTACAGACCCGAACCTGTTCTTCGCTGCACGTAAAAGCCTTATTCCATTCTCCGCACTTTCAAAATAGAGAACGGTATCAACCATGTGCTCCACGATCTTAGGACCTGCTATGCTTCCATCCTTCGTAACATGACCGACGAAGAAGATGGAACAGCCAAGTCGCTTAGCAATGTTGGAAAGAATGAGACAGCAGGTTCTGATCTGATTGGGAGAACCCTGCATTGAAGCAACAGAGGACGTATAAAGCGTTTGCAGACTGTCGACAATGATAATCTTCGGAGAAAGCTTCTCAAGCGTTTCTTCGAGAACCTCAAGCCTTGTATCACAGAATATGGAGATATTTGAAAGATTCAAACCCAGTCTTTCTCCTCTGAGCTTAACCTGAGACGGAGACTCCTCCCCAGAGACATAGAGAACATCGTTTGCTGTGGAGAGAAAAGAAAGCATCTCAAGCATCAGTGTCGATTTACCGATCCCTGGTTCTCCACCTATCAAAACGGAGGAAGGAAGCATCACACCTCCTCCCAGGACCCTATCAAGCTCGTCAAATCCAGTAGAAAGACGGATAGCCTCATCCGATCTTATCTCAGAGAGCTTCCTTACGATATTGTCTAAACTCGTTGAAGGTGCCGCTATCTTTGTTTTATTAGGACTACTAACTATCTCCTCCTCAAACGTATTCCAGCTATTGCACTCAGGACAGCGTCCCATCCATTTAGATTCAGTATGTCCGCATTCAGAGCAGACATACCGTTTTTGAACCTCTTTCAAAACTTCTCCTAGAAACTTAACAATTCAACATCAAAGATCAAATATGAATTAGGAGGAATAACCCCAGGATATCCATACTCACCATATCCAAGTTCTGGTGGGATTATAAGGGTTCTTCTCTCTCCCTTCTTCATAGTCTGAAGGGCCTCGTTCCATCCCTCAATCACCTGTCCGATTCGGAACGTAGCAGGCTCTCTACGGGCAAGAGATGAATCAAAGACCTTACCATTTAAAAGAGTACCCTCATAGTGTACCGTGACATTCTGTCCATATTTAGGGGACTCACTTCCAGAACCTTCCTTTGTAACGACGTACATGAGTCCCGTCTTAGTCTTCACAGCATCTGGATAGCGATTCTTAATCTCATTCAGGATTGCCTGCCTCTCTTTTTCCAGCTTCTCAGCCATCGCATTCTCCGCATCCTGCACATATTTATCAAAAGCAACTCCAGAAGTATCAAAAGCATTGGCATCTTCTCCGACACGCAGAATCTTCACGCTCTTGATCTTGTCATTCTGTTCTATCTTATTGACAACATCCTGACCTTCTACGACATGACCAAACACAGAGTGCTTTCCATCAAGCCAAGGGGTAGCGACATGAGTGATGAAGAACTGGCTGCCATTTGTATTAGGTCCCGCATTTGCCATTGACAATATTCCGGGGCCAATATGTTTCAAAGAGGGATCGAACTCATCAGGAAAACGATAACCGGGACCACCCGTTCCATCCCCCTTTGGACAACCTCCCTGAATCATGAAATCCTTGATCACACGATGAAAAGTAAGTCCATCATAGAAAGGAGTTCCCATGTTATCGAGATTAAGGTTACCCTCAGCCAGTCCGACGAAGTTACAAACAGTCATTGGACATTTTTTATACTCTAAAGAAAGAAGTATATCTCCCTTGCTTGTTGATATCAGAGCATAAAGTCCATCTTTCAAATTCGATGTATCCATTTTATTAATTCCTTATAACATAAATAATTATTCTTCAAAAAGCTCATCTCCATTACTCAAATAAGCATATATTCTCTCCAGCTCCTTCTGAGTACGGAAACGGACCATAAGACGACCCCTATTGAGAGTTCCCTTTATCTCCACCTTCGCACCAATGGCATTGATGAACTTCTCCTCAGCCAGAAGAATTTCAGGATCTTTTCCCTTTTCCTTCTTTTTCTGAATTATCTTACGTCCTTTATTGTATTCCTCTGCAAGAGCTTCAGCCTCCCTTACAGATAAATCATCCTCAACGATTTTATTACGTAAAAGCATCTGATCAGAAGGATTAACAAGAGAAAGAATAGCACGGGCATGCCCGCTGGTGATTAGGCCGGAGATAAGATCATCCTTTATTGTATCAGGAAGATTCAAAAGACGAATTGAATTCGTAACAGCTGATCGTGACTTACCAACCTTACGTGCTACCTCCTCCTGGGTATATCCAGATTTCTGTATAAGATACTGATAAGCAAAAGCCTCTTCAATTGGGTTTAGATTCTCTCTCTGGACGTTCTCTATTAAAGACACTTCCATACGCTGGATCTCTCCAAAGCTCTTGATTATACTAGGTATCGTATTCAATCCTGCAATCTGTGCTGCACGGAATCGCCTCTCTCCTGCGATTATAGAATACTTTCCAGGAGCATACTCTTCTACGATTATCGGCTGTATAACTCCCTGACTCTTAATTGACTCTGCTAATTCATTCAAAGAATCATCATCAAAAGTTTTCCTAGGTTGATTAGGATTAGGTGTTATTGCAGATAAATTAATATAAATAACCCTTTCTCCAGTATCATCTGCTTTCTCTGTCATAACAGGTGATGGAGGAGGTGTAAGAGGTGCTTCTTCCCTCTCATCCTCGTTTAATACGATATTCTCCATCTGAGCATCATAATCAAAGCCGGAAAGAAGAGAGCCCATACCTTTTCCCAGCCCATGTTTTCTATCACCAGGCACGTTCGACCACCTCCTTTGCTAATGCATTATATGCTTTTGCTCCTACATTGTTCTTATCATAGACATTGATAGGCATACCATGACTAGGAGCTTCAGAAAGACGTACAGATCGAGGAATGATGGTTTTAAATACTAGATCCTTGAAATATTCACTTACATCGTCAACCACATCCTGATTCAAAAGGACACGCTTACTGTACATGGTAAAAAGAATGCCCATGATTTTAAGCTCAGGATTAAGAGAACGTTTTACATTGGTAATCGTCCTCATAATCAGATTAAGCCCCTCCATTGCAAGATATTCACACTGCAAAGGAATAATTACATACTCTGCCCATGCAAGAGCATTCATTGTTTCAAGTCCAATAGAAGGGGGACAATCAAGAAGGATATAATCAAACATCTCATCTAAATCCCTGAGAGCATGTTTAAGATAGAACTCCCTCTCAGCCTCATCGACGAGTTCAACAGTCAATCCTGCTGTATCTACAGAACCTGCAATAAGACTCAGATTTTCAAATATTGTTTTCTGGATCGCATCAACAGCATTCTTCTGTCCTGATACCACCTGATAGATAGTGCTCTTCCGTCCATCCCCAGAAACAGCTCCTGTAAGATTCGCCTGAGAATCAAAATCGACAAGGAGAACCTTATATCCTAGAGCACCCAGAGCTGCTCCCAAATTAACACATGTAGTAGTCTTACCTACACCTCCCTTCTGATTAAAGAAGATGATCTTATGAGCTTTCATATTATTAACTATAAAAAAATAATATATAATTGTCGATAAATATTTACTGAACTTGACCGTAAGAATTTGAAAAAGTATATTGAAGCTACGGAGGATTACCATATGGAAGAAAAAGTGAAAGAAGCAATCAATGCTATTCGTCCCGCTCTTCAGAACGACGGAGGAGATATAGAGTTCGTAAGAATGGAAGGAAATGATGTATATGTAAAGCTCGTAGGTGCATGTGCAGGATGTCCAATGAGCCAGCTGACTCTTTCAAACGGAGTACAGAGATACGTCAGAGAAACTGTTGATAAGAATATCAACATAATAAACACAACAACATTCTAAATCTCAAAACAACAAATTTATATCCAGGGATACCCCCTGGATTTTTTTGTTTCACGTGAAACATTGAAAATAAAAAACAAGATAACACACCTCTCATCAGTCAGAAAACCTTACAAAACATCTTAATTATTTAGGAATCTAATTAATATTAAAATATCAATAAAAGTTTCACGTGAAACTAGCCAAAATAAAAAAAATCTAATAAATACGTTTTTAGTAAAATGATCCCAAAAAAAGAGTAATAAAATTGATTCTATATCATCATAATAAATATCAATTCATTTGTTGATTATAAATAATAAAAACATTAAATAAAACAATAAAATATATAATACTAAAATAACAAAAAATAACGGTATTCTGTATCTTCTTATAGAAACTTTTAATTTATTAAAATCTCAATTAAAGAGGAACAAATAATACAGAGAAAAAACAGTAAATATATAATTCTATTTTATCTGAAAAACAAAAGAATAAAGAAATATAAGTCTTACAAAAATGTTTCACGTGAAACACGTGTAAAAAGTAATAAGTAAAGGAGTAAAAATAAAATGAATTTCAATCTTTAAACTTATCAAGTTCTCTGTCCCATTCATCTCTCCTTCAGAGGGAAAACAAAGAAAACATAACCTAAAATTATTCCCCAAAACGCTCAGGTTGGTTTTCTCTTAAAAAAGCCCAAGCAAGACTAGAAAACCTGCAAAAACACCCCCTTTTTGAGGGTTTTTACCAGCATGTTTCTATATATAAGTACAGAAAGTAGTTATTTATTTTCTTTATTTTACCCTATTTAATAGGATACTTTTTAAAGGCATTTGTCATGAAAAAAGCCGATGTCAAAGACACCGGCATATGAACGATTTTGCATAAATCATTCTTCATTTGATGGAGTTTCTGTTTCTTCAGAATCCTCATCAAGGTCAGAATCTTCCTGATAGGCTGTAATAGCCATTGCATTGATAGAATCTCCACTCTTTTTAAAGGCAGCGACTTTAACACCACGAGCACTTCTTCCCTGCGTGGAGATGTCTTTTGTATGAACCCTTATAGCTTGTCCCTTCTTGGTCATGAAGATGACATCAGTATCATCATCTACAGCGAAAGCATCTACGATTCCATTCTCACCCTTTTCGATGGTATAGATCTTCTGTCCCATGGTTCCTCTTCCATGATTCATAAACTCATTGAAACGGACTTTTTTACCCTTACCCTGTTCGGTAATCATTAGGATTTCCTTATCGTCCTCAACTTTAACTATTCCAACAAGCTCATCTTCACCAAGAAGCTTTATTCCTCTTACACCGTGAGTACTCCTACCCATTGTTCTTATACTGGAGGCTTCAGTCCTTAGACCTTTACCATCTTTTGTGACAAGCATGACATCGTCCCCCTCATTAACGAAGATGGACTGAGCAAGCTCATCGCCTTCATCAAGAATGATTGCCTTTACACCACGTACCTTGGCATTTATGAAGTCATTCAAGCGCACCTTCTTTGCAACACCATACTTCGTACCCATGAGAATGAACTTATCCTCACTGAACTCGGTAAAACTGATAATGGAGGTAACCTTCTCATTGTTATCAATCTGGATTATGCTCTTGAGACTCGTTCCTTTTGCCGTCTTAGCGTTCTCAGAAATATCGAAAGCCCTTACATAATACGCTTTACCAAGATTAGATACAAAGAGAATATAGTCATGGCTGTTACAGATGAAGAGATGCTGCACGAAATCATTATCCACGAGCTTGGCACCTATAGTACCTTTTCCTCCTCTCTTCTGAGCCCTGTACTCGTCAATAGGAATCCTCTTTGCAAAACCTTTATTCGTAATGGAGATTACGACCTCTTCCTTCTTAATGAAGTCCTCAGGAGAAGTATCCTCAAGTTCCCTTTCATTTATCTCCGTTCTTCTTCTGTCACCGAAAGTTTCTCCAATCTTGATAAGCTCATCCTTCACGACTCCCAGAATCTTATGCTCATCGGCTAAGAGTTCCTTATAATAAGCTATCTTAACTTCAAGATCAGCAAGTTCTTGAAGAATCTTCTCCGTTTCAAGATGGGAAAGACGACCAAGCCTCATATCTATGATCGCATCAGCCTGAACCTGAGTAAGATTGAAATGCTTCTGCAGTTCTAAGGAAGCAACAGCATTATCCTCACTCTCTTTAATAATCCTGATAACCTCATCAATGTTATCAAGACCTATCTTAAGGCCTTCCAAGATATGAGCTCTCTCCTCTGCCTTTCTCAGATCATAACGAGTCCGTCTTTCTACAACCTCTTTTCTGTGCTCAACGTAGGCGCTCAACATCTCTTTAAGATTGAAAAGTTTTGGAGCTCCATTCTGAAGAGCAAGATTATAGATATTGAAGTTGGACTGTAATGCCGTTCTTCCAAAAAGCATATTAAGAACAATATTAGGAACAGCATCCTGCTTGAGCTCAATTACAATTCGTATTCCATCTCTTCCAGATTCATCTCTTACAGCAGCAATTCCTTTGATAATCTCATCTTTTCTGAGTTCATCGATTTTCTTTACAAGCTCACTCTTGTTAACTTGGTAAGGAATTTCTGTAAAGACAATCTTATCATGTCCTCTATCACTTTCTTCAATTTCATAGCGGCTACGAATAACTACCTTACCTTTTCCGGTAGTATATGCATCCATTATGCCTTTTTTTCCACATATGATACCATATGAAGGAAAATCGGGTCCCTTAATATATTCCATTAACTCAGGAATAGTAATTTCGGGATTATCAATTAAAGCGGCAATACCGTTTATAACCTCTGTAAGATTATGAGGAGCTAGGTTAGTAGCCATACCGACTGCAATGCCAGAGGATCCATTCACAAGTAGAAAGGGGAACGCAGAAGGCAAAACAGAAGGTTCTTTCAAAGATTCATCATAGTTCGGAGTGAAATCTACGGTTTCCTTATTAATATCCGTAAGCATTTCTTCTCCGAGTCTACTGAGTTTAGCCTCCGTATACCTCATTGCCGCAGGTGGATCACCATCAATGGAACCAAAATTTCCCTGGGGTTTTACAACAGGATAGCGGAGAGAGAAGTCCTGTCCTAAACGGACAAGTGCATCATATACGGATGCATCTCCATGCGGATGGTACTTACCTAGTACATCACCTACGACACGAGCACATTTCTTCGTCTGACTTGAAGATTTAAGCCCGATATCCCACATATCATAAAGTATTCTTCTATGTACCGGTTTCAAGCCATCCCTGACATCGGGAAGGGCTCTGGATACGATAACCGACATAGCATAATTAAGGTAACTGGTCTTCATCTCAGTACTAAGATCAGACTTTATAACCTTACCTAGGTGTTCTTCCTGAATATTCTCGTCCATTTTTCCTTCCTTATATGTCAAGCATGCTTACATATGTAGCATTCTGTTCAATAAACTCACGTCTTGGTTCTACATCCTCTCCCATGAGCATAGAAAAGACCCTGTCAGCTTCCTCAGCATCAGAAAGCGTGACCTGACCAATCATCCTTGTCTCAGGATTCATCGTAGTCTCCCAAAGTTCTTCCTTCTCCATCTCTCCAAGACCTTTGTATCTCTGAGCAATTACCTTTCCTTCATCACCCTGGGCATATTCATCAATAATCTTCTTCTTCTCTTCTTCCATATAGGCATAGAATACTTTCTTTCCTATCGTGATCTTATAAAGTGGAGGCATTGCAAAATAGACATATCCAGCCTCAATAAGAGGTTTCATATAACGGAAAAAGAATGTGAGAAGAAGCGTTCTGATATGAGATCCATCAACATCAGCATCGGCCATAATGATGACCTTATGATAACGAACTTTACTCAAATCAAACGTCATTTCCTCTCCAGCGGCCTCTTTTGCATCATGATCAGCTTTACTTTCATTATATCTAGTGATACCTGCGCCAATCGTCTGGATTACAGGGTGGAGCTTATCATTATTAAGGACTTTCACCTCCTGAGCCTTCTCAACGTTCAGCATCTTTCCCCATAAAGGAAGAATGGCTTGGAACCGGCTATCCCTACCTTGTTTCGCAGTTCCACCGGCAGAATCACCCTCAACGATGAATACTTCACACTTCGCAGGATCTTTCTCGGAACAATCTGCAAGTTTTCCAGGCAGGCCGCCTCCCTCGTTCTTCTTACGGATATTCTCCCTTGCTTTTCTCGCAGCAACACGGCCAAGAGCAGCATTAGTCACCTTATCAAGGAGCTTATCAATAGCATCAGGGAATTCATCGAAGTAATTGGTAAGATTCTCATAAACCAAGGAATCCACTACACCACGGACAGAGGAGTTGCCCAGTTTCATCTTCGTCTGACCTTCAAACTGGGGTTCAGGTATCTTTACCGAGACAATGGCAGTAAGACCTTCGGAGATATCGGAAGCCTCAAGACTATCAGAATACTTTTTCAGATATTTCTGATTCTTTTTAAGCTGGTTGTTCAGACATCGGGAAAGAGCTGTTCTGAATCCAACAAGATGAGTTCCTCCCTCCCTCGTGTTGATATTATTCACGAACGTATAGATTTTCTCATCATATTTATCGTTGTACTGTAACGCTACCTCAACAGAGACTTCCTTCTTCTGCTCAATAGTTCTGACACCCTCAAAGGAAATTGGTTCAAAAAGGGTAGTCTTATACTCGTTAAGATATTTTACGAAAGAAGATAATCCTCCTTCTGCATGTAAGACATCCTTTCTTACCAAATCACCCCTGTCATCTTCAAATTCAATCTTAATTCCCTTATTAAGATAGGAAAGTTCCCTGAACCTGTTTAGTAAGGTATCATAATTAAAGCTATTCTTCTCCATGATTGAGAAATCAGGAGTAAACTTTACAAGAGTACCGGTCTTATCAGTCTCTCCAATGACTTCCACATCTTTCTCAGGTATTCCCTTATGATATACCTGTCGATACACCTTCGGTGCTCTATAGACAATTACTTCAAGAGTATCAGAAAGGGCATTAACACAAGAAACACCTACACCATGAAGTCCTCCTGACACTTTATAAGCATTATCGTCGAATTTACCACCAGCATGCAGCTGAGTAAGAACAACCTCCAAAGTACTCTTCTTCTCAGTAGGATGGAAATCTACGGGAATACCTCTTCCATTATCCAAAACGGAGCAGTATTCCTCTCCGTTTTCTCCCTTCTCAAGTTTTACTATGATGGTATCACAATAGCCAGCCATGGCTTCATCAATGGAATTGTCAACGACCTCATAAACAAGGTGATGCAAACCATCGATGCCAGTACTGCCTATATACATGCCCGGTCTCTCCCTTACGGGTTCAAGACCTTTGAGAACTTTGATCTCATCGCTAGTATAGTGCTTGCTAGCCTCTTCTTTTTTCTCGTTTTCTTCGCTCATATCTATCCTTTTTTCTTAAGTATAAACAACATAGAAATTGTTTAATTAAAAAACTTACCCTTATTTATTATATATATTTATATTATTAATTGCAAGAAGAAGCATATTTTTACCATTAGATATAATTACATATATAAGAAAGAATTATCATAGAAAACAGGGGTATTTATCAAATTAGACTTGAAGAAAGAGGCTCAGGCAGTTAACATAATTGACACGGGATATATAAAATGTTGAAAGAACTCTGGGAACAAGCGATAGAAAGATTGAATCAAACGATGCCCTCATCAGGACAGATGTGGCTTAAAAATGCTCATTTTAGCAGTGAAGATGACAATTCTATAACTCTATCTTTCTCATCCCCGTTCTATCTTGATTCTTTCAAAAAGAAATGTCTGGACCAGGCTCATAACGTACTTTCAGATTTTGCAGAGACGAATATAAAAATAAATCTCATCATTGACAAAGAGATAAAGGAAGAAGAGGAAGTTAAAGAGAATAAGATAGCCAAAATCTCTGAAAAAAAGAAAGCGGTTAATGAAACTCTTAACAGTGAATACACTTTCGATAACTTCATAGTAGGGGAAAATAACCTCTTTGCATGCAATGTCGCGAAGGTAATATCAAATAATCCTGGAACAAGTTTCAATCCTTGCCTCATATATGGAGGAGTAGGACTAGGAAAGACCCATCTGATCCAGGCGATTGGAAACTACATCTACGATCATAATCCAAAGATGAAGGTAATCTATGTGACAGCCGAAACCTTCACAAACGAACTCATACAGGCGATTTCAAATAAGACTGCAAATGCTAAGTTCAAAACTAAATATAGGACAGCTGATGTCCTTTTAATAGATGATATCCATTTCATTGCGGATAAGATAAGCACGCAGGAAGAGATATTCCATACATTCAATGAACTCACGGACAGGAATAAGCAGATCGTATTCACCTGCGACCGTCCTTTAACCGAACTTACAGGAATAAATGAGAGGCTTATAACAAGGTTCAGGAAAGGTGCGAATGTGGACCTTCAGCCACCTCAGTATGAGACGAGAATGGCCATTGCACTAAAAAAATGCAAGGATCTGAATTTTAAACTATCACCGGATGTACTTGAATATATCTGTCTGAACATAAAGACAAATGTAAGGGATCTTGAAGGAGCTCTCACAACTCTTTATTCATTCTCAGAACTGGTAGGAAGGGAGATAACGAAAGAAATTGCAATGGAGCATATCAGAAACTTCATTCCCACTCAGATGATAAAGAACACGGAAGTTACGATAGACCAGATAATAAGTCAGACAGCGTCATATTTCAATGTATCCACTTTTGATATAAGAGGAAAAAGCAGGAACAAGAATGTCTCACTTGCCCGCCACATATCAATGTACCTCTCAAGTACAATGACCAATTTATCACTTACAGAGATAGGAAAATATTTCGATAGCAAGGATCATACTACAGTGAGCTATGCTATAAACAAGATTAAAAGCATAGAAGAAAGTGATGAAAGCATAAAAAGGGCTACGGAAACCATAAAAAACAATCTTAAAAAGCAATAATGCATCTTTATTTTTCTTAAGATTTTCATTGCTAGTTAAGGAAAAAACACTACAGATTGAAAAAGTTTTCCACATTTTTTGGGGAAAACCTGTGGAAAACTCGTTTAAAAGCAGTTAATAAGCTGTTGATAAAAATTAGAAAAAAGAGGAAAAAAAAGACATCAAAACTTTTTCCATATTCCCGTCTTGGGGAAAAGTGTGGAAAACCACTTATTTTATCCACAAAGTTTTCCACAGGATAAAACTATGTAAGATAAAACAATAATTAAGTTTTCCACGTTTTTCACATATACTAATACTGCTACTACCTTTTAAATATGTTATAATGAAGTAGTAAATATACAGGAGGAAAAATGAAATTCATCTGTACATGTGATACATTGAGAAAAGAAATATCATACGCATCAAATTTCACAACAAAGAGGAACGCTCTCTCTATAACAAGCAACGTATTACTGGAAAACAAGAACAATACACTTACAATAAAGGCGACCGATTCAAAGAACGGATTCATATCATCAATAGAAGTAAATACCGTCGTACCGGGAAACACAACTGTACTATGCGAGAAATTCTTAGATGTTCTTAAAAACATAAATGGAGATGTCGAGCTTGAGATAAGCCAGGAAAATGACAATCTCTCAATAAAAAATTCTAAAGAATCAAAGTTCATAGTAAATATGAGAACTGTCGATGCTGATAAATTTCCTGAGATGATCGAATATCCTGAGGAGGATTATTTCACTGTAGGCCAGAACCTGTTTTTCGACATGGTGGATAAGACTAGTTATGCGGTAGGACATGAGGAATCTAGGTTCTTTCTTACTGGAGTTTATATCGAATATAAGAATGATAAGCTAGTAATGGTTGCTACTGATGGAAAGAGATTGAACTGTGTAAGAAGGAGTTTTGAACAGGAGATAGATACTTTTGTTCCAGCCATAGTTCCTGTAAATTTTCTTAATAATCTCAAGATGGTAGGATCAGGGGATGGTGTTCTCAGTCTCTCTTTCAAAAACGGGTATGCTTTTGCAAACATAGAGGGAAGGTACATGTATTCCCTTCTTATTACCGGTAACTATCCTAATTATGAACGTGTAATACCAAAGAACTTTGATCATAGAGCCGTGGCCAGTACTGCAGAGATGCTAGATGCCATAAATCTTATCTCAGTAACGATTGAAATGAAGAGCAAGAAGATAATCTTTGAGATAAATGGAGATGGTATCATGATCAGCGGCGAGGATTCTGATGGCAATAGTAAGAATGTCGTCAAATGTGATTATGAAGGACCTGAGATGAAACTCTCTTTCAATTACAATTTCCTACAGGATGCCATAAAGAAGATTGAAAGTGATAATTTCACTATCTGTTTCAATAATGCAAGTACTGCAATCGGACTTGTAAGTGAGCCTGAGTCTGATTATATATTCATAATCATGCCTATGCAGGCCTAAGATGAGATTTGAAAAAATAAGGATAAATAATTTCAGAAACATATCCTCTCAGGTCGTTGATATCGACAGGGAGGATATTGTTCTCATTGGTGATAATGCTCAGGGAAAAACCAATTTTCTTGAAGCTTTATATACTCTTTGTTATGGATCTTCTTTCAAGACTCCGAATTTAAAAGAGGCAGTTAAACATGGAGAGACCGGTTTCTTTTTAGAAGCAACTTTCTTAAATGATTACAATGAGAGACAGTATGTGATGTTCTCTTTTGAGAATGGTAAGAGAAACATCGAAATTGATGGTAAGAAGGTTCTTGATAGAAAAGAGCTTATCTATCAATTTCCATGCATAGTGTTTTCCCATGAAGATATAGAGTTTTTGAAAGGAGAACCTGAAACAAGACGTAAGTTTTTTGATCAGATGATGAGTCTTTCAAATCCATCCTTTCTTGATGATATAAGGCTATATAGGAATGTCCTTTCAAAAAGAAATGCAGCTATAAAGCTCGGAGATAAGAGTCTTATAACCCTTTATGATGGAAGACTTGCCAAATACGGTCTTTCGATAATGAAGGAAAGGGATAAGGCTGTAAATGACTTTAATACTATATTTCCTCATCTGTTTTCCATCGTATCGGGAGGTAAGGATGATCTTTATATAAGCTATCAGAAATCTTGGGCGGATGTTGAGAGTGAAGATGATATATTAAGCATACTTCATGATACCCTAGATCGTGATATAAAAATGCTTACAACTACAAGCGGGATACATCGTGACAGGTTTTCTGTACGTGATAGCAATGGTATTTTCAATCAAACTGGTTCCACCGGACAACTACGGTTGTGTTCACTTATTTTCAGAATCGTTGAAGCTAAAGTATTTGAAAGCAGTACGGAGAAGAAACCTATACTTCTTTTTGATGATGTTCTTCTTGAACTTGACGACAGGAAAAGAAGTATTTTTCTGAATCAGGTTGATTCTTACAGTCAGGCGTTTTTCACTTTTCTTCCAAGGGAGAGATATTTCGATGAGAATCATAAAAAACCCCTGTGTTATAATGTAATTGATGGTAAATACAGTCTATGAGTGAATATTACAAGGATGCAAAGGAGGTTCTCATTCCCGTCTTGGAAATGATAGGAATGAACAAAAGAGAAAAAGACGATCAGATTAAAGAAAAATGGGAGGAAATAGCCGGTCCCAGAATCAGCAGATATTCGTCTTTTGGAAGAATTGATAAGAAAACACTTTTAATTCTTACTGATGACAGTCATTATATTCCTCTAATCCTTGCACAGAAGAAGAGGATAATAGATAAATACAATAAATTTTTCCCTTCTGATGGGATAAAATATTTGAGAGTTATAGTAAATTCACTCTAAATACATATGTCATTGGTACTTGACGATTATATGAAGTATCTATAAAATTCTTATCTCGGACACGTGTGTCTTCAGCAGATAAAAAAACAGCTAGTTTAGCGAAGAATATTGGAGATTACTCATGAGTAACAAAGGCAAGAGAACTTACCAGCCTAGTAAGAGGAAGAGAACAAGGAAATTCGGTTTCCGCGCAAGAATGGCTACAAAGGGAGGACGTCTCGTTTTAGCACGCAGAAGAGCTAAGGGCAGACACAACCTTACAGTCAGCGATGAGAAGAAGCCTTACTAAGACACAAATCATCAGAAAAAAAGATGAAATCGATCGCATTTTCAAGCAGGGAAAGAGATTTTCCTGTGAGGGAATGCGATTAATCTCTCTTAATAACGGTCTAAATTATGATAGGATAATAGTTATTCCTGTCCGGCACTTTGGTTCAAGCGTTGAGAGAAACAAGATAAGACGTAGAATAAAAGAGATTTTCCGTACATGGGATGGCCGTTTGATAGAAGGATCATCTGATTCTGGAATAGATATCGTCTTAGTAGTTTATCCTGGAAAGGTTTCCGATTTTTCCTTGCTTGAGTCCAATATGAAATCCATTTTGGTCAGGTTGAACCGGAAATAGCTCCTATTTTTCTCTTCATGCAGAGTTCCTATTCCTACTTTCCTTGGATAACTGAAATCTTTTTTAAGGAGATTAAATGGATAGGAATACGATTCTGGCAATAGTTTTATGTACAATCGTAATTATATTTTCAACTACTATACAGGCTGCTTTCTTTTCTCCTGCTCCGACTGAAACGACTACGGAGACAATAGTTGAAAATGTTGATGATAGCACCATATCTACATATGGGGCATCAAATGCGTATGAAAATGACTTTTATGCTATAGGAGATAGTCCTGATAGTTCTACTTTCATAGTTGAGAATGAAGTATCATCATTTACTTTTGATCCTGTAGGAGCGACTATCAGCAGTGTTAAACTGAAGGAACACCATACTAATGGAGAACCCAGCGAGTTTATTTTCAAAGATAGTGATGATGTCAATCCATTCATGCTTTACGTAGGGGATGACAAGACTAATCCTATAGACGCTGTTTTTAATTACAGCATAAATGAGCTTACGGACAGGAATATCACACAAGTAAGTTTCTCTCGTGATTTTGAAACAAAGGATGGTAGGATATTCACGATAAATAAGATCTATGCTGTTCCGATGAATGATGAATACATGATTCAGCTTGTAGTTAATATTTCTACTTCTGATGGAGGAAGCATACCTCTTAATTACAATGGTGATGCATATACCATCGGTTTCGGACCTCAGGTAGGTCCTGAATTTGAATCCATGAGTTCAAGTTATGATTACAGGAGAATCAACTACTTAAGGGATGATCGAGGTGGAAAGAGTAATGTAAGCTATTCTGGTGGTGAATATGTCTATGAGAACTTCGATGAGGATGAATTTATAGATTGGATGAGTCTTACTGGAAAATATTTCGTTGCAATAGGTATTCCTGAGACGAGAAACATCATAGACAAATATACGGCTACGAATATGACTTATTCAGAGGGAGTAAGTCAGGAGAACTATTTCTATTTTACAAGAACAGGTACATCCGATTCAGTTCTTACTGATGTTTATTCATATTATCTTGGACCACAAAGTGCGACGGAGCTCGATAGGTATGATAATGCGGCAGACAATGTTTTCGGTCTTGAGGAGCACAGACTCAGAGAAGCTATGGATTCCTCCTGGCTTTGGTGGCTTGAGTCCATTCTTAACTGGTGTCTCTCATTCATCTACCGATTCATACCTAACTATGGTGTAGCTATAATAATTCTCACCATCATAATTAAGCTGCTGTTGCATCCTCTTTCAAAGAAGGGTACGGAATCAACTGCGAAGATGAGTGCTCTGACTCCTAAGTTGAATGAAATAAAGGAAAGATATCCGGATGATCCTAATGCTCAGAATGTAGCTATGGCCAAACTCTATAAGGAAGAGGGTATAAATCCTATGAGTTCCTGCTGGCCTATGCTGATACAGTTCCCTATACTCATTGCATTCTATGGACTATTGAATAAGAACATCGATCTCAGAGGAGCCATGTTCATCCCTGGTTGGATAACTGACCTCTCAATTCCTGAGACTATCTTCACTCTTCCATTTAATATTCCTTTCCTTGGAAATGAGATTCACCTTCTTCCAATACTGTATACTCTCTCGATGATATTCAGTATGAAGATTACACAGAGTTCATCCACGGCAGGTCAGGCAGGAATGATGAAGTTCATGACATATGGTATGCCTATAATATTCTTCTTCATTCTTTATAATGCACCGTCTGGATTGCTTGTTTACTGGTCTGTAACAAATATCATTTCAATTGGTACCCAGGTTTATGTGAATAAGAAGAAGGGAACCCAATTTAAGCTGGAAATTCAGAAAGAGGATGAAGAGAAAGCTTTAGCGAAAAAGAAGAAGAGAAGGAAATAAAAATGTATAAGGATTTTGAAGGAAGGACCGAAGCAGAGGCTTTGCAGAAGGCAAGACAGGAACTAGGTCTGGTTAATGATGATGTTTATGTTGAAGTTCTTGAAGAGACTAAGAAGGGTCTTTTCAAGAAGAGTTATATAAAGATCCGCGTTTATTATGGTGATGAAGAGAAAGAGGATATAGAAAAGGCGGGTGAGAGTGAGTATTTACCCGAAGAGGGAAAGGTTCTTTCTGCAGAGAGTGATGTTGAAAGAAAGACCATTGATTTCGTCACAACCCTTATCAAGAAGATGGGATATGATGCAACTGTTACCATATCTTCAAGAAGAGATAGTAAGATATCCCTCAATATCGAGAGTGACAGTTCAAGTATTTTGATTGGAAGAAAGGGAAAGAATCTTGATGCTATCCAGCTTCTTGCCAATGTATATGCTGCGACTATAGATGAGGATGCCAAGATCGTGATAGATAGTGAGAATTACCGTATGAGGCATGAAGATCAGATTGTCAGAAACGCTGTCAGGAGTGCTGAATATGTACGCAGAAGTGGTAGAAGTAAACTTCTTGAACCGATGAATCCCTTTGAACGTCGACTGGTTCATACTGCTCTTAATGATTTCAAGGGTGTTGAAACCAAGAGTGAGGGGGAAGGAGTTTACAAGCAGGTAAGAATCATTCCCACGAATCCTAAGAGGAAATAAACATCTTTTAATATAAGCAGAGACGTCATGAAACAAACAGATTTATAAAAAAATATCGAGAAGACTCTATATCTCTATAGAATGGAGATGAATCGTAAGGTATACTTCAATTAGCTGCTTGCAGGGCAGAAAAATCTCTGCACGTATGTGGGACGCATATGTACTCCGGTGGAGCTAACGTAAGACTTGAGCAGGTTTTCCTGAGCAAGCAGCTGGTGCTGAAGCCCGCTCTTCTTAAGTGTGGGTAGTTCACACTGTTTGCGGATTGGCGTTTTTTTGTAAAGTAATTTATAAACTGATTAAAAAAAGAGGCTCTTCACGTTTTTCTGTGGGATTGAGCTCTGAGAGAAAGGATGGAGATGAACTGAATCAAAGAGAAAAAGTAGTCTTCATCCCTGTATCCATAAGCAATTCTCTTTGCAACCTTGATCCTGTTGTTGAAGCCTTCCTGCTTGCCAGATGCAGTACCAGCCGATGCCCGTCTTCTGCTATCTCTGTATTGACGTATTCATATGGTTGAAGTGATGGGTTATTTGCTATAATTTGTTCTAAGAGCATGTGTTCGTCCTATGTTTTGTGTGGTAACTAAACTTTAGAACTCACATGCTCTCTTTTTCAATCTCTATCCCTCTTCCCTCAGTTTTACCTGAAGAACCAAAAAAGAGCTGTTAACAGTTATTAACAGCTCTATGCATAACTTTGTAATATTTGGATTAGTAGTTCTTTCCAACTAATTCAAAATAAGCCTGTGGATGAGCACATACTGGGCATACTCCAGGAGCTGCCTTTCCAACATGAATGTGTCCGCAGTTTCTGCATTTCCAGATCATCTCTCCGTCTCTGCTGAATACAAGACCATCCTCAACATTCTTCAAGAGTGCGAGATATCTCTCCTCGTGCTCTTTCTCGATTTTTGCAACTCCCTTGAAAAGTGCTGCAATCTTTGTGAATCCCTCTTCCTCAGCTTCTTTTGCGAATGTGGCATACATGTCTGTCCATTCATAGTTCTCACCAGCTGCTGCATCTTTCAGGTTTTCTGCTGTTGATGGGATATCTCCACCTTCCTGGAGAAGTTTGAACCAGAGCTTTGCATGCTCTTTCTCGTTGTCTGCAGTCTCAAGGAAGATAGCTGCAATCTGCTCAAATCCTTCCTTCTTTGCCTTTGATGCATAGTAGGTATACTTGTTTCTTGCCTGGCTCTCACCAGCGAACGCCGTCTGGAGATTCTTCTCCGTCTTTGATCCCTTTAGTTCCATATTATTTCTCCTTTAACCTGCATTCTGTACAGGTTCCTTCAAATATTAACTGATAGGAATTGAGGGAAAATCCCTCATCCTCCATCACTTTCGCTTTTTCCAGAACTCCTTCCAGAGGAAGTGCCACATCGAATATTTTACCACAACATTTACACTTTGCGTGAAAATGAGGAATCATGTTCTTATCGTATCTGTCAGATCCTCCTCCGAGTTTAGGAATCCTTTTAATGACTCCTTTCTCTTCCAGTGAAGCGAGGTTTCTGTAGACAGTTGCCTTAGATACATGAGGATAGGTAAGATGTACAGAATCATAAACTTCTTCCGCCGTCGGATGTCCCATCATTTTCATTATGGTATTGTATGTTATTTCCTTCTGTAGGGTCTGTCTTACCTGTCTCATATTTTCCTTATCAATAATTGATATTAATAAAATAAGATTATTAGTAATTATTGTCAATAAGTAGGAAAATTTTCTTCTAGATGTTTTTTCAGTTTCTCACTTCTTTCTATAGTGAACTGGGCTCCGATCTGATTTATTATCTCGCCTGCGAGGAATGATGCTATTCTTCCACAGTTTACCACATCATATCCTTTTTCTATTCCGTAAAGGAAACCCGATGCGTATGTATCTCCCGCACCAGTCGTATCTACGGGTTTACTCGTACCATAGATTGGAATTTCATGAATCTTTCCATTACTTGAGATGAAAGAACCTTTTTTACCGTTTTTCACTATCGCAGTGGGGCAGAGCTTTCCTATGCTTTTTGCACATTCATATGCATCATAGTTATCGATTAGATACCTGGCTTCCTCACTATTTGCGAATACTATGTCAACAGATTCATTTATAAGGTCGAAGAAAGTCTGTCTGTATCGACCTACTGCGAACGGATCTGCTATGTCGAATGCAACTAGGAAATTACATTCCTTTTTCACTTCAAGGACTTTTCTTATTGCCCTCTGTTGAGGTTCGGTATCCCACATATATCCTGTGAAATAGAAGATATCGGCTTTTTTCGCGCTCTCAAGGTTGACATCTTTTGAATCGAAATTCCTGTTGGCTCCGAGAAAGGTACACATTGTCCTCTCTCTGTCCTCTGTCACGAGGATTATGGATGTTCCTGTGGCTGCATCGTTCTTTACAAGCTCATCATGTACTCCAAGCTCTTTCAAACGTGTTTTATACATATCTCCCAATTCATCATGACCTATTCCCCCTGCAAGGGTCGTCTCTACTCCCAGGCTCTTGAGTGTCACCATTGTGTTGGGACAGGATCCCCCACATGAATATAAGATCTCTTTCTTCTTTAGATAATCCACTATTTCCTTTCTCTTATCCTCATCTATGAGGTTCATTGTTCCTTTGAAAAGAGAAAGATTATCTATATCCTCATCTGAAACAAAGCATAACAGGTCAATTAAAGGGTTTCCTATTCCATATACAGCCATAGGTAAAGTATATCAGTTTTAGCTCTGTTCTTGAAGGAAAAATGAAAGACGCTATATATGGTTTTTTTTGAGTTTTCCACAGGTTTTCCACAGGGGTGTGGAAAATATGTGGAAAGATAAAATAAATAGTTTTTTTTCACCTTTTTTGATTAAAAATAAGTTTATCTGTAAATTTTTATATTTAAAGAAAATAACTCGGAATAAAATAACTATTTTTTAATAAAACTTATATAAGAAATAATTAAAATCGTACATGTGGAAAATAGCTGAATTCAATGAGTTTTTCACATGTTTTCAACAAAAATAAACATTTGTATGATTTTTAAATAATTCTTAACAGATATTATACTTACATAAAATTAACAATATTATTTAATACGCTATATATAGTGTTTGTTAATATAATAACTAAAACATAACGTCATATCTGATATTTTTTTTATCTAATTCCTTTTACTCATTTATTTAAAAGTGTCTGAATAGCGGATATAGTGTAGATTGAGGCGTTTTCAGCTCTTAATATGTTCGTTTTAAGGAGAACGGGGAAGGCCCCTTTCTCTTCTGCTTTCTTACATTCTTCTTCAGAAAATCCACCTTCTGAACCTATGAATACGGAGATGATATCATCTTCCTTAGCTCCATCAAGTGCTTCTTTTATGTCTTTTGTACTGCCTCTCAGACTCTGATGGAGTATAAGTATCCTTCCTTCTGCCTTCTCTAAGGCCTGTTGAAAGGAAATAGGGGCATCTATCGTCATGACTTTTGCTCCGGACTGCTGCACGGCTTCCCTTCTTATTGCATAAAGCCGTTCAAGATCATGTTCCTTTATCTCTGATGAGGATGTGAATTCAGTTGAGATGAATGTTATCCTTTCAATACCCGCTTCCTGGCTGTCACGTACCACACGTTCATTCTTCTTTCCTTTCAATATTGCCTGATAGAGATGTATTCTCTGAAAGTGTCCTGTGAATGATGGCATGGTATCCAGATATTCAACATTTTTGTCACTTTCAGAGAGAAAGAGTATGTTACCAGAGAAATGAGCGTTATATATCCTCTCCTTCTCATCTTTTGCCTTAAATGTGTCACCATCCTTAAGTCTTAGGACATTATTAAGATAGTTATACTCTTTTTTTGCAAGCTCATAAGAGCCGTTCTCTATCTTTTCTGATTTGATTAAAAGTATTCTCATATCTCTTTTCCAAGAAAGGTTAGGGCTTCCTGCAATGCCTCATCGTAATCAACGAGTACTACGGGACGGTTTTCATAATCCATTTGGTAGTAATACTCGTTTCTTATAAGAAGTATGAGCATGTCACGAGGAACACCGCTGTCACTGTTTTCATCCGCGAATGTCTCTATGTTCTCTATGCTGTATTCAGGATGTGCTTTTATGTATTTTTCAATCTTGTCCGTACTGAGGAATTCCTCATAACTCTTGAGTTCTTCCTCCGTGTATTCCCTGTCCTCTATTATTATATCCGGTTTTATTCCGACTTCATGTATGCTGTTTCCTGATGGCGTGTAGTAATTGGCATCGGTAAAGCATATGAAACCTCCATTATAAGGTATCACGCTCTGTATTATTCCCTTTCCAAATGTCTGGCCTCCTATCACAGTGGCTCTTCCATTTTCCTTAAGGGCTGCAGTCATTATCTCACTTGCACTTGCTGTTCCACCGTTTACGAGTATAACGATAGGTATATCCGCATCAAGCTGCGTGTTTCTATCCGCATAATATGTGGTATCTTCGACACCACTGCCTTCCTTGAATCTTACATTCACTATTGCCCCTTCGCTCAGGAACATATCCGTGATTTCTTCACTGGTGTCGACAGTTCCACCCCCGTTGTTCCTCAGGTCAATTACCAGACTCTTTATTCCTCTGGCCTTCATGTCATCCAGGGCTTCTTTCACACTTTCCGTGCTGCTTTCATTAAACGTATAGAGATGCAGGTATCCTACATCATCATATATCACGTCATATGCGAGGTTAGGGGTTATGACGTGTTCCGGCATGAGTGTTATTTCAAATTCGTTTCCATCTCTGTATACACTGAGTGTAAGGGATTCTCCTTCCTTTCCTCTAAGCAGTCTTGATGCCTCTGTGGCATTGAGAGAGTATACGCTTTCTCCATTTATGGCACTTATGAGGTCATTTGCCCTAAGTCCAGCTCTGTCTGCAGGGCCTCCTGGAAAAGGACTGACGATCTGGAGCATCCATGTCAGGGGATCATCATAATCGGCATAAATTGGATTCATCTTAGACACATATGTACCTATTCCGACATATTCTCCCGTATACTGCTCTTCATATTCACTCATATCCTCTGCTTTAACGTAATAGGAATAGCGGTCTCCAAGGGAGGCTATCATTGCGGAAAGGAGGTTTTCTGCCATTGCTTCATTGTCTATTTCATAAAGATAATATCTGTCTAAAAGGGCATATACGTTTGAAAGGGAGTATAATATCTCACTTATACTCCTCTCTCCTTTCATCTCTTCCATCGGAGTTGATATCGTGTTGTTCACTATTTTCTCATTTACTCCACCGGAGAAGAGTATCTGCATCGTAAGAAATATGGATAAAACAAGAACTGTTATTTTTTTCATATTCATATAATAGGATAAATCTTATTCATTTTGTAGAACAACAATGTTTTTGACAAAGTTACAACAATAAAATTGTTTTATCTCTTTTAGTATGTGAAACTGTACTTATGAAAAAGATTCTTTTATTAATCGTTTTCTTTTTGTCTATTTATTGTGCATTTGCTCTTGGTGTCAATGAGAATACCCTTGAGTATGAAGAGCCTTACATCCTTTCTTATCCAGAAAACATGAAAGAGAGAGGATTAGAGGATGTTGTTCTTCCTGATAGTCCAAAAAGGGTTGCTGTTCTTCTTACAAAACCTGTAAGGACTCTTCATGCATTAAAAGTTCCTCTTATTGCCATACCCACGGCAGGTGCTCTTCCGTGGCCAGATGATTTAAACGTAAAGGAATTTGTCATTCCTTATGATAAGGAGATAAACATAGAGTCCATACTTCTACTTGAGCCTGATTTGGTTGTTTTAGGTGATTATCAGTATAATACATATGGTCAGTTGCTTTCTCAGATGGGTATTCCCGTATATTATGTCGATAACAGTACTCCTTTCACATATGAGAATATAAAAAATGAGGTACTGTCTTTGGCGGACAGTTTTGATCCTGATGGCGAAGAAAATAGAAGAATCAGGGAAAGTTTTGCCTTATATGAGGAAAGAGCTGAGGATTTTAAGAAGAGAATCGAAGATCAGAGAGTATTAATAATACAGCAACAGGGAAATGGGTTGAGCTATCAGACAGAAGGTGGAACTGTAGG
Source organism: uncultured Spirochaetaceae bacterium (assembly GCA_944392965.1). Classification (GTDB taxonomy): domain Bacteria; phylum Spirochaetota; class Spirochaetia; order Sphaerochaetales; family Sphaerochaetaceae; genus Ornithospirochaeta. Next base: position 35,271 of record CALXYM010000006.1, on the reverse strand, counting down.
GTCAGCTTTTAAGATGCTTGGTTTTAATAATTGTTATGATGCTTCATCCGGTATCGGTCCTTTTTCCTATGAGAAAGCATTGGATGGAGATCCTGATTTGATAGTCTATGTCGGTTCCTCTAATAGCAGGGAAGAGAATAGAATGATGTTTAATGAGGAATTGATGTCGAACAAGGAATATTGGAACAGTTTTGACGCTGTGAAATCAGGTAAGGTCATAATACTTGAAAATATGCATTCTGTTGTTCATGGAGTTTCCATATTTGAACAGCAGGAAGCTATTCTTGCCGCTTTAAAGGATATAGGGTATTAGAATTTGAAAAGGGAAAGAATATCAACAAGTTTTTTATATTGTGGCTTGATATTCCTTAATATCATCATGTTCTTTTTTGCTCTTTTTTCTGGGGTTTCAGAAGCGGGAATAAAAGAGTTTTTTCAAGGACTTTTTATTGATGGGGATATCAAAACGAATATTGTTCTATTCTATATCAGGCTGCCAAGAATCATAATCGCTATCTTGTCAGGTGCATGCCTGGCTTCCTCTGGTGTGCTGATGCAAGCTGTGCTTAATAATCCTTTAGCTGATCCCGGGGCCGTCGGTATAAGTTCGGGTGCGAGTCTTGCCATTTCATTAGTTTTTTTTGTCTTTCCTGGAGCTATATCATTTTCACCTGTTATATGTTTCATAGGATCTGTCCTGGTGAGCTTTCTTATACTTGGTATCTCATGGAATGCAGGAATGAACTCGATTCATATAATACTTGCAGGAATAGCCGTAAATTCGGTAATAGGAGGAATTAATTCTTTTCTTCAGCTTCTCTTCAGCGATAGATTGCAGTTTGCTCTGATGTGGATGAACGGAAGTCTTTCTGGTAAGAGCTGGAATACTGTGTTTTCTTTATTTCCATATGCTGTTGTCGGATTAATCTTATCTTTTGTGGCAATCAAATATGCAAACATCATAGTATTGGGAGATGAGACAGCAAAATCTCTTGGTTTAAATGTAGGATGTACTCGGTTACTATTGTCCATACTTGCATCATATCTTGCTGCCATCACGGTTGCGAATGTTGGAATAATTGGGTTCATCGGTCTTGTTGTCCCCCATACCATTCGTATCCTCTCTGGAGGAGATCACAGGAAAATAATGCCTATGAGTATGCTTTTAGGTGGTTTTCTTTTGCTCCTTGCCGATACCATAGGCAGAAGTATCGTGGATTTCATGGAAATTCCCGTTGGTACGGTGATGACCATATTAGGTGGAATTTTCTTTATATATCTTATCTATAGGAATGGTAGGAATTATCGTGAGCTTTGATATAAACGGTTTGAAAGTGGAATATGGTAATTATTTCACATTGGATATAGATTCTTTATTTATTGATACAGCTAAGATTACCTGTATAATTGGTCGAAACGGTTGTGGAAAGTCAACGCTTATAAAAGCCATGTGTGGTCTTATAAAGTATCCAGAAGGCAATATTATTTACAATGGAAGAGAAATAAAGCACATGAAAGCTAAACGTTTGGCAAGAGAAATAGCGGTGCTTTCTCAAAAACATAATGATGTTTCAGCTTTTAAGGTAAAGGAGTTGATATCCTTAGGACGGTTTCCTTACAATCGTTTTTTTCATAAGAGTGAGAGAGATGATAGAAAGGCTATAGAAGAGGCTGTATATCTTACAAGAATTGAGAATTTCTTAGAGCGAAAGGTGAATAGTCTGTCAGGAGGGGAACTACAAAGGGTTTGGATTGCCTTGGCTCTTGTCCAGCAGCCTGATGTCTTATTTCTCGATGAACCGTCAACATTCATGGACATTGTATGTCAGATTGAACTTTTGGAATTAATAAAGAAACTGAATACTGAAAAGAACATAGGAATTGTAGCTGTTATGCATGATCTCTCTCATGTCTTATGGCTTAGCGATGATGTAATAATGATGAGTAATGGTAAAGTGGTTACTTCCGGTCCTGTAGATAATGTTATGAACAGTGAGAATATAAGGGATGTTTTTAATTTTGACTGTCGTATAGAGAATACTATGAAAGGTGTTTTTCCCTCCATTATAATCAATGAAAATCAGAAAAGAGATATTCTTGAGTAGTATCCTTTTCTTTCATGTGGAATTGACGAGTGGTAATGATGAACCTATACTCATGCCATGGGACTTTATTTGAACTTTCCTTCCTGGATAGATCCTTACATATTCTCTTTTCTTCCTATCAGATGGTATGCCCTCATGTATATCGTCGCTTTTGTGATCACCTACATCCTATTCAGATATCAGGTCAACCATGATAAGACCCTAATCATTACAAAAGATGAGAGTGAATCCCTGTTCTTCTATGCCATTCTTGGTCTTATAATAGGAGCACGGGTATTCAGCTGCCTTTTTTATAGTGATACCTACTATTATCTTACACATCCTTGGATGATGTTCTGGCCATTTGAGAATGGCCGTTTTGTCGGACTACCTGGTATGAGTTACCATGGTGGGGCTCTCGGGTGTTTCGTAGGTGGCTGGATATATTGTCACAGGAGAAAGATGAGCATTCTTGAAGTGACAGATATGATTGTTACGGGTATTCCTCTTGGCTATACCTTTGGGCGCCTCGGAAATTTCATAAACGGAGAGTTATATGGCAGGGTCACTACTTCTTCTATAGGAATGGTTTTCCCTGATGCTGAGAGGTTTTCCTCATCGTTTGAATGGGTCAGAAAGGTTGCAGATGAGATCGGTATGAGTTACAACTACGGGGATTATCTGAATCTTCCCCGTTATCCGACACAGCTTTTTGAGGCTTTGTTTGAAGGAATTGTGATATTTTTGATTCTTTTTTTCATTTTCAGACCATTAAAGATAAAAAAACATTGGAAGCATGGAGTCATTTTTTCCATCTATCTGATCCTTTATGGTTTATTTAGATTCTTTATTGAGTATTTCAGAGAACCTGATTCTAATATCGGGTATGTGATAGCTTTGGGAGAGGGGAGTGAGAATATTGCCCTTTTCTCATCGTTTTTAAATATAAGCAAGGGACAGGTGTTCTGTGCCTTGATGATATTGATCGGAATCGCTTTATTGTTGTTTGTTAATATCAGGAGGAAAGATAATGACTATAGAGGAGAAACTCAGAGCGTTAAGAAAAAAGCTGAAAGAAAATAATCTTGATGCGTATTATATCACAGGCTCTGATGCCCATCAGAGTGAATATGTAGCACCTCACTGGAGAACGAGGGAGTTCATCTCAGGATTTACAGGAAGTGCAGGTACCGTGGTTGTTACGATGGATAAGGCTCTTTTATGGGTTGATAGCAGGTATTTCATTCAGGCTGAATCTCAGATTAAGGGAACGGAATTTGAGATGATGAGGATTGATACCTCTGATCCCTCTGTTGAGACATGGTTGCTGGATAATCTCAAAGAGAAAAACAGGCTTGGTGTTGAAGAGAGCGAGATATCCATAAAACTTTTTGATGATTTAACAGCTTTATTAAAAGAGAAGAATATAGAATTTGTTGCAACAAGGAATATTCTTTCCTCTGTTTGGACTGACCGTCCCGGAATACCAGAGAGCAGTATAAGGGAGATGAAGAGTGATTACGCGGGCCTTAGCTCTTCTGATAAGATTGACATCTTGAGAGGGAATCTGAAGAAAAAGGGACTTTCTTGGACCTTTATTGCCAGTCTTGATGATATCGCATGGCTTACGAATCTACGTGCTGATGATATCCCATACAATCCAGTTTTCTACTCTTTTATGTTTGTAGGCCTTGATAAAGCTGTTCTTTTCACTGACAAGGGACGATTTAATAATGTGGATATGTGTACTCTTCCTTTTGAAGTTAGGGATTACTCTGATGTTTATTCCTCATTAGGAGGTCTTATCAAAGGAAAAGGATATTATAATCCTGAGAGGATAAGCATGTCATTCAAGAAGTTCTTCTCTTCCTCTGATGCTACAGGACGGGATATCACGACAGATCTGAAAGCCGTTAAAAATGAAACAGAGAGGGATGGCATGAGAAGAAGCCATATTGAGGATGGTATTGCTTATGTCAATTTCCTTTCCCATCTTGATAGATCGAAAAATACGAATGAGATTGCCATCTCCTCTGCTCTTGAAAAAGAGAGGGAAAAGAGACCTGGTTATCTTGGACCGTCATTTGGTCCTATCTCAGGTTTCTCCTCTCATGGTGCGATGTGTCATTACAGTGCTACAGAAGAATCCAATATGGTGATAGATAAGAGTGGCCTTCTGGTTCTCGATACTGGAAGCCAGTTCGAGTTTGGAATGACAGATATAACAAGGACACTACTATTTGGTGAGGCAAGTGAGGAGGAGCGAAGGGATTATACTCTGGTATTGAAAGGACACCTTGCCCTTGCCAGGCAGCGTTTTATCAAAGGAACATGTGGAGTTCATCTTGATGTTCTTGCTAAACAGTATCTCTGGCAGAACGGGGAGAGCTTTTATCATGGAACGGGTCATGGCGTGGGGTGTCATCTGAACGTGCATGAAGGCCCTATGAAGATATCTTCGCATCTTATAGACGTTCCTCTTTCTCCCGGCATGGTGATTTCCGATGAGCCTGGTGTATATAAAGAGGGACGGCATGGAGTGAGGATAGAAAACCTTTTGATGGTAAGGGATGATATTACTACGGAGTTTGGTACTTTCTACTCATTTGAAGTACTTACCCTTGTTCCTTATGAGAGGGATCTTATAGATGTCTCGCTTCTGACGGATGAGGAGATTTCTCAGATTAATGGCTATCATAAGAGGATATATGATACTTTAATTGATAAAGTCGACCCCTCAAGTGTTGAATATCTTGTAAAGGCTACTTCACCGATTACGAGGAATTAGATATATTTATACCGATAAAGGAGAAACATATGGTAGAACCTTTAAAGAAAAATGGTAAGATATCCAGAAAAGGCCCGGTAATGCTGGTCATTATGGATGGTGTTGGTTTTGGAAAGTATAAAGACGGGGATGCCGTAGCCCAGGCTATGACGAAGAATCTTGATGCCCTTTATTCCTCAAGTCCATATACGAAGCTGAAAGCACATGGCCTTGCTGTGGGACTTCCCAGTGATGCGGATATGGGAAACAGTGAGGTAGGTCACAATGCGATGGGATGTGGCAGGGTGTTTGCACAGGGTGCAAAGCTGGTTGCCAACTCAATTAACTCTGGAGAGATGTATAAGGGTGAGACATGGAAAAAGCTCATAAATAATGTTAAGGAGCATGGAAGTACCCTTCATTTTATCGGATTACTCTCTGATGGAAATGTCCACTCCCATATAGATAATCTCAAGCACATGATAGAAGAGGCTAAGAAGGAAGGAGTGAAGAAGGTAAGGGTACATGCTCTTCTTGATGGAAGAGATGTAGGTGAGATGAGCGCCCTTGATTATTTCGATCCTTTTGCTGATTTCTTGAAGGAGCTCTCTGCAGATGGAACCTTTGATGCCAGGATCGCTTCCGGTGGAGGAAGAATGGTCATCACGATGGACCGTTACAACGCGAACTGGGACATGGTAAGAAAAGGCTGGGAGACTCATGTCCTTGGAGAGGGAAGGTATTTCGACAATGCCCATGACGCAATCGTTACTCTCAGAAAGGAGACAGGGGCTATCGATCAGGATCTTCCACCTTTTGTTATTGCTGAAAATGGTAAGCCTGTTGGAACCATCGAGGATAATGATAGTGTGATCCTTTTCAATTTCAGAGGAGACAGAGCTCTTGAAATCACAAAGGCATTTGAGGCGGAGACACTCACCGAATTCGATAGAAAGAGACATCCGAAGGTAGAATATGCGGGAATGATGGAATATGATGGAGATCTTCATGTTCCTCATCAGTATCTCGTCTCTCCTCCTTCAATTGACAGGACGATGGCAGAGTACCTCTGTGCTACCGGTCTTAAACAGTTCAGTATCTCTGAAACTCAGAAGTTCGGACATATCACATATTTCTTCAATGGAAATAAGAGCGGTAAGTTCGATGAGAATCTTGAGGAATATGTCGAGATTCCTTCTGATATTGTACCTTTTGAAGAGAGACCGTGGATGAAATGTGCAGAGATCACCGACCGTGTGATAAAAGAGATAGAAAGCGGTAAGTGGGATCTCATCAAGCTGAACTATCCTAATGGAGACATGGTAGGGCATACGGGTGTTTTTGAAGCCGTTGTATGCTCCATGGAGGCTATGGATCTTCAGATCGGAAGACTCAGGGAGGCGATTGAAAAAGCCGGTGGCGTGATGGTCGTGACTGCGGATCATGGAAATGCAGATGATATGTATGAGCATGATAAGAGCGGTAAGATCAAAACGAAGGCAGATGGAGAGCCCAAGGCTAAGACCAGTCACTCTCTTAATCCTGTCCCATGTATCATCTATGATCCATGCTATAACGGAGAATATTCAAAGGAACTTAATGAGGGGCTTGGAATATCTTCAATTCCCTCAACTCTCATGAATCTTCTCGGATATGATGCTCCATCAGATTATGATAAGAGCGTGATTAACTTGAATTGACTTGAAGCGAATGCCTCCTTTCCGGGGGCATTTGCTTTCTTAGAAGGATTCTTTGCTTGTTATCATCAGCATTACACAGCCTACTGCGAATATGACTGTGAATATTGCTATTGCTATCGTATTTGATAATGCGAATATTCCATAGTTTCCAACGGTTAAGAGAATGTATGAAATACATTTTTGTATGCTGTGTCTCATCTTATCCTTCGTAGTAGCGCCTATGAAAGTTATCACAGTCGCTGTCGTTATGAGTGCTATGGCATAATTGAAATACACGTCATAGTCTGACCCGAAATTACTTCCTGCTGCCTGTATTGCGGAACTATTGGGAGCCATCACGGAAAGAATGAGTACCATTATGAGTGAGATCACAAAATAACTTAGATAGTTATTGTTGTTCACTCCCATGAGAAGCAGTGCGACATATATGAATATTATCGCATTTGACAGGAATGAGAAACGTATGAGTATGTTTATAAGGACAGGATCAAGTAGCAGAGTTCCCGTCTCGATATAATAGATTGGCAGGAATGATATACACTCAAATGTTATTGATAGAAAGAGGAATGGAAGAATCTCTCCTTCTGGTGTATTACTCCTATGTTTTATCCTTATCATTATATGGGCTAATAAGGGAAAGTAGAGTGCAAAGAATAATGATATGATGGTTACTATCAGATTGCCTGACGGCCTTTCTCCTCTGTTACTGTAAACCAGACAGGTATCAATCAGAATTGCTGAGAATATGAGTGCCAGTATTATTTCTACTATCAATATGGCTCTGGAGATTATTTTATTCATCAGATGTAATCCTTATAAGGAACTTCGATATCCGTCTTTGTCTTTACCGATACTACTTTTGTTCCCATTGCCATGATAGCAGAATCAATCAACGAGGAAAGACCATTTGTGATCATCGATATTGAAAGAAGGGCGGATTCCGCACCATATAGATCCACATTCAGTAGTTTCAGGGCTACATATGTCGTTATGATGCTTTCCATTCCGAATGATGAGAATGATATGAAGGATGATGCTGTTGTTGCGAGAGCGACGAATATGATCGTGCTTTGATCCAGGATGCCACCCATTGCGGTAATTAGGGTAAGTGTCAAAAATGTGCCTATAGCCGCACTTCCTCCTTTTGCGAACAATGTATAGAAGAATGTAGATGTTACGGCATTCCTTTTCTGTACCCCTAGGCTTAGACGGCTTGTTGCGATATTTGTGGCCACTGCGTTGAGTGTGTTTCCTGATGATAGGGACATGAATAATGATGATATGCTCAGTGCTAGTACCTTATATGGATTCTTCTTGAATTTTGTGAAGATGGCAAAAAGCAGTGGTAATAGGACGAAAAGTATTATCGCCGTGATAATAAGAAGCATTACAATGAAACCAGGAACGACAAGGGCCGTCTTCTCTACATATATGGATAGAAAAAGGTCTGTAAATGCGAAGTAGGCTATTATATATCCATAAACTGTATAGAATCTCGCTATCTTATGCATTATCTCGGAAAAGGAATTCATTACCGCATATGCCGGTCGTATCGTATCTGATGACGGATTCAAGAATAATCCAAATATCCAAGAGAGTATCACAAGAGGCAGGATTATGCTGGAAGCAGTTGCCATCACATTGAATGGATTGATAACCCCTAAGGCGTTCAGATTTGCATCTATGGCATAATTGATATAATATCCCACGATATCCCCGCTTGAACCGGCACTGCTTGTGACTGGGAATGCGGAAGGATAGAGATAGAAAAATACTGCAGGTACTATTGGCAGTAACAGTGAAGTTACGAATGTCCATGTTATAAGAGGAAAGAATACTTTCTCTCCCAGCTTATCTTTCCTTATCGATGCGATTGCACTTGAAAGGGAAAATACGACAAGAGGTATGGTTACAAGAGTCCCTATTCTTAACAGATATGTTGAAGCATAGGAGAATGTCGTGGAAGCTATCTCATAATCTGCAAATAAGAAAGCCGTCGCAGCTGCGAAAAGAACAGAGGCTATGTAGGTAAACCATGTTTTCATGTTCTGATTGTAATGCTTGCTCTTATTTGAAGTCAACAAAACGATGGCTGTACTTCTTTTCACCATTTAAATGAAAAACATATTTTTTCTTGTTAATCACGTTTTTATAAAAATGTTATCTTTTTCTGTAAGACTTTCTCCCCTATATCGATATTCATAGTGGAGGTTTTAATGAAGAAATCAGTACTTTTCCTGATTATGATACCCTTGATCTTTTTTTCTTCCTGTCAGGATGCGAAAAATGTTGCAGATATTGATTTCCCCGATGGGACAACCTTGGAAGATACCATGTTCTGGATATCTACTTCTTCCGATCCTTTGAACATAGCTGATGTGATATCTGAACGACTTGGTTCCTATGGTTTTAAAACGGCTAAGATAGCGGATGCCTCAAGTATGGAGGATTTTGTCTTTGCCATGTCTTTTGGTAGTGCATTTGCAATTTCTTCCGATCTTCTTGTTACGAATTCTCATGTCGTCGGATCTGCAGAAGAGGTGTATGTGTCAGTTGAAGGGGAGATGATACCGGCAGAGGTCATCCATAATGAGGTAAGTGCAGATGTTGCGTTTTTAAGACTTGTGGATAAGAGCTTACCTTTTTCATTCTCTCTGGGCTCTGATGTTCCAAAGGGGACACATGTCTATGTTCTCGGCTATCCCATGCCTGAGATGATGGGAAGGGAGGTGAAACTGACAGAGGGTATAGTAAGCTCTTTGTCCGGACTTGAAGGGACTCTTTTGCGTACACAGTTTACTGCGAACATACAGCCGGGGAACAGTGGAGGACCTGTTTTCACAGATGATTTTTCGGTCATAGGAGTTGCGACAGAAACCATTTCCGACAGATATTTCCTGGACGAGGTTGATACCGTATCGCAAGGTGTCAATTATGCAGTGAAAGCCGATATCGTGAGATTCCTGGCATCAGGTTTTATTTCAGATCATGATACGTCTTCTCCTGTCTCTTCCCTTGAGGAGGCAGCAAAAGCGACTTTCCTGGTTTCTGTTGATGTGAAAGATGATGTCAATCTCGATTCTGATATCCGTATTGACCTTTCTTACGTATATGGTTTTCATAGCTCCTCAGGAAATATGGATTCATCTGAGAAGAATTTCTATTTTGCTGATCCTCTGACACTGTCACTTTATTCTCTTGATGATGGTGGAAAATTTGGAGAGATAACGAGATCCTCCCTTGAGAGTTGGTTCTCCTCTGAATCTATTTATGATACCGCAGATCGAATTGCTTTTGACATATTCTGTTCATGGGCAGAAAGGAATCTTCCACGAAGCAATGTCTGACTTTTTTGAAAAATATGGGCCATGACGGAAAATCTTCCCCATGGCCCATGTCTCCTCACTCTTCTTCTTTCAGAAGATTATCAAGCCTGTATTCGGCTTTTATCTCCCTTTCTAAGAGATCTTTAAGGAATTGATCCTCTTCAAATCCTCTCTTATCATAATGAACTGCGATGGAGAGCGTTACAACCAGTATCATTAGCTGCATTTTCTCCTTATTATACCATTTCACACCTTCGTATTCATTGAGTGCTACGAAGTTCGCTGCTCCCTCGTCTTTCAATACTTCCTTAAGAACGTTGACTGGTGTTTTTATGTCATCGATATCCACGTCCCGTGATGCTGTTAAGAACAATGCCGCCGCATGTCCGACAAGACGTGCCTCTTCCTCATTCAGTCCAAGTCTTGCAACTTCATCCTCGAACAGGTACTGAAGAAGCATCTCGTCTGCTGTTTCCATGCACTCCCTTATGTTCTTTTTTACACTGAAAGGTTTCAGGGCAATAGCCTCTGCTAGAATAAGACCAAGGACCTGTTCCATGTCTCCCCAGCTTGAGAGTCCCTTGCTCTTTTTCCTCTTGAAAATGGCGGATACAGAGCGGAATTCTGAGACCATCTTCTTTGGTTCCACCTCTTCGAAGGTACCAAGCATCTGCTTTACGACATCATCGAACGTCTTATAAAGCTCCGGAAGTTTCGTATATACCTCAGCTATGGTGAGGAGAGCCTGTCTTTCTTTTACGGAAGAGCTCTTACCACTGGTCATATCGGAAAGGGTTTTTATGAAATCCCTGGTTCTGAAAGGCTCATAGAGTTTGAACAGGTTTTTCAGCCGGATCAGGGATATTGCAACTCTGATGTTCTTTATTCCCTTCTCCCCATAGGTGTTCCACAGTATCTCATAGGACCCGTCCGTGTCCTCGACTTCCCTTATATTCCAGTATACCCTCGACTCATAGCCGTTTAGAGTGAAATTCAGACCTTCCTCAAACAGTTTAATCGATGGATACAGATACATCAGACCATCAGAGAAACATTCAAAAATCGCGTATCTTCTCCCTCTGAAAGAAAGACCCAGATTCTCTGCAAGCTGCGTCGTGACCGTTTTCTTCTCTCCATTGTTCTTATCGAGTTTTGGTACGCTCTGTTTTATGTTTCCCCATATCCTCTCATACTGGTTGTTATAGAGAACCAGTGTTCTTTCGTTTCCATGTCCATTCACATATGCGAATACACTCTCCTGTACATTGCCGTTGTTGTAACAGTCATACAGGTTGAAGTGATCGACATTGCTGAACAGATATCTTTTCCTGAACAGAGGGAAAATCTTCCTATAATGCTCTCCTACAAGCCATTCATTGGGTTTCTCATCCCAGTATGCCCTCTTATATTCCATTCCATATTTTTCATGGTATCCTTCTATCTGTCCATGTCCTATCATGGGCAGACCTGGAAGGGTGGCAAGCAAAGTACATACACCGAAATATCTGTCTCCGTCTCCAAACTGGGCGATTGCCGTTTCCTCATCAGGATTGTTCATGAAATTTACATAACGCTTCAATATCTCAGGTTCAAAGACTAGGGTGTTCTTTATTCCGAGTCTGTATTTCTCATTTTCCTGGTTCTTGAGCATGTTCATGAATGCCGAGTTATATACCCTGTGCATGCCAAGCGTTCTGACGAAGTAGCCCTCCATCATCCAGAATGCTTCTGCGAGGAGAAGTGTATCGGGAACCTCTACGGCGATTCTGTCCACTACCTCTCTCCAGAATTCATTCGGAATCCTCCTGTTGAACTCCTCATTGCTCAAGCTGTGAACAGCCCTTCCTGCGATATCACCCGCTTCTCCCGGTTTTGGATACCATAGCCTCTGAATATGCCTTTTTGCAAGGGTCATAGCCGCGTCAAATCTTATTATTGGGAAGTTATTTGCAACATGTATGATTTTCTGAATGACAGCCTCTCTTGTCTCAGGATTGAGATAATCAAGCTGAGCTGTGTCATTCCAGGGCATTGTTGTTCCATCATTACCATGGAATACATACCTTACTTTTCCATTTCTTTTATCAGTTAGCCTGAATGTTACCGCGGCATCCGTCCTGTCATAATAATGATCCTCAATCTTTACTTCAAAATCCGGATTGGAAGAAAGATCGGGACCGTTATATGTGTAGGAAGGGAAGGGTGGCCAGTCCTGACTTATATAATAATCAGGGTGTTCATATACCCAGTCTCCATCGATACCTGTGTGGTTTGGAACCATGTCGGAGGCAAGCCGTATTCCCCTTTCCCTGCACCGGTTTCTCAGATCCTCAAGGGCTGTCCATCCACCTATCGAAGGTGATATATCATAATCCTTCAATGAATATGCGGAAGCCTCTGCATCAGGATTTCCACAGAGGTTTTTTATGCTCTTGCTGGCTGAACTTCTTTCCCATAGTCCTATGAGCCAGAGTGCTGTAAATCCCCTTTCTCTTAAGAGATCGAGCTCTCTGTCAGGAATCTGATCAAGCCGAGTGATCTCCCTTTTGTATTCCTTTGACAGCTGATCGAGCCAGACAAGGGTACATTTTGCAATCATCACGACACGTGGCATCCAGTTTGAATCATCACTGAAAGCCTCATATTCATATACTTCATCTGAATAGTCTGCGATTGGCATTGGTCCTGGAGGACCGGGGATTCCCCTGTCTTTCTCTTCTTCTTTTATATAGGAGATTGATATCTGCAGCAGCTCTATCAGGTCTTTTGGAAGCATGTATGACCATTCTCTCAGAATGTATTTTATTTGATCTGTTAATGAGTTTGGGTATATCCTGCTCGGTTTTGTAAGCAGAGTGAAGATGTCTTCATCCTCGAGTCCTTTCCCATTCCTGCTCTCATCTTTTATATATGCCGAAAGGAGGGATGCCAGGGATGAGAATCCACTGGGATATTGAAGATTATCTGGATAGACGAACGGTTTCGATGCTTCTACAAGAGCCGGATTGTTTATCATTACCTGATGGATGAAGAAGGCTCTCGAATCCTCCTCTCTCCGTATGTATTCGTTCTTCTTATCCTTGTCTATCATATCAAGCAGAGGGGAAGGAAAGTGTTTTGAATAGAAGTTGAGTGCAGTCTTCAATTCGTCATTCTCACTTATCGCAGCCTGTCTGCGCAGGAAGAAGTCCGAGTGCCCAGCGTTCATACAGGCACTCAGGATTATCTGATAGAGAAGATGAAGTACGGCTGTTGCATGGAGCTTGCCTGCGGAAACGAAGTCGGACTTTCCCTTTTCCTTCTCCTTTTGATTGAAACTGTATGCTATTGTCAGGGCTTCCCTGTAGAGTTCTGAGATGTTTTCATCTGTTTTAAAGACCGGCTTGGAAAGTTTTAAGTCGCTCCTCACAATATCAGAGATACGGAAATCTCTCTTTTCCATCTGTTATCCTCCTTTGCTTTGTATAGTTTAGCACGAAAAACTTTCTGCAAGTAGAGAAAAATGGACATTTGATCATATTATGAAGCTGGAATGCAGAAAAGGAAAGAACATGGGGTTTCTGCAATGCGGTAGCTAAATGGACATGCAGAGAACCTGGCCTTATTCTTATCTGTTAAGGTTTCTTATTATAGATTCCGCTTCTCGAAAGGAATTTTCCAATATTTCCTGCTCCTCCTTTTTAAAGGGAGAAAGTACGTATACCCTCATATCGCCGTATTTCGGCCTACCTATACCTATTCTTATACGATAGAAATCATCTTTACCTAATCTTTCAGCGATGTTTCTCAGCCCTTTGTGTCCTTTTAGTCCTCCCCCTTTTTGAAGTTCAACTTTTCCCAGAGGAAGTTCTGTATCATCATGACAGATTAGTATCTCATCGCTTTTGAGCTTGAAAAAAGACGCTGCCTCGCTTACCGCGGTTCCTGAGAGATTCATATATGTCATTGGTTTGATGAGTTTTAAGCCGTATTTCTCTGCATAAATTGAGTGAAATTTGTTTGACAGGCTATCATTTTCTACTAGGTTGTCAAAAAGAGTAAAAGCTACATTATGCCTTGTATTTTTGTATTCCCGTCCTGGATTTCCTAAAAAGACTATAAGTTTTATCACGGAAATAGTATAATTAAGAGTATCTAGATAATTCAAGTTTGGAGGGCTTATTATGGCAAAAGCTACGATTAAAACAGTAGGGGATGTCGGATTGAAAATCCTCATCGGACTACTTTTCGTATGTATTGGAATTGAAGGGGTCGCCAATGGAAGTGGTAATGATTTATATAGGGCGATAGGTAATGATACGGTCAACATCATCCTGGGGATAGTCCTCATCGTCTGTGGACTGCTCATCATTGTTCCTCTTTTCGTCAGTGGAATCAAACCGATTTTCACCAAGTATTCAATGATCATCGTTTCCATCGTCTGGATTCTTGTAATCGTATTCTCTGATTTCGTCTATGGTTTCGGTAATTTCAGCGGTACGGAGATCTTCGAGTGGATTGAGACTTTTATTTATCATCTGCTTATTCTCTTCTCTATTTTAAAAGCGAGTAAAGGTGCCCTCAAAGGGGTAGTTAAATAAGATTTTTAAATATGGGTCCTGGCTTTTTCAGGACCCATTATAATGCTTTAGGACTCATAAGGTTACAATTATTTTTTTATCTTCTTGACTAGATTAAAGAATAGACACTAACATTGTATTAGGCACTGGTGATTATAGAGAGTAATCCTACCACCTTTTTTGGCTTTCGTTTTCTTTCTTACAGGGAGTTGTGGTGGTGTCGTAGGCGCCTGTTTCCGTTATACGAAAGCTCTTTGCCTCTGGTTCGTCCTCATCCAGAGGTTTTTTATCATCTGTATTTTCTGACGCCTATTTTTGGACATTTGCCTTCATAGGGACATTGAGTGCATAGAGGAGATATGCTTTTGCATACCGCCTGTCCATAACTTACGAGAAGCTCGTTCAGTGGTATCCAGAATCTTTTTGGAAGAATTCTTCTAAGCTCCCTTTCAGTCTCTTCCGCATTCTTTGTTCTGATGATTCCTATTCTGTTCAATATCTGATGTACATGACAATCTACGCAGATTGCAAGTTCGTTGAATCCCAGATTAAGAGTGAGGGAAGCTGTCTTTAGGCCGACACCGGGAAGAGAGAGAAGGGCATCCATATCATTTGGAATTTTGCCATCATACCTGTCTATTATGATCTTCGCTATCTCCTTCAGATTCTCTGCCTTTCTCTTATAAAATGCGCTGGGTTTTATGGTCTCTGCAAGTTCTTCGATGTTCATGTCATACAGCTGGTAGATGTTTCCAGCCTTTTCGAATAAGGCCTTTGATCTCTCAATCGTCACCTTGTCCTTTGTCCTGAGAGAAAGTATCGTTGATACCAGTACTCTATAAGGATCATTATCCTCTCCTGCGATTTCAGAAACGGAAGGAAGGGCTATTCCCCTTTTTGTCAGTTCTGAGCTGAATAACGTAAATATCTCTGAGAAAAATTTATCGTAGTCCATATTACCTTTTGTTGACCAAAAAACCTAAATATTAGATAAGTAATTATCATGATAATAATCTTAAAACAGGGTGTAACACCAGACGAAAAAAATAATATAAAAGCGATTTTAAAAGAAAAAGGTTTCCTCGTTAAGGAGATCGTCGGAAAGGAAGAGACGGTTCTCGGTGCAGTGGGAACCAGTTCCATAGATCCAAGAAGCATAGAGGTTCTTGACGGGGTTTCTTCTGTCGTTCCCATTTCAAAACCATATAAACTCGCATCCCGAGAGTTGAAAAAGGAAGATACTATCGTAAGTGTGGGAAAGGTGAAGATCGGGGGAAGCCGTATCGCGGTAATCGCGGGACCTTGTGCGGTTGAGAGCGAGGACCAGATCATGAGAATCGCGGAGAAGGTCAGGGATGCCGGTGCCGTAATACTCCGTGGAGGTGCTTTCAAACCGAGGACGAGTCCGTATTCATTCCAGGGCTTAGGAGAGGAGGGATTGAAATATCTGAGAAAGGCGGGGGATGTGTTTGATATGCCTGTGACCACGGAGGTCGTCTCTCCAAAGGATGTTCCGCTGATGGCTGGTTATATAGACATGTTTCAGATCGGAGCGCGGAACATGCAGAACTTCGAGCTTCTGAAAGAGGTGGGAAAGACGGGTATGCCCGTACTTCTGAAAAGAGGCCTCTCTGCTACCATCGAGGAATGGCTTATGGCAGCTGAGTATTTAATGGCCTCTGGAACGGACCAGGTTGTACTCTGCGAAAGGGGAATAAGAACATTTGAGAAGGCGACGAGGAATACTCTCGACTGTTCGGCGATTCCTGTAGTTCAGAAACTTACCCACCTTCCTGTAATAGGAGATCCATCTCATGCCACCGGCATAAGGGATATGGTCTCACCAATGGCCCTTGCCTTGATCGCAGGAGGAGCAAGCGGGATTATGGTTGAAGTGCATGATCATCCAGAGAAAGCCCTCTCTGATGGCCCTCAGTCACTGTATCCAGCACAGTTTGAACGTCTGATGAGGGATATAGAGGCGCTTGCTCCTGTAGTTGGAAAAGCAGTGGAGAGATCTCCAAGGATCGTTCCTGAGTCGATCAAGGCGGAAAGCGCTTCTCCTGAGACTTCTGGGGATACGGTAGTGGCTTTCCAAGGAGAGAGGGGTGCGTTCAGTGAACTTGTAATAAGGAGAACTTTCAATGAGGATCAGAAGGTGCTGCCCTGTAAGGAGTTCAAGGACGTGTTTGATGCTGTTGCAACGGGAAAAGCCAGATACGGGGTCATCCCTGTGGAAAACACCCTAGGTGGAACCATATTTGAAAACCTGGACCTTCTCAATGTTGAAGAAAACATAACCGTAGTCGGAGAGGCTCAGCTTAGGGTCATCCATAACCTGATCGTCAATCCTGGCGTGAAGATGGAAGATATAAAAAAAATCTACTCCCATCCTCAGGGACTTGCCCAGTGTAAGGAGTTCCTCAGTCAGTATCTGCCATCTGCCACGCAGATTCCATTCTATGACACTTCTGGATCTGTGAAGTATATAAAAGAGAATAACCTGATGGATGCCGCTGCTATCGCGGGAAGTCCTGCCGCCATTCATTACGGATGCGAGATATTGAGACCTTCGATAGAGACGAACCCAAAAAACTACACGCGATTCTATATCATAAGCAGGGAGGAGAATGCCGAATTCTTTAGAAGTGCGGCAAAGGTTAACCGTGCCAGCATGACGTTCAGCGTTCCTGATAAGCCTGGAGCTCTCTTTTCTGTCCTTGATATCTTGCAGAAGCATGGATTGAATATGAAGAAACTTGAGAGTCGTCCTATTCTTGGAAAACCGTGGGAGTACTCCTTCTTCGTGGAAACGGAGCTTAATGACGAGCATGATCTGAATGATCTTATTCCAGTTCTTAAGGAGAATACCGTCACGTTCCGCATTCTTGGAACTTATACGGCGGCACACTGAGATGAAGGAGAAAAACTATGAGAAAGTGCTTCTTTTTTCTGGAGTACTTTCTTCAATAGGCTTTCCAGAGGAAATAAGAGGTGATTTAGAAAGAGAGTTTGGAGAGATATCCTACATCTCTCCCTCTTTTCCGTTTACCTTTACTGATTATTACGATGAAGAGATGGGAACTCCTATCGAAAGATTCTTCATCTGTTTCTCAACTCTCATAACTCCAGATATTCTTGCAGATGTGAAATCATTTACCAACAGAATAGAGGAAAAGTACGCGGTAGATGGAAAGCGGAAAATAAATCTTGATCCAGGGACGATGAGTGTCGGTAACGTAGTATTGGCTACGACGAAGAACAGGGCACACCGGATTGCAATAGGGAAAAATCTTTTTGCAGAGGTTACTCTTATCTACCACCATAAAGGATTTGAATCTTTTTCCTGGACGTATGCCGATTACAGGAGTCCGGAGATCCAGGCAGTACTTTTAGAGATGAGAAAGCGCTATCTCAGTGTTTTGAAAGGCTGAGTTTTACATTTTCTGAGACTTTCTTCTATTAATAAGCATGAAGAGAGTATTCATATTACCTGTTTTTATCTTTCTGTTTTCCTGTTCTTTCCTGACTAAGGATAAGTTAACCCTGATTCTTCCATCCACCATTCCCATAGAGGAGATGAGTGGGGAGAGCGTCTATTATACCTTGGTGTACTTCGATGGAAGGGATGTAAGAAAACAGCATGTGCCCTCACATGTCAGGAGTATCAGCGTCGAAGTGGCGAAGGGATTCCTTTCCCTGTTCCTTATCTATCCGGCAGAGGGTTTCTCTCCTCTTTCCGGGTATTTTGAACCGGGAGGGGAGAAGTCCATATCTTTCCAATACTCCCCGTCCTCCATTATTGAATTTCTTATGGATGTTGCACAGGAGAGTCCGTATCTCGTAAGAAACCTCTCGCTAAGTACTCTTTTTTCCCGTTATAAAGGGGATGAGATATCAAAACGGAAATTTCTGTCTCTCTTGGAAAAAGGCAAGTTGAATCTTGCTTCCGATATAGAAGGAGAGCTTTTCACTGTGATTTGTGAGAACCTTGTCCGTGGCCGCTGGATTAGTGACCGTGATGATATTGAGGATATCATCGTCAGCGGAAGCGCAGAAAACGTATCTCTTCTTCTGTATGAGGGTGTATATGTTTTCATTCATGAGAAAATGGATCTGATGGTGACACTTGTTGTTGGAGAGGACGGGAAACACATAAGTAAGGTACACCAATTTCTTTCTTGGTATTGAGAGTAAAGGTAAAGCTCATTTATAATATGGCTATGGAGTCTTTGAGAGAGCTATATAGGATAGGTTACGGGCCTTCAAGCAGTCATACGATGGGGCCAAGGAAGGCAAGCGAGGATTTTATAGCGCGGCATAAAGAGATTAAAAGTGTAAAGGCTGAACTTTATGGTTCGCTTGCTGCAACCGGTAAGGGGCACCTTACCGATAAGGCGATCAGGGAAGCGTTTAAAGAAGCCGGATGTGATGTTGAGATATTCTGGTATCCAGATGTTTTTAAGAAATTCCATCCCAATTGTCTTTCTCTTCTATCATCAGATGGAAAAGTATCTGAGACATATTACTCAGTTGGTGGTGGGAAAATCGTAAGAGAGGGAGAAGAGGAGAGGGATGGTAAGGAGGTTTATCCTAATGATGAACTTGGCAACATGGAGAAGCTTCTTGCCTATTGTGATAAGGAAGGTCTTCACTTCTGGGAAGTTGCGGTAGAAAGGGAAGGGGAAGAGATTCTCGATTATATGGCCGAGATATGGGCCGTCATGAAGGATGCGATAAAGAGAGGACTTGAGAACGAAGGGGTTCTTCCTGGAGGATTGAAACTCGCGAGGAAGGCATGTTTTATTCATGAGCAGGCCCTTTCAATGTCTGGAGCCTTGGGAAATACTTTGGTTGCCCATTCTTTTGCTCTCGCAGTCAGTGAAGAGAATGCAGGTGGAGGCAAGATTGTTACTGCTCCTACCTGTGGAAGCTGTGGTGTTCTTCCCGGAGCTTTATATTACATACAGAATGAATATAAAATTCCGGAGGTGAGGATTCTACGTGCATTGTTGACGGCTGGAATGGTAGGAAATATCGTGAAAACAAACGGTTCCATCAGCGGGGCAGAAGTCGGCTGTCAGGGAGAGGTAGGGGTTGCATGTGCGATGGCAGGAGCTGCCGTAGGCTATCTTCTCGGAGCAAGCATTCATCAGTGTGAGTATGCTGCGGAGATGGGTCTTGAACATCATCTTGGCCTTACGTGTGATCCATTGAAAGGTCTCGTTCAGATTCCATGCATAGAGAGAAATGGGTTTGCCTGTATGCGGGCTGTGGATCATGCGAGTTATGCGCTTGTAGGGGACGGTAGGCATAAGATTAGTTTCGATGATGTCGTTGAGGTCATGATGGAAACAGGCCATGCCCTTCCTTCTCTTTACAGGGAGACGAGCATGGGAGGACTGGCCAGGGTGTATGAGGTCTAGTCCCCGTAGAGCAGATAACTGAACTCTTCAAATAGGAAATTTAAATTCGTATGTCGTTCAAGGGAAGCTGTGCCTTCCCTTATTTTTTTCCAGGAGTCCCTGTAATCTTTTCCTATCGGATCGCATTCTTTCTCTACATACGAAAGAAAGAGGCGCCAGTTTTTTCCGAATCTATCTGAGAAATCGTCCGCCAGATAGCTTTTCTTATTGTCCGTGAGGTATTCATCCCTTCCATATAAAGCGTGCTCAAGATTCCTTGATACGAAATATATTCGGTAGGGAATTTCATTATTGATACCGTATTGAGGTAATAATTTGTCAACATTTGTCCGTTTCTTTCGGTTGCGAGTAATTATTGAGTTTGTAAATTTTGTTCTGATTTCATTGTTCCCGTAAATGATCTTATCTGCTTCAGGGTCATCTATGACAGCTGAATCAGGGATATATGCACCGTCTGTATCCGTAATCTGTATGACGGCAAGAATGTCTTTGTCTTTAAGCGCGTATTTCTTCTTTTCCTGGTTGACCATCGCCCGGATCCTGATCATTGGGTTCTTATCATCGGGAAAGGATGTGAGAGGATCTCCATGTGATATGTGAAAGCGTATCTCACAAGGAGAGAAGAAACCTTTCATTATCCTGTAAAGGGCGTTCTCATCCGTTGGTCCCTCACAGATTATCAAGACGAACTTCTTACTCTTTTGCATCTCTCCAAGCCCTCCTCAGGGCCATTCCAATCTCCTGGCTGTCCGTCTCCTCATATATGTTCTCTTTTGTTCCTCCTAACAGGATCGACCTGATATACACATCTCTTAGGTTATTCGTATTTTTTATGTTCGTCATTCTTATGTAACGGTTATCGGGATTGGAAGTACTGAAGATCACAGAGTCCTTGTCTATCATCTCAAGAATTCTGAGATTATGGCTGGTGAAGATCATCTGTCCTTTCGCTCCTTTGCTGAACACGCTTATTATCTCACCTAAGAGGTATTCAAATACTGATGCGTCGAACTCATCGATTATCAGACATACCGATGGATTGTTATATACACATAAAAGGACGTTCGTGATTGATATGATTTTTATTATTCCCTCGCTCTCATATCTAAGGGGAATAGCCTTCCCGTTTTTCAGGGAAACTATTTCAACTGAGTATCCTTTCTTTCCCTCATCTGTAAGTTCCTCTCCCGTAGCGTATACGCCAAGTTCCAGGTGGGGAACGATGGCGTTCAGTACCGTGTTCATCTCTTTTATCATGTTTTCAAGAATCGCTTTATTCTCTCCGCTTACGACCGTAGGCTTATCAAGATTTATTGGTATCTGTCCTTTTATGAGCTGCCCTTTCTTCTCCTTCCTGAAAGAGAGGTTCATCATCAGGTTTGAATCCATGCCCATATCACGGGAGGAGAATACGATTAAGCTCGTCTCCGCATAATTCCTTATCGTTTTTATTACAGAGGCGATGGTCCCATCATAAGGAGAGGGGAGGAAAGAGAGGATATCATATGCGCCATCGGTAGAGAAGAGGAACGATGTTTCCTCTTTTTCTGCCATCCTTGCCGCGACTAGGAGATCCAGTTCCATGTTGCGGTTTCCTTTTATGAGCTTTTTGAAGGTTACATCGGGTTTTATCTCATGGCTTTCATAATCATAACCAAGAATGGCCTTCTCCCTTTCATAAGATCCATCTGCTTTAGCTTTCCTTACTTCAAGAAGTTCTTTTTTCAGTACAGCCTTCTTAGTTCCTTTTGTAAAGGAAAGAGTGTATTTGAACCTGTCTGGATTTTCATTATCGCCATCTATGATGAATCCTAGTTCTATAGATGCTTCAGGACTGTCGACATTGATCAGATTCCAGCTTTTTTCGGAGAGGCTGCTGCCACTTAAAATGTTCTGCAGAATTTCAAAAGCATCTATTATAGCGGTCTTTCCCGATCCGTTCTGTCCATATATTCCTAAGATATCCGCGTCTTTGATTCCCTTGTTAAGAAAGGAGGGCATTGTAAAAGAACCATATCTCACGTTTTTGAAATTTC
Organism: uncultured Spirochaetaceae bacterium; assembly: GCA_944392965.1. GTDB lineage: Bacteria > Spirochaetota > Spirochaetia > Sphaerochaetales > Sphaerochaetaceae > Ornithospirochaeta. Next base: position 13,373 of record CALXYM010000006.1, on the reverse strand, counting down.
TCAAAGTAATCTTCTCTATTCTTACTATGCTCATTTTTGCATCTCTCTGATTTCAATATATTATTGAACCCGGAATAAGTCAAATTAAACAGAAAAATGGAATAATTTATTTCGATTTTCACTTTTATTATATGAAAAATAAATATATTCTTAATGTTATGAAGATAGTTGCAAGAATTCATAACAGTTTTGAGAGCAAATTCGGCATTCCCCGGCAAAGTTCCCTTGCTCCCGCTGTGAAATCCAGGATAGTTTTTGAAAAGGAATACAGAAATCCTGATGCGATAAGGGGAATAGAAGGCTTTTCCCATCTTTGGCTCATATGGGAATTCTCCGAATTTAAAGATCATAAGCAGACTCTTACCGTCCGACCTCCCCGATTAGGAGGTAATAAGAGGATAGGGATTTTCGCGACCCGTTCCCCACTGCGACCCAATCCGATAGGACTGTCTTCAGTAAAGCTGGAGGAAGTGATATTCGATGAAAAAGCAGGACCTATTCTGATAGTTAGTGGAGCTGATTTAATGGATGGGACTCCTATTTATGATATAAAACCATATATCGCTTATACCGACAGTCATCCGGAAGCGAAAGGTGGTTTTACCGATGATCATGAATTCAAGTCTCTTGAAGTGACTCTTGGTGAGGGAATAAGCATTCCAGAGGAGATAGAAGATGATATACTATCCCTTCTTTCCCTTGATCCGAGACCCCAGTATCATGATGATCCGGATCGTATCTATGGTATGTCCTATGCTGGATATGATGTAAGATTCCGTGTAAAAGAGAGAGTTTTAACGGTAGTGGAAATCGTAAGAGGATGCTGATTAGATTCTTATATGATTAAAAGCGGCCTCTAGTCTTGCATCCTCACCCTTTTGGAAATCTTCCCAGTTAAACGGAACCTCGATATCTGGAGAAATTCCGATTCCCTCATACATCGTACCGTCCTTATATACGTGCTGGAGAGTTGACGTTCTGTAAATCTCTATATATGGTTCCACGGTGAACAGCCCTGAATTATAGACGTCGTTATTATCTATGAAATAACCGTTTGCACCTGCCGTCGTATTCCCCATTATCGTAATGTTCCGTCCTTTTTCCTGTAACGCTTTCATTATCATCACAGTCACCTCTGCATTGGATGCTGAATTTCTGTTGGTAAGAACCACGATGGGAACATCTTTGTTCATGGCAAGGCCATTTTCATCAGGCTGAAAACGAATGGGAATCCATGATGTGTAATCAAGACGGCTGTCTCCCATTTTCGATCTTTCCTGCATATAAACGAAGGATTCATCAGATAACCTGCCCCAAAGGAGAGGAATATCGGAATTAAGACCTCCTGTATTCCCCCTTAGATCTATTATGAGGCCTTTAATATCATCCTCAACAATCCATTCATTGAACTTGTTGAGAATTTCCATCAGTTCCTCTCCCCATAGTTTTAACTCCTCATCTTGTCCCTGTGCATATTCGTAGTAATCTGAAAATATGAAAGAATTGAATCCGAAATAGACTATTTTATCGCTTGTTTTTCCCAAGAGAGCGAAAGTACTTTGCCCCTCTATGGTGTGAGAGAAGGCCATATAATCATCAAAGTATTCATTTATCTTTTTATCCGTACTGTTGTTATCTGAAGATGTTTCTACGAAATTCTCAAAAACAGGAAGATCAAATGTGAAGTACATGATATTCCCGATATGCTCTCTTTCCATTTCAGATGTTCCATAGTTATTATCTTCACTTAGCTTTTCAAATTCATCGAAATACAGAAAACCTTTGAGAATCTCATCTTCGGAATATCCAAGTTCCATTAAATTTCTGTTTGTTATTGCATAGAACCAGAAGATTAAATAATTCCCATTACTGAGATAAAACATATAGTGCATATCGTTTAGGTCTTTCATGATATTGTAGAAATATCTTGCCCCTTTTTCTCTTGTCTCCTCGCTTATTTCTCCAAGTTCAGCAAAAAGAGGGGAGTATTTATCATATATCTCATCCCATTCTCGGTTTGGGGAATCAAGAGACCAGAATACATAGTTATCATTCATGCCGTGCCAGTATGCATCGAATACGGACGACCATGTGTTATCTACGATGTACTCCTCTGGTGGTATTCTCTCTTGTATCTCACATGATGAAAGAAGGATACAGAATATGACAATTAAAGCTTTTTTCATTGATTTCCTCCGAAAGAGTAAAGAACGCCGAGGGAGAAAACTGCACTCAGGTTGTAACGGAAACTCTGATTCTCCTGATATTCCCTTTCTATTGGAGTAAAAGAGAAGTCCCCTCTTGTTTCAAAAAAGATGTCGATATCTTCAACAATCTCGAATGTAGACGACAGCTTTACGGAAAGGCCTGCTTCAAAAAGATTATCAGAGGTATCTATGTCCTTCCATGTGTAATATCTCTCTGTGATAAAATCTAAATCCTGATTAAATGAAAGTGTTAAAAAGGATCCTCCTTCGGTTTTATAAACCAAGAGTCCGAGATAGCCGCCCAGTCCAAAAGAGAAGGAAAACCTGTTCACATTCCATGATTTGATCATCATGATGGGGATTTCCAGATAGGCATTATGCTCATGAATATCTAAAATGGTTTCTCCGTCAAAGGAATGGACATATCTATAACTTCTTTCTGTTAATCTAAGTCCCGTCTCTAAGCCCAGATCTTCGGTGAAATAGTATTGGATGGGAATTGAAACCCCGTATCCATGGAAAACATCATAACTTGTCTCTTCTCGATAGCCAGATGATGCTTTAACACCATTAAGAACATAACCTGCATTAAATCCTACTGCCCATGAATCTGCGAAGAGAGAAGGCAGTAGAGCGAAAGATAGAATAAAGAGTAGAGAAAATTTCCTGAGCATTGATAAAGATTATAGAGGAAGAAGAAAATACTTACAAATAGATTGAATTGGCCCAAATAAGAATTATCACTATTAGGGCCAAAAATATATTATTTATTCTCCATCATCGATACGGCTTTTACTTGTAAGTAATCCCATTTTATCAACAGCATGATATTTTTCTGCCATTCCTTCACTTCCTGTGAGATCTATCCAATGGGAGATGAAATCACATACGCTGTTTTCTACTTCCATCATGAGATTCATATAAGGGATTTTAGAATCATCTGCTAAGAGTTCCTTTGTTTTTCTTGTACAGTGAACGAATACATCGGTAACCATATTAACTTTATTTATACCTGATTTTACCGCTTTTATGATGTTTTCATCACCACTGCCACTTCCTCCATGTAGTGCGATGGGCATTCCATTTGTTGCATCTTTTATCATCTTAATTCGATCAAAATTAATGTGAGGTATCATTCCATGAGGATATTCTCCATGTGCTGTTCCAACAGCTACTGCGATACAGTCAACATTTGTATAGGAGACGAACGTTGCGGCATCGGATGGATCTGTATATATGCTTTCATCTTTCTCATCTCCATTTGCTGCGATTCCCACATGTCCGAGCTCTCCTTCTATTCCCATCCCGAACTGGTGGCATAAATCCGCTATCTTTTTTGTTTCCTCCATGTTTTTTTCAAAGGGGAGGAGCGATCCGTCATACATGATGGAGGAAAAACCATTCCGGAATGCATACATGATACGTTCTGGATCATTTCCATGATCAAGACAGGTTGCTATTGGTACTGCAGAGTATTCATTTGCCAACATCTTTATCATTGGAATGATGATTTCAGCTTTTGCATGTTGTCTCATCATGTTTTGTCCTAAAAGAAAAATTATTGGAGCTTTTTTCTTGTTTGCGGCTCTTATCATCCCTCTTGTTATCTCCATGTTTATGGGACTTGTCGCAAGAACTGCAAAATTGTTTTCTGCCGCCTTTTGAAGAATCGTTTTGATATCTGTATACATTATGATAAACCTCCTACAGTTTTTCGTAATTTGTTGTTTTTGAATAATTTTTTATAAAATCTATGGAATCTCGGCCGAGATTAAGGGCACTCATAAGGAACAAAACGGATATTATAGATATTTCTGCGATTCTTGAGTAAGAGTTTTTATCATTCTCCATGTATAGTGCTTCTGATGCTATCAATGGAAAATCTGCAATACATGCTAATGTCGATTCGGGGTTGCATGTAATAGCGACAACTTTGCATCCCAAATTTTTTGCTCTTGTTGCCAGCTGTGTGAGGTTCTCCCCTGACCGGGAAACGAAGAGGGCAAGATCTTCCGGTCTAAATTCTTGTGCAAAATGACGGATTGTATATATGTCCGTATGAGCATTTACTCTTTTGCCTAATCGGATGAATTCGTTAGCAAAGTATGTTGCGACTATCGAGGATCCTCCTATTGCAAATGCATCAATATTGGAAGCCTTTGCAATTTCTTTTGCAACCGAGGAAAGGGTTTCCCATTTTATCGTTTTAAATGTTTCCTGCATTGCCGTAATTGCAGATGTGAATACTTTGTAGTATACGGTTTTGTCACAGTCCTGCCATGAAACAGGTGTTAAGTACTCTTTTACATCTATTTTCCCTGTCTGGTAGAAAATTTTGAAATCTTTTAATCCTGAAAAACCAAGATGTTTACAAAATCTTACAACCGTAGCCTGACTTACGGAACATTGTTCTGCTATTTGTGGAACAGAAAGATTCAACAAGTTATTTTCATTTTCGAGGAAAAAATCTGCTAGAATTTTCTCATTAGAACTGAAATTCTGTTTATGTTCGTTTATAAGTATTTCAAGTTTTGTGAGTTGTGTATCTTTCTGAGCTTGCATAAACACCTCTATGAAATTAATTTAATGTTGACATTATTTTAATGCCGAAAATGGCATCAATCAAGGAAAATATGGATGAAAAATGATAAATTTATGAAATTTATTTGACAAATGAAAAAAATGGAGAAATCATAGAAGTACAAAAGGAGAAAAAAATGAAAAAAATATTATCAATTTTATTAATGTGTATCCTTTCTGCTTCATTCGTTTTCGCAGGTGGTTCTTCAGAAACCACATCAACGGTCGATTTGACTACTCCGATGACCCATGAGGAACTAGTCGCAGCCGCACAGGCAGAAGGAACTTTAACGATATATACTCATAGCAGTAGGACTACGACCATAGCAGATTCCTTTGAAGAATTATATGGAATAAATGTTGAAGTTACTCAGCTTTCCGATAGTGAGATGATAGAAAAAGTCTCAAAAGAGGCAATTGCTGACTTAGATGCGGCTGATGTAATTTATTGTCAGGATGGAAGTCGTGTGTATCCTGAGCTGCTTATGACAGGATATGTAGTGTCCTATACTCCAGACAATGTAAAGGGAAATATAATAGATCCTCAATATGAGAATCCACTTGTCTGGGAGGTTGTGAACAAAGTATTTGTTTATAATAATGAAAACAGTTCCGAGCAGCCTTTGACCAACGTCTGGCAGCTTACAGAGCCGGAATGGGCTGGTCGTTTACAGTTCAAAGATCCGTTCTCAGAAGCTGTTAACATGAATTTCTTTACAATGGTTACAAGAGAGGACTGGGCAGAAAAATTAGCACAGGCTTATAAAGATCTTTATGGAAAAGAACTAGTTCTCACAACTCCAAATGCTGGCTATGAGTGGATAAAAATGCTTTATGCAAATGGTGCTGTTCTTGGAAAGAGTGATACAACAATTGCCGAGAACGTAGGAGCAAAAGGACAGAGCAAACAATTGGCTGGTTTGTTCACATTGAACAAACTCAGGACGGCAGAAGCAAAGAATCTCGCACTTGCTCCGGCATATAATATGGAACCGTTCTCTGGTTTTATGTATCCTGCTTATGTTTTCATCACGAAGAATGCGAAGAGCCCTAATGCGGCAAAACTTTTCATAGAATATTCCATGACAGAGGAAGGATGGGTTCCTTTTAATACAATGGGTGACTACTCTCCTGTCTCTTACTTACAGGATAATAGTGAAGATCCTCTTACCCTTACTGATTGGAGTTCTCAGCTCATATATGAGGATTACCAGTGGTGTGCACAGGCACGTGCTGATGTTGAAGAGTTCATAACAAGCATTGTATAAGATTCTCTTTCTGGTTTTTTGCAGGGCATCCTGAAGAGGATGCCCATATTGATAGAGGTAAAAGTGAATAAACAAATATATAAGTTTCGTCGTTTTATGAGGAAACCAAGTAATGTCATATTGCTGTTAATGACGATATTTCTTGGTTATCTCACATTATTTCCTCTTTTACAGATGGTGAAAGATACCTTCACTGTCCATGTGTCAGAATCCATCAGGCTGAATAAAGCTCCTGGAGAATTCACGTTATCACATTGGGCAAAGGTTTTATTTGATCCGAGCAGTCTGTCTATTTTCTATAAACCTTTTCTTAATTCATTAGCGACAAGTCTTGGCGCCTGCCTCGTGTCTCTTGTTTTCGGCGGAGTATTTTCCTGGCTTGTTACCAGAACGAATATGCGGTGGAAGAAAATTCTCTCAACTCTTTTTGTTTTTCCTTATATAATGCCTTCTTGGACACTTGCTCTTGCCTGGTACAATATATTTAAAAACTCCGTAGTCGGAGGAGTTCCAGGAACAATTCAGGCTATTACCGGGTTGGAACCTCCAAACTGGCTGGCATATGGTGCATTTCCCATCGCTCTCGTTACAGGACTTCATTACGCACCTTTTGCATATATCATGATTGGAGGAATTCTTCGCAATATGGATGCGAATCTTGAAGAAGCGGCGATGATGTTGAAGACCTCCAGAAAAAGAATCGTTTATAAAATCACGATTCCTATGATTATGCCTGCAATTCTTTCAACATTCTTACTCGTTTTCTCTTCTGCTATGAGTTCTTTTGCAGTTCCTACCTTTTTAGGGCTTCCTGTCCGATATCAAGTACTCACTACTCAATTATATAGGACGCTGAATGGTATTAACCAGGGACAAGGGTACTGTATCGCTATGTTGATGATTCTTCTGAGTGTTGCGATTCTGGCTTTTAATCAGCGTGTTGTGGGAACAAGAAAAAACTATACTACGGTCACAGGAAAGAGTAGTAATATATCCTTTATCAATTTGAAAAAGGGCAGGAATGTTATATCTGTCATCGTGTTGATTCTGGTTCTAATTGTATCTGTTCTTCCTTTAATCAGTTTCGCTCTTGAATCAATCATATTGCTACCTGGCGATTATTCTTTTGATAATATGACACTGCAGTTCTGGATTGGAACAGCAGAACAGAATAGTATTGCAAACAACGAACCAGGACTGTTAAAAAATCCTGAATTGTGGAAAGCTCTTTTCAATAGTTTGAAACTATCTTTGATTTGTGCATTAACTGCGGGGACTCTTGGATTTCTTGCAGGTTATGGCATTGTCAGAGGTAGGGGAACGAAACTTGCTAAACTTGTAGATAATCTGGCATTCTTTCCTTATCTGATTCCATCGATGGCGTTTAGCGTTATTTATCTCTCTATGTTTTCTACTCGGCATGGAATAATTCCTCCTCTTTATGGAACATTCTTTTTGCTGGTCCTTATAGGAACGGTTAAATATATGCCGTTCGCATCCAGATCTGGTATGAATGCGATGATGCAGCTTTCAAATCAGATTGAGGAAGCTGGAGAGATTATCGGTGTAAAATGGCCTAAGCGAATGTCTCGTCTTGTCATTCCAATTCAGAAAAGTAGTTTCATCTCTGGTTATTTACTTCCATTTACAAGCTGTATGAGAGAACTTTCTCTTTTCGTCCTTCTCGTTACTCCTTCAAATAGGGTTCTTACAACATTGCTTTTCTATTACAACGAGAAAGGATGGAATCAATATTCTAATGGAATCAATTTGATGATTGTCATTATCGTTCTGGTGATTAATGCCGTGGTTAATAAGATCACGGGTGCGTCTATCGATAAAGGAATTGGAGGTTGACATGCCTAAGATAGAATTGAAAAACATTACGAAAAAATTTGGAGATTTTACAGCTGTTGATAATCTCAGTATAACAATAGAAGATGGAGATTTTGTGACATTACTTGGCCCTTCTGGTTGTGGTAAAACTACAACACTCCGTCAGATTGCGGGACTAGAAACTCCAACCTCTGGAGAAATCATTATCGATGGGAAAATTGTATTTTCGTCAGAAAAAATGATAGATGTTTCCCCCTCAAAAAGGGATGTAGGATTCCTATTCCAAAATTATGCTCTTTGGCCTCATATGACGGTATATCAGAATATTGCTTTCGGCCTTGAGAATTTAAAATGGAATAAGGCTGATATTGATAAGAGAGTGAAAGAACTATTGGCTTTACTGAAAATCGAGGAATTTGAAGCTAGGTATCCTGCTGAAATTTCCGGTGGGCAACAACAGAGAGTTGCAATAGCGAGAACACTTGCAACTAATCCCCGTGTTCTTTTAATGGATGAGCCATTATCAAATTTGGATGCAAAATTGAGAATGGAGATGAGGACTGAACTTAAAAGACTTCATCGTGAGACAGGTGCCACATTTGTATATGTGACACACGATCAGTTGGAAGCTATGACTTTAGCAACAAAGATTTGTCTGCTTAATAATGGTCTCTTACAGCAATATGCACCTCCTTTGGAGGTATATTCTCAACCTCATAATCTTTTTGTTGCTGATTTCGTAGGAAGTCCACAAATTAATTTGATTCACTGTTCTGTAGTCTCCATAGATGACTCTATTGTTCTTGATAGCGGAATTGGTAGAATTCAGTTTGCACCAAGATCTCCTATAGAATTAACAAAAGGTAGTTGTGTCACAGTTGGTATAAGACCTGAGTATTTTACTGAAGCTGAAAATGGAGATGGTATTTTTAATGCGGAGGTTGTTTCCTCTTTACCAAGTGGAATGGAAACTACGATGAAGTTGAAGATTGGAAAAGAGATGGTCAACAGTGTTCATTTTGGGCTTGTTGATTATCCTGTAGGTGAGAAGATTGAGATTGAAGATAGAAGTGATAAGAATTTACTTTTTGATACAGATGGAAATCTTCTTTCCCTAGGAAGAATCAAGATTGTTTAAATCTGCCCTTTAGCAATTATGCCTTGTCTTTTTTTGAAAAGGCAAGGCTTTATTGTTTTAATTAAACATATCCGAAGATGTTATCTGTACGTAATCCTTATCTTCTTTCTCAAATCCTGCTGTTGATATGAATCACCATTTTTCCTGTTCATTTTATCGTCGTACCAATATGATCCGATACTCAGTATATCCTGTCGTTTCCACTTTTTATAAGATTATAAACTACTAGAAAATTTCTAGTAGAATTTTTACTAGTTAATTTTACATTCGGTATTATGGTTTTTGTAAAAAAAAGGTTAACAATCTAATCTCTCCTCAAACATTTGATTGCTTTGTAACAAATTTTAAATGATTTATTCTCCCTTCCATAATAAAGTAGAGCTAGGAGGATTTATGAACAGAATAAAGAAAATCCTGATTTTGCTCTTTTGTGTGATGTTTATCGCATCATCTGTTTTCGCAACAAAGCATATTACGGTTCTGGGAACATCTGATATGCATGGTAACATCTGGGGATACTCCTATGAGGATAACTCGGAAACGGCGAATAACGGTATGGCACGTCTTTACACGTATATAGAGAGTGTAAGGGAAGAGAATCCCAATACCGTGCTTATTGATGCCGGAGATGATATTCAGGGAACGATAATGACTGATGATATCTACAACAAGACTCCGGACGAGGCTCATCCCGTAATTGAGGTGATGAACTATATGGGATATGATGCGATGACCCTTGGAAACCATGAGTTCAACTGGGGTGTTGATACTGCAAGGAAGATTCTATCACAGGCGGATTTCCCTATCCTTGCTGCCAATGTCATCGATGCTGATGGAAATTATGCAACAGGACGGGGCTATACCATAAAGGATGTTGATGGAGTCAGAATTGCAATTATCGGAGTTGTGACACCGGATGTTCCGATCTGGGATGGTGGAAAGCAGGGGATAGATGAGCTTACATATCTTCCTGCCAACGTCGCCGTAAGGAACGTCATCGATGAAATCGGAGATGATGTCGATGTGATAACCGTTTCTGCCCATATGGGAATGTATGCAGAGTTCGATGAGGATAACGGTTCAGATTCGGCTCAGAAGATTCTTGATGACAATCCTGAGATAGATGTCCTTCAAGTTGCTCATAACCATGTTGTCGTGAATGAGAAGCAGGGCAGCACTGTGATTGGAGGATGCCGCAACGGCGGTCGTGATGTCGCCCGTTTCGATCTCTATCTTGATGATGATAACAATGTTGTTGATAGCACTGTTGAAATTATCGACATGACAGGAGTTACCCCATCAGAGGAAATAAGGTCAATTCCTCTTGTTAAAGAAGCTCATGAGAGGACGATCTCTTATGTGAACGGTGGAGGTAGCGGAGAGAATGGAGAAGGGGGAGTCGCACTTGGCTCTACTACGGAACGTTTCCAGCCTGAAAATGAGATAAGGGGAATTCCTGAGGGAAGAGTAAGGGATACTGCGGTAATGGATCTTATCAATATGATTCAGCTTGAGGCATCCGGTGCAGATGTTTCAGCAGCTGCTCTCTTTAAAGATACAAGTGATCTTCCTTCAGGTGATATAAACTACGGAAATATCTTCGACATCTACAAGTTTGATAATACCCTTTACCGTGTGAAGGTCACGGGAAAAGAGCTCAAAGCATACATGGAGTGGAGTGCCGAATGTTATAACCAGTGGCAGCCTGGGGATATCAACATATCATTTGATCCTGAATATCCAGATTATCTATATGATCTGTTCGAAGGGGTGGAATATGAGATAGATCTTTCTCAACCGAAGGGCTCAAGGATAAAGAATGTCATGTTCAATGGCGCTCCTCTTGAGGATGATGATGTCCTTTCTCTCGCAGTTAACAACTACCGCTATTCCTCCGCTCTTAAAGCTCAGGGGCTTGTAAGTGGCAAGAGGGACTGGGAAAGTTCAGAGTCCATCAGGGATATGATAGTTGACTATTTTGCAGAGAATTCTCCCGTAGCTCCTGTTGTAACGGGTAACTGGAAGATTGTTGGAGTAGATCTTTCAGAGGATGATCCAAGAAGGGCAGAGATCATAGAACTTATAAATGAGGGTTATCTTGATCCCCCGTATGCGGAAAGCTATAACCTTTCTGATTATGATGCTTTGATAGCAGAGGCAAAAGAAGCTAAAGCGAATAACAATTAACAGACTATTTCGGGACCCCGTAAAAAGGTTCCCGATTTCACTAGATGCTATTTTCTTTGATCCATGCGTCAATCCTGTTCTCCACATTCTCCTCAAGATTTCTGAAAAAGAACTGATAGTCATAAAGATGATATACCCCATCAGGGAAAAGGGGAGAGCTGTAATCTTCTGCTTCTATATCCGTAACTTTCAATGTTCCCCTTTCCTGATCAAGATATGCTCCCGTAAGGAAAGGAACCTCTTTTGTTATCGCTCCCGAATAATCTGTGAAACAGGCTCCTTTGTTTAATGATTTATCTGCTTTTACGCTATCTGTTCTCCAATTCAAAGGGTTTATTCCCAGAGTTCTTGTTCCATCTGGAACGATGATTGAATCATCTACATCAGCAGCTTCCGTATTGAACGAGACGATTACTCCCGTATCATATTCTCCCTTTGCCATTTTTAAGTGAGGATATTCCTCAAGATCTTCTTCTGTTATCTTCCATCCGATGCAGTAGGCTGCGATAAGAGAATCCTGTAATTCAGGATCGTCAAAAAGATCTTCAAGTAACATTAAAACCAATTGCGCCCCTTGAGAGAACCCGGCAAGAATAAAAGGTCTACCGTTGTTAATGTTATCCATGTAATAGATGAAAGCAGTTTTTATATCAGAGTAGGCGATATCAAGATGTATTCCTTCTTCCGCTTTTCTCTCTGCATACACAGGGAATGTCATCTGCCTGTAGAACGGAGCGTACATCGTTGTATATTCCTCATATATTCCTCTTTCCATGTTCAAAGCACCAATGAAGTTGCTTTTAGTTCCTTCATCATCCATTGACATATTAAGATTCCCTTTTTCCCCCATGTCTACCGTTGGACAGATAAGAAAAAGGTCAACATCTTTATCTATTCCTTCCGCATAATAGGCCCAGTTCTCAGGATTTGAATAATCAGGAGTTATCTTTATGGTCTGGCAGGAAATGATGAGAATCGATATGAAAATAAATGTTATTACCTGCAACAGTCTCTTTTTCATGCCAAAATCTCCTTTTATTTCACTGATTTATTTTAAACCATATGAGGATGTTCTTTGTAGGGGAGATAATTATTTATCTAATACTGTCCATCCACCTTTTTTATAAGACATACCGCCAGAAAACCTGCCAGGCTTGTCCTGCAGGACGAATGCGGCAAAGTTCACTTCGTCTTGTAGAAGGCAATCACATGGCCACAATCCGGACAATAGTATGCAGCAGCCTTCTTTTCCAGTATCAAGCAAGATCGGACATTTTCAGTGTGCAATTCAAACTTGAATGTTACGTTTGTGTTGAAAGGCATACTCCCCGATGAAATGACTGTTCCTTTTGCCATCTCTTTGCCACAGATTGGACAATTCATCATTCGGTACCTCCGATGTTCGACTTCTGGTTCTCTATGTACTTTTTCACGCTTTCCTCCGTGATTGCACCGACACTTCCGTAATAGCATCCTCTGGACCATAGTCCGGATCCCCAGAACTTGCGCTCCTTCAATTTTGGGAAGGCTGTGAAGATATGTACCGCAGAGATTGATTTCAGAGTGCGCGCTATCGAAGAGGGCGCATCATCAGGAGATGCCTCAAGAAAGATGTGGACATGCTCGGGCATGACCTCTATCGCTTTGAGTGTCCAGCCATACTCGGCACAGGTCTGTGCCAGTATCGTTTTCGTCTCCACTTCCACCGCTCCAGTGAGCACAGGATGCCTGTACTTTGTACACCATACGATATGATACTGCAGTGTCGAGACCGAATTGTTGTTGTTTCTCATGTTGCCTCCTATTATAAAGAATGGTATGATTGTTGTATGCGAAGGTCAATCACCGTTTTCCCCAAGCTCACTGGCAATGAGGTCTCTTCAATCGTGGAGACGAGGAAACAGTATGCAAGGGCCTTCAACATGTCAACTGAGTGCCTTATCAACAACAACAGCACATCCAAGAGGTTCCTTCACAAGGTCCAATATGAGACGATAAAGGAGGAGTGTCCATCTCTTCCTACAGGACTCATACAATGTGCAAGAGATGTCGCAGTGGAAGCGGTGAAGTCATGGAATGAGAAGATGACTGAGCTGAAGAGGAGGGATCCGAAGAAGGCTGGGAGGATTAGAAGGCCATCGATGAAGGAGAAGTGCA